>NZ_JAPKMZ010000009.1:0-72907 GCF_026344155.1 Alcaligenes nematophilus | reverse complement strand
ACCGCCACCCCTCCTGGCCCGTTCCGGGCTGTTTATATTCCGTGTTCTTACCGACGCCGATTGGCCTAAGCCTAGTAGGTTGGTCATGACATTCTGTCCCTGCACCCTAGGATTGACGTTCAATCCGTCGCTGCTTACCTGTAGGCTGGTCGGTCGTTCTACTCTTGCTGTACTGACGGTTTGTTGTTGAGACGCGGCGACAGACCACCTCTTCTTCTTCTTCTTCTTCTTCTTCTGCTGCTGCTGCTGCTGCTGCTGCTGCTGCTGCTGCTGCTTTTTTTATGCTGCTGATTGCCATGGGTAGTGACGCTAATCGGCATGCGCGGTGCCTGCTCTATGACCGGCGCGCATAACGTTTATTGCTTCAGTAACTGCATAGAACGTGACTGGATCATAGAAGCGGCGTTTCACACGCCGCTTCTTCTGCCTGGATGGTGGTAGCTCTGCCACTGTCATACGGTTAATGCTCAAAGTATGGGTAAAATAGTTCGGTATAGTTATTGTTAATGCTTGTTTCAGGAGAACCGAATGAATCAGCCCATTAGCCCCGAGCTTGAACCAGGCTTGTCGCTGCGCAAGATTACGCACATCTGCTATGGCTTGTTTTCTTTGGCTATGATCAGTGCAGGTATCTTCGGTGCTGCAGCTGTAGCAGCTGTGATTCTGGCTTACGTCAAACGCGGTGATGCATCGGGCACTATTTATGCCAGCCATCTGGATTGGGTCATCAAGACTTTCTGGTGGGGACTGTTGTGGGTGGTGTTGAGCGCTTTGCTGACGACCATCTTTATTGGTTGGGTAACCGCTCTGGTAGCCATGGTATGGATCATCCACCGTCTGATTAAAGGCTGGTTGGCTTTGGCAGGTGGTCAGGCTCTGGGCCACGACTACTAACGCGATCCCATTTCAGTAGTGTTCTGGCGTAGCCCAGAAAGAAATATTTAAAAGGTGCTCAGATGAGCACCTTTTTTTATTTGATGTTGCTTTGCTTGGGCTTGCTCAGATTTGGCCAGCATCTGCTTGGCTATACACCCCGGTTCAGGCCCTTGGTCGGTGCGTTTCGCTTATCCCTGTTGAGGAAGACTTTAAGGGGCCAGCAGGTGAATCTGTTCGACATGCATATGATGCAGGCACTCACGCAGCAGCAAGAGGTAAATACCCAGGTTTTGATTATTGACCAGCTGATGGATATTTTCCAAAGAGCCCGCGTTGATCATTTTCAGGCTGACCGCTCCTTGGCTGGCTGCTGCATACAGGGTGAACAGGTCGTCAATCATGTCCCGATTAAGAGTGTGCTGCTCGCTGCCTTGGGCTTCTGTGAGCCAGAGGCCAAGCTCTTCAGCAAACTCCCCAGCGGCAAACACCATGAACTGACGCAGATCCAGGCTGGCTGGCATGATCGCGTCTTCCACGACCTCGATAGCATGTTCCAACTGCGCTGCGCGCGAGCTGGAGTCTGCAAAACAGCTTGCCAAGAGCTGGACCCCACTAAGTTCCGGGAAGTGCTCGGTATGAACAGGGACGCCTTTATGAGCCATGCTTATTTCGGCGTGATCGGAGCCGAAATCAAGGATAGCCACTTGTGCTTGAGGATGAGCGGTTTGCAGATTTTGCAGTAATACCGGGGTACTGGCTGGAGGTGGTGGTCGGGAGCTGTCTGACATAAATATCCTTAAGGTATTTCAATCCGTTTGCTCTTGCTCTCCTGCTTGCTTGAATAGCGCCAAAGCAAGATGCCGTTGTGTGCCGTGATCCACGATGGGGGCCGGGTAATCCTGTCCCAGCCTGAATTCGATAGGAAGCTGCTTGGCCTGCCAGGGGGCATGCACGGCCTGCTTGTCCAGGGACGCCAGCTCAGGGGCATAGCGTCGTATGAATTGCCCCTCTGGATCAAATTTACGCGATTGGGTGATGGGATTAAAGATGCGAAAGTAAGGCTGCGCATCACATCCGGTAGAAGCGGCCCATTGCCAGCCTCCCACATTGGAAGCCATATCGTAATCAAGCAGCTTCTGAGCGAAATATTGTTCACCCCAACGCCAGTCTATCAGCAAGTCTTTCACCAGAAAGGAAGCGCTGATCATACGGAGCCGGTTGTGCATATAGCCTGACTGGTTCAATTGACGCATGGCGGCATCCACAATCGGGTAGCCGGTCTGGCCTTCTTTCCAGGCCTGGAACCAGTCTTCGCGATTAGGGAAGGGCAGATCCTTGTAGGCGGGCTTGAAGCTCTCTGAGGCCGTTTCAGGGTGGTGCCACAGGAACTGCTGATAGAACTCTCGCCAGATCAATTCGCTCAGCCATGTTGCTGCGCCCTCGGAGTCGCTGGGCCAAGCTAAAGATACCGCCTGGCGGATCGAGAGGGTTCCAAAGCGTAGATGGGGGGCCAGATAGGATACCCCTCGTTTGGCGGGAAAGTCTCGGCGCTCCTGGTAAGCGTGGATTCTGGGTTCGAATTCTTCCAGCAAGGTTTGGGCGCCTTGCCAACCGGCGGGGTTCAGCAGTTTTGCGCGAGACTCGTCTTGAAAGCCCAATTGCTCCAAGCCAGGCAAGGCTTGCTCGGGCAGCGCGGCCCATTGGCCTTGCGAGCAGTCATATGCTTGCACATGTTCAGATTGGATACGCGCCAGCCAATTGCGCTTGTAGGGCGTAAAAACCGTGTAGGGCTGCTTCTGTTGGGTCAGGATTTCATCCTGCGCAAAGATCACCTGGTCCTTGAATAGCTGCAGTTCCATGCCTTGTGAGGATAGAGCATGGCTGACAGCCCGATCCCGCGTGATGGCCGCAGGCTCGTAGTCCTCGTTTGTATAGACGGTTTTTGCATTCAGGCTGATCGCCAATTCTGGAATTTTCTGTACAGGGTCCCCATAAACCGTGATCAGATCACTGCCATTTTGACGCAGCTGCTCCTGAACCTGTAGCAGGCTGTCGTAGATAAAAGCCAGTCGGACATCATTGGCGGGTAAGGATTGCAGGATGGTGCTGTCAAAGACAAACACACAGGCTACAGGCAAACCACTTTTCAAGGCATGGTGCAAGGCAGCATGATCGTGCAAACGTAGATCACGGCGTAGCCAGCACAAGGCGCGTGGGGGTTGAGCGGGTGGGGTAGAGACTGAAATCGACATGAAGACGAGAAAGCAGCGGACTTGATGCCGCCAAATGAAAAAAGGGCCGCGGCTGAAAGCTCAGCGGCGCGGCCCGATATTGCCAGAGGTGCCTGGGCACCCCGTGCTTATTTCAGGTGAGCGCTGACCAGCTTGGTCAGTTCAAACATGGAGACCTGGTCCTTGCCGAACAAGGGGCGCAGCTTGGCGTCGGCATTGATGTTGCGACGGTTCTTGGGATCCTGGAGATCGTGTTTCTTGATGTATTCCCAGATTTTCTTCGTAACTTCAGTACGCGGCAGCGCGCCAGAGCCAATCACCGCAGCCAGTGTTGGGCTAGGAGTGAGTGGTTTCATGAAGGCTGCATTGGGTTTGCGGGTAGCAGGCTTTTTTTCAGTGCTGGCCATGAACGGAACTCCTGAGAAACGAGTTGAAGGGGCGGGTTATGCGCTAGGGCACGACTTGTCTGTCAGCATACCGTGATACTCCCGATACGTCCAAGTCCTTTGTGAGCAAGAGCTTTGCGGGTCTGTAAGCAGATTTTCCAGTGTTTACAGGCTGCTGCAACGCACTATGGATTTGGGTTCGGGATTCCTGTGCCAATCATGCGCAGCACAGGTAGCTGTAGCATAATGATGGATTCGGCCTGCTGAAAGGCAATTGTGGCACCTGTTGCTTTATTGACGGTTCAAAGCACGGGCCTTTGTTTGATATTGAGTAAAGATATGAGCCCTACTGTGGATACCCTGGTCATTCGTCGTCCTGATGATTGGCATTTGCACCTGCGCGATGGCGCTGTGTTGGAATCGGTCTTGGGCCATACCGCGGCACAATTTGACCGGGCTATCGTCATGCCCAACCTGACGCCGCCCGTTACCGCAACGGCACAGGCTTTGGCCTACCGCGAGCGTATCCTGACCGCTTTGGCCAAAACTGAGTACGTTGGCAAGTTTGAGCCTTTGATGACCTTGTACCTGACCGACAATACTCAGCCAGAGGAAATTGTCCGCGCCAAGGAAAGCGGAGTTGTGCATGGCGTCAAGCTGTATCCTGCCGGTGCCACCACCAACTCCGACGCGGGCGTGACAGATTTGTTGAAGAACTGTTCCAAGGTGCTGGCCCAGATGCAGGAATCGGGTATGCCTTTGCTGATGCACGGAGAGGTCACAGACCCCAGCATCGACTTGTTCGACCGGGAAGCCGTATTCATCGAGCGTGTGATGATCCCCATGCGCAAGGCCTTCCCCGAACTGAAAGTGGTGTTTGAGCACCTGACCACGGCAGAGGGCGCTGCCTATGTGAGCCAGGCGGAAGGCCCGGTTGCCGCAACCATCACCGCCCATCACTTGCTCTATAACCGTAATGCTTTGTTCCAAGGCGGTTTGCAGCCACACTGGTACTGTTTGCCTGTCTTGAAGCGCGAGAAGCATCGCCAGGCGCTGGTTGATGCTGCCACCAGCGACAGTAATCGTTTCTTCCTGGGTACAGACAGTGCACCACACTCGCGTAGCCGCAAAGAACAAAGTTGTGGCTGTGCGGGCTGTTATACCGCACTGCACGCGATGGAGCTGTACGCATCGGCTTTTGACAAGGCTGGCCGTCTGGATCGCCTGGAAGCCTTTGCCAGCTTGAATGGCCCTGCTTTCTACGGTCTGCCCGTCAATGAAGGAACAATGACCTTGCAGCGCAGCCAGTTCACGATCCCCGAGTCTGTGGAGATGGCCGGTGAGCCATTGATTCCTCTGGCTGCCGGTCAAGCCCTGGACTGGAGTGCGGTGAGCTAAGGATGACAGAAGCCGCCTGGCTCCAGCGTCTTTACTAGCGCTGAGTCAGGCTGCTCTGGATACCTAGTTTCACCGCGAGATACCGTCGTGGAAACTGCTTTTCTTGATGTGGCGTGGTCTGCTTTGGCAGTCCGCATGGCCGCCACCGCTTTGGTTGTTGTTCTGGTGTCGTGGTCAGTGGGCGCATTTGGCCCATTGATTGGTGGTGCTCTGGCGGGTTTGCCCATGGTGTTGGGCCCCGGCTTCTATTTTCTGTCCCAGCAGTTCCCCGCCGATTATGTGCAGCAGGCGGCAACCTATGCCGTGTATTCGCTTAGTGCGACTCAGCTGTTTTTGCTGCTCATCATTCTTTGTGCTCCCACCTTGTCGCCTTGGCGCACCTTATTGTGTGCGGTCGCTGGTTGGGCGGTGGCCGCCTTGCTCTTGTCCTTCATGCCTGTGCAACCTGTGTTGGGGCTGGCTCTGTTTATTGCTGTGACTGCGTTCAGTTTGCGCGTGTCGCGTCGTCTGGCCGGCATGAAAGGGACCAGCAAAGCAAAAGCGGGTTGGGGCTTGCTGATATTCAGAGGGGCCTTGGCAGGACTTCTGGTTGCTATCGTGACCACCAGCAGCTCTTTGCTGGGGCCGAGCTTGTCGGGGCTGATCATGGCTTTCCCCATTGGCTATACCGTGGTCGCCGTGACCATTCACCAAACCTTGGGGGCAGCCAGCTTGGTCGCGACGTTGCGTTCGGCCTTGTGGGGAACAGGCAGTCTGGCGGGGTTTTGCACCACGCTGGCGTTGACCTTCACGCATTTACACTGGCTGACAGCCTTGCTGCTGGCTGCCGCCGTGTCGATTGCGATTACCTTGCTGTTGGTGTTCCGCCCCTGGGCTCGCCGGGGCTAAGCGCTTATTCTGCGTCGAACAGATCCTGACCCTGCGTGTTGCGTGGCGGCGTGAGCCCCAGGTGACGCCAGGTGTTCAGGGTAGCAATGCGGCCTCTTGGGGTGCGTTGCAAAAAACCATGCTGGATCAGATAGGGTTCGATTACATCTTCGATCGTGTCGCGTTCTTCACCAATGGCAGCCGCCAGGCTGTCTACCCCAACCGGGCCACCGTCGAATTTATGCACGATGGCCTCCAGTAATTTTCTGTCCATCAAATCCAGGCCTTGTGGATCCACTTCCAGCATGGACAGGGCGGCCTGTGCGCATTCGGTATGGATGATGCCGCCGGTTTTGACTTCGGCGTAATCGCGTACTCGGCGCAGAAGTCGGTTGGCAATACGCGGGGTGCCACGCGAGCGGCGGGCAATTTCGTAGGTGCCTTCATCCGTCGTGCTGACATTCAGTAGCCCGGCACTGCGCGCCACGATATGCGTCAGATCTTTGACGTCATAAAACTCCAGACGGGACACAATGCCAAAACGGTCACGCAAGGGGTTGGTCAACATGCCGGCACGAGTCGTGGCACCGACCAGGGTGAAGGGCTGCAAATCCAGTTTGACGCTGCGTGCTGCCGGGCCTTCGCCAATCAGGATGTCAATTTGAAAGTCTTCCAGTGCCGGATACAGAATTTCTTCGACGACGGGAGACAGGCGATGGATCTCGTCAATAAACAGGACGTCGTTAGGTTCCAGGTTTGTCAGCAAGGCGGCCAGATCACCGGGGCGCTCCAGCACGGGGCCGGAAGTCTGGCGCAGGTTCACGCCCATTTCATGGGCAATGATGTGGGCCAGCGTGGTTTTACCCAAACCGGGAGGGCCAAACAGCAAGACGTGGTCCAGCGCTTCCTGGCGTTGGCGAGCAGCCGCAATAAAGATTTCCAGCTGTTCGCGCGCCCGAGCTTGCCCGACATAGTCCTCCAGCATCTTGGGTCGCAAGGCGCGTTCGATGGACTCTTCGTTGGGTGACAAGGGTTTGGGCGTAATGATGCGCTGTTCAGAAGGCAGGCTGGAGAGCGAATCGGAATGTATGGCCATGATGACTACGCTGATTGAATATACAGTATGGTACACCAAGCACCCACCGCCTGAGTATCAGGGCACATGGCAGTGTGCATGGAATGCGTGGGCAAATCGGTCATCCGTAGCAGCCAGGCTGGATTTGTCCGGCCAGCGCTAGGCTGCTTCGCATGGCATCGCGCATAATGTGGGTTGGAGTTTTTAATCGAGATTTTAGCCATGTCCCTGGAATTACCTGATTTTGCTGATGTTGTAGCCGCCGCTGAACGCTTGGCGCCTGTGGCACACCGCACACCGGTCTTGACTTCCGCAACCTTGAACGAGCGCCTGAATGGCGAAGTCTACTTCAAGTGCGAGAACTTTCAGCGTATTGGTGCTTTCAAGTTTCGCGGTGGGTTCAATGCGCTGGCGCAGTTGAACGAGCAGCAGAAAAAAGCAGGGGTCGTCGCTTTTTCCTCGGGCAACCATGCGCAAGCTGTGGCCCTGTCGGCCAAGCTCTTGGGGATACCGGCCACCATCATCATGAATTCGGATGCTCCGGCTGCCAAATTGGCGGCAACGCGTGGCTACGGTGCCAAAGTGATCGAGTACGATCGCTTGACCCAAGATCGTGCCCAAATTGCCCAAGAGCTGGTCGAGCGTGAAGGGCTGACCTTGATTCCTCCCTTTGCGCATCCTGATGTGATCGCGGGGCAGGGGACGGCGGCACTGGAGCTGTTTCAGGAAGTGCCGGACTTGCAGCAGTTCTATGTTCCATTAGGGGGCGGTGGCTTGCTGTCGGGCTGCTTGCTGGCCGCCAAGGCTATGGCACCGGCTTGTGAAGTCTTTGGTGTTGAGCCGCAGGCTGGGGATGATGCCCAGCAGTCCCTGCGTAGTGGGGAGATCGTCAAGATTGCTCCGCCTGCATCGATTGCTGATGGGGCGCTGACCCAAGCTTTGGCACCCATGACGTTTGAGCTGATTCGCAGCATGATTACAGATATTTTGACGGTGCCTGATACCGAGCTGGTTCAGGCCATGCGTTTCTTTGCAGAACGCATGAAGATGGTTGTGGAGCCTACAGGTTGCTTGGGTGCCGCGGCGGTAATGCGTCAGGGTGATTTGCAAGGCCGCAAGGTTGGCGTACTGATCAGTGGTGGGAATGTGGATGTATCCGCCTTGGGGCGTCTGCTTGCTTGATGAATTGAGTAGTTCGTAAACATAGGCATTTATCTTGCCTATGTTCCAAAGCGCAGGTCAAACTGGATTGGCAAACGAGCAAACGAGCAAACGAGCAAACGAGCAAACGAGCAAACGAGCAAACCAGTAAGTCGGCAAATCATTGCATCAATAAGAAGCTCAGCCACCGCGCGGTTGCGCGAACAGAAAAAAGCCGGGTCGTTCATCTGAGCGACCCGGCTTCTTATACATCGCAGCTTGGTATCAAGCGCGTGACAGCGATTTCAACGCCTGTTTGATCCCTTCTGACACATCAATATCATCCGGCAAGGCTTTGACAGCAACACTGGCTTCCTTGTTGGAGTAGCCCAATGCTTCCAACGCGTGCAGCACATCATCACGGCTATTGGGAACGGCGCTGACTGTACCGCTGCTGCCCAGGTCTGCGCCCAGCTTGCCACGCAGTTCCAGTAAAAGACGCTCGGCTGTTTTCTTGCCTATGCCGGGAATCTTGACCAGACGGGACGTTTCCTGGCGCGTAATAGCATCGGCCAGTTCTTCTGCACTCATGCCCGAGAGCAAGGACAGGGCGGTGCGGGCACCAATGCCCGTGACTTTGATCAGTGCCTTGAAGGTGCTGCGCTCGTTCAGGCTGGAAAAGCCAAACAGCACGTGAGCATCTTCACGAATAGCCAGATGGGTGAACAGATTGACCTGTGCGCCCAGCTCTGGCATTTGGTAGAGCGTACTCATGGGGACATCGATTTCATAACCGACCCCCCCCACATCCACACAGATGGTAGGCGGCTGTTTTTCGATCAAGGTACCCCGGATGCGACCTATCATGACATTCCTTCTGGAGAGTTAACCCAAGATCCGGCCAGCGCGAATGCGACGGCGCGGCCCGGTGGTGATGGCTCCGCTTTTTTGCAGGCCGCCCACCACACTGCTGTGATGAGCATGACTGATGGCGCAGGCCAGAGCGTCGGCCGAGTCCGGTGCGGGCAGGCCGTTCAGCTGCAAGAGCCGCTGGACCATCAGCTGGATTTGTTCTTTGGCAGCATGGCCGCTGCCGGTGACGGTTTTCTTGATCTGCAACGCTGTGTATTCATGTACATCCAGGCCGCCTACGGCCAACGCACACAAAGCGGCGCCCCGTGCCTGCCCCAGCAAAAGGGTAGAGGCAGGGTTGCTGTTTACAAAGACTTTTTCGATGGCAGAGGTATCGGGCTTGCTTTGCTCAATCACCTCGGTGATGTGAGTCAGAATCAGCTTTAGCCGCTCTGCAAGAGGCAGATCAGGCGGGACCACGATGGTCCCGCTGGCCACATAGCGCAAGCTGGGCCCCTGGGCGTCGATCACTCCGAAACCAGTGCGACGCAAGCCAGGGTCTATGCCCAGGATTCGCATATTAGTGACGGAAGTGGCGTGTGCCGGTCAAGACCATGGCAATACCACGCTCGTTGGCGGCGGCAATGACTTCGTCATCACGCACGCTGCCGCCGGGTTGAATCACGCAGGTGGCGCCTGCTTCGGCAACTACATCCAGACCATCACGGAAGGGGAAGAAAGCGTCGGACGCAACCGCCGAACCCTGCAGGGTCAAGCCAGCGTTTTCAGCCTTGATGGAGGCGATGCGGGCAGAGTCCACACGGCTCATCTGGCCAGCGCCTACACCCAGGGTCATGCCTTGACCGCAGAACACGATGGCGTTCGATTTCACGTACTTGGCCACGTTCCAGGCAAACAGCATGTCTTGCATTTGCTGGGCGGTGGGCTGTACTTGTGTCACGACCTTGAAGGCTTCGGTGTTGTCGCGGAAGGTGTCGGGCGTTTGCACCAACCAGCCGCCGCCGACACGTTTCACGTCGAAAGCGTTGTGAGCCTGACCGGGCTGAATGCTCAGCACGCGCACGTTCTTTTTCGCGGCAAACACGTCCAGAGCACCTTGCGTGTAGGAAGGTGCCAGCAGCACTTCTACAAACTGGCTGCTGATCGCCTGGGCAGCGGCTTCGTCCACTTCACGGTTGAAGGCAATAATGCCGCCAAAGGCCGACGTTGGGTCAGTTTGGAACGCTTTGCGATAGGATTCCTCGGCGGTTTCGCCCAGAGCTACACCGCAAGGATTGGCGTGCTTGACGATGACGCAAGCGCCCGCGTCAAAGCTGCGTACACATTCCCACGCGGCATCGGCGTCAGCAATATTGTTGTAGGACAGTTCCTTGCCCTGCAGCTGCTTGTAGCGACCCAGCAGACCTTCGCCAATGGTGCCGTCTGTGTAGAAAGCCGCGCTTTGGTGCGGATTCTCGCCGTAGCGCAGAGTCTGTTCCTGTTTGAGCTGAATGGTCAGCACATTGGGCCAGGTGTTCACTTCGGGGGCGCTGTCCTGGGCAGGCTCGGCCTGAGCCAGGCTGGTGAGGTAAGCCGCAATAGCACCGTCGTAAGCGGCGGTGTGGGCGTAAACCTTGGCGGCCAGTTCCAGACGCAGGCCGTAAGAAGGGTGACCAGCAGGGCCATCCATATCAGCCAGTACGCGTTCGTAATCGACAGGGTCAATCACCACACAGGCGCCGCCTTCAGGCGTGCCGTGGTTCTTGGCAGCAGCGCGTAACATGGCGGGGCCACCAATATCAATGTTCTCTACCGCATCGGCAAAGGTGCAACCCGGCTTGGCAACGGTTTCACGGAAAGGGTAGAGGTTGACGACCAGCAGATCGATACGGTCAATGCCGTGCTCTTCCAGAGTCTTCAAGTGTTCGGCGCTGTCGCGACGGGCCAGCAGGCCACCGTGAATTTTTGGATGCAGTGTTTTGACACGGCCATCCAGAATTTCTGGCGAACCGGTGTGCTGGGCCACTTCGGTAACTGTCAGGCCAGCTTGGGCCAGCAGCTTGGCGGTGCCACCAGTGGATAAAAGCCGCACTCCGCGTTGGGCGAGTGCTTGGGCAAATTCGACAATACCGGTTTTGTCGGAGACAGAGAGAAGAGCTGTCTGGATTTTCATGGAAGGTGAGACGTGAGAGTTAGGAATCAGGGTTGCAGATTGTGGGCACTGAGCTTCTTGCGCAAAGTACTACGCGTGATGCCCAGCATTTCTGCGGCCTTGGATTGGTTGCCCGCGGATTTCTCCAGGGCAACTTGCAGGACAGGCCGTTCCACGCAGGAGATGACCATCGACAACAGATCGCGTGGCTCGGATTCGCCCAGATCGGCGAAGTAGCGTTCGAGGCGTTCACGTACGGACTGTTCTAGTGGGTTGGTCGTTGACATTTTTTTCTGAAGGTATACGTAGTACTTAAATACAAAAGAGCCACACAGCTGTCTGTTATTGCAGGTAGGGCTGGTCCAGGTCGCATTCTTGAAACCAGTGAGTAATGGCTTCTAATTGATCTGCACAGTTTTCGATACGATTAATCTGGTCCAGCCAGTGTCGGGAGTCCGGCATATCCGACAAATACCAGCCTATATGCTTGCGGGCAGTACGTACTCCAGTGTGCTGCCCATAGAAAGCGTAATGGTCTTGCAGGTGTTCGATCATGCAATCGCGCAGTTCGCCGAAGGTGGGGGCTGCACGATGTTCGCCATGTTCGAGGTAATGCAGGATTTCCCGGAAAATCCAGGGTCGTCCTTGCGCGGCTCGACCGATCATGACGGCATCCGCTCCGGTGTACTCTAGTACGAATTTTGCCTTTTCGGGACTATCGATATCCCCATTGGCGATGACCGGAATAGAGAGGCTGTTTTTGACTTCGCGTATGGTGTCGTATTCGGCGTGGCCCTGGTAGAAGTCGCAGCGGGTGCGGCCATGCAGAGTCAAAGCGGCGATGCCGATATCCTCGGCCAAGCGGGCAATACGAACAGCATTGCGCGATTGCGCATCCCAGCCGGTGCGGGTCTTGAGTGTAACCGGAACCTGGTAGGGAGTACATGCCTTGACAACGTGTTCAAGGATTTCAATGATGCGTGGCTCGTCACGCAAGAGGGCGGAACCCGAGGCCACGTTACAGACTTTTTTGGCCGGACAACCCATATTGATATCAATGATGCGAGCGCCTTTGCCGATATTGAACACAGCGGCTTCGGCCATCATTTCAGGGTCGGAACCGGCAATCTGTACAGCCACCGGATCCGCTTCACCCTCGTGATTCAGACGTCGTGACGTTTTCACGCTGTCCCACAAGCGCTTGTTGCTGGCGGCCATTTCCGAGACGGCATAACCGGCGCCCAGCGTCTTGCACAGACGACGGTAAGGTCTGTCTGTGACTCCAGCCATGGGGGCGATGAAAATAGGGTTAGGAAGGGTCCAGGGGCCGATACGCATGGGGAAGATTTTAACCCTGCGACACGGGTTCGTGGGCAAGGACTTACAAGAAGAATAAGGGCAGGCCCCGCATCGGGGCCTGTAACGCAGGTGGGCCTAGGCGCGCATTCCTTGCAGCAGCTGCCGGGCAAATGGCTGCCGGGCGAAGGGCAGGGTGTCCATGGCCAACAGTCCCAGACCACATGCATGCTGGATCAATGGATTCCTGGTGGCGAACAGACGCGGCAAGGTGTCGGTGATGGCAGCGGTCAACCAGCGATCTGGGCGACGCAAACGGGCATAGCGGGCCAAAAAGGGATCGGGGTTCTGGCTGCAATCAGCTTGCCAGGCGGCCAGACACTGTGACAATTGTGCGACATCACGCAAGCCCAGGTTCAGACCCTGACCGGCAACCGGGTGCAAGGTCTGGGCGGCATTGCCTACTGCCAGCAGGCGTTCGGACAAGCGACTGGGGCCAGCATGAAAGGCAAGCGGGAAGATGTGACGCTTGGACACCAGCTCCAGATGTCCCAGGCGCTCTCCAAAGGCTTGCAGCATGGCGGCCTGGAACTCTTGAACAGGCAGCTCGGCCAAGGATTGGCTGCGTTCCGGGCTATTGCACCAGACGATGGCATATAGATCGGGAGCGTCAGGGTGGGGCAGAGCTGCAAAGGGGCCGTGCTCGGTGAAGCGCTCGTAGGCCCAGCCGGTTTGAGGCTGGCTGGCGCGCACCGTCGTCAACAAGGCATGTTGACCATAATCGCGTCGCACGCCGGTAGGGCGGACGCCATCACACTGTACGGCAATCAAGGCTGTGGCCTGACCCGCATCGTGGTCGACCAGAATCTGTTTGGGGGCGGAGTGGGTGCGGGCTTGCTGAGCGGGCAGTAGCGTAACGCCGCTGTCCCGGAGCCGGGCGTGCAAGGTCCAGAGCAAATCATCGTAATGAACCACGGCGCCCAGGTCAGGTACGCCCAGTTCGTCGGCCTGAATCAGACAGCGACCCAGGCGTCCTTTTTGGGAAACATGCACGGTGCGCATCAGGGCGGCACGCTCGGGCCAGGCTTTGAGCTGATTCAGAATCAGACGACGGCTGCCGTGATTGAGGGCCAGCGTGCGTGGATCGCCCTGAGCATGTTCGGTGCTGGCCAGATCGAAGTTTTTCCCCAGAACGGCAATGCGTGACGGGCTTGGGTGCTGGGCAGCCAGCATCAGCGCCAAAGATGCGCCTACGGGACCGGCGCCACAAATGGCGATGTCGTAGTCGGTGGCATTCATGGGGGACCTCATGACGGCAAGGAAGTAATTCAGGTATTGTACGGGAAGGTGGCTGTCAAATTGGCTTTAAGCAAATGACAGCTGTGCGCAATGGCTGGCAGCACAAGCCCGGATTGGATGCCCTGCATGTCTCAGCAGACTTTGTCATTTGAACAGACCAAACCTTTTCGCCATAAAGTCACCGCCGCGTGGCTGTCTCTTTTATTAGGTATGGTGGGTGCGCACCATCGCTATCTGGGCAGACGCTTTTGGTATGTCCCTTTGGTGTTTACTGGCCTGGCCATTCTGGGAACGCTGGTGTTTCAGCAGGGGCTGGATTCGTTATTTCCCAATTTGCTGATCTTGCCTGTCAGTGCCGGGATTATCGAGGCCGTGATTCTGGCGCTGCGTAGCCCCGAAAAGTTTGACGCCCTCTACAACCCGCAAAGCGATCAGCATAATCAGCATGGCTGGCCCAGTGTGTTGACGGCAGTGGTGTCTACGGTTGCCTTTGCCAACATCAGCCTGTTCTGGCTGGTACATATCATCATGGCCTTTTATCGCTACATGGGCTGGCTGGATTTGTCTGTGTATTAAACACATCAAGTGCCTTGTAAAGTAAAGGTTTTTCACAGGGCTGCCCTTGTGGCGCTGCCTTGCGCACGTTACAATACGGGTTCTTTGGTTTTATAGGAGCTGTGTGGTGAATCCCGACCCCGGCGACAGTGCTAGTCGATCTATGTTCGACCTATCTATGTCCAGGCGCGTTCAGGCCCGCTGATTCCTTCACAGCTTGCCGCGTCCTGGAAGTTTCAGGGCGTGGTGTCTCAGGCGGCTGTTCTGCTGCCTTAAATTCCCCGCCATTTCATTCTCTAGAAAGCCTTTGGCTTTCCGAATCCTGATGTGTTGCAACTTTTATGTGCAATAGGGGGAATGTATGCGTATTTTTGATCTCTTTTTGCGCCGTGCCGGCATCCAGGCTTCTGCCCTGCGTGCTCGTGCCCCTTTGTCCGTCTCCCGTTTGACGGTTGTCTGCCCTCGTGGCGATCTGGCCCAGATCCGGCGTCGTATTTACTCGGACCTGAATACCGCAGGTATTCGTGTGGCCAATGTTCAGGTAGACCATTCCGATACGCACGATACCGCGTGCGTGACCTTGACTTGCCCGCCTGAGCTGCGTGCAGAACTGATGCAGCGCGCCCGACTGATTCGGGATTATCCCGGTGTGCTGAATGTGAAGTGGGCAGGACGGGAGCGTATTGCTATAAACTAAACCGCAACTGGATTTGCGGATGGCGCTGCTATGTCCTTGCTCGACTGGCTGACACCTTGGGAGTTTTCTCCTGTTTTGCTTTTGACCTTCTTGCTGGTCATCGCTTTGTACGTCCGGGGGCGGCAAGTACACCGCCCCAATCTTTTGCGCCAGTCCTTCTTCTGGATTGGCCTGATTCTTCTCTATCTTTCCTTGCACACGCGCCTGGACTATTACGCCGAGCGCATGTTCTTCATCCATCGGGCCCAGCATTTGATCTTGCATCATCTGGGCCCCTTGTTCCTGATGGGTGCCTATCCCGGTCAAACCTTGCGTGCGGGTCTACCGCTGAGCTGGCGTCGGGCTTTGGCCCAATGGTTGCGCCGACCCAGTGGCCGACGTGTCCAGGCTGTCCTGACCAACCCGATACTGGTCGCCTTTCTGTTTGTTTTCCTGGTCCTGATATGGATGCTGCCTACGGTGCAGTTCTATTCCATGCTGGACTGGCGTTTGTACCGTTTGATGAACTGGTCTGTGGTCATCAGCGGGATCATGTACTGGAACCTGATTCTGGATCGTCGGCCTTCACCACCGGCCCGGCTGTCGGTGGGTGGGCGTATACTTTCGCCGGTTATTACGATGGTGCCACAGATGATTGTGGGCGCCATCATCACATTTACTGAATACGACCTTTATCCGATTTTCGATTTATGCGGTCGTGCCATTCCGGGTATGGATGCGCTGGCTGATCAGGTCATGGGTGGCCTGATTATGTGGGTGCTGGCCGGTCTGGTTGAAGTGTTTGGCCTTTTGTATGCCTTGGGCACCTTGATGCGCCTGTCAGCGCGTCACCGTTTGCCAGAATCTCGCAAGCGGACAAGCGCTATGATGGTCAGGGCCAATTGATTTTGTCGGGAGTATCCATGCAGTTTAAACCCGCCCGTTCCGCGCTTTCTCTATGTCTGGCTTTGTCGCTGGCTTTCGGTTCAGTGTTGCCTGTGCAGGCGCAGCCTGTGGGCATCCCTTCAATGGGAGCAGCTTCGGGTGCCGAGTTGTCTCCGGCTTTGGAGCGGACTTTGGGCAATGCCATCATGGAGCAGGGCAGGCGTTCACCCGACTATGTCTCGGACCCGGATATCAATCAGTATTTGACGGATATGGGCCGCAAGCTGGCCCAGTACGGTCCTGCCATGGCGCAGCCAGTGACGGTATTTGCCCTGCGTGATAGCAGCATCAACGCCTTCGCCTTGCCCGGTGGCTATATCGGTATTCATAGCGGGCTGTTCACGGCTTCACAGTCCGAGTCCGAATTGGCCTCGGTGCTGGCTCACGAAATTGCCCACGTAGCGCAACGTCACGTGGCTCGCGGTATTACCCAAAGTGCGCAAAGCAACCATTTGCTGATTGCTGCTCTGGCCGGAGCCTTGTTGGGGGCCCTGGCGGGCAGTGGTGATCTGGCGATGGGGGCGGCTGCTTTCGGACAAGCAGCGGCCGTGGATAGGCAGCTGGGTTTTTCTCGTCAGGCCGAGCAAGAAGCTGACCGCGTCGGTTTCGAGATGCTGCTCAAGGCTGGTTATGAGCCACAAGGTATGGTGCAGATGTTTCAGCGTCTGGCCGCGGCTTCGCGTCTGAATGAGCGCGCGACAGCCAATGAGTACGCCAGCACTCACCCCATGTCTCAGCAGCGTGAATCAGACATCAGTAACCGGGTGCGCGGTCTGCCAGCCAGTAATTATCAGGACACCCCTTCGTTCTGGTATATCCGTGCGAAGTTGATGGTGATGCAGGCTGGGGGTGGGCAGTCTTTGCGTGTTCTGGAACAGGCGCTGCAAAGTACGAACCAGTCACAAAGTGATCTGGAGCGCTCTGCGGCGCAGTACGGTCTGGCCTATATTGCGCAAGGCCGTCAGGATTATGAACAGGCTCGTGCGCATCTGACCGAAGCGCGGGGACAGGGCAAATTCCAGGCTCCGGAGCTGGATACCCTGGGTATACGCATTGCGATTGCCGATCGAGATGTGCAAGGTGCTTTGAATTTGGCCAAGCAGGCCTGGCAGCGTTGGCCCAAGAGCCAAGGGGTGGCTTTGGCTTATGTGCAGGTCTTGCAGCAATTGGGGCAAAACGATCAGGCGCAGGCTTTCTTGATGGAGCGTATCAAGCAATGGCCTGATGAACCCCAGCTGCATCAGTTGCTGGCACAAACCTATGATCGTTTGGGCGACGGTGTAAAGGCCCGACGTGCCATGGCTGAGTACTATGAATTAGTGGGGGCTCTGCCTACCGCTGTGGAGCAATTGCAGCAGGCGCGCAATTTGACCCAGGACTTCTATCAGCAATCCGAGCTGGATACGCAGATTCGTCAATTGCGTGAACGTGTGGAAAGTGAGCGTATCTTGCTGGAGCGTTTCCGCTCCTGATGAGCCCGCAGGCCCGCTTTAGCCGATCTTAGCTATTGGTTTCAAAGAAGCGGGCCAGTCTTGCGGGTAACCAACCCATATTGCCGGGGATGCTGCCCGTGATGAAACCGACGTGCCCGCCTTCGGCAGGTTGATGCAGCAGGATGGAGTCCGAGCAGTCCTGAATGGTCGGCAAACTGGTGTGCGGCACGAAAGGATCGTTGCGAGCATTCAAAACCAGCGTAGGGATTTTGATATTGCGCAGCAAAGGCTTGCTGGATGCGCGCGTCCAGTAATCCAGCGCATGGCTGAAGCCGTGCATGGGCGCGGTATAAATGTCGTCGAAGTCGCGTATGGTGCGGGCCTGATTCAAGCGGGCAGTATCGACCATGCCTGGAAAACGGTGAGCCTTGTCCTGCAGCTTGCTGCGCATGCTTTTCAGAAAATAGGGCGAGTAAAACCAGCGGCCCATTCGGGATTCGGACAGGTAGCGGCCGCAAGCGACCAGATCCAGTGGTACCGAAATGGATGCACATGCCTGCAACCAGGACACTTCATCACCCGCTTCCCCCAAATACTTGAGCATGGCATTGCCGCCCAGCGAGGTACCAGCTACGTGCCAGCGCACATTGGGAAGATGGCCTCGAACCGTATTCAGGATAAAGCTGATTTCTTCCGAGTCACCCGAGTAATACGCACGTGCCATGCGATTTGGGAAGCCCGAGCAACCCCGGAAATGAGCGACCACCACAATCCAGCCGCGGGCGCGGAAGTACTGGGCGATTGCCTGGATGTAATGGCTGCGGCTGCTGCCTTCCAGCCCGTGAAACAGAACCAGGGCATGGGTATCGGCCGTGCTGGGCAGGCTGTCCCAATCCTGGGGCTGCATCCAGCGGCGGGCGGCGGTGCGGGATAGATGGGCGTCGGGTTGGGCGGTGGCGCCGTTGGCCAGCTTGTCGGCAAACAGACCAGGCCCGGTCCAGTCCAGGTCCAGGAAGTCGCCATCGGGTGTATCAATCCTTTGACGGACAAAGGCGATATGGTGATGGCGGGCAAAAAATGCCCCGTGAATGGTCTGTATGTGTCCGCCAGGCAACCAGGCGGGCAGGGGGCAGGCGCTGGAATCCAGACGGGCAACCGTATCGGCATGACGCCAGGGTTGCGCGTCAGCTCCGGGCACAGGGCCCGGCTCTATCGCATTGCCAGAGGGGGGAGCAGTGGGGTCCAACGAAGCCAGATTCAGAAATTAATGACCGTGAACCTTCTCGCCTTCTTTCAGGCGGTAGCGGGCACCACAGTAAGGGCAAGCGGCTTCGCCGGTCTTGCTGATATCGATATACACGCGGGGGTGCATGTTCCACAGTGTGCCACCTGGACGGGGGCAGTGCACGGGCAGATCGTCGGCTCCGACCATAATCAGTTCGTGATCTGCTTTTTTAGGTTCGATAGCGGCGCTCATAAGGTTCCTGATAACAATGAGAGAGGTAAGAATACCGTGCACGCAACGGCGGTGCCGAACTTTACGTGCGTAGACTAGCGATTGTAGCAAGACCCGGCCTGTTTTTTCTTGACCTTATCAACAGAGCAAGATGTTCGTGCCTCGGTTTTGCTTCTAGAATAAGAAAAATCATAAGCAAAGCTGTCGCCGCTGTTTACAGCTTGCGGGCAGCACATCTCAGGAGACGGCGTGTCAGCCATCACAAGATTATCGGCCTTGTTGCCTAGTGCACAGGATCGTGTACACATGCGCGCCGGTTTCATCGACTTTATTCCCGCCTTGATTGCCACTGTGGTCTGGGGCTTTGTAACGGGCGTGGCCATGGTCAAGTCCGGCTTGAGCGGGTTTGAAGCCACCTTGATGACCTTGTTTGTGTATGCGGGCTCGGCCCAGCTGACGGCCTTGCCGCTGATCGAGTCCCACGCGCCCTTGTGGTTGATTTTCACTGCCGGGTTCATCGTCAATATTCGCTTCATTATTTTTGGAGCGGCCTTGCAGCCTTTTTTTCGTCATCTGAGCTGGAAGAAACGCCTGGGCTTGGGCTATATCACCAGTGATATGGTGTTTGTGCTGTTCATGTCCAAGTATGGCGACTCAAAAGAGCGCGGCTCGCGCGAGCATCTTTGGTATTACCTGGGAATCATCCTGCCTGGTTGGCTAAGCTGGCAGATTGCCTCCTTGTCGGGCATTGTGCTCAGTGCCTATGTGCCGCCTTCCTGGTCGCTGGAGTTTGCGGCCATTCTGGCCTTGTTGGCGCTCCTGATTCCCTTGGTCAATAACCGTGCCATGTGGGCCTGTTTGATTACGGCCAGCGTGATTGCATGGGTCGGACAGGCGCTGCCCCTGCGTTTGGGGCTGGTGGCAGCGGTGCTTGGCGGAGTGCTGGCTGGCGTGGCGGCAGAACAACTGCAACGGCATAGGGATGCACGGTGATGAGCGATTGGCAGTATGATTGGTACGTTTTGGGTGCAATCGCCCTGTTGGTGTTGTGCAGCTTGCTCACCCGCTCCGGCTATTTCATGTTTGGTGATTTGCTGCCCCTGACCGAACGTATGCGGCGCGCCTTGCGCTTTGCTCCGGTAGCTGCTCTGGCAGCAATCATTATCCCGGAACTTTTGCCTTGGGCTTACGGCGACACCCCCCGATTGGATATTAAAGCTCTGGCCAGCCTGGTGGCTGTGCTGGTGTTCATCCGTACCCGTAACGCTGTTTGGGTAATCGTGGCCGGGATGGTGGCGTTCTGGCTGATACGTGCCGTGATGCCATAAAATCCTGACCCGAGTACTGACATGCCCGTGACTGCTGTGAGGCAGGCGGGCATAAGTTAAAATAGGATTGTTACAAATGCTTGCCACTGGTGGCAAGCCGACTTTTTGCGTACATGACAGATAAAACTCCTTCGACCCCCAATGACCTTACGTTTGCTGATTTCGGTCTGCACCCTGGAATATTAAGCGCCGTTACCGAGGCGGGATATTCCAAGCCTACGCCTATTCAGGCCGAGGCGATTCCCGTGGTGCTGGCCGGCCGTGATGTCATGGGGGCAGCACAGACGGGTACAGGTAAGACGGCAGCCTTTTCCTTGCCTATCCTGAATCGTCTGATGGCGCACGCCACGACCAGCGCTTCGCCCGCCCGCCACCCGGTGCGGGCTTTGGTATTGACACCAACACGCGAGCTGGCCGACCAGGTGGCCGAGAGCATTGCGCTCTACAGCAAATCGGTCCCCTTGCGCTCGACGGTAGTGTTCGGTGGTGTGGATATTGGACCGCAAAAAGAGGCCCTGCGCCGTGGTGTTGAAATTGTCATCGCCACCCCAGGCCGTCTGCTTGATCACATTGATCAGCGCACGATCAACTTGAGCCAGGTCAGCATTCTGGTGCTGGATGAAGCTGATCGCATGCTGGATATGGGCTTCCTGCCCGATCTGGACCGTATTGTGTCCTTGCTGCCCAAGAATCGTCAGGGACTGTTGTTCTCGGCGACGTTCAGCAAGGAAATCCGCAAGCTGGCCCGCAACTTTCTGAATGATCCGGTCGAGATCGAAGTGGCTGCCCGCAACGCGACCGCATCGACGGTCACTCAGGTGGTGTACCCCATGTCGGCGGACGAGAAGCGTCGTGCCGTGGCGCATCTGATCAAGACCAAGAAGCTGACCCAGACTATCGTCTTTTCCAATACCAAGATTGGTGCTGGTCAACTGGCCCGCTATCTGGAGCGTGAAGGCATCAAGGCGGAATCCATCCACGGCAATAAAAGCCAGCTGGAGCGCATGAAGGTATTGGACGCCTTCAAGAGCGGCAGTGTGGATGTATTGGTGGCAACCGATGTGGCCGCTCGCGGTCTGGATGTGGCCGGTATGCCTTGCGTGATCAACGTGGATTTGCCGTACAACGCTGAAGACTACGTGCACCGTATTGGCCGTACTGGTCGTGCTGGCGCCTCGGGTGAAGCCATTGCCCTGATGGCTCCCGATGAAGAGCATTTGCTGCAAGAAATTGAGAAGCTGATTGGCACGGCTGTGCCACGTCTGAAGCTGGATCTGCCTGCTGCCGCTTCGTCCCGTTCCGGTTCCAACCGTCACGAGCGTGGTGAGCGTCGTTCGTATCAGTCGAACACGCCACCCGTGGACGAGTTTTTCCTCAAGCCCTACGAGCCATCGACCGCTGCTGCGCCCAAGCCAGCGGTGACGACTCCTTCCAATACAACGCGCAAGCGTTCGGTGGGTGTTCTGTTAGGCGGCGGCCGCTACTAAGGCGCGCAAATCCCCGGGCCCGGCATCAACGACCGGGCTGCGTTCGGAGATGCTGTGCACCACACGCTCCAGATGTTCGATATGAGGCAGCATGGGACCGTAGAAAACGGTCCCATTTTCGTTCTGGATCAGCAGCGTGGGGAAATCTTCAATATCTTCATCGCCCACTAGCTCGGGCTGCTCTTCAATATCAATCCAGATCAGGCAAGCCTGGGGAAACTGTGTGGCCAAAGCCTCAAAAGCGGGTTGATATTGCTGACAGGTTTTGCACCATTCGGCGCAGAAACAGGCAATCAACAAAGCATCGGGTTCGGCTTGCAGGTGGGCCGCCAGGGCGGTCAGATCGTGTTGGGCGTTGAACAAGGCCATAATTTCATACAGACAAAAAGAAGCGACTGTGTCTATGATACTCGGGTAATCGATTTTGCTTAGCAGGAGCAGTATGTCCGTATCTTCGTCTGCCCCATCGCGATCGGGCCCTGCTGGCGGTTGGGCCAGCATCTCCATCGCCTTCAAGCGTTCTTTGGTGTCGCAATTTCAGCCACGCATGCTGGTGGCCCTGGTCATGCCTTTCCTGATCATGTTTGTGGGCCTGATTTTACTGAGCTGGCTATTGTGGACCCCCATTCAGACCTGGTTGCTGGAGCTGCTGGGGGGCTGGAATGCCTTTGAATCCGTGGATCAGTGGTTGGTGGGCTTGGGCCTGTTCTCGCTGAAAGTGTATCTGGCGCCCTTGTTGGCTTTAGGCATTTTGTTGCCTCTGGCCGGTGTGTTGGGCCTGATTATTGCCGCTGTGCTGGTCATGCCTTTGGTCCTGGGCCATTTGCAGCAGAAAGACTATCCCGATCTGATCAAGCAAGGCCACAATGCCACGGTCTACAGCGTCTGGAACGCGGTGTGGGTGGGAACCTTGTTTGTAGTGGGTTGGCTGGTCACCTTGCCGTTATGGATTTTTCCTCCTTTTGCGCTGATTTTGCCCGTGCTGTGGTGGGTTTTTGCCCTGACGCGCATGTTGCGGGTGGATTCCCTGGTTGAGCACGCGAATGTGCAAGAGCGCAAATATCTGTGGTCCCGTCTGAATAGCCAGTACTGGTTGATCGGTCTGATCTTTGCCCTCTTGAACCTGATTCCACCGGCCTGGCTGGTCTTGCCTGTGTTCTCGGCTCTGGTGTTTGCCCACTTCTCTTTGGAAAACCTTCGTCGCCTGCGCCAGCACGAGGCAGCAGCGGCTTCTACTACGCTTATTGACCATGACAACTAAGGATCAAGCCATTATTCGTCTGATTATTATTGGCGACGAAATCCTGTCGGGACGTCGCTACGATAAACACTTTTCAAAACTGATCGAGCTGCTGGGGGCCAGGGGCTTGCAACTGGGGGGCGCCCAGATCATCCCTGATGATCTGGATACGATTGCCGCCACCCTGCAGCGCAGTTTTGCGACGCCGGATATTGTGTTTTGCTGTGGTGGGATTGGTGCGACACCGGATGATCAGACCCGTCAGGCGGCGGCCAAGGCTTTGGGTGTGGAGCTGAAGCTGCATCCCGAGGCCGCAGCCTTGATTGCTGAGCGCTGTGCTGAAAATGAGCGTAATGGCGTGGGTAGTGCGGATATGTCCTTGCCCGAGAACCAGCAGCGCCTGCAGATGGGTGTGTTCCCGGTGGGTGCCGAAATTGTGCCCAACGTCTACAACAAGATTCCCGGTTTTTTCATTCACAATCACACCTTCATGCCGGGTTTTCCTGTGATGGCCTGGCCTATGATGGAGTGGACGCTGGATACTCGCTATCGGGAACTGCACCATCTGGCTCATCGAGTCGAACACTCTTTCCTGGCCTTTAACTTGCCAGAGTCGCGTATTACGCCGGCCATGGAGCATGTAGAGCTGAATTGGCCAGGTGTGAAAGCGTTTAGCCTGCCCAGCGTGGGGGAAGCGGGCGGACAGCCACATATTGATCTGGGCGTTAAAGGGGAGCCGGAACCGGCGGCAGAGGCCTTGGCCTATTTGCGCCAGCAGGTGCTGGACTTGGGCGGGAGCTTGAGCCCTGCGCTAAAATAGCGCTTGCCAAGCGCGCGACCATTTCATATTATGGAATTTGTTGCGTTGCATCATAATTCTCCTAATAATGACAACAAATTCCTTTACGCCCTCAGGCGCGTCGTCAAACAATGGTGGTCAGATGTCGATCCAGGTTCTGGAACGCGCCATGATTCTATTGGACGAACTGGCCAAGCAATCTGAGCCAGTGGCATTGAAGAATCTGGCGGCTGCAACTGGCCTGCATACCTCAACCACTCACCGTATCCTGAACGATCTGGTGGTGGGGCGTTATGTGGAGCGCGTGGATAGCGGTTTATACCGACTGGGCATGCGTTTGCTGGAGCTGGGCTCCCTGGTTAAAGGCCGTCTGAATGTGCGTGCGGCTTCCCTGGCCCCCATGCGCGAGCTGCACAAGTACACCGGACAAACGGTGAATCTGTCCTTGCAGCAGGGCGATGAAATTGTCTATGTGGAACGTTCCTGGAGCGAGAGCTCGGGTATGCAGGTGGTGCGCGCCATTGGTGGCCATGCACCTTTGCATTTGACCTCGACCGGCAAGTTGTTTCTGGCTTCCTGGGAACCGCGTCAGGTGCGGGCCTACGTCATGCGTACCGGCCTGGCCGGTGCTACCCGTAACAGCATTACTCAACTGGAATTGCTGGAGCGCGAATTGGCGCAAGTTCGTCGTCTGGGCTATGCCCGCGATAACGAGGAGCTGGAGATGGGTGTGCGCTGTATTGCGGCTGGTGTGTATGACGACACCGGCAAGCTTTTGGCCGGTCTGTCTTTATCTGCTCCGGCCGAGCGTTTGCACGACGACTGGATTCCCGTTTTGCTGAATACCGCCGCTAAAATTTCCGAAACGCTGGGATACGACAAACAGCGTTAAGTCTGTGTTTTAGTGTTGTTTTTCCAGTCTTGATTACAAGTCCATGACGGTTTTGTTGCAGCGCAACAAATTACGTTGACTTTGTTTTGGATAGCGCTTAAAGTTGAATTGTTGCGGTGCAACATAGAAGGTTTGCCTTGCGTAGTTGCGAATGGGCCGGGCCTTCTTCAGACCCTTGTCTAGTAACACTGACACTAATTTCACGCTGGCTTGACCCAGGCCACGTATCTCCAAGGAAAACATCATGAGTGCTATTCCACAAAACGTACTGGAATCCCAACAAGCTACTTTGAACAACCTGTTCGCTGCTCAAGGTCAATTGCTGCAAGGCTTTGAAAAGCTGGTTGGTCTGAATCTGAATCTGCTGCGCAGCTCGCTGGAACAAGCGGCTGGCCAATCCCAGCAAGTTATCAACGCCAAAGACGTGCAAGACGTTGTGGCCCTGTCGCAAAGCGTGGCCAAGCCTAATGCTGCCCAGGCTCTGGAATACGGCAAAAGCGTTTACGACATCTTCTCCGATCTGCAACTGAACCTGTCGCGCATCGCTGAAGCTCAACTGGCTCAAGGTCAACAGCACGCTGCTGACGCTATCGACCAGCTGGCCAAAAACGCACCTACCGGTACCGAAAGCGCTGTTGCTTTGCTGAAGTCTTCCTTCGCCACGGCTTCTAACGCGGCTGAAACCGTTGTCAAGGCTGCTCGCCAAGCTGCTGATGCTGCTGAAAGCAACATCCAGGCTGCTACTAACGCCAGCCTGAAAGCTGCTGCTCAAGTCACCGAAGCCAGCAATAAAACCGTTGAAGCGGCTGCCGCTGCGGCAACGGCTGCTACCAGCAAGAAGTAAGTCTTTGCTGGTCTGATTTAATCAGGCGCTAAAGAAAAAGCCAGCTCGTTGAGCTGGCTTTTTTCTTGCTTGCCGTGCCAATAGTGAACGTGCTTCAGGGTGCTAGTGCCCGCGTAACGCGGGCACGATGCGTTTTACAGGGCGCGAATGCACTCGGAAATCAGGGCCGGGCCTTTGTAAATCAAGCCGGTATACAGCTGTACCGCCTGGGCACCTGCCTGGATCTTTTCCTGAGCCTGACGGCCAGATTCAATACCGCCAACACCAATAATCGGGAAGTCAGGGCCTAGTTGCTCGCGCAGACGACGAATGACGTTCAAGGATAATTCGTGCACGGGTGGGCCGGACAAACCGCCTTGCTCCTGACCGTGACGCAAACCCTGTACGGCATCGCGCGACAAGGTGGTATTGGTGGCAATAATGCCGTCCAGACCTTGCGAGGGTACTGTGTCCGCAATGGCATCAATTTGCGATTGATCCAGGTCAGGAGCGATTTTCACCACGATAGGCACGTAGCGTTGGTGCTCTTGCGCCAATTCCGTACGTAGCGCTTGCAAGGAACCGAGCAGACGGGCCAGTTCATCCTGTGCCTGCAGCGCACGCAGATTTTGCGTGTTGGGTGAGGAGATATTCACAGTGACGTAATCAGCGTGGGGGTAGACCGCACGCAGACACGTCAGATAGTCCTGATCGGCCTGCTCAATGGGGGTAGTCGCGTTTTTGCCAATGTTCAGACCCAGAATGCCGCCTTGCGAGCGGAACTGGCTTTTGCGCACATTATCAATAAAGGTATCCAGGCCGTGGTTGTTAAAGCCAAAGCGATTGATCAGGCTATTGGCTTCAGGCAAGCGGAACAGGCGTGGTTTGGCATTGCCGGGCTGCGCTTTCGGGGTCACTGTGCCAACTTCGACAAAGCCAAAGCCCAGTGCGCCCAGGGCATCAATATGCGCGCCATTCTTATCCAGGCCTGCGGCCAGACCCACAGGATTGCGCAGCTTCAAACCCATCAGTTCCAAAGGCTTGCTGGGCAAGTCTTTCAGCAAACTGCCCAAAATTGGGGTTTGGTGGGCGCAATGCAGGGATTTCAAAGTCAGTTCGTGAGCGTGTTCAGCATCCAGACTGAACAGCACCCGGCGAGCCAAGGGATAAAGGCTGAATAGGGCAGACATGGGGATCGATAAAAGAGGACGTTAAGCCAGCCATTCCCAACGACCTTTTATCAGGAGCTGGTAGGGGCGAAAGCGGGTTTTGTAGGCCATTTTACGGCTTTCTTCGATCCAGTAGCCTAAATAGAGCCAGGGCAGGGATTGTTGACGGCAATAGTCCAACTGCCAGAGCACGGCGTAGGTGCCCAGACTGCCGGTGTCGTCGGGATCAAAAAAGGTATAAACAGCGGAGAGCCCGTCTTGCAGCACGTCGATGACGGCCACAATTTTCAAGGTACCGTCGGGCTCACGAAACTCCAGCAGACGCGAAGTGACATGGCTGGCCAGCAGAAACTGGGCGTACTGGGACTGGTCGTCCTCGTCCATGCCGGCGCCGGGGTGTCGACTGGCCTGGTAACGGCGGTACAGCTCGTAGTGTTCGGCATTCCAGTGCAGGGGCAGATCTTGTACGACCAGATTGCCGTGGCGTTTTTTGGCACGGCGTTGGGCACGGTCAGGCTGAAAGTGCAGGGTGTCACAACGCAGGGGCAGGCAAGCGCGGCACTGGTCGCAATAGGGGCGATAGGTAAAGGTGCCGCTGCGTCGAAAGCCTTGCTGGACCAGCTTGGAGTAAACCGTGTCGTTAATCAGGTGGGCAGGAGCGGCAACCAGCGAGCGTGCCTGTTGCTCTGGCAGGTAACTGCAACGATAGCTGGCCGTGGAATAGAATTGCAGCGTTTGGGGACTGGGTGCTTTGGGATAATTCATGCGACTCTGCCAAGCGTGATAGAGCCATTATGGGATGCTCGCGCCAGCCTAGCAAGTTGGGGGCAGGCCTAGTTGCAATGCCCCGCGCGGCCAGACCGGGCTGGGTTGATCTTTGGCCCAGGCCAGGGCAGCCATAAAGTCTTTCCGGGGGATGGGGCTGGCACCCAGACTGGCCAGATGCGATGTCTCTTGCTGGCAGTCTATATACGGGATGCCCGCGAACTTCAGGAACTCCACCAGATGGGCCAGGGCGATCTTGCTGGCATCGGTTTGCAAGGCAAACATGGATTCGCCAAAGAAAAAGCGGCCCAGATTCACCCCATACAAACCGCCGACCAGCTTGCCGTCCATCCAGGTTTCTACGCTGTGGGCGTAGCCACTGTGGTGCAAAGCTGTATAGACCTGCTCAATATCCGGGCTGATCCAGGTGCCGGTCGCACTACGTTGGGCGGCGCATTGGCCTATGACTTGCTCAAAGGCCAGATCGCAGGTGACTCGGATAGGGGCGTCGTCTTGATCTTGCTGCCGTGCAATCTGGCGCAGTTTTTTGCCCAGGGAGCGGGAAATCTTGAATTGATCGACCTCCAGCACCATGCGCGGATCAGGAGACCACCACAGAACCGGGTCGCCAGGGCTGTACCAGGGAAACATGCCCTGGCTATAGGCTTCCAGGAGGCGTGGAACGCTTAAATCCAGACCGGCAGCCACCAGTCCTTCGGGGCTGGCATGTTCAGGGCTGGGCAGGGCCTGATCAGGAGCGACCCATACAAGCGACATGATCAGCCGTGGTCGCGGGGGGCGATATCAAATTCGTGAATCTGGAAGCGACCTGCCTTGTGGTCTTCGACGTAACGCTCCAGGGTGGCAGTTACGGTGCGAAAAGCCAGGTTGTCCCAAGGGATGTCGTCCAGGTGGAAGAAACGGGCTTCCAGGGACTCCGGACCGGGGTCCAGCACATCGCTGATGACTTTGGCCAGGTAGTACACGTGAACTTGTTCGGCGTAAGGCACGCTGATAACGGTAAAGAGCGGGCCGGGTTCGACTTGCGCACCCGCTTCCTCGCCCATTTCACGCAAGGCGCCTTGCCCCAGCGTTTCGCCCAGCTCCATGAAACCGGCGGGCAAGGTCCAGGTGTTGTAGCGCGGCTCGATGGCGCGACGGCACAGCAAGACCTGATCGTCCTTCCACATGGGCACAATACCGACCACATTGCGGGGATTCTGGTAGTGCACCGCGCCGCAATTTTCGCAGACATCACGCATGCGGTTATCGTCCGGGGGCACCAGGCGTGTCAATTTGCTGCCACATTGATTGCAGAAGTTTTGCGTGCGTGGGGCGGGGAAATAGAAAGAGGCGGATGGCTGGGTCATGCAGATTCTGTGATGGCGGTTCAATTGGGATCGGGTTCTGGCAAAACAATATACGCCAATTCCTCGGCGGGCGACACGCAGGACGACCAGACTGTCAGGGAACAGGCTTGTGGGTACGCGGGCAAGGACCAGCCTTCGCTGCGCTGGGCTTGCTCCAGATCCAGACTCTCCAGGCCGTGTTGATCTGTGCGTAACTGATCCAGCAGGGCAGGAACATCACGGCCCGCCAACAAGGCCGGGCCTGCGGAGCTGCGCAAATAGAGCCTGCCCTCAGCGCTGATGTACCAGGCCTGAATAGTTTCAACGGGACGGCCAGTATGGTCTTGCAAATGGGCTTGATCTTGGGCCAGGGAAACAATCAGTGGGGCCGCGTCCAGACGGACATAAACACGTTGCGGACCATTCTGGATAAACCAGCGGCCTTGTTCATCCGCCTGATAATTACGGTTGAAAAATGCCAACAAACCCTGGTGGGCAATGCGCTCGCCCACTTGCCCTGGGTGCTGGTTAGCATCGCCAGCCGGGTGATGACGCCAATGACCAGACTGATCTAAAGAGATATACCCGCTGACAGCGGGCACATTGGGCCATTTTTTCATGGCATCCATAACAGCAGCATCCATAAGTTTCAGCCTTGCAGGGACGAAAACAAAGGGTGGCACCGATACGGTTGCCACCCTTGACGGTGTAGGGTCGACGACAAGGTCGACCCTGGGGCAAGGCGAGTATGTGCCTTAAGCCATATAACTGCGCTGCATGGTTCCGGGGATGGTGTGTGAAAGAGGCTTTTCAACTTTGATTTCCGGTGTGTCGTTGCCTTGCAGGGCTTTGGATAACAAATTGGACAAGCGTTCGCGCACGTCTTGGGGCACATGACTAAATACGCCCGATAGCCACTCGATGTAATAGGGCAGCAGGTGCTCGCACAACTCTTGTCCGGCCTCGGTGAGTTTAACAGTGAGCACGCGGCGGTCCGAGGTATTGTTCTGGCGTACCAGCAATTGCTGCTGTTCCAGCCCGTCGAGCAGGCCGGTGATGGTGGCGCGGGTTACGCCAGCTTGTTCTGCCAATAGCGCGGGGCTCAGGCCAGAGGGTTGGCGGCTAAGCAAGAACAGCAGAACCAGACGTCCTTCGGACAGACCAAATTCGTTCAGAACAGAGCTGGAAGCGCGATTAATGCTGGAGGCCAGCGACAGAACGCGTAAACACAGTTCGATATCCTCGGTTTTAGGGTGAGCCTGGCGTTGGGATTCGCTCAGGATAGTTTGATATTTCAGATCGAGTAATTTCATAGTGCTGTGCCGTTAAGGAGTGCGCGGCAAAGAGCAGTAGTTATTTAGAAAGAATCAATAAAACCCAATAAAAACGGGTTTGCTTTCTTTTATTACTGAGCCGCTGCTTTTAATGTGGAAATTTATCTTATTTTTTAATTCCATTTTTACTGATTTAAACATCTTTTATTGATTAGGAATTTTCATTTAGTAAAATAAGACCAGTTTTTTTCAGTATAAGCGGCTATGGGTTTACAGAATAGTCGTAAAGCCTGTGTATACTCTTTTGCCTTCCTTTTTTTCTCAAACTGCAAGGTTTCCGGACTTCCTATCCAGGCAGCATGGGATGATTTTTGATCCTGTGTTGTGAGTCTTATGGCTTGAACGCATCAAAATGATGCAAGCGCGCAACGCTCGTGTCCAAAGCGCCAGACTCTTGTTACAGACATGATGAGTGAGCTATATCGGAGATACACCGCTAAATTAAGCGAGTTTTCAACTGTCAGTCAGGAAGAGAAGGCGGCCCAACTCAAGAAAAACCGCAAAACGACGTGCATGTGAGCGCTCGGCGTTTACAATGTTCAAAGCGCTTCCCGAGCTCGACGATGCCTTCAAAAAAGGCGGTTGGATCATTCACCCCGCTTGGCGGATTGCAATAGAGGCCCGTTTTTTACGGGCCTTTGCTTTCCGGAATTGGATACAAGCATTATCCAAAGCTTATTAGCGGTATTTGCCAGCATGTCCCCGAGCCCCTGCCAAGTTCGCAAGAAATGGTAGGGCTTTGTTCCGTTTGTAGTCCGGGATTGAGTATGAGGCGTATCAAAAAAGTCTTGCTATCGTTATTAAGGAAACGAAGGAATTATGAGTCAGTTCCGTATCGAACATGATTTGCTGGGAGACCGCCAAGTCCCCGATGAAGTCTATTATGGTGTTCATACCTTGCGTGCCAAGGAGAATTTCCACATTACCGGTACGCCTATTTCAACTTACCCGGAACTGATTAATGCTCTGGCGCTGGTCAAGCAGGCAGCTGCTCAGGCCAATTTCAAACTGGGTTTGCTGGAGCAGGATAAGCACGACGCCATTGTGGCTGCATGTCAGGCCGTACAAGCGGGCAAGTGCCATGAGCATTTCGTGGTAGACATGATTCAAGGCGGCGCAGGTACCTCGACCAATATGAATGCCAACGAGGTTATCTGTAACCTGGCCTTGGAACATATGGGTCACAAGCGCGGCGAGTACCAGTATCTTCACCCCAATGAAGATGTGAACATGGCCCAAAGCACCAACGATGTCTATCCAACGGCTTTGCACCTGGCTGCCTACCGTTCGCTGGACCCGCTGTTTGCCGCCATGGAACGTCTGCGCGACGCCTTCCTGAAAAAGTCCGAGGAATTCTCCTCGTACATGAAGATTGGCCGCACTCAGTTGCAAGATGCTGTGCCCATGACCCTGGGTCAGGAGTTCAACGCCTTTGCCACCATGATCAACGAAGACATCGTGCGTCTGAAAGAATCGCGCAAGCTGATGTGTGACGTGAATCTGGGCGGTACGGCTATTGGTACCGGCATTACGGCTCACCCTGAGTATGCTCAGCTGGCTGTGGCTGCCTTGTCTGATCTGTCCGGTGTTCAACTGCGTGTCTCTGACGATTTGATCGAAGCCACTCAGGATTGCGGCGGTTTCCTGCACCTGTCGGGTGTGTTGAAGCGCGCTGCCGTCAAGCTGTCCAAGCTGTCCAACGACTTGCGTCTGCTCTCCAGCGGTCCTCGTGCTGGTATGGGTGAAATTTGTCTGCCCGCCGTGCAAGCTGGTTCGTCCATCATGCCCGGTAAAGTCAACCCCGTGATCCCTGAAGTGGTCAACCAGGTTGCCTTTGAAGTGATTGGTGCCGACATGACCGTGACCATGGCTGCTGAAGCCGGTCAGTTGCAGCTGAACGCGTTTGAGCCTGTGATTATTCACTCCCTGCTGCGTAGCATGGCTTTGTTGAGCAATGCTTGCGACACGCTGACCCAGTTCTGCGTGGTAGGTATCACTGCCAACCGTGAATGCCTGGAAAGCAATATCGAGCGTTCCATTTCCCTGGTCACCGCCTTGAACCCGTTCATCGGTTACAAAGCGGCTACCTCGGTTGCCGCCGAAGCCTTCCAGACAGGTACCAATATTCGTGACGTGGTTCTCAAGCGTGGTTTGATGGATGCCGAGACCCTGAATGACGTGTTGCGTGCCGAATCGCTGATCCAACCTCGTGATCTGCGTGCTGCTGACCCAGCCTGAACCAATCTGAACCAGGCCTGATTGGCCAGTCTTGGCCGACGCCGGTAACAGTTTGGGAAGCCTCCATTGTGGAGGCTTTTTTCTGCCCGCTCGATTCGTAAAGAGAGATACTGTCGCTTGTCTACAGGCAAGGAGCAGCGGGGGATGATGGAGTCGGTTTACTGGGCGGTGGCTGTTGGCGCCATTGTGGCGGGTTTTGTGCAGGGTTTGTCGGGCTTTGCCTTTGGCATGGTGGCTATGTCCTGCTGGGCCTGGTTTCTGGAGCCTCAACTGGCGGCGGTGCTGGCGGTATGCGGTGCCTGGACCGGGCAGATGATTGCCGCCTTCACCCGGCGGCGTACCTCTTATTGGCAGATCCTGTTGCCGTTTCTGGCCGGCGGCCTGATTGGTGTGCCTTTGGGGACCTATTTGCTGCCTTTCCTGGATGCAGCCGTATTCAAGGCGTTTTTAGGAACCTTGATGGTGATCTGGTGCCCGATCATGCTGATGTCCAGCCGTTTGGGCCATGTGAGGGTGCGTAGCCGTCTGGCCAATGCCGTGTCGGGTTTGATAGGCGGCATCATGGGCGGGCTCGGTGGTATGACGGGGGTGATTCCTACCTTGTGGACCACCATGACCGGGCTGCCCAAAGATGAGCAGCGCGCCGTTATACAAAACTTCAATCTGGCGACCTTGTCGGTAACTTTGCTGGCCTATATTGCTTCCGGTTCTATTCTGCCGTCCATGTTGCCGTCTATAGGACTGGTGATGCTGGCTGTGCTGATCCCTGTGCTGGCGGGCGCGCGCCTGTATGTGGGCATTAGCCAAAGCACGTTTCGAGCCCTTGTTTTAAGTCTGTTGACCCTGTCCGGCATTGCCATGCTGGTCTCTTCGGTACCCCAGCTGCTGGCGCGCTAGAGCAGGTGGTTGAAGTCTCTAGGGTAATGCTCTATATCGAAAAAAGGCCTGTTTACCTGATAATAAATGTCGGCGATGGGAATGCATTTCGGCTTCCCGCCCACTGGAGCAGAGCCTGTGAGGTTTCTGGGATTTCAATTGTTGTTTGGTGATCACTTGGCACGCAGTGTGCGTGGGGTATCCTGCGCGCCCCCCTGCAAGGTTTGAGCCCAAGTTTCAAGGCGTTTTTACGCCATCTTTGATTACCTGATTGCAACTGGAGTCTGCTATGACTGACTTGTTTGAAAATCCAATGGGCCTGATGGGCTTTGAGTTCATCGAATTTGCCGCTCCCCAGCCTGGTGTGATGGAACCTGTCTTCGAGATGATGGGGTTCACCAAAGTGGCGGTACACCGCTCCAAGAAAGTGTCCCTGTATCGCCAGGGCGAGATCAACCTGATCCTGAATGAAGAGCCCAAGAGCCACGCGGCTTACTTTGCTGCCGAGCACGGCCCTTCGGCCTGCGGCATGGCCTTCCGTGTGCGCGATGCGCAAAAGGCCTACGAGCGGGCGCTGGAACTGGGTGCCCAACCTGTCGATATTCCTACCGGACCGATGGAACTGCGTCTGCCTGCCATTAAGGGCATTGGTGGTGCCCCTCTGTACCTGATCGACCGCTTTGGTGAAGGCAACTCCATCTACGACATTGACTTCGTTTACCTGGACGGCGTGGATCGTCATCCCGTGGGCGCGGGCCTGAAAGAGATCGATCACCTGACCCATAACGTGTATCGCGGCCGCATGGCTTACTGGGCCCAGTTCTATGAGCACCTGTTCAACTTCCGTGAGATTCGCTATTTCGACATCAAGGGCGAATATACCGGCCTGACGTCCAAGGCCATGACCGCCCCCGATGGCAAAATCCGCATTCCCCTGAACGAGGAATCTGCCAAGGGCTCGGGCCAGATCGAAGAATTCCTGATGCAGTTCAATGGTGAAGGCATTCAGCACGTGGCTTTCCTGACCGACGATCTGATCGCCTCCTGGGACAAGCTCAAGGCCATGGGCATGCGCTTTATGACCGCACCGCCACAAACCTATTACGAGATGCTGGAAGGCCGCCTGCCTGCACACGGTGAACCCACCGCAGAGCTGCAAAGCCGTGGCATTTTGCTGGACGGAACATCGGAAGGTGGCCACCGCCGTCTCTTGCTGCAGATTTTCTCTGAAACCTTGATGGGCCCCGTGTTCTTCGAGTTCATTCAGCGCAAGGGCGATGATGGTTTTGGTGAAGGCAACTTCAAGGCCTTGTTTGAATCCATCGAGCGCGATCAGTTGCGCCGGGGTGTCTTGCAGGCCGAGTAACAAGGTTCTGCGCCTGTGCTGGACGCACGGGTGCTGATCTGTCCCCACTGTTTGGCGATGGCAAGCAGTGGGGATTTTTTTGGGCTGAATCTTTATATTCAGTCCTGCTTGCCGCGTGGTGGCTGCAGGATTCTGAACAGCTCCAGCATCAGATCAGATTGGGTAATCATGCCTACCAACTCTTTATGATCATTGACCACAGGCATGTGACGGTGGCGGCCCTGGCTGAACAAGGGAATCAGCTCTGCCACCGACCAGTTTGCGTTGGCGGTGACGGCCGGCGCAGTCATGATCTCGGCCACTGTGGGGGCTGCACGCTGTCGGGGACTCAAGAAGCGCTTGAGTCGCTGGCGCAGATTATCCGGCTGATCCAGTCCGGCGCGTTGCAAGAAGTCCGACAGGGCCAGGATGCCAATCACGTGCTTGTTCTGATCCAGCACGGGCAAGGCCTTGATCTTGCGCTCGCGCATCATGTCCCAGGCTTGCTGCAAGGGCGTACTGACCAGGCAGGACAGAGGCGCATCATTCATCAGGGTGGAACAGCGGCGTGTGCCCAGATTGCGTCGGAAGGCAGACTGGTGCACATAACTGACCAGCTTTTCCAGATCATCGTGGCTGATGTTCAGCGTCTGGTTGTAGTGGCTTAAAGCCGCATCGTAATCCTGGTCCGTAAAGCGGGCTGGCGTGGCGGCCGGACGTGTTGCGGGTTTATGTACCGGCGGATAAGCCACGCCGGTCAGGCGGTTGTACAGCATGCCCAGAAGGATCAGCACGCAGGAGTCAAACAGCACCGGAAACAGGACGAAGTCGTAGTTCTGAATACCATTCAGGGCGGGAAAGACCGCCATTGCCAGACTGGGCGGATGCACGCAGCGCAGGGCCAGCATGATGGGCATGGCAACGCAGACGGCCATCGTAATGGCAGCAATCGGATGAGGGAGGAGCACCGCGCAGGTAATGCCTGTGAGTGCGCCCACCAGATTGCCCAGCAATATGTTCCAGGGCTGTGCCAACGGGCTGCTTGGCACCAGAAAAATCAGCAAGGCGCTGGCGGCCAGGGACGCCACCAACCAATGATGCGTATGTGCAAAATCCGACAGGTACAGGCTAAGAGAGGAAACCAACAGCACGCTAAGCGTGGCGCCTAGCGTGGCACGCAGCATTTCAGGGCGTGCAATGGCCAGCGACTTGGGGCGCAGGCTGTCAAACCAGTGACGAAGTAAAGCAGGCATACCCACCAGGGTGAAGAAGAAAGACAGCTTTAAATCATACTGCTAACTCTTCAATTCAGGGCTTAGCCCCTTGCTGGATACCGGGAATGATGGCGGGGCCTTTGCGCTCGGTGGCGATTTGTTGAGGCACGGCATCTACCGTAATCACAATGTGTTCGCGTTGCAGCGAATCCAGCAGCACACCCGGTGCCAGCTCCTGGCCAGGGCGATACGCACGTACCGGCTGTTGATTGATGCTGAGCAGGGCTGCCCCCGCCTGGCCGCTTACGATCATGCCATGCAAACGCAACTCGGGCAGCGCGGTGCTGCCTCCAAACCACTGCGCAATTTGCTGCGTGCTGATCTGCTCGCGGTGGTCTTCTTCCAGTACCGGCGCAATGGTCCCGTCCGAGGGCAGGAACAGGTTGATCAGCAAATTGATCAGGGCCAGAGCGATACCGGCCTGACACAGACGCAACCAAAGATGTGACGGAAATATGGCGGAAATAATACCCATTTAGACTGCATCGCATAGTGCTTTGGCAGACGGCCGAGATGGCTGTCTTAAGGGCTCTTAGTGTGCGTGTGCTGCATGAAGCCCGTATGACAAGAGCTTGGGTTTTTTTTGGTAGCTTATTTCCTTCATGTCTCGATCTACTTTATCTCGCCGTCCGGCACGCCGTTTGGCCGGCTCTGTTCAGTCCCGCACTCAACAAGGTTTTTCTCTGATTGAGGTCATGGTGGTGGTGGTCATCATGGGCATTATGGCGGCCCTGGTCGTCCCCAGTCTGATGGACCGTCCCGATCAGGCACGTGCCGTCGCCGCTCGTCAGGACATTGCTGCCCTGACACAGGCCCTGAAGCTGTACCGCCTGGATAACGGCCGTTACCCCAGTACCGCTCAAGGTCTGGCGGCACTGCACCAGCGTCCCACCCAGCCTCCCGAGCCACGCAACTGGCGTCCTTATATGGACCGCCTGCCCAACGACCCTTGGGGCAATCCGTACCAGTATCTGCAACCCGGCGTTCATGGCGAGATTGATGTGTTCTCGCTGGGGGCGGATGGGCAGGCCGGTGGGTCGGGCAGTGATGCCGACATAGGCAATTGGGACTGATGTGGCTCAGCGGGGCTTTTCCTTGATCGAGACCCTGGTGGTCTTGCTGATCGTGGGCATTGTCAGCAGCGCGGGTTTAAGCGTGCTGGTGCTGGACCGGGATCAGGGGATACAGCGAGAAGCCCGTCAACTGGCTCTGCGTCTGGCCGAACTGCAAAGCTATGTGCGTGAAAGCGGGCGTAGCGTCGTCTGGAGTGCGGATCAGCAGGGCTATCGCTTCAGCTTGATCCCGGACGCTACGGATGGTGCCAGCCCCACACCGGGCTGGCTGCGCGATCAGGCCCGCTTTGCCCAGTTGTTTCCTCAACGATCCTGGACTTTGGAATCAGTGCGTGTGCGCCTGGAGCCGGCGGGACCGTGGGTTTTTGTGAATGAATGGTTGTCCGCGCCGCGTCAGCTGGAGCTGGATGATGGTCACGAGGTCCTGCATTTACGCAGCGACCCGACGGGCCGTTTTGATGTGCAGTCATGACAGAGCGTGGCATGAGTTTGATTGAAGTATTGATTGCGCTGGCGATCGTCTCGGTGGCCTTGACCGCCGGATTGCGTGCACTGGGCCTTAGCGCCTCTGGTAGCCAGGCTATGCATGAACGCAGCCTGGCTCTGTTGGCAGCCGATGGTGTGGTGGCCGAGATGCGGCTGCGCCGCCTGTTTCCCGATCCGGGTGAAACCGTTGTGCCTTGTCGTCAGGGTTCCTTGAACTTGCAGTGCAAGCAAACCGTGCAGGCCACGGCCAATCGCTTCTTTCGTCAGGTAACGGTACAAGCTTTCTTGCCCCAAGGCCCCGTGCTGGCCGAGTTGCACGCGACCTTGGCGTCCTTGCCATGACAGACGCGAGCCAGGAAGGCTTCACTTTGGTGGAAATGTTGGTGGCCCTGACCATCATGGCCTTGATCAGCCTGATGTCCTGGCGTGGCCTGGATGCGGTCTTGCACGCGGATGAGCAGCTTGGCCGACAGGCGCGCCAGACCCAGGCCTTGTTCAATGTCTTGTCCCAAATGGGCCGGGATCTGGAGTTGCATCTGCCCACCGCGCCAGGTCCTGCGGACCCGGCGGGGGCGATGGCGGTGTTGCCCGCCAGTATTCGCTGGCAAGCCAAGGGCGAAGGCCCGGCCATCCTGATGATTGAACGTCGCGCCGAAGTCGGAGCGGGAACCCAGCAGATTCAATGGCGTTTGCAGCAAGGCGTGTTGCAACGGGCTATTGCCCAGGCAGGAACGGTTTACCCCTTGCCCGAGTTGGGCCCCTTGCAAGATGTGCTGGAGCAGGTCACTGCCTGGAACTTGCGTATCTGGATTCCAGCGCGTGGCTGGCAAAGCTGGCCGTGGCCCGATCAAGCCGGGGCAGCCGCTACAGGCATAGAACTGACAGTGCAGTTGGAAGGGCAGGAGCACCCGTATCGCAAAGTGGTGATGCTGCTATGAAACGGGCATCTCAACAAGGCATGGCGGTGATCAATGCGCTGGTGGTCGTGATGGCGGTGTCCATTGCCACCATGGGCATCGTCCAGCGTCAAAGTGGGCTGGCAACCCAGTTGGCCAGCGAGCGCGATTACATGCAGGCCAACTGGTTGCTGCGCGGCGCGCTGGATTGGGCTGTGCTGGTCTTGCGTCTGGACTCGCAGCGCTCCGCTGTGACGCACAAAGGTGGACTGTGGGCGCAGGCCCTGAGCGAACTGAAGATAGAGACTCCGGACAAGACCCGTGCGGCTTACTTCTCCGGCTATATCCAGGATGAGCAGGGCAAATTCAATCTGGCTTTATTGCTGCGCGATGGCCGCATTCAGGCCCGCTATGTGCAGGCATTGGAGCAATTGCTGGGCAGTGTGCAGCAGGAACCCTCTTTGGCTTTGGAGCTGGCCCAGCGGTTGGAGCGGGCACAGGCCGGGCAAGCGCCTTGGCCCTCTCATTTGCAGGACTTCTTTTCCAATGCAGAGCAACAGGCCAAGCAGCTGGAGCCATATCTGAGCTATTTGCCGCAAGCCAAATCCGTGAATGTGAATACCGCCAGTGCCCAGGTGCTGGCGGCCGTGCAGCCTTCCGTCAGCCTGGTGGAATGGCGTGGCCTCTTGGAGCAGCGCGACCGGGGCCAGTGGTTTCGGGATCAGGCCGATGTGCAGGCCCGCCTCCAACGTCAGGAGGCGCTGGAGGGGCAAACGCTGAGCGTGCGCAGTGAATGGTTTTTATTAAGTGGCGAGTTACGACTTGACCATAGCCGGGTGGCAACCCAGGCCCTGATCAACAGGGCTGCGGACCGCAGCCGGATTGTCTGGATTCGTTGAAGTGATGAGCAAAGTGCTGCGTATTTATTTGGACTCTCCGCCAAGGCTGGATCAGCCGGTGGACTTTGTGCTGCGGGACAAGCGCGCCAGGGTATTGCGCCGTGGACGGGGAGAGGTGCAGGAGTTCAAGGGCCTGGCCCGCTCTTTGGAACTGGTCCTGCCTGCAGGGATGGCGACGGTGACGGAAGCGCGTATTCCCTCGGTCAGCGCCTCGCGGCGGCAGGCTGTGGCGTGTAGTGCGGTCGAGCCTATGTGCTTGAGTCCTATCGAACAGGTGTGGGTGGCCTGTTCGGCACCGGGGCCGTCCGGGATGAGTCAATTGGCCTGGACGGAGCGCCAGCCTTTGCTGGCTTTGGGGGAGCAGACGCTTCAGTTGGGACTGCCTTTGAGCGGGGTTTACGCCTGGTCCGATGGCCATGAACAAGACAGGCAGGGCCAGGGCCAAAACTTGACGGTGCCGGCCTGCTCCTTGCTGATGCCAGAGATGGCGTCGAATGGTGGTAGCAGCGTGCTACGACAAAGCATGTGGTGGACTTTGGCCGCTGTGTTGAGTTGGACCCTGGTCTTGCAGCAGCAGGCGCAGTCGTTGCGATCTCAAATGAGGCAGGTGCAGACTCAGATGGAGCAGGCGGTTCGGCAAGCCTTGCCACACCTGCCCGTTATCGTTGCACCCTTGACGCAGGCCAGACAGCATCGTGATGGTTTGCTGACCGAGAAAAGCCCGGCCTCGGCTCCCTTTGATCGTTTATTGATGGCCAGCGCCGTGCAGTGGCCTGCTTTGCAAGGACAGGTGCGGGCATTGAGTTTCAAAGATCAGCAATTGCATTTGACGCTGGCCAGCGAACTGGCCGCGCAGCCTTTGCCGGCTGAATCGGATCTGGAGTGGAAGCAGGGCGAGTCTGCCCGCCAATGGGAAATTGGTTTCAGCAAAGCAGCGCAAGCAGCCAGCCAGAAGGGGGCGCCGCAATGAGCAAATTCACCGCCCTTCAGCCTGTATGGCTGACCGTACAAAGCAAGCTCGCCCTGGCAAGACAGTACTGGCAAGCCTTGGGCCGTCGGGATCAATTGGCCTTGTCGGTCCTGGGTGCTTTGCTGGTGTTGATGTTGCTGTGGTTGCTGCTGCTACGTCCCGCCGTTCGTGATCTGGCTCTGGCAAAACAGGAGCTGCCCCGCCTGCAGTACGAGATGGCGCAAATGCAAACCGTGCTGGCGCAGATTCAGGTGCTGGATAAAGAGCTGGTAGCGCCTGTGGACGCGCAAGGACAAGACAAGGCCTTGCAGCTCAGCTTGCAGACCTTGGGTACCCAGTGTCAGACAGAGCAGTCACAGGCCGAGCAACGTGTTCTGGTCTGCCAGGCTGTGGCCGCTCCTGCCTTGATCGATTGGCTGATGCACGCCCCCCGCGTGCTGGGCTTTGCCGTGCAGGAAGTCAGCATGAGTCGCTCTGTGGTCGATAGCCGTGAACGCGCCGGTCTGCTGGATGGCCGCATTGTGCTGCGTGCAGGAGAGCCTTCATGAAAAAGCTGACCAAGATCATGGGGTGGGTTTTGCTGGCGCTGTGTCTGCTGCTGGCCGCCGTGCCCTTTCTGCCTGCCCGCATGATGCTGGCCTGGCAGCCCGAGCAGTTGCCGCTACGGCTGGAAACCGCCCATGGCAGCCTGGCCTCCGGTCAAGGCTTGCTGGTAGTGGGTTCGGGTCTGTTGGCCCGCACTGTTCCCGGTCCTGTCAGCTGGCGTTGGCGTTTGGCACCCTGGCCGCAAATGGAGTTGAGCCATGGCTGGCTGGATCAGCCTGTGCGCCTGCAAGCCAGCCTGCAAGGTTGGCGTATTTCGGGCCAAAGCCTGATCGCTCCCGCCGCGCTGTTAGGACGTTTGCATCCTTTGTTGCAGACCGTGCAACCGCAAGGGCAATTGCAGCTGCGCTGGCCCAGTCAGGCTCTGGCCGCTGAAAACGGGCCGTTGCTGGAACTGGATTGGCGTAATGCACGCTCCGCGCTGGCGGCCCAGGCCGAGCTGGGTGATTACCAATTGGCAGTCAGCCGCAAGGGTCAGGGCGTGCAGTTAAGCCTGCGTACCTTGGCGGGGGATTTGATCTTGGCAGGTCAAGGTCAGTGGGGGCCGGATGGCGGGCTGTTTGAAGGACGCGCCCAAGCCAGACAAGCCGACGATCAACGATTCAAAGAGTTACTGGAGGCCTTGGGGCCTCAGCGTCAGGGTGTGACCCAATGGCGAATAGCCACAACGACTAGCAAGCAGGAATAACGATATTTTGACTATGAGTACCTTGACTAAACGACTTCCTGGGCTGCGGCCTCGCTTCCTTTTAAGCCTGGGTGCAGCCGTGCTGTTGAGCGCCTGTGCGAGCAATGGTCAGAAACCTGAACCCGGCCCCGATCCTTCTTCGTTTTTTGCCTCGGTAGGCAAGACGCCTGTTCGTAGCACTCAGGCTGACCCGCGCTTTGCCAATAGCAATACGTCGCCTCCGGCCGTGACACGTCGGGTTCCACAACGTGTCGGGGGCAGTGCCGCCCCGATCGACTTGCCCGACTCGGCCGAGTTCCCGCAAGGCAACGACATCACGCTGAATTTTGTGGATGCCGAGCTGGATGGGGTTGTGGCTGCCTTGGCCCGTTTTACCGGCCAGAACTTCATTGTGGACCCTCGCGTAAAAGGACAACTGACTTTGGTGTCCGAAGTACCGGTCGATGCCCGTACCGCCTACGAGATGCTGTTGTCTGCCCTGCGCATGCAAGGGTTTGCCGTGTTGCGTAATGGCAAGGTCAGCCGCGTGGTGCCCGAAGCCGAAGCGCGTCAACAAGGTGGCGCGGTGCGTGCCGCCGGTGCCGGGGCCAGCGGTAGCGGCGAGCTGGAAACCCGTGTGTTCACCCTGCGTTATGAAAACGCCACGGCCTTGGTGCCTGTGTTGCGTCCCATGATTTCGCCCAACAACCCTATCAATGCCTACCCCTCCAATAACACCTTGGTCGTGACGGACTATGGCGACAATCTGGACCGTATTGCCCAGGTGATCGCCGGGATTGATACCCCCGCAGGCTTGAATACCGACATCATCCCGATTGATTACGGAGTAGCTCTGGACGTGGCGGCATTGGCTTCGCAAATGCTGGACACGCCCGGCAACGATGTGGCGCAGCGCATTACCGTAGTGGCTGATCCGCGCAGTAATTCCGTGCTGGTGCGGGCAGGCAGTCCGGCCCGTCTGGATCTGGCGCGCGATCTGATACGCCGTATCGACAGCCCGGAAAGCAATAAGGGCAATTTGCACGTGGTCTATTTGCGTAATGCCCAGGCCGTGCAGCTGGCCGAAGTGTTGCGAGCAGCCTTGACCGGGCAATCGGGTTCGGGGAATGCGTCCACAGGGAATCAGCAGCAAAACAACAATAGTCTGGCTCCTGACACCAATACCAACACCACGGGCGGTGCCAAGGCCATGACGACCTCGGCGACAACGGGCCAGCAGCCCCAAGGGGAGTTGGGTTTGAGCGCTGCGAACAATGCCAGCGGCACTGTGGCCTTCAGCGCGGGTGGTGCGACCGTGCAAGCCGACCCATCCACCAATACTTTGATTATTTCCGCTCCCGATCCGGTCTACCGCAGCTTGCGTGAAGTGATTGATCAGCTGGATCAACGTCGTGCTCAGGTGCTGGTGGAAAGCCTGATCGTGGAAGTGAATGCAGAGGATGCTGCCGAGTTCGGTATTCAGTGGATGACGGGCGGCGGCAATATCGCGGACGGTGGTTCGGGCTTTGTGGGCGGTGCCAATCTGGGCGGCAGCGGCATCACCAAGGCCGGGGCAACCACACTGGATTCGCTGGCCGCCGGTTTAAGTTTGGGTGTGGTGAAAGGCACGGTGAATGTGCTGGGCCAGCAGGTGGTCAATCTGGGTGTTCTGGCGCGTGCGCTGGAACGCCAAGGGGGCACCAATATTCTATCCACGCCAAACCTGATGACACTGGATAACGAAGAGGCCAGCATCATGGTGGGCCGCACCGTCCCCTTTGTGACAGGGCAATACACCACCACGGGTGACGGGGCCAGTAACCCTTTCCAGACCATTCAGCGTGAGGACGTGGGCTTGACCCTGAAGGTGCGCCCGCAGATTTCCGAAGGCGGCACCGTCAAGATGGCGCTGTACCAGGAGGTCAGCAGCATTGATACCGCCATGTCGGTTTCGGCCAACTCGCCTGTCACGCGTAAACGTGCGCTAAGTACCAATGTGCTGGTGGATGATGGTCAGATCATTGTGCTGGGTGGTTTGCTGGAAGATTCGATTGAGGACGGCACGCAGTCCGTGCCTTTATTGGGCGACATTCCGCTGGTGGGCAACCTCTTCAAATACGAGAAACGCAAGCGTACCAAAACCAATTTGATGGTGTTCCTGCGCCCTCATATTGTGCGTAATGCCCAAGATAGCCAAAGCCTGTCTTTGGACCGCTACAACTACATGCGTGCCGTGCAGACAGGCTTGCCGGATCGCTCCACCTGGTTCCACCCGGATGCGGGACACATGGTCTTGCCGCAGGCCGCAGGCTCGTCCGGAACCGTGGACTTGCGAGAGACCTTATGACCCGCCTGCCGTACTCCTGGGCACGTCAGCACCGTGCGGTGCTGACGCAGCAGCAAGGTGTGGGTACGCTGGTCATTAGCGAACGCACACCGGATTGGGCCTTGGTGGAATTGCGGCGACGCTACCCCGAGCTGGACGAGCGCCAAGTGCCTGATGCGGAACTGGATACCTTGATTGATGCCAGTTACGCACAGGGCGACGATGCCGCCAGCGTGGTGGATGCGGCCGCCAACGAGGTAGACCTGGATCGTCTGATGCAGGAACTGCCTGCTGTCACCGACTTGCTGGAAAACCAGGACGATGCGCCGGTCATCCGCATGATCAACGCCTTGTTCACCCAGGCGGTGCGGGACGGTGCCAGTGATATACACCTGGAGCCTTATGAAACCCATTCGGTCGTGCGTTACCGGGTGGATGGCCGTTTGCGCGATATCGTCAGCCCGCGTCGAGCCTTGCATGGTGCTTTAGTGTCCCGTATCAAGATTATGGCCAGCCTGGATATTGCCGAAAAACGCCTGCCCCAGGATGGCCGGATTGCCCTGAAAGTGGGGGGCAGGGCCTTGGATCTGCGTGTCTCGATTTTGCCTACCGGACATGGCGAACGCGCCGTAATGCGTTTGCTGGACAAGTCAGCCGGGCAACTGGAGCTGGAGCGTCTGGGCATGGCCCCGGACATCCTGGCTCAGCTCGATGAGCTGATTCATCAACCACACGGCATTGTGCTGGTTACCGGGCCTACCGGCAGCGGTAAAACCACCACCTTGTATGCCGCTCTGGGCCGCGTCGATACAGCCCGCAGCAATGTGCTGACGGTGGAAGATCCGATTGAATATGACTTGCCCGGCGTAGGCCAGACGCAGGTCAATCCCCGTATTGAGTTGAGCTTTGCACGTGCCTTGCGTGCCATATTGCGACAGGACCCGGACATCATCATGATCGGGGAAATTCGGGATCTGGAAACCGCACAGATTGCGGTGCAGGCTTCTCTGACAGGCCACCTGGTTCTGGCCACCTTGCACACCAACGATGCCGTGTCCGCCGCGACTCGCTTGGTCGATATGGGTGTGGAACCTTTCTTGCTGGCCTCCACCTTGCGTGGCGTGCTGGCCCAGCGGCTGATACGCAAGCTGTGCCGACATTGTCGTCAGCCTGCCGAGCACGGGCAGTACCGGGCCAGTCCTGATGGTTGCGAGCAATGCGCTCACACGGGTTATCAAGGCCGTACCGGGATTCACGAGCTGTATCGCATCGACGAACGTGCCCAGCACTTGTTGAATGCTGCCGGGGCCGAACCTGCCTTGCGTCAGGCCGCGTGTGAGTCGGGCATGCGCAGCTTGCGCGAGGACGCCCAGCGTTGGGTAGAGCAGGGCATCAGTACCCCTGAAGAAGTATTGCGCGTCACGCGCGAGCTATAAGGGGGGGGCGAAAGAGTATGGGTACTTATCACTATGAGGCGGTGGACCAGGCCGGACGCAGCGAGCGGGGTGTGCTGGAGGCCGAGAGCGAACGGCTGGCGCGTCAGCAATTACTGTCCCGAGGGTTGCTGACGGTTTCCCTGAAGGCGGGCCGTAGCCGAGCCGCTGCCCGTGCTCGCAGTGCGGGCCTGCGTCGTACCGAGTTATCCTGGCTGACTCGTCAGTTAGCCAGTCTGGTGGCGGCGGGCTTGTCTCTGGAGGCCAGCCTGGGCGTGGTGATTGAGCAGGCGACGCGTCGGCCTCTGGTGCAATTGCTGGCAGCCCTGCGTGCGGATATTCGGGCAGGGCAAAGCCTGAGTGATGCCTTGGCCAATCACCCGCGCGATTTTCCGGAAATCTATCGGGCATTGGTGCGGGCAGGGGAGCAGTCGGGCGAGCTGGAGCAAGTGCTGGATCGTTTGGCCAGCTTTATCGAGGATAGCGGGGCCCTTCGGGGCAAGGTGCTGACGGCCTTTATTTACCCTGCCATCGTCAGTCTGATTTCGGTGGCGATGGTGGTATTTTTGCTGAGCTACGTCGTCCCGCAAGTGGTCGGTGCTTTCACCCAAGCCAAACAGCAACTGCCCATGCTGACTCGGGTCATGATCAGCGCCAGTGATCTGCTGCGTGAATGGGGCCTGGTGTTATTTGTTGTGCTCTTACTGGCGGCTGGCCTGGTGGCTTTTTTGCTGCGACAGCCGACCTTGAAGCTGGCCTTTCATCGGCGTTTGTTAAGCGTGCCTGTTCTGGGAGGCTACTTGCTGGGTGTCGATACCGCTCGCTTCGCCGCCACGCTGGCCATTCTGGCTGGCAGCAATGTGGCCTTGCTAACGGCATTGGAAGCGGCCGGGCGTACTGTGTCCAATCTGGCCTTGCGCGATGCCGTGAATCAGGCCGCTATTCATGTGCGCGAGGGTCTGCCTTTGGCGACCGCTTTGCAGCGCAGTGCCTTGTTCCCGCCGCTATTAGTCCAACTGATTGCCAGCGGTGAAAAAACCGGCGAACTGGCGCCCATGCTGGATCGGGCCGCGACGACCTTATCAACCGAGCTGGAGCGCAAAGCCCTGACCATGACCGCCTTGCTGGAACCTTTGATGATTTTGCTGATGGGTGGTTTGGTGCTGTTGATTGTTCTGGCCGTGATGCTGCCAATTATCGAGATGAATCAGCTGGTGCAGTAAAAGGCGGTAGGGTGCTTGCCCTGTTCCCCTACAGATCATTGCCGCCACCTAGTTGTCTGGCGGCAATGCTGACTAATAAAGTCACTTGCGTTGAGCCCGCTATGTCGAGGCCATGGCCTTGATGCGGCGTATCGTCCTGGGATGCACGTCATATTTTTTGGCAACGATGTCCAGCGGAACTTGATTGGTCAACGCAATAAGGGCTTCTTTATGTTGGGCGGGTGATAAGGCTGGACGTCTGCCTAGAGGTCTGCCATTGGCACGCGCTGCTGCCATTCCTGCGCGAGTGCGTTCGCTAATCAGCGAGCGTTCAAACTCAGCCAGGGCGGCCATCATATGAAACAGCAATCTACCACCCGATGTTGTCGTGTCTATATTTTCCGTCAAGGAAATGAAATGGATATTCTCTTTGCCTAAACGATCGATCGTGTCGACCAAATAGCGTAGTGATCGGCCCAGCCTATCCAGACGCCAGACAATAAGCGTGTCACCCGATTTCAGTTTTCGCTGCAGATGATTCAATCCTGGACGTGTTGCTTTAGCCCCGGATATCCCTCTATCCGTATAGATATGATCACAATTCACCTTTTTTAAAGCCGCGATCTGTAGGTCCAGGTTTTGATCCTGTGTTGAAACGCGTGCATATCCATATTTCTTACTCATAGTACCCATCTTCCTAGCGCAAAGCGCAGCCTCCCCCCTCCCACTCGACTACATCTCAGTGCAATCGATGTTAGTAAACCCAAGATGGTCCAGTGGAATGTTGGCCACGCGATGTCAAGTTTTACTAACCGCATGCAAACCTGCTGCCACGTAAACGGCGATTGAGGTAGCTCGTACTGCAATAAAAACTATTACGTAATTTTTTATTAACGCTGTGTTTCAGATGCAGATACTGATTAAGTGTTAGCGGCGGCCACATGTGTGTCAACACGAAGCAGGTCTGGCCGATGCACTTTCTGAAGAACGTTGCAGCCAGCCATAGGCAAGCGTCAACAATGGTTAAGAAAAGGCGTAAATAGGCTTGCGATTTTGACAAGAAGCCTCCTTTTAGTCCCAACCGAATAGCGCATCGAAATGATCCTTTTCAGCGTAATTTTCACGTACAAACGTGTCTATTTGTTATGGAATGGATGTTGACATAAAGGAGGCTTTTTGACCGCTGCCAGGTTGAAAGCCAGACGCTGATTCACGCTCAGCGTCCACAGTGCCAACTGACAATGCGGGGCGCGTAATGGGCGTCCAGTCGCTAGAGTCATTGTCCTGCTGGTTGCAGCAAGTTACTCCTTCAAGCAGCTATTTGCTTTTAGGCTTGCGAAGATTGGCAACGCTTGCCCAGGCCTATGATGCGCGCCTGTTCCAGCAAGCCTTTTTGTCCGCCATTTCGGCGCGCCTGCGTCCCTACGGCATAGCACGCAGCGACATCCTGGTGCTTGATCAAGTGGTGTTGATTGGCTTGACGAATTGTCGTCTGCCCACCCAGTTTGACAAGGACTTGTTTCTGGAACGAGTCAAAGCGGCGCTGTGCTACGAGCCCGTTCGCTGCGGCTCGGACCGTATCCTGGTCAATGTTGTTCCGGCCTGGGTTGAAGCATCGGGCGACCGTCCGGTTTGCCTGTCTCATTTGCAGTCTCTGGCCAGCACTATTGCCTTCTCCGAGCTTGAGCCTCCTGTTTGCGAGCAGACTCGGCGCGACATGGCTCTGGCGACTCGTTTCTTTGCAGATATGCGGGACGAGAAGGTTGCCCTGTCATTTCAGCCTGTGGTCTTTGTGCAGGATCGCGAGCAGGTTCTGTACTACGAAGTGCTGTTGCGCTGGGATGATGCGCAGAACAGTACTGAGCCCGTTTCTTGTGCGCAGGTTGTTCAGGCCATAGAGCGCTTGCATGTGACCGAACGCCTGGATGCCAGCGTTCTGTGGTCGGTGGTACAGGTGCTGGAGCGTTATCCGGACGTTCACCTTGCCTGCAATATTTCCCCCTTGTCTTTGCAGCAGGCGCCGTGGTGGCGCTTGCTGATTGCGGTGCTGCGCGATGCGCCACAGTTGGCCAGTCGGTTGACCCTGGAAATTACCGAAACGGCTTCTGTCTTTGATGAGAAAGCCGCCATTAGCCTGCTGCGCACCTTGCGCGGCCTGGGCTGCAAAGTTGCCATTGATGATATTGGGACGGGATTCAATACCTTGGATCTGGCTCGGCAGATCCGTCCCCAGGTCATAAAAATTGATAAGTCCCTGGTGCATCAGGCACGGGACAGGGACGGCATTGCTGCCCTTCATTCTTGGGTTCATGCCTCGCGTGGCATCAGCCAATACGTCATCGCCGAAGGAATTGAGACTGCCCTGGATTTCCAGTTGAGCGTCGATGCCGGCGTGCACGCCCTCCAAGGCTACTTCATAGAACCTCCCTGCCTACTGCCCCCCTGGGAGGGGGCGGAGCCTTTGTGCGTTCGAGACAGTTTCAACCCTACTCACACACACGTAGCACTCAACACGTATTCCTTAAAGGATCAGGAACAGAGATGAATCACGTCTACAAAACCATCTGGAATGAGCAAACGGGAACATTTGTTGCCGTTTCTGAGCATAAAAAAGCGAAAGGCAAGCGCAGTTCCTCGTGCGTAAAAGGAGGAAAGCGTGCGTCTTTTTCCGCACGCATGGGATGGGGCGCCTTGTTGACAGCAAGCGCATTGGCGATGAGCAATGCCTGGGCCGCGGTCGAGATTCCTGGCGATGGTCAGAACAACCTCATTGACTTCACCAGCCCAGGCGGCACCATCCGGTTTACGGGTGGTGGCAGCATCGTGGGGTTGAGTAGCCTGACGATCTCCGGCGCCTTGAGTGCCGATCAGATTACGGTGGGTGGTGAGTCTGTGGCGACCCAGGCGCAGCTCAATGCTACGTCCGCTGAGGTGCAGACCAATACCGGCAAGATTGATGGGCTGGAAGGGCGGGTCACGAGCAATGAGTCCACTCTGACGGATCATGGGACTCGCATTACGGACAATGAAACGGCCATTACGGGTCATGACACCCGGATTACGGATAATGAAACGGCCATTACGGCCCATGACACCCGAATCTCGGACAATGAAACGGTTATTGCTGATCATGGCAGCCGCATTGGAACGGCTGAAGCAGGGTTAGTGACGATCAACGATCGTCTGACCGCCTTGGGTGTGGATGATACCAATCCTGGTGTGAAGTATTTCCGTGCCAATTCAGAGCAGCCTGATGCAGAGGCGAACGGCGAAGAATCCATTGCAATTGGCCCTGAGTCCAAGGCAGAGGGTGATCGCAGTATCGCTGCAGGGCAGGGCGCTTTGGCCGATGCCCAGAGCGCGATTGCATTGGGTGACGGTGCCAGTGTCGCCAGCGCAGACAGTCGACCCAAACCGGAGGCGGCCATTGCGATTGGCAAGGATAGTCAGAGCAGCGGTCTGGCCAGCGTTGCGGTAGGCCGCGAAGCAGCGGCGAGTGGAAATAATGCGCTTGCCTTGGGTATGCAGGCACAGGCCAGCGGGGCTAACGGGATCGCCTTGGGTCTGGATGCTCAGGCTGATGCAGAAAACAATATCTCTATCGGTAATGGTGCTGGCCGGGCGACTGGCAATCATCTGCCGGGTGATCGTTCGCACAATATAGCCATCGGTCAGGCCAGTGGTCAGAACGTCAAAGGTCAGTTCAATGTGGCGCTAGGTGATGGCACCGGCAATGGCGTGGATGGCAACGAGAACGTGGCACTTGGCCGAGATGCTGGCCAGAATATCATTGGCGATAGCAATGTCAGCCTGGGCAAGAATGCGAATCGGGGGCTGTCATCAAACCGTGCGATCGGTATTGGTGAGGACTCCGGCGCTGAAACAGAAGGCGTGGCGATTGGGTACAAGGCGATTGCCGGTAATACCGGGGTTGCGGTGGGCCGTCAGACAACGGCATTGGGAACGGGTACAGCCATTGGTCCTAATGCACATGCAGACAGCAATTTTGTAGCCCTGGGGTTGAACTCTCATGCCGCGCAAAACGATGTGTCTGGCTTGAGCAAGTTCACCAATAGAGGCTTCAATGGCAGTGCCGTTTCCGTTGGTAGCAGCCAGTCGGGCAGCGAGTTCACACGTCGTATTGTGAACGTGGAAGACGGTGCCAATGATACGGATGCAGTGAACGTGCGCCAGCTGCAATCGGCAGTAGATCAGGTGACGCTGGGCGCGACAGTCGACTATGAAAAGCTGGCCGAGAAGGTCGGTGAGGACTGGGGGCAGCAGATTGCCGACAGCAAGCCTCGTTACTTCAGTGTCAATGATGGTGGTGTGGACAAGGGTAACAAGAATAATAATGGCGCTGCTGCTACTGCTATTGATTCGATTGCCATCGGCCCTGATGCGACTGCCAAGGAAAAGGACTCGGTTGCTATTGGACATATGGCAGGGGCAGAGGGAGCGTCATCTGTTGTGCTGGGACACAACATCAAGGGCTTGGGGCTGAATTCCACGACTATCGGTAACTCCCAATCTGAAGCGCGGGACGAGAGCGGCGTGGCAATTGGTACGCACGTTGTCAGCCGTGACAAGAACTCCATTGTCATTGGCCGGGATTCTTACACAGATCGTCAGGCAAACGGTCCCTCGGTCGAGAACTCGATTGTGATCGGTACAGAATCCAGTTCCACAGCCGTGGAAGGGATTGTGATCGGTAAAAATTCGGTGGTGAATGCGGCTCGCGGTATCGCTCAGGGTAGCAACGCGACGGCAACGGCTAATGACGCCATGGCGTTTGGTACTCGGTCACAGGCAACAGCCGGTAACTCCCAAGCCAGCGGTACGGATGCCAAAGCCTTTGCGGCGCGCGGTATTGCAATGGGTACTAACGCTCGCTCCGGCCAATCTAATCCTGATGTCGAAAATCAGGACAAGAACCGCGATTCGATTGCGCTGGGAACGGACTCCATTGCCCAGTTCAATAGCAGCATCGCGGTAGGTCGTGAAGCTCAGGCCACCGCTGATTATTCACTGGCACAGGGCAAGGGCGCTCATGCCTTTGGCGAGGCATCGATTGCACAAGGCCGTGACGCTTGGGCTCTTGAGCGGCAGGCGATCGCGCTGGGTGACGGTTCCCGCAGCACGGCCGACCGTGCCGTCGCTATTGGTCAGGGCGCACGTGCAGGCAATGCGCGTTCGGTAGCGCTGGGCGATGGTGCAGAGACAGCAGGCGCGGTTGGCACCTCGAATGCCTCTTTGAACGGGCTGAACTACGGTAACTTTGCCGGGGATCGTCCTGTTGCTACCGTCAGCGTGGGTACGGAGCAGGAAAAACGTACAGTGACGAATGTGGCCGCAGGCCGGATCAGCGCGAGCAGCACGGATGCGATCAATGGCAGCCAGTTGTATGCCACGAATTCGGTGCTGGGCAATGTAGCCAACACCACGAAAAACATCCTGGGTGGCAATGCCACACTGGCCCCCAACGGCACGCTGAGCATGAGCAATATCGGTGATACCGGTGAAAACACGGTGCACGATGCGATCAAATACGCTGCTCAGGGCTGGCATGTGAGCGCCAATGGCGCCGCCACGGAGAACGTGAAACCTGGTGGCTCGGTAGACTTTAGCAATGACGATGGCAACATCACCGTCACGCGCACGGGCACCGATCTGGCTTTCAACCTGGCTGATGATTTGACCATCGGCAACAGCATTACGGTGGGCGACACCATCGTCAATGGCGATAGTGTCACGACCACGAACCTGACTGTTGAGGGTGCCACCCGCTTGGGCGACAACTTCGAGGTCAACAACGCGGGCGATGTTATCTACAAGGGTAGCGAAGTAGCGACCCAGACCGATGGCTTGAGTTTTGCGGGTAACACCGGCGGCACCATTGCCAAGGCGCTGGGCGATGACACACCGCTGACCATTTCGGGTGAACTGGCCGAAGGCGCAGAGTCCACGGGTGCGAACTTGCGTGTCGATAGTGACGGCAACAAGTTGAACCTGGTGATGGCTCAAAACCTGACAGACATCAACAGCATCACCATCAATAACGGTGGTCCGGTGATCAACGGTGACGGCATCAATATGAACGGTAAGAAGATCACCAATCTGGCCGAGGGTACGGATGATACCGATGCGGTGAACGTGTCGCAGTTGAAAAAGGTTTCAGACGTCGCTAATGCAGGCTGGAACATCAGTGCTAACGGTGCTGCAGCTGAGAACGTGAAGCCCGGTGGTTCGGTGGACTTCAGCAACAGTGATGACAACATCGTCATCTCGCGTGATGGCACCGATCTGGCCTTCAACCTGGCCGATGATCTGACCGTAGGCAACAGCATTACCGTGGGCGATACGGTGATCAACGGTGATAGCGTCACGGTAGGTGACACGATCGTTAATGGCGACAGCGTCACGACCAACAATCTGACTGTTACGGGTGAAACTCGCCTGGGCGACAACTTTGTAGTCAACAATGACGGCGACGTTATCTACAAGGGCGGCGAGATCGCCAACCTGAATGATGGCTTGAGCTTTGCGGGCAACACCGGCAGCACTATTGCCAAGACGCTGAGTGACGACACACCGTTGACCATCTCCGGCGAACTGGCCGAGGGCGCAGAGTCCACGGGTGCCAACCTGCGCGTCGATAGCGACGGCAACAAGTTGAACCTGGTCATGGCTCAGGATCTGACCGATATCAACAGCATCGCCATTAATAACGGTGGTCCGGTGATCAACGGTGACGGCATTAATATGGGTGGCAAGAAGATCACCAATCTGGCCGAGGGTACGGATGATACCGATGCGGTGAACGTGTCGCAGTTGAAAGAGGTTTCAGACGTCGCTAATGCAGGCTGGAACATCAGTGCTAACGGTGCTGCAGCTGAGAACGTGAAGCCCGGTGGTTCGGTGGACTTCAGCAACAGTGATGACAACATCGTCATCTCGCGTGATGGCACGGATCTGGCCTTCAATCTGGCCGATGATCTGACCGTAGGCAACAGCATTACCGTGGGCGATACGGTGATCAACGGTGATAGCGTCACGGTAGGTGACACGATCGTTAATGGCGACAGCGTCACGACCAACAATCTGACTGTTACGGGTGAAACTCGCCTAGGCGACAACTTTGTAGTCAACAACGACGGCGACGTTATCTACAAGGGCGGCGAAGTCGCGACCCAAAATGATGGTCTGAGTTTCGCAGGCAACACCGGCAGCACCATTGCCAAAACTTTGGGTGAGAACACACCGCTGACCATCTCCGGCGAACTGGCCGAGGGCGCGGAGTCCACGGGTGCCAACCTGCGCGTCGATAGTGACGGCAACAAGCTGAACCTGGTCATGGCCAAGGATCTGACGGACCTGAACAGCATCACCATTAATAACGGTGGTCCGGTGATCAATGGTGCCGGCATCAATATGAACGGCAAGAAGATCACCAATCTGGCCAAAGGCACAGACGACACCGATGCGGTGAACGTGTCGCAGTTGAAGGATGTTGAAGAGGTTGCTAACGCAGGCTGGAACATCAGTGCCAATGGTGGTGCAGCTGAAAACGTGAAACCCGGTGCTTCGGTGGACTTCAGCAACAGTGATGACAACATCGTTATCTCGCGTGATGGCACGGATCTGGCTTTCAACCTGGCTGATGATCTGACTGTGGGTAATAGCATCACTGTAGGCGATACCGTGATCAGCGGTGACAGCGTCACGGTAGGTGACACGATCGTTAATGGCGACAGCGTCACGACCAACAATCTGACTGTTACGGGCGCAACCCAGCTGGGTGACAACTTTGTTGTCCAAAGCGGTGGTGATGTTATCTACAAGGGCAGCGAGATCGCCACCCAGGCTGATGGCTTGAGCTTTTCGGGCAACACCGGCAGCACCATTGCCAAAACGCTGGGCGATAACACGCCATTGACCATTTCAGGTGAGTTGGCCGAGGGCGCAGAGTCCACGGGTGAGAACCTGCGTGTTGATAGCGACGGCAACAAGCTGAACCTGGTCATGGCTAAGGATCTGACGGATCTGAACAGCATCATCATCAATAACGGTGGACCGGTGATTAACGGTGCCGGCATCAATATGAACGGCAAGAAGATCACCAATCTTGCCGAAGGTACGGATGACACCGATGCGGTGAACGTATCGCAGCTGAAAGAAGTTTCAGAGGTTGCCAACGCAGGCTGGAATATCAGCGCTAATGGTGGTGCTACTGAAAACGTGAAGCCTGGCGCCTCGGTGGACTTCAGTAACACGGACGGCAACATCAACATTTCGCGTGATGGCACGGACCTGGCCTTCAACCTGAACAAGGATATTGATCTGGGCGCAGACGGTAGCCTGAAGACAGGAAACACGGTCGTGAACAACGACGGTCTGACCGTGGATGATGGGGCAGGTAACAAGACCTCCACGACTGCGGCAGGCACCACGGTCAGCAATGCCGCCGGTGACACGACTACCGTAGGCGCAGGTTCGATCACGGTGGCCGATGCAGCCGGTAACAGCACGGCTATCGGCAGCACGCAGGTTGTGGTGGGCGGAGCAAACCCGGTCACGATCAATGGTGATACTGGCCGAATCGGCGGACTGACCAATCTGACTTGGGATCCGGACAACTACACCAGCGGTCAGGCGGCGACCGAAGATCAGCTCAAGCAAGTCAATGACGTTGCCAGCGCTGGCTGGAATGTGACTGATGCGGATGGCAATAGCGCCAATATTGGCCCGAACGGCCAGGTTGCCTTTGTCGGTGATAAGAATGTCACAGTTGAGCAGACTGGCACCGATGATTCCGGACAGGTTGAAGTCAAGCTGAACAAGGACATTGATCTGGGAGCAGATGGCAGCCTGAAGACCGGCGATACCGTCATCAACAACGCAGGGGTTGCGGTAGGAAACGACGTACACCTGGGTAACACCGGCCTGACCATCAATAATGGCCCGAGCATCACCCTGGCTGGCATCAACGCAGGTGATATGCGCATCACCAATGTTGCCGCCGGTCGCAATCCGACGGATGCCGTCAATTATGGTCAGCTCCAGCCTATCGAGTCCTTCATTGGTCTGGATGGAAACGGCTCGTTTGCCTACAACGGTGGCCAGCATTCCTCCTTGAAAGATGTTCTGGACAGCATGCACTGGAATGTTGAAGCACCGACTGATGGCAAGGAAGGCGGCAATACCGGTGGTTCCAACGGCAATGGTTCCGGCTCCACAGGTGGTGGCAATAATGGCTCCGGTGACGGCACGCCTATCCACAATGGCAACACGGTCGGCTTTGTTGAAGGGGACAACATCGTTATCTCCAAGACGGACCGGGTCAATGATGCAGGCCAGACCGTTGGCGCTGATATCAAGGTGTCGGTGTCCCAGGATCTGAAGGTCAATTCCATTACGGCAGTGAATGTTCAGGCCGATGAAATTCAGATCAATAACGGTGGTCCGATCATCAACGAGAACGGCATCAATATGTCCGGCAAGCACATCACCAATGTGGCGGCGGGCGTGAATGACACCGATGCGGTCAACGTAAGCCAGTTGAATCAGGTGGCGGGCAATCTGCAAGGTCAGATCAACAATATTCGCCACGATATCAATCGTCTGGATAACCGCTTAAGTGCAGGTGTGGCGGCCGCGATGGCAACAGCGTCTCTGCCTCAGGCTTACTTGCCGGGCAAGCACATGATGTCCATGGCCGGCGGTACCTGGCGTGGAGAGTCCGGTATGGCCATTGGTTTCTCCGGTATTACCGATAACGGTAAGTGGGTTTACAAGCTCTCGGGCAATACCACTTCGCGCGGTGATTACGGTGGTGCCGTGGGTATTGGTTATCAATGGTAAGTCGGCCCTGACTCTATGGTGCATCGGCGCATTGGCGCCGATGCACAGCACACACTTTTGAAGGAATTCAGATCATGAAGAAAAATTGGTTTGGGGCTGCTTTGCTGGGCAGTCTGGTGCTTGCTGGTTGCGGAACCTTGAGTCAGGTGGACTCGGAGGGCCACACGGAAAACCCGGTGTTTCCGGAAGTGGATAAAGCGACTTTTCACACGGGCTCTTACCCGAATATCGACAATCTGCGTCAGGTCCGGGAAGGCGTGACTCGCGATCAGCTGTATGACCTGCTGGGTCGTCCGCACTTTGCCGAAGGCTTCAAGGTTCGCGAGTGGGATTACCTGTTCCACTTCAACACGGCACAGGGCATCAAGACTTGTCAGTTCAAGGTGCTGTTTGATCAGGACAAGCTGGGTCGCAGCTTTTACTGGAAGCCTGGTGAGTGTGCTTCTGTTCTGGATGCGGCGCCGAAAACCACAACCATTCAGCCATTTTCGCTTTCCGGGGACGTGGCCTTTGCGTTTGGCAGTGCGACCTTGACCAGCGCCGGTCTGAGCACGATTCGTGATATTGCCGGCCAGCTCAAGCAAATGTCCGACATCGAACGGGTGACGGTTTCCGGCCATACAGATCGGATTGGAAGTGCGGCATCGAATCAGCGCTTGTCGCAACAACGTGCCCAGACGGTACGACAGGCCTTGTCCGCCCAGGGCATTCCAGCCGCCGCAATTGTGACGCAAGGCTTTGGTCAGGACCGCCCCCTTGTGCAGTGTGATCAGCCCAATCGCAGTGATTTGATTGCCTGCCTGGCACCGAATCGTCGGGTCGATATCGAAGTTCAAGGCCAACGTTAAGTTGGATGCGGCAACCAGGCACGCACCCGTCTTGGCCGGGTGTGTGCCGTGATCGAGAAAACAATGAATATTCTGCACAAATTAGCGGTGTTGATTCTGGCTGGTGGCCTGGCTGCTTGTCAGCAAACCATGCCTCGTCATATTTCCGAACCTGTAGATCCAGCACCGCCTGTCATGCAAGGCGCGGGTGGTTCGACCAATGCCAGCACGGCGGCACCGACGGCCTCACGTGCCCAAGCTCAAACTGTTATTACCCTGCATTTGGCGCAAGAGAAAGCAGAAGCGCCCTTGGTGGCCGTGGATGTGGGGGGGACCTCGCTGTATGCGCTGCCCCAGCCTGTTTTGACGCAATCCGATCTGCACCGCGTTACGCCAGTAACCACTCAGGATCAAGGTACGTTTTTGCTACTGGAGATGAACCAGAACGGCATTAGCAAACTGCGCAGTGTCACGGCTCAGGCACGAGGGCATTATCTGCTCTTGAGTGTGCAGGGGCAGTTGGTCAGTGTGGCTCGTATCAGTGAAACGATTTCTGATGGGCGTTTGCTGATCGGAACCCAGAACGCCCAGCATACACAGGCCATTATTAAATTGATGCAGGGTGGTCGGTGATAACAGGACTGCGTATCGCGCCCTATGTATGATTTTGATGTGGTTTTTCTCCTGATTGCACAGCCTGCATCATCGCGTGTGGGCGATATGCTGGCCCTGCATGATTATTTGGCCGGCTCCGGGGTGTGCACGACGGTAGCAACCAGTCCTACAGACCTTGCCACTTTCGGAAAGCGCTTGCGCATTCTGATTATTGACGGGGAGGGCGAGAGCGCGTTTGATGTGTACGCCGTTATTTCCGCGATGCGGCAGCTGGATAATGTTGGCATTCTGTTTTTGGCCGATGAGTCCCCCTTGTCCAGTGAGCGTGCTATGTATGCAGGGGCTGACGTTTGCTTGCCTGCCCGTACTGCTTACTCTGCTGTTTTGCGCGCGGTTGTGGAGTTGGGCAGCGCCCGGATACCGGTCCAGGTCAAAGAGGAAAGAGTGGCGACGAAAAGAAAGCGGCAACGTAGAAGGCATTACATTGGCTTGAATCTACGGTCGCGCTTTTCCCGCTAAGCTTGCTGGGTCAGCGGGCTTTCAGATCCCGTTTGACATCACTCACAATCAATAAAAAAAAGCCCCGATGCCAAGCAAAGGCATCGGGGCAAAACGTGTGCGTGGTGCGCACGCACACATAGTCAGACGATAGAGAACTATAGATGCACAGCGTTTAAGTCTTACAGGTAAGCCGGAATGCCCAGAGCCGGATCGCTGACACCGTGCTCGCCAAACTCCACGCGGCCAGCGAAACGACGGTAGTAGCTTGGGTCGCTGTTGCTGCGCACCACAAAGTCGTACCAGTGACCGCTGGATTTCAGAACCCAGGATTGCTTGGCTTGCTTGCCTGGTTCCACGGTGACTTCCCATGGGCCGTCTTCGCGGTATGCCATGGACTGGATGGTGAAGGTGCAGGCAGACTGGCCGCCGTTCATCATTTCCAGATAGATGTCGCCCTTGGTCACTTCGTAGCAAACGCGAATTTCTGGACGGGCGGCTTCGGGCTGGCTCAATACGCTGACATCACCACGGAAGTGGCGGTGGAAACCATTCGGGCCCAGTACCCACAGGTCGTAGTGCCCCAGATTATTTGCCTGTACGTCCCACACATCGTCCAGAATCTGGTCGGGAGCGACCATGTAGCGGCGCGGGATACGGTCCAGGTTCAGCTTGTCGTAGACGTGGAAAACAGCGGCGGCCTTACCTGTGTTGGAGAACAGCAGTTGTACGCCTTTTTCACTGTCGCAACGGGCGCTGACGTGCAGTTCGTAAGGCAGGGCACGCGATGGACGCACACCGGTTTGCTGTACGGGAATACGCTGGTTGTCCACGGGCTGAGGCACTTGGGACAAGCGCTCTTGTGCGCTGCGGATGGAGTCGGCTTCCTGACGGCTGCGACGGCCGTTCAAGGTAGGCAGCGGCTCGTCGTTCGGGCTGGCAAAGTTGAAGGCCGAAGTCAGGTCGCCACACACGGCACGGCGGTAGGGGCTGATATTGGGCTCCATCACACCGAAGCGTTCTTCCATGAAGCGGATGACGGATGTGTGATCAAACACTTGCGAGTTCACCCAACCGCCACGGCTCCAGGGGGAGATCACGTACATGGGCACGCGCACGCCGGGGCCAAAGACCTTGCCGTCACGGGGGGGCTGGCCCAACAGACCTTTGGGGCTGGGGTAGTTGTAGTATTCGAACGCGATTTCGTCTTCGCTCAAGGACGTTTTGCCTGCGGGCTTGCCGGTGACCGGATCAATGGATGGCGCGGAGGGCGAAGGCACGTGGTCAAAGAAGCCGTCGTTCTCGTCAAAGTTGACCAGCAGTACGGTCTTGCTCCAGACCTCGGGGTTGGCTGTCAGAGCATCCAGCAGTTCCTGGGTGTACCAGGCACCTTGCACCGGGCTTGATGGGCCTGGGTGTTCGGAGTAATTGGCGGGCGCCACCACCCAGGAGATCTGGGGCAGATTGCCTTCTTCTACATCTTTACGCAGCTGGCCAAAGAAACCGCCATCGGGCATGGTGTTAGCGATGCCTTTGTACAGCGGATTACCGATATTGTCCGAGGGTTCGTAGGGTGGGTGAGTCAGCGGGTGACCGGACTTCTCGTTGGCACGACGGTATTGCTTGAAACCTGCCAAGGAGTTGTCGGTGAAGTTGTCAGGCAGGTTCTGGTACACCTTCCAACTGATGCCGGCTTCTTCCAGACGCTCGGGGTAAGTTTTCCACTCGTAACCCAGTAGCGAGGGGCCCAGGCTGTCCCAGGCGTTGTTCACCGTACATTCGCCGCTGCCCGAGGGCCCATTGGTACCGGTCCACAAGAACATGCGGTTCGAGTTCGTGCCCGTGTGCATGGAACAATGGTAGGCATCGCACAGGGTGAAAGCATTGGCCATGGCGAACTGGAAGGGCACTTCGGCTTCGCGATAAAAGCCCATGGAGTGGCGGTTCTTGTGCTTGGGCCAGAAAGCCATGCGGCCGTGGTCCCAGGCCGCCTGGCCGTCCGACCAGGAATGCGGGGTGCCGTTGACGCGCTGGGCATTCCCTTTGGTGCTGTCCAGGTGATAAGGCATCACGGTTTCGGTCGAGCTGACATTTTGCTGCCAGACGTTGCGGCCATTGGGCAGTGGAATGGTGAAGCGGTCACCAAAACCACGTACGCCTTTCAGGGTGCCGAAGTAATGATCAAAGGAGCGGTTCTCTTGCATCAGAACCACAATGTGCTCTACGTCCTTGATGGTGCCCGTCTTGTTATTGGCCGGGATGGCGAGCGCCTTGCGGATGCTGGGAGGAAAGGCGGCCAGAGAGCCGGCTGCCAGGCTGGCACCCGTCATGTTGCGTAGGAATGTGCGGCGTGAAGTCATTGTGCTTAATCTCTTAATCAATCAAGGGGCGCATTTGAGTTGCGGCGCAGGTTCTGGAGTGGGCTTGCCCGGTTCGGTCGGTCCTTCCGGCGAGCCGGTGTCATCCGAGCCGCTACCGCCGCCGCTGCCGCAGGCAGCCAGCAGCCCGCAGAACATCAGCAAGACAGATGCGCGTTTGAGGCGCTCGAAGGTAAGTGAGGTGTTCTTGGGAGTCATGAAAAGTCCTTGCGTGGCGATCAGGGTTGGAGGCTGGACAAAGGTTGGCGAGATTCATAGATGCTGGTCAGCTCGTCCGTGCTCAGGGCACGATCCCAGATGGCCAGCTCGCCAAAGTCCATGTTGATGTCGCTGCGTCCCCAGCGTTTGTAGTACTGGCCGGTAACGTCTTCGTTCAAGCCCAGTTCACCCGTGCCAGTGCCGCCCAGGGCCTGGATCGTGCGGGCTTCCAGGGCTACGGAGCTAAATTGCGCCCCTTTCTTGGGGTCGAATACGTGGCCCAGCATCCGGCCATCTGTCTTGTCGATCACGACGGCAACATAAGCCCACTCGTTGGGTGTGACGTTGTAGCCTTGGCTTTCATTACGGCCACCGCCGTAGCCGGTGTTAAAGCGGATATCGCAGCCACCGGAGTTGAACAGGCCCAGTGCAAAACCGGCGGTGTTGCCCGAGTCGTAGTTCTTGTTGGCCATGATGGAAGCGCCGTAACCCTGGCAGTTGTCGGGGGTGCGGAACCAGAAGCCGATGGTCATTTTGGGCACGCTGCTCAGGGAGAACAGGTCGCGGCTCATGGCCAGGCGGTAGCCTCGGTTGCCATTGGCATCAACATTGCTGCCCAGGATGCGCAGGCCGCCTTTGGCGGTGCTGGGGTCCAGGAAGTCGGCGGCAATCAGTTGGCCGGCGGGCACGGATGGGGTGGAGGTTTGCAGGCTGCTGCCACCCTTGCTGTCGGTAAAAGGCTGGGCGTTGAAGGTGTAGTAGCTTTGCAGGCCGTTTTTCAGGGTGTCAGCCAGTTTGGGTGGGGGCTTGTAACCTACTTCTGCTTTCAGGGCGGACGCTGCCTTGCCTGTCTGGATCGAGTAATAGAGCGAGTAGATCTGCTCGGTGTCCGAGGTGGGCATTGGGTCGGAGTACTGGGTTGTGCCGGCAGGCAGGGTAGCGATCAGCTTGCCGTCGCGCATGACCTGGATTTCCTGCGAGGCGTCACCATCCAGTACCCATTTCAGGTCCACCATGTTCTTGTCGGCGGGTTTGCTGAAGGACACGTTGCGCACACGAGTTTCAGCTTGCAGTGGTGAGCCACGGAAGCGGTACTGTTCGCTTTGGATGCCCAGGTGGGACAGCACGGTGGGGGCAATGTCGATGACAGCCGCCAGGGTGTTCATGTCTGTGGTGCTGGTGATGGGGCTGTCAGCCGCTGGCAGGGAGGCCAGTGTCTTGTTGGTGGCGATGAAGCTGGTCTTGTTGCGGTTGAATTGCGAGCCGGTGGTGCCGCCAAATTCGTCCAGTCCATAGCTGGTGGTCAGGATGACCAGCCAGTCTTCCGACGCGTCTGCCTGCTTGCGTTTTTCGATCAGGGCAAACAGTTTGTCCACGGAGGCCAGCGAGGCTTGCACGGCTTGCTGGTAGGCCTGGCCACCCAGGCCACCCTGGGATGCGGCACGGGCGGGAGCCTGGATTTGGGCCAGGATCAGGGATTTGCCTTGCTGCAGGTATTTTTCGGTTTGCTCGCTGACACAGCTGTCGGAATCGGTGCAGTTGGCCGCTTCGACGATGCGTCCGGCCTGCAGGTCTTCACCCAGCAGCTTGCGGTAGTCGGCGGCGCTCAGGGCCATGGCGGCCTGGGGCTGCTTGTCAGCCAGGGCTAGCAGGGTGGGGGCGCTCAGTGTGGGAGCGGCAGTGCCTACGCCACGCAGGCCGTGCTGGTCTGCCCAAACGCCGGTGATCAGGGAGGCCCAGCCAGGGACGGGCAGGGTGCGCTGTTCGCTGCTGGTGCCGACATAGCCGCCGGTTTGTGCGGGGGCGATGGTCAGTGATTTCAGGGCGGGGTGCTGGCCGGCCTGACGGGCTTGCAGCAAGGCTTCGTAGCTCAAACCGTCGATGGTGACGATCAGTGCTTTTTTGCCACCCAGGGCCTGGGGTTTGTCGCCCGGTTCAACGGTAGGGGGTTCCGGGTCCACGCCAGGACTGGTGGAGCCATCATTGCCGCCGGAGCCACCACTACAAGCACTTAGCAGCAGGGCCATGGACAGAGTAAGCCCGGCTTGCTGCATGCGCTGCAATGCCGGGGACTTGGGAAGACGGGGAGAGAAGGTCATACAGCCACTCGTGTAGAAAAGTGAAAAGAGAGGCCAGACTGGGCGTGGGGGTGGGCTGCTCAGTTGGCATCGGATCAGGACTGCGGGCAGTGTAGGAAGGGCGTATGACTGCCCTGTGAACGGATCAGCAAATCCGCCGATGATTGGATTGTGTTTTATGTGAAGGGTCGGGCGGGGGTGGGAGCAGGGGGGCTCAAGGGCTGTCTGGCTGCGGCTTGGCAGGCATATGGCGGCTTGATGGATGGTTTGTTACGGTGGCGTGGTTTGGCGGGGTTTTAGGCGTTTTTTTATGCTTTAGGCTCAAAGTTGTTGTTGTTGTTGTTGTTGTTGTTGTTGTTGTTGTTGTTGTTGTTGTTGTTGTTGTTGTTGTTGTTGTTGTTGTTTGCTGAGCTTGAAGGTGGAGCAGGCTTGGGGGCGTTGGTTGCTGCAGAGTGGGGGGCAGAGCACTCTTCGTAGGCCGCTACTCGGGGTGCTGGCACAGGGGCGCGGGGCGGACCACTTGCCGACGCTGCGCGTCGGTCCCCTTGGCAGAGTGACAATCGGGGCGCAGCCTGAACTCGCCCGGTGGTTTGTCCCCCGGACAAACCACAAGCGTCGGGCTCAAGCAGCAGGCTGCTTGCATCCCCGATCGTCACTCCGCCTGCGGCAAGTGGTCTGACTCGCCCCGCGCCCCTGTGCCAGCACCCCGAGCAGCTCTCAATGGCTTCAAGAGTGAGGTCTGGAGTCTTTGTTTGGGTGGGTTGCTGGTTTGAGTTGCGATGGGGCAGGCTTGTTGTTCGGGCTGACTTTAAAACCGTCCGGGGGGAGGGGCGTCATGTCATCACGTCAGTTCGAACGCTGAGTCGAGTCGAGTGGAGAGGGTGAATGGGGGGCGGTGGACCGCTAAAGCTAGTGGTCAATTAGCTGGAGCAGCCAATTCAAGCTGCTCTTATTGAACATGGCGAGAGATTGAGTAGAGGCCGTTTTTACAGCACGTTTAGCGAATGTATGGGGAATGCCAGCATGGTGGGTTCGCTCAGTCCTGTCAGGGCTTGGATGACTTTTTGGGCTTGGTCCACGGGGGCGCTGCTGATGAAGGCGCTGTTGCCTGCTTGGGCTTGTGTGTTCAGGCAGTTGGCCTGCTCCAGGCGACGGTGCACTTGGGCGGCGACGGCAAAGGACGGTTCCAGTATATGGAAGCGCGAGCCGCTGATGGCTTCGATTGTGGGACGCAGAAAGGGGTAGTGTGTGCAGCCCAGGACCAGGGTATCGGCCTGGCTTTGCAGGGCGGGGGCCAATCGTTCTTTGAGTTCTGCTTCGATTTCCGGGCCTGACAGTTGCAGGGCCTCGACCCGGTCGGCTAGCCCTGGACAGGGAATGCGTATGACTTCCACATCGCTGGCATAGCGGTCAATCAGGCTTTGCAGGCCGCTGCTGTCCAGGGTGCGGCTGGTGGCCATCAGGGCGACGCTACGGCTACGGCTCAAGGTGGCAGCGGGTTTGATGGCGGGTTCGATGGCGATGATGGGGATGGAAAGCCTGGAGCGCAGGGCGGGGGCGGCTACCAGTGTGGCGGTGTTGCAGGCGATGACCAGCGCCTTGCAGCCCTGGTCTACCAGCAATTGAGTCATTTGCAGGGTACGCTCCACAATCCATTCGGGGGATCGGTCTCCGTAGGGAGCGTATTGGGAATCGGCCAGGTAGAGCAGATGCTCGTTGGGCAGGGATTGGCGCAGGGCACGCCAGATGGACAATCCACCCACGCCCGAATCAAACACGCCAATAGGGGCTTGTGCAAAAACGGCGGGGCGGGATGGACTCATGGCGCTGAACGATGCTTGTGGGGCAAAAATCCTATTATGGCGCTTTTGTCGTGTTTGGAGCAGAGGCTACAGCCTGGTTTACAGCGGCTGTCTCCTTTAGGCCCTGTTCCAGGTCTTGGTTGGTGTGTGGGGCGGTCTTTCCATGACCGCCCTGTTGCTGCGTTCAAGCCAGGTTCTTCAGGACGCCTCCCACCGCATCGAAGAGCGAGTTGAGTTGCTCGGGGGTAGAGGTAAAGGTGGGGCCAAATTGCAGAGTGTCGCCACCAAAGCGTACGTAAAAGCCCTGTTTCCACAGTTGTAGTCCCGCTTCAAAGGGGCGGATGGCGGGGTCGCCATTACGTGGGGCGAGCTGAATGGCACCCGCCAGGCCGCAGTTGCGGATGTCGATGACATTCGGGCTGTCGCGCAGCTGGTGCAGGGCTTGTTCAAAATGCGGAGCCAGTTCAGCGGAGCGTTGCAGCAGATTGTCCTGTTCCAGCAACTCCAGGGCAGCCAGTCCAGCGGCGCAGGCGACGGGGTGGGCAGAGTAAGTGTGCCCGTGGCTGAATTCCACAGCGTGCAGTGGCAAGTCCTGGCCCATGAAGGTTTGGTAGATTTCCTTGCTGGCAACGACCGCGCCCATGGGGATGGCACCGTTGGTCAATTGCTTGGCCATGGTCATGATGTCGGGGGTGACGCCAAAGTATTCGGCCCCGGTATAGGTTCCCAGGCGGCCCAGGCCGGTGATGACTTCATCAAAGACCAGCAGAATGTTGTGCTGGTCGCAAATCTGGCGCAGGCGTTGCAGGTAGCCGGTAGGTGGCACCAGTACGCCTGCCGATCCGGAGACGGGTTCGACAAACACGGCGGCGATGGTGCTGGCGTCGTGCAATTCGATCAGTTTCAGCAGTTCGTCGGCCAGGGCAAGGCCCCCTGTTTCGGGCTGGCCGCGCGTGAAGGCGCAGTCTGCTTGCAGTACGTGGGGCAGGTGGTCGGCATCCATCAGTTGCCCGAACATCTTGCGATTACCGCCTATGCCTCCCAGGCTGGTGCCGGCCACGTTCACGCCGTGGTAGCCACGAGCACGGCCAATCAAACGAGTCTTGGTCGCCTGGCCTTTGATGCGCCAGTAGGCCCGCACCATCTTGACGACCGTGTCGGTACATTCAGAGCCGGAGTTGGTAAAGAAAACGTGATCCAGTCCCTCGGGGGTGTATTGCGTCAGTTTGTCGGCCAACTGAAAAGCAGCGGGGTGTCCAAACTGAAAGGCGGGAGAGTAGTCCAGTTGCCCGAGTTGACGATGCACGGCGGCCTGGATTTCATGGCGAGCATGTCCGGCACCACAAGTCCAAAGCCCGGACAGGCTGTCAAAAATCTGGCGGCCATCCTGATCGTACAGCCAGTTGCCTTCGGCTTTGACCACCAGGCGCGGGTCCTGCTGGAAGTGTCGGTTCGCGGTAAAGGGCATCCAGTGGGACTGGAGATTGAGTTCACTGGCAATCTGCTGTGGCGCAAAGTAGGGTGAGTTCATGGTGGTCTCCTCAAGGCGGTGAATACCCCCAGTGTAGGCAGCTAAGTTGTTGAGTAAAATACGTTTTTATTCAACTTCACTTATTGTTTTACTCACCTATATGCAACTCAAAGGACTCTTGCAGGTTTCCGATTTTGATTTGCGTCTGCTGCGTGTGTTCAGAACAGTAGCGCAAGTGGGTAGCTTTTCAGCCGCGGAAGGCGTGCTGGGCATTACACGTTCGGCCATTAGCTTGCATATGAGCGATCTGGAAAAACGTTTGGGTGGAATCCGGCTTTGTCAGCGTGGCCGGGCGGGTTTTGCTCTGACGGAAGAAGGGCGACAGGTATTGCGGGCCAGTGAAACCTTGATGGCGGCGGTGGAGAATTTCCGCAGTGAGGTGAACCAGCTGCATTCCAGTTTGCGGGGGGACTTGAATATAGGCTTGATGAATAGCCTGATCTCGCAGCCTCATATGCACATCACCTCGGCCTTGCGTGCCTTGCGCCAAAGCAGTGAGGCGGTGCGCGTCCATATCAGCATGAGTACGCCGGGTGAGATTGAGCGTGGTTTACTGGATGGCCGCTTGCATATGGGCGTGCTGCCTGAAACTAATGCCTTGAGCGGGCTGGAATATCGCACGCTTTATGCCGAACCTTATTTTCTGTATTGCTCCTGGGAGCATCCTTTGTTTGCCGCGGTGCAAAAAGGGACAGTGTCTCAGGAAGCCTTGCGCCGGGCTGCGGCTATTGCGCCTGCTTATCGCATGAGCCCGGAGGCGATCGGACAACACCAGGATCTGAATTGTGTTGCCACGGCCAGTGATCGGGAAGGGATCGCCTTTTTGATTTTGACGGGGGAGTACATCGGTTTCTTGCCCGAGCACGTGGCGGCTCGCTGGGTAGAGAAGGTCCAGATGATTGCGGTGGACCCGCAGCAGCGTCAGTTCACGATTCCCTTGTCCTTGGCCATGCGTAAGGACAGGCGTGCACACGCGATTGTGGATTATTTTCTGGGCCTGCTCGATAACGAGGCTCAAAACTGAGGCGGCCAGCAAGGGCTGGCCGCTAGTGAGGGAGCGTCTGCTTGGCCTGGTCAGGCTCGGTGCCACAACAAGGTGCCCACTCCCAATTTGCCGGCGACTACCACGGGGTCACGGGTGATCAGTTCCAGAGCGCCTTGCGTAAAGCGCGCCAGTCGTGGCTGGGGAACCCCTACCCAATCGGGGTACAGGGACATATCAACAAAGTGGGTAACGCACTGGGTGGCCTCATCCACTTCAAACGTCCCAGCGTAGGCCAGATACGTATCCAATAGCGATTGACAGCTGTCTTGTACCGTTCGGGTGCTGCTGCCCAGTTGTGCCCCTACATAACCTGTTTCTGTATAGATCAGCTGACCGATGGGATTAGGCCCCAGTCCGGGATAGCTGGGCGAGCCATCTTCCGGGACAAAATCAAAGGACACCAATTGCCAGACACCGATCAGCTTGCTACGTAAGGTATGGGCCATCAAAAACTCCTGAATAGACAGTGTTGTTGCGTTATGTAACTGAGTCATCATGCTGTCTTTTCGTTTGTTATTCAATGACTTGCCTATTCTTATTTTCTATCGCCAGGCCCTACGCTTCATGACTTTTTAAGTGGCAATGGTCGGCATAAATTACCCAGTATTTCCAGTGCGTGATCGCTGTGTTCTGTCCATGGATGGCCAAAGTTAAGACGCAGGCAATGGCTGTAATTTTGGGTAGTTGAAAAGATGGAGCCTGGTGCCAGACTGATGCCTTGTGACAGGGCCAGGCGATGCAGCTCCAAGGTCTGCACACTTTTTTCCAGCTCTACCCACAGGAAGTAGCCGCCCTCGGGGCGGGTGGCCCGAGTCCCTGCGGGGAAGTAGCGTCCCAAGGCTTTGGAGAACTGCGCATACTGGCTTTTTAGTTGAGTGCGTAAACGGCGCAGGTGTTGCTCGTACGCACCTTTTTCCAGGTAGCTGGCCAGGGCCAATTGGGTGGGCACGGGAGACGTCAGGGTAGTAGTCAACTTGGCCTGGGCGACTTCACGTATATAGCGTCCCGGCACAGCCCAGCCGATGCGATAGCCGGGTGCCAGGGTTTTGGAAAAAGAGGAGCAGTGCATCACCAGTCCTTGACGGTCAAAGGCTTTGGCGGGGCGGGGGCGCTCCGTGTCGAAGTACAGTTCGCCGTAAACATCGTCCTCGATCAAGGGGATTTCATAGCGGGCCAGCAGCTCGACCAATTGGGCTTTTTTCGCATCGGGCATCAGGCTGCCTAGCGGGTTCTGGAAGTTGGTCATCAGCCAGCAGGCTTTGGGGGCGTGATGCTTGATCGCGTGTTCCAGCGCTTCCAGATCAATGCCTTCACGCGGGTGGGTGGGCACTTCCAGTGCTTGCAGCTTCATGCGTTCCAGCGATTGCAGCGCGGCATAAAAGGTGGGCGATTCCACCAGCACGATGTCACCCGGTTGAGTTACCGCTGCAAGACATAGGTTCAGCGCTTCCAGGGCTCCGTTGGTAATCACAATATCGTTGGCATTGATGGCCATGCCTTGAGCCAGATAGCGCAAGGCAATCTGGCGACGCAGGGGAGCGTGGCCTTGGGTCAGATCGTCCACGCTGGCCCAGGGATCTTGCTGTTTCAGACTGGCAGACAAGAAGCGGCCCAAGCGTTCCAGAGGAAAGAGCACAGGGCTGGGGAAAGCGGAGCCTAAAGGCGCTACGGAGCGCTCTGAACTGGATTGCAGGATCGCCATGATCAGGTCGCTATTGTTGACGCTGGTCGCTTGCAGCGGTGGCTGGGAGGCCGTGTCCGCTTCCAAGGTATGAGGCGCCAGGCTGGAGCAGACGTAGTAGCCCGAACGAGGGCGCGCCTTGATCAAGCCTTGTGCTTCCAGGCGGTAATAGGCCTGGAAAATCGTCGAGGCACTGATCTTGTGCTTATCCATCAATTGACGCACAGAGGGCATGCGCTCGCCTGCGGCAACTGTGCCGTCAAGAATGGCCTGGGCCAGTTCCTTGGCCAGCGTCTCGTACAGTTTCATGTCCTTCTGTGCTCCATCTGATACGGTAATTTCAATAAATGTGGTTTTTTTATTATCTGATGGGTATGTCTTCAAGCACAAGCAAACGGCAATTTGCGGGGCTTTCAGGACAACTGATAGGGTTTTTTAAGCTTTAACTGATTCTTGGAATGCTCTGTGCCGACAGGTAGCCTTGCCGGGTGTTTTCGTCCGTGCCCGTGTGGGCTGCGGGCCTATCTAATCAGAGGAATACCATGAACCCGACGGCGCTTTTGCTTGCCGCATTCATCCTGTCGATTGCCGGGCTTTTTGCCTTTATCTGGTCCTTGCGCAAGGGCCTGTTCGATGCTGACGTCAGTGGTGCGCGCACTATTTTTCACAAGGGCGAAATCGGCCAGCCCGAAGAACCCTCGGCCGATGCTGCCCAACGGCAGGCGCTAAGCCTGGCGGCGGCCGACCATATTGCAGAGAACCATGGTCAGCAAACCAGCGCGTTTGAAATGGCGGCGCGTGAACAGGCCGACCGTTCCAGTTCCATGCCTGCGTTTTTACTGATTGTCTGTGCGGTGGTTTGGCTGGTGGTGGCCTCGTTTGCGGGTCTGATCAGCTCCTTGAAACTGCACTGGCCCGAGTTCCTGGGTGACGTTTCCTGGTTAAGCTTTGGCCGTCTGCGCACGATTCACCTGAACGGCGTGGCATATGGCTGGGCACCCATGGGCTTGTTGGGGCTAACGATCTGGATGTTGCCGCGCTTGCTGCAAACCCCTTTGTTGGGTGGCCGTTTGGTGATGGTAGGCGGTCTGGTCTGGAATGCTGCGCTGGTGGCGGGGATTGGTGCTTTGGCCATTGGCTTGAATGCGGGTTTGGAGTGGTTGGAAATCCCCTGGCAAATCGGTGTGCTGTTCGCCTTTGGCGGCATGATGATCGGTATGCCGCTGGCCTTGATGCTCTCGCAACGCAAGGTCAAGCACTTGTACGTGTCGGTGTGGTACATCGGCGCGGCGCTGTTCTGGTTCCCCATCCTGTATTTGGTCGCCAAAGTTCCTGGCGTGCACTTCGGGGTGGAGCAAGCCACCATGAACTGGTGGTTCGGGCATAACGTGTTGGGCCTGTTCTATACCCCCATGTCGATTGCCGCTATTTACTACTTCCTGCCCAAAGTCATTGGACGCCCTGTGCGCTCCTACAACTTGTCGCTGCTGGGCTTCTGGACGCTGGCCTTTTTCTACGGACAGGTGGGTGCGCACCATTTGATTGGTGGTCCTATTCCTGAATGGCTGATTACCTTGTCCATCGTGCAAAGCGTGATGATGGTGATTCCGGTGCTGGCCTTCTCGGCTAACCAGCATTTGACGTTGAAGGGGCATTTCAGTGCGCTGCGTCACTCGCCCGTTCTGCGTTTTATTGTCTTTGGCGCCATGATGTACACCGTCGCGTCCTTGCAAGGTTCTGCTGAGGCCTTGCGTTCGCTGAACTCCATTACACACTTCACGCACTTCACGGTGGCTCATGCTCATCTGGGTATGTACGGCTTTGTGACCATGGTGATTTTCGGCGGAGTGTACTTTGCCTTGCCTCGCATTCTGAACACGGCCTGGCCCCGGCCTGCCTTGATCTCCTGGCACTTCTGGCTGGTGGTGGCTGGCTTTGCCGTGTACATGATCACGCTCAGCATTGGTGGCGTGCTGCAAGGTTTGGCCTTGCTGGATCCAGCCCGTGGTTTTATGGAATCGGTGGCAGTCACCATGCCCTGGTTGCAAGGCCGTTCTATTGGCGGCGCCATGATGACGCTGGGCCATCTGGTCTTCGCCCTGCACGTATTGCTGATGATTGTGAAGTCGGGTGCGTTTGCCTTGACCGAGTCCCGCTCGGTTGCAGTGCGCCGTACCGCTGAGCTGGAGGTTTAAGGTCATGGAAAACGAACTGAAGTTGATCATCGGGTCCATGGTGACCTTGTCCTTGGCAACGGCCGCCATGATTGTGGTGCCTTTTTTGCAGTTGAAGGATGAGCCTGCTCCTGAAGGTTTGTCGCCTTATACCAGTCAGGAAGTGCGGGGTCGGGCGGTGTATCGGGGCAATGGCTGCATTACTTGTCACACGCAGCAGCCCAGTACAACGGGCGCGGGTGTAGCGGATGCCAGCCGTGGCTGGGGGCGTGCTTCGGTCGCCGGGGATTATCACTACGACGACCCACCTTTGCTGGGCACCATGCGTACCGGGCCGGATCTGTTCAATATTGGTGTGCGTCAGCCTAGTCAGGATTGGCATTTGGGGCACTTGTACGATCCGCGCGCTTACTCGCCGGGCAGCAATATGCCTCCCTATCGTTTCTTGTTTGAAGCCAAGAACCCGGATCAGGTGCAGCCTGACGAGCGCGTCGTGAGTCTGCCGCCGGGTGTGGCACCGGAGGGCAAGGTGGTGGTAGCCCGTCCGGAGGCCTTGGATCTGGTGGTGTATTTGCAGTCACTCAAGCATGTGTATCCGATCTTGAGTGCTGATGTGGTGGGGAGTGAGGAATGAACCGGCCTGTTCAAAGTCGTCAAAGCGAGAATGCTGATCCCCACGAGCAGTACAACCCGATTCCGCGCATAGTGATTCTGGTGATTTTGGCCTTGCTGGCCTGGGCGGTGTATTACATCGTCTCGGCTCAGCCCAACAGCTCTCCGCGTTTGGGGGATCAGCGTCCTTTGGCGGTTCTGGCTCCTGCGCCTGGCAGTGCATCTGCGGATGGCAAGCAGCTATATGCCAATGCCTGTGTGGCATGTCATCAGGCGACGGGGCAAGGTTTGCCAGGGGTGTTCCCGCCTTTGGCGGATTCAGAGTGGGTGAAGGGTGACCCCAAGGTACTGGCGCAATTGGTGCTGCACGGGGTTACGGGGGCTATCACGGTGAAAGGCCAGGAATATCAGGGGGCGATGCCTGCATTTGCAGAGCAGTTTAGTGATGCGGAGCTGGCGGCTGTGTTGAGCTTTATTCGCCATGAGTGGGGGAATGAGGAGGATGCCATTACCCCCGAGTTTGTTGCCGAGGAGCGGGCTGCCAGTGGGGATCGTAGTCAGCCTTGGCAAGGGGAGAAGGAACTGTTGGAGTGGATTGCGGCGCATTGAGGTGGCTGCGATGAGTTCTTCTGGAATTAATAATTAGAAGCACGTTTTGAAACGGTAGCACGCCGGGAACAGGCCCCCGGCTTTTGAACCGATATCTCGCCCGACCCCAGGGTTGGAGATATCGGTTTTTTTTTGTTGGGTGTCTCGGTGTGGGGACGCCGCTTGGGGGCCGGGTCCAGGGGGGCGGGCTTGACTACTTGCCGATGCTGCGCATCGGTACCCTTGTCGATTCTGATATCCGGGCGCCCTGTGAACTCGCCCGGTGATTGGTCCCCCGGACCAATCACAAGCGTCGGGCTCAAACAGCACAGGGCTTGCATCCCGGATATCAGAACTGCCTGCGGCAAGCAGTCTGAATCGCCCGCCCCCCTGGACCCGGCCCCCAAGCGGCTCACAACGGAGAAATATAGAAAAACCGATTTTGGACGGGGGAAAGTGCTGGTTGTAGAGGGGACGGGGGCTGTGTGCCGTTTCTAGGCTTGGCGCTTGGTAGGCTGGGTCTGTTGTCGGCCAAGTTGTTGAGATGGATTGAAGAGGCACTGCGGTTGATCGCAGTGAGGCTAGTTGAAAAAGCCCAAAAGTAAACATTACTGATGATCAACGTGCTTGCAGTACTCACACACTGATGATTGGCATCAATCTGTAGCGAGAACTTGTAAACCAGGGGCTTTTAGAGGGGGCTTTGAGGGTTGCTGCTTAAAAATGGAGATCCAGGCATTGGATCTGTGTATGCAGAACTTGGATCTTGGAAGCAAACCGACTTGAATCGTGGAAATGCATCACTGTGAACCACTTGGGTCCCTCTGCCGGGATTGGGCGGATCAGAGTACTTGCCGCGGGCAGGAGATAGCGTAGGGGTGCAAGCATCCTGCTGTTTGAGCCGGACG
>NZ_JAPKMZ010000008.1:0-188544 GCF_026344155.1 Alcaligenes nematophilus | reverse complement strand
CGTCCGGCTCAAACAGCAGGACGCTTGTACCCCCGATCGAGCCCTCGCCTGCGGCCAGTACTCTGAATCGCCCCAACACCCCAGCAGGACCGAAACAGCTCTCAGCGATTATTTGCAAAGACAATCCTTATGCGGCAACTGATTGCTGCTTATTGTTTACTGAGTGCTGATGGCTAATCGCTAATCGCTAATCGCTAATGGCTGATGTTCGACTCGCCTTGAACACGGAATCAATGACACTACGTCTGATGACGTACAAACCTGTCTTCGTCAATGTCGGTACTGGCCTCGTCTCTCGCGGTATCTATGCCTACCTGAACAACCATCATGACGAGCGCTTCGGCTTCAAAAACAAACGACAAGCTCAAGATTACGCACGACTGCTTGTTAGGCCAGGATATCCTCAGCAAGATTCATACTCCCATAAAAACACCAGGCACTCGATAGCTAGTAGTGGACTCCTATTTTTCTATCCCCCACACCCTCTACCCGCCAACTGCTGAAAGTGACGGTCAACAAGCAAACCTCGACACCCTTCCAGCTCCCAACGCACTTAGAGCAGCAGAAAGAAGCCACATACAGCCAGGCCCCAAAAGGACGGAAGTCTCAGTTTTATAGTCATTGTGAGCCGGTCTGGGCCGGGGGGTCGTCCTCTGGGCGATTCAGGCTTCTTGCCGCAGGCGGGCTTGCTATTCGGGGTTCAAGCGTCCTGTTGTTTGAGCGAAATGCTTGTGCCTTGTCCGGGGGACAAGGCACTTTCGCGAGTTCAGGATGCGCCCGAATAGCAAGCCTGACCAGGGCACCGGTGCGCAGCACCGGCAAGGAGCCAAGCCCGGAGGACGGCCCCCCGGCCCAGACCGGCGTTTTCACGAGTCACTATCTAAACATGCAGGCTCTCTGCACTCCTTATCTCCCAACCCTCCTGCTCCACCCCCCCCCACTCCTCAACACTCAGGAAAACGAAGAAGAAGAAGAAGAAGAAGAAGAAGAAGAAGAAGAAGAAGAAGAAGAAGAAGAAGAAGCCCAAAACAAAACCGCCTCAGTTCCCAAAAGAAACTGAGGCGGTCTCATCTTCAAACAAACAGCAAACAGGCCAAAGGCTTACTTCTCCACGCCCCCACCCAAAATCACGCCGTTCACTTCCTTACCGTAGTAACTTTCCTCGCCATCATGGAACTCCACACGCGCTTGCTCAACCGTCCCCTTCTGACGAGCATCCTTGGGACGCTCATGACTGTTGATGTAAGCCGCTACGTCCCAGGCATCCTGATCGGACAAGGAGAACGGTTTACCCAAAGGCATATTGGCCTTGATGAAACCAGCAGCCGTATCAATACGAGCCATCCCTGCACCCCAGTTATACGAGTTGGGGCCCCACAAAGGCGGGAACACCACGCCACTTTCGGCATCCTTCTGCCCCTGGCCATCGACCGCATGACACAAGACACAGTTGTTGGTATAGACCTCTTTACCGCGTGCTACGTCATAGCCCAGCTCAGTCTTTTTAACTTTGGGGAAACCAGCACCCGGCAACTTCTGACCCGTAGGCGCCCCATCGGACATCCAGTACATATAAGTCATCAAGTCACGATACACGTCGCTGCCAGCGGGCGGCGCAACACCCGAGGGCGAAGCCTGCGCATTCATGGAATAGGTAAAACAGCCAATGATGCGATCTTCCAGCGTGCTGATCGCCTTGGTCTTGGCACGATAGGCGGGATAGCTGACATAGGCTCCCCACATAGGCGCAGAGTGTTCACGACGACCACCGTCCAGGTGGCAGTTCACACAAGCCAAGGTATTGCCCACGTGATCCGACACCGTGGTCGAGGTTTCCATAAAGATCTTGTGACCGCGACGAACCGCCTCGCCATACGGCGTATCCGGAATGCTGCTCTCTGGCGGTGGCACGTAGTAACCATCTGCGCCTACCGGCATACCAGCCGTGACCGAATGCTTGTCCTTGCTCTGTGCCTTGCGATCGGCTTCCATGGCCTCACGACTATAGGTGGCCTCGCCAACCTGGATAGTGCCCTTGTCGGGCGAACCCAGGGAAAAGGACAACCAGCCCTTGGCGTTCATGCCATAGCCAATCGCAAAAAGCAGCACACCAATACCGGCCCCCCAGGCCAGTCTGCGTCCACCCGACATGGTGGATTTGCTGCGACCATTTTTTTGAGTGTCTTTCATAAAAAGCTCTCTGTTCTGATCTTATTTCGCCTGCTTGCCATTGGCTGGCAGCGAGGCGGCGTAATAGGAAACCGCATACAGGTCCTCGTAGGACAAGCGCGATGCGATGTCATCCATCAGGCTTTGCGGCGAGTTGTGACGATGGCCGCCTTTCCAGGCCGACAACTGACTGAACAAGTACTCGGCCTGTTGCGCAGCCAACGGCGGGAAAGACGTACCTACGCCTTCACCCTGACTGCCGTGGCAACTGATACATGCAGGCACGTTCTGCTTCCAGTCCCCTTTATGAAACAGGGCTTCGCCACGGGCCAGGTTCGCTTCCGAACTGGGCACATTAATGGCAGGAGCAGGCAGCTTGGCGTAGTAAGCAGCCAGCTCTTTCATATCCTCAGGCTTCAAACCGCGAGCTACGTACTGCATGGACTCGTTCAGGCGTGTACCTTGAGCAAAATCCTCCAGTTGCTTGAGCAGATACGCCTCGGGTATACCGGCCAAACGAGGAGTGATGCCTGCGCCTTCACCGGCCTCACCGTGGCAGGAAGCACAGCTCCACACACTGCCCTGCCCCGAATGCACCAGTACGGGCGCATCCTTCAATGCGGGAATGGCTGGCACCACAGGGGTGCCACCTGCATTGGAAGCAACAATAGCGGCGGTCGGCTTGTCCGCTGCGGCATGTGGCGCCAGATCGTGCAGGTAAAGACCCACACCGGCCAAGGCCAACGCGAACAACACAGCCAACAGGAAGATTGGAATGGGACGCGGCGGCTCCCACGGCTCGAAGGTGGGGTCGATGTTCTCGACCTGGGGCGAACTAGAAACTTTTTCCATTGTCATGACTTGTCCTATTTAGCGCCCGAATCCGTCGAGGCTTCAGCGGGGCGACGATCGTAGCCACGGTCACGTTTATCCAGTTCCTGCGCGCTGGTCGCATAGGTGCGATCCAGAGCCAGCAGGTACTCCACCAAGTCCAGCGCTTCCTTGCGAGCAACCACATGCTTGCCCGCAGGCTGCAGGGACTCTGGCAAACGCACCACTACATCGCCTTCGGAAACCTGGTCCTTCAGTTCGAACATATAGGGATAGGACGGCATCAGGCTCCAGTCAAAAATCGCACGGGGCTGATACAGGTGGGTCAAATGCCAGTCACGGCTTTTCATGCGCGCACCGACGTTAAACAGGTCCGGACCGGTACGCATGGTGCCCAGCAGGTGGGGCGAATCGTAAAAGTAATCGCCCGGTGTGGACGCACGGCCCCAGCCACGTGCCGTATCAAACAGGGTTTGACCGGTAGAGCGTGGCTGCTGGCTGTGACAGTACAAACAGCCGTTGGCCACGTACTCGTCACGCCCCAGCAGTTGCTGGGCGGTATAGGGTTGCAACTGCTCCGGCGGTTCCGAGGTACGCAATTGCCAGGCTGGCAAAATCACCAGCATCAAGGTAGCCAGCAGCAACACGCCAATGGCCCCGATTAGTAAAGGTAAGAGTCGATTCATGACGCATCTGCCCGAGCAAGTGTAGGAGTCGCATTAACAGCGGAACCTTTGCGCAGCAAGAGCAAGGCAAAGTGAGCCGCAAAGACAAAATGGCCCAGTGTCATCATGGTGCCGCCAATGGAGCGGGCTTCCAGATACGGAACCATCTTGCGAGTGATCTCGCCAAAACTTGAACCTGGGTCCATCAAGCCCATGCCCTGCACCACACCGGCAATGCTCAGAGCCAGCACGTAGATCGTGAAGCCTGCCGTCACCAGCCAGAAATGGGTTTTGATCAGAGCCGGGAAGGGCCAGCGACGTCCCAGAATGTGCGGCATCATGTAGTACAGCGTGCCGAACATCACCATGGACACAAAGCCGTAGGCCCCCAGGTGAGCGTGACCGACGGTGTAATGCGTAAAGTGCGTAACCGAGTTCACCGAGCGGATGGCTTCCAGCGAACCCTGGAAGGAGGACAAGGTGTACATCAGCGCGCCAATCCAGACGAAACGCAGGGCCATGGATTGCTTGAAGGCCCACAGGTTCTGCGCAACGGTTACGTGCTGGTTAATGGCCACGGCAATCACCGGCACAAACATCATGATGCTGTGCACCACGGACAAGGTGACGGCCCAGGTTGGCACCGGACCGCCCATCAAGTGGTGAATACCGACCTGGCTGTAGAACAGCGCCAGACTCCAGAAACCCAGCAAGGACACGTTGTAGGAATACACGGGCTTGCCGATGATCTTGGGGATGATGTAGTACGCCGCACCCACACCCATCGGCGTCAGCCACAGCCCCAGCACGTTGTGAGCAAACCACCAATTCACGGTCGCTTGTTGAGCACCAATGTGCAGGCCAGGGATGTTGGAGACCAGGAACAGGAACGGAAACCAGACCATGCCGGCCAGGAAATACCAGCCCGACACATAGATGTGGCGCGATTTGCGGTTGGCGGCGGTTTCAATGGCAGGCCAGGCGAGGAAAAAGCCCCCTACTGCCAACAGAATGTCGATCTGCCAGGGGAATTCCAGCCACTCGATCCCGTCGGACCAGCCATTGGCCACGGCAATCGTGCCGCCCAATACCCCCAGGGTCCACAAGGCGGCGCCGAAGTACACCATATTGGGACGTCGCAAAGGCGTATGAAAAATACGCGGCAACAACCACAGGGCCACGCCAATCCCGGTCACCGACAACCAGCCGTAAGCCACGATGTTCAGGTGCAAGGTACGCGCACGACCAAAGGTCACTTGTGCCACGTCGGCCAGCCAATCGGGCCAATGCAATTTCAGCGAGGCCATCACGCCAAACACCGAACCGATCAGCAGCCAGGTAATCCCGACCGTGACCAGAAGCAGAACCGGCCCCCGACCACTGCGGTCAATACCGGCACGCAAAACGTCAAAGCGATGCGTCTGTGCTTCGTTCTCCCCCCCAAAGGAAGCACTATCATCCGGCTGACCAAGCTCACCTTTCATGAAGATGGTCTCAGCTTCGTTCTTCCCAACGAAGATCAGCTTGTTTGCCACGGCCCAGACAAGAATGCCCAGTGCCACCAAAGAGGCGACAAAACTGGTCGCCAGTAATATTCCTAATATAGGAGTCATGTGAATAAATGCCCGATATCTGTCATGCGGCTAAGCCTAAAGAAACGTCATTGCCCAAGCCGGTTTTATTAAAAAAGTAAGTACCGAGATACAAATGCAATGCAATCTACATCACAGTAGAGGATCAGGATTAAGGCCAAATTAAGAGAACTTTCCCTCTCGCCCCTGCCCTCAAGACTGCTAACATGAACGCCGAAACGTAATAAACATCAGGCTTTGCCTGCACAAGCCGCATTTACCACAGGGGGGAGAATGCACGTTTTACTTGTTGAAGATGATGCGCTCGTCGCCAGCGGAATTGTGGCGGGCTTGCGACTGCATGGGCTGACCGTGGACCACGTGGGCACGGCCAGCCTGGCCGACACGGCCTTGCTGTCTTCGCACTTTGATGTCTGTATTCTGGATCTGGGTTTGCCTGATCAGGACGGGCTGACGCTGCTGCGGCGTTGGCGCGAACAAGGCCGTAAACTGCCCATTCTGATTCTGACGGCTCGCGACGCCCTGCATCACCGGGTTGAAGGGCTGCTGGGTGGGGGCGATGACTATGTCATCAAACCTTTTGACCTGGACGAGCTACTGGCACGCCTGCATGTATTGACACGACGTGTAGCGGGCCACGAAACAGATTGCATTGAATATGGGCGGCTCAGTTTCTGTGCCTCCACCGGCCATGTCACCCTGGACGGCAAGCCGGTCAGTCTGGCGCGCCGCGAGCTCTCCTTGCTGCGTGCCCTGCTCAGCAAACCGCACACCATCCTGAGTGCCGAACAACTGTGCGACAGTGTCTACGGCTACGACCAGGATCTGGAAAGCAATGCTATCAATGTGCACATCTACCATTTGCGCCGCAAGCTGGGCAGCAATATTGTCGAGACCGTGCGGGGCCTGGGCTACAAACTGGGGCCTGCCGGTTAGGTATTTCACACCATGAGCCTACGCCTTAGATTGCTGCTGGTTATCGGCATTTCCCTGACCGTGCTCTGGAGTGCGGTCGCCACCTGGATGCTGATGGATGCACGCCACTCCTTGCGTGAAGCGCTGGATAGCCGACTGGCAGCATCGGCCCGCATGGTGGCCGGACTGGTTGCCCAATTTCCAAACTTGCAGGAGCTGGCCCAATCCGCAGAGCGCCCCCTGGACATCATTGCCCGCGATGGGGTGGCTTGCGAAATCAGTGTGGTGCGCAGCGAAGTAGAAATTCAGGCGGTCAGCCGAACTGCGGGTAGCCCGGATATGTCACAAGTGGCTTTGGGCTTTGGCACGCACGTGCATGGTGGCAAGCGCTGGCGCACCTTTGTGCTGCGCGAAGGCCATATTCAGATTGCTGCCGCCGACAGCATAGAAATACGCGAAGCACTGGTACGGGAAATCATGCTCTCGGCTGGCCTGCCCTTTGTCGTGGCCTTGTTTGGCAGCCTGCTGCTTTTGTGGGTTGGTATCGGTCACGGCCTGGCTCCCCTGGAGCGAATTCGGGACATGCTGTCGCGCCGTCGTCCCGGGGATGACAGCCCACTGCCCAAAGTCAACGTCCCGGTTGAGCTGCAACCCTTGCTGCGAACCCTTGAAGAACTGCTGGAGCGGCAACAAGCCGCCATCATGCGCGAACGCCGCTTTACCGATAGCGCTGCCCACGAACTGCGTACACCCCTTACGGGAATCAAAACCCATATTCAAGTTGCCCATCTGGCTGCCCAACGTCCTGGAGAACGCAACACGCTGGATACGGCCTTGAGCCAGGCAGACCAGGGCGTGCAACAGCTACAGAACATTTTGCAGCGGCTGCTGGAGTTGGCACGGCTGGACGGGCAAAGCGCCCGAATGGAAAGTAGCCAGGCCGACGAGGCGGTATACGCTGCCCTGCATGCCCTTAAAGCCATCTACGGCGACACCATAGACCAGATCACGCTGGATATACGCAGCAAACCCGGCCCGGTGCAGATTGAAAAATCCCTGCTGACAGTGGCCGTACAGAATCTGATCGACAATGCCTTGCGCTATACCAAAGCTCAGCAACCGATCAGCCTGCGGATTGAAGCAGGAGAGCCGGGCTATCTGCGTCTCAGGGTGCTGGACCACGGTCCCGGATTAAGCGACAGCGAACGGGATCTGGCCATGAACCGTTTTTGGCGCGGCTCGCAACAACAGGCGGGCTATGGCTTGGGCTTGTCGATTGTGAACGCTATCGCCACCCAGCATGGCGGAACGCTGGAGCTGCTGAATCGCAAAAGTGGCGGACTGGAAGCGCGTCTGACCGTGCCCCTTGCCGACCAGGGCAACTGAAACCAAGCCACGCAATAAAAAAAGGCCGGAGCCCATGAGGGTCCGGCCTTTCTGTTTGACGCGGTGCTTGCCTGTTTCAGGCAAGCCCATCATCAAAGAATTTGGATTTTAGTTGCGCATGGGCCTTTTTGGCCTGCACCTTCGATGAAGGAAACGCGTTGGTTCTCTTCCAGAGTTTTGAACCCGGTTCCCTGAATTTCACTGTGGTGTGCGAAGAGATCCTTGCCGCCGTTCTCCGGCACGATGAATCCGAAGCCTTTTTCGCTGTTGAACCACTTCACAATACCAATTTCTGTCTTCAAAATAAGTCCTAAATGTAATAACGATCAGAGAAAAAAATTTTCTCTCCCTGAACTATCCTCCGATTGCGTCCACAAAGATAGCTCCGTTACTTTTTAATTGTAAAAATCCGGAAATTCTGTTGTTTCCTGAGCCTGTCCATCCTGTTTGTCTAGCCCCGCCCTTGCATCCGGGATGCCACTGCGCACCATGTCCGGGCCAGCTGCCCCTGCCATCTCCAACACAAGAACGCCTGGGGAAAAGCGCCGCCCTTTCAGCGCCAAACGGTATTTGAGGCCTGAACAACTCACTTCAGCCTATAAAAAATCCCCACGCAATCAAAGCACTCTTGGCTATACTGGCTCGCACTTAGCGGTCTACTTATCCTGATTGACGTGTGTCATGTCATGATCACGAGGAACATACAATGAATCGTAGAAACTTCCTGCTGGCCACGCCGGCTGCCGCATTTGGAACCCTGGTTCTGCCCTCTGCCAGCCTCTCGGCCCCCGCCATCATTACCAACACCAGCCAGATCCTGCCGCGCCACACCAAGGGCCCGCGCATTGTCATTTGTGGGGGCGGCTGGGGCGGAATGACGGCCGCCAAGTACCTGTCCAAGCTGGTGCCCCAGGCACAAGTGGTGCTGATCGAACGCAACCCCACGTTCTGGTCCGGCCCCATGAGCAACAAGTGGCTGATTGACATCGTCAACACGGATTTCCTGAACCACGACATGCTGGCGCCCTCCATCAAATACGGCTACAGCCTGGTTCATGCCGAAGTCACCGCCATCGAGCGCGACAAGAAAACCGTGCGCACGACCCAAGGCGCGCTGGAGTACGACTACCTGATTCTGTCGGGCGGCATACGCAACGCCTACGATGCCTGGTTTGGCAATGACACTTACGCGGCGGAATACACCCGCCAGCACTTTCCCAACGCCTACATCCCGAATGCCGAGATGTTTGCCTTGAAGAACAAGCTCAAAGCCTTCAAGGGCGGCACCATTGTGATGACGCTGCCCCCGCCACCGCATCGCTGCCCGCCCTCGCCCTACGAGCGCGCCTGTTTGATGGCCTGGCATATCAAGACCAACAAGATTCCAGGCAAGATCATCATTCTGGACCCCAAGCCCACCATTGCCCCGATTGGCGAGGGATACCGCGCAGCCTTCCAGGAGCTGTACCCGGACATCATCACCCACGTCCCCAATGCCCGAGTGCGTGAGGTCGATCCCTTCAAGAAGCACATCAAGACCACCGCCGGCGATTTTGATTTTGACGACGCGGTGCTGATGCCCCCGCACCAGGCCGCCGATATGGTCTGGAACGCAGGCCTGGTCGGTACAGGCCCCGATGGCAAACCCACGGGCTGGGCCAATATTGACCCACGCCTGTTCACTGCCCGCGACGACGACAATGTCTACGTGGTGGGGGACTCCATGGGCTTTATTTCCGACCAGTTCGGCCACTACCCCAAGAGCGCCCACGTGGCACACGCCGTAGCCAAGATTGTTTCCCAGAACCTGGCCGAACGTATCGCGGGCAAGGAAGTGGTGCCCGTGCTGCCGGATAATCTTTGCTACATGATGGTCAACGGAGATCCGCAAGAAGAAATCTCGGTCAAGTTTGAATACGAGCTGGACGCAAGCGGCAAGGTTCTGCAAACCCAGATCGATATGGATGTCCGTACCTCCGACCTTGTTCAAGAAGACTTCCAGTGGATCAAGACCCGTTTCAATGACTTCCTCTAAACTTCCCTCCCGTTTTGTCCGCCGCCGCCAGCTTGTACTGGGCAGTGCCGCCGGACTGGGTGCCGCGTGGCTGCCCCTCAATCTGCATGCGCAAGTTGCCTTTGATCAATTGCTGAAACCGGCCACTGCGGCCCAGGTCCAAGCCATTGTGGACGAGTTCCTGAAAGGCGCCAGCCCAGAAGAAAAAGGCATGAAGCTGGATATGCCCGCTCTGGGCGACAACCCCGCCGCAGTGCCCGTCAAAGTGGTGCTGGACTTGCCCGCAAGCGACGAGCTGTATTGCCAGGAGCTGATCATTCTGGCCCAGGGCAACCCGCATCCGCTGGCCTGCCGCTTCAACTTCACCGCCCTGGCCGGAACAACAGAAGTCGCAGTTCGCCTGCGCCTGATTGAAACCCAAACCATCCGCGCCCTGGCACGGTTAAGCGATGGCCGCGTCCTGAGCGCCCAGCATCACATCACGGTGACTGCTGGCGGCTGCGGCATGTAAACAAGGGGCACTCATGAGTAAACCACGTATCTGGATCAGCAATGCCAAGCCCAAGGCGGGCGACATTGTGCGCGTGCGCGCCCTGGTCGAACACCGTATGGAAAGCGGTCTGCGCCTGAGCAAGGAAGGCCAGGTTGTGCCGCGCAACATCATCCACGAGTTCAAGGCCACCTTTAACGGCGAGCCCTTGTTCAACTGGCAGCCGGAAACCGCGATTTCCCAAAACCCGTACATTGAATTTACCTTTGTCGCACGACGTTCCGGCGCTCTGGAAATGAGCTGGACGGACGATCAAGGCGCTGTCATTACCGGCCAGACGGAGCTGAGCATCAGCGACTGATTGCGGACCAGTTCCAGCCCGGCCCCCTGACCTGCCCCATTCAGCGCCCTTAACGGGCGCTGAGTTCATAACAGTGTTCTATATAGTCATACAAGGTGGGCGTAAGGGGAATGCTACGCTGAGCGTCCTTTCCTACAACGATGCACATTGACAAGAAGAATGCCCATGTCCCTCTCTCTGGTAGGTCGTCTCCTTTTTGCCCCCGCCTTGCTCGTGGCCAGCAGTGCCACCGCACCGGCCTGGGCCAGTTCCACGCTGGACATCAAAACGGTGGCCAGCTCCTGTGCGAACTGTCACGGCCCGGATGGGCGTTCCACGACCATCATTCCCTCGCTAGCTGGCCGCCCCGAAGCGGTGTTGCTGGAGCAACTGCGCGCCTTTGCCTCCGATACGCCTCCGGCTGGCACCACCATCATGAGTCGCCTGGTCAAAGGCTACCAGGATGCGGATCTGGAAGCCCTGGCACGTTATTTCTCTGCAGTCTCCTCCACCCCTCGCAGCGTTGCGGAAGGACGTTAAGAATGAGCACACCCTTGAACTCCTCCCGTCGCCAGTGGCTGAGCCGTGTCGGTAAAACCAGTGTGGCTGGTCTGGCCTTGAGCACCCTGCCTGTGTACGCGCGCAGCAGCTCGGCCCATGTCGTTGTGGTCGGTGGCGGCTTTGGCGGTGCAACCGCTGCCCGTTACTTGAAGCGCGGTGATCCATCCCTGAAAGTCACCTTGATTGAACCGGCCACCACCTTTTACACCTGCCCGTTCACCAATCTGTATCTGGCCGGTTTGCGCCGTTTTGAACAGCAGGGCCACGGCTTTGATGATTTGCGCGCAGCCGGTATCGATGTCATTCACGACCTGGCCACTGCGGTCGACTCCCAGGCCAAAACCCTGACCTTGGCCAAGGGCCAGAAGCTGTCTTACGACAAGCTGCTGCTCTCACCCGGGATTGATTTTCGCTGGAACACGCTGGAAGGCTATGACGAAGCCGCTTCCTTGCTGGCCCCGCACGCCTGGAAAGCGGGCGATCAAACCCGCTTGCTGAAAAGTCAGCTGGATGCCATGCCCGACGGCGGCACCTTCATTATGGTAGCCCCCGAAAACCCCTTCCGCTGCCCGCCCGGCCCTTACGAGCGCGCCAGCATGGTGGCTCACTACTTCAAGCAGAACAAACCCAAATCCAAGATCCTGATTCTGGATGCCAAAGACAGCTTCTCCAAACAGGGCCTGTTCCAGGATGGCTGGAAACAAGTCTATGGCGACATGATCGAATGGGTGCCCTTCTCCAAAGACGGCAAAGTCACGCGCGTGGATGCCGCCAAGCTGAGCGTGGAAACCGAGTTTGGCGAGATCCACAAAGCCGATGTGCTGAACGTGATCCCGCCACAAAAAGCCGGAGCCATTGCCGAACAGGCCGGTGTCACCAACGCCAGCGGCTGGGTGCCAATTGACCCGCATACCTTCGAGTCCGAGCAGGTCAAGGACATCTACGTGGTGGGCGATGCCACCATTGCCTCGCCCATGCCCAAGTCCGGTTTCTCTGCCAATACGCAAGCCAAGCTGGCAGCGGCTGCCATCATTAATGCCTTGAGCGGCAAGCCTGCGCCACAGGCCACACTGAGCAATACCTGTTACAGTTTGATCGCTCCCGACTATGGCATTTCTGTGGGGCACTTGTACGCCTTTGCCGATGACAAGCTGGCTGAAGCGTCCGGCGGGGTCAGCCCTAAAGAAGCCAGCCCGGCCTTTCGCAAGCAGGAAGCCCAGTATGGCGAGGCCTGGTATGCCGCGATCAGTCGCGACATCTGGGGCACCAAAGGCTAAGTGGTTCCAACCCGGTCCTAACATCCAGCGCACATGATGAATACAGAACTTGTACTGTGGGTCAGCTTGGCCATTGGCCTGCTCTTTGGCATTAGTGGCCAGCTCAGTGGTTTTTGCTTTTATCGTGGCTTGACCGAGCGCTGGTCCGGGCGTAGCGGCTACAAGCTTCAGGGCTTTGCCCTGGCGCTGGCCGTGGCCCTGGCCGGGACACAACTGGCGGCGGGCTACGGGCTGATCAGTCTGGACAAGGTCCTGTACCTGAACCCCACTTTCTCCTGGCTGCTGGTGCCGCTTGGCGGTGTGCTCTTTGGGGCAGGCATGACCCTGGCTAATGGCTGCGGCGCCCGAGCTCTGGTTCTGTTGGGACAGGGAAATCTGCGCTCCTTTGTCGTCGTGCTTTGTCTGGGTATCGCCGCCTATGTCACCTTGACGGGCCTGCTGGCGCCGCTGCGCATGAGCATCGCCCAAGCCAGCAGTGTCACCTTGCCCGCAGCGACCCTGTCCGAGGGTCCCCTCCGCTCTATGGTGATTGCCCTCCTCGTCGCCGCCCTGATCGCTTTTGCCTTACTGCGTCGCCAGGACGGCCAACGCCTGAATGACCTGCTGGCCGGAGCATTTGTAGGGCTGCTGATTGTGGCAGGCTGGCTGACTACCGGCTGGCTGGGCGATGATCCCTTCGAGCCTTTACCCGTCAGCTCGCTGAGCTTTGTCGCCCCGATTGGGGAAAGCATTCAATACGCCATGATCTCCACCGGCATGAGCCCGCGCTTTACCATCATGATTGTGGTGGGTGTGGTGGCCGGCTCCTTGCTGAGCGCCCTGCTGCGTCGCCGCTGGAAGCTGGAAGGTTTTGAGTCGCCCCGCCACATGCTGCGCTCCATGGCAGGCGGTACCTTGATGGGCGTAGGTGGCGTGCTGGCCCTGGGCTGCACCATAGGCCAGGGCTTAACCGGCTTGTCCACCTTGTCGGCCACCTCCTTGCTGGCGGTGCTGGGCATTATCGTCGGTGCACGTCTGACCTGGACCCGCCCAAGCGCCTGACTCCGTGTTTCAATAAGGGCTTGATTGACGGTGCTTCAGAAGGCCCAGGCGAGCTCCGCCTGACATTCGCTGAAGCACTCTTACCGAGCCCACTGCAATGCGACAGATCCTCCTTGTTGTCGATGTGCAAAGCTGCTTTTCACCGCCCCCCTGGCTGATCGACGGCATTAACGCCCTGAGCACCCGCCTGCCTTGCGCGGCCTTGATTGAACTGCACGACGAGTCTCAAACCCCTTTTTCCAGTCAGCTAGGCTGGTGTCCGCCGCGCAGCGATCGCTGTCTGGTCGATGCCAAACAAATCTTCATCAAGCACGGCTACGCCCCCAGCCCCGCTGCAATGGAATATTTGCAGCAATGTCAGGCTGATCGCATTCTGGTCTGCGGCATTCAAACCGATACCTGCGTGCTGGCTGCCGGGTTTGCCTTGTTTGATGCCGGGCTGCACCCCACCCTGATTACGGATCTGACGGTTGGCTCATCCCTGGATCGCTCCGGCGAGCTGGGTATCAAATTGTGGAAACATCACTTCGGGAGCACGATCCACAGCAGCGAACTACTGGCTGAACTGGACCGGCAGTAATCACGCGCATGGGCGGGTAAAGCCTGACTTGGCCCAGCAACCCAAAGGTAGCGCCCACACGCGTCAAGCCACTACGCTGCAGCGAACCGCTCATCAAATCCGCCCCCCTGTTCTCTCTGCCGCACCAGACAAATGCTGATTGAACATTCAACCATCGCGCCCCTGATTAATCATTACGTTTAGCGTAATCATTCACCCATAAGCTTTATTGATAGCCCTATACCGCCACTGATATGGTCGTTTCCAGAAACCTGCAAAAGGTTCAATTACAAGGAGACGAGACATATGCATTGGCTATCCATTGCCGTATTAGGAGGCATGTTCGTACTGGCGACCGCCCTACCCATCAATATGGGGCTGATTGCTTTTGTAGGCGCTTTTCTGGTGGGCACGCTGGTGGCGGGCATGGGCGCCAAGGAAATCATGGGCGGCTTTCCGGCTGACCTGTTTCTAACACTGGCCGGTATTACCTATTTGTTCGCTCTGGCTCAGAACAATGGCACGATCAACTGGCTGGTCAGCATGGCCGTGCGAGCCGTGCGTGGCCGCATCGCCGCCATTCCCTGGATCATGTTTCTGATCACGGCCGCATTGACCGCTGTAGGTGCCGTCAGCCCGGCCGCCGTTGCCATCATTGCCCCGATTGCGCTGGGCTTTGCCCGCCAGTACGGCATCAACCCGCTCTTGATGGGTTTGCTGGTGATTCATGGCGCCCAAGGGGGCGGCTTCTCCCCCATCAGTATTTACGGTGGCATCACCAACCGTGTGGTCAGCGCCGCCGGTTTGCCCTTGAATGAAATGGCCACCATGATGGCCAGCCTTGGCATCAACCTGGCCGTGTCCATTTTGCTGTTCGTATGGATGGGCGGTTTGAAGCTGATGCGCCAGAAAGTGGACTTAAGTTCGGCAGACGTAAACGTTGCCCGCGTGGCCCATGGCTCGGGTGGTCCACAAGTGTTTGGCGACGCTGAAGCCGAAGCCTTTGGTGAAGAGCGCAAGACCGCCCGGAAAAGCCCCGATGCCCTGGTCGAAGCCGGTAATGGTGCCAACGAGGCCCCCCACTGGTATCGCGTTCTTACCTTGGTCGGCCTGTTCATCCTGGCCGTGCTGACTTTGTTTTTCAAACAGGATATTGGCTTTACCTCGATCACCATCGGCCTGGTACTGACCTTGATGGCCCCCAATCTGCAAAAACGCGCGCTGGGCCAAGTGTCCTGGCCTGAAATCATGCTGATTGTGGGTGTCAGCACCTATGTGGGCGTGATGGAATCCATGGGTACGATTGATTTTGTCGGCCATAGTGTTGCCCAACTGACCTCTCCCTTGATGGCGGCCTTGCTGCTGCTTTTTGTGGGTGCGGTCGTGTCGGCGTTTGCCTCCTCCACCGCCGTGCTGGGTTCGCTGATTCCGCTGGCGGTGCCCTTTCTGCAAGGCGATGGCGGCGTGGGGCCGGTGGGCTTTATTGCGGCTATGGCCGTGTCCTCCACCATTGTGGACGTCAGCCCCTTTTCCACCAATGGCGCACTGGTACTGGCCAATGCCCAGGGAGTGTCGCGTGATGCCTTCTTCCGTCAGCTATTGCTATACGGTGCTGCCGTCACGGTTATTGCCCCAGTCGTCGTCTGGCTGCTGTTTGTGGTGCTCTAAAACTCCCAGCGAAGCAGAAATTCAGCTGGCCCCGGCACTTTGCTAGCCGGGGCCTTTTTGATGGGGATTCTGACCTCATCAACCGGCAGTTAACACTCTCTGGTCCAACTCCATAGACCATAAGATTTGCTAGTGGCGTGGAATGCCTGCAAGGCATATTCCCTTCTGCCTCATCCCGGCGTTCAGCCCTCAGCCCGGAACCGACAAGACTTATTCCCGCCCGAGTCTCACCAGCTCATCGCCCCGCCTCCCTCTCAACCGCGTTTTTCCCTATGGAAAACGCCAAAACAGCTATGGCGCCGCATTAATTTCTGAATAAAGCCTTGAAAGCTAGAAATTCCCAACACCGAAATGAGAATGATTGCTATTATTCTGCCGTTGTTTCAAGCCTGATGCCCTCTTCCCCTCTCTGTCACCAAGAACTTGCTTACTGAAAAGCGAAGCTTGCGTGATGAGCGCAGCGTACAAGAATGGCGGACTCAATCCGTCACCCATCGTTGCCAAGCAAGCACGGCTTTTCTCGGTTTAATGATCATCAATCCAGCATCCGGAGACGGTGTTGTAGTAGGAGGCGCGTCAGCGTGAAAGAGTCATTTCGCCAATGTATGGCATGGCTGCATACCTGGGTCGGTCTGGTGGTGGGCTGGATCCTGTTTTTCGTCTTCGTCACTGGCACGGCTGGCTATGTGGACGATGAAATCACTCGCTGGATGGAGCCGGAGCGCCCCTTGCCCATGCAAGTCCTGCCCGAGCAATCCAGCCAGATGCTGGATAAGGCCCTGGCGCAGTTGCAAGCGCATGCCCCGGCAGAGTCCAAAGCCTGGACCATTACCCTGCCGCATCAAGCCCTGAACCCGCGTGCCAGGCAAGGGCTGTCCATTGCCTGGGAAGAAATGCCCCAGCCCGGTCAACGTGGCCGTCGCGGGGGCGAACAACTTGACCCTGTCACCGGCCAGATTCAGCCAGAAGTGGAACCCCGTGCAACCGCCGGTGGCACCGGCCTGTACCGCATGCACTACGCGCTGCACTACCTCCCCTACCCAGTCGCCATCTGGCTGGTCGGTATCTGCACCATGCTGATGCTGTTGGCCGTGATTACGGGCGTGGTGACTCACAAGAAAATCTTTACCGACTTCTTCACCTTCAGACCCGGCAAGGGCCAGCGCTCCTGGCTGGACGCACACAATATCGTCAGCGTCATGTCCCTGCCCTTTTTCCTGATGATTACCTACACGGGCCTGATTTTTTTCATGTCCATCTACATGCCGACCGGGCGAGAAGTCATGTATGGCGCGACAGAAGAAGGACGGCAGGCTTACTTCCAGGATATTCGTCAGCAAAAACGCGACTTCCTGCCCGTGAGCATGCCGCAGGCTCCCCTGGGCGAGATGATGCACAGCGCAGAACAAGCCTGGGGCAAGAACAACATTGCCTCGGTGCAGATTACCCATCCGGCAGATAGCCAAGCCTATGTAGAACTGCGTCGCACCGGCGTCACGGGCGTGTACTGGACCCGTGCCGAGACCCTGCGCTTTAACGCCTCTGATGGCAGCCTCATGGAGCCGGAGGACAATAGCAATGTCACCGGAGACACTCACCGCGTGCTACTGGCCCTACATGAAGGTGTGTTTGCCGAATGGTGGTTGCGCTGGCTGTACTTTATTTCAGGCTTGCTGGGCTGCGCCGTCATTGGGACAGGCCTGGTGCTGTGGACGGTAAAGCGTCGCACCCAGCATCAAAAGCGCATGGCCAAAGCCACCCCGCTTAGCGCATCCGAGCGTTTTGATGCCGCTGGCCTGCGTTTAGTAGAAATCCTGAATGCCGGAACTCTGGCCGGTTTGCCCTTGGGGCTGGCGGCCTACTTCTGGGCCAACCGCCTTTTGCCTGTGAATATGGCCGACCGCGCCGCCTGGGAGTTTCATGCTCTGTTCCTGGTCTGGGGCTGGTCCTTCCTGTATGCCTCCTGGCGACCATTAAAACGCGCCTGGCTGGAACTGTTGTACCTGACAGCCGCCGCCTACGCCTTGATTCCTGTCCTGAACCTGCTGACGACCGACCGTCACCTGGGTGTCACCATCATCCATGGTGACTGGGGCCTGGCAGGCTTTGACCTGACCATGTTTGGCCTGGCCGCTATCTTTGTCTATATCACCGTAAAAATGAAACGCAAATGGCACATTGCCAGCCTGCCTAAAAAAGCAGCCGCCCCAACCAGCTTGCAAACTGCGGGAGTGAACGGATGAGTGGACTGACTTCCCGCTACCGCCTGCAAGTGCTCTCGCGCATTGTGGCGGCCACTGTCGGCGGCTACGCCCTGGCAGCCGCTGCCACGGTGTTGCTGACTTTGCTCTGGCCTCTGCCCAAAGCCCAGGCCGTTCTGGCAGCGAATATGTTGAGCTTTGTCTGGTACACCATCGCCGTCATGTGGGTGTTCAGCACCAAAAGTGCCACTCGCGCTTGGGTGGGCATGGTTCTACCGACGGCTTTGATCGCCTTGCTGAGCGTTCTGTTGATGCCAGCAGGAGTGCTGCCATGATTAATACCAGTCTGTGGCTGAATCTGGCCGTTTTTATCATCAGCCTGGCGGGCTTTATCTGCCTGGCTTTGGCCAGTGATCGCCAGGGGGAATTCCTGCTGCATCGCACGCCCAGCGAGAAGGAAAGACGGATCTTTCGTCTGCTCGGCTGGCCCTTGCTGGCTGTGGCTTTAGCTCTATGCTGGCAAGGCTGGGGCTGGAGCATGGGCACCGTTGCCTGGCTGGGTTGGCTGACCATGGCCGGTGCCGGGTTGACCTTTTACTTGCCCTGGTGGCCTTGGCAGGAAAAGAAACCTGTGCGGGCCAAACCTGCACCAGTTGCGAAGGCAGCGCCTAAAGCGGTTGGAGCGGGCAACACTGCATCGACATCAAGTGACGCTATAGCTGGGAAAAATGGAGTGGCGGCGGCAAATTCAAGCGCTGCTTCAACTAGCGCTGGGGCTACACGTACAGAGCCAACTCACGCTGGAGTGGCGCCTACAGCATCACGGTTTTCCACACGCAGCCTGGTTTTTGCCAGCGGCCTTTTGGCCATCCCTGCCGCCTTCATGATTTATCTGGCGCAACAAGGCCCCGAGCCTGTGTTTGGCAACCATGCCCTGCAAGGCCAGATTGGCCCCTGGTCGTTTGCTCTGGCTGAGACGAATAACAAAGCCCCCATCAGCGGGCCCACCGGCGCTCATCGCAAAGCATTTCAGATTCGCTTTTGCCAGGCCTGCGACCCACATATACGCCGCGCCTATCTGCAAGTGAGCAAGCCCGAGCCTATGCCTGCGCCCCGTCAAGCTTTCAGCAACACGCGCTGGACACGAGCGGTAGAAATCGTCATTCCGCCCGATAGCGAACTGGAACATCAACTATGGCTAACCGTGGAAGCCAAGAGTGGAGAGATCTACCATCAGGCTTTTGATTTCCACCAGGTATCCCCCATGACGGCGGCGTTCATCCAGCAACAGCCGTAAGCGCGACCCGAATAGAAAGGGCCAAGATTGAACCGCCCCCCGAGTGTTGAACAACAATTCACGCTTTGGTGGGCCCTTCAAATTCCGGCCCTTTTTTATTCCTGGGCAACGCGGGTTCCTTGATGAAACACCATCTGCCAACGCCCCTGACTCTGCTTCCAGATGGAGCTGCGCAAGGATTTCTGCGGCTTTTCATCACCTGATACCTCACACACATAAGTCGCCAGGACGACATCCTCTGACAGGATGGTCAGCTTGAAGTTGCTGAGGCGGCGCTGCACAAAATCCTGTTCAGGCAGATCGCCTAGCACTTCTGCTCTACCCCACGCCGCGCCTCTGGCTCCGAACTCTACAAACTCGTCGGCCAGTAAAGCGCCAAGCGCCGCCACATCCTGACGAGTGGCACGCTCAAACAGGCGCTCTTCAAGAGACAGGATCAAGGATTCAAGGGAGTGAGGCATGTGGATGTGAGGGAATTGGGAGTGATGTTCAGCGTCAGAATCGTCAACACAATTCTTCATAAACCAGACAAAATCCTACACCTGACACAAGCCGCCACGCCACCGATATTTCTCACATTTACTATAAAAAAACACCACCCTAAACAAAGGAAAATTTTTGACAGTTGTTTTCCTTTCAAGCACTTAGCGCTTCCCGCTTATCGCTAGAATCCAGCCGTGTTAAATGACTAACAGGGCAATATCATGTCTTTATTAAAACGATGCACCGCAGAAACGCTGGGCACTTTCTGGCTGGTCTTTGGGGGCTGCGGGAGTGCGATCTTTGCCGCTGCCTACCCTGAACTGGGGATTGGTTTTGCCGGGGTAGCCCTGGCCTTTGGTCTGACTTTGCTGACCATGTGCTATGCCATCGGCAATATCTCTGGTTGTCACATCAACCCGGCTGTCACGCTGGGCCTGGTCGCTGGGGGACGCTTCCCCGCTCGTGATGCCATTCCCTACATCATTGCCCAGGTTCTCGGCGGTCTGCTGGCCGGCGGTGTTCTGTACCTGATCGCCAGCGGCAAAACCGGCTTTGATCCCGTGGCAGGTTTTGCCTCCAACGGCTTTGGCGAGCACTCGCCCGACAACTACAGCCGCAACGCAGCCCTGATCGCAGAAATTGTGCTGACCGCCTTCTTCCTGTTCATCATCATGGGCGCAACCCACAAGCGTGGTCACGCTGGCCTGGCAGGCGTAGCGATTGGTCTGGCACTGACTTTGATTCACCTGATCAGCATCCCTATCACCAACACTTCCGTGAACCCTGCGCGTTCTACTGGCGTGGCCTTCTTCCAGGGCACCTGGGCCATGGAGCAGCTGTGGCTGTTCTGGGTGGCTCCCTTGATTGGTGGGGTGATCGGCGCGCTGGTGTATCGCTTTCTGCACGCCAACGACGAGTAAGCTGCACTGACTCCTGCTGGCAGGACCCTTGAGCCGCATTGGCTTGAATCGAGCATATGGCCCGTTCAAGACAATGCGGCTCAATGCTATTTATGGAACCCTGTTATCACCCGGCAAAGCATCAGGCTTGCCGCCCTTTGTAGTAGGATTTACACCCTGCCCCGAGCAAATGGGCAGTACGCACTGCATCTGGCGATTCAACTGAGCCTCATACGTTTATCAACGCCCACAAAACCGGAGAACCCCATGAAAAAAGCATTGAATACCGGCCTGATCGCTTTAGGACTGAGCTTGATGGCAGGCGCCTCTTCCGCTCAGGCGGCCGACTGCGACAGCCTGACCAATCAAAATGCCATGAATCAGTGCTTTAGCAACGAGTACAAGAACTCGGACGCCGAACTGAACAAGCTCTACAAGGAAATCAGCCATCGTCTGAAAGATGATGCCGACACCCTCAAAGCCTTGCGCAACGCCCAACGGGCCTGGATCAGCTTCAGGGATGCAGAATGCGACTTTGCTGCGATCAACACCGAAGGCGGCAGCATTCACTCCATGCTGATCACCACTTGCCGGAACGAATTGACCCAGGCCCGTATCAAGAACTTCAACACCTACCTGTCCTGCGAAGAAGGCGATATGAGCTGCCCGGTTCCACCGGCCATGTAATGACATGCCCGACACCAAACACCCATCCACGCGCGATTTGAACGACCTTTACTACTTTGTACAGGTCGTGGACCACGGAGGATTTGCACCGGCCGGACGGGCTTTGGGCATCCCGAAATCCAAGCTAAGCCGACGCATCACCTTTCTGGAAGAATCCCTGGGTGTGCGTTTGATTCAGCGCTCCAGCCGCCATTTCAGCGTCACGGAAATTGGCCAGATGTACTACCAGCGCTGTGTAGCCATGCTGGTGGAGGCCGACTCCGCTCAGGACATCATCGAGCGCCATCGCAGCGAACCGCAAGGTTCAGTACGCATCAGTTGCCCCCTGGCTTTGCTGGACTACGGCGTCAATGAATTGCTGGCCCGCTATATGGCGGCCTATCCGCAGGTCAAGCTGGAAGTGGAAAGCACCAACCGCCGCGTGGACGTGATTCGCGAAGGCTTTGATGTGGCCTTGCGCGTCCGCTTCCCTCCTTTGGAAGACAGCGGTCTGGTGATGAAAGTCCTGGGCGAGAGTACACAGTATCTGGTTGCCAGCCCGGCCCTGATCGAACGCATGGGTGGGCTGCCCAAGCTGGACCAATTAGGGAACTGGCCCGCCTTGAGCGACGAGCATCTGCAGCGCAATCCCACCTGGCAACTGCAAACCGCAGAAAACACCCTGATGGAAGTGCCCTACCACCCCCGTCTGGTCTGCGACGACCGCATGACTTTGCTGCAATCAGCCTTGCAGGGAATTGGCGTCGTTCAGATGCCGGCCATGCTGATCGCTCCGTACATGCAGGACGGCAGACTGGTGGATGTGGCCCCCGGCTGGAACCCCCGCTCCGGCGTGGTACATGCGGTCTTTCCTTCACGCCGAGGCCTGGTGCCTGCGGTACGCGCTCTGCTGGATTTTCTGGGCCAGGAGTTCGTCACTATTTTGCATACGCCCGCCCCCTGAATCCCTGCTGCAAATAACCCAAAGCCAGCCGCCAAGCAGTCGTTCTAATTATGGAACGCTGATGGCCATATTCTTATCTATTCAAGCCATCGTTGCACTCCTATAGTCTCTTCATCACACTATTCATGATGGGGAGTACATCAACATGAACGCCAAAATGGCTGCGGCCACCGCCGCTATTCTCTGGGGCTTTACCTACATTCTGACCACAACCTGGTTGCCACCTAATCCCTTGTTCCTGGCTGCTGTCCGGGCTTTGGGAGGCGCCATCGTCCTGCTGGCATTGGTACGCAGCCTGCCGCCCCGTGCCTGGTGGGGGCGCCTGGCCGTGCTGGGCACCCTGAACACCGGCCTGTTCTTTGGTCTGTTCTTTATCGCTGCCACCCGTCTGCCCGGTGGCGTGGCCGCCATCTTCCAGGCGCTGACACCACTGGCCACTATCTTTATCGCCTGGGGCATTTTGCGTGCTCGCCCTGCCCTGACGCGGATTGGAGCCGTTCTCTTGGGTGCGCTGGGCGTGTCGCTGGTTGTCCTGTCCAGCAATGCCACTCTGGATCTGATCGGCATTGCCGCCGCTTTGGGCAGCATGTTGTCCATTGCGACGGGCGGGGTCTTGATGAACAAATGGGGTGCGCCACCTATCCCTTTGCTGGGCTTTACCGGCTGGCAGCTCTTGATTGCCGGTGTGGAACTGAGTGTGGTTGTGCTGCTGACGCAGGACATTCCAAGCCAGCTTATCCCTGTGCATTGGCTGGGCCTGTTCCTGCTGGCAACTGTACTGACGGCTGGTCCCTTCGCGCTGTGGTTCAGTGCCATCAAGCAACTGGGCGCCGTCACTGTTGCCCCCTTCATGCTGCTGGTGCCTGTGACCGCTTTTATTCTGGACGCGCTGATCAAGGGCATCTGGCCCACCACGCTGCAACTGGTGGGAGTGGCACTGGTCATGGGTGGACTGGTCTTGAGCCAGCAAACACTGGCCGTCGCACGCTCCACGCTGGAAGCATCTGTCCACAAGCCCTGAACGCCCCACCCAAGGAGGAGGCATCATGAACCACGTCATACAAGAATTACTGCGTTCACGAGTGTATTTTGTACTGGCTACTCTGCTCCTGACCTACATTTTCTGGTGGAGCGGTGTGAACAAGGTTTGGGACTTCAGCGCTGCAAAAAAGGAAATGGCCCACTTCGGACTGGAGCCCCAGGCTTTATTCGCCGTGCTGACTATCACCGTTCAATTGCTGGGCAGCTGGCTGATTATCAGCGCAAGTCGCCTGGCCTGGATGGGAGCGCTGATGCTGAGTGTCTTTACTTTGTCCACGATTCCCCTGGCACATCGGTTTTGGGAAATGCAGGGCTTGGAAGCCTTTCTGGAACAAGCTCTGGTGCAGGACCATATCAGTGTGATCGGCGGGCTGGCGGTGGCCGCCGCTTTGGCCCATGCTTACCGGCAGGCGCGCCAGTAAGCGCGGTATCAAGCGTTCTTCTTGCAAAAACGGCAGACATGGTTTGATGTCTGCCGTTTTCTTTTACAGGGCCGGTTCGGGCTGATCAGGGTCACGCTGTATATCAAAACCAGCGGCTCGCCAGGCTTCCAATCCGCCTTCCAAAGGACGTACCCGGCTATAGCCACTTTGCAGCAAGCGTTTGGACACCAAGGCCGCTGACACTTCATTGGGGCAATCGCAATACACAATAATTTCCCCGTCGGTAATCAGGTTCAATGTGGCCTCACCCAAGGCCAGGCTGATGGCCCCCGGAATACGTCCTTGCGCCTGCATCAGAGTCGAACGTACATCCACAATCGTGGGGGGCGTATCCGAGGACAGCATCTGGTGCAACTCTTGCACGCTGACACGCTCCATGCACAAGGATTTCATGAAGCGATGGCGCTGCCACCACTTTCTGGCAATGAATACCGCCAAAGCCAGCGCCAACAGGATTCCACCCACCACCCCCAGACTGATCAGCACATTCAGCAGCTCATCCACCGCCGAGCTGAACAAGGAGCCCAGGAACACGGCAGAGCCGGCCCAGACCGTAGCCCCGATGATGTCGTAAAGCAGGAAGCTTCTTCTGGGCGTCCCCACTGTACCGGCCAACACACTGGCAATGGAAGCAAAGCCGGGTATGAACTTGGCCACCATCAAGGACGGTGCCCCCCAACGCATATAAATGGATTCGGTCTGCCGAATACAGGAGTCCGGCGACAGTGAAATTTTGCACAGCAAAGCCAGCAATTTGCCACCATAGCGTCGCCCAGCCAGGTACCAGCCGTAATCCGCAATCATCGCGCCCAGCACGGCAAAACCCAGCAAGCCCCACATGCTGTACCCACCGGACTCGTGCAAGGCACCCGTTACCACCAACACCGGATAGGCCGGCACCGGCGCTCCTGCCTGCTCCACCAGGACATTGAAAAACACGATCAACAGACCGTGTTGCTCGATAAGTTGCAGAATCGATTCGACCATATTGCGAGGTACAAAAATTGCCAGACAGCCGATATTGTAGGCTGGTGTCGGCCGATTTCTGTTTCAACGCTAAAGCATTACGGCATAGCTTCCATGCAAAAAACACGGTCCCTTTCAAGGGCATCTGGCCAGACTCGACGCCGCCACTTTCATCACGCCCCTGCACTATCCCCGAGGCTGGCTCTGCAGCCACAAAACCGCTCAACAAACAAGAACTATTCTCATTAAAAGCCTACAGGTTAACGCTAGTAGTCATCGCTTTTTACCTGTCTATACAATAGCGGCGTCAATAACGGTTCAGGTGAGAGTCTTCACTTTGATGAAGCGCCGACGGAGCAACGACCCCGGAATCTCTCAGGCAAAAGAATCCTGAACCTTTGACCATCTGGAGAGAGGCACACCCGTGCCCACCGAAGGGGACCATCGCGAACCGATGGATAAGCTCTCAGGTAAACGGACAGAGGGGGTACAGAGGCCATATGGCCTGTGTTCACCTATTCGTCCGGAGCCTATTTATGAGCAGATAGTCAGGCGCCTTTTCTGGCCGCCTGGCATACCACATCCCTATTCCCATTTTTAATCGCACACAGGTCTGTTTTGACATTTCATGTCGTCAGAACAAGGAGGACTGCTGTGCGCTCCTCAGCTTATTTAGATCGGCATCAAGAAAACCGTCCTTGAGGACGGGTTGTGCCCTTTGTTTTCTCGCAGCACAGTCATAATTACGCATTTGAACGAAAAAAAATTAGGAGAACAGTGTGTCTCAGCAACATTCATCTGGACTGCAGCGCTCGTTGAAAAACCGGCACCTGCAACTGATAGCAATTGGAGGCGCTATCGGTACAGGGCTATTTATGGGATCAGGCCGCACCATTAGCCTGGCCGGACCCTCGGTCTTGTTTACCTACATGATCATTGGGTTCTTTTTATTCTTTGTTATGCGGGCGATGGGGGAATTGCTCCTGCATAACCTGGAATACAAATCTTTTGTGGATTTCTCCGCCGATATTCTCGGGCCCACCATGGGTTACTTTTTGGGCTGGAGTTATTGGTTCTGCTGGGTGGTGATTGGTATTGCGGATATTGTCGCCATTACCGGCTATACCCAGTTCTGGTGGCCGGACATTCCGCTCTGGTTACCCGGCCTGGCATGCATTGCCTTCTTGCTGATCTTCAACCTGCTGTCGGCCAAATTGTTTGGCGAGCTGGAGTTCTGGTTCGCCTTGGTCAAGATCATCGCTATTGTGGCCCTGATTGGTGTGGGTGCTTACCTGCTGTTCACCGGCTTTGTTGGTCCGACCGGCGAAAAAGCCAGCCTGACCCACTTGTGGGATCGCGGCGGCATGTTCCCCAATGGCCTGCATGGTTTCTTTGCGGCCTTCCAGATCGCCATCTTTGCTTTCGTGGGGATTGAGCTGGTGGGTACGGCCTCGGCTGAAACGGCTGACCCTGCCAAGAACCTGCCCAAAGCCATCAACAAGATTCCCGTTCGCGTGATTGTGTTTTACGTGCTGGCCCTGACCGCCATCATGACCGTCACCCCCTGGGATATTGTGGCGCCCAACAAGAGCCCGTTTGTAAACATGTTCTTGCTGATTGGCGTGGGTGCAGCAGCAGCCATCATCAACTTTGTGGTGCTGACCTCGGCCCTGTCGTCCGCCAACAGCGGCATGTTCTCGACTGGTCGCATGTTGTACGGTCTGTCCAAGAACAAGCTGGCTCCTGAAGCCTTCAGCCAGTTGTCGCGTAACGGTACCCCTCGCAATGGTCTGATCTATTCTTGCGCCCTATTGCTGTCCAGCCTGTTCCTGCTTTACGCAGAAGGCGACGTAATGCGTGTGTTCACCATTGTGACCACCGTGGCCAGCATCTGCTTTATCTTTGTCTGGGCCGTGATTCTGATCACCTACCTGAAGTACCGTCGCATTCGTCCTGAGGCCCATGCCGCATCGAGCTACAAAATGCCCTTTGCGATTCCCATGTGCTACCTGACCCTGGCGTTCTTTGCCTTTGCGCTGTACCTGTTCAGCCAAGAAGAAGAAACCCTGATCGGCCTGATGGCTACGCCATTCTGGTTCCTGGCCTTGTTCATCTGCCTGCCTTTCTACAAGAAACGCATGAAGCAAGATCTGGCCCTGGGTCTGGCCGCGCAAAACATGCGCTAAGTTGTTGAAGTACACGGCACGGCTCTACCCGGAGCCGTGCTGATGCAGTCGGGTCTGGCCTCGTTCTACAAAACCTGGCTGGCACACACTGGCAACACTCCAACTCGCTGTCCTTGGGCAGCAGAACTGGAACGAGGCTGGAGCCCGGCAGCAAAAAGCCACCCAAACGGGTGGCTTTTTTCACGCTCATTGTCGCCCCGAAAGTCTGGCTTTCACCTTCAGGCCCAGCACGATTTCCCAAGAAAATCACCCTTATTTACGCCTTATTACCCTTAATTATTAAACTCAAGTTTACGTAAGGGTAAACCCAAGTTGTGGCGCTTTAGAGCTTACTCATAGACTAAACCCGGTGTGTGGCCAATAAAAACGTACAAAAGGGACAAGCATGGTTTTGCGTCTAATCGACTCAACGAATGAATGGATAGGGAGGCTCATCTCCTTTATCGCCATTATTTTTTCCACCATCATTATTTACGAAGTGTTCATGCGCTACGTGATGAATCAGCCCACTCGCTGGACTTTTGACGTCACCAAGCAGCTATATGGGTTCTACTTTCTGATGCTGGGCGCCTACGCACTTAAACATCAGGCCCATGTCCGGGTGGATTTGCTGATCAACCGCTTTTCCCCCACCGTTCGCAAATGGACCGAGATTGCGGGATATCTGATTTTCTTCTTCCCTTTTGCCTGGGTATTTCTGACACGCAGCTACGACTTCGCCATGCGCTCGCTGGCGCAAGGCGAAACCACGTACGGCGCAGTACAGTTGCCCGTCTATCCCTTGAAGATGTCCATGGTCCTGGCCGCCGCGCTTTTGCTTCTCCAGGGCATTGCTGAAGTTATTCGTTTGTTGACCCAGAAGGAAGCCGCTCACCATGACGCCTGAACTGATTGCACTTGTCATGGGTGGCCTGCTCCTGCTTGGGCTATTCATGGGCCATCCCTTGGCCTTTGTTCTGGGCAGCACAGCCGTTATCGGTGCGCTGGTGGCTGGCAAGCCCATGGTTCTGGGCATTGTCGTCAACCGCATTTACGGCGATGTCCTGGACAACTACACGCTGATCGCCATTCCCTTGTTCATCCTGATGGCACGCTTTTTGTCTGACTCCGAAGTAACCGACAAAATGTTCGAGGCCTTGCGCCTGCTGATGTCGCGCGTTCGTGGCGGGCTGGCGCTGGCGGTGGTGTTCATCTCCATTTTGCTGGCCGCTACCACGGGCATTATTGGCGCCTCCATTACCGTCACCGGCATGATGGCCTTGCGCCCCATGCTGCGCTACGGCTACTGCCCCAAGCTGACCACCGGTGTTATCGCGGCCTCCGGCTGTCTGGGCATTCTGATTCCACCGTCCATCATGTTGATCCTGATGGCCAGCTACTCTCCCCTGTCCATCGGTGAATTGTTCGCCGGCGCATTGATACCGGGTGTCCTGCTGGGCCTGCTGTATGCCGTCTGGGTGGTGTTCGTAGCCTGGCGTCACCCGGAACGTGCCCCCTCGGTGGAGCCTGATGAAAAGATCTCCAAGCCCGCCTTGATCCGCATGCTGCTGGTGGAAGCCGTGCCACCCATCTTTCTTATTCTGGGCATTCTGGGTTCCATGCTGGCCGGTATTGCAACGGCCACCGAAGCCTCGGCCATTGGGGTATTGCTGTCCCTGCTGATTGTTATTTTCCGGGGCAAATTCAAATGGTCCATTTTCCTGAATGCGCTTTACGAAACGGGCCGTACTTCCTCCATGATTTTATTTATCGTGGTGGGTGCCACCGCCTTTACCGGCGTCTTTAATATCACCGGCGGTTTGGGCGCCGCACAGGATCTGATGCGTGGCCTGGATATGGAGCCCTGGCTACTTATCGTGGTGATGCTGCTGATTATTTTTATGCTGGGCTGCTTTCTGGACTGGACCGGTATTGTCCTGCTTTCCTTCCCGATTCTGTTGCCCATTGTGCAAGAGATGGGCATCAGCCTGCTGTGGTTTGTGATTCTGGTCGCCGTTGTTTTGCAGACCTCTTTCCTGACCCCTCCCTTTGGTTATGCACTGTTTTATTTGCGGGCCATTACGCCCAAATCCGTCAAAACCATGGAGATCATTACCGGGGTCATTCCATTCATTGGCCTGATTATTTTGATGTGCATCTTGCTGGCCATTTTCCCTGGCCTGGCCACTTGGCTACCTACCGTCCTGTACGGAACTTAAATAAAACAAGGAGACACCATGAAGCTGACAAAGAAGGCACTCTTCGCCTTGACGGGTTTTGCCCTGCTGGGCATGACCAGCCTGAGCCAGGCGGCACAGAAGTGGACCATGACCAGTACCTGGCCCGCTTCGATCGAGCTGGTGGAGCTGGACAAGAAATGGGTAGAGCTGGCTAACAAGCTGGTCGGTGATGAGTTGAAGATCGAATTCTTTGAAGGCGGCGCACTGGTTCCAACCGGCGAGGTCTTCAGCGCGGTGGAGTCCGGCACCATACAAGCCGGAGCCGACTGGCCAGGCTATTGGGCCGGCCGCAACCCCGCTTTCTCCCCTTTAGGGACACACTCCAGCCTGTTCAACGCGGTTGATTACGCAAACTGGATCAAGGAATGGGGTGGCGCCGAGCTTTATAACGAGATCTACGGCAAGTACGGCATGGTGTACCTCCCCTACGCCATCACCAATAACGAATCCGGCTTCCATACCAATGTGCCGATTCGCAACCTGGAAGAAATCAAGGGCAAGCGCCTGCGTCTGTCTGGTCTGGAACAAGGCAAGGTGCTTGAAAAAATTGGTGGTACGCAGGTGTCCATGGCTGGCCAGGAACTGTATCAATCGCTTGAGCGTGGCGTGATCGAGGGAGCCGAGTTCTCCACTCCGAACGTGGACGTTTCTGCCGGGCTGCATCAGGTCACCAAGCACTGGACCACGCCGGGTTGGCACCAGTCCGCTTCCGTGTTTGGCGTCATGATCAATAAAACCGCCTGGGATGCGCTCAGTGATTCGGCCAAGGAGAAACTGCAAATTGCCGCAGACGCCACCATGATGTGGTCCATTGCTTTTACAGAGAAAAAAGCGACGGAAGGTCTGCGCACCTTCCAGAAAGCTGGCGTGGAAATCCACCGCATGGATGATGAAAGCCTGAAAACCATTCAGCAAGTCACCAACGAGGTGATGATTTCCATGGCCTGCAGCAACCCTGATGCGGCCAAGGTATATGCCAGCCAGATGGAGTATCTGCACGACTACAAGGACTGGCGCGAGACCTCCATGCCCTTTAACCTGGGACGTCCTATTGAGGGCCCAGATCTGGAAAAAATCAAAGCCTGCCTGAAGTAAAGCGGCACTCACTCCGTTAAGATTAAAAACGATAGTGGTTCCGCCACTATCGTTTTTTTATGCGCCCCGCAATCAAGTCCGAATCACTTTGATCGCTACAGGACCTGCAGAAAGGCCAGCAAAGCCTGAAGTTCCTCATCGCTCAAGTTCAAGACCTGTATCCGTTCCGATTTACGCGGCACCAAAAGCCCGGTTTCTTTGGGGTCCGGCCCCATTGCCACGTCATACATACGCAACAAGCCATCCAGGCTGGGGAACAAACCGTTATGCATCCAGGGACCTGCCTTGGCAACATTGCGCAGGCTGGGTGTTCGGAACAGCCCCAGATCCGCAGGGTCTCGGGTCCATTCAAATCGTCCCAGATCCTGCAAGCGACGCCCATAAAAAGACAGACCGATATTGTGAAAACCGTTGTCTGTCAGCATGGGGCCGTTATGGCAATTCATGCAGCGTGCCTTGGTACGAAACAAGTGCAGGCCGATCAGTTCCTGATCATTCAAGGTAGCCGTATCCCCGGCGATAAAATCATCAAAGCGCGTTGCTGCCGGGCGAATGGTAACTACATAGGCGGCCAAGGCACGGGCCAATCGCTCGGCGTCGATGGGATTAGATGAGGATGCGCCATAGGCCTGTTGAAATGCCTGTCTATAGTCTTCTGAGTCCTGCAAACGTGGGATCAAGTCACTCAAGGCATGGTTCAATTCTACCGGGTTTTCTATGGGGCCGACAACTTGCTCCTGCAAGGTTCGAGCACGGCCATCCCAGAACAGAGCGTCAGCAAAAGGCGCAGCAAACAAGGGTGGAGTACGGCGTTTTCCCATCAAGCCATCCTCCCCTACGGCTGATGCCTTGCCATCGGTAAAGGACTTGTCGGGCTGATGACAGGAGGCACAGGAAATCTGCTTTTTACGGGACAGCTGCTTGTCAAAAAACAGGCGTGCCCCCAAGGAGACGATCTGCCTGTTCTTGGCATCCTCTGCCGCCTCGGGCTGGGCGCTGGAGCCAGGCCCAGGCACGGGCCCCCACTCTTGCCAGGGCTGCCCCGGATCAATGGTGGGCGCTGGCCATTGGACGGGGACATTTTTATAGAGGGCGCGTAGACACCTGGCCTCAAGCATGTCCTTAGCTCCACAGGATTGCTCTGTTGTCTCCAAAGCGGAAGGCCCCGTAGTGACCACAGGAGCAGAAGCTAAACCTGAGCCAAGCTTCTGGTCCGCTCCTGTCTCCACTCCCCCCGCAGCGCAAGCTGCCCCTGACAGCACGATTGCCAGTGCCGCCATCAGCAAGCTTGCGCCAGTTCGCCCCCCTTTTAATATCGATAGGAAGCACGCAGCCACAACTCTCGTCCTGTGCGATATAGGTTCGGGTTCAGCACCGAGGTTGGTGTCGAGACCACCACGGGTGCTTGCTTGTCCAGCACGTTCAGCACATCCAGCCCCAGGCCCAGACCTTTAAGCATGGCCGGCTCCCAATCCAGACGCATATCCCAGGTCCAATAAGAACCGACCCGACCGGATTCATACTTCTCCAGCCCATCACCCCGATTCAGACCCACATAGTGCACATCCATGCGGGCGCTGTTCCAATTGATCCGGTTGTTCATCTGCAAGCCATACCGCGCCCACATGCCGGTTACGCCAGCGCTGACTCGCCAAGGCAGGTTGTAGTCCCCCACCGGACGATCACCACGGCGTATCAGGTCGCCGTTGTAATAGATGTTCTCCTCCTGTGCCTCGGCTTCACCGTCATAACCGTCGGCCAGCTTGTTATTACGCTTACTGTGCTGATAGGTCACATCCACACGCCCCGTCCACAAGCTCTCGCCCAAGGTCCAAGGGGCCGTGTTCATCAAACTCAAGGTAACGGCATCGGTTTTGGACTTGCCATTATTGGTGTAGGTGTAGCCTGTCTTCGCCAGCCCTTCGATAGAGACTTGTTGACGGCCATAGCGGCGCACATAGGCCAGTTCGGCGGCCACTTTGTTCGTCAGCTGTTGCTGCAAACGCAAGGCCCACTCGTCGTCATACGGGGTTTTCAGGCCATCCAGCTTGTAGGCCGTATGCGAAGGACGGTCTACCGGATTGCCGCCCGTCACCAGCAAGGTGTGCAGTTGGCTCTTGCGCTCGCGCATGGCAATTCCAAGAATATCCATGCCGTAATAGCGCGACCAGCCACCCGACAGACGGGTTTCACCCGTTCCCAGCACATCCCATTCCAGCAAGGTACGGGGGGCCAGATTGGTGTTGCTAAAGTAGTTGTCCTTATCCATGCGCAAGCCCGTTGTCAGGGCCAGACGCTGCCAGGACATGCGATCCGATACATAAACGGACGCATTGGTATAGCTGACGCCCACCTCTCCAGCGCGGTAATAATTCAAGACCTGCACCTTGCTGGGCTGCCCATCGCTGTAATGGCGTCTCTGCCCCCCGTAGGCATCCCGATCTCGGACAAACTCTCCCTTGGTATGGGCCAGCTCAAAACCTACGTAGGGCGTATGTTCGATTGCCCCGGTCTGAAACGGCTTGAACTCCAGTCGGGTCTTCATGGTCAGATTGCGTTGCTCGGTAGACTCCTGCCCGAAACCACCGCTGATATAGGTGTAGTCGGGGCGGCCATTGGGCAGAAACACCATATTGACCATATATTCCGTGCCGTCGGAATTACGGTAGCTGTTCATCTGGTCATAACCCAGCTGAACCCGCCCTTGCCCCCAACCAAAGTCATGATTCAGGTCGAAACCCAGACCATAGGCTTTTTGTTGATGCTGCCACTGAACACGATTGGCCATCATGCCGGAATCGACCAGATCCTCGCGTCGATCCGCGTACTTGAAGGTCAAGGCGGAGTCCGTGCTGGCGCTCCAACGGGTATGGACTTTGGCAAACACATTATCGACACGGTCTTTGGAGTTCGTATTCACATCACTGAACTCCTTCTCGTGCAAGACCCGCATGGTGCGATCAATGCTGGATTCACGCCGGGACACATTGATCAAGGCCGAGGTATTGTCCGTAATACCCACATCCAGCATGGCGGACGAAAAACGCTTGGTCCAGGCAGGGGTGAAACCGGGTTCACCTGCCCCGAACTTTTTCTTCTGCTCTTCTGGCACGGTCTGCGAGGTCAGCCCGGAGGAGTTGTAGCTGAAGTCCGCACGGAAGCTGTTATTGCCCTTGGGATCACGCACCTTGGCATCGACCACGCCCCCAGTGAAGCGGCCGTATTCCACGGGAATGCTGCTATCGAGCACCGTCACGCTTTCCAGCATATTCGTGTCCAGGTTGTAGGCCTGGGAGTAGGCGGGCACATTGCCTACCTGCAAATTCAAATTGCGGCTGGCTGGATCAATCTGATTGGTGGAGCTGATGCCATCAATCTGGAACTGATTCTGGAACGGACTGGCCCCATAGAAGCTGATATCTTCCAGCGCCAGAGAACCACGGTTGGCACTGGTTTTCGCGGCCTCGTTCTGACGCACGGCCGGGTTATCGGCCAGAAGACTGGACAGGTCGCGGTTACCTGCAGCACGTTGATCCAGTTCCTCGCGGGAATAGTTGCGTTCACCAACACGCTGGCCTTGTACACGGACGGGCTCCAGCACGGACAAACCTTTGGCAACAGTAGCCGTCACGATCGTATAGCGCTGATCGCCTTGGGCTCTGGCCGCCAGTCCCCAAGGGGCCAGTAAGGTATCCAAGGCCTGCTCAACCGTCAGTTCGCCCTGCAAGGCCACGGCTCGCTTTTCCCGAACCTGTCCCGGTGAAAACGCGATCTCCACCTGGGCCAGACGGCCAATTTGCAAAAGTGCATCCGCCAAAGGCTGAGAGGCCATATCCAGCACAATAGGCCCGGCAGCGTGTGCCGGCATGGGCTGCATCACGAACAAAACACTGGCCATCAAGAAAGCCAGTTGCCCCTGCTTGAAGCGCGAGCCTTGGGAAGAAGAAAGAGACTTGGTTGTCACGCCGGGGCGAGCTTGCCTGCGCAAGGCAAAAAGAGACGGCGTGTCCTGCAAAGCGCACTTCATGATTGAGCATCCTATGTAAACAACTACCCTCAGGACGCTGTGCTACCCCTCTCCCCTCACCCATGATTGCCATCGTATTTTTTAATTGATAACAATTATCATTAGTAAATAACTATAAGCCCTGGTAGCTCCTTGATTTGCAAGCCTTGGCCCAGGGTCAGCAAGTTCAGGGCAGCGGCTGGGCGAGCCGCTTGCACCACACCGGACACTCGCATTGAGCCCGCCTGCTCGCTGCCAATCCAGATCACTCGTTGGGTGTATTCCCCCAACTGACGGGCAACTTCTTTCAAGCTGACATCATCAAAGCTCAGCAAGCCGTTCACCCAGGCAGGTGCCGCTTCCGCATACGTGGACGTTGCAGGCTGAGCCAACTGCGCCCGCAGTTGCCCGCCCGCTACCGTGGCACTGTCTCCCGGCTGCAAGATCACTGGCTGCGAGCTCTCGCAAGACTGGCACTGCACCTGCACGGTATGTTCGTATACCGCCACGGCGCTGATCTGATCTTTAAGGCTGACCTCGTAGCGCGTTCCCAAAGCCGTCGCTTGTGCCGGACCGGCCTGCACGATGAACGGACCTGTCTGGGGCGAAGCAGGCACCACCTGGAAGAAGGCACGCCCCGACTCCACGCTGACTTGTCGTTGGCCATTTTCAAAATTCAGACGCACACGAGTCTGTGCATCCAGAATCGCCACCGAGCCATCAGGCAAACTCAACTGAGTGATTTCCACCCCGCTGCGGATCGAGCCTTGCAGCTCAAACATCTGCCAGGCGTAAAAAGACGCTCCCATCAAGACACAGGCACTGGCCAGCGTTTTAACGCGGGACTTTCTCTTTTTACGGGCGATGGGCAGCACCGAAACCTGATCCAGCCGCCGCCAACTGGCCGCCAAGGCATCATAGGTTTGGGCATGCAACGGATCAGCTTCATACCAGGCGTCGAACTGGGCCAGGGTATCCGGCTCCAGCTTGGCGCCTTCTTTGCGCACCACCCAGCGGGCGGCGTCTTCATCTACTCGGCTCCAGGCCGAATCTGGCTGCGCGTTCATACTGCGGAATTAAAGACTTGGTGCGCCACCAGCAAAATGCGCATCATGTGTTTCTCAATCGTGCTCTCGGACACTGACAACTTCTGGGCGATCTGCGCGTAGCTCATCTCTTCACAGCGATGCATCATGAAAATCCGCACACTGCGCTGGGACTGGGCCATCAAGGCCTGCTCTAAACGCTGCAAGGTTTCCTTGGCCAGCACTTCCTCATACGTATCCGGGGCATGGTGATGGGCAACACTCAAGGCGTAGCCATCGAAAGCAGCCTGCTCACGTGTTTGACGCCGATACCAGTCCGCCACAATATTGGCAGCCACTCTGAACACATAAGCCCGGTGGTTGTCTGCCGTGACCTGCTTGCCCTTCTCCAGCAAACGCAGCCAGGTGTCATGCGCGCAATCTTGCGCCAGTTCAGAGCAGTGAGTACGCCTGCGCAGATAGCGGATCAAATCCGGGTAATGGGTCAGGAACGCCGCCGTCAGCTTGGACATAGAGACAATCAGGTTAACATCTAATTAATAATCATTCTCATTATTATATACACGTCCAGCGCCTTGTTTGCTACTACCTGCCATCAATACGCTAGCTGATAGTTGCTGTCGCCTGGATGCCTTATTCTGTCTGCAGACATAAAAAAAGCGCAGCGTGTCTATACGCTGCGCCTGCAAAAAAACCAAGTTTGGGTACTTAGGCTTTCTTCAAATACATGGCCTTCAACAAGTAGCTGATGCCATCAATCTTGCAATCGACTTCGTGGTCACCACGAACCAGACGTATGCCTTTGGCCTTGGCACCTTTCTTCAAGGTGCTGGAGCCTTTGACCTTCAAGTCGCGGATCAGAATCACATCGTCACCCGCGGCCAGCAAGTTACCGTTGCTGTCTTTAACGATCAGCTCATCGTCATCGGTGTCTGATTCGGCAGCCGGGTCCGCGTCTTGCCATTCATAGCCGCAATCGGCACATACCCATTGCTCCGTGTCATGGTAGGTATTTTCCAAGGTGCACTGAGGACAGGGAAGCGGTGTGCTCATATTTTTTTCCTGTAAAAAGCTGGGTGCTGCTGCACCAGAAGTGCGGCCAGTTTAGCCTTTTGCATCCGGAAGACCAAAAACGCACAGGCCCTGCTGTTTAGGCAGGGCCTGTGATGGGCGCTGAATTACATCGTAGGCATCAGCAACTCTGGTAGCCAGGTGGACAGAATGGGAATGTACGTGACCATACCCAGCAACACCAAAAGGATCAGGAAGAACGGTGTCGTGCCGCGTATCACTTGCGACAAAGGCACTTTGCCTATGTCCGACACCACAAACAAATTCAAACCTAATGGCGGACTAAGCAGCGCAATTTCCATGTTCACCACCACCAGCACACCAAAGTGAATAGGGTCGATTTGCAGCGGCTCCAGCAAAGGCAGCACCAGCGGCATCATGATCATCAAGACCGACAGCACTTCCAGGAACATGCCCAGGAACAGCAGAACCAGGTTCAGAAACAGCAGGAACTGCCAGCCCTTGATATCCCAGTCGTGCAGTTGCCCCACCAGCTTGGCACCCAAACCGCTTTCGGTAATCCAGTGACCGAACGGCAAGGCCACCGCCACAATAATCATGATCACCGCGGCGTTACGCACCCCCACCGCCAGCACCGCAAAAGTCTCTTTGACGGTAATGCCTTTGTAGACAAACAGCGCCAGAAAGTAAGCCACGACCGCCGAGACCGCAGCGGACTCGGACAGCGTCATGAAACCACCGTACAAGCCACCCAGAACAATCAAAGGGATTAGCAAGGTCGGCAAAGCCAGCAAGGTTTTGTGCAGCTTTTCGCTTCGTGGAATGGCACTGCTATCAATGGCGTAATTGTTTTTGCGGCTGAACCAGATGATGTAGCCCGAGATCATCACAATCTGCAAAATCGCCGGGATAACACCGGCCAGGAACAACCTCGGAATCGACACATCCGCCAGCACACCATAAATCACAAAGGCCAGGGACGGCGGAATCAGAATGCCCAAAGTCCCCGCCGATGCCACCACACCAGAAGCAAAACCACCGGAGTAGCCACTACGCAGCATGGCAGGAATCAGGATGGTGCCCATGGCAATGGCCGTGGCCACCGACGATCCGCACATGGTGGCAAACAAGGCACAAGCGGTAATCCCGACCAGACCCACTCCCCCACGAATCTGCCCCACCCAGGCCTGGGCCGCATCGACCAAAGCTCGTGCAATCCCCCCGCGCTCCATGAAGGTGGCGGCAATGACGAAGTATGGAACAGCCAATAGAGGTACAGAGTTCAGTTCATCAATTAGCCGTTGGGCAAAAGACAGCAAGGCATCGTCCTGATAGAACAGCACCACACCCGTCGTACCCAGCGCCAAAAAGATAGGGGCGCCGATAGCCAGCAAGGCCAGAAAACCCAGAAACACAATCCCGATCATGATTGCCTCTCCTGGCCTGCCGGCGTGCGCAGGCAGCGGAACAAGAGGAGCAGATAGCGCAGGCTCATCAGGCTCATGCCTACCGGCAAGGCTGCCGTGTAAATCCACAACGGAAAGCGCAAGCTGGTCGAGGACACGTCACCGAACTCATAGGCCTCCATGGTGATCTGCACACCAAGATAGCTCATCAACATGGAAAACAGCAGGCCCAGCACATAGGAGAATAGGAACGCCTTGTGCTTCAAGCCGGGTGACAAGTAATTCAGCACAATATCGGCCTTGATGTGCCGCCCTTGTGCCGTGATTACGCCCAGGGACAAGAACACGGCCCAGATAATCAGATACACCTGAATTTCATCACTGGCCGTGATGGCGTGACTGCTGCTGGTGTTGCGCAGGATGACGTTATACAAACAGACCAGTACAGCCAGTAGTCCCAGTAAACCTACGATCACATCTTCGACTCGCTGCAGCGCAGAGGGAGGCGTGGCCTCCCCCAAGGCTGGCGTGTCCTTATTGGTACAGGTATTGGACATGCTCACGCCTTTACGTTTTTAGAATTCCACGTTTGCTGCTTGGAGTTCCTGTTTGGCCAGTTGCTCGGCTTCAACATCAATTTTCATGGCTTTGACCAAAGCGTCCTGAGACTGGCTCAACTTCTTGCGTGCTTCAGTACGAGCGGCTTCGTCTGGGCTGAATGCCTGAATCCCGTTTTCCTGCAAGGTCTTGGCCGCGTCCAGCTCCACCTGCTTGACCATATCGCGCTGCTGTTTCACCGCAACTTGCCAGGCTTCGGTAATCGCAGCCTGAACGTCGGGGCTTTGCTTTTTCCAGAAGCGCTCACTGACCAGGGGCACGTATTGCGCCATCATCTGGTAGTCATCAAAGCTGTACTTCAGACCCGAGTCCCACAGCTTGGCGGTACGCACACCCTCGCGACTGCTGGCAATAGCGTCGATGGCACCTTGGCTCATGGCCATGGGCAAGTCGGAGAAGGGAATCATCACCGGCACACCGCCCAGCGCTTCGATACGGGCCGAGAAGGTCGTGCCACCCGAGTATTGGATTTTCATGCCTTGTAGCTGGTCGTAGGAGCGAACTTCTTTACCCGTGGTGTAGAAGTGGATGGAACCGGCATCTGCCCAGTTACCCAAGACTTTCACCTTCAAGCGGTCTTCAATTTTCTGGTTGACCAAGGCTCCCAGCTTGTCATCCATCAGGCGATGGGTGATCTCCGGGTCCACGCCGTAAAACATGGGCAGAGCGGTAACCGCGGCGCTAGGTTCACTACCTTCCAGTTGCCAAGTGCCGGGCAAACCCATTTCAATCGCGCCTTGGCGCAGGGCCTTAGGCACATCACGGTCACGGAAAAGCTGGGCGCTGGGGTAGACCTCAACCGCCAACTGGTCCCCTACTCTTTTTTGCAGCTCGGCCACAAAAACTTCCACGCCTTTATTGCGCACGTGGTTGGGGTTGGTATCCAGAGAGATCCGGAATTTATCCGCTGCATGAGCAGCAGGCGCAAGCGTCAGGGCAAAGGCGAACAGCCCCGCGCAACGCAAAGGAGAGATGCGATGTGAAGACATGGTTTTTTTCCTGGTGGTAGAGGTAGTTTCTGCAGCGAATCGTTTTAGTTTTTGCCGAACAAGGCATGCCCTGCGGCTTCCAGACGTTGGGCAACCGCCAGCAAACGCCAGTCATCCCCCTGCCTGGCAATCAATTGCAGCCCAATGGGCGCGCCGTCCTGCGCCACGCCCCAAGGAATGGAGATGGCAGGCGAACCCGACAAGCTAAAGGGCATGGTCAATTGCGTAACGGCGGTGTGCAGAGGGTAGGTTTTATGACCGATCTGCACTTCGGTAGCGCCGACTTTGGGAGCCGGGCAACGCATGGTGGGGCAAATCAGAATGTCGACCTGATCAAACAGGGCCTCGATGCGGGCATTCAATTCAGTACGCAGTTTTTGCGCTCGCAGATACCAGGGAGCGGGCAGAAAATGGCCAATCTCCAGCCGGATACGGATTTCTTCGCTGATCTGCTCGGACTTTTCCTGCAGGCGGTCGGTGTAGGACGCAGTGGCCTCGGAAGTGATGATCATGAACTGCAAGGCGGCCGCCATATGTGCTTCGGGCAAGAGAATGTCCTGCACGCTGGCCTTGTCCTTTTCCAAACCCTGACAAGCCTGATCCAATGCTTGCAGCACTTGAGATTCCAAAGGCTCCGCGAAGTAGCCCCCCAAGCGACCCACGCGAATACCGGCCAGATTGCCCACCGCCCAATCCGGCTCTTGCGGCAAATCCAGCAGCCCGGCATACACCAGAGCACAATCCTGCACGTACTTGGCAATGGGCCCCAGATGATCCAGACTGGGGGCAACATCAATAGACCCGTCACGCGGCACGCTATCGTAAGTGGGCTTGAAACCCACCACGCCACAGCAAGCAGCAGGCAAACGGATAGACCCGCCCGTGTCGGTGCCCAAGGTAACGCGGCACACATCCGCAGCCACAATCGCGGCAGAGCCTCCGCTGGAACCGCCGGGAATGTGCTCAGGTGAAGCGGGATTGATCACGCGACCATACCGAGGATTATTGCTGCTGGCCCCAAAAGCCATCTCGTGCTGATTAGCCATGCCAATCACCACCGCCCCCTTGGTGCGCAAACGCGCCACGCTCAAGGCGTCCTGTGTCACCGGCTCAAAATCCCCCGAGGCGCTACCAGCCGTAACCGCAAATCCCGCAACCGCTGTCATGTCTTTGACCGCAATAGGCAGATTGTGCAGATACCCCGCCTGCCCATTTGGCACCATCTCTGCCAAGGCGGTAAACAAGTGCAAGTCGGGATTTAAACTCTTGGCGCGCTGCAAAGCCTGTTCCGGCTTCGGCGGGATGACAGGCAAGCTAAACTGCGCACGCGACACGGTGCCCTGCGCGTCTTTGATCTGCACCGGGCGGGCCTGAAAAGGCTGTGCCTTGGTGGCAGGCAATTGCAGAAAATGTTGGATTTCCGCTTCGTTAATTGCTAAACGTTGTACCCACTGCTCGGCGGTGGAAGGCTTGGTCAAAGGCTGTTGAATCCAGCCTGCGTACTGCTCAAATGTATAGCGTAGGTCCGCCTGCGTTGTGCTGGCCATTGTTTTGTCCCCTGGGCAGTTTTTTGCCACAGTTTCATCAGATGAAACTCGTGTATTATTTTCATAAAAATCTATCAGAGGAGTTGGGTGATGTCAAGAAAGGACAGTCCTGAACAAGCCGTACAAAAACAGTCTGCACCGGCTGGTGTCGCGGCTTTGGAACGCGGTCTATCAATCTTGCGCACCTTGGGGCAGCAAGAAGGTTTGAGCCTGACAGAAATCGCCCAACGCAGTGATCTGAACAAGGCCACCGCCCTGCGATTGTTGCGAACGTTGGAGCAACAAGGCTTTGTGTGGCGGGACGGCAAGCAGCTTTATTATTTTGGCTATGCGCTGGCCGTCATCACCCGCAACCTGAGCATGGACAACTGGCTGGCCAGCAGCATGCAACCGGAACTGGATTGGCTGGCGAAACAAACGGGGGAGACGGCATCGTTTTTCACTTGCAGTGGCGAGCAGCGCCTATGCGTAGCAGTCGCCATGGGATGGAGAGATGTGGGGCACCGTTTGTGCACGGGGGATACCCTGCCGATGACAGGAGCCAGCGGGCATGTGCTGACTGCCTTTAGCGATGGCCAACCCAAAGACTATGAGTTCAAGGTTTTCCAGTCTTTGGGCGAGCGCGTTGCGGAACTGGCTGCTTTGGCGGTGCCTGTGTTCAGTGGAGACGGGAAATTGCTGGGAGCCTTGGGGCTGTCGGGGACCCGGACCAGATTTCAAGAAGATGATTACAGGCAGGAGCTCTGTGCCCACTTGGGCGCTTCTTTAAAACGCATACATAGCGCCGTGCCTTGATCGAATTCAGGCTCCCAATAAATGCCAGCTTCGCAATGACGATTATTGGGCAATAGGCACCAGAGATGGCGAGCAGCACATCTTGGCTGCGTGTTGCCCCAACGCGCCAGCCTGAAAACACTAATCAAAAAATCGCTTCGTTCAACTCCCCATTACGGCACTCTGGGCGGATCAGGCAGGCAGCTCGTCAAGCAGTTGAGGCAATAACAATCTATGCAAGCACCAATCCCATACTGCCGCCACCGACTGTCTGACCGGAGCTGATCGCTTGCGTACCAGATAGAAGTCCGGCCCTAAAGCCCCTGCTTCCGCCACCTGAACCAAACGCCCAGCGGCCAGATCTGCTGCCACAAAAGCCTTGCACGCCAACGCTACACCTTGGCCCGCCATAGCTGCGTCCAATGCCAGCGTTGTCTGGTTGAACACCGCACCCGACAATTTGCCACTGGTTTTCAAAAACGTAGCCCAATGATCGTGGGCATCATGCAATAAGGGCAAAACACGCAGTTGCTCAATCGGCAAAGGAAGTGTCATGTTCCCTATCAAACGAGGACTGGCCACGGCCACCAGATCCTGACGAAACAATAGCCGGGCCTCCAGATCCGTAGAAAATGGCGGGCGAGTCAGGCGCACGGCAATATCAACCTGATCGCGCTCAAAATCCGACAAGGCCTCGGTTGCCACGGTACGCAGCTCCACATCGGGCAAGACCGCCTGCAAATCCCCCAGGCGGGGAATCAGCAATTTGGCCGCCACCGTGGGCGTGACGCTGATCGTGACTGTATCGGGGCGCACCAACAAGCGCCCTGTTGCATCAGCCAAAGTGTCAAAAGCACGAGTCACCTCGGCCAAATAGGCCGCGCCCGCTAAAGTCAGCTGCAAACCACGCGGATGACGCTGAAACAGCGCCAGCCCCAGATGCTCTTCCAAAGCCCGGACTTGCTGGGCGACAGCACCTTGAGTCACGCCCAGCTCATCCGCTGCGGCACGAAAACTCAAACGACGGCCAGACACTTCAAAAGCACGCAAGGCATTGAGCGGAGGCAATGAACGGCGAGATTTCATCATTTTTTTGACAGTAGTTTTTCTACATCCTGGAGGGTTTATTTATCGCATGATTTTTCCATTCCAGACTGAAATAATAATATTAATCTCAACATATGGAGGCTCTCATGACTGTAGAAAAAGTAGCACTTATTAGCGCAGGCGGCTCGGGCATGGGCGCCGCTGCGGCCCGCAGGCTGGCTCAAGATGGTTATCGCGTCGCCATCCTGTCCTCGTCCGGCAAGGGCGAGGCACTGGCTAAAGAACTGGGCGGGGTGGGCCTGACTGGCTCGAATCAATCTAACGAAGATCTACAGCGCCTGGTTGACCTGGCCATGCAGCGCTGGGGGCGTATCGACGCCCTGGTCAGCTCCGCCGGACACGGTCCACGCGGCCCGGTTCTGGAGATCAGCGATGAAGACTGGCATAAGGGCATGGATGTCTACTTTCTGAATGCCGTGCGTCCAGCACGACTGGTAGCGCCCATCATGGCCGCGCAAGGTGGTGGGGCTATTGTGAATATTTCTACAGCCTGGGCGTTTGAGCCTGCGGAGATGTTCCCCACTTCGGCGGTATTCCGCGCCGGGCTAGCCTGCTTCACCAAGATTTTTGCGGACAGCTATGCAGCCAAGAATGTACGCATGAACAACGTGCTGCCTGGCTGGATTGATAGCCTGCCGGCGACCGAAGAACGTCGCGATAGTGTGCCTATGGGACGTTATGGAAAAGCCGAGGAAATTGCCGCGACAATTGCGTTTTTGTTGTCGGATGGAGCCGGCTACATTACGGGACAGAACATCAAGGTGGATGGTGGGCTGACTCGGTCAGTGTGAGCTGCCAAGCGCTGAGCTGACTGGCTGTGTTCACACTAAGGCCGCTGTGCGCACACTAACCAAGGGCCTTATGGGATCCATGAGTTCAATCCAGCAGCTGAGGCATAAACCAGCAAAGCAGTAATCATGTCTTGACGCAATGCTACGGTGCCTGGACGTACAGGTCGGCTCGAACGAGAGCCGACCTACTCACACCGCACAACATCAACTCTGAACCTCTGCACCAAAAACTCCAGGCGAACAATCACATCCCAGCTGCTAACGCGCTTGTCCGTGCCACGGAACAAGCTTGGCCTGCAATCGACGCAAACCGATTTCAAGCGCAAACGCCACCAAGGCGATAAGCAGAATCCCCGCCATCACCACGTCAGTTGCCAGAAACTGCCCTGCTGACTGAACCATAAATCCCAAACCACGCGTGGCAGCAACCAGCTCCGAAGCCACAAGGGTTGACCACCCCACTCCCAAACCGATGCGCAAGCCCGTCAAAATATCAGGCAAGGCACTGGGGATAATGATGTAACGCAGCAACTGAGCACGCGTCGCCCCCAGAGATTGAGCCGCACGCAGTTTCACCGGATCCACATTACGCACTCCGCCCGCCGTCGCAATCGTGATCGGCGCAAAAATTGCCAGATAAATCAGCAGCACTTTGGACAACTCACCAATACCAAACCAGATTACGATCAAAGGCAAATACGCCAGCGGAGGAATCGGGCGATAGAATTCAATCAAAGGGTCCAGAATGCCTTGGGCAATGCGATTACGACCAATGGCGATACCTGTAGGAATTGCTAATAAGACAGCGGCAAACAATGCCAAGCTAATCCGCCACAAACTGGCCACCAAATGCTGCTGCACGGTGGCATCCATATAGCCCACAGAGAACAGACGAAAAACACGGCTCAGCACAGCCTGGGGTGATGGTAGAAACAGCGGGTCCACATAGCCCCACTCAGTAACGGCCCACCACAAGAACAGCACTCCACTTAGGGTAAGCAAACTGATCACGGCAATAGACGTTTGCCGAGGCTTAGTGGACGTTGATTGATGAGGCTTGGAATCGCTGCCTACGCTTAAAGACGAAGCACCCGACAAACCAGCGATATCGCCTGCTTGCAGAACCTCGCCAGCGACAGAGGATTTCATAAACAATCTCCTAAGTTCAGGCCGAAGCGGCAACAGGATGCGCCGAGAACACATGCTCCAGCACGCGCTCTCGCGCCGCGATGAACTCCGGCGAGGACTTCACCTGACGCACCGGCTGCCCATCGGTGTAACGTCGCCCAAAATCCAGCACTAAACGCTCCACCACATGCCCAGGCGTACCACCCAAAATGATCAGATCGGTAGCCAGAAACACAGCTTCTTCAATATCGTGAGTAATCAGAAAAACAGGCTTGGCGCTACGCTGCCAGACATTCAACAGCAGCGTCTGGGCCTGCTCGCGGGTGAAGGCATCCAGCGCCCCAAACGGCTCATCCAGCAAGAGCACACGCGGGTCCGCAGCCAGAGCACGAGCAATACCCACCCGCTGCTTTTGACCACCAGACAATTGCCAGATACGGCGCTGCTCCAAGCCCTCCAGCCCCACCAGGGCCAATTGATGACGAGCTACCGCCTGACGCTGCTCCTTGGAGTCACCCCGCAGCGTCAAACCAAAAGCCACATTTTCCAGAACCGTCTGCCAAGGCAGCAAGGCGTCGTCCTGGAACACCACACCGCGATCAGCCCCTGGGCCGCACACGGGTTCGCCATCCAAGATAATCGTTCCAGCACTGGGCAAGGTGAAGCCTGCAATCAGGTTCAACAAAGTAGTCTTGCCACTACCCGAAGGCCCCAGCACCACCACCAACTGCCCCGGCCCCAATTGCAGCGACACATCTCGCAGCGCCAAATGATCGGCACCGGGATAGCGTGCGCTGACGTGATTCAGTGTTAACTGCGCCATCAGAATTACTTGGCCAGCGAGGCAGCCGCCTCGACATATTTGCCGGTGGTGTAACCAGCGTAATCAGGCAAAACCTCGTCGATGCGGCCCTGCTCTTTCAGAAAGGCAGAGGTATCGGCCAAGGCCTTGGCAGTGGGCTGACCTAAAGTTTTGATTTGATCAGCCGCAGATAAAAAGCCGCTGCCAGCCAGAACATTGGGAATTTCTTGAGGCGTCGCACCAGTCAAGCGGGACAGCTTGTTGATGTGATCTGCATTGGCTACCCAGGCAGCAGGATCATGCGTATAGCCCTCGTACGCAGCCAAGGTGACACGCGCAAAAGCCGACACAATATCCGGATGTTTTTCCGCAAAATCCTTGCGCACTAACCACACATCGAAAGTCGGAGCACCCAACTTGGCCAGTTCCCCAGAACTGATCAGCACCTTGCCGCTTTCCTTGGCCTTGCTCAAGGCCGGGTCCCACGTGTAGGCACCATCAATATCACCGCGAGCCCAGGCTGCTACGATATTGGCCGGAGTCAGATTAATGATATTGAGCTGCTTGGGGTCGATCTTCCAATGCTTGAGCGCAGCCAGCAGACTGTAGTGACTGGTCGACACAAAAGGCGTGGCAATCGTCTTGCCAACAAGATCTTGCGGAGCCTGAATACCCGAACCGTTACGCACCACCAGCTCTTCGCTGGTGCCCAGCTCAGCAGCAATCAGGAATGTCTCGATAGGTAACTTACGGCTGGCCGCAGCGGCCAAGGGGCTGGAGCCTAAATAGGCAATCTGCACATCGCCGGAAGCGACGGCATTAATGACTTCAGCGCCACCATCAAACTTACGCCAGTCGATTTTCGCGCCCGTTTCTTTTTCATAAACGCCATCGGCCTGAGGCACATTGGATGGAGTGGGAATGGTCTGATAAGCAACGGTCAGGCTGGTGGCCTGCGCGCTTAGAGATACGACGCTGGCCGCCAAGGCCAGGCCCAGATGCTGCAGAGTTTTCGTCAACGACATGAAGCATTCCTCGATGATGGTGGCGGCTTGATAAGCCCTTAGGTCGAGGAATCAGAATAGACAAAAGAACTTGAGGGTCAAAAGACCGATTTCGCTTATTGTTAGTGCGCGAATTTATGAGGTGTAAAGATGAACGGGCGATAAACCGGCTCAAAAGCGTCTAACTCTGCCTCAACAGAATTGCCCCCCTTATATGCAAGGACAAGGTCAAAACAAAGCCCATCATCTAGCCGCTAGCGTGTCTTTGACTGCCCACGAACGATCAGGAAGAACAACACGCAAACCAGCACCAATAGCGCAAAGAAAGCAAGGCCAATGCTGAAGTTCTCCGTCCCAAAATCGCGCAACAGGGTGACCGCATCCAAGGCGCTGTAAAGGCCGAATAGCAAGGTTGGGACAAACAAGATCGTCGCCAGCGTCTTGATGAGATTGCGAGACCGTATTGCCAGCAGCACGGCAAAAACAATGGTCGCTACAAGCAGAACAGGAATTCCAGCAACCAGGGTCAGCAAACCATCGGACGCCAAAGCCGGGACGGGTACGAACAGCGCAAGGGCTCCAGCACGTTTGAATAAGTTCATGAGCCTAACCTTGAGTTGGGCAAGAAACACAGCAGACTATGGCAAGGCTACCGTCTTTAATAAAACTAAACCATCCTGAACGCCTTGCTCGGCCTAATCGCCAACATCAAACCGGCGTGCTAAATGCCGGGTGGTAAGTAACCGTACCGGCTGGCACAACTTGCCCGAAGGACATGGCCATGAAGTACTCAGGAGGGACGCCCGGCAACACAAGCCTGGCTTCAGGTTTGAATCCGAATCGTTGATAGTAGGATGGGTCACCCAGAACAACGCAGCCCGCTGCACCCTGCTCGGCAAGCCTCCCCAAGGCCTCACGCATCAACTGCGACCCGATACCACGGCCCTGAAGCCTTGGGATCACAGAGACAGGGCCAATCCCAAACCACCCTGAGGTGCCATCGGAGATGGAAACGGGTGACACGGCGACATGCCCAAGAAGGGAGCCACCCTGCTCCGCAACCAGGGAAACGCTTAATGCTCCCGCATCGCGCAAGGCAGCAAGAATAAACTGTTCGTTGTGGCTCGTATGAGGCGCATCACGAAACGCAGCCTCTGTAACGGTCTCGATGGCAGCAAAATCAGCCAAAGTCTCGGGGCGGATGATGAGTTTTGTCATGAGCCCAGTATAAGTAAACACCGACGGCTTTCCATCATCCCGACGAGCAATAAAAAACGGCCCACATTGCTGTGGGCCGTTTTCTTTATCTTGGTGGCGCATCCCTGATTCGAACAGGGGACCTGCGGATTATGATTCCGTCGCTCTAACCTGCTGAGCTAATGCGCCGAAGAAGAAATTATAGCAAGGTTTCGTCTTTTAGCAAGCACTTATCTCGATCTTTTTTCATCTTTTTGATGATTCTCTCCTATGAAAACGCTAAGCCCTTGTATTCATTGAGCTTCCCTTCTTCAACGTCTGCTTCGGCCACTCAACCAAATGATACAAAAAGTAAACAGACCAGCCATTCCCTGCTACTCCTCCTCCTTGCGCCCTATCAAGCCTGTTTGTCATCCCCTATTGCTACACTGCCTGCTTGGCGTTTGATCCGTCCTTGTTAATTGACTGACGTCCGTGATCCGGACTTTCCACAGGAACTTTGTTTATGGCCAGTACGCTTGCTATTGTTGTCTCGCTTTTGCTGCTGATGTTCTTCGCTTATCGGGGGGTGACGGTTCTGTTGCTGGCCCCCTTGATGGCCGCCCTGGCTGTGCTGCTTTCGGGGGACTCCGGGTTTTTGTTGCCCATCTATACTTCCACCTTCATGAGCGCGCTTAGCGGCTATGTGCTTCAGTTCTTGCCCATCTTCTTGTTAGGTGCCTTGTTTGGTCAGTTGATGGCAGACTCCGGAGCGGCTCAGGCGATTGCTCAGTGGATCACGCGCAAGCTGGGGCATCGTCATGCTATTGCCACCATTGTGATGGTGTGCGGCGTACTGACTTATGGTGGTGTGTCCTTGTTCGTGGTGGCCTTTGCCATCTATCCGATCGCCAAGGATCTGTTTCGCGCCGCAGGCATCCCCAAGCGTCTGATTCCCGCGTCGATTGCTTTGGGCTCCTTTACCTTCACCATGACGGCTCTGCCTGGCACGCCTGCCATTCAGAACGCGATTCCTATTCCTTATTACGGCACTAACGTGTTTGCTGCACCGGGGCTGGGGATTATTGGTGGTTTGATCATGGCTTTGGGTGGCTTGTGGTGGCTGCAGTCGCGTGCGCGCAAAGCTATTGCGAATGGCGAAGGCTATGGCGACCACGGTCAGGATCATTTTGATGCCAGCGACGATCACAGTACGCATGGTCAGAAACCCATGCCTATCTTCCTGGCTATCTTGCCGCTGATTCTGGTGATTGGCGTCAATGCCTTGTTCACTTATGGGATTTTCCCCGGCACGAACTTCGAGTTCATGGCCGAGCGCTTCCCTCAGGTTGATCCCGCCAAGATTACGGGTCTGTGGGCGCTGATTATTGCCTTGATTACCGCGAACCTGGTGCTGATCATCAGCCGCTTGGGTCACTGGAAGAGTCTGCGCGAGAGCATCAATAAAGGCGTATTTGGTTTCATGCTGCCGTTGTTCAATACCGCCTCTGAAGTTGGTTACGGCGCGGTAATTGCCAGCCTGGCAGGCTTTGCGATTATTCGGGACTTTGTGTTGAACGTGGCTCCTGGCAATCCCCTGATCTCGGAAGCAGTCGCCATGACGACATTGGCCGGGATTACAGGCTCGTCTTCAGGTGGTTTGAGTATTGCCTTGCAGACGTTGGGTTCGGATTATTTGGCGATGGCTCAGCAAGCTGGCATCAGCCCTGAACTGCTGCACCGAGTGGCGGTGATGGCAGCGGGCGGTCTGGATACCCTGCCCCATTGCGGCGCGATCATTACCTTGCTGTCCATCTGCAAGCTGAACCACCGTCAGTCCTATGGCAATATCGCCATGGTGACAATGGCTGCCCCTATCTTTGCGCTGATCACCGTGATTACGTTGGGTACGATTTTTGGCAGCTTCTAGATTTTCTTCTTATCAGTGCATCGAGCCAGCCCATTGGGCTGGCTTTTTAGTCCACATGGAGACAGCCGACACACCAGGACCGTAGAGTCAGGACTTTAAAACCACACCCAAGAACCATTTAAACCTGCATAAGTAGAAACACCAACAACAACAAGCGCTTCCATAAGCAACTGATTTACAACAATAAAAATCAACATAACATAAACAATATAACCATTATCACGCTATTTTCAGATATTCTCCGCCACTATCAGAAATGCTTCATGCCTATGAAGCTAGCCAGCTAACTAAAAAATAATCAGGTCCCGCTACGCCATCTACAAAAAAGCGAAGCGAGGTCCTACCTAATAGCGAAGATTCGGAGACACACATATGAAATTTGGCCAAAAGCCCAACTTCGGGTTCTGACACGTCCCTATCATCAGCCACGCTCAACGATGCTGTACGACTACGCATCTGAAAGCGGAGTGTTGCTCTCAATATCGCGACGTATCTTTTATTATCCGGAGGTCCTGCATGAGCACAGCGCCTTTTAATCGGCGACAGTTCCTAAAATTTAGTGTCGTATCCGGCGTATCCATTTATATGGCGCCTTTTTTACCCAAAACGGCACAGGCCACACTTCTGGGAGAACAAGACTCCCGACCTACGCCCTGGAATAGCGTAGAGCGACAAGTACCCTTCAAGATTGACGGTACGCGACAAGTCACCGGCAGCAAATTTTTTGTGCGTGATATTCGCGCCAAAGATATGCCCGGTTGGCCAGAGCATCAGGCTCACGCCTTTATCCTGCGCGCCGCTCAGGCTGATCATCGTTACATCGGCTTGGACCTGGAAGCACTAGGTGCCGACCTACAGCCCGATATATTGATCCAGGCCCAAGACCTCGCCAAGGCACAACTGGAACTGCCTGACTACTACAACGACGAGATGCTATTGGCCACCGGTAAGACGGCGCGCTTTTTAGGGCACCCGGTCGCCATCTTGATCTACAAAGACTTTGATCGCTACCGCCGCGCTAAAAATGCCAGCAAGAGATCCGCCGTGCTGAAGTATGGAGACAAGACAGGCTTCAGGGAAATAGATGCCTATGGTGGAGCACGCTATATCCGTGTAGAGGGCGATACTCCAGGGGCCGACGATATATTCTCCAGCATGAAGGACGGAGTCGTTTTTCCGGAAAAAATTCAGGGAAACTCACCTGTATGGCCGTCCAGCAAGGGAAACACCAATACAGCGAAGGCCATCGCCTTGAGCGAAGCGATGCAAGAACGTTTCGACCAAGCGCCTGATGATTGGCTCGTGTTCGATGGTGAGTACTACTCCCAATCGATCGACGGCGCCCCTTTAGAACCGGAGTGCATCAATTGCTGGTATGACAACAAAAACAAAGAGCTGCAAATGGTGGTCGGCTCCCAAACCCCGGGGGCGGATGGTGCAGAAGCTGCGGGCATAGTGGCCGCATCCCAATTTGGTTTGGAGAACATCATTGTCCACCCCTGTACGGCCACAGGTTACGGGGTCAAGGAGCACAGCGCTTTCAACCACTACGGCGTTGTTGCTGCCCTGTTTGCAGACAATATGCCCGTACGGCTAGCCAATGACCGCTTTGAGCAGTTTCAAGCTGGTCAAAAACGACACTCCAACCGCATGAACAACCGCATTGCTATCGACAAAAAGAGCGGCAAGATCATGCAGTACCAGAGCTTTAGCATCACGGACGGTGGGGGCAGGGCTACGTGCAGCTGGGCGGTCACTACAGGCGGGGCACAAAGCGCACAGGGTATTTACTATCTGCCCAAGAGCGACTCCTGGGGAATTGCACTGGCCTCGCGCGCGGTGGAGGCCGGCTCCATGCGTGGTTATGGCAAGGGACAGACCATGACGGCCATGGAACTGATGTTGGACGAAGCAGCCGCTCGCCTGAACATGGACCCCATCGAATTACGCCTCAAGAACGTCATGCGCAGCGGTCAGAAAAATATGGAAGGAGGGATCCCGGCGGGCTCCCTGCGTGCCCGGGAGATTTTAGAAAAAGCACATCAACATCCATTGTGGACCGGGAGGGACAAGAAAAAGAAAGAGTTTGAAGCCAGCAACCCAGGCAAGCTGTATGGCGTGGGCTTTGCCTGTGTTATGAAAAACTATGGCACCGGCGCGCAAGGAGACCATTCTGGTATCGAAATTGATGAGCAAGGGCAAGTCCACCTTCGCACCTCGACGGTAGAAATTGGTACGGGCTCGGCAACGTCCCAAGCAGTGATCTGTGCCAAGTGGGTTGGCCGCGCTGCACACACGGTAAAGGCTTCACATCTTGACTGGCCTGAGCTGGATATGCAGGCTACTCACAACCCCTACACCTTAAAACAGCCTGATCAAGACAAACATCAAACCAATCCACGCTGGACACCGGTTCTATCCTCCGGCTCCTACGCCAGCAGCTCCTCCTACTTTGGTTCTCACGGCACCTCGGAGGCGGCTCGCTTGCTGTTTCTGTATGGACTATGGCCAGCCGCCCTGTCCATCTGGGGGGAAGGTTACGGTGGTGGTCAAATCGCCCCCTTGACCGTACGCCCTGAAGACGCCAGCTGGACCGACGATGGCCTGCTCAGCACCGGAGGTCTGGAACCCCTCACGCTGCCACAACTGGCCAAGCGCGCCCACGAGCTGGAACTGGTTACCGGTGTTGTGCTGCATGCGTTTAACCGCTACCAGTGGGCCGAGGCCAACTTTGAGGTAGCTGGCCAAACCTTGCGACTGCCGCTGGATGGGCTGGCACTGCGCCATGGAGCAGGAACCAAGACCGAACAGGCCAAGGCGCGTAATGGCTACCAGCGACTGGAGCGTCGCAATATCAGCTACCCGCCTGTGTCACGTCGTCGAGGCGGTTACCTGTATTACTCCGCCGTTGGCGTGTTAACGGAAGTGGAGATCGACAGCAAAAGTGGTGAGCAGACCTTATTGTCAGCACATACGTGGATCGACTGCGGCAAGCCCATCGTGCCCCAACTAGTCATGAGTCAGGCCGAGGGGGGGCTAGCCATGGGATTGGGTCAGGCCTGGTTCGAGGATCTACCGCTGCACGAAGGTGGCCCCGGCGATGGCTCCTGGAATTTTCACCGCTATCGTCTACCTCGCGCCAAGGATGTGGCCGTCTGGAACACCAGTTTCGAACTACTGGACCAGATTTCCGAGACGGACTCTCCCAAGGGAATTGCCGAAGTGGTGATGATCCCCATCATTGCTGCCGCTGTCAGCGGTGTTAACCACGCTACAGGACAGTTCTTTCGTGAACTACCTGTGACCGCAGAAAAAATCAAGGAGCGCTTGGCATGAGCAGCCCCACTAAGACCTTACACCTCAACATTAATCGGGTGGACTTGCAAACAATGGACGTCAGCCCAGATCTGCCCATGATCGACTTTCTGCATGAGCATGCAGGGCTGACCGGCACGCATTTGGGCTGCGGAATGGGGATTTGCCATGCTTGCGTTGTCATCGTGGATCACCCGGACGGGCGTAGCGAAGAAATACAAACGTGCATCACGCCAGCCAGTTATTTTGAGGGCAAAAAAATACGCACGATCGAGGCCCATGCCCAGCGGGATGCACAGGACAAGGTCACGCAACTGCACCCTGTACAACAAGCCTTTTTGGAGCACTTTGCCTTTCAGTGTGGTTACTGCACCCCCGGCTTTGTAAATGCGGGAATTGTGCTGTACGAGTCCCTGCAAAAGCAGCCGGTTTCACGTGAACAAGTTGAAGCCAAAGTATCGGAAGGTTTACAAAACCATATCTGCCGCTGTACGGGCTATGTCCGTTACCACCAAGCAATGAGGGACCTGATTCTCGCCACTCCAGGCATGGTCAGTTAGCTCCTAAAGGCTGCGGGGGATCTAGCTGGTGATCCCCTGGCAACGGCACGGCAAAACTCTGGGCTTAGCCACGCTGGTATCGTGGCGTTCGAGTACTCGACAGTACGCCTTCCGCTGCAACGCCATCTGTCTGCTTGTCACTCACATGGTTAGCTAGAGGGAAGGCTTACATCGCGCAGCACAGTGCCACGAGGCACACGGCTCCTTTCACCCTGTGCTAGGATTTGGATCTATGGCCGCATATTCTCAAGGCCCTCTATCAGGAGCACACCATGAACTACACCTACACCCTTAATGAGTTAGGCACTGAAGCGATTCGTCAGTTTGTTCTGGATCGTGGTCAGCCTGATCTGAACCTGCAGGCTTACATCGCCGCTGCCGAAGTAGAGGCCGATAATTTCAATGCGGGCGGCAGCCAGCGCGGCCAGATCGAGATCGATTCCAACTGCAGCAAGGATGGTTTGACGCATACCCTGTTACTGGAAAAACACTGGTTTGCGACCCAGCCTGTTCCTGAGGCGCCCAGTGAAGACAGCTTCTTCTAAATAGAAGCTGGGCTTGTCTGTGAGTTCACAATCGACTGACCAACTGTCAGACAGACACAAGCTCAGCTATCGGCCCCTCGTCTCTCTATAGATATTGGCCCAGGTAAGCCCGAACCGCTGCCTGGGCCTCAAACTGTCTGAGGGACCAATAAGATTCATATAGAAACTGGGCATATTGCCGCATGATCTGATGCATTCGGGTGCCGGAACACCATCAGAGGAAAACCCGTCGCTTGCGTTCCAGGAGTCAACGAGTCCGCAAAGCAGGGCCCTACCCGCCCTAATCCACCTGCAAACCAATCTTGTAAGCCAAGGCCCCAAATCGGTCGATGTCGTTCCAGATCATGGCCTTGAAGCCACTGGCTTGTGCTGATTCATTGCCTTCTTGCGGCGTATAACCCAATGCCAGCAATTGCGATTGCATGGCCGGGTCCGTCAGGGCTTTTTGCACGACGCGGTTCAGCGTATTGATAATGTGTTCAGGCGTGTGAGACGGAGCCAACAGGCCGTGCCATTGGTCCAGCTCGAAATCACTATGACTGACTTCAGCCACGGTTGGCACTTTAGGCAGAACGGGGCTGCGTTGGGCAGAGGTGACGGCCAAGGCGCGCAAGTGTCCGGACTCGATCAAGGTAGCCGCGCTGGACAAGGTCACAATGCCTAAAGGCACCTGGCCCGCGACCACATCGTTCAAAGCGGGGCCGCAGCCGCGATACGGGATATGCAGCAAGGCCGTGCCTCGCAAGTCATAGAGCATCTCTCCGGCCAGATGCTGAGGAGTGCCATTTCCGCAGGACGCATAAGCCAAGGCCGGTTCGGACTGCTGCTCCAGAACTTGTTCCAGATTCTGAATATCCGACCCGTGTCCGGTCACGATCACGGAGGGCACAAATCCTATATTCGCAATCGGCGCAAAGTCTTCTTTGGGTTTGAAGCCCAGGTTACGAAATACGCCAGGATTGATGGCAAAAGAGCTATTGGCCATCAGCAAGGTGTAGCCGTCAGCGCGGGCATAAGCTACCGCCCGCGCACCAATATTGCCGCTGGCACCAGGTCGGTTGTCGATAATAACGGGTTGGCCCAGCGCTCTTTCCAGCCGGGGGCCCAGTTTGCGGGCCAGCAAGTCGGTCCCGCCGCCAGGCGGAAAGGTGACGATCACGGTAATCGGCTTGAGGGGATATTTCACAGCCTGCTCGACTGCCACCTCCCTTGCCTGCGCCGCTGGATTACCCAAGCCTAGCGCCACCATTCCCAGCAAGGTGGCTGCTGCCGCCCGCTTCCCCACCTGAAAACCCGCCATTACAGATAACACGTTTCTCTACTCAAGCGTCCAGACCAATATCCAGCACACGGGCACTGTGCGTAATCCAGCCCACTGCGATTCGGTCTACACCGCAACGGGCTATTTCTACGGCTGTTTCCGGAGTGATACGACCAGAGGCTTCTGTTTTGGCTCGGCCTGCGACGCGGGCCACGGCCTCGGTCAAGGTTGCGGTGTCCATATTGTCCAGAAGAATACTATCCACACCCAGTTCCAGCACTTCGTCCAGTTGCTCCAGGGTATCGACTTCCACCTCAATGCAAACCAGATGGCCAATATAAGCACGAGCTGCTTCCACGGCGGCTTTGACGCCCCCGGCAACGGCAATGTGATTGTCTTTAATCAGTACCGCGTCATCCAGACCAAAGCGATGGTTGCTGCCGCCCCCGACTCGAACTGCGTATTTCTGCACAGCGCGCAGGCCGGGCATGGTTTTACGGGTGCAAGTGACTTTAGTGCCGTAAGGCGCAATCGCGCGGGCAATGGAGGCAGTAGCCGATGCCACGCCACTTAAATGCCCCAGGAAATTCAAGGCGCAGCGCTCTGCCGTCAGCATGGAACGGGCCGAGCCACTAATGACCGCAATCTGCGCCCCCGGAGTCAGGACATCGCCATCTTGCAGTTGAGCCTCAAAGCGCAACGTAGGGTCCAGCAAGGTAAAGGCCAGACGAGCCAGATCCAGGCCAGCCAACACACCATCCTCGCGGGCCACCAGGCGCATTTGCGTGCGCGTTGCTGCGGGAACGATGGAGTCCGTCGTCAGATCACCAGCGCGACCCAAGTCTTCTTGCAAGGTGGCGCGCACCAAGGGTTCCAGGATGACGTCGGGCAAGGAAGGAATACGGTGAGCTCGTGTCTCTGCAGCTTGCGCTGTCGGCTCGGGGGCATTAATTATGCTCATTATGAGTATTTAAATCGCTAAAAATAAGGCCTAATGGCACGGTGCATTTATGCTATTCCTGAGCATAAGCACTGTCAAGCCATAGGCCCGCTTTTTAACGCGCTTGTTTCGCCAGCGGCAATTTACTGCCCGAGATCGCCCGTTCAAACAAAACGTCTCCACGAAAGCGAAACAATTTGGCGGGTCGGCCTGAACCACCCACACTCATGGCGCCGGTTTCTTCCACCAGGGCTTGCTGTTCAATCAAACGGCGAAAGTTCTGCTTATGCAGTCCCCGCCCTGCCAGGGCTTCCACGGCCTGCTGCAATTGCAGCAAGGTGAATTCTGGCGGCATCAGTTCAAACACAACAGGACGGTATTTGATTTTGGCGCGTAGACGTGCCAAGCCAGTGGCCAGAATACGGCGATGATCGTGACGCATGCCCAGGCCCAGCTCGTAATGCTTGCCCAGCTCTTGCTGTTCACGCTGGCGACGGCGACAGGACTCGGGCAACAAGCCCGCTTCATACAGCAGCTCGTAACGCTGCAAAACAAAGTCCTCGTTCCAGATCGCCCCTTCCAGGCCAAAGCTGTAATTGACGCGCTGGCGGCGCAAGGCCCGCAAGGATTCGTCCTGCTCGCACCAGTCCAGCAAGGCAGGCACGATGGTTTTCTGAATAATGTCCGGTGCACCATCGCGTCGATCTTCCCAAGGGAAGTAACGGTAGCAGTCCTGCCAGATCACCTGGGCCACATCCGGCTGGCCCACTTCACGCGTCAGCCCGACATAGCTGACCGACACAATACGCGTGCCCTGCGCGTCAAAACGGTCCCTGTCTGCAAAGGTATACAGCTGCTCCACATACCCCACCGGGTGATGGGTTTGGGTTTCCACCCAATCGCGCAGCCCCGTTTGCAAAGAACGGTGCGTGTGCTGAAACGGCCCGGCGGGCAAGGCTTGGCCGGCGTCCGTGGTCAAGACACGGGGCTCGCCGTCGCTGACAGCTACTAAAACAGCCACCAGTTCAGCACTGACTACAGGTTCCTGCGTATCGATCACATATTCTCCTTCTGAATCGCGCCAGCGCGCATCTGGCGGATTATAAGCGAGGCCCGCCCTGCTCCGGCGGGCGGCAGGGGCGCTATCCGAAAATACAGTGGGTACCTTATTTTCAGATGATCAAATTATGACCCATGAACATCTAAGCCTAAAGAAATTCGCCTGCCTGCCGTTAAGCGTTCGAACTGTATGTGTTTGCCATAAATGACAAGCAAGCGCTCAGTCAGAGGCCGGATCAGACAACAGTTTCACGCTTTGTTCTGCTCCGCCATTCGCAAAAATAGAAGGTTTCTGACAATTCAGGTCGATCACGGACAGACAGAAGCCTATGCCCCGTTTTTGCATGGCCCATGCGGGCTTGACGGCCCCCCGCGTCCCCTTTGTTGTTCTCCTCCAGGATGATGAATGCGTAAGAATTTCCCCATTACCCAGGACGAGGTTCGCGTCCGGGCCGATCAGTACCTTATTTCAAAAACTGACCTGAAAGGTCGGATCACCTACGCGAACGCAGCCTTTATTGCGATCAGTGGCTTCACCCGTGAGGAGCTGGTTGGCAAGGCCCATAACCTGGTCCGTCACCCCGACATGCCGCCCGAGGCCTTCCAGGACTTCTGGGACACCTTGCAAAATAAACGCCCCTGGATGGGCGTGGTAAAGAATCGCCGCAAAGACGGTGGTTTTTACTGGGTGTACGCCATGGCGGTGCCTATTTACGAAAATGGCACCGTCGCTGGCTATGCTTCGGTGCGCGTAAAACCCAGCCAGGAACAGATCGACGAGGCCGAAAGCCTGTACGCCGCCATTAATGAAGGCCGCGCCAAAGGTGTGCGCCTGCATGAAGGCCGTGCTGTGCCTACCGGCTGGCGCAAGGCCTTGAGTCAGTTGCGCCGCCCTTTCAGCAATTCCTTGCGTGCCAGCCTGTTCCGTATGGGTGCCCTGGCTTTGGCCACGACCGGCACCGCCCTGTACTTCGCCCTGACAGGTGGCGTACCTCAAGGCTCGGGTTTGTGGCTGACTGGTGGTTTGTGCCTGGCCAGTGCCGTGATGATGGGTTACGGCTGGCTGATTGCCCAGCGTGTGATCCGCCCTCTGGACCAGGCCTCCCTGATCGCCCAGCAAATTGCCACCGGCAACTTGCAGCTGGATATTGACATCAACTCCAGCGAAAGCAATTCGGAAATTGGCCAGCTCTACTTCTGTCTGGATTTGATGCGCAAGAGTCTGGTGGGAATTGCCAGTGATGCTCGCACCGGGATTGATGCCTCTATCCATGCGGCCCGCATTCTGGAAGTCAACAATACCAATCTGGCATCGCGCACCGAAGATCAGGCCGCGTCCTTGCAGGAAACCGCCGCCAGTATGGAAGAGCTGACGGTAACCGTGCGTCAGAACGCCGATAACGCCAATCAGGCCAGCCAGTTGGCCGATGCAAGTATGCAGATTGCTCAGCGTGGCGGCGAAGTGGTCAATGAAGTGGTGCAGACCATGCAAGGCATTCACGACAGCTCGCGCCGCATTGGCGATATCGTCACCGTCATTGAAGGCATTGCCTTCCAGACCAATATTCTGGCGCTGAACGCGGCAGTGGAATCGGCCCGCGCCGGTGAGGCTGGCCGTGGTTTTGCGGTGGTGGCCGGTGAAGTGCGCAGTCTGGCCCAGAAGAGTTCCCAAGCTGCTGGCGAGATCAAGAACCTGATTGATGCCTCGGTAAGCCGTATGGCCGTGGGTGCCGAACAAGCTGCCCGCGCGGGCGCCACCATGGGTGAGGTCGTGGACTCGGTAAAACGTGTCACGGATATTATTGGCGAGATCTCCACCGCGTCGATCGAGCAGGCCAGCGGTCTGGATCAGATCAACGAAGCGATGGCCAAGATGGATGTGGTCACCCAGCAGAATGCCGCCCTGGTACAGGATCTGGGCAACACCATGAGCGACCTGGCCTCCGAAGCCTCCGAGCTGGCCGATGCCATCAAGGCCTTGAATACCGGCTCTGTCGATTCCAACCAAAGTGCTCCTGCTTTGGCTCAGTTGAGCAAGGCTCCCACCATGCAGGTACTGTCCTACCAGAACACGCAGCCCTTTCAGGCTCAAAGTGCCAAAACAGCGAATGCCCGCCTGGAAGCGATTCGCCGCTAAACCATAAAATCAGGATCGGCAGCGGCTCTGCTGATCCTGATAAAACTGACAGCTAGACAAAACAATAATTCCGGGATCGGTTTTGATACCCGGAATACTTGAAAATAATAATTAATAATAAAATCAAGGAAGTAGACCACGGGAACCTTGCTCTGAAACCCTGGATTTTGTTTGTCATTACATTGACACATTTAGACTCTAATACAAATACCAGGTAACAAAATTGAGTCAATATGCAACATAATGATCTGTCCTTTTCCGCCTACGTCTTTAACAGGGCCAGATCATGCGTGAAAACCAAGCCATTACGTCTCATGAAACACAGGTACCCGAAAAAACCTATTTAATCTCCAAAACAGACCTGAAGGGGCGCATCATCTACGCCAATCCGGTCTTTATCGAGGTTAGCGGCTACAGCCATGATGAGCTGATCGGGGCGCCCCACAATATCGTGCGTCACCCCCACATGCCGGCCGTGATTTTTCAGGATTTATGGCAGACCCTCAAGCAACAACGATCCTGGTCGGGGCTGATCAAGAACCGCCGCAAAGACGGCGGCTTTTACTGGGTGAAGGCCCGCGTCATTCCTTTAATAGAAAATGGCCGCGTCAATGGCTATGCCTCGGTACGGGTACGCGCCCAGCCCAAAGAGATCAAGGAAGCAGAATATTTGTACCACTCCATCCAGCAGCAAGGGTTGCGCGGCTTTCGTCTGCATGAAGGCCAGTTGCAAGCCAGAGGTTGGCGCTCTGCCCTGAATACCCTGCTCCAACCCTTGAACCGCAGCCTGCGCGCCAGCTTGCTACGCTTCGGGATTCTGACGGGCAGCCTGGTAACCTTGAGCGTCGGTTTGCTATTGGGCAGTGGTGCATCCGGCACCTATCTGACCGCCGGGCTGGCCTCGCTAGGGGTGCTCAGTCTGGCCACCTTGGCCTACGGCTGGATCGTGACCCAGCGCATGATGCAGCCCCTGCACAGTGCCACCCATATTGCTCAACAAATTGCGACGGGCAATCTGCTGATCGACCTGAACCCGCAACACACCCGTAGCCAGGAAATTGCACAGCTGTATTTCTATATGGACATGATGCGCAAGAGCCTGCTGAGCCTTGCCCGCGATGTGCATCAGGGCATACAGGCCTCGCTGGATGTGTCCACACAAATTGAGGACGGCAACCGCCAGTTATCCCACCGTACCGCCGCCCAATCCGGCTCCTTGCAGCGCACGGCCGCGAATATGGAGCAGCTGACCATGAATGTGCAGCAGACAGCGGACAATGCCAGGCTGGCCAATCAACTGGCCGACCAGAGCCTGTCTACCGCAAGGCGTGGGGGCGAAGTGGTGCAGGACATGGTCAGCACCATGCAGGACATCCACAATAGCTCCGAGCGCATTGGCGATATTGTGTCGATTATTGAAGGGCTGGCGTTTCAGACGAATATTCTGGCACTGAACGCCGCCGTGGAATCCGCCCGTGCGGGCGAGGCCGGCAAAGGGTTTGCGGTCGTGGCCGGTGAAGTACGCAGTCTGGCGCAGAAAAGTGCGCAGGCCGCCGGGGAAATCAAGAACCTGGTGGAAGACTCCTTGAAGCGCATGGCAACCGGCGCCCATCATGCCAAACGGGCCGGTTCTACCATGGATGAAATCATGCAGTCCGTCTCCGATGTGACGCATCTGATCAGCGAAATCTCCACGGCCTCCAATGAGCAAGCCAGCGGTTTGGCGCAGATTAACGACGCTGTCTCCACCATGGACAGCGATACCAATGACAACGCCGATCTGGCTCGAAATTTGGGAGTGACAGTGCATGAGCTCAGCCGTCAGGCACAAGAGCTGAAACTGTCCATCCAGCTTCTGAATACGGGGTCGACTGGCCGTTCTACCTACGCCCCCGACCCGAATGCCACCCAGGAGCCGGTTCCCTTGCTGAAAGTTGCCTGATAAGAAAGCCGTGGGGGCAAAGCGCTGAGCGTCTCGCTGCCCCGCCCCTTCCTACTCCTGCCTCGATAAGGCAGCGGATTCAGCCCACTCGGGTCAGAAATGCTCTGCCCAGTTTTCCAAGCACGGCCAAGGCGCTGACAGGACGCTGATCTGGCAGGCTCTTTTTAGACCAAACCCAGTAACAGAATCGCGTGCAGGCCTACGCCAACCAAACCGCCCACCACCGTGCCATTAAAGCGTATGTATTGCAGATCCGTGCCTACGGTCAGTTCCAGCTCGCGCACCAGTTGCCTGTCATCCCATTGACGAACGGTGCGCGAGATATGGTCTTTGGCCCCTTCACGTAGTTGCTCGGCCAGGCCCGCTGCTGCGGACAGCATGTGTTCATTCAAGGTTTCACGCAGCGTCGCATCCGTATTCAAGCGTGTCCCCAAATCCTGCGCCACCTGACGCAGATGGGCCGCCACAGACGAATCCTCTTTGGCCAGATCATTGCGTACAACACGCATGACGTCCGTCCAGACGCCATCAATGTACTCACCCACATCTTTATGGTGCAAAAAGCGCTGCTTGATCGCCTCTACCTGCTCCATCAAGTCCGGGTCCTGACCCAGGCGCTGAATATAGTCGTGTACCCATTGCTCGTAATCCTTGCGCAAGGGGTGCTCGGGCTCGCTCAAAATGGTTTGCACTTCATCCACCAGAGCCCGCGCCAGACGGTCGGCCATCTTGCCCGACAACTCGTCTACCGAGGTCACTACCCCGACCATGGCCAGCAGCTTGGGCCACTCCCGCTGAGCGTAGCGCACCAATACATCAGCCACACGCTGTTTGACTGCCTCGTTGGACAAATAGCCACCCAATTGCTGCAAGACTTCGTCCAGCAGGCGCTGGTGTCGGGCATTGCGCGTCAACAAGCCCAGAATCTGGGAGCTGGAACCGGCCATGTCCACCCGCATCAAGTAACCGCGTACGCCATCGGTCAGTGCTTGTTTAACGCTGCGCTCGTCCAGCAAGCGCAGAGCCTCGCCCATGGCGGTTTGCAAGGCACGGCTGACACGTTCGCTTTGTTCAGGTTGCGACAGCCACTGCCCCAAACGCGCTGCCGGGTCCAGGCTGCGCAGCTTTTCCAGCAACATGGCGGAGTCCAGAAAGTGGTCGCGTACAAAGACGCCCAGGCTTTCACCCAGGCTGTTTTTCTTGTTGGGAATAATCGCAGTATGTGGAAACGGCAGGCCCAGCGGGTGGCGGAACAAGGCCACGACGGCAAACCAGTCTGCCAGCGCACCGACGGTGGCGGCCTCGCTAAAGGCACGCAGCCAGGGCCAGAATCCAGCGATAGGAGCCGCCGCCCCCTGCCGCATCATGGCGTGGCTTAGCAGGAACAGGCAGATAGTCAGCGCCAGCAAAGCCAATGCGCTGCGCTTCATGCGACGCAGGCGGCGTTCGGGCGAGTCAGGGCGAGAGGACGATGTAGACATTTCCACAGTCTATGCGTAGTTCAGCGCAAAAGCGGTATTGAATAGTGCGGAGCCAAGTCTCGGGGAAAACAATTCCAAGCCTCAGACCTCCCGTTCTGCCACAGAAATCTCATCACAAGCTAGGCATCACTGACGGTCAACACGGACAGAGCCAGACCTCAGCCCTCTTGGCAGGTTCACACATAGTCACCAGGCCCTTATTGTGACCCTGTCTTTTTCTGCCTGTCCAGAAACGAATCAGCCTGGGCGAACCCAGGCTGATCAAGACCCAAAGTCAAACAGTCTTTACTTGCAGGCCTGTTCGGCGCGCTTCACAAAGTCCGTTGTGGCATCACGCAGGGCTTTGGCAATCTGACCAGACTGCTTGGGAGCCAGTGTGACTCCCCCGGTTGCCGTTGCCGCGCAGGCCGACAGCCCCTGGCCGGTGATATCCACCACATTGATACGCAAACGTGGCTTGGCACGCGCAATGCTGCGCGACACGGCACAAATATCCTGATCGCAACCGTCATTGCCATCCACAAACAAGACGATCAAGGCATCCCGGTTCACCCCATCGACCCGGCTGGCCGCCAGATTCAGGGACTGCACCAGGTTGGTACTGTCCTTGGCCTCGATATTCTGGATCAAGCTCTTTAAGCGTCCACGCTGTGCGGTCGTAAAGCGGCCCTGGTAATTGGGTGCTGCACACTGCTGCGCAAAGGTCACCAAGTGCAGATCCTGCCCGGCCGGCAAACTGTCCACCATACTGGAGAAAGCACTGCGTGCCGCATCGATACGCGAGGTGCCCTGAAACAAGGTTCGAGCACGTTGGGTAGCGTAATCACTCCAGGAGCCCATATCGTCCAGATCCTGGCTGAAGAACCACTCCTCGTCCTGAATCTTGGCATTGACGCTTAGCAACATGGACATGGAGGAATCAAAAATGATGTAGACCTCGGGCTTGAGTACCTCCCCCTTTTCGTCCTGAGCACACACAAAGTTAGGATCAGACGACACCTTGGGACCCGGTTTGGGTTCAGGCTTAGGTTTGGGTGGTGGCTCGGGCTTGGGCGGTGGCTCCGGTGCAGGAGGCGGCGCAGGCGGCTCTTCCACCACGGGCTCGGGCGCAGGCTCTATTTTGACTGGTTCGGGCTCCGGTTCGGGAACAGGCGTCACCGGCTCTTCTGGCGGTGGAGCAGGAGGCACAACAGGCTCTTCCACTACGGGATCAGGCTTGACCACAGCGGGTGGCTCTACCGGAACCACATCCTTATCCCACCAACCTGGGGGCCACTTGAACCACCAGGACAAGAACAGCGCCAGCAACAAAGCCAGCAAAGCAGCCAGCAAGAACCACAGCCACGGACGACCTTTGGAGGTGGCCACCGTCGTCGCAGCAGCCCCTGCCCCCACGGCTGCTGCCGCAGGCACCACAGGTGGCACAGGCAATGGAGGCGCCACCCGCTTCTGATAGGACTCGAACAAGGGCTCGGGCGACAGCGCCGGGTTCTCGCTCATGAGCAGCAAAGGCTTGCCGCCTACGCTGTAAACCGCGCCTTTGGCCGACACGTCTTTCAGCAAAGCTTGCAGCGCTTGCGCGTCCTGCGTCGCCCCCTGCTCTTGCAGCTGGCGGCTCAGGACCTCGATCCGGTCCAGCGATTGCTGGTAACGCGCATCCAGAGCCTGTTGCTGTGCCGCAGACAAGCTACTTTTGGGCACGGCCTGGCCCTGCATGCCCGTCCACCAGGCGGTGGTGTCGGAACCATCAGCCTGATAGGTGGAAAACAGATGCGTTAAGGGTTCGTCCTGGCGTTTCAGTACATTGAGCGCATGCTGATGCTGCTGATATGCCGAGGATGGTCCAACCGAATCAAGAATGACGCGCTGCATAGGCTTTTACTCGTCGTATCCCAAACTGGACTGCAGGCGGCTGACGTCTTTTTGCAGCTTCTGCAATTGCTGCTGCTTTTGGGCGATCGCGGCCGGACTATTGTCTTCGGTAGAACGGTTCACGTCTTTCAGGCCTTTATCCAGGTCCTTGAGCTGGTTTTGCAAACCGGCTTCCTTGCCTTTGCTGGCCTGCAAACTGCGAACCAGTTGCCCCATGGAGCGGTTCAGGGCCGTTTGGGCCTGACGCTGCTGGGCCAGACTGGCCTTGCTCAGGCTTTGCTGGGTCTGAATATCCTTGTAAACCTGATGGAACAGCGCATTGGCTTCCTGCGCGCTCAGCAAGCTTTGTTCGCGCGCATCAATATGCTGGCGATACGCACCCGAGGTGTCGCAACTGATTTTGGTAAAAAAGCCGGCGTCCTGATCAGAAGGATCGCATTCGCTCATGGTGGTGGCACAACCGGCCAGCAACAGGCTGGCTGCCAAAGGGGTCCAACGCAGAAATACTCGCATAATCCTTAACCCAAAGTAACGGCGGAACGCATGGAATACAGGTCGTCTACTTCTTTCTGCAGCACGGCCACTTTCACATTCATCTGATCAATTTGACGATCCAGACGCTGGACTTCGGACTTCTTGCCCCCGTCCTTGCGTTCAGCATCGGCCACGTCGCGGTACAGGCTGACCTTTTCGTTCATGTTTTTCAGATCACGATTGAGCACTTCGATATTTTTATCGATACGGGCCAATTGCTTCTCGGCCTGTTTTTTCTCCATCGTTTTTTCTTTCATGTGCTTTTCGATTTCAGCAATCTGCCGCTTGTCGTCAGCAATCACTTGTTGAGCCGTATTGGTACGCTCAATGATATTGGCCGTATCGGCTTCTACGTCGCGCTGCATGGCGGCCAGACGATCCGAGGTATTGGCGTATTCCGTGCGACGCTGGTCCAGATAGTAGTTGGTCCCCATGGCGACACCGCAAGCGGCCACACCCGCAATAATCGCGCAAGCCGCTTTATTGCTGGAGTTGGACAACATGCAAGCCAGCACACCCACTGCCGCAGCACCAGCACACGCCTGAAAGCCCGAGCGGCTAAAGAATTTCGCATCCTGACCACTGGTCAGACGGTCATCGGCCTGGGTACCGCCCAGCAAACTACTGCCAGTACTGGCACAACCCGAAAGCAAGGCCACGCCCAGCATCAGGCTGCCCAGCAAAGTTCTAGGGGTAAAACGGCGCACGTGTTGCATAACTTCCTCTTCCAATTGAAGTACGTCTATTTTTATTGACTCGTGATTTACGAGTTGGGCACGGATTTACAACTGTTTTTCCAGGCATTGATATCAATGGCATCTGTTTTCAGATAGTCCTTCTGATTTTTCCAATGCACTTCCAGGTAGGGTTTCAGGGCACTGAGGCTCTTGTTTTGTTCCATCATCTGGCGCTCTACCGGCACCTGTTTTTCCAGCAAATTCAGGCCATACAAGGACGAGGCGTCAATCAAATTGCTCGCATAATAGCGGGCCAATTTGGCGACACGATCTTCCTGTTCGTCCAACTTCACCTTACGGCTGGCACATTGCTTGTCGTCTGTATCGGCTTCACACAAGGCATCGTAATTTCGGTGCAGCAATTCCACGAACAGCACGTCGTCCTTCAGCTTGGTGCACAGGAAAGAGCCCAGCTCCAGGTTGGCGCGAATGGCTTGGTCACGCATCTCTTCCTGACGCAGATTGGCCGCTCGCAAATCCCCTTCCAACTGCTTCAACTGGGCTTTGAGCTTGTCGTCTTCCAGCGTACTGGCCAAGGAGCCCAGGCGCTGCACCGCGGACTCTTCGGCTGGCTCATTCGGATTCACCGTGCCTTGCTCGGTGCCCAGGGCTTGCCAGCTCTTTTCAATCGCCTGCACACGCTCGCGCGAAGTCAGGGCAATCGACACCAGGGCCAGACGCATGCCGGTTGTTTTGGCTTTTGTTGGTCCTTTAGGTCCGTAGTACGCCAGCTCTTTACGAGCCGAAGAACGCAGTGCTTCGGGCTTGGACAGGAAATTGCCGCCACGCACCACAAAGCCACCGGCCTGTCCGTGCTGACGATCCAGCTTGTTCAGGCGGAAAGACTCCAGAATGATCTCGTCTACATTGCCCAGCATGTCATGCAGGCCCAGCGGGTTGGGCTTGAGCCGTCCCATCAACTGAACCGCCCCATTGGAGGACTGGGCACCGGCATACCACTCGTAGTCATTCATGCCTTCAGGCATGGGGTAACGCACATCACGGAACTCGGCCGAGGACAGGGCTGAGCCGCCGCGGGCGGCATATTCCCATTCAATTTCGGTAGGCAGACGTACAAAACCGGCCAAACCATCCTCTTTGGGCAGCTTGTCGGCGGCGTTCTCGCGCAACCACTGGTTGTACAGATCGGAGAAATGCACCGCATCCATCCAGCTGATGTCGGTCTGCGGCACCACCAAGTTGTTCTTGGGCGTAGGGCAAGTGGCCTCGGTCAAGGCCTGGTACTGCAACTTGTTCAGTTCGTACTTGGCCATCAAGTAGTAGCGCGACGATCCCGCCTTGCTATCGGTAAAGCTGCCTGCAATGAACTCGGGGCGCTTGTGTTCGATATAGCCCCATTCCTCGGCTTCCTGTCCTACCACCACTCGCATATCGTCTAAAGGTCCAGCCACGGGCACGGCCACGCGACGAAATACCATGGCGCCTTCGCAAGGCATGGGCAGAACCACATCCCCTTCGGCTGGCTTGGGGTTGTAGTACTTCTCGTCCCAGGGCGCTGCCTGCGCCACAGCGCTGAAACCCAGCAGCAAGCTGGCTGCACTGAACAAAGGTTTAAATTTCACGCAAACTCTCCGCAGGTTGAACACGAACGGCCCGCCAGGCTCCGATCGCCGCCACCACACACGCCAACCCTGCCACCATCAATAAGGCGTACAGGGCATGGGCTACGGTAATGCGACACACAAAGTCCGTCTGCAGGCCATCTCCCACCAGTAGTTGATTGAATAAGGTGCTGCCCAGGCCATACAGGCCCAGTCCCAAGGCATAGGCGATCAGGCTTAGCAAAATGGCCTGAATCAGCACGTAGCGGATGACGCCACCGCTATCAATACCCAGCAAACGCAGGACCGCCAGATCTTTGCGCTTGCGATCCACGTTCGCCAAAAAGGCCCCACCCAAGGAGGCGGCGCAGCCCACAATGGCTGTCAGAGCGATCACACCAAAAATCAGGCTAAGTACTCGGTTGATAACACGCACGTTTTCAATATCGGCGTAACGGCTGGCGACCGGAATGCCTTGCTGCTCCAGTCCGTGTGCCACCTCGCCAACCTGATCAATCGTGCTGGCATAGACACGGGCGCGGGCGTAGAGCACGGGCATATCGGCAGCCAAAGGCTTGCCAGTCAGCAGGGAAAAATCGGGGATTTGAAAACCATCGCGGGCGTATTCCAGGGCCAGCAAGGTTTCAGGAGCCACGAACACGGCGGGACGCGAATAGCGGTGTTCCGCCAGCACATCCACCACGGTCATGGCTTTATTGCCCTGCTCCAATTGTCCATCCAGACGGCGGCTCAGGCGCAAATGTACGGACTCGCCCGCTGTCCAATTCAAGCGACGGGCGGCTTCCTGAGTCAGGATGATTTCATTGGGAGACAAGTTACGGGCCTGAGTTTGCAACAAGGGATCGCCCTGCGCGCTGGCCAGTACTTCTACATTTTCCAGAAAGCGGCGTCGGTCCAGGCGCAGATCTGCCTGGGTATTCAAGGAGCGCGTCATGCCAATGGCATAGCCCACGCCGGGCATTTCACGCAGCGTGTTCAGCCAGGCTTGGTCAAAGCTGCCGCTACTCAACATCTTCACTTCCAAATTGCGCGGATCTTGCAGCAACTCCTGCTGCAACTGGGTGACCACACCGTGCTTCAGGCCAAAAAGCAGCAGCAAAGGGGCCACTACGGCCACCATGGCTGCAACCATGCAAAACGAGATACGCCAGTCAAAACGCAAGTCGGCCCAGGCCAGACGAAAGACGTTTACAAACATGGGGCGGCAACCTCGGGAACAAAAATGCTCAAGCCCGGTTCCAGCTTGGCTTGCAAACGCGGAATAGCGAACTGGCTCAAACTGTCCCAATCGTGCGAGACCAACAAGACCGCCAAGTTCAGCTCCTTGGCCAGACTGAAAAACAGCTGGAACACATTGTGAGCCGTTTCAGGGTCCAGAGCGGCAGTAGGTTCATCGGCCAGCACCAGACCGGGAGCATGTGCAATAGCGCGAGAAAAGGCCACCCGCTGTCGTTCCCCAATCGACAAGGCTGAAGGGTACAGATTCAGTAGCCGCTCCAGTTTCAGGGTAGCAATGGCCGCATCCAGATGGTCCGCCTTGATCGGCAAGCCCAGCAAGCGGCGCGGCAAAACCATGTTTTCCCAAACCGAAAGATACGGCAGCAGACCACCGTTTTGCAGCACGAAGCCCAGGTTTCTGGCCCGCCATTGGGCCAATTCAGACTCGCGCCCGCTGGCATACAAGGCCTTGATATCCCTGGCCTCTTGACCCAAGGTGAAAACCTGGGCCTGAGCGGGCCGCAGGAGCAGCCCCAGGGTTTCCAGCAAGGTGCTTTTGCCGCAACCGCTGACGCCGGTTACGGCCACAATCTGCCCTGCGTCCAGAGCAAGCTCGGGCAGTTGCACACGAAAAGCGTGGGAGCCTTGCCCCCGGGAGACCTCTAGCTGCTGAATGCGGAGCATGTCAGGGCATCATCTCCAAAGGCACGGGATAAACGTCATCACGTGCATCCGCGCCTTCAGCCAAGGACACCCAGCGATCCGCATCGGCGTTATAGCGCTCGTAGTGGCGCAGCTTGGTGCTCAGATCGCGAATGAATTTCTCCTGGCTCAAGGCATCCCAGCTGGTCCAGGTATCTTCATCCAAAGTCAGCACCGCGCTTTGGTAAGGCAGATCTTCCAGGTACTCGCTCATCAGGCCCAGTTCGGCCAGCTTGGTGCCCTTTTCCTGTTTCAGGGTGCTGGGGTCCGCCCCCATCGCCGCTGCTGCGGAACGCAAGCGGTTGAACATATCAGTGGGCGAGATCATGCCTTCATTAGCCGCATCCAGAATCTGTTTGACCACATCGCTCAAGTCACTTAGCTGGGCTTTGGTCAGCAAGACACGGACGTCGGTTGTCGGGATGTTCTGGCGCACCAGATCACGGTCGCTGATCCAGGCATGGAACACTTCAGGCGCGGTGGTGCCCGTGGTTTTGCCCAAATACGCCAGGCGCATGGCATGGCCGATCAGCTCGGCGTCGGTCAGCATCTGGTCGGTGGTGGAGTCGCCGGTCTCCTGGGCACGCGCCGCACTGCCAATCGCATCCCCTCCCTGGTAAGCCACTTTGACCTGCTCGGTCAGCGCGGTCGCCAGATTATCGACCATCTTGCCGAACTGGTTCACGTCACCGGCATTAACCGGGTAGTACAGCGAGGTCTGTGTGCCACCGTAAGTGGACAGCTCTCGGTACTGGTCTTCGGCCTTGGCATGGTTGTTCTTGCCCGATGGTGTCTTCAAATGCAGGGTGTAAATCGCCACACCGGGCTTGGCCGCTTCAATACGCAGTTGCGGTGCGTCCAATCCGGTCGAAGAGTACTTGTTATTGCCTTCCAGCGCCCCGGCATCGGTAATCAGCACCACATAACGTGCGCCGAAATTGTTCCAGTTCACCTTGTCCAGCGCTTCCAGCACGCCTGCGTAGGCATCTTCGTCATAAGCAACGGTGGATACCTTGGCCTGCTTCAAGTCCGACACTTTGGACAAGAAGTCCTCGCTACTGGTTACGGTATTGGGGTCCGCATACACATGCGTCAAATACTCGATCCCTGGCGCGGCTTCCATATTGGAGCGAAACGCGATCAGACCAAACTTGACCTGATCGGACAAGCCCTGCTCTTCCACCTTGCTATAGACCTTGCGCACGGCCTCGCGGGTGCGATCAATGTAGGGGTCCATGGAAATGGTGGAGTCAATTACAAAGACCACGGCCGCACTAAAGCCCTTGATCTGGGACGTGCGTTGGGCGGCGTCCTGATCCTGGGTTTGCTCAGATTCTTGTTTAGCGGCTTCCGGCTCTTTCTGATCTGCGGTGTGCTTGGTGACGGACGCCACATTCAGCAAACGGGTACGAAAGCCGTTTTCAGTCATGACCTCTTCGCCGCTCAAGACGGGCAAGAGGTAGAACTGTTCCTGCACATCCACAAAGTACTCGGGCTCTTGCGCCAATACGCCCTCTGTTTGCGAGTCTTTACGCAAAGCCTGACGCATAGGGGCCACCAAGGTGGCCGGGTCTGGCGTGTCCAGCACTTTTTCCAGCAAGGCGCGATCCTTGAAAAACAGCATGCGATCGCGGTTGGCCGGATTGGTGAAGGCCAGGGTCAACTGCATTTTCCAGTCCACCGTGCAGGCCTTGTCCAGCCAACCTACGGTCTTTCCCTGGCTATCCGGGCCAACTTGCACGCGCTCTGCCCCGCCCTGCTCGGTACGCTGATAAATGTAAAAGCGGCTGAACGCAGGAACCGGCTTGCCCTGCTGATCCGTTTCCGAAGAGAACAGGCGGCAGGACGGTGTGGTCAGAACACGTTGATACAGCGTCTTCTTGCCCTCTTGCAGCAAGGGAGCCGCGGCCTGTGCCTGGCTTGCGCCCAACAGGAGAGCACCAAGCAAACTGAATCGAACAAGGGGACGCATCATCATTGACTCAACTCCTGGAAGCGGGCCTTGGCTTGCGCGTTATCAGGCTCGGACAGCAAGACGGTTTCGTACCAGTACGCAGCCGTAGCCGGATTGGGTTTGCTAAAGCAGGTGCTGGCCTGGTGATCTTTGGGGTCGTACTCACGGGCGTAAGCCATGGCGATTTTCACATCACCGGACTGTGCCTTGTTCACGTACAAACGCTGGGCCACGTCACACTGTTCCGCCTTTTTGGCTTCTTCAATCACGGCCAGCCATTGTTCGGAGGTTTTGTTTTCCTTGACGCACTCTTGCACAAATTGCAGGCCAGGACGGTCTGCCAACTTGTCCATGGTGCAATTGTCTGTTTCCACCACCGCAGGCCTGGACTCTGGAGCATCGGGCACGGCCGGGCTGTCGTCCTTGGCGGATTGGCTGTAGAACCAGTAGCCTGCTGCGCCTGCCAGAATCAACAAAAGAACAAGCAAGACGATCCATTTGGCCATGCCACCTTTTTTGGCGGGAGGCGCGACAGGAGCAACCGTCTCCTTTTTGGGAGCAGGTGCTTCTACCTTGACCGGCTCGGGCTCGGGTACAGGTTCCACCACCTCAACCACGGGCGGTGTTTCAACAACTGGCTCCGGAGCGGGAGGCTCGGGCGCAGCAGCTGCCGGCATGGTCAATTCCATGGCCTGGGCATTGCCACCGGCCGTGGAAGGCAAGATCGCCTTGTCCAGCTTCAGCGGGCTGCGGCCCAGCTCTTCGCCACTGCTATCGGCCAGAGTGATTTGATACGCATCACTGGCATTGGCCAGCAGCGAATCCACAATGTCTGCGTTCAGCAGAACGGCAATACCTTCTTCATGCTCGGTCCAGCCTTGTTGCGGCAACCAGCGCAAGGATGCATCCCAGCTTTGGGCCGAGTGCAAGTAATAGCTGTTCTGACTGCGCTGAATGGCGATCGAGTACTCGCCCAGGTCCAGCTCTTCATCCAGATCCCGCACATACAGACGAGCGCGGCCAGGGACCGCGGGCTCCAAAGCCTGCAAACTAAATCTTAATTTCATGCCACGCTCTTATCGGTAAATCGTTCCAGAATGCGTCCCAAAGCCTGATTCTGTTCCAGACTCAGTTCGCGGCCACCTTCATAACCGGCGTTATGCAAAGTGGTATGGGCCAAAGCGGCCAACCATTGTTCAAAGAAAATCGCGCCGTGATCCTGGGGCTCTGCCGGCAGGACCGGCATGCCATCCTGGGCAAAGGCTTTGGGACTCTTGAAGAAGTCGTCGCTGCCGCCTTTCAGGTAGAACCAGGTCACAACCTCGCTGATCGTCATGGCCACATTGCAAACCTGGCGATCGGCCAGACGCTCACGACGCACACCGCTTTGGCGGCGCTTGGTCAACACAGCCAGCAATTTGTCACGCAAGGCCCAACGGTCCGAGGCCACAATCAGCTCTTCAACCAGGCTGGAGAGCAAGTCCACCGGCATGCGCAACACGTTTTGATTGGTACGACTGGCAGGCAGCTCGCGCAGTTGGCTGACCCAGCTGCGGTACACCAGATCGGCGTACTGCTGCTCGAAGGGCTGCTCCTGGGTCAGAACGCCCGGCTCGTCCGGCTCGGACTTGCTGGAACCCAGGCTCAGGAACAGATCCCGCAAGGTATCTTGCGGCAGGTGCAGCGCAGCCAGCAGCTCGCCCACAATGGCGCGGTAAGCAGGCAGCTCCTCCCGGAACTGTTTGGCCAGGGCTTCCTTGACCACCGATTGCTGATCGCCGTCCTGGCTATACCAGGAATGCAGGGACTTCTTGACCAGGCTGTCATGCAAGCTGCGGAACTGTTCCTGCAAGCGCATCAGCTTGAAGTCCAGACCACCGATTTGAGCCACATACGCACGCAAACGCTGCATGCCGCCATCATTCAAGGCCAGCATGGCATCCCAGGCTTCGGCCGGATCGCTTAATTGCTGCGCCAGTAGCGGGTTTTCAATAAAGCTGCCACGCATGCGATCCATTTTGTCGGCCACGGATGCCGTAATGGATAGCTCCCGGCTTTCGGTGTCCAGATCAATAAAGGGTGTGGGCATGCCGGGCTTGCGCACCAGGAAGGTGTTGGAGAAGGGCTGATCCGGACGCCATTGCTGCAACCATTCGCAGTGGCCGAAACGCTCTTTGAAGCTCATCTTCATCAGACCGTCCCAGCTGTCACGTACCTGGGCGTCATCCTGAATCAGGGAGGCACCGATACGCTTGTCGAACATGGTGATGGCCCACATCAGACCCACTTTACGGTTCTGGCGTTCCTGCGGCGTGGCACCCTGAGTGCGATGGACCCAGCGTGTCAGCACGGGCTCTACATCTTTCACATCGCTTTGCTTGTCCGACGCGGTACACATGACCAGGCCGTTCATTTCCTGCTGATCGGTATAGCGCTCAAACAGATAAGCCACCTTGCCGCGCAGAATCAGTTGCGAGGCGGGGTTACCACCGCTGCTTTCCGACGCCGCACCGGCATCCTGCACGGAGCGAATATTCAGGCGACCACGGTAACCGGGGAAATCCAGCAGATCGACCTTGTCCACGCCGCCGCCTTGGGTTTCACCAATCAGGGGGAAAGTCAGCTCCACCGTCAACGCCGCCAGATGAGCCAAAGGCACTTCCACCGCTTGGGCGGCAACGACGGGCTGGCCATCCTGTTCACGCACGGGCAAGACGCTCAGGCTTTTCTCCGTGGGGCTGCCCAGCGATTCGAGCACATCCACGTTCATGATGCTGTCTTGCTGTACAAAGCCATCGCCTTCGCGACGGATCAGCGCCGTCAGTGGTGCGTAGACCTTGCTGGGATGGCCCAAAGCCTGCAGCACTTTAGCCAGGCCAATATAAAGTTCGCTCAGCTCAGCCTGCTCGCCCCACAAGATGGAAAACAACTGTGCCCGGTCTTCCAGACGCAAGGCGGGGGCCAGATTGATGACCTCTGGCCAGTAGGTGCTATCCAGCAAGCGAGTGGTATTGCCAAAGCTGCTGCGCACGTAGTCCCACAAGGACACGGCGTCATCGGCGCTCAAACCAGCATCATTGGCACCGGCACGGCTCTTGAGCGATTCGATCAGGGCCTTGATGCGGTCTGCGGCAAAGGTGTAGCCGATCTGCTCCTTGTCAAAGTCATTGAAATAACTGTTGACCAGGATTTTCACCATATCGACTTCAGAGAAAATCTGCAGTTCGACGGGATAGGCATCAGGGCCTGCGGTGGCATTGCGACTAAAGCGCGTTACCAGACCCGTAGCCTCCTTACCGCCCCCTGGCGGGTTCACGTGGCGCAGGAAGTCGATGGTTTCACCGCCGTAATTGGTTTCCAGACGGCCATTGCCACCCGCAGCAAGGCTGGAAATCAGATAAGACTTGCCCGCCTGCGACAGGCCAAAGAAACCAATCGTCATGGGGCGGCCCGAGACCACACCCAGACTGCGGGCGGTATTGCGGGCACGGCGCAGTTCCAGCACCAGGCTATCGGCCTGTGCGTTCAGGCGTTGCGACGAAGCGCGCGCCTGCATCACCCAGTCAATCGCCTCTCCGGCACCTTGATATACGTTCTGCCAGTCCTGGCACAAATCCTGCTGTAAGGTCGTCATGTCCATCATTTGAGCACTACGCTCCCGCTATCGAGCCAATATGGAGAATCACCCAGGCCTGCTTCCAGCATGGTGTTGAGCTGGATACGGACGGCCCCTTTGGACACGCCACTCAATTTGAAGTCTCGGGGTGCCGAGTTCTTGATCTTCAGACGATCGCTGATCAAACGGCGGCCTTGCCCACCTTGGGAAGCCTTATCCACCATCAAGGTCACTTCCATGGATGGCAGTTGGCCATCGTCGTCGGGCGCATCGGCCATCTGACGACGCACCTTTTCGTTCAAGTGCAGGTAGTACAAGGGCGAAGCGGGCCAGCGCTCCACATCCAGCTGTCGGTAACCCAGGCGCAGGTAACTGCCCTGCATCAAGAGGTGATAACCGTCCGAGTCTTCGCTGCTGACGCTCTCCAGCGTCACCATTTCCTCGCGGGTATCGGGGTCCATCTGGAGCACGTCCTTGTAGACGATGTCCTGATCCTTGATCTGATTGTTGGAGTCAATAATCCCGATGTGGCGCAGGGTAGAACGCGGGCGCAGATTCGATACTTTGAAATTGAACTGGTCGATATTCATGTTGTAGCAAAGCAGGCACAACATGGCGCCTACCGAGGCCGTGCTCTTGGGATCGTCGATCCGACCATTGGTATGGAAGGGATACCAGCTACCCGTGCGGTAATTGTGCAAAGGCAGCAGACGCGCTGGCGATACCGGCATTTGCGAGCGCATATAGGCCTGGACACCCGGCAGACGCGAAGGACGTCCGGCCATCAGCACAATGTCGCAATCGTAGTAGTTCAGCACCTCACTGAAGGCGCGCAAGGGGTCGTTGATATTCAAGGAACCGCTGACCAGACCTTGATGCAAATGAGCCAGATCAAAAGGCTGTTCAACCTTGGCCAACTCCAGGTCGACGCGTTGACCGGCATGTTTGTGCAGCTCGTCCAGAACGTACTGAACGACCTTGCTGGAGACTCGTGGCAAAGCATCCGCCGAACCTGCCGAGGCATGGGACAGCGGTGCATTGGCCTGATCGCCCTGCAAGTGCTCGAACTCCAGCAGTTCGCCCCACGGCAAGGACTGGACGGCGCGCGGGTCTTCATGCGGATCGTAGGCTTCGTAGCGTTTCAGGAACTCCAGGCCCAGTGGTACAAAAACCTGCAGGGCCAGTTGCTGACGCAAAACGGCTTTATCAGCATCGGCCTTTTCATTGCCGCACAGTCGCGACAAGAACACATCCGTGTCTTGCACACCGGCATGGCTCAAGGCGTCTTCAAAAGCAGGCAGCACATAACGCTGAATGACGTCCAGCAAGATGTCATCCCCAGCCACGCGGAAACTATCGCGGAAACGCTGCTTGGGCGAGATGGTCAGATTGCTGCCACCGCCCGCCCCTGCCGGGCGACGCAAGGTGTAGTCGCTGATCACGATATCGGTGGTACCGCCACCAATATCAATAATGCCCAGCGTCAGGGTTTCCCGATCTTCCTTGTAGGGAGCGGCAACCGCGTCAAAGAACTCGTCAGCATGGCCTGCAAAGTTCTGAGTAATTTCGGTAAACAGGTAGACCAGTTGAGAGCTGGTGGCTTCGTCCCACTCCACCCGGAACTCGGGCAGAGGCACAAGCAGGTTCTCCGGCATGCGGCCCGACTCGGAAGGCTCCAGACCATAAGGGTCTTCTTCGCCTTGATACCAGTCCATGCTGGTCCACAGCAAACCAATGGCCTGACGCAAACGCTCGGCCAGCAGGCTGCGCTCTACCAGCGGCATGCCGGGCGGTACGGTCAGAACGATATTGCTCAAGCGACGTGGTTTGTTGGAGTGACCTTGGCGTACCCGTTGGGCCGGGCTGTTGATTTGCAACAGCGCCTGAGCCAGCACCTCGGTCAGCATGAAGGTCATGACCGAGCTGCGCGAATAGAAAGGCTCGAACACCGGCAGACGATCGTCTTCGTCCAGGGTGTACAGGGCTTCGCCACGCTCGTCGATATGCAGGGAGAACGGTGCCGCCAGGGCACGCGGTTCTGCATCGGAGCGGTCGTACTGCTGGCTGAACCGCCAGCCGTGCTTGTATTCGTTTTCGTCCCACAAGTAACGCTTGGGGCTGGACAGCCCGGTCGTGCCCTCGGTGCCGCGACGGCGGGCAGCCAGACGTGCGGCCTCATCCCCGACACGCACCAAAGTGGGCCAGGAAAAGGCGGTGGGACGTCCGCTTTTCAGGGACAAGTGGTTCTTGCCAAAATCCGTCTGCGCAAACTCCACGCGACTTTCAAAAGGCTTGCTGTACACCTGATGCGGATGAGACAAGTCCCGCAGTTGCAGCACATAGTTCTGCCGCAAGCCGGAATCGTCCTGACCGTGGTTTTCAATCAGAATCCCGCAAGTGCGCGAATTCCCCACGTCCAGCACCAGATCCACAGGAATGACCTGCTCACTTTGCCAGTTAGCGGCCAGCACCTTGATGTCCGGCAGACGCACCCAGGCCTCGGAGCGGCCATCCACGCACTCATGCGGTGGGGCGAACAGGCTGAGCAAATTCAGGAAATGCAGCTGTGCCGAGTGCAAGGCGCTGACATCTTCACCAAAATCGATGTTGCGTGTTTTATTGACGTTGTCTTTATAGACTTCCAGCAACCATTCCTGCACCCAGTCACGGTTCAGGAACCAGTCCATATGCGCGCTGTCGCAGGCAATGCGGAACAAGGCCCCGGCATTGATATCTTCACGCAAGGGGGCCAGGTAAGCCGCGCCCTCGGTCAGGTCCACCACACTGGTATCGCAGGCAAGCGTAATACGGTGCGTATTGCCGTCGCGATCAGGCGTTTCCAGGCGCACCACGCGCAGGCGGCTCCAACTGGCCGGGCCATGGTCAAAGCGATGCGGCGCCACAAAGCGCACATAGGGCACAGGCAGCCACAGGCCATCGAACAGGTCCAGAGTACGGCTCAGGGAGACATCGCATTCCTGATCATTGCGGCCACCGCCCTGGTACACCCCAACCTCGCCTTCGGGCTGATGGAACAGGGTTTGCTCCTGACCAAACTGCAAGCCTTCAAACAGAAAGCGCCAGTTCTGGCCGTTCGTGCTGAAGAAAGAATGGTTCAAGGTGCCCAGCTTCTTGCTGCCCACAGTGGGAGCATTGATGTCAAAACCAAAGTCCATGAACTGGACTCCGGTGTTTTCAATCAAGGTAACCAAGCCATCGTGTTTGAGTAATTCAGGCAACATAAGATTCAAGCACTCATCATTCGGATTGCTGCAAGATCAAAGGAAAGGCATTGGAGCCGTACATGCCCGCGCATTGGGCGGCAGCACCTGCCGCACCGGGGTCGCACACAATCTTGGGCATATCGTAAGCGGCATTGTCCGTGCACTTTGCGGCGGAATTGGCATTCAAAATCAAGCGACCCTGCTCAGACGAAGCCGACACGGGGGCTTCGCACTGAACACCGTCACCCCGCTTGATCTGCACATTGCCTGCCCCGTCTTTCAACTGATATTGCAGTTGCACGGGTTTGCCGGTTTGGCTGTCTTGCACACCCATGCGGGCGGCCCATTGGCCATTCAGGAAATCCATCTTGCCGGACTGCAAGGCATCAGGCGGCACCACCAAGGAACCGGCAGGGGCAGCAGGCGTGGCCGGAGCAGCTGGGTTGGCATCCGGTGTTGGGGGCGCGGCAGGATCAGCAGGCGGGCTTGCCGGGTCTTGAGGCAATTCAGGCGGCTGAGGATTGGCGTCCGTGCCGGGCTCGGCTGGCGGTGCAGGCGGCGTGGTATCGGGAGCTTGCCCCGCATCCGGAGCACCCGGCGCGGCAGGAGCATCCGCCCCCGGAGCAGCAACCCCTGGTGCTTCAACACCGGGAGCAGTGCCAGCACCTGTAGCGCCTGGAACCACTGGAACGGTGCCCATGGGAGCAAGGCCTGTCGCATCCACACGACCATTCGGTAGCAAGGCGCCAGCATCCAGTTTGGGCAAGGACCAGCCCAGCCAATTACGGACTTTCTCGGGTAAGTAGCTGCCTACGCTGGAGGTGAAGGAACCCAAGGGGGTATCGGGCACCACAGGCGTGGTGCACCAACGCAAACCAAACAAGAGCAAGGCCAGCAGCAAGAGCAAAGCCAACAAACGCCACCACCAGCGGGACCACCAACTGGCAGCAACCGGGGCCACGACAGGGGCCACCACGGGCTCGACGGGCGGCACCACAGGTGGAGCCACCACAGGCGCGACTTTAGGCGCAGGCATCAAAGGCAGCAAGGGGTCCTGATTCTGATCTGCACCGTGATGCAGAAAACCCCAGAAGGTCAACACGGGCTTGCCGTTGACCAGATACACAAAGTTATCGTCCGGGAAATAAAGCACGCGGCGCAGCAAGCTGGAAAACAGAGCCTTGTCGCCCAAAGCCTCTTGCTCTTGGGCATCCATCGTTGGGGCCGTCTCGTTCAGCCGGGCCTGAAAAGCACTTAATTGCTTCAAGCCTTCTTCGCGTTCTTGCTCGGTGGCTGCAGTCCAGGGCACGACCTGGCCGGAGACCGGGCTGTACCAATCCAGCGTGGAACCCGTTTCATTGCTTTGCGGAATTGCCAGATGGTCGGCAAAGTTGCCTGCCCGACGGCGCAAGGCTTCTCGCAACTGTAAAGCGGAGCGAAATACCGGTCGGCCGCCCTCACCTAAAGCCATGAAAGCATCGGCACGGCCACTGCGCAGTAAAACCCCTTGCTTCATTGAGTTCCCGAAGAAAAAAAAGAAACATAGTACAACAAATAGGAAGTATCAAAGCCTGTGGGAAATGCCCATTCATAGGGCGTACACAAGGGAAAAAACGGGCTTTGAACCTTAAAGATTGCTGAACACCAAAAAGAACTCAAGGTCGCTTTAGTCCTTGTGTTCTAAATAGATAGAGAAATAAGCAAACAGGGTTACGGCAAAAAACATAACAAATGTACGACTCTGTACATAAAACAAAATTGTTATTGGCCAAATAGCCAAGGCACTGATTTTTTTAATTAAAACAAAAGTCCAATTCCGGCCTGATCCGGCGTCCAAACCTGCATCGCGAAAACGACGCCTGACCCTGCCCGCTTGCCAACGAGCCTCACCAGATACGGACAAGCCGCCAAAAAACCACCATCCCGGTTATTCAGCTTGTTGTCATAGTCCTTTCACCTTGGGCCACTAGCATGAGCGCTACCCCCACAACTCAGCCTTGGCGCTATTTATCACTATGAGCAAACATATCTCCGACAAGACTGTTCGTAACGCTAGTCAGAACACCCCTTTTAGTGAAATCCTGGAACGAAGCATGACTCGCCGCGCCGTGATGCGCGGTGGCCTGGCAGCCGCCTTGGCCACCATGAGCAGCTTTGGTCTGGCTGGTTGCGATAGCAGCAGCACAGGAGGCAATTCCACTGATAACGGCGGCGAGAACCCGAACCCCGGTCCCGGCCCTGATCCGGAACCACCAGCAAGCGTCAAACTGGGTTTTGAATCCCTGCCCACCTCCATGACCGACGGCTGTGTCGTTCCTCCCGGCTACATTGCCCATGTACTGGCCCCATGGGGTACGCCAATCAATGACAATGCCCTGCCCTGGGACAAGAACGGCAATAACAGCTCCAACGACCTGCTCAACTCCATGGGCATGCACCATGACGGCATGCACTTCTTCCCCCTGGAAGGAAGCTCTACCGAGGGCTTGCTGGCCGTCAACCACGAATACATTGATGAAAAAGCCCTGCACCCCAATGGGCCAACCTTGGTCAATGGCAAGCGGCCGGCAGAAGAAGTACGCAAGGAAATCAACGCCCACGGCGTGGCCATCATCCATATTCGTCGCACCAATGGCCGCTGGGACATCGTTCAGAACTCGCGCTACAACCGCCGCTTCACCTCGGCCACGGCCATGAAACTGGCTGGCCCTGTGGGTGGCACGGACTGGGTCAAGACCCCCTTCTCGCCCAACGGCACGCAAGTGCGCGGCACCAACAATAACTGCGGTAACGGCACCACGCCCTGGGGCACCTACATCACCGCTGAAGAGAACTGGGCAGCCTGCTTTGTCAACACCGGCAACCGCCCGCCTCACCAGCAGCGTGTGGGCGTATCGGCTGGTCCCGTTGGCCGCTACCAGTGGGAAACAGCTGCCAAGGATCCTTCGGAAGTCCTGGGCGAATTCGCCCGCTTTAACGTGACCGAAACAGGCGCCAGCGCCACCGAGGACTGGCGCAACGAAGTCAACGGTTTTGGTTACCTGGTCGAGATCGACCCTTACGACCCCAGCAGCATTGCCACCAAACGCACGTCCATGGGTCGCTTCGCTCACGAAGGCTGTGCCTACAGCAAGCCCGAAGCCGGCAAACCCCTGGCTTTCTATAGTGGCGACGATTCGCGCTTTGAATACGTGTACCGCTTCGTGTCCGAAGCCAACTGGGACCCGAAAGACGCCCAGCGCACGGATCGCCTGGCCGTGGGCGCCAAGTATCTGGACAAAGGCACCTTGTATGTCGCCCGCTTCAACGAAGACGGTTCGGGCGAATGGCTGGCACTGACGGGCTCTACCAAAGGCAAGGATGGCGGCACCTTGGCTGACAAGTTCAAAACTTTGGAAGAAATCCTGATCAATACCCGTGGCGCCGCTGACTTTGTCGGTGCCACCCCGATGGATCGCCCCGAGTGGACGGCCACCCACCCCAGCAATGGCGACATCTACCTGACGCTGACCAATAACACCAGCCGCAACGCGTCCACTGGCACCAACCCCGCGAACCCGCGCCTGAACAACGTCAACGGTCACATCATCCGCTGGCACGACGAACCCGGCTCGAACAAGTTCAAGTGGGATATCTTCGTATTCGGCTCGGACTCGGGTGCGGACGCAGATACCAACCGCTCCGGCCTGACCGACCTGAACCAGTTGGCCAGCCCCGACGGCCTGGGCTTCGACAGCCGCGGCATTCTGTGGATTCAGACCGACAACGGCATCGACGGCGGACGCAAGAACAATGTTGCACGTGCCACCAACGACCAGATGCTGGCCGTGATTCCAGGTGCCTTGGCGGACAGCTCAGGCACCGGCCCGGCCATCAACGCCAGCAATCAGTCCGATCTGCGTCGCTTCTTTGTAGGCCCGAACGAAGCCGAAATTACGGGCTTTTCCATGACGCCGGACCACACCAGCCTGTTCCTGAACATTCAGCACCCCGTGAACTGGCCCGCCTACGACACCCATGACGCCACGGTAGTCAGCATGAACACGGTACGCCCGCGTTCTTCGACCGTCGTCATCCAACGTGCGGATGGCAAGCCTATTGCCGTGTAAGCGCAAGGGCGGGTTCGCTATTTGATTCCGCCCAAGCCAGTTTTTTATTAAGTTTTTGCAATGCGGGGCCGTCAATAGATGGCCCCGCTGCTTTTTTTGACTACGCAATTCAAACAAGGCCTCTGGATTGTCTGCTGCGGCACAGCGCAATCTGTTCCATTTCCAGGCAGCGAACTGGAAAAATCAGAATTCAGAGTCGGAAAACGAAAGCAAACAGGCCGCTGGGCACACTGGGTCGTCATGTTTGAAGCCGCGTAATTCAAGGCTTCAAGACAAAGTAGAGAAAATTTTCTCAACAGGCCCCTAAAGAGTTTTTTGCCCCATCCGTTAATGGTGCTGTACAGGAAGAACGCAGTGTGTCGAATGCGCGATCAGCCCCCTGGGGCCTAGCAGAACGCCAACGCTTTCCTGGGCAAAGGGCGAAACCGTTTCGCCGCTCTACTCAACATTGGGAGTTACCATGTCTGTTATCAATACGAACTCGCTTTCCCTCGTTGCCCAAGGCAATCTGAGCAAATCGCAAGGCGCACTGGGTCAAGCCATTGAGCGTCTGTCCTCCGGCCTGCGCATCAACAGCGCTAAAGACGACGCCGCCGGTCAGGCTATTGCCAACCGTTTCACCTCCAACGTGAACGGTCTGACACAAGCTTCCCGCAACGCCAACGACGGTATCTCTATCGCTCAGACAACCGAAGGTTCGCTGAACGAAATCAACAACAACTTGCAGCGCATCCGTACTCTGAGCGTGCAAGCTACCACCGGCACCAACTCCGAAACCGACTTGGCTTCGATCCAGGCTGAAATCAACCAGCGTCTGGCCGAAATCAACCGCGTTTCCGAGCAAACTCAGTTCAACGGCGTGAAAGTTCTGGCCAAAGACCAGTCCCTGGCCATTCAAGTTGGTGCTAACGACGGCGAAACCATCTCGGTTAACCTGAAGCAAATCGACTCCGGCACCTTGGATCTGGAAGGTCTGGACGTGTCCAGCCTGGCCAAGAAATTCGACGCTACTTCGTTCGAACTGGCTGCTGCTACTGGTACTGGCACCGCTGCCGTTCCTGCTCAAATGGGCGACTCCAAAACTGCCGTGACCGTTACTGGCGGCGGCTCCTTGATGACCATCAAGGGCACTGCTGGCACCGCTGGTGGTACCGGTGCTGTTGCTGACGCTCACTACATCGTGAAAGACGGCAAAGCCTACTCTGCTACCGTTACCGGTGATGCAACGGCCAACACCGTTACCGCTGCGGCTGGCGCTGAAGTTACCGACGAAGCCACTCTGGCCAAAGTCACCCCACTGGCAGCCATCGACAAGGCTATCCAGGACGTGGACAACCTGCGTTCCGACCTGGGTGCGGTGCAAAACCGTTTCGAGTCCACCATCGCCAACCTGAACAACACGGTTACCAACCTGTCCGCTTCGCGTTCGCGTATTGAAGACGCCGACTACGCAGTCGAAGTCTCCAACATGACTCGTGCTCAGATCCTGCAACAGGCTGGCACCTCGGTTCTGGCTCAAGCCAACCAGGTTCCACAAACTGTTCTGTCGCTGCTGCGCTAAGCCGCTCGATAGTCTAGCCTTGGCTAGTCCTGCTTGATCAAGCAGGTATTACGCTCCTTTATCCACGGATAAGGGAGCGTTTTTTTTTGATGTAATGAGCCTTTTTATCCCGCAGGAACTCAGCCCCATGACGCGCCCCAAGCAGCACCGCTCCGCAAGCGGTATTTCTCCCCAGACGGCACAAACCATCCTGAATCTGCTTGATCGCAATCAATGGGACCAGGTCGAGCCCCTGCTGATCAAACTGCGCCAAAAACACGGTGACGATTTTCGCTTGCTGGTCTGGCATGGCGATGCGCTGCGAGGCCTGGAGCGTTTCCCAGAAGCAATTGGGCTTTATCGCCAGGCACTGGCGCTGGAGCCACAGAACAATGAAAGCCTGACATTGAGCCTGGCCATGTGTTTGCGCAAAGAGGGCCAACTGGATGAGGCCTTGCACTTGTCCAGTCAGGTTCTTCAGGTGCGCCCCAACTACGCAGGCGCCTGGGCTTTGCAAGGGGATATCTATAAAGATAAGGAGCTGCTGGCACAGGCCCGCGATGCCTATCTGGAAGCGCTCAAGCACGCCGTCGCTCCCTTGGATGCGCTGCTCTATGTCAAGCTGGCCCCTTTCACTCAACTGGCGCCCGAACCGGGCATTCTGCAAGCCCTGGAAGCGTTTACGAACGATGCAGAGCAGCCCATTAATGACCGTGCCAATGTACTGGCCACCCTGGGCAAGATCTGGCTGGATGCGCAAGAGACCGACAAGGCATTCGAGTATTATCAAAAAGCGAATAATCTCATAAAAGGGGCATTTGCCAGCCCTCACAAAAGCTTGATCCCTCAAGTTAACGGGCTGCGAGTGAACTTTACGGCGGAGCTGTTCAACGCTCTGTCCCCGTTTGGCGTGCAGTCCGCCCCACAGATTTTCATCACGGGCTTTTCTCGCTCAGGAAAAAGCCTGGTCGAATCCCTGTTCCGCAGTGCCGCCAAGGTGCGCCTGACAGGCGAGAGCCTGCAACTGGACCAATATAGACAAAACGTCCTGGCCCGCTTTCAAAACAATCTTGAAAACTATCTGACCGCTCAGACTCCCAGTTCTATTCAGCACGATGCGCACACCTACCTGAGCAGCTTGGGAAATGAAGAAGAAGTCAGCATCTCAACCCTGCCTTCAGACTTGTGGAACCTGGGTTTTATCGGCCTGTGGTTACCCAAAGCCCCTATTGTTTTTTGTGTACGCGGCCTGCTGGATCTGGGTGCCACGGTGTACTGCCAGCAATACAAATCCTTCGAGGGCAACCACTACAGCTACGACCTGCCGACCTTGGGCGAACATATCGCACTTTACGAGCACATGATGGCGCATTGGGCACAGGTCCTGCCCAACCCCGTCTTTCTGGTTGATTATGAAGCCCTGGTCCGTGATCCCCAGACTGTCATGGACAATCTGTTTGAGCAGCTGGGCCTGGAGCGCCAGCAGTCCTATACAGATGCCGTTGCAGCCAACGCCAGCATGGCTGCCGAGATTGGCCCGATCAGCTCCTTTGACGTTGCCATGCCCATGACCGACCGCTTCATCGGCTTTGGCGAGCGCTTCCGCGAACAATTGGCACCTATGGTTCAGCGCTATCAGTCCACCTGTCAGGAACTGGCCCAGGAGCAGCAGGCCAACATGGCCGACTTGCCCGCCCAACTGAAGGTCCGCAACACCAAGCCCGACAACAGCCCGGCAGAAGCCGACTTCAGCTGGCAGCTGTCACAGGTGATCACCGTAGCGGACAACACCTCGTATCTGCTGCGTCAACAAAAAGCGCAGGACCTGGTCGAGTCTGGTGCCTGCACCTTGCTCAGCTTCGATCCCTCCGGCGAACTTGCCCCATTGGCGCAAGCACTGAGCAAGCCATCCCTGCATTACATTTCCCAGGCGCTGCTGGGAGATGGTCAGCCCGGCACCTTGCATTTGGCGCTGGACGCGGCCTATAACAGCACCCTGCCTCCTGTCGCCAAGCAACAAGGCCCGGCCTATCTGGCCCAAAAAACCATGGCGCTGGCTCAGTTGCCCGTCACCACCTATGCGCTGGACGCCATTGAGGGATTGGACTGGCTGGACTATCTGATCCTGGACGGCGTCTACGACCATGCCAAGATCCTGGAACATGGCACTGAGCGCCTGGCCAATGCCTTGCTGATCCAGGTCAGCGTCGCCCTGGTCACAACACAAGAGGGACAAACGGATCTGGCCGCCTTGCTGCAATGGGCCGAGCAACATGGTTTCCGTCTTTTGCGTCTGATCGATGAGCAGTTCGAACAACACATGCCCGCACGCCAGGATCTGGCTGTGCAACCTGCCGGCAACCAACTGCGCCGAGCCTCTGCCTTGCTGGTCCCCAGCTATCAACGCCAGGCCCAGTTGAGCCCCACACAAATCCTCAAGCAGGCTTTCCTGCTGGATACGGTGCACGACATCCATGATTTCAGTTACGAGCTACTGCTGCAAATCGACCCGACACTAGCCGAAGGCTACCTGAAAGCCCGAGGCTACTTTGAGCTCAAACGTAATGGGCCGGATCTGCGCGAAATTCAGCATATCCGTCAAATGCTGCACACTAGCGACTTGCCTGTCCCCCGCCATCAGACACGCAAGTGGATCGAGCAATATCCAGCCGACCCACTCGTTCAGAGTCTGTACGCCGAATGCCTGTCCTGGTCAGGGCATCATCGTTCAGCCATTGTGACGATTCAGGAAGCCATCTCCAAAGCTCCAGACGAACTGATCCTGCGCCAAACCTATATAGACATCATGAATCGCGCCGGCATGTGGTGGGAGGCCACAGACCTCGCCCGCGCGCTGTATGCTCGCTACCCGGATCAACAAGACGTTCAGGCTCAGTGGTGGGACACACTGGCTGCACAGGTCAAGCCCGACACGGAAGAACTGAACGAGGCCCTGTCCCGCAGCCAGTCTGCCAAGCCACACATGACAACAGCGGAGCAGATACAGCACCATGCCACCCGTGGCCGCTTGCTCGCGCACAGCCAGCAATGGGAGCAGGCTTGGCTAGAGCACGAACAAGCCTTGCTTCTGGCGCAGAACAGCCAGGGTCCCGAACTGGCCCGCCCCTTGATTGCCAAGGCCGATAGCCTGTACGAAGCAGGCCAGATCAATGAAAGCTGCGAGCACCTGTGGCAAGCCTGCGCGACCTACCGCTATTCGCCCTACACCGTCCACGCCTACCGCAAGCTCAATGCGCGCCTGCCCGAAAGCACGCAGGCAGATCTGCAGAGCATTGCCGCCCTGCACCAGAAAATCGAGCAAATCTGGGCAGGTTACAAACAAGATAATCTGCAGTACGCCTTCGGCGACTTCGGCCTGCCCTATCAAGGCTTTGAGCCGCTGAAACTGGCAGGTTCACGACCGGCCATGCAGCGACTTGAAACCTACGGCCTGCAAGAACTGCTGCCCGCCAATGCCAGCGCCCTGGATATTGGCTGCAACCATGGCTTCTTGCTGATGGGCCTGGCTCCACATCTATCCCATGGCTTGGGGTTTGATATCAGCCAAAGCTGCATTGACGTTGGCAAGGCGGTGGCAGAACATTTGGGGCACAAGCACATTGAACTGAGCAGCCAGCCCTTTGATGACTTCAAATCCAAACAGCGCTTTGACCTGGTCATTGCCTGCGCGGTGCATCACTGGATTGGCGTGCCTTTGTCAGAATTCGGCACCAAGCTGTTCAACTTCTGCAAACCCGGCGGCCTGGTCCTGCTGGAAAGTCAGGGCACACGCGAGACCACTCGTACGGAAGTGGATTTCGAGGCCAAAGCCACCACCATGGCCAGTGCCGGATTCACCGTCATTCGCAAAGGCAGCCTGTGCGATGACGGCATTAACTACCGGGAGTTCTGGATTTTGCAGCGCAAGAAGTAAGCAGCATCCTCTGCAGCAAAAAAGCCAGCCCTAGGGCTGGCTTTTTACTTCCTAAAGAATACTCCACAAACATAGGCCGAGTGAACTCAGCCCAGAGAAGATAAACCGCGAGCTCAAAAAGCTACAAAAGAACCTGAAATTCCGCGCTATCGGAAATGGCATCCCATTGGTCTTTGGCAAGACTGGCGCGGATACGGGCCACGGCCTGGCTACGCAGTTGGGATACGCGCCCTTCTGTCACACCCAGCACCAGAGCAATTTCTTTCTGATTCAAATCTTGCTCAAACTGCAAGGCGAACAGCAATTTCTCACGTTCAGGCAGTTGGTCGATGGCGGTAATCAAGGCTTGCCGAAGCCCCTGGGAAGTCAGCAGGTTCAGGGGATTATCGAAGTACGCCTGCTCGCGCGTGCTGTCTTCCAGAAACTCCAGCGCATCAGCGGAAGGATCGGCATGACGTTTCAGGTCTTCGTAATGAATCACCTGCACGCCGACCGCCTCATCCAGCAGTTCGTAGTAATCGTCCATGCTCATGGACAAGGCTTCAGCGATTTCCGGCTCGGTGGGCTCGCGCAGCAGTTCCTGACGCAAGGTACTGACGGCCACTTCGATCTGGCGCGCTTTGCTGCGCACACTACGCGGCAGCCAGTCCTGGCTGCGCAACTCATCCAGCATGGCGCCACGAATTCGGGTGACCGCGTAGGTGTCAAACTGAGCCTCGGCCACCACCTGGTAACGACGCACGGCGTCCAGCAGGCCCATCATGCCCGCCTGCATCAGATCATCCAGTTCAACGCTGGGAGGCAGGCGCGACACAAGCTGGAGCGCTTGGCGGCGCACCAATGGGGCGTACTGCTCAACCAGGACGTCTTCTGAACGAGGCATGGACAGGCAAGAATCCGGACAATAAAGATTGAGCTATTTTGCCTGCCCGCCCTGCCCGACAGTCCCCAAATCAAACAGTCTTTCGCCATCTTATTCAGGCTTTAAACGGGTCTGACGCGGCCAAAAACCAAAATATCTCCTAAAGATACAGGCGCAGGTGCCGTAATTGGATCGTTACAGGTGCCAAGCCCCCCATTGAGCAGGCCTGCCACCAAGCCCCTTCTGGAGTGATGTCATGATCAACTCAGTTTCATCTCAAACGACGGCCTTGGTGCCCCTAGCCTCCCCAGTGGAGCAAAATCCCGGCACCCCTACGCCTTCGGCGGCCACCACGGTGACCCCCATCAAGGAAAGCAGTACCGATACCCAGTTGCAGCAACGCTGGCCCGACAAACGCGAACCCGTGCCCGGCATGGTCAACACGCTGGACGACACCCTGGACCAGATCAACAACTCCTTGCAGGCCTGGTCCACCGGCATTCGCTTCAATATGGACGACGAGGCCCAGCGTCTGGTGGTCTCGATTGTGGACAACTCGACCGGCGAGGTTCTGCGCACCGTCCCATCTGACGCGGTGATCCAGATTGCCAAGATGATCGTGCAATTGCAGGGCAACGCGGTCAGCGTAAAGGTTTAAAAACCAAACTGGCATCGAAACTTCCCATTGACATGGGCTTTGCGCGCGACACATTCGCGACAAAATAGGACACTACAGGAGTATTTGATATGGCTATTTCTTCAATTGGCGTGGGCTCAGGTCTGAAGCTGGACGAGCTGCTGGAAGATTTGCGCAAGACGGAAAAGAAGAGTCTTGCTGTCATCCAGAACCGCCAGGTGGCCAATACCAACAAGATCTCGGCCTACGGTCAGCTCAAAAGCAGTCTGGCAGAGCTGCAAACCGCCGCCAAGGCCCTGAACTCGGAAGACTCGTTTGGCGCGGTCAAAGTCACCGCCAATAGCGAAAACATCAAGGTGACCGGCAATTCCAAAGCAGCGCCCGGTCAGTACGTGATCAAGGTTGATAATCTGGCTACCCGCCAGACCTTGACGGCGGCCTCTCAAAGCTCCCGTGATGAGGCCATGGGCGAAGGCGGGGAAATTACCGTTCGCCTGGCCAATGGCACAGAACACGTCCTGAACATGAAGGGCAAGGACACGTCCTTGCAAGGCGTGATGAACGCGATCAATGCCGACACTGAGTTGGGCATGAAAGCGACCATTATCAACACTGGCGATCCGGACGAGCCATACCGCCTGCAACTGTCAGCCGGTGCAACGGGTGAAGCAGCGTCGATCAGCTCCATCAGCGTCAGTGGCAATGATGAACTGGCCGAGGTGCTTACCTTTGATGCTGCCGACCCGGCTGCCAGCGGCTTTGAGCAAACCAAGGCCCTCAACGCCAAGTTGACAGTGAACGGCATTGCCATCACAAGCCAGAGCAACACCCTCAAAGACACTATTGAGGGCCTGGAGATCACGCTGAACAAGGCTGGCGGTGACCCGGTCAATGTAGAAGTTGCCAAAGACGACAGCGTGGCCGCCAAGGCAATCAAGGACTATGTCGAGGCGTACAACAAGTTCAACAAGTCGATTCGTTCCTTGACAGCCTATAACGTCGAGCTGAAAAAAGGAGCCGCCCTGACAGGCGACTCCATGGCACGTGAGGCTCAAAATGCCATGCGTGACGCCACTCTGGGGCACGTTCCCAGCGAAGGCGAGATCCGCTCCATGGTAGGTCTGGGCATCAATATCGATCCCAAGACAGGTGATCTGCAGCTGGACGAGAAAAAGCTGAACGAAGTCTTGAAGACCAATATGGTCGACGTCAAGAACATGTTTGTGGGCGAACACAGCGTTGCCGGTCGCGTTGAGGCCGCAGCAGAGGAATTTATCAAGAAGGGTGGCCGTATTGATAATGCCCAGGAAGGCGCAGAGAAAGTCGGCAAAAAACTGCAAGATCAGTTCGAAGCCGCTGACCAGCGCATCGAGAACAAGATGGAAGCCTATCGCAAGCAGTTCGTCCAACTGGACGTCATGATCAACCGCATGCAAGGCACCAGCAATTACCTAAGCCAGCAACTGTCCATGCTGGGCAATATGAACAGCAATAAATAAACCCCTATGAGCTATCCTGCCCCTTCCCGTCGCTTTGGCCAACAATCGGTTCGCGCCTACGCTCAAGTAGGTCTGGAAACCGAGGTCCTGAGCGCGAGTCCCGAACATCTGATTACCCTGTTATTTAACGGTGCTCGCACCGCCATGCTGCAAGCGCGCTTGCATATGGAACAGGGCAATATTGCCGGGCGGGGGCTGTCTTTATCGAAGGCTATTGATATTGTCGATAGCGGCCTGAAAATGGCGGTCGATACCGAAAAGGGCGGAGAGCTGGCCCGCAATCTGGTCGCTACCTATGACCTGATTTTGCACAATCTGATGCTGGCCAACCTTCGCAATGACGCGGAAAAGCTGACGCTGGCCGAGCGTTTGCTGACCGATATTGCCGATGCCTGGCGCAGCAATGTTGATACCCAACGTGCCAAGCAGCCAGCTTGACTCCGGGGCTCGCGGGACAGGTTCTGTTCCTGACCTGCACCTCCAACCTCCTTTGCGCCTTTAGCGCCTGGTACGAACATGAGCGATACCTCTAACCCGATCGTCGATCAATATCAAATTATCGCCAGCATCACCCGTCACATGCTGGAGCTTGCCCAAACGGCTCGCTGGGAGGATGTGTTTGAACAATCCGAACACTATCAACTCGCCGTGGAAAAGCTCAAGAACATGGAAGACCTGTCTATTACTGAAAAACAGGCACGCCGTCAGTTGCTGACCCAAATTCTGGAAGACGACGCCCAGATCCGCCATCTGGCCACCCCCGAACTGGGGCGTCTGGGTGCACTGCTAGGCAATATGAAGCGCCAGCAAACCGTGTTGCAAGCGTATTACAGCCCTAGCGTTCATCCATGAGCATAGGCGGCCCCTCCCCCTTGGGGACGCTGCTTATTCAACGGCTCGATGCCGTTCTGGGTATCAGCACTGGACAGCAAAGCAATATCGCCACGGGCGCCCGACCGGACGCCATCAGCCAGACACCGGGCAGCCAACGCCCCGAGCGCGCCGAAAACCAAACGGCTCGTGATCAACGCCAAAGCGTAGATCAAGCCCGCGCCCACACCCAGGGTCGCGATAGCCGGAATATCCGCACACAAAGCGGTCAAACCTCGACCGACCCGGCTCTGAATGCACGTGGCCCCAATAGGGCCACCACGAGCTCGGCCCCCACAACCCTGGGGCGCACTGCCCAATTGATCCTGTCCTTGCTGGAGCGCTTTCCGGATCGTGCCCCTGCTATCCAGGGACGACAGGCCTTGTTACCTGGCCGCCCCACGATGCAGGCAGACGGCAAGGAACCCACGCGCCCCGGCAGTGATACCCAGACGGCGGGACGCGCAAACACAGCACAGAGCACCGCCAGCACAATCGCCACCGTGGCTCAGCAGCGGCTGCCCTTGCCCGGTAGCACAGCAACAAGCGGTGCAAACGCGGGCTCTGCCAGTGCAATGACAACAGGCAGCAGTGCTGTGGGAACAGGCACTGCCGCAGGCACGCCCAGCACGGGCACTACGACCACCGGCGCCGCAACCCCAAGCCCCCTGCCTACAGGCAGCACGGCTGCTCTGGTCCAGCATTTCAGCCAGGCTTTGCCCCAGGCCTTGCAACAAAGCGGGCTATTCTACGAGTCTCATCTTAGTGATCTGCACTTTGGGCAACGCAGCGTTGGCGAATTACAGCAAGAGCCGCAAAACCTGAATCGCCCCGCGGCCGAAACACATACCAGCACAAGCCAGAATCCTCAGGCCCAGGCCGGCACCCAGGACCCGGCCAATAGCCTGCTGGTGCGTCAGCAACTGGATACGCTGGCCCATCAGAACCTGCAATGGCAAGGTCAGGCCTGGCCGGATGCCGACATGAGCTGGAGCGTGCAACGTCACCAGGCCCAGTCAGAGGACGAAACCGAACATTGGTCCAGTACCCTGCAACTGGACCTGCCCACGTTGGGGCCGATCACCCTACGGCTCAACCTCCTGAACCAGCAATTGCTGGTCCATATTCAGGCCGATCAATCCGCCCCTTATCTGGACGAGAACAGCCTGCCCTTGCGCGAACGTCTGCAAGACCAGGGCCTGATCCTGAGCCAATTGCAGATTGAAGCCGACCCGACCCTGCCGCAGGACCTGCCCGATGAGTCATGATTCCCCCTCCCATCGCCCGCAGGCCCTGGCCTTGCGCTACGAGCCCAAAGACGGGGCCCCGCGTGTCGTTGCCAAAGGCTACGGCACCTTGGCCGAAAAAATTGTCGAGACCGCCCGCGAGCACGGTCTGTACGTACACGAGTCCCCCGAACTGGTCGGCCTGCTGATGCAGGTGGATCTGGACCGTCATATCCCCCCTCAGCTCTATCAAGCCGTGGCTGAATTGCTGGCCTGGCTCTACGCCCTGGAACAAGGCCATCCCCAGGCCACACAAGCCTTGCAGGCTTTGCACGACGCCCCAAAAACTTGAGCCTGCTATTTATAAGGGCTGAAAAGCCCCTGTTTTTGGGCTTAGATACCCTGCTTAGCCTCGCGTTCTAAACGTTACATTAAGCACGGCAAGCTGCCCGCACCTGTGCGCGTGGCCCATCCTGACTTTCTGGCAAGCGAATATGTCGATTTCCAATCTCTCCAGCATTGAAAACCTTTTGGCCCAGATGCGCGCAGTTGCGCAAGCGGCCGGGGCTTCCAGTTCTGTGTCCTCCTCGGCCAGCAGCGCCGCTCCCGGTGGTTTTGCCGCCGAGCTGGCCCGCTCTTTGAACCGGGTTTCCCAGGCGCAGAACGAGGCCAATGCCCAGGCTCAGGCCTTTGAAATGGGCGAGCCCGGAATTTCCTTGAACGACGTGATGATTGACCTGCAAAAAGCCAGCGTTGGCTTTCAGGCCACCGTCCAGGTACGCAACCGCCTAGTGGCCGCCTACCAAGAAATTGCCAGTATGCCGGTATAAGCGCCTGATTCTTTCATGCCCGCCGCCCTTTCCTTAATGCTGCCTGAGCACGTCCTGATTTGAACTCCCCTGATTCCATGCAGAACCCTGCCTCTGCCTCACCCATGAGTCAGACAGCACAGTTGCTGAACAAACTTCCTGGCTACGACACACTGCGCGCCTTGCCCAAGGTAGCGCTGATCGGGCTGGGTGCCGCACTGATTGCTCTGATTGTCGCCCTCTTGCTGTGGAGCCGCGGCCCTACCTACCAGGTACTGTTCTCCAATCTGGACGACCGCGATGGCGGTGCGATTGTCTCGGCCCTGGGCCAGATGAACGTGCCCTACCAGTTCAACAGCAACGGTACCGCCATTCTGGTGCCGCAAGATCGTGTGCATGATGTGCGCATGCAAATGGCCTCGCAAGGCTTGCCGCGCAGTGGCAATGCCGGTTTCGAGCTGCTGGATCAAAGTCGCTTTGGCGCCAGCCAGTTCACCGAGCAAGTCACCTATCAGCGCGCCCTGGAGGGCGAGCTGGCCAATTCCATCAAGGCCGTGCATGCCGTCAAGGAAGCGCGCGTTCACCTGGCCATGCCGCGTGAAACCTTGTTTGTACGTGACCGCCAGTCTCCGACCGCTTCGGTAGTGCTGTCGCTGTATCCGGGCCGCGACCTGAGCGAAGGCCAGGTTTCCGCCATCAGCTGGCTGATCTCCTCCAGCGTGCCCAATCTGCATGCCGACAAGGTGTCCATCATTGACCAGAATGGCCGCTTGCTGACCGCGCCCACTGGCGAGATGGGCGCTGATAATCAGCAGCGCAATTTTGTAAACGATATTGAATACCGAGCCGTCCAGCGCATCCTGACCTTGCTGAACCCCTTGGTCGGTGCTGGCAACGTCCGCGCCCAGGTGACGGCCGAGGTGGACTTCTCGCGCCGCGAGCAGACGTCCGAGGTCTACAAGCCCAATCAGCAACCCGGTCAGGCCGCGGTACGCAGCCAGCAGACCAGTTCTTCCTTGCAGCGCAACCCGCAGCAGCCCCAGGGCGTGCCCGGTGCCTTGAGCAATCAGGCTCCCAACAATGCCACCGCCAATCTGGTGAACCCGCCTGCTGCACCGAATCAGCCCCAAGCCCCGGCTGCTCCGGCAACTGAGCCGGCCAATGCCGCCGCACAAACCGCCAACGCTGCGAACGCTGCAGCGGCCGGTACAGACCCTTCACTGGTGTCCCTGGCCGAACAGGCCCGCTTGCTGCAAAACACCGGCAATGCGCGTAACGACTCCACCGTGAACTACGAAGTGGATCGCACCATCAGCCACGTCAAAGGTCCTTTGGGTCAGCTAAGCCGCCTGTCGGTAGCCGTGGTGGTGAACTATCGCAATACGGACAAGGACCAACAGCCGCTGGAGCAGGAAGAACTGGACAAGATCCGCGATCTGGTCAAACAAGCCGTGGGTTACTCGGCTGATCGAGGCGATAGCCTGAGCGTGGTGAACGGACAGTTCAACGAGCAAGGCGATATTGATACCCCCTTCTGGAAAAATCCGGAGTACCGCGAGCTCGCTATGGAACTGGTCAAGTATCTGGTCTTTGCATTCATTCTGTTCATGGCATGGCGCATCGTCATCAACCCCATCATCCAGGGCCTGATCCAGGCCAAGGCGGTGGCTGACGCCCGCGTCGAGCGCCAGAAAGAAGAATCTGCTCGCGAACAGGCTGCTGAACAACGTGCCGCCGAAATGAGCCGCTACGAAGAGAATCTGAACACCGCCCGCACGATGGCTCACGATGACCCACGTGCCGTGGCTATGGTGTTGCGCTCCTGGTTGAACAAAGATGAAAAAAATGAAAACGGCTAAACCGGACGATTCCATCGAACGCAGTGCGATTTTGATGATGTCCTTGGGGGAAGATGCCGCCGCCGAGGTGTTTCGCCACCTCTCGCCTCGTGAGGTGCAGCAGCTCAGTACCGCCATGGCGTCCCTGAAGCAACTGACCCGTGCCGATATGGACGAGGCTCTGGAGAGCTTTCGCCAGGAGGCCGACCAGTTCATGGCGGTGGCACTGGACTCGAACGCCTACATCCGCTCCGTACTGAACAAGGCGCTGGGCTCGGACCGAGCCGCTGGCCTGATCGAAGACTTGCTGGAAAACAGCGAAGGCTCCAGCAGCGGTATTGATGCCCTGAACTGGCTGGATGCCTCCAGCGTGGCCGAGCTGATTGCCGACGAACACCCCCAAATTATTGCCACCATTCTGGTGCATCTGGAGCGTGATCGCGCCGCCGACATTCTGGGCTACATTCCGGATCGTTTGCGCGATGATGTGGTCCTGCGTATTGCTACTTTTGGTGGCGTGCAGCCCACGGCCCTGAACGAGCTGACCGAAGTGTTGAACGGCATGCTATCGGGCCAGGGTGCCAAACGCAGCAAGATGGGTGGTCCACGCACGGCAGCCGAGATGCTGAACTACATGAACGCCAGCCTGGAAGAGTCCGTCCTGACCAGTCTGCGCGGCATGGACGCCGACCTGACCCAGCGCATCGTGGACGAGATGTTCGTGTTCGAGAACCTGGCCGATGTGGAAGACATTGCCATTCAGCTGCTGCTCAAGGAAATCGAGACCTCTGCATTGACGATTGCCCTGAAAGGCGCGCCCGAAGAGTTGCGCGACAAGTTCTTCCGCAATATGTCCAACCGTGCTGCCGAAATGCTGCGCGAAGACATCGACGCCCAAGGCCCGATCCGCATGTCCAAGGTGGAACAGGAACAGAAAGCCATTGTGCAGGTGGCCCGTCGCCTGGCCGAAGCCGGTCAGATTACGCTGGGTGGCCTGAGTGGGGACGAATATGTCTAAGACGGCCTCGTTTGGGCAGCTCCTGCCCGTCCAAGCCGTTATTCGCTTGTGCCCAGGCACGAACCGCCTGCGCAGGAGCCTGTAAATGTCCAGCCACCGTAAAGCCTCGGCCTACTCGGAGCTTCAGGAAAGCTGGAGCCGCTGGCAAATGCAGGGGCTGGATGATCCTGTCGTCGCCCCGGAACCGGAAGAGCCCGAGTTCGTCCCTCCTACCCCGGAAGAACTGCAGCGCGATCTGGAAAACCAGCGCAGCCAGGCGCAGGAAGAAGGCCATACCCAGGGCTATCAGGCCGGTTACAACCAAGGCCACGCTGCTGGTCTGGCAGCAGGCCAGGAAAGTGGTCATGCCCAGGGCTATGAAGCCGGAATGGCGGCTGGAATGGCCAAGGCACAAGAACAGATTGACCAGTACATCAAGGAATTTGTCGCCTTGAACCAGAACTGCGCCCAGTCCATTGAACTGATGGATCAGGAAATGGGCCAATCCCTGATTCAGCTGGCGACACGTATTGCCGAGCATGTATTGCAAAGCACCATCAAGGCCGAACCCAGCCGCATCCGCGATCTGGTTGCCGAAGTACTGCGTAGTGATCCAGGCGATACCAGCGCCCTGGAACTGAGCTTGCACCCGGACGACATCAGCCTGGTGCGTGAGTTTCTGATTGAACAAGGCGAGCCCCGCGCCTGGCGTCTGCAAGAAGACCCCCAGCTGCAACGCGGTGAATGTCGTGTGCGCTCCAGTTACGGCGATATTGACGCCACCTTTGCCACTCGCTGGAAACGCGCCCTGGCCAGCCTGGGCTTGCCCGTCTCTTCGGAGCCCTGATGGCAACGCCCCTTTTGGCCTCCTCCCCCGAACGCTGGCGCGCCCAGATGCTGTCGGCACAGCAACGGGTCCAGGCCATTGAGCCCTGCTTGCGCAGTGGCCGCGTTGTCCGCGCCACGGGTTTGGTGCTGGAAGCTACAGGCTTGAAGCTGGCTGTAGGAGCCGCTTGCAAAGTGGAGCTGTCTGCCGCGCAAAACATCTGGGCCGAAGCCGAGGTTGTAGGTTTTGAAGGCAGATCCTTGTATTTGATGCCCTTGAGCGAAATTTCCGGCCTGCCTCCCGGTGCACGTGTTGTACCGGTTGAAGCTCAATTGCAGCCGCCGGTTCCGCTGCCCGACTCCGATCAACCGGACAGCCTGCCCGCCCAGGCGCGTTCGCGCCATGTTCCGGTCGGCCCCGGCCTGCTGGGTCGCGTGGTCGATGGCAGCGGCAATCCGCTGGACGGTTTGGGCCCGATCGACGCGCAAGCGTGCGTCTCGCTCAGCCACACCACACCCAACCCACTGAAGCGCAGTCCCATCGACACGGTTCTGGACGTAGGAGTACGTGCCATCAACGGTTTGCTGACCGTAGGCCGTGGTCAGCGCATGGGTTTGTTTGCCGGTTCCGGTGTGGGTAAAAGTGTGCTGCTGGGCATGATGGCCCGCTACACCCAGGCCGACATCATTGTCGTAGGCCTGATCGGTGAACGGGGCCGAGAAGTTAAAGAATTTATTGAGCACAACCTGGGCGAAGAGGGCCTGCAACGCTCGGTTGTTGTCGCTGCTCCGGCTGACGTCTCGCCCTTGCTGCGCCTACAAGGCGCGGTGTACGCCACTCGACTGGCCGAGTTTTTCCGCGATGAAGGCAAGAACGTCTTGCTGATCATGGATTCGCTGACGCGTTATGCCATGGCTCAGCGCGAAATCGCCTTGGCAATTGGCGAGCCGCCCGCCACCAAGGGCTACCCTCCTTCCGTTTTTGCCAAGCTGCCGGCCCTGGTGGAGCGCGCCGGCAATGGCGAACCCAATGCACAAGGCCGTTGCGGCTCGATCACCGCGTTCTACACCGTGCTGACCGAGGGCGACGACCAGCAAGACCCGATTGCCGACTCGGCCCGAGCGATTCTGGACGGCCACATTGTGCTGTCGCGCAGTCTGGCGGAAACCGGCCATTACCCGGCCATTGATATCGAAGCGTCCATCTCGCGGGTCATGCCCAGCATTGTGGAGCCAGAACAGATCAAGATGGTGCACCGCTTCAAGGGCCTGCTCTCCAGCTATCAACGCAACCGCGACCTGATTGCCGTGGGCGCCTATACCCGTGGCAATGATCCTGCCATTGATCAGGCCATTGATCGTTTCCCCTGGCTGGAGGCCTATTTGCGCCAGGGCATGCAGCAACGTGTGGACGTGCCACGCGCCTTCGATGAATTGAACGCCGTTCTCAATAGCGAGCAATAGCCATGAAAGCCAACGCCTCTTTACATACGCTGGTCGATCTCAGTCAGAACAATGTGGACGACGCGGCCCGCCATCTGCAGGAGCTGCGAACAGAACGCGATGCGGCCCAGTCGCAGCTGGAAATGTTGCAGACCTATCGCCAGGACTACGCCCAGCGCCTGCTGGATGTGGGCCAAACTGGGGTAACCATGGCGAACTACCACAATTTCCGGCGCTTTATCGTGACATTGGACCAGGCCATTTCCCAGCAAAATAGTGTCATCCAAGCGCTGGAAGAGAAAATGGAACAGGGACGCCAGGTCTGGTATGGCCATCAGCAGCGCCTGAAAGCGTATGAAACCTTGATCGACCGCCGTCTCCAGACCCAGCAAATCCAGCAACAAAGAATGGAACAACGTAACAGCGATGAAATCGCTGCTCGTCTCTTTACCCGTAGCCAGACCGCCTATTAAACAAGCGCCGCCATGACTTCGCCCACTCTTTCGGTTTTACCTGCGGCCCCTGCCGCACCCTCGGCCCCCGTTACCAACACGGCCGGGCCTGCGGCTGCGCATGCGCCCAAAGACGAAGGCTTTGCCCAGCATCTGCAAACCCAACAACAGCAGGTGCAACACAAAGGGGCTGGCAAGACACCGGCAGCCGCCAAGCAGGACAGCACCAAAACCCAGGTTCCCGCCGATAGCCCCAAGCTGGCTGACGCCGTGGCCGAACAGGCTGGTGCCAGCGAGCTGGACCCCTTGATCAAAGACCCGGCCCTGCTGATTGCCGATCAGAGCGATCTGGAACTTGACACGGATGCCCCGGCCGATAGCGGCCTGCCTGCCATGGCCTTGTCGATTCTTTCGCAAGTACAGGCCATCAAGAGCAGCAAGGTCGACCCCAAAAGTGCCCAAACCGATAGCAAACTGCCACTGAGCGCTCTCAACACACGCCAGAATCTGGCCGCCGAGCCAAGTAGCCGTCAAGCTCAGACCGCGCCATTGACCGCTGTTGAAGCAGAAGCCGAGCTTGATCTGAGCGCCGAACTGGTCTTGCCTAAAGCCGTTGAAACCAGCAATCCGCTGGCTGCCACCACTGCTCGCAAACCAGCGGTGAACACAGCACAAGTACTGAACAACAACCCGCCAGGCACTGGCATCGCCGCTAATGTGCCCTCATCCCAGACACGTTTGATGGATGAAGCGTCGGCTTCCTTGGCTAGCTTTGGCCGACAAATTGCTGACGATGCCCGTGCCGGCGTGAATCTGAACCTGCCCGCTCTGGATGCTTCCCTGCTAGCGCAACTTAGCGCCGCACCCAGCGCAGTCCAGGCCAACAGCCCGGCCGCCTTGCCCAGCCCCCTGACGCTGGCCATTGCCACGCCGGTCCAGTCCCCCGAATGGGGGGCGGCCATGGGTCGTCAAATGATTACCTTGGCCCAACAGGCTCAAGGCGGCGTTCAAAGCGCCGACATTCGTCTGGACCCACCCGAACTGGGCCCCTTGCGCATTACCTTGCAAATGCAGGATGGGATGGCCCACGCCATGATCACCTCGCCCCATGCTCAAGTCCGCCACGCCCTGGAACAATCCTTGCAGCAGCTGCAACAGCAGTTTGCAGAAAACGGGCTGACCTTGGGACAGGCTGACGTAGGCGACCAGCACGCCTCGCACCAGGCCTTTCACGAGCAACTGGCCGCCAGGGGCAATCAAGGCGATCAACCCGCCTTCAGCCTGAACGGCGTGGCTTCCGCCGACGAAAGCAGCCCCTTGGTGAACAGCAGCGCCACACGCTCGCTGAACCCCGACGCGCTGGTTGATACCTTCGCCTGATTCACAGTCCCACAGACAGCCCGGCAAAAAGCATGATTAAGCTCGAAAAGCAGCGTCTATTCGCCGGGCCTGTCCTGTCTGACCTCCGGCACAATAGCTCAGGCATGCAGTCAGGCTCAGGCCCGACATGCGTTTGTCTGTTTGTAATACGCTAGAAAATACATCGCTCACATCACATGGCCCGAAAAGCACCCACCAAACTTGCACGCCTGATGAAAACCGGTCTGCTGGTTCTGTTTATTATCGCCGCTAGCGTGGGCGCAACGCTGTACTACTCCCTGCAACAAAGCAGCACGCCTGCCTGGTTGGCCTGGGCGGAAAAAGGCCAATCAGTTGAAGCGGCCCCTGCCCCGGACGAACCGCCGGTGGTCAAGGTCAATGCCAAACCTATTTTTGCGCCGCTGGACCCCTTTACCGTCACCCTGAACGAGAATGGCCGCTCGCGCATCTTGTACGTAGGCATCACCTTGCGTGTCCAGGACGATGGTTCGCGCTCCATGCTGGTGGAGTACATGCCCATGGTGCGTGATCGCGTGCTCAAGATTCTGGCTGAACAGCGCCCCACCTACATCCAGACCTCCGAAGGGCGTCAAGCCCTGGTTGCACAGCTGAGCGCCGGCCTGAAAGAGCCCTACGCGCCCAACACCGCTGTACCGAACATCAATGATGTCCTGTTCACCGCCTTTGTCATCCAATAAATGTCGTATCAGAGCTTCCTATCCCAAGACGAAGTCGATGCACTGCTGGCCGGTGTTACCGGCGAAGGCGCTGACACCAAGCCCTTGAACGAAAACCTGACTGGCGTACGGGCCTATGACCTGACCTCGCCAGACCGGGTAGTGCGTCACCGCATGCAGACCCTGGAGCTGATCAACGAGCGCTTTGCCCGTCGTTTGCGCTCGACCATGCTCAGCTTCATGCGCCGCAACGCAGACATCACCGTCGGTTCCATTCGTATTCAGAAGTACTCGGACTTCGAGCGCAACCTGCCCGTGCCCAGCAACCTGAACATGGTTGCCTTAAAGCCCTTGCGGGGCGTGTCGCTGTTTACCTTCGACCCGAACCTGGTCTTCCTGATTATCGACAGCCTGTTTGGTGGCCATGGCCGCTACAACACCCGCGTCGAAGGCCGGGATTTCACCACGACCGAGCAGCGCATCATCCAGCGTTTGCTGACCCTGACGCTGGAGAGCTACTGCGGTGCCTGGGAGTCCATCTACCCGCTGGAAGCGGAGTACATGCGCTCGGAGATGCATACCAAGTTTGCCAGCATCAGCAGCAGCAATGACATCGTGGTGGTGACCTCTTTCAATATTGAATTTGGTGCCCAGGGCGGCAATCTGAATATCTGCCTGCCCTACTCCATGATCGAGCCGCTGCGCGATCTGCTGACCCGCCCCTTGCAGGACAAAGGCACCAACGATATTGACCAGCGCTGGACCCAGCAATTGTCACGACAAGTGCGCAGCGCCGAAGTTGAACTGATTGCCAACTTCGTCAATATAGACATGACCATTGCCGAGCTGACCCAGTTAAAGGCCAATGATGTCTTGCCGATTGAAATCCCCACTCTTATTGAAGCCCACGTGGATGGCGTGCCGGTTCTGGAATGCCGCTACGGCACCTCCGGTGGCCGCTACTCCTTGCGGGTAGAAAACATCTTGGCCACCAACGACAGCGATTTGACTAAAGGTAAGTCCCTATGAGCGACCCTCACAACCCTAACGACCGGTCTGCGCCCGAGGACGACTGGGCAGCCGCGATGGCTGAGCAACAGGCTGGCAGCCAAAGCAGCACCCAAGCCCAAGGACTGGAACAGCCCCTGGAGGATGACTGGGCCTCGGCACTGGCCGAGCAAAGCGCAGCCGCGCCTGTGCACGAACCCAGCCCGGCCAGCAATCTGTTCCCGCCCATGGAGCACGCCGAGGCGAACGCCACCACCGATATCGACATGATTATGGACATCCCGGTCCAGCTGTCGGTGGAGCTGGGTCGCACACGTCTGACCATCAAGAACATTCTGCAACTGGGCCAGGGCTCCGTGGTGGAGCTGGACGGTCTGGCGGGCGAACCGCTGGATATTTACGTGAACGGCTACCTGATCGCCCAAGGCGAAGTGGTCGTGGTGGACGATAAATACGGTATTCGCGTCACCGACATCGTGACTCCATCGGATCGTATCCAACGCCTGAACGGCCGCCGCTAGAACATGGAACAAGCCCAGCTCGTCAGAATCATGCTCAGCCTGCTGCTGGTTGTAGGCCTGATTCTGGCGGCAGCCTGGGTTGCCCGCCGAGGCGGGCTGCTGAAAAATAAAAACCAGCAACGCATCAAGATTCTGGACAATCAACGCCTGGGGCCGCGCAGCAGCGTGGCCTTGGTCCAGATTGATGACCGCGAAATTCTGATAGGCATCACCCCTCAGCAGATCAGCCTGCTGCACACCACAACGCCCGCTGGCTCCGAGCCGGACTTCCAGGCCCATCTGGACCAGCACCGTGCGCCCCGCTGACCGCATCATGACCGCACTCCTCTCTCCCACCCAGCGCATCGGCCTGATGCTGCTTCTGGCCCTGATCAGCCTGCTCCTGCCTTCCGAGGCCTGGGCCCAGGCTGTTCCGGCCATTACCAGCACAGCAGGCCCGAACGGCTCGCAAACCTGGTCACTCAGCATCCAGACGCTGGCCATGCTGACCATGATGTCCTTCCTGCCTGCGGCCTTGCTGATGATGACCGGCTTTACCCGCGTCATCATTGTGCTGGGTCTGCTGCGCAATGCAATGGGAACAGGTACGGCGCCGCCCAACACCGTGCTGGTGGGCCTGGCCCTGTTTCTGACTTTCTTTGTGATGTCACCGGTGTTTGATCAGGTGTATCAGGACGCCTACAAGCCCTTGTCAGAAAACAAGATCAGCTTTGAAACCGCGCTGGAGCAAGGTGCCCAGCCCCTGAAAACCTTCATGCTGCACCAGACCCGCGAAGCGGACTTGAAGCTGTTTGGCGATATGGCGGGCGTGGCAGAACTGGAATCCCCGGAAGATGTCCCCTTGCGCGTACTGGTGCCGGCTTTTGTAACCAGCGAGCTGAAAACCGCCTTCCAGATCGGCTTTACGATTTTTATCCCCTTTCTGATCATTGACCTGGTGATTGCCAGCGTCCTGATGTCCCTGGGGATGATGATGGTCCCACCCGTGACCATCTCGCTGCCCTTCAAGCTCATGCTGTTTGTGCTGGCCGATGGCTGGCATCTGCTGCTGGGTTCCCTGGCCCGCAGCTTCTACCAATAAAGGACTGTGATGACTCCCGAAACCGTCATGTCCATGACCTACACCGCCTTGAAACTGGCCCTGTCCATGGCCGGTCCCATGTTGATCGTGGTGCTGGTGGTGGGTCTGGGCATCAGTATTTTCCAGGCAGCCACCCAGATCAACGAGATGACGCTGTCTTTCATCCCCAAGCTGTTGGCCATGGGCATTACGGTGGTGCTGCTGGGCCCCTGGTTGATCAACAATATGGTCGACTACATGCAGGGCCTGTTGCGTGGCATTCCCGGGCTGGTCAACTAAGACTGACCAGCGCGACAAGGAGCCTTCCGTGAGTACGCAAATCCGTGACGGGCAAAGTGCCATGCCTTGCCCACTGAACAGGCCCTAGGCGTGCCGTGCTCGACCTGAACTCCGCCCAGCTCTATGCCTGGCTCAACGCCTTTCTGTGGCCCTTCATCCGTATTCTGGCCACCCTGGCTACCGTTCCCTTTTTTAGCGAATCCGCCATCCCCAAGCGGGCCAAAATAGGCCTGGGCTTTATCCTGACCCTGATTGTCGCGCCCTCGCTACCGCCTCTACCCGATCTGCCCACAGCCTCTTACGAGGCCCTGCTGATTGCCGCGCAGCAAGTGTTCATCGGTGTCGCGCTGGGTTTGACCATGCGCATCGTGTTTGCAGCGGTACAGACAGCGGGCGAGTTTATCGGCCTGCAAATGGGCCTGTCTTTTGCCTCATTCTTTGACCCCGCTACCGGCGCGAATACGGCCGTGCTGTCGCGGCTGTTGAACGTGATTGCGGTGCTGACCTTTCTGGCCCTGAACGGCCACCTGCTCTTGCTGGGTGTGCTGGTGCGCACCTTCCATGTGCTGCCCATCGGCGCGGACCTGAACATCAATGGCTGGGGTGCCTTGCTCGATTGGAGCAGCGAATTGTGGGTGTCAGGCATGTTGCTGGCCCTGCCACTGATTATTGTGCTGCTGACCATTAACCTGGCTTTCGGGATCTTGAACCGTACCGCCCAGCAATTGACGATTTTTGCTGTGGGTTTCCCAATTACGCTGACAATCGGCCTGACCTTGCTGACCGTGGTCATTCCTCAGACTACGCCCTTCCTGACCCAGCTATTCAACTCCGGCTACGAAGCCATGATGCGGGTCGCGCTGGGGCTGGCAGGCTCTTAAAACGCGTGCGCCTGCCGCTGCTTGTGCGATTGCATCAAGCGCCGAGCCTGGCCTATGGTCAGGATGCCTTTTTGCTTGGCGCGCCCAATCAGTAATTGCATCAACTGTGCACTGACCAGGGCATCTCCCAAGGCATCATGGCGGTCACTTACCGGCAGGCCACAATATTTCAGGCAATCGTCCAGGCCCATACGACGACCACGCCAGTCGGGCAATACACACGCAGCCAGTTCAGCCAAATCCAGAGCCAAAGGCCGGGCCTGCTCCAGGCCCGCCTTCGGCCAGGCACGGTCCAGAAACGCCAGATCAAAGTCGGCATCCCAGGCGACCCATACCGTGTTTTCGGAATAGCGGGCAAAGTCCCGCATCAGCTGGGGTAGTGGCTCGCCTTCTTCCTGTTGTTGCGGGCTGATCTCATGAATCAATAAGCTATCAGGGCTGCGCTCGCCCTGAGTGCGAACCAGACCGGACCAGATATTGCCCAAGGCAATCGAACCGTTTTCCAGGCGGACCGCACCCATCTGAACGATATGGTGGCGCTTGGGCTCCAGACCACTGGTTTCCAGATCCAGCACCGTAAAGGCCGCTTCGTCCAAAGCCAGTTCGTCCACCCCACTCCAGGACAAGGACGGACTGCGTGCGGCAAAAGAAGATTTACGCCAAGGTAGCCAGGAAAGCAGTTTCATAAGCGATACCGGAAAGCCAGAATACGTTGGGCACGGCGCACTTGCGACAAGGCTTCACGCAAGACACGTGCATCCAGTGCACCTAAAGTACTCAAACGCACCAGATTGTTGGGCTCCTGCCCCTGCTGCAACTGGGTTTGGTGATGTTGCAAGCGCAGCAATTGCAAATAGCGGTAGGCCTCGCACAGGCCCTCCGACTCCTCGTCTGTGAAGACACCGCGCTGAGTCAGCACGGCCAGCCTGTCCATGGACGAGGCCAGTTCGCAACCATGCGCCAGGGCCAGCACCCGCAGCACATCCACCATCGGTGCCAAGGCCTGTTTCTTGATGTCCAGCTTGTCATCGCCCTGCCCCATCAGCGCTTCCAGACGACTGCGCTTTTTACCGCTGGGAATACGGGTCTGACAGGTACTTTGAGCCAGCATGCGCTGGAACACAGGGTTATCGTTCACCATGCCCAGTACCCGGCGCTGCATGCGTTGCAGCATACTGCTCTGGCCCCAGATGGCGCGGCAGTCAAAGTAAATCGTGGACTCCAGCAATTGCTCGGGCGCAGGCCGTTCAATCATGATCTGGAAACGATGCAGCCATTCGGCTTCAGACAGGCAGAGGTCAGGATTGCTGGCCATGATATTGCCAGTGCACCAGGCCATCCCGCAACGGTCCAGGGCCTCGTTCACCCGACGCGCAAAAGGCAGGAGCAAGGCGCGATGGGCTTGGGCCTGTTCGGGCGAATGGGCGGCAAACAAAATGCCGTTGTCCTGATCGGTATGACGGGTTTGCTCGCCACGGGCCTGACTACCAAAAGCCAGCCAGCAGAACTCGATGCCATCCAGCCCGGAGCCGGGCAAGCTTAATTCAATCGTGCGCTGAACCGTGTGATCATTCAAACGCGTAATCACCGCAGTCAGCTGTTCAGAACGCGCACCGTGAGCCAGCATGGCATCCACCAGCCGACCAATATCGGACTGCAGACGTACCAGCACGGACACGTCCTGGGCACAGCGCAAGGCACGCGACAAATGCACCAGATCCACGCGCTGCAAGGAGAACACATCACGCTCGGACACCATGCCCACGACTTTATGGTCTTGAACCAGGCAGATATGGCCGATCTGATGCTCTACCATCAGCAAAGCCGCATCAAAGGCCGAGGATTGGGGAGCCAGCCAGACCGGGTCCGGTGTCATGACTTGAGACATGGCCTGGGTCGGATCGTATTGACCACCAGCTACCAAACGGCGCAAGTCTCGCAAGGTGAAGATGCCCAACAAATGCTGGTCCGGATTGACCACCACCATGCTGCTGACCTGACGCTCGTGCATATCCTTGACCGCCTGCTCGACCGGACAATCCGGCAAACAGCTGAGCAAACCGCGTTCTGTCAGGGCTTGCAGACTCATGTCCAGCGTGTAGCTGGCACCCAGGTCGGCGCTGGCACTTTTCTGGGCACTGCGCCAGACCGAGGCCAGCAGGCTGCTGGCACCACGCAAGCAGTAATCCCGAAAAGGCTCGCTGATGGTCAGCAGATGGGCAACGGCTTCACCAGCCACGCACAAGGTAAAGCAGTCTTCCTGCACCAGGTAATCACTGTCCAGAGCCTGACCCGAGACCAGTTCACGCACGGGCAGAAGATCCCCTTCCACATACTCGTGAGTTTCACCGTGTTCCTGGCTGGAGATCTGACCTTGGCGAACAAGGTAGAGCTGGTCAACACGTGCGCCTTCTTCCAACAGCACCTGTCCGGCTGAAAAAAACCGTAGCTCGCTATGCTCGATCAGGTAATCGCAATGCTGCGCCTGCATCTGATCGAAAGGCGGGTAAGCAATCAACCAGGCCAAGATGCCGGGCGCCTTTTGGCGCACCGCCGTCTTGGCCACGGATTCACCGGGAATCGCGAAGGACATGGGCGTCTCTGCTGGCTATAGGCAAAGAATTATTGTGCCATGCAGCATGGCCCTCGCGGACCCTGTTTTTCTAGGGGATTTCAACTATAGGCATGCGCCTTTTTTTCCCCTCAAAGCGCTTAACGCAAACGATCGTAGTCGCGCTCGGCCATATCGATGACATCGCCTTCCTGGACCTTGAATTGGGAGACCGCCTCGGCCAGGGTCTCGGATTGAGACTGCAAAGAGCCTGCTGCTGCAGCCGCCTCTTCCACCAGCGAGGCATTTTGCTGCACCACAGCATCCATTTGTGCCACGGCAGTATTGATCTGTTCGATACCCGCCGTTTGCTCTTGAGAGGCCGAGGAAATCTCGCTCATCAAGGTGGTCACGCTATTTACCGCGCGCACCACTTCCTGAATAATGTCGCCCGCGCTGGCCACTTGCTGTGTGCCGGTCTGGACTTCATTTTGCGAGGCTTCAATCAGGCCCTTGATTTCCTTGGCCGCTTGCGCGCTGCGCTGCGCCAGGCTGCGTACTTCGCCCGCTACCACCGCAAAGCCCTTGCCCTGCTCACCGGCACGGGCGGCTTCCACGGCGGCGTTCAAAGCCAGAATATTGGTTTGGAAAGCAATACCGTCAATCACGTTAACGATGTCTGCCACTTGGCCGGAACGCGCAGAGATCTGGTTCATGGTATTGACCACGGCACCGACCGACTCCCCACCCTGGCGAGCAACCTTGGCGGCGTTATGAGCCAGCTGGTCTGCCTGATGAGCATTGTCTGCGTTCTGGCGCACCGTGCTGGCCAATTCTTCCAGACTGGCCGCCGTTTCCTGCAAGGCGGCGGCTTGTTGTTCGGTACGGGAACTCAAGTCGGTATTGCCTGCAAAAATCTGCGAGGAACCTGAAGCAATTTCGTCCACACCTTGGCGAACGGTCAGCACAATGCCTTGCAAGCTTTGCTGCATGCGGCGCATGGCATCATACAAAACACCGACTTCATTGGCCGAACGATAGGTAATCTTCTTGGTCAGATCGCCATTGGCAATATGGTCAAAATGCACACCGGCTTCACGCAGGGGAGCCAAAGCGGTACGACCCAGCACCAGGCGCAGCGCCACAATAATGGCCAAGCCAATCAGCAAGCCCAAACCAATCGCGCTATTGGCAACGCGGGTTTGCAATTGAGCTTGTTCCAGCAGCAAATCCGTCTGATCGTTGTAGAACTTGCTCAACTCTTCAATACGGAACTGGAAAGTGGCCGCACGCAGCACACCAAAACCTTCGCTGACGAAGTAAAAAGTGCTGTAATCGCGTGTCTCCAGGGCCTGAACCATAGGCTCAATGCCATCGTCCAGATACGCCTGGTAGGAAGCCACCAAACCCATGGCCAGTCGGCGCAGCTCCGGTTCGGTAGGCATATTGGCACGGATATCCGCAAAGGCCTTGCGTACCTCATCCAGCTTCTGGTTGGCCATAATCACCAGATTGTCTGCACTTTGCAGCATATTGGCGTCGTTATCGATGCCAGCTTCCTGATAAAAGCGCGCTGCGCTCATCAAGCTAAGGCGCGCTTCCATCATATTGTTATTGAGCTGCAGAATCTGTACGGAACGATCTGCCTGACGATTGATGGTACGCAGCGCATCGCCGCTTTGCTGCAGGTAGTAAGCCGCCAGGCCGCCCACGGCCACAATCAGGACCATGAACAAGCCCATGCAGATCATCAGCATGCTGCTGATCTTCAGGCCCGAAGCGGACTTCAGACTGGGGCGAAATGATTTTGAGGAACGACGTTTAGAAGCGCGGGACGCGGACGGAAGACTGCTTTCAATACCCAGCATTTGCTAAATCCAAAGAAAACTCTAGTGGCTGACCGGCAAGATGGTGATCATGTCCGTGCCAGGGTGCTCAATCGTGACCGAGCCTGTCGTGGTACTACGCGCTTGCTCGCGATACATGGAAGGAATATGACTGCGTTTGATCACTTGCTGGAAACGCCCCTGGGCATCAAATTGAAGCCACAGTTCCTGTCGAAAATAGACCGCATCCGTTGCCAGGGTTGTGCCCTGGAACCACACGGCCATTTCACTGCCATCGAGCTGTCGGTAGACCTGATGAGGACGACCTTGCAAGGACAGCTCGGCATCGGCACGAGTACTTTGGCCCAGGATCAGATCATTCAACCCCGAGGCCTTGAAGGAGGAACCCTGGGTGGCACACGCAGCCAGGGTAAGCAAGCACAAGCCTATCAGCGTCTTACGTCCCAGCCCGACCCAGGTACTCAGTCGGGTGCAAGACATTAAAACTCCTCCCAATCATCATCCGAAGCAGCGCTGCTGCTTTTGCTCAGGTCCGGGCGCAGCAGGCGCTGGCTATCGTCCTGGGCAGCGGTAGCCTTGGCGGCCGGTGCAGCCTTGGCAGGCGCCGACAAGCCTTTGGTGGCGGGGCTGGCTTTGGTGGCCGCGGCACTGCCATTCAAGGCGGAGCTGCGCCGGTGTTCTGTTTCAGAGGAGGCAGCGGCCACACTGCGACGGTTGGCCACACGGCGCGCGCTGACGTCAATGACTTCCGTACCGGGCGAACGGAAGAACGCGATGGCCTGGTTGACCTTGGTCACCTGCTCGCTCAGGCCAGAGGATGCCAGAGCGGCCTGCTCCACCAGACGGGCGTTGTACTGCGTTGTTTCATCCATTTGCGAGACTGCGCGATTCACCTGATCAATCCCGGAGGACTGTTCAATCGTGGCAGCGGTAATCTCACCCATGATGTCGGTCACGCGACGCACGGAATCCACAATTTCCTGCATGGTGGCGCCGGCACGCTCCACTTGCGAGGAACCTTCCGTCACTTTGCGCACCGAGTCTTCGATCAAGGCGGTAATTTCACGCGCGGCCTGGGCACTGCGCTGAGCCAGGGCTCGCACCTCAGCGGCCACCACCGCAAAACCCTTGCCCTGTTCCCCTGCGCGAGCGGCTTCCACAGCCGCGTTCAAAGCCAGAATATTGGTCTGGAACGCAATGCTGTCGATCACGCCCACAATGTCGGAAATCTTGTTGGAGCTGGCCGAAATGCCTTGCATGGTTGCAACCACTTCATTGACGGCACTACCACCACGATGAGCCACATCCGATGCCGTGGCGGCCAACTGGTTGGCTTGCTGGGCGTTGTCCGCGTTCTGACGAACAGTGCCGGCCAACTGCTCCATGCTGGCAGCGGTCTGCTGCAAGGAAGCAGCCTGCTCTTCGGTACGGCTGCTGATATTGGTATTGCCCTGGGCAATTTCCTGCGCACCGGCATGGATCTCTTCCAGGCCCAGACGTACCGTCGTGGTGGTCTTGACCAGGGATTCCTGCATGCGGCCCAGCGACTCGAACAGATCACCGATTTCATTGGCGGTCAGCACGCGAATACGTTGAGTCAGATCGCCTTTGGCAATTGCATCAAAGTACGCAGCAAAGTCGCCCAAGGGACGCACCACACGGCGGAAGAAGTAGCTGATCGCGGCCAGGCCCAGCAGCACGGCCAGCACCAGCACAACGGTCAGGACGATATTGAACGTGCTCTGCTGCTCTTGCAGGGTGCGCAAGACTTTGTCGCCCGAACCCAGGGCCAGCAGGCCATGAAAGTAATACAGCGCCCAACCTGCCATGGCCACTGTCAATGCCATCAGAGCAGCAATACAAAAGGTCATACCGACCTTTAGACTCAAATTCTTAAAAAGCATAGAAGATTCCCGCACGTGGTGCTTGACTGCCGGTTTAAGGAAAAACCACCCAAAAAAGGAACGCAGGCTTAGCGATTCATATTGAACAAGCTCATGCTCTGAATCGTCTGGAACGCCATGGCCGACATTTCCAGCGCGGCCTTACGCAACTCCAGATCGGTGGAAGCCTGAAAAATATTCAGATCCTCCAGACGCGAGAGTTCATTGGTGTAGTTCAAAGCACGAGCCGCGCTGTTGGCGCTCAAGGCATCAATCTCGTTCATGCGCGTACCCACCGAGGAAATCACGGTCTGCACGTTATCGAAGTTTTCCCCGATACGTTGCATGGCCGAGTTCATCGCGTTGCGGAACTCTGCCTGCCCAGCGGGATCGCCACTGACCGGCTTGCGCAGGGCCTCAACCACCGATTGCAAGGTGTTGAACATGTTCATGTCTGCCGAGCTGGTGCTGTCTACCGAGCTGACCTCGAAGCTGTCACCGACGGCAGGCTTGCCTTCGATCTGGACGCTGACGCCACCGGGCAAATTAATGCGTTGACGCTCGTTCTCGTCCAGTACGCCTTGGCTGACAACCGCGCCATTCACTTCGATGTCGTACTCGGTTTCCGAAGTAAAGCGGATGGTGTAATTGGCTTCGGCACCAGCCAGCGAGGAGTTGCCATTAGGCGCACTGACTACAGCCGAGCCCGTATTGGCATTGGCCTGGGTGAAATAGGCGGTCGAGCCGGGATTGGCGCGCTCGAAAATGGTGCGGCCATGATCGGCCGAATCCATTTGACGGGTTTGCTCCACCTGAATATTGCGGCTGTTGGTGTCGCCCGTGTAGCTGAAGGTATTGCCCGTACGCTCGAAGGCCTGTGTCGTGCCCTTGGCACCGGAGAACAGGTATTGCCCCGAACCATCCTTGGTATTGGCAAAGCCAAACAGAGTATCCAGCGCACTTTCCACCACCGTGGCCAAGGTGCTGCGATCCGCGTCGGACATGGTGCCGGTAGAGGCTTCCACCAGACGGGTCTGCACGCCTTGCAACTGCAGGTTGACGGCATTGAGCAGGTTTTCTTCCTCCCCCAGGGCACGCATGGCCACTTCACGGTTTTCACCGTAACGCTTGTCCATGGCCTGGGACTGGGCCAGATTAATGGTCTGGGCCGAGGCCAGCGGATCATCCGATGGGGTGATCATGCGCTTTTGCGAGCCCATTTGCTGAAAAACCCGCATCAGATCGGACTGCTGCTTGTTGATCGAAGTCAGGCCCGTCTGAAAGAAAAGAGAAGAACTGATACGCATAGCAAGGTTCCAATTTCAAGACTAAAGAGCCGTACTCAACTACGCAGGCCTAAAAGGGTGTCAAACATCTGGGAGCTGACGTCAATCAGACGGGCAGCGGCCTGATACTGCTCCTGATAACGCTGGAGCATGATGTATTCCTCGTCCTTGTTCACGCCGGACAAGGTTTGCTGAGCGGCATAGTTTTGCTCGATCAGCTTTAACTGGGCTTTGGCCGCCGTGCCGTTTTGCTGCGTTTGCACCGCAATACGGTTCACGATCTGACCAAAAGAATCGTTCAGGCTCAAGGAGCCGTCGGCCAGCACCTTGCTATTGCGCAAGTCCGCCAGTTTCTGGGCGATGGCACCGTTAGCCGAGCCGGTGTCTTTATCAGCGGCAGCAATATCCTGTGGGCGCTTGATCTCCACCTGCAAGCTGCTGCCTGCATTGACGGTGGGCTGCAGCAACCAGGAGTCGCCATCCTGAGATTGGGTCTTCAAGCCGGAGACATCAATTTCCAGACCATCCACCCGGGTAATGCCACCGTTCTTGTCCGGACCGTTCAAGGGGGTAACGTCGTTGCTGCTCAAGTTACGCAGCTGGAAACGACCATCCACGCGCTCGATGCGGTAGTTGTCGCCCGTCAGCTTGTCGACTGGCTGGGTGTAGCCCTTGCTGGGATCAGCCGGATCAACAGGGTCTTTGTAGAAAGACACACCAGGCACACCGCTGCTGACCGGGTTATTGCCATTGGCAATCACTTTCGGGCCGCTGACGCTGAACATGTCTTTGCCCGCCTCACCCTTCAGGTCCACACCTTGACGGTGAATATCGTTCACCGTGTGAGCCAGACCCACAGCCAAGCGACCCAGCGCATTGATAGCCGGTTCCAGGCTTTCCTGACGGAACTGCAACAAGCCCCCCAAGGTGCCGCCTTTAATGGTGCCCTCGCGGAACTCGGACACCACCATCTTGCCGTCCACATTCAGTGCGGAGGTAAAGCCGACCACCATACGCTCGGGGTTTTCAGCCGAACGCACGGCGTGCAAGGGGTAAATACTCTCGCCACCCAGCAGCATCTGGCCGCCAGCGGTGGTGATGCTCATCCGTCCATCCTGCTCGACGGTACGCACATCAATCAGCTGACCCAGCTCGGACACCAGCTGTTCGCGCTGGTCCAGCAAATCATTGGGTTCGTGACCGGGCGTGGTGCCTTTGGCAGCAACGATCTGTTTGTTGACGTTATCAATCCGTTCCAGATAGCTGTTGATCTGGGTAACGGTGGTACCGACCTGGGTATTGATGTTCTCGTTGACGCGGTTCATGTAGGATGTCGCGTCACGAATCTGGGTAGCCAGGCTTTCTGCACGGCCCAGCAGTTCCTGGCGAGCCGAAGGATCCGCAGGTTGCGATGCCACGGCTTCCAGACCATTGAAAAAGTTTTGCAAGGCGGGGCTGACGCCGACCGTGCGGTCCGAAAACAGATTGTCCAGCTGGGCAATTTCCGTACCGTAGCTAACCAGAGCCGCACCGGTAGTTTGCGAGCGCACCAACTGCTGATACAGAAAGTTGTCGTAGGAGCGCTGAACGGTAACCACCTGCACGCCACGGCCGTAATAGCCATTGCCGCTTCCTACCGAGCCAGCCGTCTCAACCAGGACCGATTGGCGGTTATAGCCAGCGGTATCGATATTATTAATATTGTGGCCCGTCACCTGCATGCGCTTTTGAGCGGCAAACAAGCCGGTAATACCAAGGTTGGCGAGATTCATATCAAATCCTTTCTGTCCTGCCCGGCCCGTAGTGTCCAAGGCGAAAAATGAACATGCTGCTTTTTAACGACCACCTTGGTGCAATATTTAGACCTGTATCAATAATTAAGACTTGCCGCCATCAAAGTAGGCCATGATGGAGATCAGCTTTTTGGCGTAGGAGGGGTCGGTGGCGTAGCCCGCTTCCTGAATGCGTTGCGCCGCTTCTTGAGGCGAAGCCGCTTGTTTTACGCTTTCATAGCGTTTGTTATTACCGATCAGGCGCGCGTAGTCCGCAAACGACTCGGCATAGGAGTCATACGCACGGAAGGTCTGCGTCATTTTGCGCGCCACGCCGTTCTGATACTCCGTCGTCATGACGTCCACCGTTTTGCCCTTCCAGGACGGCGTAGCCTTGATACCAAACAGGTTATGGCTGGTGGAGCCATCTGCGTGCATGATTTCACGCTTGCCCCAGCCCGACTCCAGCGCTGCCTGGCTCAAGATCAGTTGGGCCGGGACGCCACTGTCCTCGGCAGCCACTTTGGCGGCCGTGTTCATGCGGTCCACAAACTGGCGAATATGATTGGGCGCGCCCTGAATCGACGAGTACACACGCTGCACCGTATTGTTATTGCTGAGCTTGTCGATCAGCTCGGCAATCGATGCTGCATCAATGGAACGGTCATTAGGCATGCGCGAACGCAAATCCGCCCGACGCGAAGGGGCCGCTTCCGGATCATGGGACGCGACACCAAATGGCTCGCTGTTCTGCCCGCTCATCTGGGCCTGCAAGGCTTTGGCCAAACCAATGCCGGGGTCAGCCAACTGCATGGCCAATTGCTCATCACCCAGACTTTGCGCCATGCGCACCGACTGCGTATCAAACAGGCCGCCTTCGGGATTGGCAGCCCGTGCCTGCTTCAAAATATTTTGAATGAACAGGGACTCGAACTGACGCGCCACTTGCAGCTGGGTGGCCTGATTCTGACCGTCCTGCCCGGCTTGCCGACGCAGCTGGGCCAGCTGCTGGGGGTCAAACATCGAAACCTGCGTTCCCGTGCCCGGACGTGGGAAGTACTGCACCGTCATTAGATGATCTCCAAATCGGCCCGCAAAGCGCCCGCGCTTTTCAGGTTCTGCAAGATGGACAACAAGTCTTGAGGGGTGGCACCCAAAGCGTTCAAAGCGCGCACCACATCGGCCAGATTGGCACTGGTCTTTACGCGTTGCAGGGAGCCGCTATCACTGCGCATTTCAATCTGGGTGCTGTCAGCCACTACGGTCTGACCACCACCAAAAGGAGTATCCGGCTGGCTGACCTGCGGTTGACGGCTGATGACCACGGACAGATTGCCGTAGGCAATGGCGGCTTCATCAATCGTGACCGTGCGGTTCATGACCACCGAACCCGTACGAGCATTGATCACCACGCGGGCACGTGCCGGTGGCAGATTCACTTGCAGGTTTTCAACATGCGAAATAAAGGCGGTTTGAGCCTGGGGGTCCAAGGGACCGCGCACCTGAATCAAGCGACCATCCAGCGCTGTTGCGGTCGAAGGACCAAACTGCTTGTTCAGGGCCGCCACCACGTTCTGGGCTGTACCGAAATCCGAGGAATTCATTTCCAGATTGATCACGCCATCCCGAGCGTAAGTCGTGGGTACGCTTTGCTCGACCGTTGCGCCGCCTGGAATGGTGCCGCCATTGAGCTGGTTGACCTGTACGCTGGAACCACCTGCTTCGGCCCCTGCCCCACCCACCAGCAAGTTGCCTTGGGCAATGGCATAGACCTGACCGTTCGCACCTTTCAAGGGCGTCATCAACAAGGTCCCGCCACGCAAACTCTTGGCATTACCCATGGAGGACACGACCACATCCACGGCCTGACCAGGACGGGCAAAGGCTGGCAGACGAGCCGTCACCATGACAGCCGCCACGTTCTTGAGCTGCATATTGCTGCCCTGGGGAATGGTCACCCCCAACTGGGACAGCATATTGGTCAAGCTTTGCTGAGTGAAGGGAGCCTGACGCACCTGGTCACCGCTGCCATCCAGGCCCACGACCAGACCGTAGCCGATCAGCGGGTTGTCTCGCACGCCCTGAATGGATGCCAGATCCTTGATACGCTCGGCCTGGCTGACCGGAGCCAGCAACAGGCCCGCAGCCAACATGGCGGCTTGCAGCACTTGGCGACAAGAAGAAAAACGAGTACGACTCATGGAAAACGCCATAGCAAGCAAAAGGCTCAGAACGGAGAAATATTCAGGAAAAAACGCTGTAGCCAACCCATGGTCTGGACTTCGTCCATAACCCCTTTGCTACGAAACTCGATACGGGCATCGGCCACCTGGGTGGAAGACACCGTATTACTGCCAGTAATGGAGCGTGGGTCCACCACACCAGAAAAGCGGATGTGCTCGCTGCCACGGTTAATGGCGATCTGCTTCTCACCGGCCACCTGCAAATTGCCGTTAGGCAAAACGCCGACCACGGTCGTCGTCAAGGTGCCGCTAAAGGTATTGTCGGCACGGCTGGAACCTTTGCCCTGAGCCTTGTTCGAGCCACTGACTTCAAAGTTCTGCTTGCTGCCCACCTCGTTAGGCAGGAAGGCTGGAACGCCGGTAAAGTCCAGGCCACCGCTTCCGGTCCGATCCGTATTGGTCGAAACATTCTTGGCCGCGTTGGTCCGCTCCTGGATCATGATCGTGACAATGTCGCCCACATTACGTGGCCGTCTGTCTTCAAATAGCGGATAGTTACCGTAAGCTGAGGGCTGGTAGATGGAGCCATTAGCCACCACGGCGGCAGGCACCGCCGGTGGCGGGGCCGCCGTCAGGGGGCCGGTTACCACATCTTCAGGGGGCACCAGCGCACAACCGGACAGGGCTACAAGCGCACACAAGGCAAGACGGCTCATCAGAGCTTGGAACATTGTCACGATCTCTTTAGATTTACAGCTGTGTCAGGCGAGCCAGCATCTGGTCAGCCGTGGAAACGGCCTTGCTGTTGATTTCGTAAGCACGCTGAGCAGTGATCATATTGACCAGCTCCTCGGCCACGTTGACGTTGGAGGTTTCGTTGTACTTGTGCATGACCAGACCAGCACCGTCCATGCCAGGCTGCAGGAAATTGGCGGCACCCGAGGCATCGGTTTCGATGTACAAGTTCTCACCCATGCTTTGCAAACCAGCTGGATTAACAAAGGTGCTCAGTTGCAGCTGTCCCACCTCTACGCTAGTGCCAGCAGCCCCAGGCTGAGTCACCGACACCGTACCATCCGGGGCAATCGTCAACTCCAACGCGTTATCCGGGATATTGATAGGTGGCTGAATAGGGTAACCACCAGCGGTCGTTAACTGCCCATTCTGGTCGCGTTGCAAACTACCATCACGCGTATAGGCAAAGGTGCCATCGGGCATTTCCACTTGCAGGAAACCGCTGCCCCGAATAGCTATATCCATGTTGTGGCCAGTGTGTTTCATATCACCTTGGGTATGGATACGCGCGGTTGCCACAGTACGCACACCGGTCCCTACCTGCAGGCCAGTGGGCAGTTGGTTGGCAGCTCCCACCTGAGCGCCAGGCTGACGAATGGTTTGGTACATCAAGTCTTCAAACATAGCGCGGGTACGTTTGAAGCCGGTGGTATTCACGTTGGCCAAGTTATTGGAGATAACGTCCATATTGGTCTGCTGGGCTTCCAGACCGGTCTTGGCAATCCACAGAGAGCGAATCATGTGTGTGTAATCCTTGCAGCTAGCGCCTGCGCAATCAGCGCGGCTTAGCCATTAAAAGAAAGTAGGGAGTTGGCCCGATCTTCGCGTGCGCTGGCGTCCTGGATGACCTTCATCTGGGTTTCAAAGCGGCGCGCATTGGCAATCATGGCCACCATCGCTTCAGCCGGGTTCACATTGCTTTTCTCGATAAAGCCCGAAACCATGCGGACCGACGGATCAGCCGGGGCCGGCGCGCCATTGCTCATGCGAAACAAACCATCCTGCCCCCGCAACAAATCAGCAGAAGGGGGATTGACCATCTTCAATTGCCCCATCACCTGGATATCGCGTGGGTTGTCACCCGCACCCAGCGCGGTCAACTGACCGTCGCTGGAGAACGTGATCGATCCGCGATCCGGGATTTCAATGACCTGCCCATCGGCGCTGAGCACGGGCAAGCCACCTTGTGTCACCAGCTGGTTCTGGGCATTGACCACCAGATCGCCTGCCCGCGTATAGGCTTCCTGACCATCCAGCGCACGAACGGCAAACCAGCCCTCGCCCGCAATGGCCACATCCAGCGCATTGCCGGTCTCGGCCATGGCGCCAGGTTGAAAACGGCTGCCTGGCGTCACTGTGGCCGTGCCTACGCGGGTTTGCGAACCCACATCGCTTGTGACGGGCACGGAACGGTAATACGCCAGCTGCTGGCGAAAACCGGACGTGTTCACGTTGGCCAGGTTGTTGGTAATGACGTCTTGTTGCTCCAGCGTGCGCTGGGCGCCATTCATGGCGGTGTAAATCAGGCGATCCATGACAGCTCTTAACGCAGGTTGACCAGGGTTTGCAGAACCTGATCCTGCGTCTTGATGGTCTGGGCATTCGCCTGGTAGGTACGCTGGGCAATAATCATATTGACCAGTTCCTGACCCATATCCACGTTGGAATCTTCCACCGCCTGACCCTTGATCGTGGCCAAGCCGTTCTCGCCGGGACGACCCAGGATAGGCTGGCCCGATGCGCCGGTTTCAGCCCAGGCGTTACCGCCTACAGGGCTCAGACCTTGCAGGTTGCTGAAGTCAGCCAGAACAAGGGAACCCAGACGCTGCGTTACACCGTTGGTGTAGGAGGCAATCATGGTGCCGTCCTTGTCGATGCTCATGCCAGCGTACTCACCCGTGGCGTAACCATCCTGGTAAGGCTTGCCCTTGGCAAACTCGCCACCGAACTGGGTGGTGCCGGTGTAACGCACATCAAACACCAGATCATCCGCTGGCGACGCATTGCCGCCCGGATTGGCCAGGGTCAGATTGACGGTAGCCGGATTGGGGCTGGTCATCACGCCTGAACCATTAAAGGTCAAGGTCGCGCTGGCAGGCGACAAGGGCGTGCTGCCTTCCATGTAATACACGTCCCACACACTCTCACCGGCCGCATTGGCGGGGCGCTTGACGAAGTATTGGGAAACCTCATGGCTGTTACCCAGCGAATCGTAGACGGAGTAGCTGAATGCGTTGCTGTAAGTCGTGGGATCTTTGGGATCAAACACATTGACCGCAACGGTTTCCATGTCTGGTTCCATCACGGGTTCCATGACGGGGTTACCGCTTCCGTCCAGAACAGGATCACCGTTGGCGTCCAGCTTGGGAGTCATTTCAGGATTACCGTTGGCATCCAGTTTGGGCTTGAATACCAGATCACCGTTGGCATCAACTTTTTGCTGTGTTTTGGTCGTTGGAATTGCTTCGGCACCGCCGGGCAGGTTGGGCTTGAAATCCAGGGCTGTCGTGGCTTTGGGAGGCACGTTGGCCGAAGGCACTTGCAAGCGCTCCAGCTGGCTACCACCTGGGCCGTAACCGGTCAGGTAATGACCTTGGGCATTAACCAGATAGCCCGCCTTGTCCGGATAGAACTGGCCATTGCGCGAGAACAGGACAGCGCCGTTACTTTGCTCCAGGCGGAACAAACCGTTTGCACCGTCAATCGCCATGTCGAACTGGTTACCCGAGTTGCTGACGTTACCCACCGAGAAACGCTGGCTGACCCGCGATACCTGCACACCCAGACCGATGCGCGAGTTGGCATACACGTCCGCAAACTGCACGGTCGAGGCCTTGTAGCCCACCGTGCCCGAGTTGGCGATGTTATTACCAATAGAATCCAGGTTTTGGGAGGCGGCGTTCAAGCCACTCAATCCTTGTCCGAAGCTCATGAACTTTCCTTTTAATGTCGTGTTGGCCCAGCCCGCTGTTGGGGCAAGCGGCGCTTACATGATTTTGCGTATATCCAGCAGGGAGAACGAACCCGCCAGGCCAAGGTCCAGCATCAAACCGCTGGAGGTGTAAGCCACGCTATCGACCTTGCCATGCGTCAATGGGCTGGCTGTGACGGCCGTGCCGTCATTACTGGCCAAGACACTGACGGTGTACGAACCGTCGGCCAGCGGTGAACCATCGTTATCCAGGCCGTCCCACTCCAGCGAGTACACGCCCGCGTCTTTGGCGCCCAGATCGTATTCACGAACCACTTTGCCGCTGCTGTCCTTGATCTGAACCACGGTCGAAGTCGCTCCGCTGACCAGATCAATGCCGTAGGGCATGGCCACTTTTTCGCCATCCTGGCTGGTCCCCAGAGACACTTTCGAGCCCGGCACCAGCACTTGCTTGCCAATCAGATTGGCGGCCTGCATGGACTGGCTGACGTCCATTTGCCCGGCCACAGCCAGCAAGGTGTTATTCAATTGCTGAATCCCCGCCACCGTGGACATTTGCGCCATCTGGGTCGTGACCTGGGCGTTATCCATGGGGTTGAGCGGGTCCTGATTACGCAGCTGCGTAATCAGCATGGTCAGAAAGCGATCTTCCGTTTCCGCCATGGCGCTTTTGTTGCGGGCATCCACACCAGCCATGGTCCCTGCAGTGGGGTCCAGGGCGGTGCGATCATTATTGACTGTGCTCATGTTCTATCTTCCGTAAACCGGCTTACTGACCAATGGTCAAGGTGCGCAACATCAGATTCTTGGAGGTGTTCACCACTTCCACATTGGCCTGATAGGAGCGCGACGCAGCCAGCATATTGACGGTCTCGGCCACCACATCCACATTGGGCAGAGTCACATAGCCTTGTTCGTCGGCGTAGGGATTGCCGGGGTCATATTGCAGACGGCCGGGCGCATCACTTTCCTGCACACCCACCACTTGCACGCCACCCACGGGGCTGTTGCCCTGAGGAGTCATTTGAAACACCACTTGGCGGGCCTTGTAGGGCTGGCCATCGGGTCCAACCACGCTATCGGCGTTAGCCAGGTTGCTGGCCGACACGTTCAAGCGCTGCGATTGTGCCGTCAGAGCAGAACCGGCAATCTGGAAAATACTGAAACTGGACATGAAGACTCGCTATTACTGTTGCAAGGCCGCCATCAAGCCTTTCAAGCGCTGGGAAGCCAGGTTGATCGTGCTTTGATAGTGCAAGGTGTTATCGGCAAATTGCATGCGCTCCACATCCATCTCGACCGTGTTGCCGTCCAGAGAAGGTTGTACAGGAACGCGATAGAGCAACTCGTCCGTGCTGGGTGGACGGGTTGCCTGGGCGGGAATATGACGGGTCGAGGTCAAGGACAAACTGGTATTGGGCAATGCCATCTGGCCCTGCCCCCCTAAAGCGGCCTTCAAGGTGGCCGTAAAGTCCATATCCCTGGCCTTGTAGTTAGGCGTGTCGGCATTGGCAATATTGGAGGCCAGCACCTCCTGGCGCTCCTGGCGCACAGCCAGGGCCGTCTGGTAAAACTTCAGGTGCTCACCGATGCGATCAATCATGGAGTCAAGCCAATATTCTGTGTTCAAGTTTGAGATCCAGGTGAACGCGCGCACGCCTTTTCACCGCCATAACAGAATGGTAGCCAGAGGCACTGCTTCACAAATCAGGGAACAAAACGCAATTTATCGGCCAGTTCAGCTCTTGACCTGGCGACTGAGTCCGTAAAATTCAGTCATGACCTTATATAGACTCCTGATCTGCGTATGCCTGTTCGCCCTGGGTGCAACAGCGAACGTGCGCGCTCAAGAGAGCGTTCAGGCGCTGAGCGTGCAAGCCATGCAGGACCAGGCGCAGGACTATCTGCTCAAGCTGGCGCAGATGTATCCCGGTATCGCCACGATCACCCTGGATAGCGCGCGTCTGAACGCCATGCCTGCCTGCACCCAGAACCAGATATTTCTGCCCAGCGGTCAACGCCTGCGATCGCGCATGAGTGTTGGCGTGCGCTGCCTGAGCCCACAAAGCTGGAGCACCTCCATCAGCGCCACCTTGTCTATTCAGGGACACTATTACGTCACCAACCGCCGCATCAATCCGGGCGAGACCATTCATCAGGACGATCTGCTCGAGCGCGAGGGGGATTTGCTGGCTCTGGCCAATGGCGTGGTCCTTGATCCCAATCAGATCATTGGGTATGTCGCCAGCCAGCGTATTCCTTTGGGCAATGCGATACGGGCTTCGGCTCTGCGCGACCCGCAGTCGGTAACACGCGGCCAGATGGTGCGCACCATTGCGCGCGGTATGGGTTTTGTAGCGACCGGCGAGGGCCAGGCGCTGCAAAGCGGCTCACCAGGCACCCAGATTCAGATCAAGGCCAGTTCGGGGCAAGTGATTTCCGCCACGGTACTGGATGCATCCACGGTTCAGGTCGTTCTCTAAACTAAATCGGATGAGCATGCTAAAGTTTGCGTCCAGAGCGCCGTTACAAGATCAACGCAAAGAACAGGCCGCACGGAGAAACACGTGAAGATCAGCCCCTCCCCCCTCAAGACACCCCTTGCTGAAACGTCTGCCGCAGAACGCAGCACGGCATCCCCTCGTGCGCGCCACGCGTACAACAACAGCAGCAGCACCAACGAAGTGGACTTCAGCGCTGCAGCCCGCCAGCTCAATTCCCTGCAAGACAGCAGTGCCGATGTCGACATGAAAAAAGTCGAGGCCTTGCGCGAGGCCATTGCAGCCGGCGAGCTCAAAATTGACACCAGTCGGATCGCCGACTCCCTGATTGCCTCTGTGCGCGATCTTCTCAAGTAACTCACCTGAAACGGCCATGTCTTTGCAAACCTGTCTTGCCGATCAACGCCAAACCCTGCTGGACTTCGAGCAGCTACTGGCAGAAGAAAACACCCTGCTGCTGCGCAGCTTCGAGCCACAAGAACTGGCCCAGATCACCCTGCGCAAATATCAGCTGGTTGAACGTATCGAGCAACAGGACCAGGCTCGCGCCCAGCTCCTGCAAGAGCGCGAACTGGAAAACAACATCCAGGGCCTGCGCTACGCCGCCGAAGAAGACGAACTGGAACACGAGCTGGACCAACTGATCGAACTGAGCGAAAAAGTACGCAACGCCAGCGACAACAACCGCATTCTGGTGGATACCTTTTTGGTCGACACCCAGCAAAACCTGGACGCCCTGGAAGCCTTCACTGGCCGAAATACCTTTTACGACGCGTCCGGGAAAACACAGAATACGCAGTCGTCCTTGAGTTTGAAGGTTTAGAACCGAGCAGACGCCAGTAGCGTTATGCTGGAGATTGAAAGCGCCAACTATTTAGGTGGCGCTTTTTTTGTCTGATCAAAGGCTATTGATAATTCGTCTGCAGAACCGAACCACAAACCTGAGCCGCTCACAGCGAGAAACTCACAACAAATACGATGTATTTGGCGAATACACGATATTTTTTGTAATCTCCAATTCGGGATGCCCTGCCATTCAGAAACTGACAAAACCACAAACCAAATCCCGCTCTGACAGATATAAAAAAAGCCTGCCACACGGCGGGCTTTTTCAATCTTGCTGAATTTAGCTCATCGCTTCCTTCAACACCAGCATCTTCACCAGCGCATCAACCGCGTGGCTGGACTTCAGCCCCGGTTTGCCCAGCAAGCGTGCGCTGAGTTGTCGCACACCCAAATTGTCCGGTGCCTGCAGCAAATCCCAGGCGGCCAGCGTCAATTGGGCGGCGGCCAGCAAGTTGAGTTCTTCTTCAAACTCGGAATTGCTGGTAGGCAAAATGCCACGCACAGTGCTTAGCAAGCGCGCCATTTCCTGCACTTCGCTACGCAGCATCATGTAGCAGGCCAGACTGGCCGGGGCGATGGCGTCGGAGCCTGCGCGTTGGTGCATCAAGGCAAAACGGGTTTTCAACACTTTGCCGTCGTGACGACGCACGGTGCGCAGGATGATCAGGTCCAGATGCACAGGCTCGGCATTGCGTTGTCGCAACTGCACCGGCTCGACGGCGTACCACAGGGCGATTTCACCCTGCTTGGCGCGGCCCAACGTTTCCAGATGCAAGCGTGCTGCCAGATCGGGAATCGCGTGGAATGCCAGCTGTTTGCCAAGGGCATTAGGCGTGGTCTTGCCGTCCTTGTGCCACAAGGAAGTCGCACCCGGAATCAGGGCCAGCCAGTCGGCTTCCATATCGGCCCATTGACGCCACATGGTGGGCGAACCACCTTCAAAAATATGCAGCAAGTTTACCGGTTGGGCCTGGACATTCAAGACCTGCATGGCCTGGTTCAGTGCCTGTGTCGGGCCCGGCCGTTCCATGCTGCGCACGCCCCGTACATCCGACCATTGGGAGGGCGTTTGGCGTTGATAATACGGCACGCTCAAGGCCTGCCCCTTAGGACTGAACAGGAAACTGAACGAGCATTGCTCCTGACTACCGGCAAGCTGATGATCGGCATGGATCACCAGCAAGCGGGACACATTGCCCTCACTGACTTCCTGACACGCGGCACGCATCAGGCCTTCGGCACGCTGTGCCGCCGCCCCATCCTGAACAGGGGCATTGTGGGCATGCAGATCGCGCCAGAAATCGTAGGCTTCCGCGCAGGCCAGACGCTCGTCCAGGTCGGCGGCTGCACGACGGGCCTGCTCCAGGGCGATAGGGCCACCCGCAGAGGCAGCCGACAACAAACGCGGCAAGACACGCGCACGGCGTTCTTCTTCAGCCTGTTGCTCCTGGGCGGACTGGCCACCGCTTTCCAGCAAGGCAGCCAGATCACCGGAACTGGGCGCGTACAAGGGGCGCTGGCTCTCGCGCACCTGCAAGGCAGAGTCGACCAGTTCGGCGGCACTCATGAAACGCAAATCCTCGGGCACTTTCTGGCCGTTGGACACATAATGAATAGGCAGCTTGAAGCGAATGGCCGTATCCAGCGGCCCACCCAGCTTGATCGCCTCGTCCACTTTGGAGATGATGCAGCCACTTAGCGGTGTGCCACCATCTTGCGTATAGCTGCGGGCGACCTCATCCAAGGTATCGCCCTGGCTGGCGGCGTTCAGGACCAGCAAGCGTTGCACCCGGCGTCCGGCACTGGCCAGCAATGCAGCCTGTTCTCGCACATAACGGTCGCGCTGACTGATGCCCATATTGTCGATCAGGATCACCTGATCTGGCCGCACACCCAGCATCACGCTACGCAGTTGCGCCACGTCCTGAACAATATGCACGGCTACCCGCATCAGGTCGCCATAAATTTTCAGTTGCTCGTGCGCACCGATCCGATAGGTGTCAGTCGTCAGCAGAACGACCTTATCGGGACCAAAACGGCGCACAGCACGCGCAGCCAGTTTGGCCAGCGTGGTGGTCTTGCCCACACCCGTAGGGCCCACCAGAGCCAAGGCCAAGCCGGGCTGCCACAAGGAATCCTCGGAACGCAGCACCGGCAAATGGGTTTCCAGCTCGGTCCGCACCCATTGCAAGGCCGCCCGCGCGCCCAGCTCTTCAGGCAGGCGCTTGAGCATGGCACGCAACAAGGCAGTACTGAAGCCTTGCGATAAAAGACTCTGAAACAGATTGACCGCTACAGGCGAGCGCCGCATCTGGTGACTCCAGACCAGATCGTCCATGCGGCCTTCCAGGGCACCACGCAATGCCCCAATCGCACCCATCACATTGTCGGCAGCGGGCGGTGGTGCCATTTCCTGCTGACGTATCCCCGCGGCTTGATGCGGTGCACTGCTGGGCATGGGCGCACGTTCGGTAGCGCCACCCGGTACCGAGCTGGAATCGGTAGCGAGAATCTCCACCCCGCCATTCACGCGACGGTTGGACACAATCAAGGCATCGGGGCCCAAAGCGATGCGCACCTGGCGCATGGCCTCCCGGCTGGTACTACCAAAAAAGCGACTTATATTCATTCAGACTGACCAATAATGGTGGTGACCCGAAGGATGCGTTCTTCAGGAATTTCAGCGTTGGACAAGACTCCCAGTTGTGGGATGTGGTGACGCAAGAAACGCGACAAGGTGGCCCGCAAAACAGGCGGCACAACCAGCACGGGCGGATCCCCATGTTCCTCCTGGAACTGGGCCGCACGCATGGCATCAGTCAGTACCGACTCGGCCAGTCCTGGTTCCAGTGCACCACTGCTGGTCAGCGCCTGCGTCATGACCCGCTCCAGACGGGCATCCAGACCAATCACATGCAACTCGCCCTCGCCAGGGAACCACTGCTGCACAATAGCGCGCCCCAAGGCCACGCGCAGAACCGCAAGCAATTCGCCTGCCTCCTGGCCGGGTTGAACTGCGCCGGGAGCCAGAATGCGCGGTGCGTGTTCAGCCAGCGTTTCCACAATGCTGCGCATATCGCGAATCGGCACATCTTCAGCCAGCAGACCACGCAAGACCTTGAGCAAGAGGCTGAGGGACAAGGTTTGCGGTACGAAATCTTCGACCAGCTTGGGCGCTTCGCGGCCCACGTGATCCAGCAATTGCTGCACTTCCTGACGGCCCAGCAAATCGGCCCCGTGGCGATGCAGCAAGTGGTTGATATGCGTGGCAATTACCGTGCTGGCATCCACCACGGTGTAGCCCGCAATCTGGGCCTGCTCGCGCATGCTGACATCCACCCAGACGGCGGGCAGGCCAAAGGCTGGGTCCGTAGTAGGTGTGCCGGGCAGCTTCATGGTGACGCCACCGGGATCAATGGCCAGCCACTGCCCTGGCGTGGCGGTGCCCCGGCCAATTTCCACCCCGGCCAACAGGATGCGATAGTCGTTGGGCTTGAGCTCCAGATTGTCCCGAATATGAACCACAGGCGGCAAAAAGCCCACTTCCTGTGCGAACTTTTTACGCAAGCTGCGGATACGATGCAGCAGCTCGCCGTTTTGCGCATGGTCCACCAAAGAGATCAGGCGATAACCCACTTCCAGACCCAGCGGGTCCACCATGGACACATCATTCCAGCTGGCTTCACTGGCGGCAGAATCGGCTGCGGCCAGCACTTCATCATTGGGTTCGCTGGCTTGCTGCTGCTGTTCGAGCTGATGCTTTTGCATCATCCAGGCTCCAGCACCCAATATCGCGGCCAGCAGCAGGAACACCAGATTGGGCATGCCGGGAATCAAACCCATCAAACCCAGAATCCCGGCGGTGATATACAGCACCATGGGATTACGGAAAAGCTGGCTGACCATTTGCTGGCCCACGTCTTCATCCGTCGCCACACGCGACACCACCACACCGGCGGCGGTGGAAATGATCAGGGCAGGAATCTGGGCGACCAGGCCGTCACCAATGGTCAACAAGGTGTAAACGCGACCGGCTTCCGAGAAAGACAAGTCATGCTGCAGGACACCAATAATCAGACCACCAATCACGTTGATGACCATGATCAACAAGCCCGCCACCGCGTCCCCGCGCACGAACTTGCTGGCACCGTCCATGGAGCCGTAGAACTCGGCTTCCTGCGAAACCTCGGTACGGCGACGACGGGCATCGTCTTCGCCAATCAGGCCGGCGTTCAAGTCGGCGTCAATCGCCATCTGCTTGCCCGGCAAGGCGTCCAGGGTAAAGCGTGCCCCCACTTCCGCAATACGACCTGCACCCTTGGTAATCACCACAAAGTTGATGATGACCAGAATCACGAACACGATCAGACCAACGGCAAAGTTACCGCCCACCAGAAAGTGACCAAAAGCCTCAATCACCTGACCGGCAGCGTCCGGGCCTTTGTGGCCGTTCATCAGCACCACTCGCGTCGAGGCCACGTTCAAAGCCAGGCGCAACAAGGTCGCAAACAGCAGCACTGCCGGGAAAGCGGCAAAGTCCAGCGGCTTTTTGGTGAACATGGCCACCAGCAGAATCATGACGGCCAGGGCGATGTTAAAGGTAAACAGCAGGTCCAGCAGAAACGGTGGCAAGGGCAGAATCATCATGGCCATGACCATGAGGATCAGCACCGGACCAGCTAAAAGCCGGGCGTGTTGACCACCGTTTTGTTTCAGTAAGGCAAAAAAATTGTTCATTGCTTTTAGTGTTTGCGCGAACGCAGTGGCCCTTCATCCATGCCAGTTGGCACTTTCAATCGGGTGGGCATGATCGGGCGCTCGCCCTGCCCCTTGTTCCAGTTACGAAGCTGATAAACCCAGGCCAGCACTTCGGCCACGGCCGAGTACAAATCCACAGGAATCTCGCGCTCCAGCTCCACGTTGAAGTACAAGGCCCGTGCCAGCGCAGGCGCCTCCAGCATGGCCACCTTGTGCTCGGCGGCCAGCCCGCGAATCTTGGCAGCAATCAGCCCCGTGCCTTTGGCAACCACACGGGGGGCACCGCCCTTGCCGTCCTGATACTTCAAGGCCACCGCATAATGCGTAGGGTTGGTAACCACCACATCGGCCCCCGGCACCTGGGACATCATGCGCGAACGGGCCATGGACCGTTGCTGCTGCCGAATGCGCCCTTTCACATGCGGGTCACCCTCGCTTTCCTTATGTTCTTCTTTCACATCCTGGCGCGACATGCGCAGCTTTTTGTAAAAGCTCCACAACTGCCAGGGCGCATCAATCAAGACAATCACCAGCAAGCTGGCGGCGATCAGGGCACAACACTTGATGATCAGTGTCATTCCCGTGGCAATGGCCGCCGTGGGATGCACATACATCAGGGCCGTCATCTGCTCGCGCTCGGTCCAGATCACATACACCGCCACCGAACCCACCAGACCGGCTTTGGCCAGGGTCTTGATCAGCTCGATCACGGTCTGCATGGAAAACATGCGCTTGATGCCCTTGGCCGGATTCATGCGCTCGAACTTGGGCTGCAAGGCCTTGCCGCTAAAGCTCATGCCGCCCAGCGCGATCGAGGCAAAGATCGCGACCACAACCAGCAGCAGGAACAGCGGTGCCAGACCTTTTAATGCTTCGCCTGCCAGACCGGCCGCCTGTACCACCATGGCGCTGGGATCGTGCGCTACGCGCGGATCAAACCAGACGCTGCGACGCACAATGCCGCCAAAAGTCTCGTACAAATAGCTGGCACCGGCCCAGATTCCGCCAATCCCGGCCAGCAGCATCAGGAATGTCGTCAGCTCTCTGGAACGCGCCACCTGCCCTTCTTCCCGCGCCTTTTCCAGGCGCCGGGGTGAGGCCGGTTCTGTTTTTTCGAGATCGCTGTCTTCTGCCATGGACTGCCAAGACGCAGGAATTGAAAGAATGAATCACGCGCCCAGCACGAATGTCGCGTTCGCACTGCAGGCCGCGGGGTCATTCTAAAAGAGCACCGCGGCTCTGATAGCGCGGAGAAAGCCCGATAAAAGCAGGCTGTTCCCCACAAGTAAAAAGGCGCTGCAAGGTGCAGCGCCTTTCTGAAGCGAACGCGATGATCGAATTTGGGTGAGGATTAAAAGCCCAGATTCGCCAGCAAGTCGTCCACCTGGTCCTGGCTGGTGACCACTTCCGAGGCTACCGGCGAGACCACTGGGCCGTTGATAAGGCTTTGAGTTTCTTCGCGTTTTTCTGTGGGGACATTATCGACCAGCACCTGGACCAGTTCGGTCTCGATGGTGCCAACCACACCCAGCATGCGCGTGATCACCTGCCCGGTCAGATCCTGAAAGTCCTGGGCCATGATGATTTCCAGCAGATTGTCCTGTGTCTGCTGGGCCTTGACGGGCACATCGCGCAAGAAGCCGCGGGTACGCTTGACCAGTTCGCGGGCCTGGTCCTGGTCCAGAGGCTGTTCAAACCACTGTTCCCATTCGGCATCCAGGGCCTGGGCGTCCTCTTGCAAGGACTCCTGCAAAGGACGCACCTGCTCGGCTGCGTTCAGTACCCGGTTGGCGGCCTGCTCAGTCATGCGAGCCACATAGTGCAGACGATCACGGGCATCCGGAATCGCGTGCGCGGCATCTTTAATGGCCTGATCCAGACCCAGTTCGCGCATGCTTTCCCGCAGCAGGCGGGTCAGATTGGCGATGCGGTAGACCAGATCAACCGGTACGCTTTGGGGGTCAGGATGATTCGGGGTTTGCTGTGGATCCATGACGTACTCCGTATTAACCGGCCATTTTCTCGAAGATCTTGTTCAGCTTCTCTTCCAGAGTTGCGGCGGTAAAGGGTTTGACGACGTAGCCATTGGCGCCCGCCTGGGCGGCGGCAATAATGTTCTCTTTCTTGGCTTCGGCGGTCACCATCAGCACAGGCAAAGAGGACAGGTTGGCATCGGCACGAATCTGCTTGAGCATTTCCAGCCCATCCAGATTCGGCATATTCCAGTCAGAGACCACAAACTCGAAATTGCCGTTGCGCAGTTTTTCCAGGCCCATCTGACCATCTTCTGCTTCGTCTACATTCTCGTATCCCAGATCCTTGAGCAGGTTCTTGATGATCCGGCGCATGGTGGGAAAGTCATCGACGACGAGAATTTTTATATTTTTTTGTACCATTTACATTCTCCAAATGAGTAGCATGCCAGTGCGTTCAGGACCGTTTATACACGGTGCCCAAAGGCCCCCACACTGGCCAGAATTCGTTCGCTGATCTGCCCCAGGGGCAAGGCGATGTCCGCCGCGCCAATTTGCAGGGCTTCACGCGGCATGCCAAAGACCACGCTGGTGGCTTCGTCCTGGGCAAAAGTCATGGCACCGGCCTGTTTCATGGCCAGCAAACCTTGCGCGCCGTCCTTGCCCATGCCGGTCAGAATGACACCCACGGCATTGCGTCCGGCCAGCTCGGCGGCAGAGTGAAACAACACATCTACCGAGGGTCGGTGGCGGTTGACAGGCTCACTGTCCACCAGCTTGACCACATAGTTGGCACCCGAGCGGGCCAGCTTCATGTGCGCCACGCCACCGGGAGCCAGATACACATGGCCGGGCAACACGCGCTGACCATCTTCGGCCTCGTGCACCTGCATGGAACACAGACCATCCAGACGGTTCACGAACGAGCGCGTGAAACCGGCTGGCATATGTTGGGTAATCATGATGGCCGGACAATTGGCCGGCAAAGGCTCCAGCACCTGGCGAATGGCCTCGGTGCCGCCAGTGGATGCACCGATCATGATCAGTTTTTCAGTAGTCGAAAAGTTGTGCGTCAGGCGACGAGCCGGGGCCGACCCTGCCGGGGCCGGGGTCGCACGACGTGGACGGGCAATGGAAGCGGCGCGGATCTTGTCGGCAATCAGGTCCGAGTAATCCAGCAAGCCATCACGCAGGCCCAGCTTGGGCTTGGTCACAAAGTCCACCGCGCCCAGCTCCAGGGCACGCAAGGTCACGTCCGAATTGCGCTCGGTCAGTGAGGACACCATCACCACGGGCATGGGACGCAAGCGCATCAGGCGCTCCAGAAAGTCCAGCCCGTCCATACGCGGCATCTCGACGTCCAGCGTCAGCACATCCGGATTGTGTTCTTTGATCAGCTCGCGCGCCACCAGCGGATCGGGGGCCACGGCCACCACTTCCATATCCGCATGACTGTTGATAATTTCCACCATCAGGCTGCGCACCAGGGCGGAATCGTCTACACACAAAACTCGAATTTTCTTCATGCTACTCATAATCCCGATTTCAAACGCCAACAGAGCTTGGGGCGGGGTGAAACTAATGGGCCCTAGTTCCGGACATACACCGTCTGACCCAGCAAACGAAAGGCCTTGGTCAGATAGGAGAAGTTCTCGGAATGCCCCACAAACAGCAGTCCGCCAGGCTTGGTGACGGCGGCAAAGCGCTCCAGAATGCGTGTCTGATCATCACGATCAAAATAAATCATGGTGTTTCTACAGAAGATCACATCAAAACGGCTGGAAGACGGCCAGGCCGGCCCCACCAGATTGAACTCCTCAAACTCCACCATATTGCGCAACACGGGCTTGACGCGTGCCAGCCCCTTGCGAGCGCCCACGCCACGCTGAAAGTAACGCGGCAGCCACAAATCGGGCACGGGCTGAATGCGCTCCAGGGTATACACGCCCTGGCGGGCCTTGTCCAAGGCCGCCGAGTCAATATCGCTAGCCAGAATGGATACGTTCACATCCGGTGAAGGGCAGTGTTCGCGCACCGTCATGGCAATGGAATACGCTTCCTCGCCCGTAGAGGCGGCGCTGCACCAGATATCCAGGGGTTTGCCGCGTGTACTGACAAACTTGCCCAGAATATCGAAGTGATGCTGCTCCCGAAAAAACGCGGTGTGATTGATGGTGAAGGCGTTGACGAAGTCCTGCCACTCCTGGCTATGTGTGTCCTGTTCCAGAATATCCAGGTACTGGCGTACCTCGCGCATGCCCGCGTTCTGACTGCGCATACCCAGCGTGCGGGCCACCATATCTTCTTTGTGGGTACCTAAGATGATGCCCGCATACGACTTGAGCAAGCGCGCGGCTCGCTCACAGTCGGCCCTCGAGGCTTGCGGGATCGAGGGCAATGTATAAACAAAAGGTTCCACAGATGTGCTCATATAACTACAGGCTGGCCAAGGTCCCGCTAAAAGGCCCCGCCGACAGACGCTCGGTAGAACGTAATCGTTCCGGCTCGGGCGCTTCAAACGGATCATCAATAATGTCTTGCGCACTGACTTTGAACGCCGACACCGCATCGGACAAACGGGTTGCCTGATCCTGCAAGGAGCCCGCCGCAGCGGTAGCCTGCTCGACCAGGGCCGCGTTCTGCTGCACAACCACATCCATTTGCGCAACCGCCCGGTTCACCTGCTCAATTCCTTCCGACTGCTCGTTTGAAGCCGAGGAGATTTCCGCCATGATGGTCGTTACGCTCTGTACCGAGCTGACCACTTCCATGACCACCTTGCCCGCCTCATCCACCTGTCGAGTCCCTTCTTTCACTTTGGCCAGCGACTGCTCGATCAAGCCCTTGATCTCGCGCGCCGCTTGCGCACTGCGCTGGGCCAGACTGCGTACTTCACCGGCCACCACCGCAAAACCCTTGCCCTGCTCGCCTGCACGGGCGGCTTCCACCGCGGCGTTCAAGGCCAGAATATTGGTCTGGAAGGCAATGCCGTCGATCACGTTCACGATCTGGGCAATCTGTCCCGAACTGGCCGACAAATCTTCCATGGTTTGCACCACGGTAGAGACCGCCTGGCCACCGCGCAGAGCCACTTCGGAAGCATTCTTGGCAACCTGATCCGCTTGCTGGGCATTGTCCGAGTTCTGACGAACCGTACTGGCCAACTGCTCCATGCTGGCCGCAGTCTGCTGCAAGGAGGCGGCCTGCTCTTCCGTGCGACTGCTCAAGTCCGTATTGCCCACATAGATTTCATGCGAGCCAAAAGTGATCTCTTCCACGCCCTGGCGCACGGTCTGCACCATGGACTGCAAGCTGCCCTGCATGCGACGCACGGCGTCATACAGCACACCAATTTCATTGGTGGACTTCACTTCCACGCGCTGGGTCAGATCCCCGCTGGCGATGCGATCAAAGTGCGCACCGGCCTGACGCAAGGGGCGCAACACCATGCGATTCAAGAACACATACACGGCCAAGGAGATAAACAGACAAAGCACCATGGCCAGACCCACCAAGCGGATCACCATGTTGTACTGGTCGTTTTCTTTCTGGTATTGCGAGTCGATAGAACGCTGCTGAGCTTCCTGCAAGGTGTTCAAGGCGCTGTACAGATCCTCTTCCAGGAACTTGGTGGTAGTCGCCACATAGCTGCGGAAACCCGCAATATCACCTTGCTCCAGATAGGCGATCAAGGGCAGCACGCCACCTTGCATCAGGGACATGAACGCCGCATCGACACGCTGGTAGTAATCGTTGGTGCCTTCCAGCTGGGTGGCAACACCCTGGTATTCAAAGAAGGCTTCCTGGGCCAGTTCAAACTGCTTGCGCGTGGCATCCAGGGCATCCCGGGTTGCCGAGCTGATCGCCGAGGTTTTGGGAGCCACATCGCTCCACTCGGCCATCAAGTCCTGGTTTTGCAGATCATTGCTGACCACATAGCTGATGGCCGCTCGTCCAATCAGGGTTTGAGTCTCTTTGTAGCGCTCGATGGCCTGATACATGGCCGAGCCTACACGCTGATTGACCACGATGCTTTGCAGCGCACCGTTATTGGCGCGCAAGGACAAAATCCCCAGAGCGGCGCCTGCCACCAGCATTGCTAAAAAAAACACCAGTACCAGAATCAGACTGGTCCGCACCTTCAGATTGGCTAAACGTAATCCATCCAGCATTGCAAGCACCTTGTCTAGAGTAGATCCGAACATCAGAGGCGCTTGTGACGCCTCCCCCGGCCCGAACATTCCTTGAAGGACCCGTTAAACAAGTCCCCGCCTGGCAAGTCTTTGCAGACTCGGGCGATCAGGCCACTGCGCTGTCAACCAGAGCCATCTCTTCACTGGTCATCAGTTTTTCAATATCCACCAAAATCAGCATACGTTCGCCCAGCGTACCGATACCGGTCAGGTACTCGGTCGAGAAGGCGGTGCCGAAGCTGGGGGCAGCGCTGATCTGGGACGATTGCAGCACCAGTACATCCGAGACACCATCCACCACCACACCCACTACGCGGTCGTGCAAGTTCAGAATCACCACGACGGTCTGGTGGTCGTACTCCACCCGTTCCATGTTGAAACGCACCCGCAAGTCTGCGATAGGAACAATCACGCCACGCAGATTGGTAACGCCCTTGATGAAATTGGGCACGTTGGCGATACGAGTGACGGTCTGGGAGTCGTAGCCCCGGATCTCCTGAACTTTCAGAATATCGATGCCGTATTCCTGGTCGCCCAGAGTAAATACCAGATACTCCTTGCCGCCAGCCTCGGCAGCTTCGGAGTGGGAAGTAAAGTCGTTGGACATAAAGATCTCCGAATAATCAGGCCCACGTCGAGGCGGGGTCCCGCGCCAGACGTTGCAAGGCAAAAACATCAACAATCAGGGCTACGCTGCCATCGCCCAAAATGGTGGCAGCGGAAATACCCGGAATTTTTCTATAGTTGGCTTCCAGGTTCTTGACCACGACTTGATGCTGACCAATCAGGTGATCGACCAACAAAGCAAAGCGCATGTCTTCGGCCTGCAAGATAACGGCAATCGCGCGCGTCACATCGGTCTCGGCCCCTTCAACCGAGAAGATGTCACGCAGGGAAATCAGGGGCAGATACTCGCCACGTACAAACATGACGTGATCGGTATCGGTGACGCTGCGCAACTGTTCTTCAGTGGGCTGCATGGATTCGGTTACGTGAGCCAGCGGCAGGATGAACACTTCATTGCCTACCTGTACCGACATGCCGTCCAGAATCGCCAGCGTCAGCGGCAGAACAATACGGGTGGTCGTTCCCTTGCCTGCACGCGAGTACAGCTGCACATGGCCGCCCATGCTTTGGATATTGCGTCGCACCACGTCCATGCCCACACCACGTCCGGAAATTTCCGTGACTTTGTCGGCGGTGGAAAAGCCGGGGGCAAAAATCAGTTGCCACACTTCGTCGTCCGGCATGGTCTCGGTGACCGGCAGGCCCGAAGACATGGCTTTCTTCAAAATACGTTCGCGGTTCAGACCAGCGCCATCGTCCACCACTTCAATGATGATATGGCCGCCCTGGTGCTGGGCCGACAAGGTCAGCACGCCCTCTTCTTCCTTGCCCGCAGCCAGACGATCCTCGGGCATTTCAATGCCGTGATCGATACTGTTACGCACCAGGTGCGTGAGCGGATCAATAATGCGTTCGATCAGGCTCTTGTCCAGCTCGGTGGCCTGCCCTTTGGTGACCAGACGAATCTTCTTGTTCATGCGGGCCGCGCTTTCACGCACCACACGCGGAAAGCGGCTGAACACGTAATCCATCGGCATCATGCGAATGGACATCACGGACTCTTGCAGGTCGCGCGCATTGCGCTCCAACTGTTCGATGCCATTTAACAGGCGATCATGCACGACCGGGTCCAGTGTCGAGGCAGTTTGCACCAGCATGGCTTGTGTAATCACCAGCTCGCCCACCAGGTTGATGATCTGGTCGACTTTTTCCACGCCCACACGGATCGTGCCGGACTCTTTGGGAGCCGCGGCCTTAGCGGGTTTGTCGGCAGCTTTAGGGGCAGCAGCAGAAGCAGGCGTTTCGGTTTTTTCAGGTTCAGCCGCAACAGGGGCTGGTGCTGGAGCGGCCGGAGCGACAGCGACGGGTTCGACAACCACGGCGGCGGCAGGAGCAGAAGCTGCGGCGGATGCTGGAGCCGCCGCTTGCCCAGGAGCAGCAGCCGGTTTTACCGACACCTGATCGGCATTCAGAATAAAGCAGCAAACGGCCAGGATGTCGTCCGCTGAACCTGTGGTTTCCACCCAGATATCCAGGCGATCGCCTTCACGGGTTTGATGGACGATGGTGCCCATCAACTCCATTTCTTGTTGCAGCGCCTCCGCATCTTTATCCGATACCGGTCCCATGGACACCCACAGTGGCAAGCCATCCGTATTGGCGGCCGGTTCCGGCTCGGGTTCCGCTTCGGCTTGCAGAATCGCTTCGGTTCCTTTGGCGTCCGTTGCCAGAATGCCCTTTTGCTCCAGGGCCAGTTGCCTCAATTGCGCGCAGATACGGGTATAGGCTTCCTCGTCAGGCTCCTGTTCCTCGCGGTAGGCATTGACTTGTCCGGTTAGCACGTCCTTGGTTTCCAGAAAGAGGTCAATCATGTCCTTGCGCAATTGCATCTCGCCATTACGGACCAGATCGAGCAGATTTTCGAGTAAGTGGGTAGTTTCAGCCAGCTGACCGAAGCAACCAAACGTGCCTGCACCGCCCTTGATCGAGTGCGCGGCCCGGAAGATGGCATTGAGCTGATCGCGATCAGGCTCGTCCAGATCCAGCTCCAGCAGCAAGCGCTCCATGTCCGCCAGCAACTCATCGGCTTCATCGAAAAAGGTTTCGTAAAACTGACTCAGATCTACGCCGGAGCTCATGAACACTTCCTTCCTGGTTATGGCTTAGAACAACAAAACAAAAAGCACAGCCCAAACACCTGGGCCGTTGGGCCTGTTAACAAGCCCTAGGGCACCACTGGCAAGGCAGAAGGCATTTCAGGCAGACCGGGAATATGAATACTGATTGGCCCCTCGGTCTCCTGCATGGCTTCGCGCAAATCAAACTCTTCCGAACCGCTTGCGGCTTGCTCGTCCATGCGTCGTTCGGCCCGGCTATTGAGCACGAGCAGGCTGATACGTCGATTTACGGCTGCGGCGGGGTTATCTTTAACCAGGCTGACACTATCGGCCAAACCCACGACCTGCTTGACCTTGGCCTCGGCCAGACCACCAGCCACCAGCTCCTGTCGAGCCGCATTGGCACGGTCGGCCGACAGCTCCCAGTTACTGTACAAACGCTCGCCACTGGCGTACTGCAGCGAGTCGGTATGACCGGAAATCAGAATACGGTTAGGCATCTCGTTCAAGGGAGCGCTTAGCGAGCGCAAAATGGCCCGCATGTAAATCTGCACCTGTGCGCTGCCCGTGGAGAACATGGGGCGGCTTTGACGGTCGATAATCTGGATGCGCAAACCGTCTTGAGTCATGTCCAGCAGTAGTTGCGGACGGAATTCTTTCAGCACGGGATCGATGCGGATCAGTTCTTCCAGAGCCGATTTCAAATCTTCCAGACGCTCCACATCCTGACGATCATCGGCCGCCTGGCTGCTGTTCGTGCCGGGATGGGGATTGGGAACCAGGCTGGGCTGGCCACCGGGAATGACGCTGCGCGAATAGTCGGCCTGATAGCCGCCCGAAACGGCGTCCATCAAGGGCATGCGGAAGTAATCGGCAATTTCCTTCAAGTCCTGCTTGGGAACCAGGGAAAGAATCCACATCACCAGGAAAAAAGCCATCATCGCCGTCATGAAGTCAGCGTAGGCAATTTTCCAGCTACCACCATGATGCTCGGCATGGGCCGTCTTCTTGCGACGGATGACCACGCGATCTTTATGATTGCTCATGAACGCATCCGCTTAGGCTTTGCGACCAGCACCCGAGCGGGCCTGACGTACATGCTCTTCCAGCTCCTGGAACGAAGGGCGATCGGAGGAAAACAGCACTTTACGGCCAAATTCCACGGCAAGCTGGGGCGGGTAACCATTCAGATTGGCCAGCAAAGTGACCTTGATGCACTCCAGCACCTTGACCGAATCCGAGGTACGGCGTTCGATGGTAGCGGCCAAGGGAGCGACAAAGCCGTAGGCCAGCAAGATACCCAGGAAGGTACCAACCATGGCCTTGGAAATCAGGTCTGCCAGCACGGCAGGCGGCTGGTCTACGGAGGCCAGCGCTTTCACCACACCCAGCACCGCCGCCACAATCCCGAAAGCGGGCAAGGCGTCAGCCACCTCACGCAAGGCGCGTGCCGGCACGTTGCGTTCGTGCTGGTGGGTTTCAATGTCCTGGTCCATCAGCGTTTCGATTTCAAACGAGCTCATATTGCCGCTGATCATCAAACGCAGGTAGTCGGACACAAAGTTCATCAAAGCCGGATCTTTCACCACATTGGGGTAATCGGCAAAGATGGGACTTTGTTCGGGGTTTTCGATATCCGCTTCGATGGACATCATGCCATCGCGTCGAGCCTTGTTCAGCAGCACAGACAACATGCCCATCAACTGCATGTATAACTGCTTGTTGTAGGGGCTGCTGCGAAATGCAATCGGCAACGCTTTGGCCAGCAGCTTGATGGACTTGCCGCTGTTGGACGCAAAATAGGCCCCCAGGGCCGCGCCACCAATCAGCAGTAATTCAAAAGGCTGGTATAGCGCACCCAAGTGCCCGCCCAGCCCCACAAAGCTCCCGAAAACGGAGACGAAAACAATGATATATCCAAGGATAATAAGCACGGATACGCCTTCTTCAAATACACGCTGCTAATGATGGCGGCAAGCAACCGGGCTAAAACGACGCGTTAATGGCCTTTTTCCAGCCTAGATCGACGCTTCCAGTTGCCTTGACACTTTCAGATTCTTATCAGATCCACATCAAAAACCAGCATCTATCCGGCTTTGCTGCACACTGACGACAAAAGCTATTGCTAGATGGGCACGTCTACCTGTGCGTTGACGTGCCCCGTGACCCTGGCTTGCGGCTCCTTGACCGGCTCTGATTTTCGACTTTTGCCGCCCGGAGATTTAGGTGTACTGCGTGCCTTGCTGGCACGGGTCTTGCCAGCCCGTGGTGGCGGACGGCAAATGGCACAAATAAAGCCTGATTCAGGATCGTGCGCATGGGCCACAAAGCCCCCCTTGCAGCGCTCGCACTGGGACAGCTGCAACAAACCGCTATCAAAAAAGCGCAGCAGCATCCAGGCACGAGTAAAACTCAGCACGGGCTCTTCATCCGGCCCCACGTCCAGACGCCCGGCCGACGATTGCTCCAGGTAAAGGCGATAAGCCTCGACCAGTGCACGGCTTTTATCGCACGGCGTATGCACGGCCATGAACTGGTAAATGCTGTAGAACAGGCTGGAATGAATATTGGGCAGCCAGGTCATGAACCAGTCGACAGAAAAAGGCAGCATCCCTTTGGGTGGCGAGCAGCCTTTGACTTCACGATACAAACGGGCCAGCCGGTCGTAGCTTAATGATGTTTCTGCTTGCAGGACCTGCAAACGCGCCCCCAGCTCAATCATGTCGGAAGCAAGCCCAATTTCCTGGGCTTCTTTGGCGACGCTTTTTATAGCCATAGTTCTTGATGTAATAAGTTCGCAGCCGGTTTAACCGGCTTGTTCTGCCGTCGCGCGCTGTGACAGAAGAATGGTGGAGTGGGCCTGCTGCAATACCCCTCCCAGCACATCCTGCGTCAAGGTGGTGAGCAGGTCGTAGTCATTGAAGCGAAAGCCGCAAATCAACGAGCTGGAGCTGGCCAGCTTGACCAATTGGGCCGGCGACAGACGCAACAAGGTCTCTGCCACATCGGTATCGAAGCCCAAACGGAACATACCTGCCGAAAAATTCTCCCGCAGCAGGCGCTGCGCGAGTAACAAGTACGACAAATTGACTTCCTGAATATCATTCAGCAGCGAATTTTCCGATACGGGCATGTCAGCCATCCTTGTAAATCTGTTAATCAGCCAGTTTCTTGTAACAAAACACATTTAAAATATATAAAGTTACATAAATATGTATCATGCCTTGCAATCTATTGCATGAATATAATTTTTACATTCTCGATGTTTCCGACACACACCCTCTTTTAATGCCCTAAAAACATGGAAAACATCAAATATATGCAATAAACGTATCAAGACACAGCAGAATATTATCAGATGCTCACTTAATGTTGTAGTTATAAACGAGATGTAACATGACAAAGATCAAAGCGTCTGTATCAAAATTATGTTTTGTTGCATACATTAGCCATTAATTAATGCATATTTCGACGATCCATCTCACGCGCTGCCTAAAAAGCGTCGAAATATCGGATAATCTTCTGGTGACAGCTTTCCCCGCCGCCCCCACATCCGTTTTGTAACAGCCCATGGTTCCTGCTGCTTTTACGCAACGTCTGTTTGCCTTGTGCCTGACACTGATCCTGGCGGCTTGTGCGCACACGCCCTCCTCCCGCCTACCCGCCGGCAAACCCATTGGTGTGGATGAACAACGCCGTTCAGCCGTAGTCCTGTCTGCCCTGACCTTGCTGGATACGCCTTACCGCTACGGCGGACGCGAACCGTCTACCGGCTTTGATTGCAGCGGCCTGGTGCACTATGTATTCAGCCAGGAATCCAGTTCCCCCATTCCACGCCGCACCGGCGACCAGGCCAGCGCGGCCCGGCGTGTCAGTCGTTCACAGCTGCGCCCGGGTGATCTGGTGTTTTTCAATACGCTGGGTACCCCGAACTCGCATGTGGGCATCTATATAGGCAAGCAACAATTCATCAACGCTCCCTCCAGTGGTGGACGCGTGCGGATTGATTCACTGGACAATCCCTATTTCGCCAAACGCTTTGAAACAGCTCGCACTTTCTTTGATTGACTCATCGGCAAGCCAGCGCGGGCATTGAAAGAAAGCAGGCCTGATCTTTCACCAGGCCCAATTTCATTGGGCGCAGAAAGCAAAAGGGCCCGTAATGAACGGGCCCTTTCTTATTGCCATACGTTTAACGCGTAGGCACGGTGGCGTATTGCTCGGCCAGTTCCAGAAAGGCCTCCAGCTCGGGCGAGCGCCCGGTTTCTTCTTCCATAATTGCCGCCACCGCTGGGGCAAGCGATTGCGCCAGACGCGCATCAAGGAACAAAAGGCGCGAACGACGGGCCAGCATGTCTTCAACGGTACGGGCATATTCAAAGCGGCAAGCAAAGCGCACCATAGCCACACTCAAGCCCGGCGCCAATTCCTGATCCGCTCCCGGCAAGGTCTGCACCCAATCGGCCTCGCTGCCATACGCATCCAGGCCGGCTGTACGCCCCAAAGAACGCCGGTCACCTACATAAGAAGCACCGACCAAACGTTGCTCCTGAGTCCGACAGGCTGGCAAAGGCCTCAGCAAGCCGGACTGCTGGCAGCGTTCCAGCACATCCTCGGCCATGGCACGATACGTCGTCCATTTGCCGCCAGTGACTGTCAGCAAACCATTCGCACTAACCGTAATGCTATGTTCCCGGCTGATGGATTGCGTCTGCCCCGCGGCCGACTCGGCTGCAGGGCGCACCAGCGGTCGCAGCCCCACCCAGATACTGCGCACATCCTGCACCGTGGGCGCTTTTTGCAGATAATTCGCGGACTCTTTCAGAATGAAATCCACTTCCTGGGCCAAGGGGCGCGGCTCCAGCGGAATATCGTCTCGGGGAGTATCCGTCGTGCCCAAAATCAGCTTGCCCAACCAAGGCACGGCAAACAAGACCCGGCCATCCTTGGTCCGTGGCACAAGCAAGGCGTGTTCACCGGGCAGGAATTCCTGATCAACCACCAAGTGCACACCCTGGCTGGGCGAAACCATAGGGCGCAGCTCACGCCCGGCTTCCTGCGCATCCAGTTGTCGCACCTGATCCACCCACACGCCCGTGGCATTGACCACGCATGTGCTCTGGATCTCGTAGGTCTGACCGCTTTCCTTGTCCTGGCAGCGCACCCCGCAGACCTTGCCCTCGCTGTGCATCACATCCACAACCGGACAGTAATTGATGAGCAAGGCCCCATTCAGAGCCGCCGTACGGGCCAGGGCCAAGGCCAGACGGGCATCATCAAACTGGCCGTCCCAATATTTCACACCACCTTTCAGGCCACTTTGCCGCGCACCGGGCAGAAGCTGCCGGATCTTGGAAGCACTCAAAAATTGGGTATGACCCAACCCCTCGCGCCCCGCCAAACCGTCATAGGCCATCAGGCCCACCCCGTAAAACGGAGTCTCCCAGCACTTGTAGCTGGGCATGACAAAAGGCAGGCGCTGCGCCAGATGAGGCGCATTGCTAAGCAAATGCATACGCTCGCGCAAGGCTTCACGCACCAGACTGACATTGCCCTGGGCCAGGTATCGCACCCCGCCGTGTACCAGCTTGGTCGCCCGCGAGGACGTGCCTTTGGCAAAGTCCCAGGCTTCCAGCACAACCACACTCAAGCCCCGCAAGGCCGCGTCCAGAGCCACGCCCAAGCCGGTAGCGCCACCACCCACCACGACCATATCCACCTGCGTGGTGCGCGCCAAGGCGCCCAGCATCTGGGCTCTGTCGGTCAATAAGGGGGAACTTAATGTAGTCATAAGATGAGCTTTGGACCTGAAATTAGCAGACACCCGAAAAAAACACTGACTGGCTCGGGATTTACCCTGATTTTAGCCCCTGAACTTTTACCGTCCAGTGAAACTTGTTTGCTCGCGTATCAAGTCCCCTTCTGCGACCGGACACAGAGCACACAGAGCCAGTACACTGTGGTCTGCTCCGCTTTTACTGCCTCATTCGCATGACATTCATACTTGCTCTTGATCAGGGAACCTCCAGCTCGCGCAGCCTTGTGGTAGCGGCAGACGGCCGCATTCTGGCCAAGGCGCAGCAGGAAACTCAGCAATACTACCCGCGTACAGACTGGGTAGAGCATGATCCCCAGGAAATCCTGGACACCCAGTTCCGGACTGCCCGGCAAGCGATTGAGCAGGCAGGGCTACGCCCTCAGGACATACACGCCATTGGCATTACCAATCAGCGTGAAACCACAGTGCTATGGGATCGGCAAACCGGGCAGGCTCTGCACAAGGCCATCGTCTGGCAAGACAGACGCGCCGAGGACTTCTGCGCCCAGTTGCGCGAACAAGGGCACGAAGCCACCATTACCGGCAAGACCGGCCTGCCTATTGATGCCTATTTTTCGGCCTCCAAGCTGCGTTGGCTGCTGGACTCCGTACCCGGCGCCCGTGAACGTGCAGCGCGTGGTGAACTGGCTTTCGGCACCATTGATAGCTGGCTGATCTGGCATTTAAGTGGCGGCAAAGTCCATGCCACCGATGTCAGCAATGCCTCGCGCACTCTGCTCTACAACATTCATAGCCAGCAATGGGACGATGAATTGCTGACCCTGTTCAACATCCCGGCCAGCGTCTTGCCCCAGGTACAGAGCTCCGCCTCCGAGTTTGGCCATTGCAGCCCCGAAATTCTGGGTAGCCCCATTCCCATTTGTGGTGTGGCGGGCGACCAACAGAGCGCCCTGTTCGGCCAGGCTTGCACAACACCCGGCATGGCCAAGAATACCTATGGCACAGGCTGCTTCCTGTTGATGCACTGTGGCTCGCAAGTCCCCCAATCCCATAACGGCCTGATCGCAACCAGCGCCGCCCATCATGGCGATGCCCCCGCCTATGCGCTGGAAGGCAGCGTCTTTATTGGGGGGGCGGTGGTCCAATGGCTGCGCGATGGTCTGGGCGCACTGGAACATAGCGCGCAAGTCGAAGAGCTGGCTCGTAGCGTGCCGGATGCACAAGGCGTACGACTGGTCCCTGCCTTCACCGGCCTGGGCGCCCCCTATTGGGATGCCCAAGCCCGCGGCACCATTACCGGCCTGACACGCGCCTCCACCATGGCCCACATCGCCCGCGCTGCTCTGGACAGCATTGCCTACCAAAGCGCCGCCGTGCTGCAAGCCATGAATCGGGATGTACAGGCCAACGGCGGCCCGGCCTTGCACGGGCTGCGTGTGGACGGTGGGGCCTGCGCCAATAATCTTCTGATGCAATTTCAAGCAGACTTGTTGGGCCTGCCTGTCGTGCGTCCCGTTACTATTGAGACGACCGCGCTGGGCGCCGCCTATCTGGCGGGCCTGGGCAGCGGTCTGTATTCAGGTCTGCCTGAGATTGCGGCGCTATGGCAATGCGACCGGGTTTTCGAGCCCATCATGTCGCGCGATGAAGCCCAAAACCTGATGCTCAGTTGGGAACAAGCCGTGCGTCAGGCACGCACTTATTGAACTTGCTGTTTTTTTGACGGAAACACCATGCTGCAAAAAATCATTCTGGGCATTGCCATCTTCCTGATCGTGATGTTGGGCCTGACCTTTGGCGAGGCCATTTTCCACTACATTTCCTCGTACCTGGGATTCCTGTTCCATGACTTCATCGAATTGATGCAGCAAGTTCAGCGCTACCTGACCGTGCATTGGGGCAAGGCACTGATCGCCTTGATCATTACCATCCCGCTGGTGATCTGGATTTCCAAGAACAAGAAAGACGAAATGTCCAAGCCCAACAGCCACCGCAAGATCGCGATTGTGCTGGCGATATTCCTGGGCTGGCTGGGCGTGCACCGCTTTTACCTGGGCCAGATCGGCATGGGCTTGTTATTCCTGGTGCTGTTTGCCATCTGGTCGCCGCTGGCCTACTTCCTGGCCTTGATCGACGCCTTGCGTTACGCCTTCATGGGCGACGACGAGTTCAAGCTGGCCCGTTAATTTCCAGACTGCTCACCCAAGCCCCACTTGCTGGGGCTTTTTTTATGGCTGCCGCCTTCACGCATGCCAGAAGCCTGGCTACGTCAAATAAACAGGCTCCACTCAGGGCGTTTTGTGGACTTATCAGGGAAAACCACAGCCCATGCCGCTTGCAAGCCTAGTTCCTTGATTTCCAATGCTTATATTAGCCACCATACCTTCCAGGTATGCAAGCAAACCTTTTTAGTCTTGGAAATCCCCAAGCGGCTTCGTGTTCAATCGAATTGGGGGAGACACGCCAGCCTCTAAAAGACTGGCAGCGGCGGCTCAGATCAAAAGTGTGAGGCCATTGTTGCTGGCTCTGTCTACACATCCGTTACCCGATGGTTTTACGTATAAAAACCCATTAATACGCCCTATGGCACTCGCGTCCACGGCTTTATGTAGAGACACATCTCCGACTTGCATCGGAGGCCTGCAGACGACGAGGGTCACTACAAACATAACTAGATTGAGACACAAGAAAATGCGACGCACTAAAAATAGCTATTTACTGCGCAGCTTGCTGGGCCTGGCTTTGGCCGCCTGCACGCTAAGCAGCCACGCAGCCACAGAGACACAACGCCCCAATATTTTGCTGATCGTGGCCGATGATCTGGGGTATTCAGACATTGGCGCATTTGGCGGGGAAATTTCCACCCCTAACCTGGATGCCCTGGTCAAAGACGGCGTAGCCCTGACTGACTTTTACGCTTCCCCTTTCTGTTCCCCGACCCGCGCCATGCTGATGTCCGGCGCGGACAACCATCAGGTGGGCTTTGGTGGCATGGCCGAACTGATGACGCCCCAGCAGCGCGCCCTGCCGGGCTACGAAGGCTTTCTGAGCGACCAGGCCCTGCCCTTTCCCTTGGTCCTGCAAGACCATGGCTACCGTACTTATATGGCTGGCAAGTGGCATTTGGGTGTGAAAGAGGAAGTCGCCCCGCCCAATAGGGGCTTCGACCAGTCTTACGCCTTGATGCACGGTGGCGCCAGCCACTTTGACCAAAGCGGCATCATCACCTTTGACGCCAATAAAGCACCAGTCGCCCTGTACCGCGAGAACGGCAAGGAAGTGCAACTGCCCAAAGACTTCTACTCCAGCGAGTTTTTTGCCTCGCGCCTGATGTCCTACATAGACGCAGACACGCGCAAGGATCAGCCTTTCTTCGCCTACCTGGCCTTTACGGCTCCCCATTGGCCCTTGCACGCACCCGAGGAATACATACGCAAATATGAAGGCCGCTATGACGCAGGCTATGACGTGCTGCGTGAGGAGCGTCTGGAGCGCATGAAGAAGCTGGGTCTGGTGCCCCAGGATATGCAAGGCTATGTGGGCAATCCGGCCTGGCCACGCTGGAAAGACCTGAGTCCTGAACAGCAACGTGTTGAAAGCAAACGTATGGCGGTCTACGCCGCGATGGTGGAAGCCATGGATGCACAGATTGGCCGTGTCATCGAGCACCTGAAACAAACCGGCCAGTACGACAACACCGTCGTCATCTTCATGTCCGATAACGGTGCCGACGGCAATACCGTGCTCGATGAAGGTGAAACCCGCGCCTGGGCCCACAAGCATCGCGATAACAGCTATGAAAACACGGGCCGTCCCGGCTCCTTTGTGGAATACGGCCCAGGCTGGGCGCAAGTTGGCTCCACGCCCTTCAATCTGTACAAAGCCTTCATGTATGAAGGCGGTATCTCGGTACCCAGCATCATGCGCGTACCCGGTGGCAAGCGTCAGGGCGAATTTGTGCGCGCTCCGGCCCATGTAACCGACATCGCCCCCACCATTCTGGCCTTGGCCCAGATCGAACAGCCCAAGGGCGAATACCGTGGCCGCCAAGTCATCCCCATGCAAGGCAACTCCATGGTCGATGTGCTGACCGGTCGCAGCGATCAGGTCCATGAAACCTTCCGCCAAGGCTGGGAGCTGAATGGCCGCCGCGCCATGCGCGTGGGTGACTGGAAAATCGTGTACGCCAATGCACCGTGGGGCAAAGACCGCTGGGAACTGTTCAATGTGGTCGAAGACCGCTCCGAGCTGAATGACCTGTCCGAAAAACATCCTGAAAAGCTGAAAGAGCTGATTGCCGAGTACGAGCAATATGCCAAGCGCAACGGGGTGGAGGATTTTGAAGGTCTGGCTTCGCGCCCTGGCTACAGCAACAGCCTGAACTACTACAAGGATCTGGATGAAGTCCTTTAAGCTCTCCCGAGCCAAGGCACTGCTGACGGTATGCGGGCTGCTGACAGCAGCCCCGCTGCCTGCAGCGGCAGACGGCTCCGATACCCTCCCTCCTCCGGTTCCGGCCCACGATTGCCAAGCCTATAACGGCATACCAACAGGCTTCGGCCCGGCCAGGCAAGGAGCCGCCAATCAGGCTGGTTTGGTCACCATTCCGGGGGGGCGCTTTCTGATGGGGTCCGACGAAGGCTATCCGGAAGAAAAGCCGGTACATCCCGTGGAGGTCCAGGCTTTTCAGATAGACCAGCACGAAGTCACCAATGCCCAATTCGCACAATTTGTGGCGGCCACAGGCTATGTCACCCAGGCGGAACGGGTGCCGGAATTTCCGCCGCATGTTCAGGTTCCCGAGCAGTATCGTCAGCCCGGATCCGCCGTCTTCACGCCACCGGCAGCAACGCATGATCACGATCACCACGATGGGCACGATCAACATGCCCCTCCCAGCAATTACAACTGGTGGGTATGGGTGCCGGGTGCCAACTGGCGGCATCCCGGTGGTCCCGATACCAATCTGAACGGCCGTGACAATCATCCCGTCGTCCATATCGCCTACGAGGATGCGCTGGCTTACGCCCGCTGGTTGGGACGCGATCTGCCCACCGAAGAGCAATGGGAGTTTGCTGCGCGCGGCGGACTGGAAGGCGCTACCTACCCTTGGGGCAATACGCCTGAAGTGCGCGGCCGCTTGATGGCCAACACCTGGCAAGGTAATTTCCCCGCCCAGAACCTGCTGCGCGATGGCTACGAAGGCACCGCCCCCGTAGGTTGCTTCCCGGCCAATAACTATGGCCTGTGGGATTCGGTCGGCAATGTCTGGGAATGGACACGCAGTGCATGGCAGCCCCAGCATCGCCCCCTGGTGCCCAAACCCCTTCTCGCGGCAATAAAGGATGCCAAAGGAAATCCGGCAACAGGCGTCATCAAGGGCGGCTCGTTTCTGTGTGCGGCGAACTTCTGCGTACGCTATCGCCCAGCTTCACGGCAACCCCAGGAAACCACCATGTCTACCCAGCATGTGGGCTTTCGTACGGTGCTTAATGAAATAAAAAACTAAGCTCAAAAGCCGGGCTCACCCTTGCCAAGCCCGGCACCAAACAACAATCCCCTCGCTTTTGACGAGGGGATTGTTCACTATCAAGTTCTTTCAGGGCAGACAAGCAAGGCATCAAGGCCTACGATGCCATTCCCGTTTCAGGCGTGGCCGTTTCTTTTTGCTTGACGGCCTGATGGTCCAGGGTCTCGCTGACGCTTTCCCACGCATTCTGCAAGCTATCAAAAACGCGATGCGCGTGAATCTGCTTGAACAGACCCATGCGAATCAGCTTGCGACCCACTTTCTCGTTCGCCTCGCACAGCGCCACCATGACATTGCGCTGTTCCAGCTCCGCCAAGGCAGTCTCCAAAGCCTGCATGGCCGTCGCATCCACAAAAGGCACGTAATTCAGGCGCAAGACCACGGCCCGAACCTGCTCCGGCACCGTCAGCAAGGAACGATTTACCGCTTCCACACTGGCAAAGAAGTACGGTCCTTCCAGAGTCAGCACCGAAATATCCTGCCGCAACTCCTGGCTGAAGGACAAATCCAGTGCCCGCTGTAAACGGCGGCCTTCCAAGGCCCGCACTTGCACCCCATCCGAGGTGCGTTTGAGCACATACAGCATGGCCAGAATCACCCCAATATTGACGGCCACGACCAGATCCGCAAATACCGTCAGGGCGAAAGTCACCCACAGAATGAACAAGTCAGCGGTAGGCATACGGCGCTGCAGGCGAAGGACCAGCTTGGCCTGACTCATATTCCAGGCCACCATGAACAGAATGGCCGCCAACACCGTCAGCGGGATATAAGCCGCCAGCGGGGCCAGCAACAGCAGAACCAGTACCAGGAAAATGACATGCACCACGCCGGCAATGGGGCTGTCACCGCCATTACGGATATTGGTAGCGGTACGGGCAATGGCCCCGGTAGCCGCAATCCCGCCAAACAAGGGCGAGAGCACGTTGGCAATCCCTTGGCCCACCAATTCCTGATTGGAGTCGTGACGGGTCCCTGTCATGGAGTCGGCCACGACAGCGGACAGCAAGGACTCGATCGCACCCAGCATGGCAATTGCAAACGCAGGCCCGATCAGCTCCACCACGCGAGTCAGCGTAATTTCCGGCCATTGAAACGACGGCAAGCCGCTGGGCAAGGCACCGAAGCTGGAGCCGATAGTGGCCACCGACTCAAAACGGAAAATCGCCTGGATAAGCGTAATGACCACCAGGGCCACCAGCGGTCCGGGCAAACGCGCCAGACTTGGGATCTTGGGCACGACAATCAGAATCGCCAGAGACAAAATCCCCAGCAGTGTGGTTGCCCAATCCAGGGACGGCAGGTTCTGCAGCAAGAACCAGAGTTTCTCGTGAAAGTGCTGGCCCTCGACGGCGGGAAGGCCAAAAAAGTCCCGCCATTGACCCACCCAGATGATCACCCCGATACCGGCGGTAAAACCCACGATGACCGGATCGGGAATAAAGCGGATCACGGCTCCCAGGCGCAGTAGGCCCAGCAGCAGCAAGATCACCCCGGCCATCAGCGTGGCAATTTGCAGGCCCGCCACCCCATGTTGGGCCACCACCCCGGACAGGATGACAATGAAGGCCCCCGTCGGCCCGGCAATCTGCACCCGGCTGCCGCCAAATAAAGACACCGCCAAACCAGCAATAATGGCGGTATACAAACCCTGCTCGGGCTTGACCCCGGAGGCAATGGCGAAGGCCATGGCCAACGGCAAGGCCACCACCCCCACCACCAAACCAGCCAACAGGTTATTCAGCCAGTGTTTTCGCCCCAGGAGTCCGGCTCGACCCGCTTCCAGCAGTGCAATCATCGCGCGTCCTTGTCATGCCCAGCCTGCTCGACACAGATGAGAAACAAGCAGGGCCTCAACCCAAATGAAGCCTTAATGATACTACTGCGTGTCAAAAAAACTTCACGTTAGTGATGGGCTTATTTGATGCGGCATAAAAAGGCCCCCACGCTGCGCCTGCGGCTTGCGCTCCACCTCGCGGCCTGCATGCCGCTCGGATTCGCCAGGCACACAGCAGTCCGCAATGGACTACTGTGTGTCCAGGCTCATCCCCGAGGGGGCGCTTTTTACCGGGGGCGCCGAGCCTTGGGACGGCCCAGCGATAAAAAAAGCCCCACCTCAAAGAGGTGGGGCTCAGTGACAACGAACACGGAATTCAAGGGTTGCGGGCGCGCAGCAAACGCAAACTGTTCAGCACCACCAGCAAGCTTGCACCCACGTCGGCAAACACGGCCATCCACATGGTAGCCTGGCCAGTCAGGGCCATCACCAGGAACACGGCCTTGATACCCAAAGCCAGGCTGATGTTCTGCCACAACACGGCATGCAAGGCTCGGGACTGACGCATCAGCAAGGCAATCTTGCCCAGATCATCGTCCATCAAGGCCACGTCAGCGGTCTCGATCGCAATGTCCGAACCCAAAGCTCCCATCGCGATACCCACATCGGCACGAGCCAGGGCGGGTGCATCATTGATGCCATCACCCACCATCGCCACCAAACCGTTACCCAGTTTTTCCTCGATACGGTCCAGCTTGTCCTGTGGTAGCAAACCACCTCGGAAATCCTTGATTCCGGCTTGCTGGGCGACATGACGCACGGCTTGCTCGTGGTCGCCCGAAAGCACTTCCACCTGAACACCCTGCGCTTGCAGATCGCGAATCGCCTGGCTGGTGGTGGGACGCAGCGTATCCATCATGGCGAACCAGGCCAGCAGACCGTGCTCGTCACCCAGATACACCATGGTGGCACCGCTCTCTACCGCTTGCTGCTCGGCCTGGCTGGACTCAGCCTTGTTCTGCCCCAGCACCCAGCTACGCTTGCCCAGACGCAATTGGCCAGTCGTGCCTTGTGCCTGCACACCATTACCCGCCAAAGCTTCGAATTGATCCAGGCGCACCAGACCCGATGCCACACGGCCACGGGCAATCGCTTGCGAGGCAGGATGATCCGAACGCTCGGCCAGAGCAACGGCCATGTCCAGCACTTCACTATCCGACAGGCTTGGACGCAGGCTGCCATATTCGCTCAAGGAAGGCTCGCCCAAGGTCAGGGTGCCGGTCTTGTCCACGGCCAAGTACCGCAACTGACGAGCCCGCTCCAGATACACGCCACCTTTAATCAAAATACCGGCACGTGCGGCACTGGCCAGGGCACTGACTACGGCCACAGGCGTGGAAATCACCAGGGCGCAAGGGCAAGCAATCACCAGCAGAACCAGAGCACGGTACACGGACTCCGACCAGCTCACACCCCAGATCAAGGGCAAGGCCACAGCCATCAAGGCCGCTGCCACCACAACCAGCGGGGTGTAGATGCGGGAGAACTGGTCGACAAAGCGCTGAATCGGAGCCTTGTTGGCTTGGGCCTCCTGAACCGAACGTGTGATACGGGCCAGCAAGGTTTCATCATGCGCGGCCTGGACCTGATACACCAGTTCGCCCATGCCATTGATGGTGCCTGCAAAAACCTCGTCACCGGGCGCTTTGTCCACGGGGGCACTTTCACCCGTGATAGGAGCCTGGTTAACCGTGCTTAGCCCTTGCAGAACTTTGCCATCCAGGCCAAAACGCTCGCCGGGGGCCACCCGTACTTGCCAGCCTGCCTGCACCTGATTGGCCGGTACACGCCGCCAATCCTTGCCATCGGCACTGACCAGCACTTCATCCGGAACCAGCTTGAGCAGGCTGTCCACCGCATTCCGGGCGCGGTCCAGGGAACGAGCCTCAATCCACTCAGCCAGGCTGAACAAGGACATCACCATGGCGGCTTCAGGCCATTGGGCCAGTAGCACCGCGCCGGTAACGGCAATACTCATCAAGGCATTGATATTGAGCTGACCATTACGCAGCGCAATCCAGCCCTTCTTGTAGACCTGCACGCCGCCAGACAGAATCGCGGCCAGAGCCAGAACAATCACCAGCCACTCGGGGGCCGCCAGCCAGTGGCTGATCTCGGCGGCCAAAGCCAGCACCACGGCACCAGCAATGCGAATCAGGCCTTGCTTGGGCGATACCTGCTTCACAGGCTCTTCATCAGCCATGCGGGGTTCAAAGCCCAGGCCGCGCAACGCGCCCAGCACCTTGTCACGGGCACCATCCACGTGGTCCACGGTCAAAACACGCTGCATCAGGTCAAAACCCAGGTTCTGCACCTGATCCAGCTTTTTCAGGCCGGAGCGAATCATGTTCTCTTCCGCCGGGCAGTCCATATCAGCAATATGCACAACCAGACGAGTGGAGGTACTGGCCGCCAAGGTCACCGATGGGCCAAATGCGGGTGCCGAGCAGCACGCCCCCTCGTGGGAGTGCGACGCTTGTTCTGCATGGCTGTGATCGTGATCATGGCTATGCTCGTGGCTGTGATCGCCCGCCGCATGGTCGTGATCATGACTATGGTCATGTACGTGCTCGGTCTGGCAGGCTGATGTTGTGCACTGCCCCACGCCGAACTTTGATGTGTTGTTAGCTGATGTCATAGCAGTTCCTCGCTTCTTGCATGGGACCAGTAGAAAGCCTAAAGTAACTACAAGGTCAAGCCCTTTGGAGGCCAAGCAATGAAAATTGGTGAGTTGGCGGAAAAAAGCCACTGCAACACGGAAACCATCCGCTATTACGAGAAAGTTGGGCTGCTGCCCGAGCCGGAGCGCAGCGAGGGCAACTACCGCCTGTACCGCAGTATCCACCTGGAACGGCTACGTTTTATTCGCAACTGCCGCAGCCTGGATATGACGCACGAAGAAATTCGCGGCCTGCTGGCATTCATGGACGGCCCAGCGCAAGACTGCGCCCCGGTCAACGATTTGCTGGATGAACACATCGAGCATGTGGCCGTACGCATTGCCGAGCTGGAACACCTGCAAAAACAACTGATTGAACTGCGTCACCGCTGCGGACAGGCCGGCGGCCTGGAGCATTGCGGCATTTTGCAGGGATTGGTGAATATGGAGCCGGATCAAGTCCCGGCTCCCACAACCCATTTGGGCTAAGGCGGTGTGACGTGGTCCTTAGCCACGCACCCGCCCTGCCGCCCACATTCCGATCAGCATCGCGACCAGAAACAAAATAGCCAACGGTGCGCCCGACGCAGCCAGCACAATGGCCGGTCCAGGGCAGAAACCTGCCACACCCCAACCAGCGCCGAAAATCAAAGCACCCAACACCAAAGGACGGTCTATTTGACGCTGCTTGGGCAGATTCATGGGCTGGCCAGTCACAAAAGCACAAGGACGACGGCGTGCCAGACTGAACGGCACAATCGCCACCGCAATTGCCGCGGCCATTACCAAGGCCAAAGACGGGTCCCAGGCTCCGGCCAGATCCAGAAACGCCAGCACCTTGCTGGGGTTGGCCAAGCCGGAAATCAATAAACCCAAGCCAAAAATCAGGCCGGAAACTAAAGCGATGAAATAGTGCATGGCGGGCTCCTTAGACCAAATGACGCAAGACAAACACGGTCAGAAAGCCGCTGGCCATAAACGTCAGCGTTGCCACCAAAGAACGGGGCGACAAACGCGACAGACCACACACACCATGACCACTGGTGCACCCCGAACCCAAACGGGTTCCGAACCCCACCAGCAAACCGGCTACCACCACCCACATCCAGGGCTGCGGCTGCACGACAGGTACGGTTTCCCCGGCCAGGCGGTACAGCCAGGGTGCCGCCGCCAGGCCCAACAAGGCCATCCAGCGCCAGCCCTTGTCACCCGCCTCCCCGCTCCAGGTGCCCGACAGCAGGCCGGATATGCCAAACACCCGACCATTGAACAGCACCAGCACAGCGGCCGCCAAACCAATCAAGGCGCCGCCAAACAAGGCGCTCCACGGGGTAAAGGAACTCCAGTCAATTGCGATCATCAATGCCTCCTGGGGCACAAAAAATTCCATATAAAGTTTGCATGACAGCCAACACCGCCGGGTTTTCCAGGCGGTAATAGACGTACTTGCCCTCTTTGCGGCTGGCAATCAGCTCTTCGCGCCGCAAAACCGTCAATTGCTGGGATAAAGTAGGTTGTGAAATTCCACTGCGCTGCGCCAGCTCCCCCACATTGCATTCGCCCTGCACCAACGTGCACAGAATCATCAGGCGGTCGGGGTTGGCCAAGCTGCCCAGCAAGCTGCTGGCTCGGCCCGCTACCTGTCGCAGGGCTTCCAGTTCGGTTTGATTCATAACGTTCTACAAAAATACAATATATATTATTATATAATATCTTTTCATATTTTATAAGCAACAAGAGGTCTGCCATGCTCCAAGCCCAGGTCGCCAGCTTCTTTCATACGGACACGTCCACGTTCACCTACGTGGTTTATGCCGAAGATCAACGCGAATGCGCCATCATTGACTCGGTGCTGGACTACGACGCCGCCTCCGGCCGCAGCAGCACCGTGTCTGCCCAGAAGGTCGTGGACTTTGTGCGCCAGCATCAGCTGGAGGTGCAATGGATTCTGGAAACCCATGCCCATGCCGACCACCTGTCCGCTGCGGTCTGGCTGCAAGAACAGGTGGGCGGGAAAATAGCCATTGGCGAACACATCAAGCAAGTGCAGTCCACGTTCAGCCGCATCTTTAATATAGAGGCCGAAATTCAGGCCAACGGCACACCCTTCGATACGCTGTTCAAGGATCAGGAACCGTTCCAGATCGGCGCCATTCAGGTGCAGGCTCTGCACGTGCCCGGTCATACACCGGCAGATATGGCCTATCACGTTCAAGGTCTGGGCGTATTTGTGGGCGACACCTTGTTCCTGCCCGATGTCGGTACCGCCCGTTGCGACTTTCCGGGCGGCAGCGCCAGCCAGCTTTATGAATCCATCCAGCGCCTGCTGGCCCTGCCCGCAGATACGGTCTTGTTCATGTGCCACGACTATCCGCCTGAAGGACGGGAGCCCCAGTTCCACTGCACGGTTCAGGAGCAGAAGGACAGCAACATCCACGTACACGACGGCATCAGCCAGAAACAGTTTTGCGAGCGCCGCCACGCACGCGATAAAACCCTGAGCATGCCACGCCTGATCCTGCCCTCCATTCAAGTCAATATCCGCGCCGGACACTTTCCCGAGCCTGAAAGCAATGGTCAGGTCTATCTGAAACTGCCCGTCAATCAACTTTAAATACAACTGTTTTTTGCGTCCGAACAGACACTGGCTCGGACGTAGAAAAACTTTTAAGGCTCAGCCTGCGTATACTGCCCTTTTCTGCACCCTGAACTTCAGAAGGAAATAACAGGCATGACTTACGTGGCCATCAAACACTTGCACATGACAGCCGCCGGGCTGAGCATTTTGTTTTTCATTATTCGGGCCTTCTGGTCAGTCAGCGGATCATCCTGTTTGCAGAATCGCTTTGTGCGCATTGCTCCGCATGTCATCGATACCGTCTTGCTGGTCTGTGGTCTGGCGCTGGCCGGCATGTTGGGCGCAGCCGCCAACCAGCCCTGGCTGCTGACCAAGATTGTGTTGCTGGTGGTCTACATTGTGGTGGGCAGCTATGCCATCAAGCGCGGTAAAACCGCCTTTAGCCGCGGCGTGGCGGCGCTGATTGCGATTGCCATCTTTGCCTATATCGTAGGCGTGGCACTGAACCGCAGCCCAGCGTCCTGGTTCGTCTAAACCAGTAGCCCACATACAAAAAAAGCCCCGACGCTACGCCTTCGGCTTGCTGCCCCCCGAGGGGGAGTTTTTGTCATGGGACGGCCCGGCGACAAAAAAAGCCCCCACGCTACGCCTTCGGCTTGCTGCCTCCCCAAAGGAGGAGTTTTTTGTCTTGGGACGGCCCGGCGACAAAAAAGCCCCTGTCAGTGAAAGTTATCTTCCACTGACAGGGGCTTTTTACATGCCTGTCTTACCAGACACCTATCCAGCGCTGTACCAGCAAACTGCTGACCGCCACCGCGATCCAGACTCCCAGCCCCAGCAAGGCAGGCCGCACACCGGCTCGGGCCATCACACGCAAGTCCGAACACAAACCAATAGCTGCCAGGGCCAACACCATCAGGAACTCAGCCAGAAAACGCAGGGGTTCCAGCCACTCCACCGGCACCCAACCCAGCGAGCGCAGAGCCGAGGCCACCATGAACCAGACGATGAACCAGGGGAACACTCGCATCAAGTCAAAGTCCCGGCCAGCCTGACGCGAACGCCACACTTCCAGACCCGCCAGAATCAGGCAAATGGGGATAATCAAGGTTGCCCGAGTCAGCTTGACGATAGTGGCGTGGTCACCAGCCTGACGGCTATAGCTATAGCCGGCTGCCACTACCGAAGACGTATCGTTGATGGCGGTTCCCGCCCACACCCCAAAACCTGCGTCCGACATATTCATCATGTGACCGGCCAAGGGGAAAATCAGCACGGCCACGATATTGAAGATAAAGATGGTGGAAATCGCCAGTGCAGTCTCATGTTCCTCAGGCTTCAGAATAGGCGTGACCGCTGCAATGGCCGAGCCACCACAAATCGCTGTCCCCACTCCAATCAAGGTACGCAGCTTGGAAGGAATCCCCAAGGCTCGGCCCAGCACCAGCGCCGTCACAAACGCCACCGTCAAGGTCACCAGGGTCACCGCCAGCGAATCCATGCCGGTACGCATTACTTGTGGCAGGCTCAAACCAAAGCCCAGACCAATAATTGACCACTGCAACAACACCTTGGACGAAAAGCGCAAACCGGGCTGAAACACCGTAGCCACGCCCATGCTGTTACGCAGTACCATGCCCAAGACAATCGCAAAAACCGGACCGCCAATCAAAGGCCACACTTTGCCCAGGCCCATAGCGGCCACACCTACGGCCACCGCCAGTAAAAAGCCCCACCAACGCGACGGCTTCAGAGAGAAACCCGATTTGCCCTGTGCCTTCAGGGTCGTGCTTCCTGCTGGTAAATCGGTCACACTGCTCATCTCGTCATTCCAGATATGTAATAAGTAAAAGTAATTTTAGGTTGACCCGGAGTATTAAAAAATTCATTATTACTTATCGTAAGTATCAATTTTATTTATCATGAATGCGATCAGCATCAGACAACTGGAAGTGTTTGTAGGCATTGCCACCTTGGGCACCGTGCGCGCTTGCGCAGCCCAGATTCACTTGTCCCAACCCGCCGCCAGCATGGCTTTGGCCGAATTGGAAAAGCAGCTGGATTGCCCCCTGTTTGAGCGCACGCCGGGGCGCATGCAGCTGACCAGCCGCGGCAAGCAATTGCTGCCGCACGCTCGCGAAATTCTGGAGCGCCTGCGGGAGATGCAAAGCCAGCAGGAAGAAAGCGAGTTGCGTGGTGAAATCCGCATCGGAGCCAGCAATACCGTCGGCAACTATCTGATCGGGGATCTGGTGGGGCAGTTTGTGCGCCAGCACCCGCGCGTGTCCCTGCACGTGTCGGTGGACAACACAGCCAACATCATCAATCAGTTGCTGGAACACAGCTGCGACATTGCCTGCGTGGAAGGTCCGGTCAATCACCCTCAGTTGGAAACCTGGATCTGGCGCGAAGATGCGCTGGTCGTCTGCGCCGCCCCCGATCACCCGCTCGCCACCAAGGCCATTTTGGAAAAACAGGACTTTGCGGGCATGAGCTGGATCATGCGCGAACGTGGTTCGGCCTCCCGAGCGCTGACCGAACAAGCCTTGAATGTGCTGCCCGGTGGACATGTGCTGATGGAGCTGGGCCAGGTGGAAGCCATCAAACAGGCCGTCATCGCCGGGCTGGGTCTGGCCTGTCTGCCACAGGCGGCCACCCTGGATGCTGTTGCCAATCAGCGACTACGTATCCTGGATACTCCCTTTTTGGATTTAAAACGTCGTCTATCCCTGGTCCTGCACAAGGAACGCTACCGCAGCCAGGTGTTAAGCGCCTTTGCGGAGCATTTACACAGCCCGGAGTCCGGTTCACCCAGGCCTGAAAATTGACGCAAGTTTGCATTCTGATGATGGTTGACACCCGCAGCAATGTTATTCTTGCTGCAGTGCAGCACAAATAGAAGGGACCATAAGTCCCGCTCTCCTGCCCACCTCTTGAACCGAGTGATGCCATGAACACTGTTCCTACGCCACAAGCGCAAGATGTCCCCGCTTTTGCCCGCCCCTCTTATTTGCCCCCCTACGAAACGGTAGCCCTGGTGTTGCAAGGTGGCGGTGCTTTGGGGGCCTATCAAGCCGGTGTGTATGAAGGCTTGCTGGAAGCAGGAATCGAGCCAGACTGTTTATCCGGCATCTCGATCGGGGCCTTGAACACCGCGATTATTGCGGGTAATCCCCCCGAGCGGCAGGTAGAACGCCTGCGGGAATTCTGGAATACCATTTGCGAGCCCTACTATGGCTGGTCCAGCCCGGCCTGCCTGGAACGTGCGCTCTTTGGTATCAACGATGTGATGCGCGAGGCCATCAGCGCCTTCAATGCCAGCAACGCCCTGGTCTTGGGACAGCGCGGCTTTTTCCGCCCCCGCTTCCCCCCTCCGATGCAAGCCACACCGGGCGTGCCCGAAGGAGCCAGCTATTACGACACCAGCGCCCTGAAAGACACGCTGGAGCGTTTATGTGACTTTGATCGTATCAATGACAAGCGTCAGCGCATTTCGGTAGGTGCGGTCAACGTGGGCACGGGCAACTTTGTTTATTTTGACAATCATCGCACCACCTTGCGAGCCGAGCACTTCATGGCCTCGGGTGCCCTGCCCCCGGCTTTCGCCCCCGTGGAAATTGATGGTCAGTATTACTGGGACGGTGGTCTGGTTTCCAATACACCACTGTCTTATGTACTGGACCAGTCGCCCCGCCGGGACACTCTGGTCTTTCAAGTGGACTTGTGGAGTGCGCGTGGTCCGGTGCCCAACAATATGGGCGAAGTCAGCGACCGCTTGAACGAGATCCGCTACTCCAGTCGTACCCGTATGGTGACCGAGGACATGCGCCATTCGCAGTACATGCGCCATATCCTGTCAGAGCTGCTAGCGCTGATCCCCGAAGATCAACGCAAAGACCTGCTGCCTTGCCGTCTGGCCGAAGAACTGGCCAGTAACAAGCGCTACAACGTGGTGCACCTGATTTATCGCAACCAGCCCTACGAGCAACACTACAAGGACTATCAGTTTGGTCGCATGACCATGCGCGAGCACTGGCGTAGCGGTCTGGATGATATTCGCCAGACGCTGATACACAGGGACAAGCTGAATATGCCAGAGAACCTGGCCGGCTTCACTACCTACGACGTGCACCGCGACGAAATCGAAAAACGGCTGGCCAACAACGGCAAGTAAGCCAGCCTGTGCCGGGACTTAGCGGCGGCTCAAGACCATCGCGCCGCTAAGTACAAAGGCCGTACCCAGCAATTGCATGAGCGTAATCGGTTCCCCCAGGAACCAGTTCGCCAGAAATAGAACCGAGACTGGGCCAATCAGCCCCATTTGAGCACTCATGGGCGCGCCTATCCGCTCCACCGCCCACATAGTCATAAAGGTCGGCAGAACCGTATTGCAAACGGCGTGAATCATGGACAAGCCATAGACCGGTGCAGGCTGCACCAGCCCCTGCCACCCCAGCACAGCGAAAAAGTGAATCAGGGTGTAGACCGCCGAGAAAGACATGGCATAAGCCACCAGCCGTGTAGAACCAATGGCCTTGAGCAGCTCGCCCGAGCCAATCAGGTAAATGGCATAGGAAATGGCCGAACCCAACACGCAGAGCGCGCCCAGCAGCACATCATCGCCGGTCAGGCTCAAGTCCTGCACAAAGACCAAGCCTACCCCTAGATAGGCCAGCGCCAGAGCCAGCCATTGTTTAGGCAGAATCCGTCGTTTCAGAAAGATGGCGGAGAACATCAGCACAAAGGTGGGCGACAAAAACAGAATCAGCCGCTCCAGTCCTGCCGAAATATATTCAAGGCCGATAAAGTCCAGCAAACTGGCCAGGTAATAGCCCAGAAAGCCCAGCACCACCAGCTCCAGCTTCTGGCGGCCAGTCAGTGCGGCCAGCTTGCCCTGCCGTACTTTCTTCACCTGCCAGAGGGCAATAGCCAGAAAGAAAGGCAGCGACAAAAGCATTCGAAAGCCAATCACAGTCAAGGCGTTGACATCGTATTGGTAGGTCAGCTTGGCAACCACCGCTTTGGCGGAGAAAAGAATAGAGCCGCCCCCCGACAGGGCCAGTCCAATTAAAAAGGAACTGCGCTGCGCACTGGGGCTTTGACTAGCTTGCATGGGAATTCATCACTTTGCAGGGCGACACTGTCAGCACAAGAGCTGCTGGCCCCAGCGAAAAAAAGAGTCAACAAGCCGTCGATTCTACTCTTTGCTTCTGGCAGCGGCCACGTTGACCCTGCCAATATTGCAGCCAATGGCACACTAGAGCGTGCAAGCCTCCAAAACCGAAATATCGCGAATAAAACGACAGCGAGCCGACTACCTCAATAAAGACAAAGACTTAGCCTGCCCACCCCTGAAAGCAGCGCCAACATGCCAAAACTTTTGTGCTGTCCCTCTATGAAAACTTGCACACTTCGCAAAATACATGCTATATTCTTTTTCTCTGGTCCCCGATAGCTCAGTCGGTAGAGCGACGGACTGTTAATCCGCAGGTCCCAGGTTCGAGCCCTGGTCGGGGAGCCAAGAAAACCATTGAAATCAGCCCATAGCATTTGCTTTGGGCTGATTTTTTTTGTCCCTGCAAAACGCGTCTATCCCATCACGAAGCAACGGCGCCATTAACATTTGGACAAACAAAATCCCTCAGCCCAAAAAAGACAGCGGGACTGCATGTTGATGCAGCCCCGCTGTGGCTCTTTTCCCCTGACCTAGCCCCTGCCCGGGACGATGCCGCCGCTGCTAACGCACTACGTCGACCCGGAACTGGCAGAATCAGTCAGAAAGATCAGAAACGGTGCGTAATACCGACCGTGGCAACCGTGCTCTTCAGATCGCTGTAGTAGCCGATGTTGCGAGCGTAAGAGCCAATCGCGTACAGATTGGTGCGCTTGGACAGGTTGTGCAGGTAGCCAGCGCTAAATACGTGCTGGGTCTTGGCATCATCGGTACTGCGTGGAGTCGAGCGTGGATCAGCCATGGTCCAGGAAGCCAGAACCGAGCCGGCCTTGCCTGTAGGAACTGTCACGCCCAACGCGTAGGAGTTGACCTTCAGGTCTTTATGCAGGCCAGGACCAAACTGTTCGGTTTGCAGCGAGCCACCGATGTAACCATTGCGGCTTTGGCCAAAGGCAGCATGCAGCGTGGCAAAGCTGAATTTGTAGCTGGCAGCCAGGTTCCAGGAGCTGACATTACCGCTTTGAGCCGCGACCAGATTACCGCCTTGCTCACGAGCCGAACCATAACGGGCCTGGTCAAAGCTCAAGGCCGCTTTCAAAGGACCATTGGTGTAACGCATGGCCACGCTAAAGGCTTTCACGTTAGCGTCGTCGCTGTTGATGGCATTGCCAGTCAAACCGCTACGATCCCACTTTTGTGCGCCGTTGGTGTTGAAAGAGTAGCCAGCACCGAACTGGAAGCCGGAGAACTCGGGGCTCTGGTAGGCGACCATATTGTCGTAACGAACCGTGTTGGCCGCATCAAATGCAGCACCCACGCCGTACTGGTAGCCGTTGCCACCAAAGGGACTGGCTACACCGGCAACGTACAGGGAAGTCACGGTAGTTTGACGGCCCAGATCCACACGGCCCCAGGATTCGCCGCTCAGGCCCAAGGTGGCTTGACGACCAAACAAGCGGTTCTGGCGCATATTGCCATCGCTCAGATCAAAGCCACTTTCCAGCATGAAGTTGGCTTTCAGACCGCCACCCAGATCTTCGCTGCCCATCAGGCCCCAGCGGTTACCCATCCAACCCTGATCGTACAGACCAAAACGGCTTTGTTTTTCTGCGCCGCCTTTCAGGTCGCTCCCCTTCCACTGCTCGTAGCCCAGGCCTGTATCCACCACGCCGTACAAGGTCACGTTCGATGCGGCGTAGGCGGGAACCGCCAATACAGGCATCAACAAGGCTGCCAAGATAGTTTTTTTCATGTTCTCTGTTCTCTGTAAACGTCTGAATGCCGGATTTCTTATCGTTGTCCGACTCTTGATCAAGTGCTGGGCACTGCCGCCTGAAAAGCTGATTTTTCGACGCCAAACCCCTGCACCACCTCCTATTTCTTGAAGCAAAACTGCTCAACAGATCAGCCCTGAAGCAGGGATGAAAGGGGCTTGATAGTTGAGACACATATACTGCAAGTATTTATATTTCAGACATAAACAATATTGATGTCAATAAACTGAATCCAGCGTGGTTACTGGGTTTCATACGCATTTTCCCTAGTTTTTCACCTACAGAGAATTCAGCAAAAAATGGGCTAAACAGGCGCAAAGCCAATAAACAAAAGGCTTGCAACCATTTGCTACAAAGCGGGCTTATAAGCCTTATTGACCAGACGGTATGTTCCCAACGGAAAAATCAGGATTTACGCCTATTGCCAAGGCCACATCCAGTTTTGCGTATATGAAAATACATTTCCCATAAAATACCTCTTTACAATCTCGATAGCTTTACCCTATAATTATTTTCTTTGCTGGTCCCCGATAGCTCAGTCGGTAGAGCGACGGACTGTTAATCCGCAGGTCCCAGGTTCGAGCCCTGGTCGGGGAGCCAAAAATACAAAAGCCCAGCTACGTAAGTAGCTGGGCTTTTCTACGTCTGGCCTCATGAAAAAAGCCTCTTGATTGCTCAAGAGGCCTTGTCTGCAAGATCACTATCCAGAATCGCTTACTTGGCTCCTGCGGGTGTGATGCTGATCTCATACGGCACGAAGTTCTCCACCTCCAGCAGATCCTTGGCCAACAAATCAACACGCTCGCCATTCATCACTGCAGTCGCTCCCGTCACCACCACCCGCAAATTCTGATCGCAAGCGATTTCGTTATACCAATAACCAGTGGCATAGCGATCGGCACTGGAACTTCCAAAATCGTCCACCTCGATCACATCCTCGGCCACCAGCTTATTGTTCTTCTTGCTTAGCACCTGAATATGAACCCTCAGCTGCTGCACCGGCTCCATTTGGGAATCAAAAGTAAAGTTCGCAGCGCACATTCCCTGATTCGCAAAGACCGTATCGGAATGCCACATCTGCACCGCCTGTGCCTGGCCAGCCATCAAACTACCCAGCAGCATGGCCCCTGCAGCCAGCTTCACACTTTTACGAAAATCCACATTGCCCTCTCTTTTGCAATAGAAGCCCAAGCGCTCTTATACACAAAAAAGAGAATGACCGCTGTGTTTGCAACATACGCTTCCAGAAACGTCCAGTTTGCAACACTGAAGTATTTCACTCCATAGGCTGCGTAACTGGCGATAATGCAGCATCCTGATTCCTATCCCGGTCTGTCGCGCCGGAACCTGCCGATTATTTCGCTGCTTGCACTCTTTTATGCTTGATACTCTTTTCCCCTTTTTAGGGGGGCTTGGCCTTTTCCTGATTGGCATGATGCTGCTGTCCGAAGGACTGGTGGCTTTTGCGGGTGGCTCTCTCAAGCAGATCCTGCTGGCGTTTACCGGCAGGCCCATCAAGGCCTTTGCTTCCGGTGCCCTGATTACCGCACTGGCCCAATCCTCTACCGCCACCACCGTCACACTGATTGGTTTTGTCAGTGCGGGCCTGATCTCCTTTACACAAGCCATAGGCGTAGTCATCGGTGCCAGTCTGGGCAATACCGCCACCGGCTGGATCATCTCCGGTCTGGGCCTGAAAGTGAATCTGGGCTTTTACACCCTGCCGTTGATCGGCTTGGGTGCCCTGCTCAAACTACTGGCCCCCGGTCGCTATAAGGAGCTGGGTCGGGCACTGGCGGGCTTTGGCACTCTATTTCTAGGATTGGGCATGCTGCAAGACGGCATGCAAGGGCTGGCAGCCAGCTTCAGCCTGGCCCATATGCCGACAGGAGGCTATGGCGCACACCTGTTGATCATGCTGACTGGCCTGGCTCTAACCGCCGTGCTGCAATCCTCGACCGCCGCAATCGCCATGACCTTGACCGCATTGGATGCCGGTGCCGTCAGCTTTGACCAGGCCGCCGCCATTGTCGTGGGTGCCTCCATAGGCACCACCCTGACCGGCGTACTGGTTGCGATCGGTGGCACCATTTACGCCAAACGCACGGCCATCGCCTACATTCTGTTCAACGTTATTGCCGGTCTATTGGGGCTGCTGATCCTGCCCTTGTTCCTGAAAGCCATGTACGCCACAGGCTCCTACATCAACGTTCCTCCCGGTGCATTGGGACTGGCGGCCTTCCATAGCCTGTTCATTGGCCTGGGGGCCGCCTTGTGCCTGCCCTTTACCCAGCAGTTTGCTCGCTGGGTACAAGGCCTGGTACCCGATCGGGCTGCCCGCCCCCAGCACCATCTGGACGACAGCTTGCTGCAAGTACCGGCCCTGGCCCTGGAAACCACACAACGCACCCTGGAAGAGTTGGCCCAGCGCCTGCTGAACCTGTATCAGCACAGTCTGAACATGAGCCGCCCCAGCACCGCCACTGCCGACCTGCAGCAAATCGAGACAGTCCTGGATCAAGCCTACGAATTTGTATTGCGCATCCCCAGCGCTGCCGATGATCCCGCCGTTGCCGCCCGTATCAGCGCGCTCTTGCACACCATTGACCATATGCAGCGCCTGCGCAGCCGGCTGCAACATCCGCCCAGCACGGACCTGCAGGACAATCGTTACCAGCAAGCCCAAACCCTGGCCACAGCGCTAAATACCCTGGCGCAGCAGGGCCTGCACGGACAAGCTCCTGGTGATTGGCTAGAGCAAGTACAAGCCAGAGCCCAGGCCCTGGCTGATTTGTTAAGCGCCGTTCGCAGTCAGCTTCTAGCCGCGCCACAAAGCCATGATGATGTCTCACGCACCTTGCGCATCACAGACACCCATCGCTGGTTCGAACGCAGCAGCCAGCATGTCTGGCGCAGCAGCTATTACTTGCAGCGGGCTCGCCAACCGGAGCAATAAGCCCCAAGCCCATGCATCAACCCGGCTGGCGCCGCTACCCGCAAGCAGGCGCCCCCAGCTTACCCTTCATACTTAAAGCAGCTTTTGGGGCTCTCCTGCCGCGCAAAACTCATATGACAAGAATATGCAAAACAAGCGTGTTTTAAAGCCCACAGAAACCCAATAAACAGATACCAAGCGCTCATAGTAAGGATTCCCCCTTACAATCGGCTCAAATTCACGCTAATGGAAAAACTCCATGTCCACCCGGCCAAATCTACAATTCCATACCTTTTTGCTTTTGCTGGCCGCTGTATCCGCTGCCTTTGTCTGGATACTTCTTCCCTTTTATGGAGCCGTATTCTGGGGTGCCGTTCTGGCTATCTTGTTTACCCCTTTACAACGCAAACTGCTGGCTAAAACCAAAGGCCGGCGGTCTCTATCTGCCCTGATCAGTTTGCTGGTCATCATTTTGATCGTCATTATTCCGGTCATCCTGATTTCCATTTCCCTGGTTCAACAAATCGCCTCTTTGTACGATTTGATGAATAGCGGTCAGCTCAATCCGGGCGCCTACCTGCAAAAAATACTGAATGCCCTGCCCCCTAGCGTGACGGATTTTGCCGCTCGTTTTGGTCTGCATGACTTTGCATCCCTGCAAGAGAAGTTCTCTGAGTTTGCCGTGCAAGGCGGCCAGTTCCTGACGAAACAAGCCCTGAACGTTGGCCAGAACACCTTCCAGTTCCTGGTCAGCCTGGGCATCATGCTGTACATGCTGTTCTTCCTGCTGCGCGATGGCGTGGAGCTGGGTCGTCATTACCGCCAGTTGATCCCTCTGAGCGAGGGCCAGAAAACTCATCTGTTCCGCAAATTCACCACTGTGGTACGCGCTACCGTCAAAGGCAATATCGCTGTGGCAGCCACCCAAGGTGCGCTGGGCGGGGTCATGTTCTGGTTCCTGGACATTCAAGGCGCACTGTTCTGGGGTGTGCTGATGGCCGTGCTGTCCTTACTGCCTGCCGTGGGCGCCTCGCTGATCTGGGCTCCGGTTGCCATCTACTTCTTTGTCTCGGGCCACTACGTTCCCGGCATCATCCTGACCGCCTTTGGTATTTTGGTAATCGGCCTGGTAGACAACCTGCTGCGCCCCCTGCTGGTGGGTAAAGACACCAAGATCCCGGACTACGTGATCCTGATCTCCACCCTGGGCGGCTTGTCGATTTTCGGCCTGAACGGCTTTGTGATTGGCCCGCTGATCGCCGCCATGTTCATTGCCTGCTGGGACCTGTTCCCTTCAGCCGTCAGCGCCCGCGTGGAAGCGGAAGAGCAAGAAAGCAACGGCAAATAAAAACAGGCCAGCTTTGCGGCTGGCCTGCCAATAGTCCAAGCAAACAATCCCAGGGCCTGTTCCATGCTTGATCAAAAGCACAGAACAGGCCCTTCTTCATTTCATCAAGTCCGCAGCACGGGCAGGAACACAATCCAGATATTGACGGCCAAGGCCAGGAACCACACCAGCGAACGCAAGGTGGCCTTGTCCATTATGTACATCAGCAAATACAGCACGCGCAGCACAATCCAGGAAATCATCAGGTTTTGCACGCGCAAGGCGTCCGCCCCCGACCACAAGGCCAACAAGACAGCCGCGTAAAAGAACGGTAAAGCCTCAAATGCATTGGCCTGCGCCGCATTGGCCCGACCACGCCAGCCCGACAGGCTGGCCAGCCACGGACGAGGCTCATGATTCGTAAAGCCCGCCCCACCGGCTTTGGCACAAATCGCCGCCAACCAAGGCAAGAAAGCCGCTACCACCAAACTGATCTTGATCCCCAGCATCGTCGTCCCCTTCACAGGCTGAAAACGCCCAACATAGCACGCCGCAGCCCAAATGCGTGCGCAGAATTTACAAACCCGAAAAAAACAGGATATACTTATCGTCTTAGGTTAGCCGATGTAGCTCAGTCGGTAGAGCAGCTCATTCGTAATCGCGACGCGGCTGCTTTGACTTATGAGGAAAAAGCTATATACGGCAAAGACTTAGGACTGCCGCCAGGTTACCGCCTCGGTAGTTCAGACACGATTTAAACAAGTTTCGGTTTCAGCCGGCATAGCTCAGTTGGTAGAGCAGCGCATTCGTAATGCGAAGGTCGGGGGTTCGACTCCTCTTGCCGGCACCACTTGAAGTAAAAAGGCCACCCCTCACCGGGTGGCCTTTTTACTTCCCCGTCACCAACACTCAAATCCAGGAAAGTACAGCCCTACACTACGGTGTAGGGTTTCTCTTGCTGTCCCTGCGGAGGTGTGCGAGAATTCCATTACACCACAGTGTAAGGTAAAATAATGACCACCAATCCTCAACTCTTTTGCCCGATTCGGGGTGCTCTCAAGGCCAAGCTGAAAGCCAAGGACGGTTTGACGTTCACGGAAGAAAAGCGGCGCATTGATTGCATCAACTTTTTATTGTCAAAGGGATACCCGAAAGAGCGGATTGAATCCGAGACGGTGGTTCTCAGGTTCGGGCACAAAGGAAAGAACTCTTTGCGCGCTGATGTCGTGGTCTACGACAGGCCTGTGGCTGCCGTGAAACTGCAGCCAGAAGGAAAGCGCCGGGAATATATGAAAGTGGTGGCCGAAATCAAACGCGACTCTGCTGACGCCGAGTCCGCCAAAACCAATCAGCTCAAGCCAGCCCTAGAACTTGCTGTCTCCAAAGATGCTCTCGGCATGTATTGGGATGACGTCGAGCAATCTGTTTTTTTCAAAGAAGACAAAGGGACCCATCAAGAAATCAAAGAAGTTTCCATTGCCATGCTGCCGGCCTTCGGTTCGGCGTTTGGTGCGAAAGATATTCACTACAACGATCTGAAGCCTGCTTTCGATCTAGTCACGAGGTTTGCCAAACTTGATGACGTTCTGCATCAAGCGGGGCATACCAAAGATGATCGTTACCAGATTCTTTTTCAAGTACTGCTCGTCAAGATTTTTGACGAGCAAAGCAGCAAGGCAGCAAATGGGCGAATGCTTCTGCAAGACTTCAGCATGCAAAAGCACTCGGACACAGACGTGGTAGGTATTTTTGAGTCCGGGCTCTCCCAATCTCTGGCGATTTATGGTCCTCTGCTGCCCAAAAAGCCATCGAAAAAAATTGCAAGCACAGGCTCAACATTGAAGGATGTAGCCAAAATCCTGTGCCCAATCAATATCCTCGGTTCGTCTCCCCAAGTACTGCAAGATTTTTTCATGTACTTTGGCCGATTCCTCTACAAGGTCGATCTAGGTCAATATTTCACTCCATACGAAGTGATCGACTTGGTTGTGCGTATAGTCAATCCAAAATTTGGAGATCTGATTAAAGACCCTGCTTGTGGTACTTCTGACTTCCTGGTGGGTGCAAAGAGAATTGCAGCAGAACGACATAAGGCAGATGTGTCGGCCCAACTGTATGGTGTTGACATTGCAGATATGGCAGTCAACCTCTCTGTCTTTAACATGATTCTCAACGGAGATGGCCGATCCAATATCACGACCGGTGATAGTCTGAAAGAGGTGAGAAAGCACGAAGGTAACTACACGGTTGCACTTTGCAACCCTCCCTTTGGAACCCGAATTGTTGAGAAAAGAAAGGACGTTCTAGCACTGTACGAGATGGGCACGGAGGATAGTGGTGGAAAACGCATTCCTCTCGCCTCCCAAGAAACCGGTGTTCTGTTCGTCGAAGTTTGTCTGAAGTCGATTGCCCCAGGAGGCCGTGTTGGCATCATTTTGCCCAATGGCTATCTAGGAAATCGAAGCCCGCGCTATACAGAGTTTCGGAAATGGCTCCTGCGCCACGCTCGCATTGCAGCAGTGATAGGGTTTCCTCGATTTACGTTCAAAAAATCTGGTGCCGACGTTTCTGCATCAGTTGTCGTTTTGGAGAAACGAGAAACCCCGTTGACCGATGCCAAGGCTAGTGCTGATTTTCCAATTCACTTTAACTTGGTTGAGAAAGTCGGCTGGGATCTACAAAGCAAGCGATCTGGTCGCATATATAAGCGCGATCCAAATGATGGGTCAGTCATATTGGACGAATCCAATCAGCCCGTTCTGGATGCTGACTTCAATCGGGTTCTAAACGATTTGTATTCCTCAACAGTTGTTGATGCGTTCCCATGGCTGGCCGCTGGGGTTCCCGAGGCTAACTCCTCTGGTGGCTGGACAGTGCAAGCGTCAGAGGTTCTAGCGCGAGAAGATCTCTGCCTTGACCCAAAGTTCTGGAGTCCTAAGCACGTAGCTGTGTGCGATGCCATTCTTGGCGGAGCGCACTTCAAGATAGAAAATGTCTTACGACCAGTGAATCGGCGTCCGAAACGATCCTCCAGCACCGTATATAGGTATGTAGAGATTGAGAAGATTTACGAAAACTTCGGGGCCTATATATCGGAGAACTACTATGGCTGGGCATTGCCCGATCGTGCCAAATTGGCAGCAGCTCCAGGTGATGTTTTCATTGCAAACATCTGGTCAAGCGCCGGAAAATGGATGATGGCTGGGGATGAGGCGAAAGACGGCAAGTTGCTTGTTACAACAGGGTGCACGCATTTCGAGGTTATCCCTGGACAAGAAGCGTTGCTGCCTGACTTGATTTTTGGCCTATCTTCCGAGGCTTTCAGAGTTCAAATGCGTGCTCGTGCTACCGGATCAGATGGACTGTCATCTGTTGCGACTGAAGATATTGGGAAAATTGTGCTACCGAAAATCAGTACAGCTGGCGTCAGAACTGCGATTGAAGAACGCATCAAAGAGGTTATGGCTGGACAAATGGTTCTTGCTCGAGTTGTTAAGAACGAACTAGAAGCCCATATGCCGGCAGCTAGCATTCAGCCTAGGTCAGCCCACGTAGTCCAAGTTTGACGGCTGGCTGAGTATCCCACTCTGACCCGAGATAGGCCGCACGATCTCACCAGGCGGCCCGTGCCGCGTTAGGGTACGTCGGCCCTGATGCTGAGCACCAGGGCCGAGAACGACCTCCGGGACTCACCTAAACGAACGCAGATTCGTTGGTATCTGCGCGCGGTAATCTCAGGCAATATTTGATCTGTCGGCGCCACCAGCCACCGACGCTCGGCTTTCGGCGGCCCAAACAGCCGAGGCCCGCCCCGACTGACTGACGGGATAACGGGTCCATCTCTGCGACGCACAGCAGGCAGTCCCCTCGCGGCATTCGCTGCGGCGGGAACGACTGACCTGGAGCGCAGAGATGCCAGCCTACGAATCCCCCCAACTCTCCCCCGAGCAGCTCGCCGAGTTGCACGCCCTTCCCGATGATGCGCTTGCCACCGCCCAAGAGGCCGCAGCGTTCCTCCGTCTGAAGTACGGCACGCTTGCTTGGTATCGCTGCCAGGGCGGCGGCCCGAAGTTCACCCGCATCGGCCCGAAGCTGATCCGCTACCGCATGGGCGACCTGCGCGAGTACGCCAAGGGCCAGCCGATGGGCGAAGGCGTCCGCAAGGCTGGCGCCGCGATGCTTGCCACCCGCACCGCTAACGCGGAGGGCTGAACCATGTCCGCAAAAGAAAACGCCCACGGCGGACAAGACCGTGGGCGCAAGGAGTTGCCCCTGGAGAGTGGGCGCAAGTATGAACAGCAGGTCAATCTTGCCGCCGCGACCCTCCGCAATACGCCATCGTTCGAATCCGCCGATGACTACCGCCGTGTGCGTCTGGAACTGATCCCCTTGCGCCGCCGCGAGAAGATGCCAGCCGACCGCCGCTGGCAGGATCGCGCCTACGACCACGGCGAGACCCTGGCTCGCGCGAAGCGCGATGGCCTGAACCTCGGCGTTCGCCTGCCACCCGATGTGGTCGTGGTGGACGTCGATCCGCGCAACTTCCCCGCCGACCGCGACAGCCTCGCCGAACTCGCCCAGGCGTCGGGCCTTGATCTGCGCTCCGCCCCGCATGTGCTCACCGGCAATCTGGAGCACCCCGGCCACCACTACTATTTCCGCAAGCCTGCGGGCGTCGTGCTGTTGGAGAGCGTGGAAGGATTCGAGGGCGTCGAACTCAAATCCGCAGGCCGTCAGGTGGTCGCGGCCGGATCGGTGCACCCGACAGGCGGCATGTACCGGTGGGCTCCCGACTCGCCGCCGCTGCACGACATGCCTGACCTGCCCGTGCGGCTGGTCAGGCATGTCGCCCCGACCGTCCCAAGGGAAGTGCGGCAGGTGTAGGAGAGCTCACGCCCGACCAGCTCGCCAAGACCCTGGAGCAGCTCGACCCGTGCGACTTCGGCAAGGGCGAGCACGACCGCTGGAAGGACTTGATGATGGCCTGCCACTTCGCCACCGACGGCGAGGGGCGGCAGGAGTTCATCGACTGGTGCATGGGCGACCCCACCTACGACGACATGGAGTGGGTCGTCGGCCGCCGCTGGGACTCGCTCCACAGCGACCGGGGCGAGGAAATCACGACCGCCACCCTGCAGATGTTTCTGAACGACGTTGGCGGTGGTATCGCGCCACCTGAACCCGAAGACGACTTCGAGGTGTGGGACGAGGTGGAAGAACCTGCCCAGCCGACGCAGCGGTGGCGTTTCCTGAGTATTGACGAACTGGAAGCCTTGCCGCCGCCTCGGTGGCTTGTGCCCGGCGTTCTGGTCGAGGGCAGCCTCGCGGCCATCTACGGCGCGCCGGAGTCCGGCAAGTCGTTCCTCGCGGTGGATATGTCGATGGCCGTCGCCAGTGGCCTGGACTGGCACGGCCGCCCTGTGGAGCGTGGAGCCGTTCTTTACATCGCGGCCGAAGGTGCACCAGGTCTTGGCAAGCGCGTCCGTGCCTGGAAGGTCGAACACTGCGCGCAGGGGCGTGAGTTCGCGTTCCACCTGATGCGCGACGACCTGAACCTCGCGGCGGAGAAGGATGGCGGCGTGCGCAACTTCGTCCAAGCCGTGACCGACGAATTGGGGCCGCTTCGCCTGATCGTCATCGACACCCTGAACCAGACGGCCGCAGGTGCTGACGAGAACTCGGCGAAGGACATGGGGCGGTACATCGCGAGCATGAAGCGGTTGCGTGATGCGACAGGCGCCGCCGTGGTCGTTGTTCACCACTCAGGCAAGGACCTGAGCAAGGGGATGCGCGGCAGCACTGCGCTGCTGGGTGCGATGGACACCACGGTCGAAGTGGAGCGGGCAACCGATGGGCGCTCACTGGTCGTCACCGTGAAGAAGCAGAAGGACACCGAGCGCGATCCCCCGCTACGCTTCAACATGGAAAAGATGGCCGACTCTCTGGTGCTGCGTCCCACCGTAATGATTGACGCGCCGGGTGACTTTGATGGAGTGATGGACCCGATCTTGGAGCTGGCACGCCAGGCTGCACAAGAGCGCGGTGGCAGCATTGCGTTGAAGGAGCTTGCAGAGATCGTCTGCAAGCGTGACGGTGGGGCCGATGCGACGGCACGGCGGAAGATCAAGAGCGCAATCCCCGACGGACGCGGCAACGCCAGGGTGTCGGTTGATGGGATCCTAGTATGGCTTGAACCCATGGACACGCGCAATCCGAAGCTTGGAATCTTGGTCAGGACGGAGGGGTGACAGCCGAATTTCGATTGTCAAGGGGCGCGATTTTCGAACTTCGATTGTCACCGCCCCTGACAATCAGAAAGTCACCGAAAGTCAGTTTCAATTGTCAGCGCGACAATCTAACCAGATCAAGGACTTAGGCCAATTTCGGCCACCCGATTGTCATTGCGAAAATCACTGGAGGATTTGATTGTCACGGCGGTCGTCAGTCTATAGACGACGACCGTGACAATCGGACTGACTATCGAAAAATCGAGATCAGCCCTGCACCGATAGCGGGTGGTCGAGCGTGGTCATCATTGCTGGGCCACTGCGATGTCGGCGCCAAACCTCGTCCATCCTGGCCCTCGCGCGCGAGGCCGAATCCTCGGTCACTGCGCCCTCCAATCAACAGGCAGCACGCCACCTCATCCCAAGTCTTTGATCCACATGGAATAACGCTGGCTCCTCGCGCGCGGTAAACACGACAGGATCACGTCGTACACCAGTTTTGAGGAGCGCACGCATGTATCCCAACACCTTCACGCCAGAGCGGCGCGAGGTGTTCTTCCAGGTTCTGGAGGACACCTGCTCGCCGAAGCAGGCGGCCGCAGCGGCGGGCGTCAGCAGGGCGACCGCCTTCTATCACAAGGCCAATGACCCCGAGTTCCGCGCCCGCTGGGAGAAGGCCATTGAGGTCGCGCTCGACGCCCTACTCGATGAAGCATACCGCCGTGCAGCCATCGGCTACGAGGAGCCCGTCATCCACGGCGGGCAACTCTCCACCGTCACCGACGAGGAGACCGGCGAACAGAAGCCACTGACGGTGCGCAAGCACAGCGACCGCTTGCTGGAGGTCCTGCTCAAGTTCCGCTATGGCGATCAGATAGCGGACCGTCTGCGCGTCAAGGTCGAGGAAAGCAGCGGCCTGGATGCGGCAGCCCTGCTGAAGATGCCAAGCGAGGACCGCAAGGCTCTGACCGAACTGCTGGCGAAGTACGAAGCCAACAAGGAGCGCGAAGATGGCGGAAGCTAAGAAACTGAGCGTGGCCGAAGCATTGGCGCAAGCCGAGCTGATCGAAGGCACGCTCGACCGATTCGAGCAGACAGCGCCTGAGGCTGTCGAGGCCCTGGGCGGCCGTGATGCACTCGCTGCGTGCTCGGAGATGACGTGCATCGGTCCTATGCCTCGTCTCGACGTTGCTACCTGGGCGAGCATGTCCAGGGAGTTCCAGGAGCGCCGCGAGTGGGAGGCGCGTGGTGAGTCTGGAGGCCATTCATGAGCGGCCAACCCGTCGAAGTGGCGTGCGTCGTCTATTCCAGCATCAGCGCGGCAGCGCGTGCCCACGGCATCAGTCAGCATGGGATGGAGTGGCGTATCGACTCTGATGCCTACCCCGACCACAAGCGCCTGCCTGTCATTCGGCGCCCCGCAGGCGACAACCTCGTCGGTCGCTTGGTTGTCGAACCTGAGCGCTGGCCGTTCGATGGCGACCTGTCACGCCGTGCGCCTGTCTTCGATCCCAACATCACACCACCCCGTCTCGTGCGTCGTGTCGGCTGGCTTCGCTGCATGCTGTGCAGCCGTCCCCACTTCTCGGAGGATGTCGTCGGCATCCGTATCTGCTTTGAGTGTGGAGGGGGCGGCAGCGTCCCCATCGGGCGCATCTCGGACTTCGACGACGAGACCCCCTGATTGGGTATCAGTCGGTCAGCCCATCCAAGCCATTGATCCGCTTGCCAGTCCGCGCAGTAGCGCTCCGACGGAACACGGCCTGACAAACGTTGGTATCGCCGACCAGCGCGCCACGACACATTGAGAGCATTCCGGCCGCGCACTGGCGTGCGGCCTTCCCGAATGGCTCGGGGTGATCGCACATGCGGCCGGAGACCCCAAACTCCCAGGAGCCGCAGCATGAAGATTACCCTCACCGACACGCCCCTGCTGAACACCCAGCAGATCGGCGAACTGGCGTCCAGCCTGGATGCCCTCCACACCCGCGTCATCACGGCCATCGAGCGCCTGAACAAGGACGTGGCCGCCAAGAAGGCCGAGATTGCTTCCCGCTGGAAGAATTCTTCCGGCTTTTCCGGCGCCGACGTGGCACGCTTCGAGCAGACCGAGACCCTGGCAGCCATCGGGCAGATCAAGGACAACAGCCGCGCCGAGCTCGACGGCCTGCTTAAGCAGGCGGGGGCACCGCACGCCCAGCTCGTAGCGCAGCGCCCGTTCTACGACAGCCCCGCCAAGGTTCTGTCCCGCGCCGCCCTCGGCGACCCGAAGCGCACCGAGTACCTCCAGCAGCTCCAGCACGCCGGACCCGCCGAACTCGGCCACATGGCCCAGGTCGCGGCCGGCACCAAGAACGTCCAGCTTGCATCCGCCGTCCTGTCGCTGCTGGACAAGATGCCCAGCAAGGACCGTCCGGTCGGCCCTGCCGAACTCGCGGTCGCAATGAAGCTGGAGGACTACGAGAAGGTCCGCGAGTACATCAAGCTGGGCGATGCTCGCCTCCAGGGCATCCTGGTCGCCGTCCGCACCTGGCAGTCGGGTCGCTCCAACCCGCTCAACACTGTGTCGCTGGCCATGCGCGAGCAGGAAATCGACCATGCCCTCATCGGTGACGACGATGGCGGCGCATAAGCTCCCCGTCTATCCGGCAGACCACCCGATGGTGATGGCACTGCATGCGATATGCAGCGCCGTGACCAGCGACCGCGAACTGATCGACGCCCTGGCCGACACCGCCGAGCGCGTGGGCGTTCCCTTCGGCTCGGAGCACTTCGATGAGGCCGCCGCGATGGCGGGCATCCCGTACAGCCGCTCCCTCGACCTCTATCTCGACCGGCAGACCCAGCGTGAGGCTGACTCCCTGCCGTTCCACCTTGCCCACATGGCGCTGACGCACTGAAGCTGTCCCCGCCGTGTCCGAGGGGCGATCCGTGATGGGTCGCCCCTTTGCGTTTCTAGGGCTTATGGACTCCGGTGCGCTGACTGGCAGTTAGAGGGCAAGTTTTCGAGGGGGCCCGGCTCCCGAAACCCCACGAACGCGACCTAATAGCTCCTACGTACCCAACACATAGGAGCGCGCCATGAAGCTGGACGAAATGAGCATGAAGGACCTGATGGTCCTTCACAACAAGATCGCCGACAAACCGGCGGGACCCAAGACCTTCGCAACCCGAGGCAAGCTGGTCGCGCGGATCGAGTCGATCGCGGCCGACAAGAACCTCGACCTCGCCTCGTTCGGGCGGCCGCAGACGCCCGAGGCGGCTGTGCCGAGCGCACAGCCGCAGGCCGAGGCCACCGAGAGCCCTGACGCTCAACCGGAGACAGTGACGCCGCCGCGTGGCAAGGGCATCGGCGCGCTTGCATGGCAGCTCCTCATGGACCCCGCAGGCTATCCCCATCGGCTGATTGCCGCGATGGTCAATGCCCAACTCGACGGCGCGCAGGCCACCGATAAATCGGTACGGTGGTACGCCAACGATATGCGCAAGAAGGGCATTGAGGTTCCGCCACGGCAGAAGGCTCATCCCGCCGACATGGACGAAGAACAATCGATCGAAGCGATGAAGACCGTGCGGGTGGTCGAACCTGCCGCCGATGATTGATGGGTGTTTTCCTGCCGTGCATGGAAAAGGGCCACCGTCGCGGTGGCCCTTTCGTTTCATGCCCTTGGACGCCGTGACGCCCCGATGATGGATCAGGCGGCCGACGCGAGGTAGGCGTTCATGTTGGCGATCCGCTCGGCCCGCTGGTAGCGCCCGAGGCCGTCGGACGCCACCTTGGGCTGGTGCCACGCGTAGTCAAAACTGAAGCAGCAGCGGGCGCGGTCCAGCAGCTTGCGTGCGCTGCTCTTTGCGTCCTTGCCGAGCTTAAGGCTCGCGTGGTGCTGGGCGTAAAACGCCATCGACCACCCGAGCCACTGCGGGCCGAAGTGCTCACACAGGGCGATGTACGCCTCCAGCGAGCGGAACGGCAAGCCTTCGCCGAGCACGAGCTCCCCGGGCTCACTGTTGAGCGGGTCATCGTAGGACTCGAACAGGTTGACCGTACCGATCAGCTCCTCGCAAGCCTGGAACAGCATATCCGGGTCGGCGATACCGCTCTCAGCCATGAGCCGCTCGGCGGCAATGGCACGGATGCCGGTGGCGAACTCGAGTTCATTACCGACGGTGACGATGTGATTGCGGATGGCTTCGGTGATGGTGTTGGGGGTGTTCATACTTCTCTCTCTAAAAGTTGGTGAGACGCCCGAACGAGGTGGCCTACCTCGTCAGGCGCTCGGATGGGTAGCGCGCTGGAGAGAAGTTTGGACGCGGTGTCCATCAAAAAATATCATCAAATGCAGGTGTGGGCTTCCTGCATCAGGGGCAATTCGTTTATTGACTCGGGTGCCTCGTCGGCTGCCGAGCCTGCGGGGCGCGGCGGCCACTGGCCCTCGGTCCACTCCAGCCCGAGCGCGGCGAGGATGTACCGCGATGCCGTCTCCTGGTGCTTGAGCAGGTGCTCATGCCCGACGTGGATGTAGCCCATCGTGACGTTGCTCGCCGCGTGGTTGAGCAGATACTTCAGCTCCAGCAGCGGCACGCCGGACTGCACGGCGAGGGTGGCGAAGGTGTGCCGCAGGGCGTGGCCGGTGAGGCCGCCCAGCTCGTGCTGCGCGACCTCGGCGATGTGCCCGCTCTCGCTGTCGGCCGGAAATAGCCACTGCGTCTTGCGCTGCACCTTGGGGTTCTCCTTCAGGCGGTGGCCGAGCAGGTCCGCGAGCGGCCCCGACAGCGGCAGGTCGAATGCGCGGGCGGAACCGCCCTTGGGCTTGGGGACGTGCAGCTTCCTCGCGTCGAGGTGAAGCTCGACGGCCCGTGCCTCGCAGGTAGACGTGCGGCGCATCCCCGTCAGCACCATGAACAGGTGCAGATCGCGCCTGACGGGGTGCAGCTTGAGCACCGCCTCACCCCACGCCCGCAGCCGCTCGGCGTTGGCATCCACCTTGCGCCTGCGCAGCCCGTGGTAGTCCACGTTCTCGCACGGGTTGGGCGGCAGGTCCGGGTGCTCCCGGCGGCCCCGGTTGTAGACGGCGCGGAAGATGCGGAAGACGTTGTCCGCCGACGGGGCGCCGTGCTTCTCGGTGATCCGGCGGTGGCGCTCGCGCACCGCCGAACGGTCCGAGCCGAGCTCGTCCAGCGTCCGGTCGAGCCAGTCGGCGAGGTACTGCTCGCAGTTGTAGCGGTAGTCCTCCTTGGTCCTCTCGGACAGCGGCTTGGCGGCGAGGTGCAGGTCGAGGGCGTCGCGCAGGGTGATGCCCCGAGCCCTGGCCTTGCGCCGCTCCTCATTCGGGTTGGTGCCGCCGCGCATCCCGACGAGGACGGAGCGGGCGAGGTCGCGGGCCTGCTTGGCGTCGAGCGCCGGGTGGTCGCCGAGCTTCGTGCGGACCTGCTTGCCGTTGACGAGGGACTGTACGTAGAAGCTGCGCTTCGTCGGGGTGACGATCAGGTAGAACCCGCGCATCTCGGTGTCGGCGTACAGGGTGGACTTGCCCTTGTCGGGCGTGGGGCTGCGCTCGACGAGCGCCTGGGTGATCTTCGACTTCATGCTGGCTCCTTGTTGGTGGGCCACGGCGCGAACACGCTTTCGCACCACAAGGTGCTGTGTTCAGTCGTGCCGTGCAGACCCGGTAAGAGCCATTAAGTCGTGTATTTCCCTTGTTGTAAGCGGCCCCGTAGCGTCTGATTCCAAATCATGGCAAGATGCGCGCTTGCCGATTCGTAATGAGAAGGTCGAGGGTTCGATTCCTTTCATCGGCACCAGCTAATCTAAAACCATTGAAATAAAATAATCAATAATTTAATCGAATCAATGGTTTAGCTTCCTGACATCCGAAGCAATTAATCGCCCGCTTTCAGCTATTCCACATAGACGGCCCCAAAAAGCCCCACGACTGGCCTCATGAAAATGGGCATATAGCAAGCAATGCCAAACATGCAGCGGCCATAGCAAGCCAGCCCAGAAACCGTTAGGTTTCTCCGCTCACCCACACACCATTGCCGAGCTGAGAACCAAAAAAACAAACCCCCAGGCTCGAAAGCTGGGGGGATCAGTACTCCAAGGCCACATCGGTGACGTTTTTATAACTTCACGGCCCGACCACTTGGCTGACATGCTCCGGAATATTCCAGGCACCCCCAGCGCGAATCAGAGCACAGCGCCCGGTGTCGCCGCGTTCACTTTCAACAAAGTCGGTTCCATCCCAGACCGATGCCTCGTAACTCCAGCAATCGCCCAAACCCCGCCCCTTCATGCTGGACGAGATCATTCCATTATCGTAATCAGTGGCGCTGGTACTCACTAACACCGGAGCAGACTGCATATTGTTATTGATCACAAAATAGGCTGCCCCACCGTTATAAGCGGCTAACCAGCAAGGCGCGCCAACCAGGGAGAACTGCTGATTCAATCGTGCGATTTCCCATGGCTCGGACAGCATGTCAGCACTACAGGATTGCTCTTCATCAGCGGCAAGTACCTTCAACAGCACAGGCCTTATCAAGGCGTCCTCTTGCGCTGTCATGGGGCGCAGGCTTTTATCCACTACCGGGGCACGGTTGATAACTGGCGCAGCAATAGGTGCCTTGACCGTAGCCTCGCTGCCCTTCCCTTTACGCAGAATAGCCCCTAGCGTATTGACACGTCCTTGAACGTCATCCATTTTCAACAAGACGGCACTTGAGCCTGCCCCCGAGAATGCATAAGTGCTGCCATTCCCACGAAAGGAAATTGCGGCGTCTTTTTTCAAGGCTGCCAAAAACTGGGCTAACTGCGCCTCACTCATTTGCCAAGACTCGTCACCCGCAACACTCAGTGAACCGGCTTTACGGCCCGCAATAACAAGTTCTGGTAATGAGTCTTTTGGCCACTCGGGATCGTCGTAGTGTGCAAGCATGACTCTATTTGCCACCGGCTCTCCACTGCCCGCTTTACGCGTCAATAACACCGTTGAACCCAGCTCCTCACCATCAGCCGCATAACCGGCGGCGCGGCAGGTTAGCGTGTTATCGCAACGTAGATCCCAGTCTTTATGAGAAAACGTCACTGGCGCCGCATTAGCCGCTGCACCTCCCATACAAAACACTAGCGATATGGCGGCTGTTCGTACTGAAAAAAACGCACTGTGATCTTGCTTTTGCCCGCTCATTTTCTCTCCTCCCTAAGCTGTTATCTAAATACACAGCACATATTACGTCGCGGCAACACTAAATGCGCTCTCCCAAACCCATGCCAGAAAACCACATTAAACGACTGACCACGTGCGTTCGTGACATTATTCTGTTCAATCGCCTCTTGCAAGGCTTGGTGCTATCTGGCTAAGCCACAGGCACCTGGCTCCGCCTGTTTCCGTTTGTGCTCGTGCAAATCCGTTGTATAGAATGCAGACGAAAAAACATGCAATGTCCATTAAACGATAGATAATCAAACCTCATCCACGTCGAGTAAATTCTGATGCGCAAATATCTGAACCCTATTGCAGTTGGCTTGCTCAGTTTCCTCGCCGTTACCAGCCATGCGGCTTCTCCGGACTTTTCCGTCACGACTGAAGATCTTAAAAAGCTGCGCTCGACCTCCGTCATGCCACGCGAAGCGAGTCCCTCGGCAGCCACACCCAAAGATCCGGCCAAGGACTCGGAGTTCAGCAGAAACTTCCAGAAGGCGATGAACAATGAGGAAAAGGCACGCCAAGCGGCACGAGAACAGCAACTGGAGCGCAACCGCCTGCCCCAGCTTGAACAGAACAGAAACCCGGCAAATCGCTTCGGCCCGCCCAATAACAAGAAAGAAAATATGGGGATTTATTTTGATGCCGACGGCACCGCAGCTACCTCTTGCCGAGAGGACGAGCTAGGAAAGACTCGTTGCAAGGTACGTGAGCTGAAGTAGCCCCCCCCCAGTCCAAGCCTGTAATTCACGCGCTACTTTCAGGGGCAAGCCTTGATTGCTTGTCATGGTTGATAGACTAGCCAGAGGTATAAGCCTAGATACGCATCCAGAGCAGTGACAACAAGCTCATCCGCTATCGCGCTCGTGCCGAATATAAGCACGTAGAGCTGAAGACCATTACAGGTCAGAACAGCGTGTCTATGCCATGGTTTTCCTGAATCTTGGATTCAAACGAACAGAGGGGGCATTCGCCCCCTCTATGCTGTTTGGTCTGACTGGAAGCCCGTACGAACATAAGCACTGACGGATCAACGAACTCAGTTCAAAAACTCATCCACCAACTCAATCCAATGCTTGACCGCAGTCCGACCCGCTCCATTCAAATGATTCCCGCAAGCCATATTGGCCGTGACAATCAGGTCAGGCTTGCTGCTTTCCAGCGCGTCCATCTTGCGATCCCGCAGGCGTCCTGCGATCTCGGGTTGAGTCAAGGAATAGGTGCCCGCCGAACCGCAGCACAAATGGCTATCCGGCACAGCGCCCAGATCAAAACCCAGGCGAGTCAGAACGGCCTCAACCCGCCCTCCCAGTTTTTGCGCATGCTGCAAAGTACACGGACAATGGAAAGCCAGGCGTGGGCGAGTTTGCGTGTTCAGGCACTCCTCCAAAGGCTGCTCTTCCAACACTTCGACCAGATCCTTGGCCAGTTCACTGACGCGGCGAGCGCGCTCGGCATAGGCCGGATCGTTCCTGAACAGGTCCACGTACTCTTTCACAAAAGCTCCGCAACCGCTGGAGGTCTGCACAATCGCCACAGCTCCCTGTTCAATCTGAGGCCACCAGGCGTCGATATTGCGACGCGCCTGCTCCAGGCCCTGTTCTTGCGCACCCAAGTGAAAAGACGAAGCGCCACAGCAGCCTGCCTGAGCGATGGGCGTCACGCTGATGCCCAAGCGGTCCAGGACCCGGGCCGTCGCAGCATTAATGGAAGGCGCCATGGCTGGCTGAACACAGCCTTCCAGCATCAGGACACGCTTGCTGTGCCGCTGTGCAGGTCGTGTCAAATCCGCATTTTGCTTGGGCGGGATTTTTTCCTGTAAAGAAGATGGCAGCAAGGGACGCATGGTTCGCGCTACCCCCAGCAAGGCGCTGACTCGACCGGGCTCTGGCAAAATCTGCGTCAGTGCGACTCGCATGGCACGGTCCTTCAAGGGACGCTTTACTTTGGGCTCCAACGCAGCCCGGCCTATATCCAGCAAGTTGTGATACTTCACGCCCGATGGGCAGGTCGTTTCACAATTGCGGCAGCTCAGGCAGCGATCCAGGTGATGCTGGGTCAGCTCCGAAGTCGCTTTGCCTTCCAGGAACATCTTGATCAGGTATATCCGGCCACGGGGGCCGTCCAGCTCGTTACCCTGGTCCAGATAAGTCGGACAGGTGGCATTGCAAAACCCACAATGCACGCAGGAGCGCAAAATAGCTTCAGCTTGCTCGGCTTGTGGTAGTTGCTGAGCCCATGGTGTCAGTTGTGTTTGCATGTGGACTCCGCCGAAGGAAAGAGACGACCTGGATTAAAAATGGCGGCAGGGTCCAGCTGCTGTTTCAAACGCTGATGCCATATCAACAAGGACTCAGGCAAGACATCCTGCCCTGCACCTGATCCGGACCAGCAACGGGCATGCCCTTTCAAGGCTTGAGCCTGCGCGTGAATCTGCTCGGCAGCGGCATCGGATTTCAGCCACAGCTGTGTCCCGCCCCAATCGACCAGAATCTGGCCGGGCCATGTTTGCACGGGAGCATCGACTGGCAAGGCGATTCGCCACAAGGTGCCGGGCTGCTTGAAAAACTCCAGACGCTGCTCGCACAAATCATCCCAATAGGACAAGTCCAAGGCTTCTCCACCGATTTGCTCTTGAGCCAATTGCACCGAGCTATCACCACCTTCCAGACGCAAATGCAAACGTCCGTCCTGCCAAGCTGCGCCCGTAATGGGACGGCTTTGATCGCGCCAGCTACGCAATAAACCAGCGATTTCCTGCTGGGCTACCTCCAGAACCAGGCTGGCGCGACTACGTGGGCGAGGCAAGACTTTGAAGGACACCTCGGTAATCACTCCCAAAGAACCCTGTGCACCGACCATCAAGCGCGACACGTCATAACCGGCGACGTTCTTCATGACCTGGCCACCAAAACGCATATGTGTGCCCATGCCACTGATCAAACGGCAGCCCAGTACATAATCTCGTAATGAGCCTACCCAAGGACGACGCGGTCCCGACAGACCACAGGCGGTGGCTCCACCAACAGTGGCGCGGCTATCAAACAGAGGTGGCTCAAAAGGCAGGCATTGACCTTGCTCGTTCAAGATCGTTTCCAGCGCCTGCACGGAAGTCCCGGCACGCACCGTGACGACCAGTTCCGCCGGATCGTAATCGACCACCCCTTCATGGCCTGCCAGGCTCAGCTCTTGCCCCTGCACGGCTTTGCCTAAAAAAGCTTTGGTATTGCCGCCTTGCAAACGCAAGGGGGTTTTAGTGGCCAGGGCTTGCTGGACCTGCTCCAGCAATTCAGCGCTGCGATCCTGATTTTTGTGTTCTACGGTACTCATCAGAAACGCTCCAACTCTGGGAAAGGCAATTGCCCGTGATGGATGTGCATGCCGCCCATTTCTGCACAGCGATGCAAAGTGGGAATGTTCTTGCCGGGATTCAGCATGGTTTTGGGATCAAAGGCAGCTTTGATCGCATGGAAAAACTGCAGCTCATCTTCATTGAACTGCACACACATCTGATTGATTTTCTCTCGGCCTACACCGTGCTCGCCGGTAATTGTGCCGCCGACTTCCACACACAATTCCAGAATTTTGCCGCCCAAGACTTCGGCTCGCTCCAGCTCGCCAGGTTGATTGGCATCGAACAGAATCAGCGGGTGCATATTGCCATCGCCCGCATGAAACACGTTGGCGACGCGCAGGCCGTACTCTTCGGAAAGCTCGGCGGTTTTCTTCAGCACATAAGCCAACTGACGACGCGGAATGGTGCCGTCCATGCAGTAATAGTCGGGAGAAATCCGGCCTACAGCGGGAAAGGCGTTTTTACGACCGGCCCAGAAGCGTTGTCGCTCCTGCTCGTCCCGCGCAACCCGCACTTCTTGCGCGCCGGCCTTGAAAAGAACCTGCTCAACACGAGCCACATCGTCCTGCACGTCTTCCAAAGCGCCATCAATCTCGCAGAGCAAGATCGCTTGTGCATCAACGGGATAGCCAGCGTGGATAAAGTCCTCGGCTGCGCGGATGGACATTTGATCCATCATTTCCAGCCCTGCCGGCACAATGCCTTGGGCAATAATCTGCGCCACGGCATCAGCTGCTTTTTCCACTTCGTCAAAGCTGGCCAGCAGCACTACCGTACAGGGGGGACGTGCCAGCAACTTGACGGTAATTTCCGTGACTACCCCCAGCATTCCTTCGGAACCCGTAAACAGCGCCATCAAATCAAAGCCGGGCGTATCCAGAGCTTCGGAGCCCAAAATCAATCGTTCGCCTGTGACGGTAATCACTTCCAGGCGCAGGATATTGTGTACGGTCAGACCATATTTCAGGCAGTGCACACCACCCGCGTTTTCCGCTACGTTGCCACCAATTGAACAGGCAATCTGCGAAGACGGGTCCGGTGCGTAATACAAGCCAAAGGGTTGGGCCGCCTGAGAGATCGCGATATTACGCACGCCGGGCTGAACGCGAGCAATCCCGGCTACGGGGTCCAGATCCAGAATCTGGTTCAAGCGCGCCATCACCAGCAAAATACCCTGCTCCAAAGGCATGGCACCGCCCGACAAGCCGGTACCCGCACCACGGGCCACCACCGGCACGCCGACTTCGTGAGCCAAGCGCATCACGGCCTGTACCTGCTCCACATTACGGGGCAAAACGACCAGCAAGGGTTTGGCGCGATAAACACTCAGTCCATCGCACTCGTAAGGATGCAGTTGCTCATCAGTGTGCAGCACATCCAGGCCGGGAATATCATCACGCAAACGGCTAAGCAGCTGCATCCTGTCCACGCGGGGCAGCACACCGTCCAGTTTTTCGTCGTAGCGCAAGCTCATGACGCCTCCTGTCTTTTAAAGTCTCCTGAAACGGATGGTCTTTGATGCGGGCTGGCTTGTCCAGCCGTCAGGCTACTGGTCCGACCAGTTTTTACCCTAAGAGTGTATTAGGGTTTATCTTTATACTTATAAATCAGACAGATAGATAATCAGCTTGTTATCATTTCCACAGGTATACAACTGGTCTGACCACGAATGAAAATGCAGGAACCCAAGCGTTTGGAAGTCACCGCCGAACTGGTCGCCCAACGCATCGAAACTTTTATTATGGATGGCGTCCTGAAACCGGGACAAGTCCTGCCCTCCGAGCGGCAACTGACGCAAAGACTGGCGGTGTCCCGATCTGCCCTGCGCGAAGGGCTACAAATCCTGCGCGTGCGCGGCTTGATTGAAACCCGGCATGGCAAAGGCTCCTTCGTCGCCAACCTGATTGATTCAGCCGTCAGCAAGCCGCTGGAGCACCTGCTTCAAGCGCAAGGGCGCACTCTATATGACTTGCTGGAAGTGCGTGAACTGCTGGAAAGCGAGGCGGCTCAACTAGCCGCCTCCAGGGGGACGGAAGCCGATCACATCATGATACGACGACGCTTTCAGGAACTGGAGGATCTGCAAATGCAGGATGCAGCGCCTGAACAGGTTGCGCGGGCAGATCATGCTTTTCATGCGGCAATCTGTGAGGCCTCGCACAACCCGGTGCTGGTACATATGATCAGCCTGTTCAACGATTTGATGTTATCTACGGTGCGTGTGTCCGTGCAGCACCTGTATCCCGACCATGACTCCAAACGCAGGCTGGACAGACAACATGCGCGTTTATGCAATGCCGTCACGCAAGGCCAAGCTGACTTGGCCCGACGCGCCGCCAAAGAACATATCGATGGGATACGACGACAACTACAGGAGATGGAGGCCAAACAGCTGCGCCTGGAACATGCCCGGCAACGTCTGAATGGCCTTTAGTTCTTTGACTTACTTCGCCAACAGATTGGCCAGCATATAACCTGATCCGGCCCCCGTCCCTGCACCGGGCCAGGTCGAGGCGCCGCACAAATACAGATCCTTGATCGGCGTTTTGTATTTGGAGTAACCGGCCACTGGACGGAAGAAGAAGTTCTGATCCAGATGGTGGCTGCCCGAGAGGTTATCACCGCCAATCAAGTTCGCATTGAACTGCTCCAGATCCTGGGGCGACATGATATGGCGGGCCAGGATCTTGCTACGCAGGCCCGGCGCATAACTTTCAAGCAGATCCAGGACGCGCTCTGCATATGCATCCTTAAGCTGCGACCAATCGCCAGCGGCAATCTTGCCAGAAGCGTCGCCTTTGACTTGGGCGGGCAGCACACGCACTTGAATCCACAAAGTATGTTTCCCCTCCGGGGCGCGCGAAGGATCCAGTGCTGTACCTTGTCCAACCACAAGAACTGGCTCGGCAGGCAATAAACCTGCAGCTGCTTCGGCATAGACGCGGCTCATCATGGCCATATCGGGTGCCAGATGGACGTAGGAGAAACGCTGCAGCTCGGTGCCAGCTGTCCAATCAGGCAAACCATCCAGAGCCAAATGGATCATCATGGTGCCCAATCCGGGGCGGAAGGCATCGACTTTCTTCTGATAATCCTTGGGGACGGTAGCAGACTGCACCAGGCGCCCAAAGACGAGCTGAGGATTCAGATTCGCGATGACCGCCTTGCGTGCCTTCAAGCGGCGACCGTCGGCCAAAACAACACCACTGGCGCGACCATTCTCTTGTTCAATTGTCTGCACGGGAGCATTCAACAGCAGTTCACCGCCCAGCTCCTGCAGCAAGCTCGTCATGGCACGGATAATCGTGTCAGCACCGCCCTGCCCGATCACCATACCGAAGGCTTGATTGGCCATGGACTCCAGATAAGGAAACAAGGCACCGCCGGCTGTGTCTGGTGTGAAATCCACATGCAGCCCCCAGGCTGCCATCATGGCTTTCACTGAGTCGCTCTCGAAATGGCGGTCCAGAAAGTCACGAGGCGTCGCCAGCAGCAATTGCATCAGCTCTGCAACGCCATCCTTGCCCAGCTCCCGCCAGCTCTTCCAGGCGCTTTTCATCAGGCCCCAAGAAGGCATAGGGCTACCGAGCACAGCAAACAGATGGGGAGCCTTGCTCTGGAAGTCATCTAGCATGACTTGCCAAGCCTGAGCGTCCTTCTCAGAAACAGCTCGAATACGCTTTAAGGTCGTTTCCAGGTCTATACTGACGCCCAAATAACTTTGATCCCGGAACACGCTGACAAAGCAATGCTCTGCGGGGACGAATGCCAAGCCATGGCGAGCCAAAGCTTCTTTATGGCGCTGGAAGAACGCAGAGCCTGCGAAGGAGGACAGGTTCATGGCGCACACATCATGCTTGAAGCCTGGCACGGTCAACTCCTGAGTGCTGACCGCACCACCGGCCGAGCTTTTGGCTTCCACAACCTGAACTTTCCAACCCTTACTGGCCAGTTCAACTGCTGCTGCCAAGCCGTTGTGCCCTGCCCCAACCACAATCGCGTCTACTACTGTCTCTGCACCCACGGGCAACTCCTTTAGCTCTAAAGTATTTACCCGTATTCTACGGCGCAAAGAGAAAACTGAGTAGGAATTTCAGGAGGATCAGGGAGGACGAATACAGGCAGTGACTAAGTACGCTACAGCCCTAAGCTAAGGAGACAGATGCCGGCAGTTGCAGCCGCCATCTTGGTCATCAAAGCTGATTGGTGCGAAAAGCTCAGCTGCTAATGCTACGAGCGCGAAGAGTAGAGCAACCACTCTGCAGCGATGATCCAGCCACGCTGTCTGCAACTAAAGCATTAAACGCTATGCGCACCAATCATAGAGCAGGCACCGCGCACGCCGATTAGAGTCACTACCCCTGGCAATCGGCAGCATAAACAGCAGCAGCAGCAGCAGCAGCAGCAGCAGCAGCAGCAGCAGCAGCAGCAGCAGCAGCAGCAGAAGAAGAAGAAGAAGAAGAAGAAGAAGAAGAAGAAGTGGTCTGTCGCCGCGTCTCAACAACAAACAATCGGCACAGCAAGAGTAGAACGACCGACCAGCCTACAGGTAAGCAGCGACGCATTGTCCGTCAACCCTCTGGTGCCGGGACAGAATGCCATGGCCGACCTACTAGGCTTAGGCCAAACGGCGTCGGTAAGAATAAGGAATACACGCAGCCCGGAACGGGCCAGGAGGGGTGGCGGCACACCTGAACCGGGCGGTCCAGGGTCAGGCCTTCGAGCAATCCGAGACAGGCCGGTAGCCTGCGTTTTTGTCGCCGCCTAAAACAAAACCCCCGCAAGGGATGCTTGCGGGGGTTTTGAGGAATAAGAGCTTGACGATGACCTACTTTCACAGACGTCCGTCCACTATCATCGGCGCAAAGGCGTTTCACAGTCCTGTTCGGGATGGGAAGGTGTGGGACCACCTTGCTATGGTCGTCAAGCGTAACTGGTTGCCGAGTCGTCTTTCAAGGGACGCCCCAGCCAATTGGAAGAAGCACACCACTAGCGATCAGTACGGATCAACTAGCAGCGGTTACGAAGGTGTCGAGCGCGGGTTGCGCTGCACTTCAATATTACGTTCTGTGGTCAACAACTTAACTC
>NZ_JAPKMZ010000007.1:0-220264 GCF_026344155.1 Alcaligenes nematophilus | reverse complement strand
CTTTGCAAGCGCTTCATGGGGTTTTTCTTGGCATTTAAGAAGCAGAAACCCTTCAAAAACACTTAGACCATTGATAACAATAAGGAATAACTATAAAAATAATTTTTAGCTTATTTCGACTTTTTGCCTTCAGGCAGGAGGCTTCGAGCTTCTTCAGAGCAAAACACGAACTGAAAGCTATTTTTCTCACAGAAATTCGTTAAATCATCTCCCCCGTTCTCTGACAACTCCTCCCTCTATCCGCCTCTATATAGATAGAAGAGAAACTCCCTCCGAAAAACAGTCGCCAGTCGATGGGTTGGTTGGTTGGTTGGTTGGTTGGTTGCTGGGTGGATGGATGGATGGATGGATGGATGGATGGATGGATGGATGGATGGATGGATGGATGGATGGATGGATGGATGGATGGATGGCGGACAAAAGAACGGCCACACGAACACTGCATCGGCCCTGTGCCTTCAACCAACAGCGTCTCTATATAGATAACGAGTTGAATGGCCTCCAAGATCGAGCACTATGCTGGGCTGCTAGCCGCTCGAGGCCCCGGGTCCGGGTGTTGGGGCGAGTCAGAGTACTTGCCACAGTCGGAGCCATGATCGGGGATGCAAGCAGTCTGCTGTTTGAGCCCAAGGTTTGTGATTGGTCCGGGGGACCAATCACTGGGCGAGTTCAGACTGCGCCCCGATTGTGACTCCGACAAGGGGACCGGCGCATTGCGCCGGCAAGTAGTCCGCCCCAACACCCGGACCCGGGGCCTCGAGTGGCGACCTGCATAAAGCAGCTGGAACCTTAAACATCCCCAAGCAGTCTCCGAAACAAAGACAAGCGAAGCATTCATCCTCCCTAAACTCTCTATATAGTCATAAAGGCATAGCAGCCTCACCGACTTGGCCCTACACTAGCCCGGAACAGATATTCCTGAGCGAAATTACTATGCATGAAGACATCCTGATTAACGTCACTCCGTTTGAAACCCGTGTTGCCCTGGTCGAGCAAGGTGCTGTCCAGGAAATTCATATCGAGCGCAGCATCCAACGCGGTTATGTGGGGAACGTCTATCTGGGAAAAGTGGCGCGGGTTTTGCCCGGCATGCAAAGTGCCTTTATTGATATTGGCCTGGAACGCGCGGCGTTTATCCATGTCGCGGACTTACGCCAGAATCGCACCGAGCGTAATCAGGGTAGTCCGACCACGCCGATTGAAAAGCTCTTGTACGAAGGTCAGTCTCTATTAGTACAAGTCATCAAGGATCCTTTGGGCACCAAGGGTGCTCGTGTATCAACACAAATCAGTATTGCGGGCCGCATGTTGGTGTATCTGCCTTTTGATCCTCATATTGGCGTATCGCAACGGATTGGTTCGGATGCAGACAGGATCGAGCTGCGCGAGCGTGTCAGTCGTCTTATGCCCAAGGATGAGAAAGGCGGTTTCATCGTACGGACTCAGGCCGAATGCGCGACGGATGAAGAGATCAGTGCAGACCAGCAGTATCTGCGTACTTTGTGGACACGTATTCAGGAACGTATCCGCGAGCAAGGCGCCCCCTCTGTTCTTTATACGGACTTGAGCCTGGCGCAACGTGTTTTACGCGATATGGTGACGCCCAACACCCAATCCATCATCGTGGACTCACGCACCGTCGTGCAGGAGATGAAGGAGTGGGCACAGATTTACACTCCCTCGGTGCTTGAGCGCATCAGTCACCACAAAGGCAGTCGCGCTCTGTTTGATACAGCCCATGTAGATGAAGAAATCAATCGCGCCCTGTCGCGTCGGGTGGATTTGAAGTCCGGCGGCTATTTGATTATCGATCAGACCGAAGCACTCACTACGGTGGATGTGAATACCGGCGGTTTCGTCGGTGGTCGCAACTTTGACGACACGATCTTCAAAACAAACCTGGAAGCAGCGATTGCCCTGGCCCGCCAGCTGCGTCTGCGCAATCTGGGTGGCATCATCATCCTGGACTTTATTGATATGGACGACCCTGCTCACCGGGAGTCTGTCTTGCAGGAGCTGCAAAAAGCGCTGGCCAAAGACCGCACTCGCGTGACGATCAATGGCTTTAGTCAATTAGGTCTGGTAGAAATGACGCGCAAACGTACGCGTGACTCTTTGGCGCACCAACTATGCGAGCCCTGCCCCACCTGCCAATCGCGAGGTTCCGTCCGCACGGCCCGCACCGTCTGCTATGAAATCTTGCGCGAGGTCCTGCGCGAAGCCAAACAATTCAATCCCAAAGAATTTCGTATTTTGGCGGCTCAAGAGGTCGTGGACCTGTTTCTGGAAGAAGAAAGCCAGCACCTGGCCGTGGCGGGCGACTTTATTGGCAAGCCCATTTCCCTGGAGGTAGATCCGCACTACTCCCAGGAACAGTACGACATTATTTTGCTTTAAGTGCTGCTTGACGATTGTGGGATTGACCCTTGAGCCAATCCTCTCCATGCACGACACGCCCACCTAACAAAGTCAGCAAAGATTGTGTCTGGTGCAATTGATTGGCGGGAATGCTCAAGGGGTCTTGATTCAATACCGCAAGATCCGCTAATTTGCCTGTCTCCAGACTGCCACGAGTCTCATCAGCAAAGGCCAACCACGCCGCATCTCGCGTATACAAGGTCAAGGCCTGTTCGGGTGTGAGCAACAAATCAGCTCGGCGCTGAACGACGCCCCCCAAAGAACGCCCACTTACCTGATACTCAATAGCCTGCCAGACACCGGCCACGCCAATACGGGTGGCATCCGTCCCCCCTGCAACCCTCATACCCATCGCCATCGCAGCCTTGCTAGGCGGCGTTTGTTCGGCAACACGAGGACCATTCGCTGCCAGAATTGCAGGGGCCTCGAAGTAAGGTCCCATTTGCACGCTAAACGCCAGCCCCAAATCACGCATACGTCGCAGCGTAACAAGCGAGCCCGTATTCAAATGCGCCAGCGACCAGCGTAAATCCTTGATTGGGTGCTCACGAGCCACTTCCTCAATGGCATCAAGAATGCTGGCTGCACTGTCATCCGTATAGGCATGCAGTTCAACGGGAATACGGCGTTTTGCCGCATAGGCCAATGCCTTACGCATTTCCTTCTGATCAGTAGAAGAGGGAGCGAACCCTGGGGCCATACGTACAGCATCGTTCATGCCCATGACCAAACTTTCACCCAAGCCCAGAAATGCCAGATAACCGTCGTCATGCATGGAAGGTCGAAACGCCATATGGGTTTGCACCCAAGTCGTTTCATTTCCGCCCGGCGGAGGAGACAGACGATATCCCACACGCACGCTCAACGCGCGCTGCTGATGCAGCGAAAAGAGTGGCTCGAAAGCAGCGGGGCCACCGGCCGATGGGTCAATAAAACCGGTCACCCCACGCGCATTCAGTTCCTTAAAAAAAGCACGCAGATTGGCTTCCTGATTCAAACCCTGACTAATGTGGGCAAACAAGGCATTGAAGGGGCCAATTCCACCCAACAATTTCCCAGTCGCTTTACCCTGATCATCTCGCTCTACGGTGATACCCGCTGGCACCAAAGGTTGAGCTGTATCCAGCGCCAGCACCTCGATGCCACGGCGATTGACCAAGGCATAGTCATACAAGGACTGCACATACGCCGGATGATCCGGCACAAAACGGTCCAGGTCAGCGACCGTAGGCGCATGCTTTTCTGCAAACTGCTCGGGGATCCAGGAGCCTACCACAGCAAGCCACTGATCCGGACTACGTTCCTGTGCTGCGCGTTGCAAATCCAATAATCCCGACTGGAGGCTCAAGGCGTCATGCCAGTAGGTTTCGAACAGATAAGTTTGCCCGCCGCGTATTCCATGCAGATGGGCATCGATCAGACCAGGAATCACCACACGACCATTCGCATCCACCACCTGCGTCTCGGGACCAATTTGCGTTTGAACGTCAGCATCATTGCCAACTGCACTCAAATACCTTCCTCGCACCGCCAAGGCCGTGGCCCGCGGTTGCTCGGGGTTCATCGTCAGAATTAGAGCATTACGAATGACGATATCGGCCGATTCCCGCCCGCCGTTCGACATGACAGCCATGGTATCGGCTTCTGGCTGCGCATAAGCCACCACGCTACTCAAACTACAGGCCGTCAGTAAGGCTCGCACTAAAAAACGACGAAAACTGGGAAGGCATACGGGAGAACTCATAGCAAAGGTTTCCTGTTCTAGTTGTTCGATGCCCTTCTTGGAGAGGCAGCAGACACTGAGTCGGCATACCTTGGCAGAGCGGCCTAGCAATATGCAGGAGCCAGGTTCAAAGAGGCGACATGAGTTCACGTAAAACTCTCCAGCCATCTTGCATCTGCTCAAATCCAGGCAAAGGCAAACTCACTATAAACAGCCGAAATCAAGGTCGGTAGTAGGGTGAAAAGCACCTCAGCGTCCCATTTATGGAACGACATTGACTAGCAAGGCGAGATTTCCAAGAACTGAGCTGTTTAAGAGGACGCTGTACAGAGAGTTGTGGCTGTCATTACTGCCGAGCAGATGAGGCCAAACAGAAGCATTTGCTGAAGGTAGAGTGATACCGACAAGGTTATGGCATGAGGTAACTATCAAACTCCCCAAGCCACCCTTCCTTCAGCAGCCTGAACGCCGAAACTGAAGCTTATTCACTAATCTGATGGCGGATGATATGAAAGCCCTCTGACTCCTGAGGTGCCACAAAGTAAGAGCTGAACAAATCAAACTGCGCTTCGGTCGTCTCAAAGGGATGCTCACCACTGGCATTACGAGCATGCAAACGTGCCTTGCACAGTTCGTCAGCTACATCCAGATAATGCAGTTCGTGAGCCACAGCCGATTTTTCAATCAGTTCCCGCGCCCAAGCGCGTGTTGCCAAGGTATTGGACGGAAAATCCAGCACTACAGACATTCCAGCCTGCAACAAAGCAGCAATATGCGGTGCCATGGCCGCCCGCAACTGCGCTGAACAGCGCGCGTAATCTTCCAAAGACGCAATTTGACCGGGGTATACGTTAGCCAGCCAGAAATCTTCGCTGATTAGCACGGTCTTGGGCTGCTCGGACAGCTTTTTAGCAAGGGTGGATTTACCCGCCGCAATCTTGCCGCAAATCAGATAAAGCATCGCTGCTGTCGAGGCTATCTGTCTGGCTTGGGGTGTAGAGGCAAGATCCATAATCATCTCTGTTCATTGAGAGGGACTGAAAACAATAAACCCGCCTGAAAAAGCGGGTCACGAGCAGGACAGTCTTGTCCTGCGATCAGGGCGCCTCATGTGCTGAGCGAGTTGCCCAGCACAAAGCTTGGACACTTACAGCGGCGCAACCGGTACAAAATCATCCTCGGGCAGCACTTCTTTTGGTGCATCGTCCGGGTTGCACACACCTGGAGCACGAATTGAAGTGAAGATCTCCTGAATCTCTCGCTTCACATCAGCGCGGTAAGCGTAAACCTTTGCGTCTACCCAACCCTTTTGCATCAGGGTCAGATCGATCAGGATACTTTTATCCCAGCCCGCCCCCGGTTCCAGTTCGTAGCGCAAAGTGCCGTAGCTGGCCTGACGCTCATCCATTTTGAAAACCGCTGCTTTGCCACACTCGGCCTGATGCTTGAACAAGGCACGCTGAATACCCACAAAGTCCGTATTGATGCGGCGCTCCGTCTTGAAGTAACTGGGACGACGCAAATCCTGTTCTCGCAGTTCCGCACCCTGCTTGGCACACCCTGCCAACACAGCCAGCCCGGCCAGCGCAAGAATGATTTTCTTCATGATGTTCCTTATCGTGCAGCCCCAGGCTGCTTATTCGTTGAACTGAAACTGCATTTGGTAGAAACCGGCGTACACACCGTTGCGGGCCAGCAATTCGTCGTGACGGCCCTGCTCAATAATCCGCCCTTCGTCCAGCACCAGGATTTGATCCGCATTTTGTACGGTAGACAGACGATGCGCAATCACCAAGGTACTGCGGCCCTTCATCAGGGTCTCCAGCGACATCTGAACCTGACGCTCGGACTCATTATCCAGAGCCGAGGTGGCCTCATCCAGAATCAGAATGGGAGCATTTTTAATCAAGGCACGGGCAATGGCCAGACGCTGACGCTGGCCACCAGACAGAGAGTTGGCGTTCTCGCCCACCATCGTATCCAGACCTTGTGGCAAGCCTTCCACGAACTCGCGCAGATTGGCTGCCTCCAGCGCTTCCCAGATACGCTCCGGCGTAACATCGGCTCCCGCACCATAGGCCACGTTTTGGCCAATCGTCGCCTCAAACAGCACCACATCCTGGCTGACCAAAGAAATCTGGCTACGCAAGCTACGCAAGGTCAGCTCTTCGGAGGGAATGCCGTCTACCCGCACTTGCCCACTACTAGGAATCAAGAAACGCGGCAACATATTGGCCAGTGTGGTCTTGCCACTACCGGAACGACCAACCAGAGCAATGGTCTGGCCGGGCTGCACCGCAAAACTGACCTCGGACAAGGTATCGCGATGCGCGTTGGGGAAACGATGTGACACCGAGTCGAACTCGATATGACCGCGTACAGGCTGCGTGAACTCTCGAGTCCCGGTATCGGGCTCCGGGTCCTGGTCAACCAGCTTGAAGACACTTTCTGCCGCCACCAGCATGCGCTGCATCGTGCCGGTGATATTGGTCAAACGCTTGATAGGATCAAAAATCTGTCCCAGGGCAGCCATGAAAGCGGCAAAGCTACCGATGGTCAGCGTGCCGGTATTGGCCTGGTAAAGAGCGACAAAAATCACTCCGGCCACGGCAATCGACACAAACAGCTGTGTAATAGGAGACAGAGCGGCATCCGCAGAAGCTGCACGCATGGCGAAGCGGCGCAGGCGCGCATTCACATACATGAAACGGGTGTTTTCACGCTCGTAGCCATCAAACAGCTTGATGACACGTTGGGCATCGATAGCTTCACTGACCACACGAGTCAGCTCGGCATTCATGTTCACGGTATCGCGGTTGATGCGGCGCAGGCGACGCGACACCAGTTTGGCCACAAAGACCGAGGCGGGCATGACCAGAAACACGATCACGGTCAATTGCCAGGACATGTAAAGCAGAACGCCCAACAAGGCGATCACGGTCAAGGTTTCACGCACTACGACGGTGACCACCTCGGTGGCCACGCCAGTCATGGTGCCGGCATCAATCGTGAAGCGGTTCAGCAAACGGCCAGTATCCCCTTGCTTGAACTCCGAATCGGACAATCCCAGCAAGCGGGAGAACATGTCACCACGTAAAGTCAGCAACATTTTGTTGGCGATCCAGGCAAACAAATAAGAACTGCCGTAACTGGTCACGCCGCGCACAAACATCAGCCCGATCACCGCCAGCGGGATGGACCACATATAGTCCGGATTGGCACCCGTAAAGCCATCATCCAGCAAAGGCTTCATGATCACCGCCAGCACTGGCTGGGTAGCCGAGGAGATACTGACCAGGATCAGCGCCAGCACCGCCACCTTCCAATAAGGCAGCAAACGGCTATAAATGCGCTTCCAGAGATCGGATTTGACAGGATCGTGCCCAGCAGGCTTGATTTTGGTTTCTATGGCGTTGGACAACGAGGACACCCTATATACTATCTAATTGTGTTTATTCTAACGCTCATTGCCTGAGTCGAGCGCCTCCGCACTTGTTGGTTCTGCCTAGTTGTCCTGTTCATGTCTGATCCCTCTGCCCTTTATTTACGATTGCCTAATTGGCTAGGCGATGTATGCATGAGCCTGCCGTGTTTACAGGCTCTGCTGGATACCGGTTTGCCCGTCGTGGTTTGCGCCCGCCCCTGGGCCCGCGAACTGCTGTCGGCTTACCCCTTGCATGGCTTCATCCCCATGAGCAGCCACTGGCACCAGGATGCCAAGGCCATACGCCGTTATCGTCGCCAGCACGGCCATCGCCAAGCGTATGGCCTGCTGCTGCCCGATTCGCTGAGCAGTGCCCTCAGCTTCAAACTGGCAGGTCTGCCAGCCTGCGGTTACCGGGACGATGGCCGTAGCCTTTTATTACGATGGCCGTTAAATAAGCCGCAAAAGCAGTTGCATGCGGTGCAATCCTGGTTCTATATTGTTCAGCAGGCTTTGGCGCTGTGGAAATTGAACCCGGCGCCTGAACAAGCCCCAGCCACCCTGGATTTGACGCTCAGCCCCCTGCAACGGCAAGAAGGCGACAACAGTCTGCGCCAAGCCGCCCTGCGCCCCGGTGACTATATTCTGATCGCCCCTACCGCAACGGGACTGCACAAAGGCCGCGTCAAAGTCTGGCCGTATTTCGACCAACTGACCCGCCATCTGCAAGCCCAAGGCAAAACCGTCATTATGTGCCCCCCGCCCAACGAGCATGAGGCTGCCCTGCAAAATGCGCCCAGCGCACGTTGCCTGCCGCCCCTGCCTTTAGGAGCGTTTGCGCGGCTTTGCCAACAGGCGCAGTGGGTTATTTGCAATGACTCTGGCGTCTCCCATGTCGCGGCAGCTATCAAGGCCCAGCAGCTGACCTTATGTGGCGTCACCAACCCTGAAGACACCGGTCCCTGGTCGCCACGGGCGATTTGCCTGGGGCGCGATGGCCAATGGCCAACGCTGGACGAGGTGGTGCAAGTGCTGGAGTCAGAGCGGGAGCACCCATGAATGTATCGAGCATCCTGACCAGCCTGGTCATTCCGCTGAATTTGTTTGCCGCCCTACTACTTGTGGCGGTGCTGCTCTTTATCTTGCGCCTGCGCAAAACCGCCGCCGCTCTGGCCTTGGCCGGACTGCTCTGGACCGGCGCCTGGTCCCTGCCTGCCACCAGTCTGTATGCGGGCGGTTATCTGGAAAAAATGTATCCCTATCAGCCGGCTGAGCAGGTAACGCAAGCCGATGCCATTGTGGTTCTGGGCGGCCACACTGCTCAAAACCGCAGCAATTGGTTCTTGCCCCAAACAGCACAGAAAACATCGGCGCGGGTAGAACGAGCGGCCGATCTGTATAAAGCGGGCCGTGCACCTTACATTGTCTTGTCCGGAGCCGCGCTGGACGGCGGCATCAGTGAAGCCAAGGTCATGGCCAACACCCTGACTAATCTGGATGTGCCCGCCTCGGCCACACTGATGGAAAACGAAAGCCTGACCACCCAGCAAAATGGTGCATACACCGCCCAGCTACTGCAAGAAAAGCAGGCCAAGAAAGTCTTGTTGGTAACCTCTGCCCTGCACATGCCACGCGCCATGGCAATTTTCCGCAAGCAAGGGGTCGATGTCATTGCGGCTGGTGCCGCCCCACAGCTAACGGTTCCGAACAGCCCCGAGTTTTCCATGTGGAAACCGAATCTGATGGCCCTGCAATCCAGCCGCTCCATCATCAAGGAATATGTCGGGATTCTGGTGTACTGGTCCCGAGGCTGGGCATGATTTGCCGTTCTGAATGTGGGGCCTGCTGTATCGCCCCCTCTATCTCCAGTCCTATCCCCGGCATGCCCCACGGCAAGCCTGCGGGTGTGCCCTGTATTCAGCTGGACGAACAGCTACGTTGTCGGATTTTTGGCCAACCCGAACGCCCTGCCTGTTGTTCGGGCTTGCAAGCCTCGCCGGAAATGTGCGGAGAAAAGCGGGAAGATGCCTTGATCTGGCTGACGGAGCTGGAAACACTCACTGCTCCGTCCCTCAACAACTAAGCATAAAAAAAGCGTTCTGAAATACACTCAGAACGCTTTTTACTACAGGCTTGGCCTGCACCTGACTTTATAGCGCCCGCGCCTTCAAATAGGCCTGATAGGTATCCACCGAAAAACGCTGCGCATCAAAACGGTTTTCTGCGCGCTGCCTGGCACGCTTGCCCACGGTATGCAAGCAGTACTTCTGACATAACATGTCTCGGACATGCGCCTCAATGGCTGCCACGTCTCCACAAGGCACCACCCAACCCTCATGCAAATGCTCGATGCTTTCCGGTAAACCACCCGCATTGGAGATCAAGACGGGCAACCCCAAAGCCAAGGATTCGTAGCACGCGTACGAGGCCGACTCTTTGTATGAAAGCACAAACCCCACATCACAGGCAGCCAGGATCGACCGCACATCCTTAACCAAGCCGGGGAAAACCAATTGTTCGGCACAGCCCAAAGCCTGCACTTGCTCCCGAACAGCCTGCGCAGGTGGATCACCTGCTACCACAATCCGAACGCGCTGCTTGAGTTCCGGCTCCAGACGGGACACTGCTTCAACCAGCAGCAACCAACCTTTTTCCAGATCCGTGCCACCCACTGAGCCCAGCACCAAACTGTTCTCTGCCAAATCAGCGCCGAAAAGTGCTTGGCGTGCAGCCTGCTTTTCCTGCGCGGAAACCGGGGAATAATGCTCCAAGTCCAGACCGTGATAAATCCGTTCAACGTTGCAACGCCGATAATCGGAATTGGCGAGTTGGCGGGCAACATAATCGCTGACAGCAATGCAAAGATCAGTCCCAAAGCGCGCCCGCAAACGGTTACCCATGCTGTGTAGACGCTTGGTATTGTGTTTGGTCCAGATAATAACGGGAGGATTCGACAAGGTTTTGCAGGCGATCATGACATGACGATGATCGGTACTGCCATTGCAATGCACGATATCGAAGGCTTCGCGCTGCAAAAAACGGCGCAGGTTCCAGATTTCCGACAAGGCCGTCCCGATACGGGCGGTATACAGGCCTGGGAACACTCTTACACCGGGTATCTGCGACGCTTCCCGATACAGTCGGCCCGTTGCCGGTGCCGCCAGAGTGAATTCACACTGATGGGCCAAACCGCGCAACAAACCCAGAATATAGGTGACATGGCCACCGCCATTACCATGGTGAATATCAGTGATCAGGACCTTCAAAACTCGCTCCGTCAGCGGCTGTGAATGACAGACAAATACTCAGATCGAGCATCTACAGGCCACAAAGTGTATCCGCTATTGCGTAAGCTGAACAATGACTGAACAGCAGTTTTGACGATTTAATCTCGGTAAAAGAGAAAACCTGGCTGCACCTGCCTTTAATCTTGGCGGCGAAGCAACACTTTTTGATACAGGTCCTGATAGCGAGTCGCGACGGCAGGCCAACTGAATTGCACCAATAACTCACGCGAGTTCTCGATCAGGTTCCTGGCCATGGCCGGGTCCTTGCTGATTTTCTCAATCGCCTGAGCCAGTTCCTGAGCATCCTCCGGATGGCTGAGCAGCAGTGCGTGATAGCCGCCCTGCACATATTGGGCAAAGCCGCACCACGGAGCCGGGCTCAGGACAACCGGCAAGCCATAGGACATGGCTTCCAGCGGTGCCATGCCAAAGCTGTCATTCAGGGTGGGATGCACGTAGATATCGGCAGCGCGATAAAAAGGTTCGACGTTGGAGGTTTCACCCTGCAGGATAACGCGATCCTGCATATTCAGAGTCTGAAGCTGCTGGCGTATCTGGTCACGCAGACCCGGCTTTCCGCCCACCACCAGCAATCGATAATGGGAAGGCAGTTTCGCCAAGGCTTCCAGCACCGTATTCAAGCCTTTACGCAGCGGATTACGAGCCACCAACAGGCAGACGACCTGATCGTTCGTAAAACCCAAAGACTCGCGAACCTGGGTGCGCTCCTGGCCTTGGGCATCGGCTTGCGGCAAGGCCACACCGGGAGCAATGACGGGATAGTCGTGCACGCTGCCATAGGCTTGCTGCAATTGTTCGGCAATCAGGCCCGAAACGGCGACTACGGCATGAGGACCAGGGCGCAAACGGCGTTTTTCCAGGCCCAGATACCCCCAGACCCTCGGGCTGAAGTAAGAGCCCAGTTTTTTCAACAAAGGCAAAGGCCGCACGCGCCAGTTAAACCGCACGGGGGTGACATGCACTACTTCCACGTCCCCGCACCAGCCGTTCATGTGCGAGTGCACAATATCAAAACCTTGCGCCGTGGCCTTGGCGGCCTGACGGGCAAACAGGATGCCGCGTATCCAGCCCGGCCAATGCGACCAATGTCGAATAGGCACATAGGCTAGCTTCAAATCACAGCGACTGTCATATTCGCGCGCAAACACGGTGATTTCGTGTTTTTCGGCCAGCTCGCGCATCAGTTCCACCCCATACGCTTCAGCGCCGCCAAAGCGGTTACCGAAACGGTCGACCACAAAAGCGATGCGCAGGCGCTCGGGAATCGCAGCGGGAGTGTCGCGGGTTTGATCTGAGCTCATGAGCGGGAAACCGTACGACGCTTGTCTTCCAGGCGTGTCACGCACTTTTGCACGAAGCGCAAAATATTGGTGGAACGCGAGACCGTCACACGGGGCAAGTCAAATAAATCATCGTCTGAACGGGCCAGACCGCGATTGGTCGTGGTGGCATTCAGATAACCAGCCTGACGCACCTGCTCACGAATAGCCTGATTCTGATCGCCATAGGGATAGCAAAACGCGCTGACTTCCACTTGCAGCACGTCCTGCAGCTCTGCCTTGGATTGCGCGATCTGGTAATGGGCAATTTCCGAGGACACATCGGTCAGATGCACATGGTCCAGCGTATGCGAACCGGCTTCATGACCGGCGTTCACCCAGGCGCGCAGTTCTGGCAAGGACATCAGACCGGAATGCGGCACTCCTTTGGGTTGGTCCCAGAAGTTCGAACCGTCCAGATGCCGCGCCACAATGTAATTGGTCGCCGTAAAGCCCAATTCATCCAGCACCGGCATGGCGTTCTGAAAGACGTTACGGTAGCCATCATCAAAGCTGATTCCCACAACCTTGCCCTGCTTTTCACCTCGCAGGTACGGCATCAGTTGCGCCATGGATAAACCACGGTAACCCAAGCGCTTGAGCCAAGTCATCTGGCGCCGAAAATCAGTAGGATGCACGGTCAAACCACGGTAAGGCGAGCCCTTGGGAGCAGGCACCCCGACCTGGTGGTACATAAGAATCGGAATCATAGGCGGCATTATAAGGGGCTAATCAGACTTCTGACGGGTGTAATACCACAGCTTACTATATCGAAACAGGCTGCCAGAAGCGGCCATACACGCCAGAATGAAGCCTTGCGGGCCATCCAGAAATCCCCGTCGAACAATATAGTGACGCACGAAGGTCCAGCTGGCATGGCCAGCAATGCCCGGCAGGCTGGTGGTCTTGCCCTTGGCCTGCATTTGACGGGCCGCATCCGAGGAATAACGGTTGATCTTGTCAATAAAGACTTCAAGGCTGGCGTAGGGGTAATGCAGAAAATGTCCATCCAAGACCAGGACTGGATGCTCGGTCTGCACGCTTTCATGGACTTTGGCGTCGTTAAAGCGGGCTGTGCCACGCTTGAACAGTCGTAATACCCGGTCTGGCCACCAACCGCTATGGCGCATCCAGCGGCCAGCGAACTCTGACAGGCGGGCAATCCGGTAAGCCGTACCACGAGGCTGAGTCATTTCCTGCTGAATCAGTTGTGCAAGCTCGGGCGTAACACGCTCGTCCGCATCAATGGACAGCACCCACTCGCCCGTGGCCTGATCCAGTGCCCGATTCTTCTGCGGCCCAAAACCGGGCCAATCCGGGGTGACCGTAACGTTCGCCCCCATGGAACGGGCGATCTCCACCGTCTCATCCGTACTGCCCGAGTCCACCACAATAATCTCGTCCGCAAAGGCAACGGATTCCAGGCAGGCACGAATATGCGCCTGCTCGTTTTTCGTGATCAGGATAACGGACAGGCGCTTGCCAGAACTCGACGCGGCGCAATGCCCTACTTCTGTCGTTGACGACGACGCCATGCTTTCCACCTGTTGAAAATCGGACCGATCACGGGATGTACCGCAACATTCAGCCTGCGTCCTACCGATACGCCCGTCGTGTCACGCACGGCGAAACGATAAATGTGCAAAGGATCGCTACCAGGCTGGTTGGAGCCGAAGGCGCGCGTTGTATACAGATAGCGGAAACCGGCTTGCTGGGCGACCTGCACATAATCAGGATCAAAATAGCCTTGCGGCCAACACAGCTGGTCAGAGACCATACCCATATTGGCCTTCAAGGTCTGACGGGATTGCTCCAGTTCCCAACGCATCTTGTCATTCTTTTGATCGCGCTGTTCGCTCAGGTCCCAGCGAGTATGGGTATGAGTATGACTGTGGAACTCGAACACACCATCAGCCTGCATGGCGTGGATTTCACTCCAGCGCAAAATCACCTCGTCGCTGCGACCTTGCTCGATACGCGCTTCACATTCACGATGATCCGGGCATTCGGGCACGTCCTGGCCCTGGCCCAGATAAGGGCGCACAGGCCCCTCATTGATCCAGCTTGTCACCAGGAAAATCACGGCATTGAAGCCATATTTTTTCAACAAGGGATAAGCGTAGACCCAGTTATCCAGGTAGCCGTCATCAAAGGTAATCAGTACCGATTTGGGCGGTACGCCCTGCCCTTGCAAATGGCCTACAAATTGCTCGGTTGTCAGGCTGGTCCAGCCGTTTTTCTTCAACCATTGCAAATGCTGCTCGAAATGCTCGGGACTGGCATTGATCATGCCCCCTTCCGGGGTGACATGGTGGTACATCATGACGGGCACAGTGCTTGCCACTTTCATCCCTGAAGCTCCTTTAACCAAGCATAATAAGCGCCTTCCAGCCGGTCGCCCATGGCAACCGGGGTAAAGCGCTCGTCGCTACGACAAAACAGGCGCCCTGCGGCTCCCATTTCCTGACGCAACTCCGTGCTCCGGATCATTTTTTCCAAGGCGGCACGCCACTGCTCCGGGTCGTGCAAATCCGCCAGCAAACCGCTGCGGCCTTCTTGCATCATCTCCGGGACCCCGCCAACGCGACTGCCCAGCACAGGAATGCCAGCGCTTCCAGCTTCTACAAAAACAGTGCCCGACGCTTCCATATGGGTCGCCAAGGCAAAAATATCCAGATTGGGCAGAATCGAGGGCACATCTGCACGAGCGCCCAGCATATGAATCCGCCCTTGCAGCCCCAGCTCCGCGATCAAGGCCTGCAACTGTTCATAACCCGGAGAGCCGCCCCCCACCAGCACCAAGTGCAATTGAGGGTAGCGATCAAATAAAGGCTGCATGGCGGCGATCAGTTCATGATGGCCTTTTTCGCGCCGCAATACGGCAACGCAACCTACCAGCAAGGTATCAGACGCCAAACCCAACTGGGCACGCAAATCCAGGAGGGGCGCTGAATCAATCACGCTGGGATCGACACAGGGATAGACCACCCGAACATGCCCAGGTTTCACGCCCCGCTCGATCAGGTGATCGCGCACATAATCGCTGGGCGTAATCACCCGTTTTGGCACGATGGTGTAAGACATCAAGGAGCCCACTTTCTTGGCCAGATGGCGCGTACGCACAATCAAGGGAGTTCCCGCCAGGCGCCCGGCCACACCGGCCAGCATGGTGTCACGGCGGCTATGGCTGTTCAGCACATCAAACTGACCTTGGCGCAAGACCCGACGCAACTGGCGCACACCGCGCATGTAATTGGCCGGGCCATCCATCAACAGGGTATGAACCACAAAACCCTCGTCGCGCAGGCGCTCGGTCAACTGGGCGTGGGGTTGGCAGGCGGCCTCCACCTGATGCCCCCTTTCGCGCAAGATGCGCATGGCTCGCAGAATGTAGTTTTCCTGACCACCAAAGCTGGTGGCAGCTTCCGAGTGCAGAATGCGCAAGGGCCTCATCGGTAGCTGATCTCCACCTCGCGCGTGGCGTCCCAGCCTTCCAGCTGCTCCAGCAGGGAATCCGCCAGACGAACACGCCACTGCGGGCCCAACTGCACCACGCACTCATAATCGGGACGCAGCAGTTGTACCTCGACCGGCACCCCGCCCTGCTCCTGGGCACGGTGTGGTGCCAACAAGGTTTGCAGACGCTGTGCGTCGGCATTATTGTTCAGGCCGATGCTCAGGCAACTGGCACGGGCTTCACGGGCCAACTGCAAGTCAAAAATAGCATCAGCATTGATACGCAAACCGCCGGTGTAATCGTCGTTGCTGACCTTGCCCTGGATGATGATCAACTGGTCTTCTTTCAGGCGCTGGCGATGCTCTTCAAACAGCTCATTGAAGATGGCCACTTCCAGCTGCGCCGAGCCGTCATCCAGCATGGCGTAAAGCATCTTGCCGCGACGTGTCATGCGTACACGCACCGCTGACAGCACACCGGCAAACCACTGCGGACTGCGCGACGCTTCCAGACGTGCCAACGGTGTCGGTGCAAAACGGCGGACCTCATCACGCCAGGCGTCAAACAAATGGCCGCTGAAGTAAAAGCCCAGTGCCGTCTTTTCCTGACGCAAGCGATCTTGCAGGCTCCAGGGAGCCACTTTCGCAACCTCGCCTTCCACAATATCGTTGGAGTCGTCATCAAACAGCGAAGACTGGTTGGCGCTACGTTCGGCCTGTTCGGCAGCTTCGGTAGCGGCACCGATACTGGCCAACAAAGCGGCGCGGTTTTCATCAATCGTGTCAAAAGCGCCGGCACGCACCAAGGCTTCAATGGTGCGCTTGTTCACCTGATGGCGGTCTACACGACGGCAGAAATCAAACAGGCTGGTGAAAGGACCGCCTTGCTTGCGAGCATCCACAATTGCTTCAACCGCAGCCTGACCGGTCCCCTTCACGGCGCCCAGACCGTAGCGCATGGTGCGTGGCGGCAAGCCTTTTTCCGTATAGCTGTCCTGCACAGGCTCAAAGCGATAGTTGGACGCATTGATATCTGGCGGCAAGACTTCCACGCCGTTGGCCAGCGCGTCCTTCCAGAAAATCTGTACCTTATCGGTATCGTCCATATCGGACAGCAAAGTCGCGGCCAGGAACTCGGCCGGATGGTGGGCTTTGAGCCAGGCTGTCTGATAGGCAATGAGAGCATAAGCAGCGGAGTGACTCTTGTTAAAGCCATAGCCCGCAAACTTTTCCATCAGGTCAAACAGCTTGACCGCCAATTCAGGGTCGTGGCCTTTCTTGACCGCCCCTTCCTCAAACAGAACCCGGTGCTTGGCCATCTCCTCGGGCTTTTTCTTGCCCATGGCACGGCGCAGCAAGTCGGCACCACCCAACGAGTAGCCGCCGATAATCTGCGAGATCAGCATCACCTGTTCCTGGTAGACAATCACCCCGTAGGTACTGCTCAAGGTGCTCTCCAGATCCGGGTGGAAATAATCCACTTCAGCCCGACCGTGTTTACGGTTCACGAAGTCCACCACCATGCCTGACTCCAGCGGCCCCGGACGATACAGGGCCAGCATGGCGATAATGTCTTCAAAAGTGGAAGGCCGCAGACTGCGCAGCAGCTCCTTCATCCCACGCGATTCCAGCTGGAACACCGCTGTCGTATTACCTTCGCACAACAGCTTGTAGGAGGCGTCGTCATCCAATGGCAAGGCCATGATGTCGAACTCGCGCTTGTCCGCATTGAACTGGCGTACATAGCGCACGGCCCAGTCCAGAATCGTCAGGTTGCGCAGTCCCAGAAAGTCAAACTTGACCAGGCCGGCAGCCTCCACGTCGTCCTTGTCGTATTGCGACACGGCGTTGGCGTCCGGGCCAGACTGGGCATACAGCGGGCAAAAATCGATCAATTTGCCGGGCGCAATCAAGACCCCCCCGGCGTGCATGCCCACACTACGGGTCAGGCCTTCCAAGGGACGGGCCAGATCGATCAGGGCTTTGACTTCCTCGTCGTTCTCGTAACGCTCGCGGAAGGCCGGCTCATCGGCCAGCGCACGTTCCAGCGTCCAGGGATCGGCGGGGTTGAAAGGAATCAGTTTGGACAAGCCATCGCACAGGCTGTAAGGCAGTTCCAGCACACGGCCTACGTCGCGCACCACGGCTTTTGCGCCCAGAGTACCGAACGTGGCGATCTGGCTGACGGCCTGACGGCCATATTTCTGTTTAACGTAATCAATAACGCGTTCGCGGTTGTCCTGACAAAAGTCCACGTCAAAGTCAGGCATGGATACCCGCTCGGGGTTCAGGAAACGTTCGAACAGCAAGTCATAGCGCAAGGGATCCAGATCAGTAATCCCCATGCTGTAAGCCACCAGGGAACCCGCCCCCGAACCCCGGCCCGGCCCTACGGGCACGCCATTGTGCTTGCCCCAGTTAATGAAGTCCGCCACGATCAGGAAGTAGCCGGGAAAGCCCATGGAAATAATGGTGTTGCACTCCCACATCAAACGCTCTTCGTAAGTGGGGCGTTGCTTCTCGCGCTCCTCGGGGTCGGCATACAGCTGCTTCAAGCGGATTTCCAGACCGTCTTTGGCCTGTTGAATCAGGAAGTCACCCAGCGACATGCCATCGGGCGTGGGAAAATCGGGCAGATAGGGTTTGCCCAGTTCCAGCTCCAGGTTGCAACGCTTGGCAATTTCCAACGTGTTTTCCAGCGCAGCAGGAACGTCCGCAAAGCGCTGCTGCATTTCGTCCGAGCTTAGAAAATATTGCTCTTGCGTAAAACGCTTCACACGCTTGGGGTTGGCCAGCTGTTCGCCTTCGGCAATACACACCCGCACCTCATGCGCGCGGAAATCGTCCGGGGCAATAAACTGAATCGGGTGCGTCGCTACCACGGGCAGGTCCAGCTCCGCGGCCAAGCGCATGGCAGCTTGTACATACAGTTCGTCGCCGTCCGCACCGCTGCGTTGCAACTCAATATAGAAAGCGCCCGGGAACAGACTGTCCCAGTGGCGGGCGCAATCACGGGCCAATTCCAGATTGCCATCGGCCAGAGCCTGGCCTACATCACCCATACGAGCACCGGACAAGGCAATCAAGCCACTACATTCTTTCAGCCAGGCGCGCTGTACCTCTGCCCGCCCCTTGTATTGGTTCCCCAACCAGGCGCGGGTCAGAATGTCACACAGGCTCAAGTAACCGGCCTCGTTTTGCACCAGCAATAGCAAGCGCGACGGTTTTTCGCGGTCTTCCTCGTTTTGCAGCCAGATATCACAGCCCATGATGGCTTTCAGCCCGGCTTTACGCGCCGAGGTATAGAACTTGATCTGTCCAAACAAGTTGCACAAGTCCGTCAAAGCCAGTGCAGGCTGCCCATAGGCCTGCGCTTTCTTGATCATTTCGGGAATACGGGCGATGCCGTCCACCACGGAGAACTCCGAGTGGGATCGCAAATGGACAAAGGAAGGGGTGGTTTCGCTCATGATGGAATTGTACTGAAGCCTATGGACATTGTTGAGGCTGAAATGGCGCTACGGGTGAATACCTTGAAACGTATTGCAAGGCATTCAAACCCAAAGCACATGATCTGCAAGGGCGCATCCCAATGCCCAATATCGCCCTGCAGATCTCAAACGGCTACCGTCTTAGCGTTGCAGCGCCGCCCAGGCTTTTTCCAGACGCTTGACCGAAACCGGCATGGGGGTGCGTAACTCTTGCGCAAACAAGGACACGCGCAGTTCCTCCAGCATCCAGCGGAAATCCCGCAAACCGCTATCAGTCGCACCTTTCAGCGCGGCCACGGCACGCTGGTACTTGGTCAGCAAAACCGACATATCCTGCATCAGGCGTTGATCGCGAGCCGGATCGGCACGCAGCTTGTCCACCCGTGTTTGTACCGCTTTCAAGTAACGCGGCATATGCGCCAACTGCGCGTATTCATTGCTTTCCAGAAACAAGGTAGGCATCAAGGCGTTCAATTGCTGCTGTATGTCTTTCAAAGCCTCGGGGTGGGCCTTGATTTGCGCCAGTTTCTTCTGGGCGGCACTCCATTCAGTCAGAATCTGCCCGGCCAGACGCGCCACTTCCTGGGCCACCAGACCCAGACGGCTGCGGCCCTCCTGCACACGAGCCTCGAACTCGGCCTGGTTCTTGGGCCAGGGCTCCATCATGCAGGACTGTTCCAGAGCCACATCAATGATCTGATCACGCAATTGTTCCTGCGTCCCCAGATTGATGTACAGCATGCTGATACGAGTCAGGTCCGTAATGTTCTTTTCCAGAAAGCGCACCTGCTCGCGCAGGGCCAAACGGAACAAGCGGCGCAAACCCTGACGGTGCTGACGCTGGGCCTGGGCCGGGTCATCGAACACATCCAGATCGCAATGGGTTTTCTTGTCGATCAAGGCCGGGTAGCCAATAAAGCTGCGCCCCTTGCGTTTGATTTCCATCAGCTCGGGCAGTTCACCAAAGCTCCAGCTGGTCAGTTGCTCGTGATCCAGCACTTGCGCTACCTGTTCGTCGCTGGCGGCCATTTGCTGGAAGGATGCCTGGGCCTGACGGCCATGCTCGGCCTTGAGCTGATCCAGATTGCGCCCGCCCGACAACATGCGGCCATGCTCGTCAATGACCCGGAAGTTCATGAACAAGTGCGTCGCCAGCGTCTCGGGTTTGAAGTCACTGCGCTGCGGCCTTTGCTTGAGCTGAGTCCACATATCCTGCGAAATGGCGTCCAGCAGGCTCATGCCCGGATCGGCTGCTTTTTCAAACCAGCGTTGGTGAAAGGCGGCAGCATAATCGGGCAGCGGCACACAATGGCGGCGAATGCGTTGCGGCAAGGATTTCAGCAAAGCCAGCACTTTTTCTTTCAGCATGCCGGGCACCAGCCACTCGCAACGCGCAGCGTCGATCTGGTTCAAGGCGAACAAGGGAACGCTCAAGGTCACCCCATCGCGCACCGAGCCCGGCTCGAAGTGATAATCCAGCGCCATCTTCACGCCCTGCCATTCAACGGAGCGCGGAAAGACCTCGGTGGTGATGCCGGCTGCGTCGTGCTGCATCAATTCGTCGCGGTTCAGCTCCAGGCCCTTGGCCTCTTCTTTGGACAAGCCCTTGAACCACTTTTCCAATGTGGCGGTCTGGTACACGTCCTTGGGAATGCGCTGATCGTAAAACGCGTAGATCAGTTCCTCATCCACCAGAATATCCGGGCGGCGGGATTGGTGCTCCAAACGCTCTACCGCCTGTATCTGCTGACGGTTATGACGCAGGAAAGGCAGGTTGGAGTCGATCTCGCCTGGCACCAGAGCCTGGCGCAAGAACAACTCGCGTGCCTGCACCGGATCAATGCGGCCAAAGTGAATGCGACGGCCACTGTAAATCAGCAAGCCATACAAGGTAGCGCGCTCATTGGCCACTACCTGCCCGGCTTTCTTCTCCCAGCGCGGATCGCCCCAGGTTTTACGCAGCAAATGGGCGCCAACTTTTTCAATCCATTGCGGCTCGATACGCGCCACACAGCGGGCAAAGAGTCGCGTGGTTTCCATCAGCTCGCCCGCCAGAATCCAGCGGCCTGCTTTCTTGACCAGCTTGGAGCCGGGGTGAATCACAAAGCGCAATTCACGCGTACCTTGATAGACACCCGTTTCTTCACTCTTGTAGCCAATATTACCGATCAAGCCCGTCAACAAGGCCAGATGCACCTGCTCATACGTGGCTGCCGAGGGGTTGGCGACCCAGCGCTGCTCCTGTACCAGACTGCGTAATTGAGTATGAACATCCCGCCATTCACGAATACGCAAAGGGGACAACAAAGCCTGTTTGACACTATTGGCAAACTTGCGCTGCGAGCTTTGCTCCTGCGACAGCTCTTCCAGCCAGTTCCATAGCTTCACATAGGACAGGAACTCGGACTTGTCGTCGTTGAAACGGGCATGGGCCTGATTGGCCGCTTCGCGCTCATGGACAGGACGATCACGCGGATCTTGCACGGACATGGCCGAGGCCACGATCAGCATTTCCGTCAAACAATGATGTTCATGACCGGCCAGAATCATGCGGGCCACACGCGGGTCCACAGGCAGTTTGGCCAGGGAACGGCCTACCTTGGTCAGGCGCTGCTGTTCATCCAGCGCACCCAGCTCTTGCAGAATTTGATACCCATCGGCAATCGCCCGGCCCGTGGGCGGCTCCACAAAGGGGAAGGTTTCCACATCGTCCAGATGCAAGGCCTTCATGCGCAAAATCACCGAGGCCAGCGAGGAGCGCAAAATCTCGGGATCCGTAAAGGGGGGGCGGCTCTTGAAATCCTGCTCGTCATACAGACGAATACAGATACCGGGGCCAATACGACCGCAACGCCCTGCCCGCTGGCTGGCCGAGGCCTGACTGATCGCTTCAATACGCAGTTGCTCGACCTTGTTGCGCCAGGAATAGCGCTTGATACGCGCCAGACCACTATCGACCACAAAGCGAATGCCGGGCACGGTCAGCGAGGTTTCTGCCACATTGGTCGCCAGCACCACACGGCGCGCATTGCCTTTGGGTCGGAAAATACGTTCCTGATCCGCCTGCGACAGACGCGCAAACAAGGGCAGGATCACGGTATTGATGGGCTTTTCTTTTTCCAGCGCCTCGGTGGCTTCGCGGATTTCACGCTCACCAGGCAGGAAGACCAGAATGTCGCCCGTACCATGCCGGGCACATTCCTGCACCGCATCCACAATGCCTTGCATCAGATCCCGCTCTTCCTCGGAGGCGGAACGGCGTTCTTCGGCATCGACCAAAGACGGGTCCAGAATCGGGCGGTACACAATATCGACGGGATACAAACGGCCCGACACTTCAATGACAGGCGCCTTCTTGCCCTTGTGGGCAAAGTGCTGCGCGAAACGCTCGGCATCAATTGTGGCCGAGGTAATGATCAGCTTCAGGTCCGGACGCCGTGGCAGCAACTGCTTTAAAAAGCCCAGCAGGAAGTCAATATTCAGACTGCGTTCATGGGCCTCGTCAATAATGATCGTGTCATAGCGGCTTAACAGGGGATCGCGCTGGGACTCGGCCAGCAAGATACCGTCTGTCATCAATTTGATGGCCGAGCGCGGTCCGGTCTTGTCGTTAAAGCGGATTTGGTACCCTACCCAGTCACCAATCTCCGATTGCAGCTCCTGGGCAATACGCTTGGCGACCGACGTGGCGGCCAGACGGCGCGGCTGAGTATGACCAATAATCTTGCCCTGCAGGCCACGGCCCAGCTCCAGACAGATTTTGGGTAATTGGGTGGTTTTGCCCGAGCCGGTTTCACCACACACAATGACCACCTGATGGTCTTTGATCGCCTGCGCAATTTCGGCCCGTCGGGCGCTGACTGGCAGGTCATCAGGATAAGAAATTGTTGGTAAAGAGTGTGGGTTTTCAGTCAATTCGTCGGACTCGTGCATGAAAGGTAGTTTCTGGTACAGACATCATTATAATTTTGGCTTGAAACCATTTGGACGCAAAGATCCCCCGCAATGAACACAGACATCCCCGACTCGTACAACGCCATCGAACCACCTGATGAATCCCAGGCACAATTTGTGCGATGGTTCAGGGAAGTGGCGCCTTATGTGCACGATTTTCGTGGCAAGACGTTCGTGGTGGCCTTTGGGGGCGAGCTCATCAACGATGGACTGCTCTACACCCTGATCCCGGATTTGTCGCTGCTGTCAGCACTGGGCATCAAGCTGGTGCTGGTGCATGGCTCCCGCCCCCAGGTCAATGAGCAACTGCGCCTGAAAGGCGAAACCACGCAATTTGGTCGCGGTACCGAGCCAACCAGTGCGGTCGCTCTGGAATGCGCCAAAGAAGCCGCTGGTGAAATTCGCCTGGACATTGAAGCCGCATTCAGCCAGGGTTTGCCCAACACCCCCATGTCACATGCCCAGATTCGCATCATTTCGGGCAACTTTGTGACCGCGCGTCCGGTGGGCGTGATTGATGGCCTGGACTTCAAGCATTCTGGCGCGGTACGCAAGCTGGACGTGGACGCCATGCGGCTGATCATGAGCCAAGGAGCGCTTATTCTACTCTCCCCATTGGGTTTTTCTCCAACTGGCGAGGCCTTTACCCTGGACATGGAAGATCTGGCCACCAGCACGGCCATCGCCCTGCGCGCTGAAAAGCTGATTTTCCTGACCCCGGAGCATATCGGGCACTCCAATAATCTGGATATCGATTCGGAGCTGGCCCGTGCCGATGCCGACTCCCTGCTGGCCTCGGGCAAGCTGGACGAGGACTGCTCCACCTTCCTGCGCTACGCCTCGCAAGCCGTCAAACGCGGTATTGCCCGTGCGCACCTGGTGCCCTACAAGCAGGACGGCAGCATTTTGCTGGAGATCTTCACCCACGATGGGGTGGGCACCATGGTGGTGGAAGACACACTGGACGATTTGCGCCCGGCCAATCTGGACGATGTGGGTGCAATCGTGCAACTGATCGAACCCCTTGAAATTGACGGCACCCTGGTCCCCCGTGGCCGTTCGGTCATCGAGCGCGAGGTGGAGCAGTTCACGGTTCTGGAGCACGACGGCATTATTTACGGCTGTGTGGCCTTGATTCCATACGAAGAAGAAAGCATGGCCGAAATGGCCTGTCTCATCGTGCACCCGGAATGGCAAGGCTCGGGCGAAGGTGAAATTCTCTTGCGCCATACCGAAGCCAAGGCCCGTGCGGCCGGCTTCAAGCGTCTGTTTGTGCTGACCACCCGCACGTCTCACTGGTTTATCAAGCGTGGCTTTGTACAAGGTGGCGTGTCCGATCTGCCCAAGGGCAAGCAGTCGCATTACAACCGTTCGCGCAACAGCATGGTCTTTATTAAAAAGCTGTAAGCCGGTTTGACCCTCCTGCGCCCCTAAGTACAATACGCCCATCCAAGCATTTGATTGAAAAGGAACACATATGGCACGCATGATTCACTGTGTGAAGCTGAAACAGGAAGCCGAGGGCCTGGAGTTTCCCCCCTACCCCGGCGAGCTGGGCACCAAGATCTGGCACTCGATTTCCAAACAAGCCTGGGCCAACTGGATGGACGTGCAAACCCGTCTGGTGAACGAGAACCGCCTGAACCTGGCCGACGCCCGTGCCCGCACGTATTTGAAAGAACAGATGGAGCAATATCTGTTTGAAGACAAGGACGTGGAAGCCGACGGTTTTACCGCCCCTTCCGCTTAAGTCCCGATTCAGGACGCGCACCCAAACCCCGGAGCATTACCATCGTGCTCCGGGGTTTCTTTATTTCTGCCCCCGACTCCCCCGCCTTCTTATCAAATAGCCCCACCTTCAGCACACAGCCAAAACGTAATTAAATGAAACTCTGCGCGACAAGTTAGTTTCAGACTGGTCAAAAATCAAAAGAAATGGGATTTTTCTACAGTTACCTGAAGCCCTAAGGCACAAAATCACGGCTGGCCTTGATGCGCATACAGTGCCCAAGCCACACCGGCCCATCACGTGTCCATGTCTGAGCAGCCTTGCGCCGAGCCCTGCACAGCACCGCCGCTTACTGCTTTACCCACAGGAAAAGAAGTTCATGTGCCGCCTAGACCTACCCGAGATTGACCAGTACTCCACTCACTTGCGCCTGTGGCTGGTCAACCTGAGCTATTTGGAGGCTTTGTATGGGCCGCAGTTTCATGCTTTTGTGCTGGATACCGTGCAGCAAAGGCTGCTGGACTGTGGGCTGACTGCCAATGAAATCTTTATCCGGGGGGATTTTGTCCTGATTGCCTTGAAGCAGTTGGGCAAGCAACACCGCTTTCAGCGTACCCATCCCAATGCCCTGGCCCAATTGCTGGGTGCGGCACTGGAGTGTGACCCCATCACCCAGGATGAGCACCGCATCTACCTGCACACCCAGATGGCTTACCACTACGATAGCCGTCAGTACGACACGAATCAGTTCCACCCTCCCGCTCCCAACCCCTGCTCTCATAATCATCCAGCCACGCTGGCCGCCTGGCACAAGGTCTGGGCCAAGACGTACCGGGAAGATATGAGTCTGGCAGTTCGCATGCTGGATGATTTACAGAATGGGCTGCTGGCCCTGGCCTTTCAGCCCATCTATCACCTGGGCGAAAAACACAAGAACAAGGACTTTTATGAAGAAGCCTTGATTCGTCACTGTGGCACGGCGGATTACTCTTTACCCGAGGCCATCGCCGCTCTGGAGCGGCTAGGTCTGGTGTCCCGGCTGGATCGCAGTGTCTTGGGCAGTGTGGTGGAGCTGCTCAGTACAAAACCCGGTCTCTGTCTGGGAGTGAATATCTCCGCAGGCTCCCTGCAGGACGATTTGTGGTGGCAGGATCTGTTCAGCTATCTGGACAGTCGCCCGGATGTGGCCCAGCGCCTGATTCTGGAGGTGACGGAAACCGGCACCATCGCCCACAAGCCCACGGCGCTGCGCCTGATTGCCCAACTACAAAACCTGGGGGTACGGATTGCTCTGGACGACACGGGATCGGGCAATAGCACCCTGGCCTTTCTGGTGCAGACCCATGCCGACATTATCAAAATTGACCGCTCGATCTTGCTGCGGGCACGCAGCCCCGGTCAACCAGCCCATTTGCTGCGCAATCTGGTCAATGTCTGCGCCGATTACAGCCCCTACGTGATCATCGAAGGTGTCGAGGACGAGGCTGATCTGGAGTTTGTGCGCCAGTCCGGTGCACACGGCGTGCAGGGCTATCTGCTGGCCTTGCCAACGCTGACCCCACCCTGGTGGAACTCAGCAGTATTGATTACGGTGCAGGATGCGGTACTGCTACGTACCCAGTTCTATCCTGACCAAGCCCCCCCAAGGCTACGGCTTTAGTTTTTGAAAAGCAAACAAGCCTTGCATGGTGTCATGCAAGGCTTGCAGCAAGAAGGCCCGGGTCGGAATCAGGCTTTGTCTTCGGATTCCGGTTCTGGCAAGGGTTCACCACGTGCAGTACGCTCGGTGTTTTTCACACCGGTGTGACGCACGTCGTCACCACGCACCATGTAGATCACGCGTTCAGCCATGTTCTTGGCGTGGTCGCCAATACGCTCCAGCGCACGGGCGATAAAGATCAGATCAATGGAGTGCGAAATCGTGCGTGGATCTTCAATCATGTAAGTGATGATGTGACGCAGCGAACCCTTCCACTCACGATCCACTTCCTTGTCGCTACGCACAATCTGTGCTGCGTGTACGGCATCCTGGCGCGCAAAGGCGTCCAGCACATCGTTGATCATGCCAGCGACTGAGGAGCTCATGTGGCGCAGTTCCACCACGGGCTCGTAGCCAGCGGTACCTTCGTGCAGACGGCGAGCCATCTTGGCGATGCGCTCGGCCTCGTCCCCGCAGCGTTCCATATCGGTCAGCATTTTGGAGATGGACAGCAGCATGCGCAAGTCAATGGCGGTGGGTTGATTACGGGCGATCAGATTAGTGATGCGCTCGTCAATCTCCACCTCCAGGCGGTTGATTTCTTTTTCACGCTCGCGAACCTGATCGACCAGCGACATATCCCCGGTTTGCAGGGCTTCGGTCGCACTGCGAACCATAGATTCAACAATACCGCCCATCTGCAAGAACAGCGAACGGGTGGCCTCCAGATCGGAGTGAAACTGCTTATTGGTATGTTCGTTCATAGTGGCCTTCTGTAACAGCAAAATGGCTCGCGCCAGCGCTTAATCCGTGCATAGATTAAGCACCGATTATGACAGAGACATTAAAATTCAGAAACCGTCGCCAGGCAGGGTACGCACACCCTGTTGACCGGCAATCAAGGCCACGCTGGCTGGGGTAATCGCGAACAGGCCACAACACACCACACCGGGCATATTGTTGATCTGGGCTTCCAGAGCAGCCGGGTCTGCAATCGACAAACCGGACACGTCCAGAATCAGGCCACCGTTATCGGTGACAAAGCCCGTGCGCTCGACGGGATTACCGCCCAAGGCACGCAATTGACGAGCCACGGCATTCTTGGCCATGGGGATGACTTCCACCGGCAAGGGGAACGCCCCCAGGCGATCCACCAGCTTGGAATCGTCCACAATGCACAGGAACTTGTCCGAGACCGAGGCCACGATTTTCTCGCGGGTCAAAGCGCCACCGCCGCCCTTGGTCATGTTCAACGCCGCATCGATTTCGTCGGCACCATCCACATACCAGTCCATGCGTTCGATGGTGTTCAAGTCTTGCACTGCAATACCCAGACTTTGCAGGCGAGCGGTCGAGCGCTCCGAGCTGGAAGCAGCAGCCTTGAAGGCATGTTTGTGCGCCGCCAGAGCATCAATAAACAAATCAACCGTGGAACCCGTACCCACACCCAGAATGGAATCCGGGGTCAGGAAAGGAAGGACGTAATCAACCGCAGCCTGAGCCACCTGTTGTTTGAGTTCGGTCTGTGTGTACATGGCAGATATAAAAATGGGGGGGCTTGGCCCCCCTTGGTTTACTTAAGAAAACGAGCAGCAAATTTGCCTTCGTTGAAACCCACGCTGACCTCGCCCTCGGGCGTAATCAGCAAGGGGCGGCGCACCAGCGCCGGAAATTCAGCAATCAAGGCCAGCCATTGGGCATCGTCCTGCGGCTCTTTACGTTCCGCAGGCAGATTACGCCAGGTCATGGAGGCACGATTGACCAGCTTGGGCCAGCCACCTAGCTCCTGCGCCCATTGTTGCAGGCGGGCCGCTTCCAAGGGATGTTCACGGTAATCCACAAAGTTCAAAGGCAGACCGTTTTGCTCAAACCAGGCAATCGCCTTTTGGCAGGTGCTGCAATTTTTCAAACCATACATCGTGAACACGGCAATACTCCTTATCAATCAGGCGCGACGCTCGCGGCGTACCTGCAAGCGGCTGGCGACCACAACAAAAATACCAATCACCAAAATCAGCAGGGTCGCCAACGCGTTGATCTCGGGCTTGAGACCCAAGCGTACGCGCGAAAACACTTCCACCGGCAAGGTGGTAAAGCCCGGACCGGACAGGAAGGAGGCGATCACCACATCGTCCAGCGACAAGGTAAAGGCCAGCAACCAGGCCGCCATCAAGGCAGGCACGATCGAAGGCAGGACCACCTGGAAAAACGCCCTCAAGGGGGTGGCACCCAAATCAAGCGCCGCTTCTTCCTGAGAGCGATCCAGCTCACGCATGCGCGATTGCAGAATCACGGTCGCGTACGCGGTGCACAGCACCACGTGACCAATCCAGATAGTGAAGATACCGTTCTGTTCCGGCCAGCCAAACAGGGAGTTCAGCTCCACAAACATCAGCAGCAGGGAAATACCCAGCACCACTTCCGGGATGACCAGCGGTGCACTGACCAGACCGATATACAGAGCAAAGCCCTTGAAGCGCCCCATACGGGCCAGCACATAGGCGGCCCAGGTGCCCAGAATGGTGGCCATGGTCGCGGTCAGCACGGCTATCAGGAAAGACAGCTTGGCAGCACTGAGCAGCGCTTTATCCTGAAACAGGGACTCGTACCAGCGGAAGGAAAAACCCGACCAGGACGTCATGATGGCCGATTCATTAAATGAAAAGACGATCAGGAACAGGATAGGAATGTACAGAAAACCAAAGCCCAGCGTCAGGACGATGGCACGCAGCCAGGGATTAGGCTTGGTCATGAGCGGCCTCCCCGTTGCGCTTCCATCTGTCGCATCTGGCTGTACTGGAAGAAAATCAAGGGAATGATCAAGAGCAGGACCATCACGCAAGTGACGGCAGCAGCCATCGGCCAGTCCGCATTATTGAAGAACTCGGTCCACATGACACGGCCCATCATCAAGGTGTCAGCCCCACCCAGCATTTCCGGAATCACGTACTCACCTACGGCCGGAATGAACACCAGCATGGCACCGGCAATCACGCCGGACATGGACATGGGCAAGGTGACATTCCAGAACGCCGACCAGGGACGCGCGCCCAGATCGTAAGCCGCTTCCAGCAAGCGCATATCCAGCTTTACCAGATTCGCATACAAAGGCAGGATGAAAAATGGCAGATAGGCATAGATCAAACCGATATAGACGGCCAGATCGGTGCGGTAGATTTCCAGCGGCGCATCAATAATCCCTATCCACAGCAAGACCTGATTGAGCAGGCCATCGCCACGCAAAATGCCTACCCAGGCGTAGACACGCAGCAGCATGGAGGTCCAGAAAGGCAGAATCACCGCCAGCAACAACAGACTACGCACGGCGGGTGAAGAGCGCGCAATGTAGTAAGCCACCGGGTAGCCGATCAAGATACAAAAGATCGTGGTGACGGCAGCCATCTTCAAGGAGCTGACGTAGGTGGCCAAATACAGATTGTCGCTGAACAGCAGGATATAGCCGCGCAGGTTCAGTACAAAGGAAATGCTTTCCTCGGCAAACTGGGCCAAGGGCGTATACGGCGGCACCCCGAAATCAAGATCGGCAAAACTGATCTTGAGCACGAGCAAAAATGGCACCAGCAGAAACAGGATCATCCACAGGAATGTGGGTGCGACCACCAGCGTGCGACTGGTAGGCAGCAGTTTGCGCCAGGACAGGTTCTTCATGTGCTCAGTACCGTTGCGCTATCGTCGGACCAGGACACGTAGACCTCTTCGTCCACGCCGGGAGCATCTGGCTGGGCCAAGGTGCCACTGGGCATTTGCGCCTCGATCAGCATGCCGGCGTCCAGACGAATCTGGTAGCGGGTGTAGCTGCCCATCCAGGACACATGAGTCACAATGCCGTGGCCCCAGTTGGTGTCCTCGGAAGGCAACTCACGACTCACCTTGATCTGCTCGGGACGAATGGACACATACACGTCCATGCCCAGCGGTTCGCTGATCCCGTGGCTGACATACAAGGGGCGGTTTAACTCCTCGCACTCGATATGAACATGGTCCGGTTCGTCCACCGTCACTACGCCGGTGAACAAATTGGTGGAACCGATAAAGCCCGCCACAAAGCGCGAGTTCGGGAAGGAGTACACATCGTAAGGCGTACCGGACTGGATGATCTGCCCATCGGACATTACCGCCAGTCGGCTGGCCATGGTCATGGCCTCTTCCTGGTCGTGAGTCACCATAATGCAGGTCACTCCCACACGCTCCAGAATCTTGACCAATTCAATCTGGGTTTTCTGACGAATCTGCTTGTCCAATGCGGACATGGGTTCGTCCAGCAAGAGCAGCTTGGGACGCTTGACCAGGCTACGCGCCAAAGCGACACGCTGTTGCTGCCCGCCTGACAACTGATTGGGTTTGCGGCGTGAAAAACCCGCCATCTGCACCAGATCCAGGGCTTCAAATACGCGTTCGTGGATTTCGTTGCGGGGCACGCCTTCCTGCTTCAAGCCAAAAGCCACATTGGCCTCAACCGACATGTGCGGAAACAACGCGTAGGACTGGAACATCATATTGACCGGCCGCCGGTAAGGCGGCAGGTCGGTAATATCCTCGTTGTCCAGATAAATCCGACCGGAAGTCGGCTCCTCGAAACCTGCCAGCATACGCAGCAAGGTGGATTTGCCACTGCCTGAACTACCCAGCAGCGCAAAAATTTCGTGACGGGCGACGTCCAGACTTACAGACTGGACGGCCACCGTATCGCCAAAAATCTTGACGACTTCGTCCACACGCACGAAAGCATCCTCGCCATCCATCCAGGGCGAGGTTCCGGTACGGATATCTTGCATGATGCCTTAACGTCCAGACTTGAGTTCAGCCCACAGGCGCGTTTGCAGACGCTGCACCTTCAGTGGCTGTGGTTTGATGACGAACAAAGTCTTGGAGACTTCGGGCGAAGGGTAAATCATGGGGTTGTCAGCTACTTCCTTGACCACGAACTCGCGCGCATCTTTATTGGCGTTCGGGTAGAACATGGTGTTGGTAATGGCGGCATGGACTTCCGGCGTTTCAATGTAGTTGATGAAGGCGTGAGCCTCTTTCACATTGTTCGCGCTCTTGGGGATGGCCATGGTGTCAAACCAGACCGGCGCCCCGCCTTGCGGAATGTAGTAGTCGATGGCGTAAGGCTTTTTAGCCTGGCGCGCACGATCAGCGGAGATCATCACATCGCCGGAGAAACCGTAGACCATGCACAGATCGCCCGCAGCCAGCTCGTCGATATAGCCCGAGGAGCTGAACTGACGCACGTAAGGACGGATTTGCTTGAGCAAGTCCAGGGCTTCGCGATAATCGGCTTCATTGCTGCTGTTGGGGTCTTTGCCAATGTAGTGCAGCACGGCCGGGAACACCTGGGCGGCTTCGTCCAGAATGGAAATGCCACAGCCTTTCAGCTTCTCGGCATTTTCAGGCTTGAACAGCATGTCCCAGTTGCCCAGGTCCACCTGCTCGCCCATGATTTCCTTGACCTTGGTCACGTTGTAGCCCAAGCCATTGGTGCCATAGCCCCAGGGAATCAGGTATTCATTGCCGGGGTCCACGTCCGAGAGCAAGGCCATGATGTCCGGGTCCAGATGGGACCAGTTGGGAATCTGACTTTTATCCAGCTTCTGGAACAAACCGCCTTCGATCTGACGCGCCGCGTAATGCGTGGAGGGAACCACCACGTCGTAACCCGACTTGCCCGTCAACAACTTGGCTTGCAAGGTGTCGTTATTATCGTAAACGTCATAACGCACGGTAATGCCCGTGGCTTTCTGAAAGCCGGACAAGGTATCGGGGGCCGTATATTCAGCCCAGTTATAGACGTTAACAACCTGATTTTGTGCCTGTGCAACAGGCATGATGGCAGCAGCGGCCAGCAGGCCGGCGAGTACCTGTGGTGTGTTCATCCCAAAAGACATCACGAGTCCCCTTCCTATCGAAAGCGAAAAACCCAAAAGGCGAGATGATAAAGCTTTTTTAAAGCCCGTAGTCGTAATTAACGCTGCGTTTGGTGACGGTAAGCAGAAAACATCTGCTGCCACCACTGATCGCCACGCGGCCCACACACTTTGAGCAAAGATCGTCTCAGGCGTTGCACATTACCCAGCGCCTGGGCGGGGCTGACGGGCCCCTGTCGTGCACGGTCAAAATCGATCAGCCAGACTTTGTCATTCGCATCCAGCAAAATATTGTAGGCGTTAAGGTCAGCGTGCCAAACCTCGAATTGGTGCATGCGGACAATCTCGTGTGCCACCGCTTCGGGGGAGGCACGGTCCAGGCACAGAGTCAAAGGCTGCACATCGGGCACACGCTGGCTTATCAGGGCCGCATGGTACCAAAAACCCTGTTGCCACCATGCGCCCGCCAGCACTTTGGGGACGGCCAAGCCCTTGTTGTGCAAATAAGACATCACCTGAAATTCTCGCCAGCTGCGAGTCCGCGATGCCCCTTGCCACAAGTAGGAAGACTCATTGAAGCGAGCCACCAGGCCACCACGCCGGTAGTGGCGCAGCACCGCCTGACCAAAGGGCCCGTTCACAAACCAGGCGGCCTGACGCCCCCCCTGCCCCACCTTGCTGGCCTGGTCGCCATACGAGGCGGCCTCGAACCAGCGCTGCAAGGCCTCGGGTTCCAGATCCAGCTGATTGGCCAGCTCCGGAGCCAACAAGGCACCGCCACCGGGCAAGGAATAGACAGTTTCGGATTGGGTGCTCACGGCAGCTCCTCAGGCACGAACCAGCAACAGGGCCATGATCAATACCAGCATGCAGGCAAAAATAAACTTCAGACGATTCTCGGGCAAACGATAGGCCAAGCGCACGCCAAACGGCACCAGCAGCAGGCTGCCTATCGCCATCGGTATGCCGACCTGCCAGGTAGCCTGACCATGAAACGCGTACGTCGCCAAGGCGACCAACGTGCCGGGAATAATCATGGACAGGGCCAAGCCTTGCGCACCGGTCTGGCTATAACCCATACGGCTGGTCAGGAACGGCACTACCAGCACCGCACCGCCCACACCAAACACGCCACCGGCCAAGCCCGCCATCATGCCTACCGCGATATACCACAGCTGGCCAAACGACTCCGGGTCTGGACGCAGCTTGTCACTGCGACGGCGCCGCCGGGAAAAGCCCAAACTCTGGTCGAAATAATACAGGGCAATGGCCATCACAAATACAGAGTAAATGCGACGCAGCAAGATCGCATCCATGCCCAGAGCCAGACGTGCGCCCAGCCAGGTAAAGATGATGGAGGAGATCGCCCCCAATGCTGCCCGGCGGAAATCAATATGGTTGCGACGATGGTACTGACGCACGGTCAGCAGCACCGCAGGCACCACCATGATCAAAGCCGTACCTTGAGCGGTTTGCTGATCCATACCCAGAATCAGGCCCAGCAATGGAATAGCCAGCAAGCCGCCACCGATCCCCAGGACCCCGCCGGTATAGCCAATAAGCGCGCCTCCCAGCAAGCAGGCCAGGATCAACTCAATACTTATCATGGCGGTTACAGATTACGCAGACGGTCGACAGCGTCTTCCACCCGGTCTACCGCCCAGATTTCCAGGCCTTCGATCGCCTGACGCGGGGCGTTGCTCTTGGGAATCAAGGCAATGCTGAAGCCTAATTTGGCCGCTTCGCGCAAACGCTCCTGCCCACGCGGGGCCGGACGAATTTCACCGGCCAGGCCGATTTCCCCAAACACGACCAGGCCACGTGGCAAGGGGCGGTTATTCAGGGAGGACAAAATAGCCAGCAACACCGCCAAGTCAGCGGCTGGCTCGGTAATCTTGACGCCCCCTACAGCGTTCACGAACACGTCCTGATCGTAAGTGACCACGCCAGCATGACGATGCATCACCGCCAGCAGCATGGCCAGACGGGAGCTTTCCAGCCCCACAGACAGGCGACGCGGATTGGGTACATGGGCCGAGTCCACCAAAGCCTGAATTTCCACCAGCAAAGGCCGTGTGCCTTCCTGGGTGGCCATGACGCAGGAACCGGCTACTGACTGGGAATGCTGGGACAAGAACAGGGCCGAAGGATTGCTGACTCCTTTCAAGCCTTTTTCCGTCATGGCAAACACGCCCAATTCATTTACCGCGCCAAAGCGGTTCTTGAATGCGCGCACCATGCGGAAGGAGGAATGGGTATCCCCCTCGAAATACAGCACCGTATCCACAATGTGCTCCAGCACACGCGGACCGGCCAAGGTCCCGTCTTTGGTGACGTGACCGATAAAAATCATGGAAGTACTGCTTTGCTTGGCCAGACGGGTGAGCTGGGCCGCACATTCACGCACCTGCGATACCGAGCCTGGGGCCGCACTGAGCTGATCGGAATACAGGGTTTGAATCGAATCTATTACCACTACGCTAGGCTGGTGCGACTGCAAGGCCTGGCTGATGGATTCCAGACGAATTTCAGCCAGCAGATCCACACCCTCGGTAGGCACGCCCAAACGGCGAGCACGCAAGGCGACCTGCTCGGCGGATTCCTCGCCCGTCACATACAGAACTTTGGTTTGCTGGGCCAAGGCTGCCATGGCTTGCAGCAGCAGCGTGGATTTACCGACACCGGGATCGCCCCCGATCAGGATCACGCCGCCTTCCACCAGGCCACCGCCCAGGACACGATCGAACTCGCCTATGCCTGTGGGCACACGCGGCAGTTCCCGTGCCTGTACATCTGAAAGACTTTGGACCGGGCTGGAGCCAGCCAGGGAAGCAAAACGATGCGCACTGGCCGCAGCCGGTGTTTCTACCGTTTCCTGCAAACTGTTCCAAGCCCCGCAGGCCGGGCATTTGCCCGCCCACTTGGGTGTATCTGCCCCGCACTCCGTGCAAACAAATACAACTTTGGCCTTGCGGGCCGCACGAGTACTGGTGGCCATAGAAATTCCTTAACGTCCGGCCAAGCTGCCACCGCCATCCACGCCCAGGTTCTGGCCGGTGATATAAGCGGCTTCATCGCTTAGCAAGAAGGTAACCGCAGCAGCCACTTCGGCCGCCTGCCCAAAACGTCCCAAAGGAATGGAGGACAGGCTGCGCTGTTCGGCTTCGCTGCCGACGGGATGATTGGCACGGAACAATTCGGTTTCGATCGGACCAGGAGAGACCGCATTGACGGTAATGCCGTAAGGAGCCAATTCCAGTGCCCAGGTGCGGGTACAACCCAGCAAGGCACTTTTGGCCGCGGCATAGCTGGTGCGATCGGAACCGCCGTGCACAACACGACTGCAAATATTGACGATGCGGCCTTCCTTGCGCGCTTTCATCGAAGGGATGAAAGCCTGGGCCACTTGCACCGCCACACGCACATTCAGGTCAAACACCTGATAAAGATTGCCCAGGTCCACCTGACCAATCGGTTCGGGCGCGACCATACCTACGTTGTTCACCACCGCATCGACGGGATATTTTTCGCGGATAACGCGCAGCATTTCCTCGGTTTCGCCTGCATTGCTCAAATCGCAGGAGTACAGATATCCGGGGAAATCAATGCTTTCGGTGTGGCGGGCCAGACCCACAACGTGGGCCCCGGCATCAGCCAGCCTTTGGCTGATTGCCCAGCCGATTCCTTTGGTAGCGCCGGTAACGAGTACACATTTATTTTTCATGGCTATGCCTTGTTGGTGTTAATCCTGGATGACGCGCGGCACGCGTGGGGCGACCGCGCAAATCAATTCGTAGCCCAGGGTTCCGGCTGCCGCAGCAACCTCATCCACACTGGGCCCGCCTTGACCGAACAACACCGCCTGACTGCCTACACCGGCGGCGGGCACCGGGGTCAGGTCGACTGCCAGCATGTCCATGGACACACGACCGAGCAAACGAGTGCGCACACCGTTCACGGTAATCGGGGTGCCAGTTCCCGCGTGACGCGGGTAACCATCGGCATAGCCACAAGCCACCACGCCAATACGCATGGCCTGCTCGGCAATGTACGTATGGCCGTAGCCAATGCCCTCGCCCTGCTTGACGCCGCGCACGCTGATCAGCTCTGCGGCCAGAGTCATACCAGGCTGCAGGCCGAAGTCCTCGGCGCTGATGTCCGCAAAAGGAGAGCTGCCGTACAGACAGATACCGGGGCGTACCCAGTGATCCGGACCGGAGGGCATGTATGCACCCAGGTCAGGGCTTAGTGTTGCCGCTGAATTACACACACTGACCGGGCCCGGCAAGCCGTCGGTGATCCGGTTAAAGCAGCGAATCTGCTCCAGCGTGGCGTCGATATTGTCGTCAGCGCGCGCAAAGTGCGTCATGCGCCCCACGGTTCCCAGCTTGCCTGCCTTTTGCAGACGCTGAGCGCGCTCGAAGGCGGCGGGGTAATCGTCCACGCTGAAACCCAGACGGTTCATGCCGCTATTGAGCTTGACCATGGCATTCAAGGCCACCCCGCCCTTCCACTGCTCCAGCATCTTGAGCTGCTCGTGGCAATGAATGACAGTGGTCAGGCCGAACTCGGCCAGCACATCCAGATCTTCAGGCTGGAAAAAACCTTCCAGCAACATGATGGGGCCGGTCCAACCGGCAGCCCGACAACGTATGGCTTCTTTCAGGTCCAGCATCGCCATGCCTTCGGCGGCACTGAATGCCCGCACTGCATTTTCGATGTCATGACCGTAAGCATTGGCCTTCATGACGGCCCAGATATGGGGCCGTTTTACGCCGGATGGAGCCGTGGCGTTATTCAGGCTCTGAATAACCATATCGAGATTGTGACGCAGTGACGCAATATGAATGGTGGCCGAGATAGGACGTGGCATGGTTCTCCCCGAAGCAATACGAAAGTCTAAACCAGCCCTAGTGGAAACGAAAGCCGTATACTGGCGGACTATGTCTATCGAGCACTATGAAAACTTCCCTGTCGCCTCTGTGCTGCTACCTCGTCGGCTACGCCGACCGGTCACCGATATTTATCGTTTTGCCCGCAGCGCCGACGACATTGCTGATGAAGGCGATTTAAGCGCTGCCGAGCGCCTGGAACTGCTGGCGCAGTTCGAAGCCGGAATAGAACAACTGCAGTATCACCAGCCCGTCCTGGCCGATACCCCGCACAGCGAAATTTTTGTCCCTCTGGCCAGCAGCATCAGCAACTTCCAGTTGCCTCTCAAGCCTTTTCTGGACCTGCTGTCTGCGTTTCGCCAGGATGTCACCACTCATCGCTATAGCGATATGGCCCAGGTGCTGGATTACTGTACCCGCTCGGCCAATCCGGTCGGCCGTTTGATGCTGCATCTGTATCAAGCCCACAGCCCGGAGCTGGTCGAGATGGCCGACTCCACCTGTACCGGGCTGCAACTGGTTAATTTCTGGCAGGACGTGGCACTGGACTGGCACAAGAACCGTGTCTATATCCCGCAAGACCTGCTGGCCCAATATGATCTGGATGATGATTACATCCAGGCCCGTACCCAGCTGCTGCGTCAGCCCGAGGCCGATGCCCGCTGGCAGGAAATGATGCAGTTGCTGGTTACCGATGCCCGTCAACGCCTGCAAGCCGGGCTGCTGCTGTCCAGCTATCTGTCCGGGCGCATCAGCCCGGAACTGAAAATGATGGTATTGGGCGGCCTGCGTATTCTGGAACGCCTGGAAGCGGTAAAGTTTGATGTCTTCAGCCATCGTCCCACCCTGTCCCGCCTGGACTGGCTACGCCTGATTACCCGCGGCTTGAGCCGTACCCCTTACCGACCCTGAACGTCCATGAGCCCAGACGAGTATTGTCAGAACAAGGCAGCCCAGAGCGGCTCCAGTTTTTACTACGCCTTTTTGTTTCTGCCGCCTGAACGCCGCCGTGCCATCACGGCGCTGTACGCGTTTTGCCGCGAGGTGGACGACGTGGTGGACGAGGTTCACGAGGAATCGGTTGCCCGCATGAAGCTGGTCTGGTGGCGCACGCAAGTGGCCGATCTGTACGAAGGCCGTGCCCATCACCCGGTCATGCAGGCCCTGGCACCGCATATCAAGGCGTTCGATCTGCCTCAGGACGAGCTGCTGGCCGTGATTGACGGCATGGAAATGGATCTGGACCAGGTTCGCTACCAAAGCTGGAGCGAGCTGGAACGCTACTGTTGGCACGCCGCCAGCGTGGTGGGACTGCTGTCGGCGCGTATTTTTGGCCAAACCCAGGAACAGACCAGCGATTATGCCCAAAAACTGGGCCTGGCTTTTCAGTTGACTAATATCATCCGTGATGTGGGCGATGACGCTCGTCGTGGCCGCATCTACCTGCCCCAGGAAGATCTGGACAAGTTTGGTGTGTCACCTCACGAGATCCTGGATCAACAGCATTCGGAGCGCTTCGAGGCCCTGATGGCCTTTCAAACCGAACGCGCCCAGGACTTGTACCGCCAGGCCATGCGCGCCCTGCCCGCTGTGGATCGCCGGGCACAACGCCCAGGCCTGTTGATGGCCGCCATCTACCATGCCCTGCTGGTGGAAATTGCCAATGATCGTTGGCATGTACTGGAACAGCGCATTTCGCTGACACCCATTCGCAAATTCTGGTTGGCCTGGAAAACCTGGGTATCGGGCGGCCGCAGCTTGCAACGCAAACTGGGCCGATGAAAGTCGCGGTTATCGGGGCGGGCTGGGCGGGCTGTGCTGCCGCCTGGCGGCTGAAGACGCAAGGCCATCAGGTCAGTGTCTTTGAAGCCTCGCGCCATATAGGCGGGCGTGCCCGCCGCATCCACAGCCCCAATCTGGGGCGTGATACCGATAATGGCCAGCACATCATGCTGGGCGCCTACTCCGTCATTCTGGGTTTGATGGGGGAAATCGGACTGGACGAAGCATCCCGTCTGGAACGCAAGGATCTGGACGTGATCTCGGCCGATGGGCGCTTTCGCCTGCGCAATCGCCCCTTGCCCGCCCCCTTTCATTTATTGACTGGCCTGTTGGGCGCCCAGGGCCTGAGCTGGTCGCAGAAAATCAAGCTGGCACGTTTTTGCCGCTGGCTGATGAAACAGCAATGGCGCACCCCGGATGGTCTGACGGTTTTGCAGCTCCTGGAGCAGCATCAGCAAGACAGCCATGTCATCCGTTTGTTCTGGCAGCCGCTCTGCGTGGCGGCCATGAACACGCCCATTGAGCAAGCCTGCGCCCAACTCTTTGCCCATGTCTTGCGCGACAGCCTGGGCGGTCCCCGGCAAGCCAGCCAAACCTTGATTCCCTTGATGGATTTAAGCCAGCTCTGGTGCGAGCCCGCCCTGCGTGACATTCAGCTACAGCTGGGCCACAGAGTACAAAGACTGGAACTGACAGAGTCAGGTGTACAAATTGACGGCCTGCAGTTTGATGCAGCCATTGTGGCCTGCCCTCCCGTCCAGGCTGCACGCCTGCTGCATAGCCTACCCAGCAGCCCGGCCAGCGAACAACTGCTGGCCGATCTGGAAGCCTTCAGCTACATCCCTATTGCCACCCTGTATCTGGAATTGGAACAGGCCTGGAATCTGCCCCATTCCATGTTGATGCTGGACGATAAAAGCGGCAGTGGTGGCCAATGGCTGTTTGATCACAGCGCCCTGAAACCGGGCAGCGGTGAAACGCTGGTGGGGATCGTCATCAGCGATGCTGTGCGCCTGCAAGCGCTGGACCGCGAGCAAGCCATTGCCGCGATCATCGAGCAGGTACGCAACCAGACCCGGCACCTGAAAGCCATGCCTGCCATACGGGCCAGCGAGCTTATTATCGAAAAACGGGCCACGTTTGCGGCTGTGCCCGGTCTGCGTCGCCCTTCGGTAGCGACACCTTGGCCAGCTATTCGCCTGGCAGGCGACTGGACCGATACCGGCTACCCCGGTGTGCTGGAAGGCGCTGTGCGCAGCGGGCTGAAAGCCGCGCATCTGTAAGGGCCACGACTGAGCACTACTGCGCCGACGGTGTCAGCAAAGTCTGCGCAGGCTTATGAGCGGCCAGAAACTCCGATTGAAACAGGCACATGCGCACCACATCCCGATATTGGCCGTTAATGAAGAACTCGTGCTTGAGCTCGCCTTCCACCTGAAAACCAAACTTCTGATAAATGTGAATGGCCTTGTGGTTTTCCTTATCCACAATCAGCACGATCTTGTACAGGTTCAGCACCCCAAAGCCGTACTCGATAGCCAGCTTGGTCGCCCGCGAGGCAATGCCCTTGCCCTGGAACTCCGGCGCAATAATGATCTGGAACTCTGCCCGGCGGTGTACATAATCAATTTCCACCAGTTCCACCACGCCGGACGGCTGCCCTTCCCACTCCACAACGAAACGACGTTCACGCTGATCGTGAATATGCTCATCGTACAGAGCCGCCAGCTCGCCATAGGTTTCGTAAGGTTCCTCGAACCAGTAGCGCATCACGCTGGCGTTATTGTCCAGCAAATGCACAAAGCGCAAGTCTTCGCGCTCCAGCGGGCGTAATTTAACGTGAGTCGTTTTACTCATGATTTTTCTATCCTTTCTCTATGTTCGATAGACGAGCCGCCTATCTGCCTATACCAAAGGCCATAGACATCATGCCCGCATATCGTGTGTTTTTGATGAAGGCCTGATAGAAAAAGTTCAGTTGGCGGCAAAACCGGCCAAAAACGCAAAAACCCCGATTTCTGCTTTCCTGCATAGCAAACTGAACATCAGTCAGGCCAGCAGGAATATCAAAATCGGGGTTTGAAACTACTACCTGGCCGCTATGGCTGCGCCAACCCGGAGCTAGCGCAGGTAGCGGGCATCAGGTTGGGGCGTGTTCCTCGATGTAGCGACGTACTTGAGCTACATCCGAATCCATCACCACCACCTTCTGTGGCAAGTCTGCCAGACCGGTCAGGTGCGCAGGCACCGGAGCGGGCTGACCAATCGCTTCTTCGATTGTCTCGGAGAACTTGGCAGGCAGCGCGGTTTCCAGCACCAGCATGGGGATGCCTTCTTCGCGGAAGTTCTGAGCCACCTTGACGGCGTCTGCCGTGTGCGGGTCGATCAGAGTCTGGTACTGCTTGTTCACCTGAGCAATGGTGTTCAGACGATCCTGGTGCGAGCTGGCACCAGCCACAAAGCCGAACTCTTCCTGGAAGCGTGGCAGATGCTCGCTCAGGTCGAATTGGCCTTCTTTGGCCAACTGCTCCCACAATGCCTTGACCTTGCTGCCATCACGGCCCAGCAAATCAAACACAAAGCGCTCGAAGTTGGAGGCACGGGAAATGTCCATGGATGGGCTGGACGTGGCGTAAGTTTGCTCGGAACCACGGGGACGATAAATACCGGTGCGGAAGAACTCTTCCAGCACGTTGTTTTCGTTGGTGGCCAGAACCAGCTTGGCGATAGGCAGCCCCATCTGACGAGCAATGTGGCCCGACAGAATATTGCCGAAGTTACCCGAAGGAACGGCAAAAGAGACTTTCTGACCCGCCTGGCTGGTGCTTCGCAGCCAGCCCCAGAAGTAGTACACCACCTGAGCCGAAATGCGGGCCCAGTTAATGGAGTTCACGGCGCCCAAATGCCATTTGGACTTGAACTCCAGATCACCCGCCAAGGCCTTGACGATGTCCTGGCAATCATCGAACACACCTTTCACCGACAGGTTGTGGATGTTTTCGTCTTGCAAGGAATACATCTGAGCGCGTTGGAAAGCACTCATGCGACCGTAAGGCGAGAGCATGAACACGCTGACGCCACGCTTGCCGCGCAAGGCGTATTCAGCCGCCGAACCCGTGTCGCCAGACGTGGCACCCACAATGTTCAAAGTGCTGTTGCGCTGTGTCAGCACGTATTCGAAAACCTGGCCCAGGAACTGCATGGCCATGTCTTTAAAAGCCAGGGTTGGGCCTTGGGACAAGCCCAGCAAGGAGAAACCGGGTTCCAGTTCCTTGACCGGTACCACCTGCTCGCTGTCGAACACGCCAGGGGCGTAAGCACGTGCCGTCAAGGCGGACAGTTCATCAGCCGGAATATCGGTGACAAACAGGCCCAGCACTTTGGCGGCCAGTTCGGGGTAGCTCAGGGCGCGCCAGGACTCCAGCGTTTCTGCACTGACTTGAGGGTAGCTTTCTGGCATGGCCAAACCGCCATCCGGAGCCAGGCCTTCCAGCAAAATGTCCGAAAATGGCTGGGCCTTCATGCCGCCACGAGTAGAGATGTAATTCATTACAGGTTCTCCACGCGCAGACGGGTCACGGCAGACTGAACAAAAGGCAGATTCTGAATCTGGCTGATCGCGCCATTAATGGCACCTTCACGTGCTTCATGCGTCAGGAAGATGATGTCAGCCTGTTCGCCAGCAGGTTCTTGGAACATGGAACCGATCGAGATCGAGGCTTGCGCCAGAATGCGAGCCACATCAGCCAGCACGCCAGGACGGTCATCCACACGCAAACGCAGGTAGTACGAGGACACCACTTCATCCATAGGCAGGATGGGCGTATCGGACATGGCGTTGTGCTGGAAGGCCAGGTAAGGCACGCGATGTTCCGGTTCTGCCGTTTGCAGACGGGTCACATCCACCAGGTCGGCCACCACCGCCGACGCGGTTGGCAAGGCGCCGGCACCGGCACCGTAGTAAACGGTTTGGCCCACGGCATCGCCATGCACCAGCACCGCGTTCATGGCACCTTGGACATTGGCCAGCATGCTTTGCAGTGGAACCAGTGTGGGGTGTACGCGCAGTTCGATACCTTCTTCACGGGCGCGGGTAATACCCAGCAGCTTGATGTTGTAGCCCAGGCGTTGTGCGTGTTGCAGGTCTTCCAGTGCCAGGCTGGTAATGCCTTCCACGTGAGCCTTGCTAAATTGCACGGGGATACCAAAGGCCAGGGAGGCCAGCAGGCTCAGCTTGTGCGCAGCGTCCACACCTTCAATGTCGAAAGTAGGATCGGCTTCGGCGTAACCCAGACGCTGGGCATCGGCCAGGGCTTCAGCAAAGCTGACACCACGGTTGCGCATTTCGGACAGGATGTAGTTGGTGGTGCCGTTGATAATGCCGGCCAGCCACTGAATACGGTTGGCCGTCAGGCCTTCGCGAATTGCCTTGATGATAGGAATACCACCGGCCACAGCGGCTTCGAAGGCCACCATGACGCTACGCTCGTGAGCAGCGGCAAAAATCTTGTTGCCATGCTTGGCCAGCAGCGCCTTGTTGGCGGTGACCACGTGCTTGCCCTGGGCAATGGCTTCCATGACCCACTCGCGTGCCAGGGTGTCGCCACCCACCAGCTCGACCACAATATCGATCTCGGGGTTGCGCACCACATCCATGCCGTCTGTGGTCAGGGTCACCTCGTCCCCCACCAGCGCGCGTGCCTTTTCCAGGTCACGCACAGCAATAGCGACCACCTCAATACGGCGACCGGCGCGGCGAGCGATTTCATCTGCATTGCGTTTCAATACGTTCCAGGTGCCGCTGCCAACCACACCCAAACCCAGCAAACCTACTTTGATAGGACTCATTGAACAAATCCGTCCTTACGGAACATTTCTTTGATGCCGCGTACCGCCTGACGGGTACGTTGCTCGTTTTCGATCAGCGCAAAGCGCACATAGTTGTCGCCATACTCACCAAAGCCGATGCCGGGGGATACGGCTACTTTGGCATCGCTCAGTAAGCGCTTGGCAAACTCCAGCGAACCGATGTCCTTGTAGAACTCGGGAATCTTGGCCCAGATATACATTGATGCCTTGGGGACATCGACCATCCAGCCTGCTTCATGCAGGCCCTTGGCCAATACATCGCGACGGCGGCGGTACTGCTCCACCACCTCGCTGACACAATCTTGTGGTCCTTCCAGCGCCGCAATAGCGGCCACCTGAATCGGTGTGAAGGTACCGTAGTCGTGATAGCTCTTGATACGTGCCAGGGCATTGACCAAGGACTCGTTCCCCACCATGAAGCCAATACGCCAGCCGGCCATATTGTAGCTTTTGCTCATGGTAAAAAACTCGACTGCGACATCGCGCGCACCTTCCACCTGCATGATGGAGGGGGCCACGTAGCCGTCAAAGGTAATGTCGGCATAGGCCAGATCGTGTACCACCAGAATATTGTGCTCGCGTGCCAGCGCCACAATACGCTCAAAAAAGGACAGTTCCACACACTGGGCCGTCGGATTGCTGGGAAAACCCAGAATCATCATTTTGGGCTTGGGAATGGACTCCCGCACGGCTTTTTCGATTTCCTCGAAAAAGTCCACGCCGGGGACCATGGGCACCGAACGGATATTCGCGCCGGCAATGACGGCACCATATATATGAATCGGGTAGCTGGGGTTGGGCACCAGAACGGTGTCGCCCTTATCCAGGGTTGCCAGCATCAAGTGGGCCAGACCTTCTTTGGAACCGATGGTAACGATCGCTTCACTATCAGGATCCAAGTGCACATTGTAGCGGCGCTCGTACCAATTGGTCACGGCTCGGCGCAGACGCGGAATGCCTTTGGAGACAGAATAACCATGAGTGTCCGGGCGGGTGGCCGCCTCGACCAGCTTTTCCACGATGTGCGCCGGTGTCGCGCCGTCCGGGTTCCCCATGGACATGTCGATAATGTCCTCGCCACGACGGCGGGCGGCCATTTTCAGCTCGCCTGTAATGTTGAACACGTAAGGCGGCAAACGCTCGATGCGCGGAAAGCGAATCATGACATTCCTTGAGAAGAAAACAGCGAAGACCCAAACCAAAAGGTGCGAAGTAAATCAAAGAGTTTAATCCATGATTGACTTACTGAGAATCACTGCAAACAGATCAGGTGCCGCATCGTCCCTGACTCTTTGCGCTATCATCGACCCTGTAACGGGAGAGACTCATCGTGCAACTGCAACGCGAACACAATCCAGCCATGAATGCCATCACCGCTTACGGTGAGGACTATGTGGCAATCAACTTTCAAAACCACGATCATTCCATCTTCTTTAGCCCTGAAGGTCCTGTGCAGGACCTGGCCATTCAAAGCGCAACCGAGCTGACAGCCCCGTTGCTGCGCCGGATTGCCGGACTGGAATCGGTCAAGCAAGACCCCATGGCCTTTCTGGACGACGCCCCGCCGGCGCGCCCTGACAACGCCCCCGAATTGATTTTGATTGGGACTGGCCAGCGCCAACACTTTCTGCACCCGGCTGTCACGCAGGAAATGCTGCAGTGGGGCATAGGTGTGGAAATCATGGATACCCAGGCCGCCGCCAGAACCTACAATATCCTCATGTCCGAAGGCCGCAAAGTTGTCGCCGCCTTACTCATACAGGAAAAAGCATGACAGCCCTACAAATTGGTGCCCCCATCCCCGACTTTTCCGTGCCCTCCACCCAGGGCGAGTTCAGCGCCGCTGACCTGAAAGGAAAAATGACAGTGTTGTACTTTTACCCCAAAGACAACACGCCGGGCTGCACCACCGAGTCCCAGAATTTCCGCGATGCCCTGACCGAATTTCAGGCTGCAGGCGCGCAAATCATTGGCGTTTCGCGCGACTCGCTCAGTTCGCACGAACGTTTTATCGACAAGCAAGCCCTGACTTTCCCTTTGCTTGCCGACACCGAAGAGCGCTTGTGCGAACTGTTTGGGGTCATGAAAATGAAAAACATGTACGGTAAACAGGTACGTGGCATCGAGCGCAGCACCTTTTTGATCGACGCCCAAGGTGTGTTGATTCAAGAATGGCGTGGCATCAAAGTGCCCGGCCACGTCCAAGCTGTATTACAGGCTGTTCAGCAAGCCGCCTGAAACCTTACCGTGCCGACTTGCAGGTCGGCACACAACCAGGAGTACGTGTTATATGCCGCTACCAACGTTGCCCACCAAGCTGGGAACCCTGCTTAGCGAAAAAGATGACAGTGTCATCCTTGCCGATCCACCCGTACCACTAGACGAACCCGACACTCCCCCCGCCAGCCCCAAAGCCGCCACCAGTAAAGCGGCTGCTACGCCACGCTCCAAAAAGCCTGCGCCCGTCAAAACGGCGCCCGCGGCCCCCGCAGCAGCGCCTGCGCCCGCCAGTGTGGCCAAAGCAGCTCCCAGCAAAAGCGCTGCCGCCAGCCCTGCCCAGGCTCCCAAGCCTGTCGCCGGCGCAGCCAGCAAACGCACCCGTCTGGCCCCCACCCAGCGCAAATTGTTTGTGCTGGATACCAACGTCTTGCTGCACGACTCCAATTCGCTGTTCAAGTTTGAAGAGCACGACATCTTCCTGCCCATGATGGTGCTGGAAGAACTGGATCACCAGAAAAAGGGCCTGTCCGAAGTCGCCCGCAATGCGCGTCAGGTCAGCCGCTCCCTGGAAGGTCTGGTGGGCGATCATGGTCTGGACAAACCCATAAATCTGGATGGCATCGGCAATACCGAAGCGCGTGGCGCCGTCACCTTCCAGACCAGCGCTCTGGATACCACCCTGCCTATCCAGCTGCCGCTGGGCAAGGCGGACAACGCCATTTTGGCCGTGGTCAATGCCCTGACCCAGAGCATGCCCAAACGCGAAGTGGTGCTGGTATCCAAAGACATCAATATGCGCCTGAAGGCCAAGGCTCTGGGCCTGCTGGCCGAAGACTACCGCCACGACCACGTACTGGATGACTCCGACTTGCTGTACGACGGGGTCATGCCCTTGCCGGACAATTTCTGGACCAAGCACGGCAAGAACATGGAGTCCTGGCAACAGGGTGGCACCACCTTCTACCGTATCAGCGGGCCGCTGTGCAGCCAGTTCATGGTCAACCAGTTCGTATTTACCGAAGGCGACGATCCCTTGTATGCCCAGGTACGCGAAACCGCTGGCAATACCGCCGTACTGGCCACCTTGCGCGACTACAGTCACGGCAAGAACAACGTCTGGGGCATTACGGCTCGCAACCGCGAACAGAACTTTGCCCTGAACCTGTTGATGAACCCGGATTTTGATTTCGTCTCCCTGCTGGGCCATGCCGGTACCGGTAAAACGCTGCTGGCCCTGGCCAGTGCGTTGACCCAAACCCTGGAGACCAAGCGCTACAACGAGATCATCATCACCCGTGCCACCGTGCCTGTCGGAGATGACATTGGCTTCCTGCCCGGTACCGAGGAAGAGAAAATGCAGCCCTGGATGGGTGCGCTGGAAGACAACCTGGAAGTCCTGCACCTGGGCACCGGCAAGTCCTCCAGCAACCTGAACAACCCACAAGGCACCGAGGCTCCGCGCAACTCCACCATGGAACTGGTGCGCTCCAAGATCAAGGTCAAATCCCTGAGCTTCATGCGCGGTCGTACCTTCATGAACAAGTTCCTGATCATCGACGAGGCGCAGAACCTGACGCCCAAGCAGATGAAAACACTGGTGACGCGCGCCGGTCCAGGAACTAAAATTGTCTGCTTGGGCAATATTGCCCAGATCGACACGCCCTACCTGACCGAGGGCAGTTCGGGGCTGACCTACGTAGTAGATCGATTCAAAGGCTGGCCGCATGCAGGCCACATTACCTTGCAACGTGGTGAGCGCTCCCGTCTGGCCGATTACGCCAGCGACGCACTCTAAACCGAATCGCTACTCACTCAAACCGGGTCCTGGACCCGGTTTTTTTTTACCGCCAGGCTGCATCAAGGCCAACAAGCACAGCAAAGACGCAGCGTGGGGGATTTTTAATGACTGTTATGAAACGTACCGCACAGCCCATCGGGCTTACCATGGGCGATGCCGCTGGCATAGGCCCGGAAATTATTGCCCGCCTGATTGTTGAAGGCTTGCCCCACCCCGCCGTGGTGTATGGCGATGCGGGCGCGCTGCGCCGTGCCCTGGCACTGATTGGCGCCGACCAGGACTGGCACGTCGAGGAAGTGGAGCAGCCTGTTTGCACGCCCAAAGGGGCGATTGCCGTCCTGAATCGCTGGCAAGCTCTACCCGAAGATCTGCCCTATGGTGAAGTTCACGCCCAGGCCGGACGCGGTGCCTACGAATACCTGTGCCATGCAATTGATGATGCCCAAGCCGGTCTGATCCGTGCCATCGTCACTGCTCCACTGAACAAGCTGGCCATGCAAAAAGGCGGTATCGATGCCCCCGGCCATACCGAGATTCTGGCCGAGCGCAGCCACACCGAGCACTACGCCATGATGCTGGCTAACGAACACTTGCGCTCCATTCTGGTCACCATTCATGAACCGCTGGCCCGTGTCCCTTCCCTGATTACTAAAGAACGCGTCTTGCAAACCATCCGGCTGGCACAGTTGGCCTGCACCCAGGCCGGGATCGCCAAGCCCCGGGTGGCTGTGGCAGGCTTGAACCCCCATGCCGGTGAGGGTGGCAAATTCGGCTCTGAGGATATTGAGCAGATCACACCGGCCATTGAACAAGCCTGCGCCGAAGGCATCCAGGCCAGCGGCCCCTGGCCTGGCGATACGATTTTCATGCGAGCTCGTCAGGGAGAGTTCGATATTGTGGTGGCCCAGTACCATGACCAGGGGCTGATTCCCATCAAGCTGCTGGGTCTGGACGAAGGCGTGAACGTGACGGTAGGTCTGCCCTTTATTCGCACCAGTGTCGACCACGGCACCGCGTACGACATTGCCGGACAGGGTAAGGCCGACGCCTCCTCCCTGGGCTATGCCTACCGTATGGCTCTTTCCATGAGCGCGCATCAAGCATGATCAAGCGCTTACCGATTGACCCGTTTTTGCTGAAGCTGTTTGCCACTGTTGCTCTTGCCAGCCTGCTGCCCGCCCAAGGTTGGGGCGTGCCTCTGTTCCAACACATCACGCAGATCGCGATTGCCCTGCTGTTCTTTCTGCATGGTGCCCGCCTGTCTCGTGAGGCTATCTGGGGCGGCTTGTCCCACTGGCGTTTGCACCTGTTGATTCTGTCCGTCACCTTTGTGCTCTTCCCTATTCTGGGCAGTGGCGTGGCGGCTGTGCTGCGTCCCTGGCTAACCGACAATCTGTACCTGGGAATTCTGTTTCTGGCTTGCCTGCCCAGCACCGTGCAATCTGCGGTGGCGCTGACCGCAATGGCTAGAGGGAATGTGCCGGTGTCGATTTGCAGCGCCTCGGCCTCCACCTTGCTGGGGGTGTTCATCACTCCCTTGCTGGTCGGCATCATGCTGGCAGGTGCCACCAGCGCCCAGGCCACCGTGTCGCTGGAGGCGGTGGGAAAGATCATGCTGCAGCTATTTTTCCCCTTTGTCTTCGGGCATATGCTGCGTCCCCTGATCGGAGCCTGGGTCATGAAGCGCCAGCAACTGCTGAAAGTCGTGGATCAGGGATCGATTCTGCTAGTGGTGTATACGGCTTTTTCAGGCGCGGTGGTGGGCGGCCTGTGGTCCTCCACCCCATTGAGTGCCTTGGGACTGATTGTGCTGTCCAACGCCGTTCTGCTGACCTTGGCGCAAGTGCTGGCCTGGAACCTGGGGCGCTGGCTGGGCTTTTCCTTTGAGGACCGTGTCAGCCTGCTAATGTGTGGTTCCAATAAAAGCCTGAGCAGCGGCATCCCGATTGCCAATGTCATTTTCCCCAGTGCCATGGTCGGGCCTATCATCTTGCCGATCATGTTGTTTCACCAGTGGCAGCTACTGGTATGTGCATGGCTGGCGAAAAGACTGGCGGCTCGGAGTGAAAACTAAGAGAACGACGAACCTCCTCGCCTGACTACCCATACACGCTGAACGATGAATAAAAAAGAGGCATACCAAGGTATGCCTCTTTTTTGTCCTGACATCTGGCAAACGGCCTCACAAGCCCGCGCACTGAAGCAGCCACTGTGCTTTTTAATTGGGCATGTAATCCAGAAAGCGCGTGCTAGCTCCGGCGAAGGTCAAGCGAACCGAACCAATCGGACCGTTACGCTGTTTACCAATAATAATTTCAGCCGTGCCTTTATCGGGCGAGTCCGGGTTGTAGACCTCGTCACGGTAAATAAACAAGATCAAGTCAGCATCCTGCTCAATAGCGCCGGATTCGCGCAAGTCACTCATCACTGGGCGCTTGTTGGGCCGTTGCTCCAGGCTTCGGTTCAACTGCGACAAAGCAATCAAGGGACAGTTCAATTCTTTGGCCAGACCTTTCAAGGAACGACTGATTTCAGAAATTTCCGTTGCCCGGTTCTCGCCACCGCTTGAGGACATCAGCTGCAAGTAGTCGATGATGATCAAGCCCAGTTGGCCACACTGTCGTGCCAGACGTCGAGCCCGTGCACGCACTTCCATGGACGACAGGCCGGGCGTTTCATCAATGTAAATCTGGGCCTCCTGCACCTGCTGCACGGCATGTGTCAGACGTGGCCAATCGTCGGCTGTCAGCTTGCCGGTACGCATACGGTGCTGGTCCAGCAAACCGACCGAACCGACCATACGCATGGCCAACTGTACCGCGCCCATTTCCATGGAGAACACGGCAACGGGCAAACCCTGGGCAATCGCAACGTGCTCGCCAATATTCATGGAGAACGAAGTTTTACCCATGGAAGGACGACCCGCCACAATCACCAGGTCGCCTGGCTGCAAGCCTGACGTCATCTTGTCCAGGTCAATAAAGCCAGTTGGCACCCCGGTTACTTCCGAGTCGCCTTCGCGGTGATACAGCTCGTCAATACGTTCCACCACCTGGCTTAGCAGGGGCTGGATTTCCAGAAAGCCCTGCGAACCACGCGCCCCTTCCTGGGCAATCTGAAACACACGGGTTTCCGCCTCGTCCAGAATCTGCCGGGCCTCCTTGCCCTGCGGATTGAAGGCGGCCGAGGAAATATCATCAGCAACGGTGACCAGCTTGCGCAGCGTGGAACGTTCGCGAACGATCTCGGCGTAGCGACGAATATTGGCCGCCGATGGCGTGTTGTGAGCCAGAGCATTCAAATAGGCCAGCCCACCCACCTCTTCCTGCTTGCCTGCAACCGACAAGGACTCAAAGACCGTGACGACGTCAGCAGGACGGGCCAGACCAATCAAGCGGGTAATGTGTTGCCAGATCAGCTTGTGATCAAAACGATAAAAATCCTCGTCGGTGACAATATCGGCCACCCGGTCAAACGCGGCATTATCGAGCAACAAGCCACCGAGCACCGACTGCTCCGCCTCAATGGAATGAGGCGGGACCCTGAGGTAATCCAGCGTTGAATCGGATTTGGCTGACTTGCTTTCCATGCATATACCTTCAAATCAAGGAAAAAAATCGACGCCGCAGGCAACAGAATGTGTTGTGCGGGCTTGAACAGTATGTGTATCTGGGGTCAGAACAGTCAGGCTCAACAGCGTGCTGGGCCGACAGGACCGAATGCGGCAATACAGTCACGCCGCAGGCGTGCTGGCTCTCTTCAAACAGAATGAAGAGAAAACAAAAAAGCCGGCTTGCACCGGCTTTTTTGAGCTTGGCAGATACACTCCATGAAAGAATGTACCATGCGTCAACGCGCTAGGCTTAGGCTACGTCGCCTTGAACCACAACGTTGATTTCAGCGATCACGTCAGGGTGCAGAACAACCTGAACGGGGTACTCGCCAATGGCTTTCAGGTGACCGTCTGGCAGACGAACCTGAGTCTTGACCAGGTCGGCAAAGCCGGCATTTTGCAATGCATTGGCGATGTCCATGGTGGTCACGGAACCAAACAAACGACCGTCCACGCCGGCTTTTTGAACCAGGGTGAAAGCTTGGCCGTTCAACTTTTCGTTCTGAGCCTGAGCAGCGGCCAGCTTTTCAGCTTGCAGCTTTTCCAGTTCGGCACGGCGTGCTTCGAACTCTTGCAGAGCGGCAGCCGTAGCACGGCGAGCAACTTTGCGTGGCAGCAGGAAATTACGGGCGTAACCATCACGTACGCGCACAACGTCACCCAGATTACCCAGGTTGGCGACTTTTTCGAGCAAAATAACTTGCATGACTAAGGTTCCTCTGGATTATTTGTGGTTGTCGGTGTACGGCAACAGAGCCAGGAAACGAGCGCGCTTGACAGCGGTGTCCAGCTGACGCTGGTAGTGAGCTTTGGTGCCCGTCAAACGTGCAGGGATGATCTTGCCATTTTCCTGGATGAAATCACGCAGGGTGTCCAGATCTTTGTAATCAATTTCTTCAACGCCAGCGACGGTGAAGCGGCAGAATTTGCGGCGCTTGAACAGTGGGTTCTGTTGTGCAAATTTGCGTTTTTTGTCTTTGCCTCTACGGAAAGCCATTTTGTGCCTCGTTAGTAACCGGGCTATACCCGGAAGAATTCAGTGTGAAGCGAGGTGTTGAACACTTCGCGACGATCGAGCCAAACCAGTCAAACCGTAACAGAGCCTTGTCCCGGAAAGTGACGCTGATATTGCTGTACATGCAGCACCAGACGCGTCGAACCTTTACGGGCTGGGGCAATAAAACCTTGTAGCTGCAAACGGGCTCCCAAAGGAGTGTCTGCCAGACCCAGTGCATTATTTCCCAAAGCCACTACCTGCATCGTCAAAGCGATTTGCCGGGAGTGACCGGCTTCCATTACGGAAGATTCGTGTTCCAGGACCAATTCCAGAGCTGGGACACCAGCCGGCGTATAACGCAAGGGCTTGATGTCGACAAGCTGACCGGCAAGAGAGAACTGGTTCACGTAGTCGGAGCTATTACTCTTCAGCTTGAGCTTCGGCTTCAGCAGCTGCAGGAGCGCTGGCTTCAGTACTTGCTTTACGTGCTTCTTCGCGTTCGACGGACTTCATCATGACCGAAGCGCCTTCAGGGGCTTTCTTCGTGCCAGCGACGAGGTAACGCAAGATAGCGTCGTTGTAGCGGAAGGAATGCTCCAGCTCGTCCAGGGTGGACTGACCGCATTCGATGTTCAGGCACACGTAGTGAGCCTTGACCAGTTTCTGGATTGGGTAAGCCAGTTGACGGCGGCCCCAGTCTTCCAGACGATGAATAGCACCGCCTTCGGAAGTAACAATCGCCGAATAGCGCTCGATCATGGCGGGCACTTGCTCGCTTTGATCGGGATGCACAATGAACACTACTTCGTAGTGACGCATGGAACAACTCCTTGTGGATATCGCCTACTACCCGCTGTAAAACCAGTCAGGCACCAAGCGCGACAGCCCGCCCATTCAATCCGGGTCGAGCAAGAAACCATAGATACTAGCACCAAGAAAGGCTGGCTGACAAGCCAAAAGCCTTAGCCCTGCACGCTTGCGTAGGCAGAGTGATTATGAATCGACTCAAAATTCTCGGCTTCGATGCTATAACGCAACACTCCGGGCAAGCTGCGCACGCTGACGGCTACATCACGCACCAGATCTTCGACGAATTTGGGATTGTCGTACGCGTATTCGGTAACGTACTTTTCGTCAGTGCGCTTGAGCAAGCCCCACAGCTGGCAGGACGCCTGCTCTTCAACCGATTTGATCAGCGTAGGCAAGTCCAGCGTAGCCGGATCCGCAAACACGGCCTGCACGGTAACGTGCGAGCGCTGATTATGCGCACCGTACTCTGAAATTGCCTTGGAGCACGGGCACAGGCTGGTAACCGGAACCAGCACGGACAACTCAAATTCAGGCTGGGCATCCACACCGACACGTGCTGTCCAGCTGACGGTGTAATCCATCAGGCTGGCCACACCGGATACGGGCGCCACTTTTTCCAGGAAAACGGGGAAGGTGGCTGTCATGTCGCCACGCCCGGCATTGAGCAAAGGCAACATGGCCTGGGCCATCTGCACAAAACCAGCGGGCGTCATGGCTTGACGGCGGTACTCTTCCAGCAAAGCCACAAAGCGCGACATATGGGTGCCTTTTTCTTCGGGCGGCAAGGCCACCGTCAACTCCCATTGCGCCACGGTGGGCACGGCCTGCCCTTGCAGGTCCAGCATCATCGGATGCCGCACCCCGCGCACACCCACGCGCTGAATCGCAACACGGCGTGTATCCGTGCTGCTTTGCACATCTGGCATGGCCAAAGGCGATTCCGACACTGTATTCATATCCATCAGGTTCAGCTACGACAGAGCCGCAACCGTAAATAAAAACAATAATGAATTATTATCTTACGCTTATCGCAAGCGAGGTTCGATAACCTTAATAAGAACGCGCATATTGGGGTATTTAAACCCTAAACTGTGCAGAAATTGCCTCATGCCTCAAGCAAACTTGAGAAACGTTCACGAATGGAGCGCTCGATGCCTACGGCATCCAGGCCCAGATCCTGAGCAATTTTCTTCTGATCGCCGTGATCGATGAACTCGTCGGGGTAGCCCAGTTGCAATACCGGCATTACCAGCGCTTCACGGCTGACAAACTCCAGCACCGCGCTGCCTGCGCCACCCATCAAACAGCCCTCTTCCACGGTCACAAATGCCTGATGGCTTTGTGCCAGCTCTTGCAGCAAGGCATCGTCCATAGGTTTTACAAAACGCATGTCTACCACGGTAGCGTCCAGAACCTCGGCTGCTTTCAGCGCCTCGTGCAACACGGGACCAAAAGCCAGAATGGCCAGGCTCTTGCCCTGACGGCGCAGATTGGCCTTGCCCAGCGGCACGGTATGGAGCTCCTGATCCACTTCAGCACCGATACCCGCTCCGCGCGGATAGCGCACCGAGCTGGGCCCTGGGTGCTGATAACAACAGGTCAGCAGCAAGCGGGTTTCGTTTTCGTCCGACGGCGTGGCCACCACCATGTTCGGAATGCAGCGCAGAAAGGCGATGTCGTAATTACCGGCATGCGTTGCCCCGTCTGCGCCCACAATACCGGCGCGATCCAGCGCAAAAGTGACATCCAGATTCTGCAGGGCTACATCATGAATCAGTTGATCGTAGCCGCGCTGCAGGAAGGTAGAGTAAATCGCCACCACTGGCTTTTGCCCCTCACAGGCCAAACCACCGGCAAAGGTCACGGCGTGCTGCTCGGCAATGCCCACATCGAAATAACGACGGGGGAATTGTTGCTCGAACTCCACCATGCCACTACCTTCACGCATGGCGGGAGTAATACCGTACAGACGTTGGTCCTGCCTGGCCATATCGCACAGCCACTGACCGAAAATCTGTGTAAAGGTAGGGCGCGGCTTGGTCGTAGGCGTCACCAAACCCACAGAAGGATCGAATTTGCCTGGACCGTGGTAGAGCACCGGATCGGCTTCAGCCAGCTTGTAGCCCTGCCCTTTACGGGTCACCACATGCAGGAACTGCAAACCACCCAGATCACGCAGATTGCTCAAGGTAGAGACCAGCGCATCCAGATCGTGGCCATCAATCGGGCCTACGTAGTTAAAACCCAGCTCTTCAAACAACGTGGCCGGAGACAGAATCCCCTTGGCGTGGCCTTCAAACTTGCGCGCCAGCTCCAGCACAGGCGGGACATGCTGCAAGACAGTACGGCCTACATTCTTGGCAGCGGCGTAGAACCGGCCCGACATCAGGCGAGCCAGATAATGATTCAGGGCCCCTACAGGCGGGGAGATTGACATGTCGTTGTCGTTCAACACCACCAGCACATTTACATCGGGCGTCACACCGGCATTGTTCAGGGCTTCAAACGCCATACCGGCCGTCATCGCGCCATCACCGATCACGGCAATGTGCTGACGCTCGATCCCGGCATTGCGCGAGGCCACGGCCATACCCAGCACTGCGGAAATCGAGGTTGAGGAATGTGCCGTACCAAAGTCGTCATACTCGGACTCGGAACGCTTGGGAAAACCGGAAATGCCATCTTGCTGACGCAAGCTACCCATCTGATCGCGGCGGCCAGTCAGAATCTTGTGCGGATAGGACTGGTGGCCCACGTCCCACACGATACGGTCGTGGGGAGTCTCGAACACATAGTGCAAGGCGGTGGTCAATTCAACCGTGCCCAGATTGGACGACAAATGCCCACCGGTTTTGGATACGGATTGCAGAACAAACTCGCGCAGTTGTCGTGCCAGCTCGGGAAGATCACGTTGATCAAGCTGGCGCAAGTCGGCGGGAGACTGGATCTGCTCTAGGGAAACGGTTGTCATACTAAAGACGTCTATCCGGGCAAATAAGTGAAACGACTGTCTAAAAACAATCGCCAATCGGCTATTGTAAAACGCTTCGCGGCCTGTGCCAAAGTAGCACAGGCCCGCGTCGCTTAATGATTGCGACCCACGATGTAATCAGCCAGTTGCGTCAGACGTGCCGCAGCAGGTCCCAAAGGACGCAAGGCCAACTGGGCCTGCTCATTCAGAGCACCGAGCAACTCGCGCGATCCGTCCATACCCAGGATGGAGACATAGGTGGGCTTGTTATCGGCGGCATCTTTGCCAGCCGTCTTGCCCAGCGTGGCGGTGTCAGCCGTCACATCCAGAATATCGTCCACGACCTGGAAGGCCAGACCGACTGCCTGGGCGTACTCCTCCAAACCATTACGCACGGTAGAGGAAGCACCCGCCACAATACCACCCAGCAAAACGCTGGCTTGCAACATGGCGCCAGTTTTCATGCTGTGCATCTCTTGCAACTGATCACGGTCCAGGGCAATGCCCACGCTGGCGCAATCAATAGCCTGACCACCGGCCATACCGGCACTGCCGGCGGCCTGCGCCAACTGGGTAATGGCTTGCACAATCAGCGCAGGGGCAATCGGCATTTGTGCCAACAACTCAAAGGCCAAGGGCTGCAAAGCATCGCCAGCCAGCATGGCGCACGCTTCATCAAACTGAACATGGGTGGTTGGGCGACCACGCCGCAATTTGTCGTCATCCATGCACGGCAAGTCGTCGTGAACCAGCGAGTAGGCGTGGATCAATTCCACCGCCGCCGCTGCCAACTCCAATGCTTTCAATTGGGCAGCGGCCATGGGCTTGCCTTGCAAGGCAGCCTCACCGGCGGCATACACCAAGGCAGCGCGCACGCGCTTGCCACCACCCAGCACGGAGTAGCGCATGGCTTCGTGCAAACGAGCAGGTTCCTGGCTGACAGGGGGCAGCAATTGTTCCAGTACGGTCTCAGTCTGCTCAACCCGCGCCTGCAGCCAATCAGAAAAACTGGTAGAACTCATCTTAACTATCTCCAACAGCTTCATCCCCGGACAAGGGGCGCAGCAGATTGCCTTGCAATACGCTGACTTGTTCTTGTGCAAGGTCCAGCTTGCGCTGACACAATTGGGCTAACTCCACGCCCTGCTCGTAAGCTTGCAAAGCCTGCTCCAGCGGCAATGCCCCGCTTTCCATGCGAGCGACCAGCGCTTCCAGTTGTGCCAGAGCGGACTCGAAATCCTGCTGGGCTGGCGCCTGGGCGCTTTGATTATCATCGCGAGATTTAACCATAACTATTCCTGATCAATGAGGGCCGTCAGGACTGGCTGAGACCCAATTGGAAGTGGCATTGTACGGGAGGCGGCGGCTTGCTGCCCTTCCCAAGGAGTACTTTCTACTTTGGGACCGCTCCACAGCAAAAAAGCCGCTCCGGAGCGGCTTTCTCAGCACCAGAAACTCAGGGCATTGAACTAGCTGCGCGCAACAGGTCGGCTGGCGTCACTCACCCATTCACTCCAGGAGCCGGGATAAATGCTGGAGCCAGACAGACCGGCCAACTCCATGGCAAAAAGATTGTGACAAGCTGTAATACCGGAACCACACTGGTGCACAACCATCTCTGCCGAAATCGCTCCCAGCAAGTCCTGAAACTCCTGGCGCAGCTGATCGGCCGGTTTGAAACGCCCCTGTTCACCCAGATTATTCAGATGCGACCGATTAAGCGCATCGGGGATATGACCTGCGACCGGGTCCATCGGTTCCACGTCACCGCGATATCGCTCGGCAGCACGTGCGTCCAATACGGTAAAGATAGGTTTGGACAGGTTTTTCAGTACCTGCTCGGTCTGCACAGTAGGCATGGCAGCCTGCTCAGGCACACTCAATTTAGCAGCTGCTGGTACAGGCTTGGCCGGGCCGCTTTCTTCGGCTCCGCCCAACTGCTGCCAGGCCTGCCAGCCCCCATCCAGAATGGCGACTTGAGGATGCCCCAACCAGCGCAGCATCCACCACATATGGCTGGCGAATAAAGAACCTTGGGCGTCGTAGACCACGACCTGCATACCATCACGCAAGCCGTTTTTCTGCAAAAGCTGCGCCAGCTCCTGACGGCTGGGCAAAGGATGACGGCCATTCAGACCCGTCTTGGGTGCAGCCAGATCCAGCTCGTGATCCAGAAACACGGCACCCGGAATATGCCCCTGTTCGTAAGCGCGTCGTCCTGCCTGATGGTCGGCCAAATCATGGCGTACATCCAGAATCAGCCACTCCGAATTATTCAGATTGGCCTGGACCTGCTCTGCGCTAATCAGAAATTCAAACACGTTCTGCCTCCTTGACGGGAGCCTGCTCCGCTGTCGCGGCCTGACCTCGCAAGATACGATCCTCGCTGTAGGTACGCCAGGCCGACAACAGACCAGACCCAATAATCAATGCCATACCTGCCCAAGCTAACCAGTCAGGCACATCACCCCAGAAAGCAATGCCAATCAGGGCGGCGAAAATAATGGTGGTGTATTGCAAGGCTGCGGTCAACAAGGCCGAGCCCAAGCCAAAAGCACGCGTCATGGTCAATTGCCCGAACAAGCCGGACAGGCCCACGCCCAGCAAGGCCAGCCACGCGCGCCAGCTCAGCTCGCGCCAGCCTTCCCACAAAAGTCCAACCAGGCTGGAACAGACGACAAAACAGGAGAACAGCAGCACGGTGCGCCATTCCGGCTCGCCAGAGCGCCCCAGGGCACGTACCTGCATCATGGCCACCGCGCTCAAGGCGCCGGCACACAGGCCCAGCATGGCGGCCCACCATTGGTCTGGCGTAATGCTGGGGCGCAGGACACCGATCACGCCCATAAAGCCCAGCAACACGGCAATCAGACGCACTGGGTCACGCTGGGTGCCACCCCAGGCAAGCATCCAGAACGCAATAAACAAGGGAGCGGTGTAGTTCAGGCTGACCGCGGTGGACAAGGGCAGATTAGCCAGAGCCAGAAAGCCCAGCCACATGGAACTGACCCCGGAGACATTACGCCGGACATGCAGTTTCCAGCTTTGAGGAGCCAGCCTCAAACCACGGCTTTTAGCCCAGAACACCAGAAGAAGAACCGAGGGCACACCCCGGAACAAAACAATTTGCGCCATCGACGCCCCGGCATCGGCGGACACTTTGACACAGGCCCCCATAATGGCAAACATGGCGCAGGCTACCAGCATCCATAATGACTGCATGTGATCAAACCAGATTCAGTAATAAGGGAAAGCCATTACTATACTCCCCACCTTGTAAAAGTGGACCGGTAACCCCATATCCAGACCACTTACGCAACAGCAAGAACCTCGGCGCAAGAAACTATCTTGCCCGGAAGCTGACTAAAAGCTGAATATTTTATTTTCACGCCTGGAATCAAGGCTAAAATTCGCGCAGATCGTGTTCTCACGATCACGATTTTTTCTGTTACACCGGAATCCGCATTCATGAAACGAATTGTCCTTTTCTTAATCACCAACCTGGCCGTCATGCTGGTGCTCAGCGCCTCCATGAATATTTTGGGTGTGGGACGTTACCTGAACGCGCAAGGTCTGGACCTGACTCAATTGCTGATTTTCTCGGCTTTGGTCGGTTTTACCGGCGCCATTATCTCCTTGCTGATGAGCAAATGGATGGCCAAGCAAAGCGTGAACGCCCGTGTCATTGACCCTAATGCCCCCGCCAATGCCGAAGAGGCCTGGCTGGTCGATACCGTGCACCAACTGGCCGACCGTGCCGGTATTGGCCGCCCCGAAGTGGCCATTTACGAAGGCGAGCCCAATGCCTTTGCCACCGGCGCTTTCAAGAATGATGCTCTGGTCGCCGTGTCCACCGGCTTGCTGCGCGGCATGACCGAAGAAGAAGTCATGGCGGTGCTCGGCCACGAAGTTGCCCACATTGCCAATGGCGACATGGTCACCCTGACCCTGATCCAAGGCGTGGTGAACACCTTTGTGATCTTTCTGGCCCGTCTGGCCGGCTACTTTGTTGACCGCGTGCTACTGCGCAATGATCGCGATGTGGGCATGGGTTACTACGCCTCGGTCTTTGTGTTTGAGCTGATTTTTGGCGTGCTGGCCTCCATCATCGTGGCCTGGTTCTCGCGTCAGCGTGAATACCGTGCTGATGCCGGTTCCGCTCAGTTGCTGGGTTCGCGTCAGCCCATGATTCACGCGCTGGCCCGTCTGGGCGGCATGGCTCCTGGCGAACTGCCCAAGAACTTTGAAGCCTCCGGTATTTCGGGTGGTCGTTCGATCAGTGCGATCTTCGCCTCCCACCCTCCTATCGCTGCACGTATTCAGGCTTTGCAAAGCGCTCAATCAGTCTAAGATCCCAGGCGGCCTGAACGGCACAGCCAAATAAAATGCCCCAAAAGCCTGTGTGCTTTTGGGGCATTTTTTATGCCTTGGCGCAAAGTTAGCGTATGGGCTGCCGGACAATCATCTTGTTCCGACTCGACGACGCTTTGCTCCAATCACTCAGATAGATCTCGTGATACACGCCCAAAGGCTCCAGCCCTTCCTGCGGCAGGAACTTCGTATAGAGCTGCGACAACAAAGCTGACAGATCGGCTGGGGAGCCCACATGCATCACCTGCACGCACTTGCCCTCCGTCACGGCTTCCCACCTGGGAGCTGGAGCGTTCCCCAACTGAGCACGCATCTGGGCCACCGCGCCTTCCAGACCCGCCTTATCGGTCCATACAGGCAAGGTCACTTGTACACGCCACTGCCAGTTTTCCCGCCGCCCTGCTTCCACATCTTTCGGATCCGCAGCCCAGTACAGAACTTCGACCGGCGCTTCCATAAAGTCACGCCCCATGCGTTGGCGTGCCTCTCGACGGATAGGCTCAATAGCAAGCTGCAAGGTCTTGATAGCCGCCCCCACCGCAACAGGCTCGGGAGCACCTTTGCCATCCAGAATGGCAAACGGCAAAGTGGGCACATCCAGCACCCGAAAATGGTGCTGCAAAGGCGCATACAACATCTTCAGGGCTGGGATATCCTGGCTTAAATCGATCATGTTTTCGTAAGCCATAAAAAGGTCTCACCTAACTCCAAACCTAATCAGCAAAGTGATATTCCAAAATATCGTCACCGAACTCATCACGCTGGCCGCTTTCGGTCCAGCCTAAATGACGATAGAAACCATAGGAGCGCACCTGAGGATCACTATTACAAGCCAGGAACAGGCGCGTAAAACCACGCCCCTGCAAGTCCTGCATCATCTGTGTCAGCAAACGACGGCCCAGACCCAGGCTTTCATAGTCGGGCAACAGCGCCAACACCATGATCTCGCCGCTCTCGCTATCACCGAAGCAATAGCCAGCCATCTGCTCATCGACCAGGGCCACATAGCCGGGGCAACTACCATCCTCAATACCTGCGGCCCAGCTTTCGGCGGTAATTCCCAAGGCGGCCAGATCCTCTTCAGAAAAAGCATTTTCACGAGTCAGTCCCCGGATACGCAGGCATTCGCGGGCGTCATCAGGCACTGCAGCGCGCAAGACTATCTTGCTCATTCACTACTCCAATATAAAAAGGGCAATGACGGCAAATCATCACGTCATCGACCATACAAAAGACTTAAGGGGTGTCAGTGTTGAGTTGGCTCAACCACTGGGCAATGTCGCCCACGACCTGGGGCATGGCCGAGCTGCCATCGGCCTGCGTCATGACGTGATCCAGATCGGGATAGCTGCGCCACACCACATGCGGGTTATCCACCTGTGCCACCATCTGGGCAGCGGCTTGCGGCGAGACCGAGGTATCGCGCCCGGACTGAATCACCAGAGTGGGGATAGCAACCCGTCGCAGCACCTCGGCCTGATCCAGATTCAGCATCTGCTGCCACCAATCGCGTCCATGTCCGCTCATCCGAGTATCCAGGCCGGCCCTGGCCTGCCTCAAAAATTCGCCCAAGCCATCAAGCATGGTTTGCTTGTCGGCAGCCGGCATCTCTTGGATTGAGGCGCTATAGAGCACATCATCCTGGAACCAGCGCCCGCCGCCATTAAAACTGATGGCCGCATCCAGATGCGAAGTCTGGGCCGCCAGCAAATGAACAATCACCGCTCCCTCGCTGCCACCCAAGGCAAAAAGCTTGTCATAGCGGGTCTGACTTTGCAGCTGTTTTAAAACCGCATCCAGATCAGCCACACGCTGTTGGGGCTGGTCGCGCTGAATATAGTCTGTCGGGCAGTCGCTACGCTCGGGATCGTCGCTATCAGGCAGCGCGGCCGTCAGCGCATATTTTTCCACCGCCAGCACCTGGGCTTGTGGACGAGCCTTGGCCAGGGTTTCCCAAACAACTTTCTTGTGCGCCACGCTATTGCAATCCGAGCCTTGCACAACCAGAAGCAGCTCATGCACACCTTCTTGAGGGGCGATGGCAGGCTGGACGTAATAATGAATGATGCTGCCATCTGCACGCGCCAATTCATGTAGCTGCGTTTGAGCATAAGCCTGGCTGCCCACGCCCCCAGAGATAGCAAGGCCCGCCAGGCGGGCCAGAGAAATTGAATAATCCATGCCGCACTGTGGCACAGAATGATGAAGATTTGATGGAGAAAAATGGCGGACTCGCCGCCATGAAAAGGGACCAGCCAGCAAAGAGCTGACCTGACCGGGGGAGACATCAAGCCATCACACCCTTTGCTGGCTGGTGTCCCGCCGCCGGTCGCCATTTGCCCAAAAAGACGACCGGACTGGCAAGACTCAAGGCTTCATGGGATTGGTCTTTTCTGGATTGATTTGATAGCGCTGCAAAGCATCGCTAACCAACGAGCGTGGCACCGAACCTTCGTCGGCCAAGGCCTTCAAGGCCGAGACCACGATAAAGTGCCGGTCCACTTCAAAGAACTCGCGCAGCGAGGCCCGTGTGTCGGAACGCCCAAAGCCGTCCGTCCCCAAAACCAGCAAACGACGCTCCGGCAAAAAGGGCCGGATCTGCTCGCCCACAATCTTCATATAATCCGTGGCAACCACAATCGGGCCTGCATGCCCTTCCAGGCAAGACTGCACATAAGGGATACGCGGCTCGCTTTCCGGGTGCAAGGTGTTCCAGCGCTCCGTATCCAGGCCATCACGACGCAGTTGGTTCAGGCTGGGCGCACTCCACACATCGCTGGCCACACCAATGTCCTCTTGCAGCAATTGTGCGGCAGCCAGCACCTCCATCAAGATAGAGCCACTGCCCATCAACTGCACACGCGGGGCCTTGGCTTTTTGCTGCGGTCCCGCCTGCAAGAGATACAGCCCTTTGATAATGCCCTGCTCCACCCCGTCCGGCATCTCGGGATGCGGGTAGTTTTCATTGAGCACGGTAATGTAATAGAACACGTCCTCCTGATCCTGATACATGCGACGAATACCATCCTGCATGATCACGGCCAGCTCATAGGAGAAGGTGGGGTCGTAAGAGCAGCAGCTAGGCACCACGCTGGAGAGCACATGGCTATGACCATCATCGTGCTGCAAACCTTCGCCCATCAAGGTGGTGCGACCCGACGTTGCACCAAACAAGAAGCCTCGTGTCCGTGCATCCGCCGCAGCCCAGATAAAGTCCCCTACTCGCTGAAAACCGAACATGGAGTAGAAGATAAAGAGCGGAATCGTGGGCACACCGTGATTGCTGTAGGCCGTGCCTGCTGCAATCCAGGAGGAGATCGCCCCGGACTCATTCAGGCCTTCCTGCAAGATCTGCCCGTCCTTGGCTTCTTTGTAATAGCTCAGCTGGCCAGCATCCTGTGGCGTGTACAACTGCCCCAAGTACGAGTGAATACCAATCTGGCGGAACAGACCCTCCATACCAAAGGTGCGCGACTCATCCGGCACGATGGGCACAATCAATTTGCCCAGTACCGGGTCTTTCAACAAGGTGCTCAAAATACGCACAAAGGCCATGGTCGTGGACAAACCACGCTCCCCTGTGCCTTTCAACTGGGCCGCAAAGCTGTCCAGCGTGGGCACCGTCAAGGCCGGAACAGAGGTTCTTCGCGATGGCACAAAGCCGCCCAGAGCAGCACGACGTTGCTGCAAGTAAACCGCTTCCGGGCTGCCTGGCTCGGGGCGCAGATAAGGCAGCTCTTCCAGTTGTTCATCCGTAACGGGTAGCTGGAAACGATCCCGGAAGGCACGCACGGCATCTGCGCTCATTTTCTTGAGCTGGTGATTGATGTTCTGGCCTTCACCAGCCTCGCCCATACCAAAACCCTTCACGGTTTTCACCAGAATTGCGGTCGGCCCGCCATGGCTGTTACGTGCGGCTTGGGCATACGCGGCGTAGACCTTGTCGGGATCGTGACCACCACGGGCCAGGGCCCAGATGTCGTCGTCCGACAAATCCGCTACCAGTTCCAGCAACTCGGGATATTTGCCAAAGAAATGCTCACGTACATAAGCGCCACTTTGGGACTTGAAGGTCTGATAATCCCCGTCCACGCATTCCATCATGCGTTTGCGCAGCAAGCCGGTTTTATCTTTGGTCAGCAAATCGTCCCAGCCTGCGCCCCAAATTACCTTGATGACATTCCAGCCTGCCGCACGGAAGTTCGCTTCCAGTTCCTGAATGACTTTGCTATTGCCACGCACAGGGCCGTCCAGACGTTGCAAATTGCAGTTGACCACGAAGATCAGGTTATCCAGCTTCTCACGCCCACCCACGGCAATGGCGGACAGGGACTCGGCCTGATCCATTTCCCCATCCCCCAGGAACGCCCAGACCTTGCGACCATCCATAGGCTTCAAACCACGGAAATCCAGATAGCGCATATAGCGTGCCTGATAGGCAGCCATCAAAGGCCCCAGGCCCATGGACACCGTGGGAAATTGCCAGAACTCGGGCATCAGGCGTGGATGCGGGTAAGACGACAAGCCACGACGCCCCGCCTCACGACGGAAGTTGTCCATCTGTTCATCATCCAGACGCCCTTCCACATAAGCACGGCCATAAATACCGGGGGCGGAGTGACCCTGTATATAGACCAGGTCACCATCAAAGCTTTCTGTGCGGCCCCGAAAAAAATGGTCAAAGCCCACGTCGTACAGAACGGCCGCGGACTGATAAGTAGCAATGTGTCCGCCCACATTGGAGTGCCGACCGGCACGCAGCACCATGACCATGGCGTTCCAGCGCACATAGGCATTGAGCTTGCGCTCCAGTTCCTTGTCACCGGGATACGGGGTTTGCTGATGCACCGGAATGGTATTCACATACGAGGTGGTCACGCGTGTGTACAGGTCACCGTGATGACGCGCATCGAAATCCAGCAATTGATCAATCAGATAGTGGGCACGGGGGCGTCCTACTGCCGCTGTGACCGATTCCAGGGCATCCAGCCACTCGGTCGTCTCTTGCGGGTCCACATCCGCGATCTGCAAAGCGTGATTCATAACAATCTCCAGGTGGATAGGCCGGATCCGCCACGCGACGTCCTCACGGCCTGAACAAGACGCAGGGCAGGACAAACCCTCACCCATACGATTGCAATTGCAACTACTTTATGAGCGCATCTTATCCGCGTATAATTGCATTTGCAACTAAAAAATAAATTCCTGGGGGAAAGAACGATGAGTCGCTCCGACACTGATCTGTGGTTTTCCTTTGTGCGCGCGCACCGCAGCATCCTGAAAGAAATCGAACGCAGACTGGCTGCCGAAAAGTTGCCACCCTATGCCTGGTACGACGTGTTGTGGGGACTGGAAAGCGGGCCGGAGGGAACCCGACGCATGCATGAACTGGCCGATCGACTGGTCATAGAACGCTATAACCTGACGCGACTGATCGACCGGCTGGAAGCCCAGGGGCTGGTCCAGCGCAGTCGCTCCTCGGAAGATGGTCGGGCCGCCTTTGCCAGCATCACGGATGAAGGCCGGGCCTTGCGCAAACAGATGTGGCAGATCTACCAAAGCGCTGTGCAGGAACTGTTTCTGTCGGCCTTTTCCGATCAGGAACAAACGCAGTTTGCACACGGGCTGGATCAGGCTGCCCGACAAGCGCGGCAATCCTCCAACACCTAGATGTGTCTAACTGATACCTGAGGCTCACGCTTGTAAGAGGCGCTGGGCTATTATTTAGCAATGAAAGAAATCTTCGCACTTCTCGATTTCGGGGGTTATATCGCCTTGCTCCTGTGGGGTATCCACATGGTGCAAAGCGGTGTGCAACGCGCCTTCGGTGCCGAACTGGGCATCTGGATGGGTCATGCCCTGGGGCGTCCCCGCCGTGCTTTTGTTGCCGGAGCGGCCATTACGGCCGCCATCCAAAGCAGTACCGCCACCGGGCTGATGATTACCAGCTTTGCCGCCACCGGCATGGTCGCCCTGGTTCCGGCCCTGGCCGCCATGCTGGGCGCCAATGTGGGTACGACGCTGATCGTGCAACTGCTGTCCTTCAAAATGACCGCGCTGGCCCCGGCCCTGATTCTTCTGGGCGTCTGGCTGTTCCGCTCGCAGGAGCCTGGACGCCGTCGTGACCTGGGTCGCGTCTTTATTGGTCTGGGCCTCTTGCTGCTGTCCCTGCATGAACTGGTGGGCTTGTTCTCCCCCATTCAGGACGCCCCCCTGCTGCAAACCATTCTGGAAGCGCTGGCAGGCAGTCCCATGACGGGCATGTTGCTGGCCGCTTTGCTGACCTGGGCCGCACACTCCAGTGTGGCCATTGTGGTGCTGATCATCTCGCTGGCCAGTCACCAGCATATGGACCCGCAACTGACCTACGCATTGGTGCTGGGTGCCAATGTGGGTACCGCTATCAACCCGATTCTGGAAGGGGCTGGCGGCTCCAAGGACCCAGCCAACAAACGTCTGCCCATCGGCAACTTGGGCACACGTGTGTTTGGTTGTCTGGTCGGCATGATTTTGCTGCCCTGGATTCCGGATTTGATGAGCTGGTTCACCAATGACCCAGCTCGTGCTGTGGCCAACTTCCATACCTTCTTCAACCTGGCCGTGGCAGCCTTGTTCCTGCCTTTACTCAAACCCTATTCGCGTCTGCTGAGCCGTTATCTGCCCCGCCGCACCGACCCGGATGATCCCGGCCTGCCCTTGTATCTGGACCAGTCCGCCCAGGAAGTGCCTGCCGTGGCCTTGGGCAATGCTGCGCGTGAGGCGCTGCGTCTGTCCGATATGCTGCAGGAAATCCTGGATACGGCTCGCCAGAACATGCTGAACAATAGCGCCCAAAGCATTAACCATGCGCGCTATATCAGCAATGCCGTCAACCGTCTGGAGCCGCTGATCACCACTTATCTGGCCAGTATGGACCAGGAAAACCTCAGCAAGAAAGATACCCGTCGTCTGAACGATATTCTGACGTTCTCCACCAATATCTCGCACGCCGCCACGATCAGCGTCAATGGCTTGCTCAGCCACACGGCCAAGCTGCGTAAACAAGGCTGGATACTGCAATCGGAAGAACAGGCCGAAATCGGCAAAGTCATGGACAGGCTGATTCGCAACCAGCGTCAGGCAGCAGCCCTGTTTGTGGCCGAAGATGTAAAAACCGCCCGCTTCCTGGCCTTTGAAAAAGACTTCTTCCGCGAACTGGAAGTGGCGGCGGGAGACCGTCATATTCGCAAGATCAAGGCCGGACAGCTGGATTCCGCCGAGCAGGGCTCCTTGTACCTGGAGATTTTGCGCGACGTGCGTACCATCAACTCCTATCTGGTCAGCGCCGCCGCCTATCCGATTCTGGCCAAGCACGACGAGTTGCTGCCCAACCGAGTGCGCTCCAACGAGGAATAAACAGACTGCAGCCAGGCGGTGAAAACAAGCCGCTCTGCTACTTAAAAAAAGGCGACCATCAGGTCGCCTTTTCCTTTAGCTTGCCAGGAAGCCTTAGTGAGCCTGTTCCCAGTTATCACCCACGCCGACTTCAGCCACCAGCGGCACATCCAGCTTGGCTACATTGCACATCAGGCCCGGCAGGTTTTCACGCAGAACATCCAGCTCGTCTTCGGGTACATCGAATACCAGCTCGTCATGTACCTGCATCACCATCTGCGTGCGCAGCCCTTTTTCTTCCAGCCAGCGCTGCACAGCCACCATGGCCATCTTGATCAGGTCGGCCGACGTGCCCTGCATCGGCGCGTTAATGGCGGCACGCTCTGCACCGGCCATGCGTGGCCCTTTCGCGCCCTTCAGTTCAGGTAGCCACAGACGGCGACCAAACACGGTTTCCACATAACCCTGCTCATGCGCCTGCGCCTTGATGCGCGTCATGTAGCTGGCCACGCCAGGATAGCGGGCGAAGTAGCGATCAATATAGGCACGGGCTGCATCACGAGTAATGCCCAGATTGCTGGCCAGACCAAATTCGCCCATGCCGTAGATCAGACCAAAGTTGATCGCCTTGGCCGCACGACGCTGGTCCGAGCTGACGTCCTTGGCATCCACACCGAAGATCTCGGCAGCGGTTGCCGTGTGCACGTCCCCGCCCTGCTCGAACACCTGCTGCAGATTCTCGTCGCCCGATACATGGGCCATGACACGCAATTCGATCTGGGAATAGTCAGCCGACACCACTTTGCCCAGTTCAGACACGAAAGCGGCGCGAACACGGCGGCCTTCTGCGGTACGCACAGGAATGTTCTGCAAGTTGGGATCGGAGGAAGCCAGACGTCCGGTAATGACGGCAGCCTGTGCATAACGGGTATGCACACGGCCACTGTCCGGGTTCACCATTTTGGGCAGTTTGTCCGTATAGGTGGACTTGAGCTTGGCCAGGCCACGATATTCCAGCAGTACCTGGGGCAAGGGGTAATCCTGAGCCAAACGGGTCAGCACATCCTCATCAGTAGAGGGGGCACCGCTGGCGGTTTTACGAACCACCGGAATACCCAGCTTGCCGAACAGAATCTCGCCCACTTGCTTGGGGGAGTTCATATTGAAAGGTTGGTCGGCCAGCTCGTAAGCCTTGTTTTCTAGTTCCAGCATTTTCTGGCCCAGCTCGTGGCTTTGGCGCGCCAGAGTAGGCACATCAATCTTGACGCCATTGCGCTCCACAATGGTCAGCACGTCCGACGCCTGCACTTCCAGCAAATAGATACGCTCCAGCCCCTCTTCCTTGGCTACTTGAGGGCGCAGGCACTGATGCAGACGCAAGGTGTAATCCGCGTCTTCACAAGCGTATTGCGAGGCCACGGGAATATCCACCTCGTCAAAGCCGATCTGCTTGGCACCCTTGCCGCAAATATCCTCGTAAGAGGCGCCTTTCAGACCCAGCCATTGCAAGGCCAGCTCTTCCATGCCGACACGCTTGTGCGATTGCAGAACATAAGCCTGCAACATGGTGTCCTCGCGAATACCGCGCAGGCTGACTTTTTCATTCAGCAGGACATGGGTATCGTATTTGGCGTTATGCAGGACCTTGGCCGCCTCTGCGCTTTCCAACCAGGGGCGCAGCGTTTCCAGCACATAGTCTTTATCCAGCTGTTCTACATCCAGCGAGCCACGATGAGCCACCGGCACATAAAAAGCCTGCCCCGCCTTGACCGACACCGACAAGCCCACCAGACGCGCCATCAAGGGGTCCAGGGAGGTGGTTTCGGTATCCAAGGCCACCAGCTCGGCCTTTTCCAGCAGGCTTAGCAGGGTCTGTAGTTGTTCTTTCGTCGTGACGGTCTGGTAATCCAGCTCGGCAGGCGCAGCAGGTGTTTCAGCCTCGACACGGGCATCCTGGGCAGGAACGCGCTTGGGATCATCCGTCAATTCACGCAACCAGGTGCGAAAACCGAAGGTCTCGTAGATATCCTGCAACACGGCGTTGTCGCGGGGCTCTGGCTCCAGCGCCTCGAAATCCCCGGTAAACCCAGGCACTTCGCAATCAAGTTTGACGGTGACCAGTTTGCGCGTCATTTCAAAGTTGGAGCTGAAGTCGCGCAGATTCTGGCCGGCCACTCCTTTGATTTTGTCGGCATGCTGCAACAGTTCATCCAGACTGCCATATTCGCCCAACCACTTGGCGGCCGTCTTGGGCCCCACCTTGGGAACGCCGGGAATATTGTCCGAGGTGTCGCCAATCAGCATCAAATAATCGATAATCTGATCTGGGCGTACCCCATACTTGCTGGTAACGCCTTCTACATCCAGCTTTTCGTTACTCATGGTGTTGACCAGCTGCACATGCTCATTGACCAGCTGGGCCAGGTCCTTGTCCCCGGTAGACACCACGGTCTCGATGCCATTTTCTGCCGCCAGACGGGAAAGCGTGCCGATGATATCGTCGGCCTCTACGCCAGGCTGACAAATCAGATGCCAGCCCATGGCGCGTACCGCTTTATGAATAGGCTCTATTTGCACCGCCATATCTTCGGGCATGGAGGGCCGGTTAGCCTTGTATTGATCGTACAGATCGTCCCGGAATGTGCGGCCTTTGGCATCAAATACGCATACCATATAGTCCGCTTGATAATCCTGTAGCAGACGGCGCAGCATATTGATGACCCCGTACAAGGCGCCTGTGGGCTGGCCTTGCGCGTTTCGCAGATCGGGCATCGCATGGTACGCTCGGTACAGATAGCTGGAACCATCAACGAGCAACAAGGTTTTTTTCATGTCTAACAATAAAATCGTCCGTTTACCGGCCTCTGAGCAGATTCCTACCATCATGAAGGAGCTGCAAACTGCGGTCGATACATTAAAAGAAATGGGTGCTGGCGTTAGTGTTTTCGGCAGCGCACGCATCAAACCCGGTCATCCTTACTACGAACTGGCCCAGGAACTGGGCCGTCGTCTGGCCGAAGCGGGCGTTACCCTGATTGCTGGCGGTGGCCCTGGCCTGATGGAAGCCGCCAATAAAGGCGCGTACGAAGCAGGCGGGCAAAGTATTGGCCTGAATATACGCTTGCCTCACGAAACCACCAACAACCCTTACCAGACACAAAGTCTGCAGTTCGAGTACTTCTACTCGCGCAAGGCCACCTTTTTCATGCACAGCTGGGCCTACATTGCCCTGCCTGGCGGTTTCGGTACCCTGGACGAGCTGTTTGAAGTCATGACCCTGGTTCAAACAGGCAAAGTCCCACCCGCACCCATTGTACTGATCGGCACTTCCTTTTGGTCCGGCCTGATCGAATGGATTGGTGACCAATTGATGGAGATGGGCCTGATTGGTCCGAAAGACCTGAATTTGCTGGTCCTGACCGACGATCTGGACGAGGTCATGGGCTACATCAACCAGTGCTGCGTAATGCCTAGGGCGGAACCCGCATTGCCCCAGTAAGGCGTACGGGTTAAATTTGCAGTCTTTCTTCGGCCCTCCATCAGCAGGGCCGAATTTGTATTGAATGCCACAAGCTAGTCGATATTTGCCGGAGTCCTCCACATGAACAAAATGCTTGCCCGCCTCCTGATGGTGGCTTTTTGCAGTGCCTTGGTGCCCGCTGCTGCCCATGCAGCCGGGCCGTCCGAAATCCGTTTTGCCACTGAGGCGGGTTATCCCCCCTTCGAGTTTCTGGACCCCAGTGGCGAGCTGCAAGGCTTTGACATCGACATCGGCAACGAAATCTGTAAGCGCCTGCAAGCCAAGTGCGTGTGGATCGATCAGTCCTTTGACAGCTTGATCCCCGGCCTGCAAGCCCGCAAATTCGATCTGGCCAACTCCACCATGACCGCCACCGAGGCACGCGCCAAGGTGATCGACTTTAGCGAGCCCATGTATATCGTGCCGGTTCGCCTGGCCGCCCGCAAAGGCAGCGGTCTGGAGCCCACCGCCGAATCCCTGAAAGGCAAGCGTGTCGGTGTGCAGCAAGGCACCACCATGGAAACCTATGCGCGCCAGAACTGGGCCAACAACGGTGTCACCATCGTGGCTTACCCCAGCTACACCGACGCCTTCAATGACCTGGCCGGTGGCCGCGTGGACGCCACCTTCCAGGAAGCCCAGAACGCCGTTGAAGGCTTTTTGACCAAGCCTGCCGGTGCCGACTTTGAGCTGACTGGCAGCACCGTGGACGACAGCCCCATCCTGAACGAGCCTATCGCCATGGGTATTCGCAAGGGCAACAAGAAACTCAAGAAAACTGTTGATGAAGTTCTGCGTGAAATGAAGGCCGATGGCACCATGCAGACCTTTGCCGACAAATACTTCCAAAAAGAAAACATTCGCATCGCGCCCTGACCTGGATACCTGAACCATGTTGCTTTACGGTTATGGGCCGCAGTTGCTGGTCGGCACCTGGGAAACCATCAAACTGGCAGTGCTCTCGCTGCTGGTTTCCCTGGTGCTGGGTCTGGTCGCTGCCCTGATGAAACTGTCCCGCACCTCGCTGCTGCGATGGGTGGGCGGTTTGTATACCACCTTGATCCGGGGCGTCCCGGATCTGGTGCTTTTGATGTTGTTCTTTTTCAGCTTGCAAATCTGGCTGAACGAACTGACTGACTGGCTGGAATGGGACATGATCGAGATCGATCCCTTCGGAGCCGGTGTGGTCACGCTGGGCTTTATTTATGGTGCTTACTTTGCCGAAACCTTCCGTGGCGCCCTGATGGCTATCCCCAAGGGCCAAATGGAAGCGGGCAAAGCCTGTGGCTGGAGCGCCTGGCAAGTTCTGCATCGCATCCAGATTCCTCAGATGATGCGCTACGCCCTGCCCGGACTGGGCAATAACTGGCAAATCCTGCTCAAATCCACCGCACTGGTGTCCCTGATCGGCCTGAGCGATGTGGTCAAGATTGCGCAAAATGCCGGTAACGCGACCTTCAACTCCTTCCTCTTTGTGGGCATCACTGCCCTGATCTATCTGGGCCTGACCGCCGTCAGCAATATTGGACTGGGCTACCTGGAACGACGCTACAACATTGGCGTGAAAGGAGCACAGTTCTAATGGATGTTCTGAACGAATTCTGGCGCGCCTATCTGTACCAAAGCAATGGTCAGCTCTCGGGTCTGGCCATGACACTTTGGCTGCTGGTGATCTCGGTTGCCATCGGCTTTTTCCTGTCGATTTTCATGGCCATTGGCCGTGTCTCGGGCAAGGCCTGGCTATCGCGCCCTATCGGTGCCTTCACCTACTTTTTCCGTGGCACCCCCTTGTACGTGCAGATCCTGCTGATCTACACCGCCATGTACAAGCTGGCCATCGTCAAATCCGTACCTGCACTGGAAGCCTTCTTCATGAGCGGCTTCAATTGCATGATTCTGGCACTGACCTTGAACACTGTTGGCTACACCACCGAGATTTTTGCCGGAGCCATCCGCTCCATGCCTCCCGGTGAAGTCGAGTCAGCCCGTGCGTATGGCATGTCCGGCTGGACCTTGTACCGCCGCGTGATTCTGCCGCAAGCCCTGCGCCGTGTGCTGCCTGCTTACAGCAATGAAGTGGTGCTGATGCTGCATGCCACCTCGCTGGCCTTTACAGCCACCGTCCCGGATCTGCTCAAGATTGCTCGTGACGCCAATGCGGCCACCTATCAAACCTTCACCTCCTACGGGATTGCTGCACTGATTTACCTGTGCGTGTCCTTCATTCTGGTGGGCATTTTCCGTATCGTGGAAAAGCGCCAAATGGCATTTTTGAATCACTGAACGCTGAGGTGCTGAGGTGCTGAGGTGCTGAGGTGCTGAGGTGCTGAGGTGCTGAGGTGCTGAGGTGCCGAACAAGAAAAAAGGGCCGCTTTCACAAGCCGCCCTTTTTTCTTTAGCGATACAGCGGCCGTGTCAGTCCCCCGTGTGATCCAGGTCCTGATAACGCATCTGGCGCCCCATCACACCGGCCATCATCAAAAAGAAAGTCAGGCCGCGACGCACTTCCGGCTCCTTGGCCAGTCGTATCAGGCCCATCAGGGTCGGTGTGGTCTCCGTGGCCCGCACCTGATCCGAAGCCATACGTGCCGCATTTCCAACCGACCAGGCGGCCCCTATGCCCTCCTCAAAGCCCTTCATAAGCTTTTCGAGCATATAGTCGTCCGTCATATCCACCAGATCGGCCAGCAGGGACACCGCATCCACCACCCGATTAAGGCGACCACCGGCCAGCAAAGGTTCGATCTTGCCGATCAGTTCATCCAGGCCCTTGATGCCCGGATCCTCTCCAAGCAGGCTTTCCAGAGCGGAAGGGGACTTCTGAGCAGCGCCCGCATCACCGGGATTCAAGGATTTATCCGATACCGAATTCATCTGTCTCTCCTGAATTAGACCAAGCCACGGGCCACGGCCCAGTAAATACCCCGGTTAAAACCCTTGCGCAGCAGTCCACCCAGTTTGGTGGGCGGCGTGGGATGCACATCCTCCTTGTAGTCGTACCAGAGCGGCATACCGCCCTCCAGACCCATTTGGGCTACCGCCACCACCCGGCCATCGTATTCGTCGCTGGTGCGCCCAAATCGCAACTCTGAGGCCAGGTTGTTGACCACTACGGGCGATTGGTTATGGCAGGAGCCGCCCGCTTTACTGATAGGCAGGTCCACCGTGTCACCCAGCACGTATACATTGTCCAGCCCCAGCACCTTCATGGTTTGGTGATCGGTGGGGACCCAGCCTTCGTTGTCGGCGGCTTGAGAAATCCCCGAGTCACGTACAGCAGGCACCGCCGTAATGGGAGGAGTCGCCATCAGGAGGTCGAACGGCTCTTCTGCGCCTTCTTCGGAATAGGCAATCTTGCGTTCAGGGTCCACACGGCTCAGGGTGAAACCGCGTTGATGCTTGATGTCACGATCCTCAAAAATGGGAGGCAAGACCTGACAAACCTCGTTCTGCATGAACAGGCAGTTACGCAAAAGCTGGGAGGTCGTGGGATAGGTATAAGCAATCTCTACCTTGTCGCGTACACCACGACGACGCAGGTACTCGTCCAGCATCAAGGTTGTTTCTACCGGTGCAATACCGCACTGGTGAGGGACGTTATGAGTTTTGGGGAAGGTGACCGTTACCAGCACACGGCCCTTTTCCAGCTTGCTCAGGCGGTCCGCCAATTGGCGCGCAGGCGCATGCTGATAGAAATGATCACCGCCCTCTTTCAGGCCTTCGATTTTTTCCGGTGAGGGGACGCAGCCGGTAGACAGAACCAGGTAGTCATAGTCGATCTTCTTACCACTGGCGCAGTGCAGACGGCTGGCCTTGAAGTCAAAACCACTGACTTCCTCTAGCTGAAAATCAATTTCGGGGCGCAAAAGTGAAATTTGCGGACGTCGCAACTCGTCCCTGAAAAAAGCATCAAAAGCCACGTACATAAAAGCGGGCTTGTAATAATGCCAGGGAGAGTTGGACAGCATGGTAATGCGGACTTTACCAGAACGAATTTCCGGGTATAGCTTGGTCACTAAATGATTGGCGGTCATCGTACCGCCAATACCACCACCTACAATCACAATATGCTGCACCATCAGTATTCTCCTTAATGGGGGAAACTGCGCACCGGCTCTTGCAATGAAAAAATCTTTTCAAAAACAAGAAGATGCCCAGCTACAACTGAGACTTTGCAAAGCGAGCTTGGTAATGTGTCCAGCCAGTTTGTATCAAGCAGGTATTAAGCAGAAATTAAAGCAACCCATCAGACTCAATAAGCCACTTAATCAATTTTATTTATCCCACACCCTTTCTTGAATTTAAAAATCAAGCTGGGGTGCTTATGCATACACCCCAGCTTTTTAATACCGCGTTCTAAATCCGGCTGACGCCAACCATAGTAAGACAAAAAAAACGCCTGCATCAAGCAGGCGTTTTCTCGTATCGCTAAACCCGAAGAATTAACTTTCGCGTTGGCTGCGACGGCGCTCGTGTTCTTTCAGGTAACGCTTGCGCAGGCGAATGGACTTGGGAGTCACTTCAACCAGCTCGTCGTCATCCAGGAAGTCCACGGCGTATTCAAGAGTCAGACGAATAGGTGGAACCAGATCAATATGCTCGTCCTTGCCGGAAGCACGCACGTTGGTCAGTTTCTTTTCCTTGATGGGGTTAACCACCAGGTCATTGTCGCGGCTGTGAATACCGATGATCATGCCTTCGTACAGAGCATCACCCGGGGACACGAACATGCGACCACGATCCTGCAGCTTCCACAAGGCGTAGGCCACGGCATCACCGTCGTCCTGGCTGATCAGCACGCCGTTACGACGCTCGCCAACCGTGCCTTCGCGCATGGGGCGGAACTCGTCGAAGGTGTGGCTCATCAAGCCGGTACCGCGTGTCAGCGTCATGAACTCGCCCTGGAAACCGATCAGGCCACGGGCGGGAATACGGTACTCCAGACGTGTACGACCACGGCCGTCAGCAACCATATCCTGCAAGTCACCGCGACGGCGACCCAGTTCTTCCATCACGCCGCCTTGGTGGCCGTCTTCGACGTCCACGGTCAGCTGCTCGTAGGGCTCCATCTTGACGCCGTTCTCTTCACGAATCAGCACGCGTGGACGCGACACGGCCATTTCATAGCCCTCGCGACGCATGTTTTCGATCAGAATGGTCAGGTGCAACTCACCGCGACCGCAGACTTCAAATACGGTGTCGTCGTCGGTTTCGTTAACACGCAAAGCCACGTTGGACTTCAATTCACGGTCCAGGCGATCACGCAACTGACGGCTGGTCACGAACTTGCCTTCACGGCCTGCCAGAGGCGAGGTGTTCACCATGAAGTTCATGGTCAGCGTAGGCTCGTCAATGCGCAGCAAAGGCAGAGCTTCCTGGTGAGCAGGATCGGTCACCGTGCAACCAATGCCCAGCTCTTCAATACCGTTGATCAACACGATGTCGCCGGCTTCGGCTTCATCTACCGATACACGCTCCAGGCCCTTGAACTTCAGAACCTGATTGATACGGCCTTTGATGACTTCGCCATCAGGACCAAATTTCACAACCACGTCCTGGGCAGCGCGCACGCGGCCACGGTTCACACGGCCTACACCGATCTTGCCCACGTAGGAGCTGTAGTCCAGGGAACAGATCTGCAACTGCAACGGTGCGTTGACGTCGTCCTCACGCTGGGGCACATGCTCCAGGATAGCGTCGAACAAAGGACGCATATCGCCTTCACGCACGTCTTCGGTCAAACCGGCGTAGCCCGACAGACCCGATGCGTAAATGATGGGGAAATCCAGCTGTTCGTCGGTCGCGCCCAGTTTGTCGAACAAGTCGAACGTGGCGTTGATCGCAAAGTCAGGACGGGCGCCGGGACGGTCAACCTTGTTGACCACCACAATCGGACGCAGACCCAGTTCCAGAGCTTTGCGAGTCACAAAGCGGGTTTGAGGCATGGGGCCTTCAACCGCATCCACCAGCAACAACACGCCGTCAACCATGGACAGCACGCGTTCGACCTCACCACCGAAGTCAGCGTGACCGGGGGTGTCGATAATGTTGATGTGGGTGCCTTCGTATTCAACGGCACAGTTCTTCGCCAGAATGGTAATACCGCGTTCTTTCTCGATATCGCCCGAGTCCATGACACGTTCGGAGATATGTTCGTTGTCACGGAACGTACCTGCCTGTCTCAACAATTGATCGACCAGGGTGGTCTTCCCGTGGTCAACGTGGGCAATAATGGCCACATTGCGCAATGCGCGTCTCATAACTCATCCTTCTGATTGAAGTTTTTTGGGCAAAATCTCGGTAGGCAAGCTCTCGATGGCCAGCAAGGCCGACATCGGGTCTTCCATCGCCTGCAACCCGTCCAGGGTGTAGGCGTCGTCGATATGAAAAGGTCCTAATTCTGTCCGGCGCAAGGCCGTCAGATGGGCAAAACACCCCAGAGCACGTCCAATGTCTTGCGCCAGGGTCCGGATATAGGTTCCCTTGCTGCAACGTACAAACAAACGCGCCGATTGCGGCGTAAAGTCTTGCACCTGCAAATCGTGAATCACGAGATGTCGTGCCTCACGTTCCAGCTCTATACCCTGACGGGCATATTCATACAGGGGCTTGCCATCGCGCTTGAGCGCGGAATACATGGGCGGCACCTGGGTAATGGGTCCTCGGAAAGCAGGTAGAACTGCTTCCAGCGCCTCGAGGGTGACACCGGCAAAATCTGCCGGAGCCTGGGACACCACATTGCCGGTCAAGTCACCTGAATCGGTTTCCTGCCCAAACTGCAAGGTAGCTTCATAGGCTTTGTCTGCTTCCAGCATCGTGGCGGAAATCTTGGTAGCCCGGCCAAAACAGCAAACCAGCAGGCCCGTTGCAAACGGGTCCAGGGTTCCAGTATGGCCAGCTTTGCGGGCATCCAGAGTGCGGCGGGCACGCTGCAAAGCGTGGTTGCTGGACATTCCGTCGGACTTGTCCAGTAGCAGCACACCATCAATCAACTGCCCGCGTTTTCGCGTAGCCATCGTGTGTCAATCCGTGAAGAAACAACAGCCGCGTCAGGGCTGTTCGTCTGGCTCGTCCGATTTGGAAGCAGAGCCAGTCAATTCGCTATCGGCCTGGTTGGCGCTGTCGATGAGCTTGGAGAGCTCCATGCCGCGTTCCAACTGTCGGTCGTGATGAAAATGCAGAGTAGGAACCGTGTGGATGTGCAGCAGCTTGAACAGCAGCGAGTGCAACCAACCGGCCTTCTCGGTCAAAGCCGCCTGAGCGACTTCGGGCTCGGCGCCCAGCACCGAGTAATACACTTTGGCGTGTGCGTAGTCTGGAGACAGCTCCACGCCGGTCAAGGTAATCAGACCAGCGCGGGTCATGTCGATCTCGCGCTGGATCAGAACCGCCAGATCCTTCTGGATCTGGTCAGCCAGGCGCAGGTTGCGCCCTGGGTTTGGTTTGGACTTGTGTCGTGCCATAAATTACAGTGTCCGGGCGATCTCTTTGATCTCGAAGATCTCAAGCTGGTCGCCCACTTGGATGTCGTTGTTGCCACGCAGCGTGATACCGCAATCGAAGCCGGAACGCACTTCCTTGACGTCGTCCTTGAAGCGGCGCAGGGAATCCAGGTAGCCACTCCAGTGCACGACGTTGTTGCGCAGCAAGCGAACTTGCGAATCGCGACGGACCACGCCTTCGGTAACCATACAACCGGCGATATTACCAATACGCGACACGTTGTAGACTTCGCGGATTTCAACCATACCGATGACTTCTTCGCGCTGCTCGGGAGCCAGCATGCCGGACAGGGCTGCTTTGACCTCGTCAACCGCATCGTAAATGATGTTGTAGTAACGCAGATCAATGCCGTTGGCTTCAGCCAGTTTCTTGGCGCTTTGCTCGGCACGGACGTTAAAGCCGATCACTACCGCGTTGGAGGCAATCGCCAGGTTGACGTCGCTCTCGGAAATACCACCCACGGCGGCGTGTACAACCACCACACGCACTTCGTCGGTAGACAGCTTGACCAGCGACTGTACCAGCGCTTCTTGCGAGCCCTGAACGTCGGTCTTGATGATGAGCGACAGGGTTTGCATGCCTTCGCCCAGATTGTCGAACATGGACTCCAGCTTGGCGGCCTGTTGACGCGACAGTTTCACATCACGGAACTTGCCTTGACGGAACAGCGCGATCTCACGAGCTTTACGCTCGTCAGCCATCACAACCAGTTCATCACCCGCAGCGGGCACTTCAGTCAGACCCTGGATTTCTACAGGAATCGACGGACCAGCCGAACTCAGCGACTTGCCGGTTTCGTTCAGCATGGCGCGAACGCGACCGAAGGAGGCGCCGACCAGCACGCTGTCACCACGGTTCAAGGTACCGCTTTGAACCAGGATGGTGGCCACAGGACCGCGGCCCTTGTCCAGACGGGCTTCAATAACCGTACCCTTGGCAGGTGCGTCAACCGGAGCCTTCAACTCCAGCATTTCGGCCTGCAGCAGCACGTTTTCCAGCAATTCGTCGATGCCCTGGCCGGTTTTGGCCGACACAGGAATAAAGGGCACATCGCCACCGTATTCTTCAGGCACCACTTCTTCGGCTACCAGTTCCTGCTTGACGCGTTCCGGGTTGGCTTCAGGTTTATCAATCTTGTTGATCGCCACCACCAGCGGCACGCCAGCGGCGCGAGCATGGTGAATGGCTTCACGGGTCTGGGGCATCACACCGTCATCGGAGGCCACCACCAGAATCACCACGTCAGTGGCTTTGGTACCGCGAGCACGCATGGCCGTAAAGGCTTCGTGACCGGGGGTATCCAGGAACGTAGCCGTGCCACGTTCTGTCTTGACGTTGTACGCACCGATGTGCTGTGTAATACCACCAGCCTCGCCCGAGGCGATCTTGGCACGACGGATGTAGTCCAGCAGCGAAGTCTTACCGTGGTCAACGTGACCCATGACAGTTACCACTGGAGCACGGGGCTTCAGTTCGGCGTCGTTCTGAGCATCGGTATCGACCAGGAAGGCTTCAGGATCGTCCAGCTTGGCAGCAATCGCCTTGTGACCCAGTTCTTCGACCAGAATCATGGCTGTTTCCTGATCCAGAACCTGGTTGATGGTAACCATCTGACCCAGCTTCATCAGGTGCTTGATCACCTCGGCAGCCTTGACGGCCATCCGGTGAGCCAGATCGCTGACCGAAATGGTTTCCGGCACGTGCACTTCACGGGCAATGAATTCTGCCACTTGTGGTTCACGGCGCTCGGCCTGAGCGTTGCGGCCACCACGACCACCCTTGCCACGACCTGCCTTGGCATTGGCTTTCCAGCCTTCACGACCACCACCGGCACCGGCGGAAGCCACATCAGCCTTGGAAGGCTGCTTCTTGCGGCTGGCATCGCTGGTCCAGCCAGGGGTGCTGTCAGTCTTGACGGGTTTGCCCGGGGCCTTCTCGGTCTTGGAGCCTTTGGCGTCTTTCTTCTGAGCGCCCTTGGCACCTGCCTTGCTATCAGCCTCTGGCTCGGGAGCACGCAAGACCTTACGAGGACGGTTCAACATATCGCGCAACGCAGCGGCTTCGGCCTCTGCGGCCTTACGGGCGCGATCACGATCCTGGTCTTGCTCCACATCGGCGGCAACAGGAGGAATCACCGGGCCACGCACTGCACGGCGCTGACCAGTAGCGGCCATATCCCGAGGTTTTCCAGTCGAAGTGGGCGTTTTAGTCCCTTGAGGGTGCTGATTTTTATTCACAGAGTTAGCTTGACGGGCGTCGTTTACAGATTTAGTAGGTTCCACGGGCTTTTCTTGGGCCGTAGGAGAGGGAGCCGATTCGGCCTTTTCCTGAACAGGCGCTGCCGCGGCTTCGGATGGCTCCGTTGCAGCAGGTGCTTGTTCCTGAGGCTGAGGCTCGGGTTTCTTTGTATCTTCCTGAGCAGCCTCAACGGGCTGTGCAGGAGCAGCAGGTTCGGGCGCAGGCTCGGCAACAGGAGTCGGCTCGGGAGCAGCGACCACTTCGGGCTCTGGCTCTGGCTTGGGCTCAGGCTTGGGCTCGACAGGGGCTTGCTCTTTCACAGGAGCTTCAGGAGTTGCTGCCACAGGATCTACGGGCTTGCTGACAGGCGCGGCAGGCGCCTGTTCAACAGCTTGCTTTTCCTGACTGGCCGCCTGGGCCTGAGCAGCTTGCTCCTTTGCATTTTCCTGTGCCAATGCCGCATTGGCTTCTGCCACCAGCTCGGAGGGATCACGCTTTACAAACACGCGTTTTTTGCGTGTTTCCACCTGAATCGTGCGGGAGCGACCCGATCCGTCATCCTGACGGATCTCCGATGTTTGACGGCGAGTCAGGGTGATCTTGTTGCCTTCCTGACTGCCGTGCGAGCGGCGCAACGATTCAAGCAGCTTCGCCTTATCCGAATCAGTGATGGCGTCATCAACTGATTTGAGCTCAATACCTGCGCTACGCAACTGCTCCAGCAGAACATTCGCAGGCATTTTCAGTTCTTGAGCGAACTGGGCGACAGTGTTACTCGACATTCGACTCTCTCTTGCTTTACTACAACTATTCTTAATGAATACAACGCGCGGGACCTAGCTAGACATATCAGGCCTCGTCGTCAAACCAGTGGGCACGGGCACGCATGATCAGTTCGCTGGCCGCATCTTGCGCCAGGCCGGTCATCTCGGACAGTTCGTCCGTTGCCAGTTCCGCCAGTTCATCCAGCGTTGTAATCTCGTTTTCGGCCAGTACGGCGATCAGCTCAGGCGTCATGCCCTCGACTCCTGCCAGTTCCTTGACCGCGGTCTGTACCAATTCTTCCTTGGCGATGGCCTCGCTCAGCAGCGCATTGCGGGCGCGGGCACGCAGCTCGTTGACGGTTTCTTCGTCAAAGGCTTCGATGTCTTGCAATTCCTGCATAGGCACATAAGCGATTTCTTCCAGACCGGTAAACCCTTCGTCGATCAGAATATCGGCCACGGCTTCGTCCACATCCAGACGGGACATGAAGGTAGCGCGCAATTCTTCGCGCTCTTCGTCCTGACGGTTGCGGCTTTCTTCCGGTGTCATGATGTTGATCTGCCAGCCCGTCAATTCCGATGCCAGACGCACGTTCTGACCACGCGAACCAATCGCCTTGGGCAGGTTTTCTTCGTCTACCACCACATCCATGGCGTGCTTGTCTTCGTCCACCAGAATGGATTCGACGTGCGCCGGTGCCAGAGCACCGATCACGAATTCGGCCGGATCATCGGCCCACAACACGATATCGACCTGCTCGCCGCCCAGTTCGTTACGCACCGCAGTAACGCGCGAACCTCGCATGCCCACACAAGTACCGATAGGATCGATACGCTTGTCGTAAGCAATAACAGCGATCTTGGCGCGCACACCCGCATCACGGGCAGCGGCCTTGATTTCCAGCAGGCCCTGTTCGATCTCGGGTACTTCGTTCTCGAACAGTTCTTTAATGAATTCAGGTGCTGTACGCGACAAGATGACCTGCTGGCCACGTGCTGCGTAGTCCACCTTCTGTACCCAGGCGCGGACACGGTCGCCCACGCGGATATTTTCCTTGGGGATCATTTCCGAACGAGGCAAACGTGCTTCGATCTTGCCCATTTCGATAATGGCATCGCCCTTGTCCATGCGCTTGACCGTACCGGAAACGATGGTCTCACCACGCTCCAGGAAGTCGTTGAGCACTTGCTCGCGCTCGGCATCACGGATTTTTTGCAGGATGGCCTGCTTGGCAGCCTGGGCACCGATACGGCCAAACTCGATAGGCTCGAGTGGCTCTTCGATGTAATCGTCCACTTGCAGCTCGGGATCGATCTCCTGGGCGTCCGACAGCATCTCCTGCTTGTCGGGCTCTTGCAGACCGGCCTCGTCGGGCACGACCAGCCAGCGCCGGAAGCCTTCGTGGGCGCCGGTTTCCCTGTCGATTTCCACACGGATATCGACATCTTCCTTGAAGCGCTTTTTCATGGCCGAGGCCAAGGCGCTCTCGAGCGCGGTGAACACGACATCACGCGCTACGGATTTTTCACGCGCCAGCGCATCGACCAGCAATAGAATTTCGCGACTCATCGCTTCTTACCCTTGAAATCAAGAACGGGATCCAATTTGGCACGATCCACCTGGTCATAGGTGAATTCGACCTGCGTCAGCTTGCCCGATGCTTCGTCCAGTTCCAGCCTAAAAACGGTATCCAGCGGAACACTAGCCGGTAGCGCCCCTTCAGGAGCGTGGAGCGTACCCACAAACACTTTCCGATTGTCGAGCGCCTCGTGCAGGCGCACCTGCACCCGACTGCCCGCAAAGCGCACGTAATCGCCAATACGCAACAAGGGGCGATCTATCCCCGGCGAGGCCACTTCCATGCGCTTGTAATCCACGTTTTCCACTTCGAAAACGCGTGATAATTGTTTAGACACCCATTCACAGTGTTCGATACGCACCCCTTCCGGGTGATCGATGACGATGCGTAACAAGCCTAGCGGCGCACGCTCCACGTCCACCAGTTCGTACTCGGTACCCGCCAGGGTCTCTTGTGCCAAAGCTAGAATGTCTGCCATAAAATCCAAAAAAAATGGGCTGTACGCCAGCCCATGGTCACCATGCACGCTTGAGAATCAAGCGGGCCCTGGTCTTGCGCATTGCCAACGTCAAATCGGGATAGTTGCAGGCGCAACCGAACCGGATGATCCACGCGGTCTTTGCCTTGAAAGACCGCCCTATTCGCTGGCGCGCAGCATCAAAAAAGACCCAGCCGACACAAACGTCTCTGAGCCAAGTTTTATATTCTACCAGAAAACCGGAAAATACGTGCATTCACACGGCCTTACAGGCCCAAACCGCAGGGTTCGGGCCACAAACTCAAAGTCCGTGCGTCCCGGCTTTACCGGCGCCCGCGTCCCAGGTGGGATTCATGGGCCGCCGAGCTGGCTGGTTGCCAGTCATCATCACGACGGCTGACACGGCGCACCACCGTTGTTTTCTTCACATGAGCCTTGGGCGTTTGCCCGGCTCCGGCACGATCGGACGCGCCGCGACGGGCCGAAGGCGCACGTCCTTCCTGAGCACCGCGAGCGTGACCACCACGGGCCTGATCACCACGCCCCTGCTCACCGCGCGCCTGGTCGCCACGCACTGGACGGCGGCCATTGTGCACACGCGCACCTTCCTGCGAACGCCCCTCGCGACTGCGACCTTCATGCGCGCGTCCTTCCGAAGAACGCCCTTCCGCCGAACGACCGCGTTGCGGGCCACCACGTACCCCCTGACCGCTACGTGGAGCACCACGCCCTTGACCACCGTGTTCACGACGACCACCATCAGGATGGCCATTGGCCAGACCACCGCTAATGAACAAGGCACCGCTGACGGATTCGTTTACACGCACATTATTTGAGGAGCGACCGCGACCTGCCACACGACCACCACGCCCCATGCGAGCACCACTCAGACCGTTGTGCTCCAGCGTACCGAAACCGGGAGGCAAAGCGCTGTCGTGGGACAGAGGTTGACGTTCACGACGCTGGTGGGTGCCTTCGTCATCCGACTCTTTCACCAGCCCCAGGCGCAGCATGAATGCCATCACCACATCAGCATCCAATTCTTCCCAACGGCCACGGCGCAGATTTTTAGGCAGACCCACATCCCCAAAACGAGTGCGAATCAGACGGCTGACCGTCACACCCATCGCTTCAAACATACGGCGCACTTCACGGTTACGGCCTTCATGAATAGTGACGCGATACCAACGGTTGCTGCCTTCGCCACCCAAAAATTCGATCATGCCGAACTTGGCCACACCGTCTTCCAACTGCACGCCATCGCGCATGGATTGCATTTGCTCTTCGCTCAGCTCACCCAGAACACGTACAGCGTATTCACGCTCGGCACCGTAGCGCGGATGCATCATGCGGTTGGCAATATCACCCGATGTCGTGAAGATCAGCAAACCCTCGGTATTCAAATCCAGTCGACCGACCGACAACCACTTGCCCACTTTCAGGGAAGGCAGGCGACCAAACACGGTGGCACGGCCTTCGGGATCGTCGTGCGTGACAATTTCGCCAGCCGGCTTGTGATACAGAATCACGCGCGGAGGACGCTTGGTGTTGGCACGATTGATCAGTTGACCATTGATACGCACCTTGTCATCGGCACTGACACGTTGACCGATATGGGCAGGTTCGCCATTCACGGAGACACGACCTGCAACGATCAGTTCTTCCATATCACGGCGCGAACCGATACCGGCTTCAGCCAGCACCTTGTGCAATTTAGGCTGCACCAAGTCGCTGCCCATGTACTTACCCAGGCGCTGCGACAAACGACTTTGCTTGTCCAGATGACTGAATGCGATGTCATCATCACCATCCAGAATCACAACCGGAGCGTCGTCAGCAGGGTTGGAGTAACGAGCGGCCTGGGTGTTGCCTGGTCGCTTGTTGGCGCCACCGCGTGTATCTGGACGACGACCAGCAGCCGCAGGTTTGCGTCGATTGTTTTGTGGGCGAGCTGGGCGGGCCTTGGCCTCACCAGGAGCGGCCGCCTGGACCTCTTCATTCTGGCGGGGAGCCGACTCTTGCGTGGCATCGCCACGACGGCGGCGAAACGGCGTGCGCAGCTTGCGCCCCTGGCCCTTCGCGCGGGGATTCTTGGGGTCGGCCGCGCCAGAGGCGTCCGACATGGAGGCTGTGTTCGTCTCGTGCGAATCAGTCATTTTTAATCATTTACTCCAGAGTTTTTTATTTCGTCCGGTACCTGTATATCCGATAGGCCAGCCGCAGCCTGGGCCTCATCCACGGGGTCCGGTGTCGTATTCACTTCAGCTTGTTCGGTTTGTGGCAGCTCCGCTTCTGAAACTGCCTCAAGCAAATCGTCCTGACTGCCTGGCTCGGAATCCAGTTCGGACTCCAGCTCAAGCTGAGCAACAGAGGCCTGTAGCGGCTCCATGCTCACTTCCAAAGCAGCGTCTTGCTCTGCTTCTAGTTCTATTTCTTGCCCTGCTTCGGAACCAGTTTGCTGCCCTGCCACAGATGCAGACTCTTGCTCTACACCCTGCTCTGCCGCTTGCTCCTGGCTCTGATCCTGATGATCCCCACCCTGCTGTTGATCTTGCTGTTGATCCTGTTGCTGGTCCAGCTCTTGATCCGATTCTTTATCCTGTTCCTGATCTGCCGATGCGGCCGCTTGCCCGTTTGGCAAGGATGCCAATACATCCAGGGAATCCAGAGTTTCAACCGAAGGCAATTCATCCAAAGAGCGCAAACCCAGATCATTCAGAAACTGACGGGTCGTTCCCAGCAATGCCGGGCGTCCGGGCGCATCACGATAGCCCAACACTTCAATCCAGCCCCGATCCTCCAGGGTGCGCACAATTTGAGTCGATACGCTCACACCACGTATGTCCTCAATATCCCCACGGGTAACAGGTTGCCGCCAAGCAATAATCGCCAAGGTTTCCAGCACGGCCCGCGAGTACTTGGGCGCGCGCTCCAGACTAAGACGGGACAAAAACACTTGCATGGCCGGGCGACTTTGAAAGCGCCAACCCGAGGCAACCTGAACCAATTCCAGGCCACGCTCTTTCCAATCCAATTGCAAGATAGCCAGATAACGGCGCAGATCATCCGCGCTCAGCGGCGGGGAGACAAACATTTTGCGCAACTCGGCGCTGTTCATGGGCTGCTGTGCACACAGCAAAGCCGTCTCCAGGACTCGGATTATTTCACTTTCAGTCACTGCTGGGAAGCCTCACTTTCTGGCGATACTTGCATAAAGCAAAAATTCCATGTTAGTATTTATCTTTTCCGGCGCGGGGTGGAGCAGCATGGTAGCTCGTCGGGCTCATAACCCGAAGGTCGTAGGTTCAAATCCTGCCCCCGCAACCATCACCCGGAACTGCTTAGCAGAATCAAACAAGCCAGCCAATTTGTGCTGGCTTTTTTGTTGCCCGCCGTTTTGATCTGCAATCTTGCGCGCGGCGCAGCCCACAGCCAGAACACGCAGGCCAGCCATCAGCAATGTGGCAACAACCCCAGCCCAAACAAAGGCCACCACAGCAGCCGCAGCACGCATCCGAATTACCATCGTCGCCATCATCGGGCCTTTTTGCATCGGGCCGGACGCGCACGCAAGCCCGCCGCCCTGGCTCAAACCAGAAACAGCCGCTTTAAAAGCAATGAAAAATGTTGTGTAAGCACACATGCTGATGATGAGTATGTCCGCAAGCCCTATCGGACTGGATTTGAATTGGCGCTCCGGATTGGCGGAACGCGAAAACAGCACAACAACGTTTGGGGCAATAACTGATCGGGGCGACAGGTCTACATTGTCAAATGCCAACATCAAGGCACCAACAGACCACCGCAGGGCTTATCGATTGCCTAAACCTGAAGCAAAGCCAGAAACAGAGAAATTCGTTTTGCCGGGACATCCCGCCTAGTAGGGGAGCCGACTGCTATCAAAGCCAGATGCCAGCCATCAAGAACTGGTCGCTATACAGGAAGCCGCTTGCGCGTTTGAACTTTTTGAAATGCCAGTCCGGCTGAACCTGTAAGCACAGTTCGTATTACACCATTGCGACCAGCAAGACGCAAGAAAATTGAGGATCGTTTTATCCAGCCTTTATGCCCCTTCCAGCGGCAATCGCCAAATATTAATGAAATAAACACGCCACACTATGTACATAATCAAAAACTATGTTATAGTTACTTTTCTGACGCGGGGTGGAGCAGCATGGTAGCTCGTCGGGCTCATAACCCGAAGGTCGTAGGTTCAAATCCTGCCCCCGCAACCAAATTCATTTATCGGCCTCTTGCAGATAAATTTGAAAAAACCGGATTTATTCCGGTTTTTTTTATGCCCGTTGTTTTTAAATAGTCTGGTTTCCTCAAAACAATAAACACGGCGTACCCACGACAAGCCCTCTTCCTGCAGTAACTCCCACCCCGCTAGTACGCCCCCATCTACTTCAAGCACGAAATTTTCTTGACGGCCGCAGTCTCACCGTGCGATAAACCTTCCCGTGCGGGTGATTAGCCAGCTTGAGCATGACCAGAACACAGAATAACAAGTCAGCTCCAGCCCCTCTAATCGTGCTTCAAAACCCGTCAATCAGCTTATCTGTGCGTGAACACAGTGGCATCCCGTGGGTGCCGCCAACGCTGTACGTGCACGATCCACAGCCAAGCTGAGTTTCAAGAAAGACGACATCCCTTATGAAAGCCAGGCCGCCTCTTCTCCAGCGCTGGAGCAAGCGCGTGCCTGCGTGATCCTGGGACAAGTCGTACTTTTTCTGCAGTCAATCAAAAACAACCGGAACTGGCTGGAGACAGCCGACTAAAGGATCAAGACATGAAACTAGTACCAGCAACCGCAGGTGCCGCCCTGGCCTTGCTGATGGCCAGCACCAGCACCTTTGCCGCCACCACCTATTTGACTTGCGAGTTTGCCGACCCCTCTGGCAAGCCCCAGGTCTTCAATTTCGCCCTGGATCAAGAGGCTGGCACCTTTGGGGTGTACGTTCCTGCTTCGGGCAGCGAAAGAATGGAACGAGGCACCTTTGCCGACAACAAGGCCAGCCTGAATGAAGGCGCGATTGCTTGGGAAATTGACCTGGCAAGCGGCACCATCATCCGTGATCGCCGCATGGTAGGCGAGAAAGATCAGGGCAGTTGCAGCGCCATTTCCGCCGAACGCAGCGGCTTCGAGCAGTAATCCCCCTCTCCCCCAAAAGACATGTCTCTGCCCCCTCTCCAGGGGCAGCGCAGCTTATCTCTACAGCGCGAAAATGAAGAAACTTACAAGTATTGTGATCCTGGGCGCGATCGGTATTGCCGTCGGGGCCTACGCCAGTGGCCAATTCAATACCTGGCTGCCACAGGAAATGAAGGTCGGCACCTCCAGCAGCTCCCTTCTGGGTAATGGTGAGGTCAACCTGCAAAAACAGGATATGCAACTGGCCGAAAAACTGCAGCCAGTGATTGCCTGCCTGAATGACGTTGCCGGCCCCTTGAGCCAGCACGCCCAGAACTACATCAAGGAATATCAACACCTTGTCGCCACGCCTGGCTCTACCCGCATTGCCGCCAGCTTCAAGATCAAGGTGTACGAGCAGAACAACTCCATCTCGCGCGAATGCATCACCCAAATGCGCAATGCCATTACCATGCCTCCGGCCGACGCTGGACTGGACAAGCCAGGTCAAGTGTTTGCTGACACGCTGGAAAAGCTGATTCCCGTCATGAATGAAGCGGATCTTTATTACAGTCGCAAAGACAATATTGACGACAAGATGAAGAAAGGCCGTGAGCTGGACGAACAAATCATGCCCCTGTTCATCAGCTTCTTTGATGCGGAAGACACGCTCAGACAGACCGTCTCGGAGCGTAATCACAGTCTGCGGGAAAAACAGTTGGTGGCGATTGAAAAGGCTTACGGCACCGAGAACTTCGGCTGGCAAACCCTGAATGTCTCACTGGCCGCCCGCCGCGCCATTGATGCCATCAGCTCACTAGCAGAGTCCGATCAACTCAATAGTCAGTCCTTAGAGAAGATCGAGCAGGAGTATCAAGCCGCCTTCGACAAGGCCGATGCCTTTGCCAAAGCGCATCCCGACACCAAAACGCAGCTGGGCAACCCACCCAAATGGTTTGCCCTGTCCAGCAACTTCAATACCTTCCTGGTGAGCTTGAAAGATCTGCGTCGAGCCCTGTCCTCAGACGCCAAACCAACAAACGTGGAGTACCAGCTCTCCAAGCTGGAGAACGACTACAACAGCATGATCAGAAACTACAACATGCTGCCAGACGCCTGAAAGGGCTAGGCTGAAGGCTGCGCTGTCCTGTGCACGGACAGCGCAGCGTGCACGCCGGCAATGACAGATCCCCGGCCACGTAGCTTGGCACCTGTGCAATATTGCCGAGGGTATCCCGCAAACGGACCTCCCAAGGAGCCACTAGCGCGCTGCGTCATCCTTGCGAAGACCGAAAAACTGCAAACCATCGCGCAGATGATCACGCAGCCAGACATAGATAGAAGGGACTTCTTGCCCTGTACTGAACCTGGCTTGCACCTTCATGCCAGACATCAATTTACGCACCTGATCCACAGACAAGCCAGACTCCAGGCGTGCCGCAGGCCAAGGGGGATCCATTGTCATATCCAGCGACAAGCGTCCTTGAGGCGCGGGTAACTGAGCAATAAATGCCAATAAGGCATTGCGACTGTCCCGATCCGCCACCGAGTCAGGCATCAACTGCACAGAAGTCCGTGCTGCCAGCAAGGCCTTCTCAATACCGGGGCGCGGGTCTTCATACATGCTCATGTTCATCACCAATGCAGGCATGATCATGGACTGGATCAGATTCTGATTATCCAGGTAAAGATTCAGACTTTTAAGCTCTACCTGCTCAAGATCATCGGCACCCAAGGGGCGTCCTGCGGCCGACTCAATCTCGAATTGCGCCTGAGCACGAACCTCACGCAGGTACTGACTACGCAGTCGAACCTGCTCCAAATTCAATTGTGCCGAGGCCGAGTCCCACTTGTACTTGAAAGTAAAATCCATAGGCTTGGCTTGCAGGCGCATTACGTAGTCCTGCCCTGGCAAACGTCCCGTCAGAACATAGATCCCGCTTACTTGCAGATCCATGGAGTCTGGAATAACTTGCCGCTCGGACAAGGATGCCAAGCCTTCATCACGCAAGACCAGCTCATCAAAGGCCAGCAGCATTGACGAAAAACCGGCCGACCATTGTCCGTTCTGAACCAGACAAGCCCCCTCCTGATCCTGCATCTGCAGCTCGTCGCCGGATTGCGGCTGTAAAGCGACATAATTACGCAAATACTCACAAGCAGGACCCGCTTGAGCCGAACCTGCCAGCACCATCCACGTACCCAGCGCCAAGGTAATTTTCTTCATGAATTCCTCTTATTGGGCAAGCGCTGGCAACAATACCAATCAAGCCTTCCCTTTGTATGAAACGCTGGCTAGTATACAAAGCCGTCAGGGTCTATGCCCTAGCCCTGTTTCAAGTTGAGCTTACCGACGTACTCCTTGCCATGGTCAGCACTGAACCGATCCAATTTTCACTTTGCACACAGCTGAGTCAGCTCGACGCAGCACACTGGGACGCGCTCTCTGGCCATCACCTGTTGCTCAGTCATGCTTTTCTGACGTCATTGGACGAAGCTGGCTGCGCCATTCCACAGACAGGCTGGTCGCCACATTACCTCTTGATGCATCGTGGACAGACGCTGTGTGGTGCCGTGCCCCTGTATCTGAAGCACCATTCGCGCGGCGAGTATGTGTTTGATCAGGGCTGGGCTCAGGCTTATCAACGCCATGGGCTGGACTATTACCCCAAGCTGCTCAGTGCCGTCCCCTTTACGCCCGTCAGCGGCCCTCGTCTGCTGGCGCACACACAAGAGGATCGCATCCTGCTGGCCAGGCAACTGATCCAGCTGACGCAAAGTAATCAGCTGTCCTCTGTGCATGTCCTGTTCCCGAATCCAGAGGACAGGCAAGCTCTGGAGCAGGCGGGCTTCATGATTCGCCACGATGTGCAGTTTCACTGGCAGAACCAGGACTACGCCAGCTACGAGGACTTTCTGGCCTCCCTGACCCAGCAAAAGCGCAAAAAAATGCGGCAGGATAGCCGCAAGGTTTACGAGCAGGGGCTGTCCTTTGAACACAAACAGGGTCAGGAGATTAGCGAGCAGAACCTGGACTACTTTTACCAGTGCTATGCCAATACCTATCAGGAGCGCGGACAACGCCCCTATCTGAATCAGGATTTCTTTGCGCGCCTGCACGAACAGCTACCCGACTCTCTGGTACTGATTCTGGCGCAACAAGATGGGCAAGATGTAGCCTGCGCCCTGTCGCTGCGGGACGGACACACACTTTATGGACGTTACTGGGGCTGTACTCGATACGTGCCAGGCCTGCATTTCGAGACCTGCTACAACCAGGCAATTCAGTTCTGCATTGCGCAGCAACTGCGTTTCTTTGAAGGCGGTGCTCAAGGGGAGCACAAGCTCTCGCGAGGTTTGCTGCCCACTCCCACCAGCTCGGCGCACTGGATTGCTGACCCCCGCTTTGCCCACGCCATTGAAGAGTTCCTGCATGAAGAAGCGGGCCATGTGGCCCGCTATCAGGAAGCACTAAACAGCCATACCCCGTTTAAAACGCTGGCAAGCTAAAAATCAGTCTTTCTTGTCTTTGCCTGGTGGCGCAAAGGGAAAGACCGAGAACATTTGCCGGGTCTGATCCTGCATCTGGTCCTGCATTTGCACAAACAGATTCTTGCTTTGATCGATATAGCTGTTCATGACGGTTTGCATCACAGGCGCCTGTATGCTCATGAACTGCGCCCAGGCTTCCGGGCCGAATTGCCCGCCGTAGACGCCCTTGGACTGCTCGGTCATGCGCTCCTGGATTTCCATGAAGGCCTGAATGTTCTTTTCCAGATACGAGCCCATCACCCCCTGCATGGCATTGCCATAAAAGCGGATGATCTGCATCAGCACCGGAGTGGAGAACATGGGGATACCCCCGCTTTCTTCCTCAAGAATGATCTGCAACAGAATACTGCGCGTCAGGTCCTCGCCGCTTTTGGCATCGACGACCGCGAACTCCTCTCCTGACAGGACCAGTTGCTTGACATCGACCATAGTGATGTAAGCGCTGGCCTGCGTGTCGTACAAGCGACGATTGGGGTATTTCTTGATGAGTCGAGGGGATCCCATGCTGGTGCTTACTTCCTAATCAATAAATCAAAAACACGCGCTATGCACTGCAACAAGCCTTAGCTCATGTGCAAGCCACCGTTCAAGGAGAAATCCGCACCCGTGGCAAAACCGGAATCACCCGAAGCCAGCCAGGCCACCATGGAGCCAATTTCATCCGGCGTACCCAAGCGGCCCACTGGAATGGTCGCCACGATTTTCTCCAGAACGTCGGGGCGAATCGCACGCACCATGTCCGTACCAATATAACCGGGGGAAATAGTATTGACCGTCACCCCCTTATTGGCAACCTCCTGGGCCAGAGCCATGGTAAAGCCGTGAATCCCGGCTTTAGCCGTGGAGTAGTTGGTCTGCCCAAACTGCCCTTTCTGCCCGTTTACTGAACTGATGTTGATGATGCGGCCCCATTGGCGCTCTACCATGCCATCAATGACTTGTTTGGTCACGTTGAACAGGCTGTTCAGGTTGGTGTCGATTACCGCACGCCAGTCTTCCTGGCTCATTTTACGGAAGGTACCGTCGCGTGTAATCCCGGCATTATTGACCAGAACATCCACACGGCCAAAATCGGCAAATACCTTTTTAAACGTCTCAACGGTCGAGTCCCAGTCTGCTACGTTGCCCACCGAAGCATGAAATGTGTAGCCCAGCTCGGCCTGCTCACCCAACCATTTCTGAAAATCACGGTTGGGGCCGCAGCCTGCAATAACGGTAAAACCGTCTTTGGCCAGACGCTGACAAATGACTGTCCCTATCCCTCCCATACCACCAGTTACGTAAGCTACTTTGCTGCTCATATACTTCTCCTGAAAGGGGTGACAAAGCTCGATCCCTGGGCCGGCCCGGGCAATGAAAAAGCCTGGCGTCGGGATAATGGAAGCAGGCAGACCGCCCTGCTCCCGAAACCTGAAAAATTGAAAATTAACTGGCGCGCACTTTCACATAACTGCCGGGCGCATCCTCCAGCACGGGATAACGCGCATGGCCCAGACGACGTTTTGCGCGACGCCGCGAACCCGACAAAGGTGCAAGCCACGCAATCCAATCGGACCACCAGCTACCAGGTACGGACTGAGCCCGCTCCATATACTGCTGGGCATCCAGCGTGGCGACTGGCTCGCCATCTTGCAGCACCCAGTAATTACGGCGCTGCTTGGCAGGCGGATTGATCACGCCTGCGATATGGCCCGAGGCTCCCAGCACAAAACGATGCTGGGCCGCAGGCAAGGCCTGCAAGGACGCATAGGCCGACTGCCAGGGCACGATATGGTCTTCTTTCGAGCCATACAGGTACACAGGCAAATCCAGTTGGCTCAGATCGGCGCGGTGCACCCCCACGGGAACACCACCTTTTTGAACCAGACGATTTTCCAGATAGGTATTGCGCAAATACCAGGTAAAGAAAGGACCGGGCAAATGGGTGCCGTCGGAGTTCCAGTACAGCAAGTCAAAGGCAGGTGGTTTTTTACCCTGCAAGTAGTTACTGTTCACATAGTTCCAAACCAGCTCGGCGGGGCGCAGGAAAGAAAAGGTACTGGCCAGCTCACGGGCATTGAGCAATCCACCCTGCCCCAACTGCCACTCCCGAAACGCAACCTGTGCTTCATCGATAAAGACATTCAGCATGCCCACGTCGGTGAAGTCCAACATGGTGGTCAGCAAGGTCATGGAAGCGGCTGGGTCCTGACCTTTATCGCGTGCCAGTGCCAAAGCGCTGGCCAGCAAGGTGCCACCGATACAAAAGCCCAGCGTATTGATTTTTTCCTGGCCCGACAGCTCCTGGCTGACACGAATCGCCTCCAGCACGCCCTGCTCCAGATAATCCTGCCAACTCAGTGCATGGATATGGGCCGCGTCATTCGGCTGGGGATTGCGCCAGGACATCAGATATACCGTCAGCCCCTGATCCAGAGCGTGGCGTACAAAGGAATTCTCCGGCTGCAGGTCCAGAATGTAGAACTTGTTAATGCAAGGCGGCACGATCAGCAAGGGCACGGCATGGACCATGCTGGTAGTAGGTGCGTATTGAATCAGTTGAAAAATATCGTTCTGGAACACCACGGCACCGGGGGTGGTTCCCACGTTTTGCCCCAGTTGAAACTGGCTTTCATCCGTTTGTGTCAGACGGCCTTTTTGCCAGTCGTCCATAAAATTGGACATCCCTTCCAGCACGGACTGGCCGCCCGTATCCATCATGGTTTGCAGGGCCTGGGGGTTGAGCATCAAATAGTTGCTGGGCGACATGGCCTCAGCCCACTGCATCATGGAAAAGCTCAGGCGCTCACGCTGCGCGGCTTCCAGCTCCATCGAGTCCAGCATCTCGTTCATGGCCTGAACGCTAAGCTGCCAGATATGGGCATTGAACAAGGCGGTGGGATTGCTCTGCCAGGCGGCATCCGCAAACCGGCGATCCTGGGGAGGTGGCAAGGCACCGCGCTGGGCCTGGTCCCACAACTCCTGCCACTGTTGCATATAACGAGCTTGCAGTTCAGCACAGCGGGTGGCATCGATCGGTTTGCCAAAACCTTGAAAAGCTCTGTTGTTACTCGACATCTGCCACCTGTAAACGAATTGCAAATACGCTTAGAGCATGACGTTCGTAACAAAAGCAGTCAATTGGGGTAATTAATTAGGCTGGCACGCCAATAGACGGAATTAAAGATTCCATATCGTATTTAATACGATCAAAAAACCGTTAAAGCAGGTTCAAGCGAGCAATGGTGGCCTGTCGGCCGGTCAAGGGCGAGCGGCGGTAGGAATAAAACAATCCATTCTCTTGAAACGTACACAAGCCACTTAAGTGCACGGTCATTTTTCCAGGGCTTAATTTTTCCAAACGGTGGCGGGCAATACCGGGCAAATCCGCCTGCCATTTTCCAGGACGCTTTCCCTGAATAAAAAAGGCGGCCAATTCCGGCTCATCCTGAACATAGGCATCAAAGACCTCCTGCCCGACTTCGAAGTGCTCCTGACTGATTGCCGGACCAATCCAGGCTTGCCAGGATTGCGCCTGGGGACAACGGGCGGCCATCGCCTGCCAGGTACGCTCCAGGACTCCGGCTTGCAGACCACGCCAACCGGCATGGGCCACACCCAATACCTGAGATTGCTCGTCCCAGATCACCACCGGCAGGCAATCGGCGGTCAGAATGGCCAGGGTACGATCCCGGCGTGTAGTGATGGCAGCATCAAACTCTCTGGGCACGGCAGGCAACACATCCTGATCTGCATCCAGCACATCTGTGCCGTGTACCTGTGCCAGCCAGACTGGCTCCGAACCCAGGAAGTCCGCCAGCCGCTGGCGATTTACCTGCACCCGCTCCGGATCGTCGCCGGTATTCAGGCCCAGATTCAGGCTGTCACGCTCGTCCTGGCTGACGCCCCCAGCCCGAGTCGTACAGAAATAAAGCAGCCCCGCTTGTTCGGGGCCGCTAACACCAGGAATCAGCTTTGAGTGTGCCATTCAATCGCCTCTGCAACAGACTGATAGTCAGACGGTGGCTCCGCCGAGAAGCGACGGCGCTCGCCCGTATCGGGATCATCAAACTCCAGCACATGGGCATGCAGCATTTGGCGCTGCGCCCCCGCGACAACGCGACCACCATATAAGGTATCGGCCAGCAGAGGATGCTTGATTGAACTCAGGTGGACACGAATCTGGTGGGTACGCCCTGTCTCCAGTCGGCAAGCCACCTCGGTCACCGCTTCCTCGCCTGCATAACCCTGACGCAACATTTGATAATGCGTTACAGCATGCTTGGGAGCGACGGACGGCCCAGTACTCATGCGCACTGGCACGCGCAAATCGCGTCCAATCGGCTCATCGACCGAGCCCTGGCCCGGCAAGACGCCATGGACCAACGCCAGATACTGGCGTCCCATGCTACGCTCTTGCAGTTGTCGGACAAAGTGAGTTTGTGCGACTTCCGTGCGGGCCACGACCAGCAAGCCGGAAGTGTCTTTGTCCAGCCGGTGTACAACACCGGCACGGGGTACCTGACGCAGATTGGGAAAGCGAAACAGCAAACCATTGAGCAAGGTGCCACGCCAGTTACCCGCGCCAGGATGCGTGACCAGACCCACTGGTTTGTTAACCACCAGCCAGGAGTCGCTTTGAGCCACAATCTCGAAGTCCACGTCATCAGGTTCGAAGGCCATGTCTTCTGGGGCCTGTTGCTCCCAGACCAGCACGGTATCACCGGGGTAAACCGTATGCTTGACCTTGACGGCCTGGCCGTTGACGAGAACATGCCCACTCTCGACCCAGGACTGTAGACGACTGCGCGAATGCTGTGGCAGTAAACGCGCTAAGGTCTTGTCCAGACGGTCGGGAGACGCAGTGATGGGAAGGATAAAACGCAGTGCGTCGGAAGAAACAACACTATCTTTTTCAGTATCTGTGTCAGGCATGGCGACAAATCATATAATTGAGCAGCAATGCTAACACCAAGGACGCTTTTGTGACTCGCCTGAACCTGAACTTGCCACGTATTCGTGGTACCAAGCTGGCCCAAGTAGCCGCATTAATGCTGGCTGCCACTTTGCTTGCTGGCTGCGGCACTACCAAAAAAGAAGTTGACCCCACCTCGGGTTGGACCGCCGAGCGCCTGTATAAAGACGCCCGTGAAGAAATGTCCGCCGGCAACTGGAAAGACGCGCGTACCCGCCTGGAAGCCGTCGAGTCCCGCTACCCCTTTGGCACTTACGCACAGCAATCGCTGATCGACCAAGCCTATATCAACTGGAAAGACGAAGAGCCTGCCAAAGCCCTGGCCGCTATCGACCGCTTCCAGAAGCAATACCCCAGCCACCCCGGTACCGACTACATGCTGTACCTGAAAGGGCTGATCTCCTTTACGCCTCCTAGCGCTGCCCTGTCCAACATTACCCAACAGGACCCCAGCGAGCGTGACCCCAAAGGTCTGCGTGAATCCTACGAAGCCTTTAACGATCTGCTGCAACGCTACCCCAATAGCCGTTACGCACCGGATGCCGCCAAGCGTTTGACCTGGCTGGTCAGCACCATCGCCCAGAACGAAGTACACGTAGCCGAGTACTACTACAAGCGTGGCGCTTACGTGGCTGCTGTGAACCGTGCGCAAACCGTGATTACGGACTTCAAGGGCGTGCCTATTGCTGAACGCGCGCTGTACTTGATGTACCTGTCCTACGACAAGATGGGTCAAACCGAGCTGCGTGACACCACCAAACGCGTGATGGATCAGAACTTCCCGGACTCCACCTACTTCAAGGACGGTCTGGATGCCAAGGTTAACTACTGGAACCCGATTAACTGGTTCTAAACCTTGAAGCAAAGCAGCACAAAACACAGGCTGCTTTTGTGAAGCGACAATAAAACGCCTCACAGAACTTAGTCAAAAAAAGGCCGAATCCCATACAGGATTCGGCCTTTTTAGTTTTCCGGCTTCAAGCTGATATTCCTTACCAGTCTGCTCTGCCCTGCTCATCAAAACAGTAACGACAAGTCAGGTAGCTCCTTAGCCTGCAGCCATCTAAACACACCCCGCCCCCACAGGCTCCAGAGCCTCCTGAATATCACCCCACCTTCTTGGCATTGTCCTTTTGCACGCTATACATACGCTCCGCAAAAGCCTTGGCCTTGGCTGGGTCCAGGGGCTGGCCTCCCAGAATCTTCATAGTGTCGTCCAGATACACCATGCGGTCTTCCAGCTCTTCCTGCAGGCCAATCAGGTAATAGCCAATCTGACAAAAGTACGTCGTCCGGGCTCGGGTCTGGGCTTCGATCTCTTCCAGACCCATGCGCTGAAAAAAATTGGCCAAAGCATTCATGCAGGCCTTATCCGCCCGCGCTACCGCCTGACGCACGCGCTCGGAGCGCCTTGCCCAATCCCGCATGGCCATATCCAGGCCCGGCTCAAAACGGGACACGTCCAGCCAGGTAGAGAACAGGGACAACATGCCATCTTGCAGATTGTCCACATTCTCCAGCGCCAGCATGGTGGAGCGCATATTCTTTTGTTCCCAGAAACCGACCAGCCCATCCAGCAGATCGTCCCTGTCCTTGAAATGCCAATAAAAACTGCCTCGCGTGACGGCCATGACCTGCGCAAGGCGAGTGATGCGCACCGCCTCCACGCCTTCCTGCATAAACAGGCGAATGGCCGCTTCCAGCCAGTCCGCCCGCGTCAAATGCACATTGGGCTCGGTCAGCGCGCCGGCCTGGGCCACACGTTCAATCAATTCCTTATCGCTCATATCGCCTGCTTGTAGAGTCGCTTTAGTCGCCAAAGTATACCGGCGCTCCTCTTATAACAGGCCCAGCATTCGTGGAAACGCCAAGGAAACAGCGGGCACGAAGGTGGTGATCAATTGAATCGGAATAGCCACAAACACGATCATGGCGATGGCCGGGCCAAAGGAACGATGTACCGTCACCTTGCTGATACGGCAGGACATGTACAGCACAGGTGCCATCGGCGGGCTGTTGGAACCCACAATCACCGCACACGCCACAATCGCGGCAAACTGTATCGGATTGACATCGGCCACGCCCACCAAAGGCAGCAGCAAGGGAGCCACCACCACGGTCAAGGACACATCGTCAATAATCATGCCCACCAGAATCAGGAACACATTGACCATCAAGAGAATGCCGATGGGGCTATCCACCAGACCCGTCACAAAGGCGGTCAAGTCCTGTGGCACACCTTGCGCAACCAAAATACGGCCGATCAGAAAGGAGAACAGCAAGATCAGGATAACGGTGCCCGTAGTCTCTGCCGTACGTACGAAGCTGTCGCGCAGCTTGCGTAGGGTCAGTTCACGATACACAAAACAGCCAATACCAATCACCAGCACAACCGCCACCGCTGCCGCCTCTGTAGGCGTGAATACGCCCCCGTAAATACCACCCAGAATCAAGGCGGGAATACACAAGGCGGGCACGGCATAAAGCAGGGTCTTGAGGGAAGAACGACGGGATTGCTCATCAGCAGGCTGTGCAGGCAACTCCTTGAACCAGCGTCCAGCCACCACATAGTTGAACAGCGTCAGCCCGACCATCAACAGAATCCCTGGCCCGATCGTGGCTGCAAAACACGCCACTACCGACTGCTGCGTCACCACCGCGAACAGAATCATGGTGACGGACGGCGGAATCAGAATCCCCAGCAAAGAGGAAATCCCCAGCAAGGCCGCCGAGTACTGACGCGGATAACCGCGCTGCTCCATGGGATCGACCAGAATGGTGCCAATGGACGCCACCGCCGCCGAGGCCGTACCCGAAATCGCCCCGAACACCCCGGAAGCCAGCACCATGCTGGCCCCCATGCCACCACGACGATTTTTGACCAGCATTTCGGCAAAACCCACCAAACGGTGCGCAATCCCGCCTGCCTGCATCAAGTATCCCGCCATGATGAACAAAGGCAAAGCCAGCAGAACCAGAGAGTTCAAGGAACGGAAACCTTGCAGCATCAAGGTGTTCAAGTTGACGTCATACACCAGCGTCAACATCAGCAGCGTGCCGGCAAAGGACCAGGCCACCGGCACCCCGACACCCAGCAGAAACAAGAGCAAGAGAACAGAAAATCCAGCATGCATAATCAATGGCCCCCATGGCGCAAGGCCATCAAAGACTGATAAACATCGCGCAAGGCATACATCAGGCTACCGGCGGCGTTCAGACCAATAGCAGCTTGCGGCACCCAGACAGGAATTCCCAGCTCAGCCATCGTGGTCGAGAACCGGGAACCCCACATGAACATGCGCAAGGTCCAATAGGCAAAAGCCACCACAATGATCAGCACCAGTACGGACACGATGAAACGATGGATAGCACGCGCCCCTGGGGTCTTCAAACGATGCGACAGGTAATCCACCACCAGATGCTGACGGGACTGGCTGGCAATCAAGGCCCCCGTCATATACAGCCAGATCGCCGCCACCATCACAATGGTGTGCACACCGGCTGCCGGCCAATTCAGGTAATAACGTGCGGCCACCACATAGGCCAAACCTGCCGCCACCACAACGCTGGACGTAATGGCCAGCCATTCCAGGGCGATCAGGGTCGGCCCTCGCTTGATCAGAAGGTCCTCACTCACATTCATACTCCCTTGTTCCAAGGTGTTCACTTGAGAGCCGAGGCGTTTTTCTCGATATGGGCCATGATGCTGTCGCCCACTTCAGCGTGCATCGCAGGCCAGACCTTGGCACGCACATGGGTGCCCAAAGCAGCCAGTTGATCCTTGTCGAGCTCAAGGTAGGTTTTACCCAGCGCTTTCCACTTCTCCACAATGGCCGCGTCCGCTACCTGGGCCTTGGAAAACTGATCTTGCATGATGGTGATGGCCGAGGTCTGGATCACTTCCTGCTGCTCGGGCGTCAAGGCTTCCCAGGCTTCCAGGTTCATGGACAGCACACCGGTAATGAACTGCTGCTTGCTGCGCACGTAGTAATCCAGCGTGTCGCGGAAATATTCGTAGTCGTAATAAATGACGTTGGCTGCATCGCCATCCACCACACCGGTCTGAATTGAAGTAAACACTTCGCCCCAGTCAATGGCTGCTGTCTGATAACCCATGGCTTGCACGGACTGCTGCATCATGGAGATCGGGGGAACACGTACCTTGATGTTCCTGGCGTCGTCTACCGTCACGGCATGTTTACCTTTGGTGGCGACGCCATTGAATCCTTCAGGCCAGGCACCGAAGAACTTCAAGCCGTTCTCTTTGTAGATACCGTCCAGCGTTTCATTCAACCAGCCACCGGGCTGGTACGCGGCCAAGGCTTCTTCCCAGGTGGTGAACATGTAGGGCGTGTAGATCACCGCAATGCGCTTGTCGTAGGAAGTCATGGGCCAGTTCAGCATCAACTGCACATCACCGGCTACATGCTGGTCGAACACCTCTTCCTGACCACCCAACTGGTTTTGATAGAAAACGCGTGGCGACACCGCGCCTTGCGTACCCTCCTTGATCAGCGCAGCCCATTTCTCGATTGCATCACCGCTAGGCGAGCCTTGCGCGCCCGAGTCCGTTGCAATGCGCATGGTCTGTGCGGACACGGAGGCCGCGCTCAGGCTGAACATCACCGTCAGCAAGGTCTTGCTCAAAAGCTTCATAACTCCTCCTGGGTATGTCTTTTAAATTTATTGTTCAAACGTCGGCTATCAGGCTTCCGCCCGGTGCCGCCATAACTCCCAGCCCAAACGGGCCCGGACACCCACATCCAGAAACGGACGTGGCGGCAAGGCATCGGGTTGCCCCAAAGCCTGCATATCGGCAATCAAGGGATTGTCCACACCGCAAGCCAGATCGGCGACCAACATGCCGGAAATCGTGCCCTTGGTCAGACCCACCCCGTTCTGACACACCGCGGAATACACATGCGGTGCCACCTGCCCAAAGCCTGGGGAACCATTACGGGACAGGCAGATAAAGCCCGTCCAAGTGTGTTCCATCTCCACGTTCTTCAGATTCGGGAAACGCTCGTCAAACAGGGTTTTGTGCTCAATGCGCACGCGGCGGCGGCTTTCATCATCACTGCGCAAATTGGGCGCGTAAGTCATGTGCTGGCGGATCAGAATGCGTTGGTCATTGGTGCGACGCATGGTGATGCCCACAAAGGCATTGGCGGGCGTCAAACCCCAGCTGGGCAAACCACCCAATTCGCGCTGCTCGCTTTCTGTCAGGCAACGGGTCAGGCTTGCATGAGCCGCCATCGGCATCAACTTGCCGCTGTAAAAACCGAACTGCTCGGCGAACACATTCACGGCCAGAATCATCTTGCCTGCACGAACCTTGCCACCGGGGGTTTCCAGCGTGACACCGTCGTCTTGCTGCAAGGACAGCACGGGCGTTTTTTCGTAGACGGTGACGTTGGAAGGCATATTGTCGGCCAGACCACGCGACAGACCCGCCGGGTTCAGCAACACCGTACCAGGGGTGTAAATGCCTGTGCGGAAATGCTTGAACCCCAGCTTGTCGTGCAAGGCCTTGCCGTCCAGCCACTCATGCGGTTCCTTCAAGGACTCCAGCACTTGCAGCGTAGGCTTCAAGGTTGTGCGTACGCCTTCCTCCGAAACCGCTGCGTGGAATTTCCCGATGGGGCTCCAGTCGCACTCGATACCGTAACGCTCGACCTGGGTTCTTAGATAAGCAATCGCGGTACGCGCCAGGCGCACATGCGAGCGGGCGGCGTCCAGTTCGCCCATGGAACTGCCGACGTTATGAGGGCTATCAATCGCAAAGCCGGAGTTTCGGCCTTGAGCGCCCTCGCCCACCAGATCGGCCTCCAGCACCACGATGCTGTCACCGGGGCGGTTCTCTGCCAGGCGACGGGCAGCGGCCAAACCGGCCAGGCCACCGCCGACAATCACCCAATCAGCCTGCACGTCTTTGGCCAAAGCGGGCTTGGGCGTGCGGGGAGCCAGGAGCCGACTCCACCCATTGGTCTTGTCGTTCTCCGGCAGACGCGTAATTTTCTTGATGCTCATGCCGCCGTCCGTGCGCTGGCCCAGTTGCTGGGATGCAAGCAGTAGTGGATCAGGGCAGACTCTGCTTCGTAGATTAAAGGCGTGCCTGCGGGCAACCACACACAATCACGTGGACCGGCTTCCAGAATGCCCTGCGGCGTGTGAATGCGCATGCTGCCCTCGATTACCGTCACGACCTCGTCATACAGCACGGTCCATTCGATGCGGGCCTGGTTCAAGCGCGCATACCCCGCCCCCAAAGGCGTCCCATCTTCCTCACCCACGATTTCCGCCAACTGCGCCATCTCCGGTTTTTCCTGTCTGGGCTGAAAGACCAAATCGTCAAAACGCATTACTCGCGGCAAAGTTTTTTCTGTTGTCATGTGGATCACCAAACACAAGTGGTTTTAGAACATACATAGTTGTATGTTGTGATGGTAATGAGCCGAATTTGACGCGTCAATGCGTGGATAGATGGGGATTACCCTGCGTTCCAGGCGGGAGAGCTTTATATTTAAATAATTAAATTAGCCTTGTGACGGGCTCTGCAAGCAGGGAGCTTCGTAGCGCTTTTGGCTGTTTTTAGCAAGCTTATTGATAAGAGAAATAGCGCATGACAGTGACGACTATTCAACAAGCAGTCGCTAAGACGCAGGAATGAAATGGAGTTCTTCAGCCACAGCCAGAAAGCAACGAAGATGGCGAGACTCCATCTGCGCACATTCCTTCGCAAAGCCTATCTACGCCTGTTTTCAGCGCAACGCTTCTTCCAGCTTTTCACGCCCTTCTCCCATCAGCCAAGAACGCAGCGAGACAAGTTCAGGATTGATTTCTCGCATCAGACCGAGGTCCACCTGTTCTGCAAGAGGGCCATCCTCCAGACTTGACGCCATATGCCCCAAATCGGCGTTGGCAGCTAATACTTCATCAGGGAATCGGGCATAAGTGATAGAGCGACCTGCGGCTTCAGAAAAGGCGGCCTCCAGCTCCTGGCCGGTCACACGATCACTGGCGATCTTCAAGGTCATCCCGGCAAAACGTGCCCTGTCCGCAAACAGGGCGGCAACGATTTTCCCTATGTCTTGCACCACAGTGAGTTGGATCGAATGATCACGGTGTATCAGAGAAACCAACCGCCCTTCCTCCAGGCCAAAGCCCGGCCGCACAAGCATCTCCATGAAGATCATGGGACGGATGATGGTTGCAGTCAGCGGCAGTTCGCGAATATGTGCCTCAATAAGAGGCTTGGCATCAAAGCGCGCAACACCTGTCAGTTTGTCCCCAGCGCTAGCCCCCGAGGAATAGATGAAATGCTCGACGCCATTTTTTGCCGCCAGATCAGCAAGACGTGTGCCACAACAAACCTCCTCTTCTGCTGATAGGTTCGCAGGCATCACGCTAAATACGCCATACACATCCTTCATGGCCGACGCGATAAGATTGGCATCGTCCAATGACCCTTGCACGAGTTCAGCGCCTGCTTCCCGCAGAGCGATTGAAGCCGGTTTGGATGGAGATTGCACAAAAGCGCAGACAGGCCAGTGAGCCTCCAGAAGTGCTTTGGCCACCGATCCACCTTGCCGGCCTGTGGCTCCGAAAACCAGAATGGGACGATGTACTTTATTCATGATTCAGCTCGAAAAAAAAGAGAATGTCGTATTCTTTCCTCGATATCTGAATTGCGGAAGACGGCATTTTTTTGAACCTCAGGCACAAAAATGAAACCCATAGATCCAGCAGAGTCGGATTCTCTCAAGGAGAAACCCGACAGCGACTCATCCTTCCAGCCAATTCCATTGAATGGAGTCTGCACGCGACTCGGTGACAAGTGGACCGTGCAGGTCATCTGGCGCCTTGCCATCGCGGGTGATCGTAGACTGCGATTTTCCGAAATCAAGCGTGAGGTAGAAGGAATCACACAGCGCATGCTGACGCTGACACTGCGAAACCTGGAACGAGATGGCTTGGTAGAACGCCATTATTTTCCCGAGGTGCCCCCACGTGTGGAATACGAACTGACGGAGATGGGGAAAAACATGCTCGATGCGCTGAAAGGCATCAATGTGTGGGTCAGAGAGAACCTTCCGCGTATACAGGAATCACGTCAAACGTACGATGCCAAAAAGCCTTGATGTAGAACGGAGAACGACGCGAAATTGAAGTCCAAGCTTATGATGCTGCGACTTTATACAATGTCGTGCCCCGTGCCTGGTACTGTGCAGCACCTAGCTCAAAACTCCACCGTGGCAAGCAATGGCTGAAACCTGTCCTAAGTTGTTGGCCCGTAAGACCCACTACTCCGCTTCCCGACGTCACAAGAACATGAAAACAGACATTTTCCAATGTCCAAGAATGCCCCTTTCATAAAACATACTCCATGAACCACGAACAAGCAGAAACACGGGTACTAGAAGCCATTCCTGTACTGGCAAAGGATCAAAGCATTGAGGAGTGCATCGCTCAACTGCAAGCCAGCGGCCTGTCTGAAGTCCGTGCGACCAAGCTTTGCGTGATGATTCCCGAAGCCTTCGGGCTGGCACTGGCCTGGCGCCTGGGTGCAGCACTGCCTGATGAAGAGCAGATGTTTGATGTGCACAATCGCGCAGGCGAGACGGTTCAGGTCCCCATGCTGGGCCAGCATGTGTTTTCCGTCGCGCTGGCAATGGCGGTAGCGGTGCTCAAAAAAGGCTGGTTTACGCCTATCACTCGGGAAGCGTTTGAGGCAGTCAGCAATCGCAGTGCCGTCATGTCCGTTCTTCAGCAGATAGAGGGCAGTCTGGAAGGCGCTGGCACACCCAGCCTGTTCTTATGGGGCCTGGTGGCAGAGGACATCGTCGCAGACGAGTCCTTACCCTAGTTTTAATAGACGGAATACGCTCAAGCCTGCTCCGAGCGCTCAGGTCAGCTCCACATCACTGACCTGAGCGCTCTGCCGCTTCGCTTTCTGCTCCCGCAGAAACGCCAAGGCACGAGCAGGATCACGCGTACGGGCAAAAGGTGGCAAACCACGCCATAGCAGTTTGCCGTAGGGCTTCTCGACAATACGGGTGTCGCCCACCATCAGCACGCCCCAGTCGCGCTCGGTGCGAATCAGACGCCCTGCCCCTTGCTTCAAGGCAATGGCGGCTTCGGGCAACTGGTATTCCATGAAGGGATTACCGCCCCTGTCCTTGCACTCCTTGATACGCGCTTCCAGCACCGGATCATCCGGCGGAGCAAAGGGCAGCTTGTCGATAGCAACCAGCGTCAAGGCATCACCGGGCAGGTCAATCCCTTCCCAGAAGCTGGCGCTCCCCACCAACACCGCATTGCCACGGGCACGGAACTCGTCCAGCAGAACTTGCCGTGAACGCTCCCCTTGGCGCAGCACATTGCGTTCGATGTCTTCCCGATCAAATCGGTCCCGCAGCATATCTGCAATCCGCTCGACCGAGCGCAAGGTGGTACAGAGCACCAGCACACCACCCTGACCCGCCTTGATCAGCGGAATGAGCGCATCCACGAAGGCCTGATTGAAGTTGGGATGGCTAGGAAGCGGCAAGGTGCTGGGGACGTAGAACAGCGCCTGATTCGGATAGTCGAACGGCGAAGCCCAGGCTTCGGTGCGAGCATCAAACAAACCCAGTTGACGCTTGAAGTGATTGAAATCGCCATGCACCGATAAGGTAGCCGAGGTCAGCACCCAGGACTGCTCCTTGCCTCGGTAGCGCGAGAAAATCTTGGCGACCGACAAAGGGGCACTGTGCAGGCGCAGATAATGCTGCCCACTTTCTACCCAACGCACGAACTCGTCGGGCTGGTCTTCGTCTTTTTCACTTTCTGGCAAATAGGCGTGACGGCCTTGACGGTCCGGCTGGCTCCATTGGAACAAGCGTGCACGCAATTCCAAGGCAATTTTATGTGCCGCCGCCAGATCTGGATGGCGTTCAGCCACCATGGCCAGCATCTTGATGACCTTGTCGAAGGTCTCCAGCAAATTCTCCAACGCTTCATCAAACAGCTCGGGCTCGGGCAAGGCCTGGAAAGTGGCGCGACCACCCTGTGCCGCCAGCGACGCAGTACGCAAATGCAAATCCCGAGCCGCTTGCTCCAGCTTGCGGGCCACCTGACTCCAGTCTACGGTCTCGCGCGCCTGGGCCAGACCCGCCGCTTCTATCTGCCGACACAAATCCGTCAATTGATACAAGGACACGCTACTACCCAGAAAACGGGTGGCCACGTCGGGCAGTTGGTGTGCCTCGTCAAACACCACCAGATCCACGCTAGGCAGCAAATCCGTTACGCCCTCTTCGCGCAAGGCCAGATCCGCCATGAACAGAGCATGGTTCACCACTACTACATCCGCATCCTGGGCATGACGGCGCGCCTTCATCACAAAGCAGTCGCGCACAAAGGGGCAATCCTGTCCCAGGCAATTATCGCGTGTGGAAGTGACTCGGTGCCAAATATCCGCGTCCTCCGGGACTTCGGCCAACTCACCCTTGTCGCCGCTACGGCTGCGTTCAGTAAAAAGCTGGATGGCCCGCAGATAAGCAATTTCCGCACGGGACTTCAGGGCTCGATCATCCTGACCCAATCGTTCCAAATGGTAATGACAAACGTAGTTGCTGCGCCCCTTGAGCAAGGCCACATCCACCGGCAAGGCCAGCGCTTTACGCAGGTGGGGAATATCCCGACGGAACAATTGATCCTGCAAGGTGCGCGTCCCGGTCGAGACCAAGGCTTTGCCACCTTGCATGAACACAGGCACCAGATAGGCCCAGGTCTTGCCCGTGCCTGTGCCCGCCTCGGCAATCAATACGCCGGACTCGGCGACCGTCTCGCTGATGGCTTGGGCCAGCTCCAGCTGAGCCTGCCGCGGACGATAGTGCGAGACAGACTCTGCCAGAGGGCCTTGGGGAGAAAAGATATCGGAATAATCCTGCAACAACATGGGGCAAAACCGCTCAGGGAGAGGTGACGAATGACAGAACTGTCTACAATCACAGTGGAATACATACAAGATGATACCTGCCAATTCTGGGTCGCTGCCGGTCTTTATGGCAAAATGCGGCGCTTGCAGACCCTTTTACAACGATGGACCCATAACTGAAATGACTGTGGAAACCCTCGCCCAGCAACAGGATCACCAACAGATTCTGGCGCTACTGGCCTCTGAACTGAACATCCGCATCCAACAAGCCGCCTCTACGGTTGAGCTCTTGGACAACGGGGCCACGGTCCCTTTTATTGCCCGTTACCGCAAGGAAGCGACTGGCGGCCTGGACGATAATGTCCTGCGTGATCTGGAAGTGCGCCTGATCTATTTGCGCGATATGCAATCGCGTCGTCATGCCATTCTGGAATCGATCCGCCAGCAAGAAAAACTGACGCCCGAGCTGGAGCAAGCCATTTTGGCGGCTGACACCAAGCAGCGTCTGGAAGACTTGTACGCGCCGTACAAGCCCAAGCGTCGTACCCGTGCCCAGATTGCCCGCGAAGCCGGCCTGGAGCCGCTGGCGGACGCCATTCTGGCCCAGAAGGATGCAGACCCTGTGGCGCTGGCCGAAGGCTATCTGAATGCCGAAGCCAAGATCGACACGGCCAAAGCCGCCCTGGACGGTGCCCGCGACATTCTGGCCGAACGCTTTGCCGAGCAGGCCGACCTGCTGGAAGCCATGCGCGACTATCTGTGGAAGTCCGCTCACTTGTACTCCAAGGTTGCCGAAGGCAAGGAACAGGAAGGCGACAAGTTCCGCGACTGGTTCGACTTTAACGAAGCGCTGCGCCAACTGCCTTCTCACCGCGTGCTGGCTTTGTTGCGCGGTCGTCAGCAAGGTGCACTGGACCTGCGCCTGGGCCTGAACCCCGAGCAGGATGCGCTTCTGCCCCACCCTTGCGTACTGAAAGTCGCCGAGCTGACCGATATTGGCGCTGACTTTTCCGCCGACGCCAGCCCACGCGATCACTGGCTGGCCGAGGTTTGCCGCTGGACCTGGCGCGTCAAGTTGCTGACAGCATTCGAATCCGAGCTGATTGGCCGTCTGCGCGAAGAAGCCGAGCAAGAATCCACCCGCGTGTTTGCCGCTAATCTGCGCGATTTGCTGCTGGCGGCCCCCGCTGGCAATAAAGCCGTTCTGGGCCTGGACCCAGGTATTCGTACCGGCGTAAAAGCCGCTGTGATCGATGCAACCGGCAAGGTGCTGGATACCGCCACCGTCTATCCCTTTGAGCCCCGTCGTGACCGCGAAGGCGCCATTCGTACCCTGGCCGGCCTGGCGACTCGCTACCAAGTTGAACTGGTGGCGATTGGCAACGGCACAGCATCGCGCGAAACCGAGAAACTGGTTGCCGACCTGCAATCCGCTTTCCCGCAGTTGCCTTTGACTCGCGTAGTCGTGTCCGAGGCGGGCGCTTCGGTGTACTCCGCCTCTGAACTGGCCGCACAAGAATTCCCGGATATGGACGTCAGCCTGCGCGGTGCTGTTTCCATCGCCCGCCGCCTGCAAGACCCACTGGCCGAGCTGGTCAAGATCGACCCCAAATCCATTGGTGTCGGCCAATACCAGCACGACGTGAATCAGCGCGAACTGGCTCGCAGCCTGGACGCCGTGGTCGAGGATTGTGTGAACGCCGTAGGTGTGGATGTCAACACCGCTTCTGCTCCCCTGCTGGCGCGCGTTTCGGGCCTGAACAACACGCTGGCCAAAAACATCGTCACCTGGCGTGACGAAAACGGTGCCTTCCAAAGCCGCAAGCAGTTGCGTGAGGTGCCGCGCTTTGGTGAAAAAGCCTTTGAACAGGCAGCGGGCTTTTTGCGTATTCCCGGTGCAGCCAACCCTCTGGACGCCTCGGCAGTTCACCCCGAAGCCTATCCGGTTGCCGCCCGCATTCTGGAGCGCCTGCAAACTGAAGCCAGCGATGTCATGGGTAAATCCGGCGCATTGAAAGGCTTGTCGCCTTCCGACTTCACCGATGAACGCTTTGGTTTGCCCACCGTGCGTGATATTTTTAATGAAATTGAAAAGCCCGGTCGCGACCCTCGCCCTGAATTCACCACCGCCAAGTTCCAGGAAGGCATCAACTCCCTGAACGATTTGACGCCCGGCATGATTCTGGAAGGCGTGGTCACCAACGTGGCCAACTTTGGTGCCTTTGTGGACGTGGGTGTGCACCAGGACGGTCTGGTGCATATCTCGGCCCTGTCCGAGACCTTTGTCAAAGATCCGCGTGATGTGGTTCGCGTTGGGCAGACCGTTAAGGTTAAAGTCCAGGAAGTGGATGTAGCTCGTAAGCGTATCGGCTTGACCATGCGCCTGAACGACGACAGCGGCCCTGTGCGTGGTTCCAGCAACACCAGCAACGCACCCCAGCGCCGTTCCGGAAACAATCGCCCCAACCGGCAAGCTGAACCGGCACCGACAGGTGCTATGGCAGCCGCCTTTAGCAAACTTCGGAGATAAGCCATGACTGAGACCGAGCGCCTTTCCCAACTGACGCGTCTGCTCAATCTGCTGACCGGATTTGATCAGAAGGAACAGGATATTGCAGCCATCAGCCAGTCCGTGCTGACAGCCAGCGCCAGCCCGACAGCGATGGGTGAGGCGTATGGCAAGCACGCCCAGAACTTGATGGAACACGATCCGGATGGCGCTCTGATCCTGGCCATCAGCTACGAGCTGGACGACTATCTGGCTCTGGCCGATACCGTGGACGAACTGTGGGAAGAAATTCTGGCCGCTTTTGAAAGCCAGAACCTGCCCGCCTTTCCCTACGACGACATGCCTTTTCAGGACGTGGACGGCTTTTTCCAATGGGCGAACGAGCAGCTGCAGGAGTTTCACCCCTCCTACTGCCTGCTGGAATTTGCCCAAAGCTATGACGAGGAATTTCAGCTGATCGTGGTCAAACGCGAGAACCTGGAGGAAATTCTAAATCTGTGCGAAAAGCTGGATATTCCCGCTCAAGCAGCCGAATAAGGCCAGCAATCCCGGCCCAAACACACCAAGCCCTGCGTGAGCATTCATGCAGGGCTTGATGCTTTTGGCCCGCTTGAATGCCAAGCAGCTCAAAGCGCATTAGACTAGTCCCGCCATCAACATCAGCAAGCGAGCCTCTTGTGCTCGCTTGGCCGCTTTGCCCAAACACAAACACCCACTTTGCCGGGACCGGCGCAAAGTCAGTTCCCGCGCGGCAAGGTCCAGAAGGAGAAACATGGAGCAAAAACATTGGTCGCAGGTCGAACTCCTGCACGAAACCGTATCCAATCCCAATATTCACGTACGCGGCACACACAGCTATTACAGCCATGCCTGGACAGACAGTTTTGAAGAAAGCGTAGTGCGTTACCTGTACGGGGACGAATACAGCCGCAAGGCCTGGACCTCGCAATGGCCGGTAGACCAGCTGCATATTGGCGACTACGTGTGCATCGGTGCCGAGGCTGTCATTCTGATGGGCGGCAATCACACACATCGCATGGACTGGTTCAGCCTGTACCCCTTCGTGGACAAGATTACGGAGGCTTACGTCGGTAAAGGCGACACCCATATTCACGATGGTGCCTGGATCGGCATGCGAGCCATGATCATGCCCGGTGTCGTGATTGGTGAAGGCGCTGTCGTGGCCTCGGGAGCGATTGTGACCAAGAACGTGGCACCCTACACGATTGTGGCTGGCAATCCTGCTGTACCCGTGCGAAAGCGCTTTGATGAGGCAACGATTGAGCAATTGCTGGGTCTGAAGATGTATGAGTGGCCGGAAGAGAAATTCACAGCGCTAAGGGATGTGATCTGCGCAGAAGATATTGCAGCATTGGAGCAGGCCAGCCAGGACTGGGATCAGAAGTCCAAAGCCTAAGAGCGACTGGCCCAGGCTCAAGTCCAGGTCTTAAGTCCAGGTCTTAAGTCCAAATCCAGATTTCGGGCTCAGAATTCAGAGTTCACGTTCGGATCAGATCTGGTTTGGTTTGGTTTGACCTGACCTGATTTCAAGAATGAATTCAAGGCCAAAGCCGATTACACGAGCAAGGTCAAGCCAAGCTCCAGCTTGATCTTCTGCACACGCTCGGTACAAGGAATAAAGAACAGCCCCAAAAGTGAGATAAGTCTCTCTTTTGGGGCTGCTCAATTTCAAGCAATCTTCAAGTTGAAGCGTTGCTGCTCAAAGAAGCTTACTGCCTCCACTACGGCATCAATCCTGAACAGCCGATCAATCCCGCAGTAGACAAACCACTTAGTCGCGCATCGAATCCAAAGCGGCTGCAACGGCATCACGCAGATCTGCCGATACTCGTGCCACTTCTTCACCGGCGCAATGGATTTGCAACTCCTGACCGTCCTGCTTGGCAACTTCGGCAAAAGCCGCAGTCTGCAGTGCCTTGATCGCCACACCAGCCTGTTTTGGGTCTGCGTAAGAGCGAGACAGAAACAGCTCTTGTCCAGCAGCATCTTGCAGGCGGAAACGGAAGGTGCCATCTTCGTCGCGGAAGTTCACAAAACGAGCTTTACGAGCCTTGGCTTCAGTCTTGCTAACTGCCACGCTCAAGGGGTCACGCAGGCCCACGGCCGCCTTCAATTCATGGATGAAGGGGGTAGCGTAGGCACGAGCCTTGCGCGCGCCAACTTGCAGCAAATCCTCAATATCCTGGGGACGAGCCATCAAGGCTTCGTAGCGATCGCGCATGGGCGCAATCATGGCTTCCAGCAACTGATGCAAGGCATCCTTGGCCTCGCCCCAGGCCATGCCGTCGATCAACTGCTGACGGAAGGCTTGGGTCTGCTCGGGTGTCGCAAATGCCTTGTACAAGGCCGTCAGGTGCGAATCATCGGGATCTTTAGACTCGCCGGGACCTTTGGAGTCCGTCACGATGCGGGCAATGGCCGCCTTCAGTGCCTTGGCACCACCCTCGAACAGAGGAATCGTGTTGTCGTAGCTCTTGGACATCTTGCGGCCATCCAGACCGGGCAAGAGGGCCACGTCCTCTTCCACCTGTACTTCGGGCAATACAAACAGCTCCTTGCCACGGCCATACAGGTGGTTGAAGCTCTTGGCGATATCGCGTGCCATTTCCAGGTGCTGCACCTGATCCCGGCCCACGGGTACCTTGTGGGCATTGAACATCAGGATGTCGGCCGCCATCAGTACGGGGTAGCTGAACAGGCCCATGGTGACGCCATCATCAGGCTCTACGCCCGCCGCTTCATTCTTGTCGACAGAAGCCTTGTAAGCGTGCGCACGGTTCATCAAGCCCTTGCCGGTTACGCAACCCAGCATCCAGGACAGCTCCGGAATTTCCGGAATATCGGATTGACGGTAGAACGTTACTTTTTCCACATCCAGGCCGCAGGCCAGCCAGGTAGCAGCAATCGCACGGCGCGAAATGGCTACGCGCTCCGGATCGTCACATTTGATCAGGGCGTGGTAGTCCGCCATGAAGAAAAATGCGTCGACATCGGCTTGCTGGCTAGCACGGATAGCAGGACGAATCGCCCCGGCATAATTACCCAAGTGTGGAATACCGGTCGTTGTAACGCCGGTCAGTACTCGTGTCGTCATGATAAAAAATACGCTTATAAAACTACGTGTCAGGGTTCAGGAATCAGACGCGTGGCCAGTGGCCGCGCCCAGCATCCTACAAAATAACTGCCTGGCGCCGTTCTGACTCCAGGTACTCCCGCGATTGCATTTCCATCAAACGCGAGACAGTACGGTGGAACTCATTGGCCATAGGGCCATCCACATACAATTCTTCTTCAGGCACCGCTGCGGACATGATGAACTTCACCTTGTGATCGTAAAAAACGTCGACCAGCCAGGTGAAGCGTCGCGCCGCAGAGGCATCACGCGCTGTCATGCGAGGCACATCAGACAAAATCACGGTCTGGAAGCGGTTCGCCAGTTCCAGATAGTCGTTTTGCGAACGTGGGCTGACGCACAGGGTCTCGAAATCAAACCAGACGGCTGAACCGGACAAGGCGACCGCTTTTACATCCCGGTTTTCAATACTGAGCACCGGCTCTTGAGGGGCCGTGTCCGACAAGGCCGTGAACATGGATTGCAGTTCTGCGGTGGTCTCCGGACCCAATGGCATCAGATAGGTTTTCACCTGCTCCAGAGCACGACGGCGATAATCCACGCCCGTATCCACGTTCATGATATCCATGTTCTTCTGGATCAGCGCAATCGCAGGCAAGATGCGGTCGCGGTGCAGGCCTTCCGGATACAAGGTGGAAGGCTCGTAGTTGGAGGTCATCACAAAGGACGTACCGCGCTCGAACAGCCCCAGCAGCAGCTTGTACAGAATCATGGCATCGGCCACATCCGAGACGTGGAACTCGTCAAAACAGATCAGGCGATAACGCTTGGCGATACGCTTGGCGACCTCATCCAAGGGATCACTCATGCCTTTGACCTGATTCAGCTCTTTGTGCACGCCGCGCATGAACTCATGGAAGTGAATCCGAGTTTTGCGCTTGAGCGGCACCGTCAGGTAAAAGGCGTCCATCAGGAAGCTCTTGCCGCGCCCGACCCCACCCCACAGGTACACACCACGCGGCACTTCCGGGCGGGAGAACATACGACGCAAGGCGCTGGAGCGCATTTTGCGAAACTCTACCCACTCGTCGTAATAGCGTTGCAGCCGGTCTATAGCTTGCTCCTGTGCCTGGTCGGCACGGTAGCCTTTTTCCGCTAAAGCCTGATGGTAATACTCGCGAACATTCATATCACTGAAAATAAAAGAACCTGTCCAAGACAGGTAGTGGTCTGCCAGCATGCACTGCGATCCACAGCAGCACCGCTTTTGATGCAGGGTCTGAGCATACTGCGCGGTCAATTATCTCACGCATCGCAGCCGCTACGGACTGCTGTGATCAGCCTTTCGTGACGAAAAAAAAGGCGAGCCCGTGCCCGCCCTTTTCCAACAACACCCTGAAAGTCTATCAGAAGTTCAGAGCGCGTTTGTCCACTGCCAAGGCCGCTTCTTTCAGGGCTTCGGACAGGGTTGGGTGAGCATGGCAAATACGGGCGATATCTTCCGACGCGCCACGGAATTCCATGATTGCAACAGCTTCAGCCACCAGCTCGGAAGCCACAGGGCCCACAAAGTGCACGCCCAGGACTTCGTCCGTCTTGGCATCCGCCAGAACCTTCACAAAGCCGGTCGTGTCACCCAGTGCGCGGGCACGGCCGTTAGCCAGGAAGGGGAAGCTGCCAGCGCGGTAAGCACGGCCTTCGGTCTTCAGTTGCTGTTCGGTCTTGCCAACCCAGGCGATTTCGGGCGAGGTGTAAATAACCCAAGGCACAGTGTCGAAGTTGACGTGGGGTTGCTGACCAGCCAGACGCTCGGCCACAGCCACACCCTCCTCTTCGGCTTTGTGAGCCAGCATAGGACCACGCACCACGTCACCCACCGCCCAGATACCTGGCAGGCTGGTGGCGCAATCGTCGTCCACAACCACGAAGCCGCGCTCGTCCAGTTTCAGACCGATGGTGTCTGCACCCAGACCGGCAGTGTTAGGCACACGGCCGATGGACACGATCAGCTTGTCGGCTTCCAGCTTGTGCTCGGCACCAGCGGCGTCCACGTAGTTGATGGTGACCTGTTTGGCGGACTTCTTGATTTCGCCAACTTTCACACCCACATTGATCTTCAGACCTTGCTTGGTGAAAGCCTTCAGGGCTTCCTTGGCAACGTCGCGATCCACGGCGGACAGGAACTCGGGAGCACCTTCCAGAATGGTCACTTCGGCACCCAGGCGACGCCACACGCTACCCAGTTCCAGACCAATCACACCGGCACCGATAACGGCCAGCTTCTTGGGAACCTTGGGCAGACGCAGTGCGCCGTCGTTGGACAGAATTTGCTCTTCGTCGAACTCGGCACCGGGCAAGGCACGAGCCGAGCTACCGGTAGCGATGATGACGTTCTTGGCAACCAGCTCTTCAGCGTTGGCACCGGCCACGTTCACCGACCAGCCGCCGTCCACTTTGGCGCCAAAGGAAGCGGTGCCGTGGAAGAAAGTGACCTTGTTCTTTTTGAACAGGTACAGGATGCCGTCGTTGTTCTGCTTGACGACCACGTCTTTGCGACCGATCAGCTTGTCCAGATTCAGCGATACGCCCTTGACGTCCACACCGTGATCAGCCAGATGCAGATTGGCGTGCTCGAAGTGCTCGGACGATTGCAGCAAGGCCTTGGAAGGAATGCAACCAACGTTGGTGCAAGTACCGCCAGGAGCGGGTTTGCCTTCAGCGGTGGACCATGCGTCCACGCAAGCGACGCTCATACCCAGTTGAGCAGCACGGATGGCGGCGATGTAGCCACCAGGGCCTGCACCAATCACGACAACATCAAATTGCTTAGCCATAAAAAATCCCATAAATGTGAAAAGGCACGCTGGACCGTCCAGAAGTCAGACGGGAAAGTATCAGGTGGCGAACGCCAACCCCCAGGGCCTTAAACAAAGTCGGCCAAGGCTTAGAAGCAAGCACTTGGCCGTAAACATACTAGACCGAAACTACCGCGTGCTTAGACGTTCAACAGCAGACGCTGTGGATCTTCCAAGGCTTCCTTCATGGCCACCAGACCCAGAACGGCTTCGCGGCCGTCGATGATACGGTGGTCGTAGGACATGGCCAGGTAGTTCATGGGGCGAATCACGATCTGACCGTTTTCCACAACAGCGCGATCCTTGGTGGCGTGAATGCCCAGGATGGCGGACTGAGGTGGGTTGATGATGGGGGTGGACAGCATGGAGCCGAACACGCCACCGTTGGAGATCGAGAAGGTACCGCCTGTCATTTCTTCCAGGGTCAGCTTGCCGTCGCGGGCACGGGCACCGAAGTCAGCGATTTGCTTTTCGATGTCAGCGATGGACATTTGATCAGCGTTACGCAGGATAGGCACCACCAGACCACGTGGGCTACCAACGGCCACACCAATGTCGAAGTAACCGTGGTAGATGATGTCTTTGCCATCAACCGAGGCGTTCAGTACGGGGTATTTCTTCAGGGCGGCAACAGCAGCCTTGACGAAGAAGGACATGAAGCCCAGTTTCACGCCGTGCTCTTTCTCGAACTGATCTTTGTATTTCTTGCGCAGATCCAGCACAGCTTGCATGTTGACTTCGTTGAACGTGGTCAGCATGGCGTTTTCGGACTGCGACTGCAGCAGACGCTCGGCGATGCGAGCGCGCAGACGGCTCATGGGCACGCGCTGCTCTGGACGGCCGTCCAGGGACAGGGTTGGAGGGGCAACAGGAGCGGCAGCAGGTTTAGCAGCAGCGGCGTTGGCTTCCAGAGCGTCACCCTTGGTGATGCGACCACCACGGCCGGAACCTTCCACGGAGCTGGCTTCCACACCCTTTTCAGCCAGGATCTTGGCAGCTGCAGGCGAAGCAACCGAAGAGGCGGCGGAGCTGGCAGCAGGAGCGGCAGCGGCTGGGGCAGCAGCAGGAGCGGCTTCTTGTGCAGCGGCGGCAGGAGCGGCAGCGCTGGCCTTGCCTTCGGAGTCAATACGGGCCAGCACGTCGCCGGAGGTAACGGTGCTGCCGTTGGCCTTGACGATTTCGCTCAGCACGCCCGAGGCAGGAGCGGGAACTTCCAGCACAACCTTGTCGGTTTCGACTTCGATCAGGATTTCATCAGCCTGGACCATCTCGCCAGGTTGTTTTTTCCACTCCAGCAAAGTGGCTTCGGAGATGGATTCAGAGAGTTGGGGAACCAGAACGTCGGTAATTGCCATGATTATATTTTCCGTATTTAAAATTTAGGGTGCGTTATTTGGTCAGCATGAAGCCTTTGCGAGCGCCGAAAGCCTGCTCCAGCAGCGCCTTGTGTTGTTCCTGGTGTTTGGCCAGGTAACCAACGGCAGGCGAAGCGGACGCGGCACGGCCGGCGTAACCCAGCTTCTGACCTTCGGTCATGTTCTCGTAGATGTGATGCTGAACGTAGAACCATGCACCTTGGTTTTGAGGTTCGTCCTGAACCCAGATAACTTCCTTGGCGTTGCTGTACTTGGCCAGCTCTGCCTGGAAGGCCTTGTGGGCAAACGGATACAACTGCTCCACACGGATAATGGCAATATCGTTGCGCTCCAGCTCTTTACGGTGGTTCACCAGATCGTAGTAAACCTTGCCCGAGCAAGCCAGAACACGTTTGACAGCGGCTGCATCAATCGCCTGATCGGTCTCGCCGATCACCGGCATGAAGTGACCCTCAGCCAGATCGCTCAGTGGCGAGGTAGCGTCTTTATTACGCAGCAAGGACTTGGGCGTCATGATGACCAAAGGCTTGCGGAAAGGACGGATCATCTGACGACGCAGCACGTGGAAGATCTGGGCGCCGTTGGTGGGCTGGACAACCTGGATATTGTTGTCAGCGCACAGTTGCAAGAAGCGCTCGATACGGGCCGAGGAGTGCTCCGGACCCTGACCTTCGTAGCCGTGTGGCAGCATCAGAGTCAGACCGCAATGACGGCCCCACTTGGCTTCACCCGACGTAATGAACTGGTCGATCACAACCTGGGCGCCGTTGGCGAAGTCGCCGAACTGAGCTTCCCAGATAGTCAAAATGTTGGGCTCTGCCGAAGCGTAACCGTATTCAAATGCCAGCACGGCTTCTTCGGACAGAACCGAGTCGATCACCGTGAAGTTGGCCTGGCCTTCGGAGACGTTCTGCAAAGGAATGTAGGTGCCGTCGTTCCAGCGCTCACGTTTTTGATCGTGCAGCACAGCGTGACGGTGGGTAAACGTACCACGGCCCGAGTCCTGGCCGGTAATACGGATGGCGTAGCCATTGTTCACCAGGGTTGCAAAGGCCAAGTGCTCGCCCATGCCCCAGTCCACCTGAGCTTCGCCACGTGCCATGGCACGACGGTCGTTCAGCATGCGGTTGACCAGCGGGTGAACCGTAAAGCCTTCTGGCACGGTGGTCAGTTTTTCACCGATACGTGTCAGTTCGGACATAGGCAAGGCGGTGTCAGCCTGGTCAGTCCATTTGGCGCCCAGGAAGGCAGACCAGTCGGTGGCGTACTTGTTCTTGTAGTCTGTCAGAACAGGTTCAACCGTGCGCTTGCCATCTTCCATCAGTTGACGGTAAGCCTTGACCAGATCTTCGGGTTCGTTCTCGGACAGAATGCCTTGAGCAACCAGCTTGTCGGCGTACAGTTTGCGCGTACCGTTGTGCTGACCAATCTTCTTGTACATCAGCGGCTGGGTCATCGAAGGAGTGTCTTGCTCGTTGTGGCCCAGTTTGCGGAAGCAAACAATATCAACCACCACGTCGTGCTTGAACTCGCGGCGGAAGTCCAGAGCCAGCTGAGTCACGAACACCACGGCTTCAGGATCGTCGCCATTGACGTGGAACACAGGGGCTTCAATCATCTTGACCACGTCCGTGCAATACAGCGTGGAGCGTGTATCGCGAGGATCAGAGGTGGTGAAACCGATCTGGTTGTTAATAACAATGTGCAGCGTACCACCGGTACCGTAGCCACGGGTCTGGGCCAGGTTCAGTGTTTCCATGACCACACCCTGACCGGCAAAAGCCGCGTCACCGTGAACCAGCACGGGCAGAACCTGGCTGCCGTCTTCGTCGCTACGACGATCCTGACGAGCACGGACCGACCCCTCGACCACTGGGTTAACAATTTCCAGGTGGGATGGGTTAAAGGCCAGAGACAGGTGAACCGGACCGCCACGAGTGGACAGGTCGCTGGAGAAACCGTTGTGGTACTTCACGTCGCCGTCGGTCAAGCCTTCAGCGTGACGGCCTTCAAACTCGGCAAACAGGTCACCGGGCATCTTGCCCATGATGTTGACCAGCATGTTCAGACGACCACGGTGAGCCATACCCACGATGATTTCCTGAACGCCGTTCTCGCCAGCGTGGTTGACCACTTCATCCATACAAGCGATGAAGCTCTCACCACCTTCCAGGGAGAAGCGTTTCTGACCGACATATTTGGTGTGCAGGAAGCGCTCCAGGCCTTCGGCCTCGGTCAGCTGCTGCAAGATGTTGCGTTTTTGGTCAACGTTGAAAGAACCTGTGCCATGCACCGACTCCAGGCGCTGCTGAATCCAGCGCTTGACGACCGGGTCGGAGATGTACATGAATTCTGCGCCCACCGAACGGGAGTACGTATCACGCAAGGCCTTGAGCATGTCGCGCAGCGTCATGGTGTCGGCTTTGGTGAAGTAAGTGTTGGTGGCGGAGTAGACCTGGTCCAGATCTGCTTCGGTCAAACCGTAGAAAGCAGGGTCCAGTTCAGGGATGCTGGGGCGTTCGGAGCGCTTCAGGGGATCCAGATCAGCAATGCGTGCACCCAGGGAGCGGTAAGCAGCAATCATGGACTGAATCGACACTTGCTTCATGGCAACTGTCAGGTCCGGTGCTTGGGCGCTGGTCAGGAAGGCATTGGCTTTGGCACGCTGAGCGAAGGACTCGACGATGGGAGCGTGAGCTTGATCGCGGGTGCTGTCGCGGCCGTCAGTCGCAGGCTGGTGCTGCAGCTGGTCGAAGTACTCGCGCCATTGGTCGGCGACGGAGCCTGGATTGTCGAGGTAGGACTCGTAGAGTTCTTCGACGTAAGGAGCATTGCTCCCGAACAAATAAGAGTTACTGAGCAGTTCTTTTTGCGATGACATTATTACGCTTCACCTATCCGAGTGTTTCACTCGTGTTGAGATGCAGGAAAACCTTCCGCGACACGGACCTCGCCGGTTAGCGGATAGCAGGAGCAGAAGGCAACGTAGGACGCCTTATACAAGCCGTATTGATCTAGTATAACGCCGCACACAAAAGGCGCAATTAATGACATCTAAAATGCTTGGCGACTGCGTCATACCGTTGGCATTAACAAACACATCGATCTATCACGAGGGCGAATTCTTACAAAAGAAGCGCTCCAAATCATGATTGACGCCCCTTGGCTGCCCCACATGAAGGAAAAATTCCGATATGCTAATCGGGTGCAGCAAGTACGCGCTTCGCGGGCCCCTTTTCCACCAAACCGAGCCCAGCCTGCCCTTGGTCACCTTGAGGCAGGCAACAAGCGTTGCCATGACATATGCTGCCTATAACAAATCAGCACCTACCTGGTGACTGTATTTCTTATAAATTAGATTCACTTTTACACTAGAAAATCCTATCAGGAGCTTTACCAAAATGGATGCCAACGCCGATCTGGCCAAACTTGCGCTGGACTATCACGCGTATCCCACTCCCGGGAAAATCTCGGTGGTCCCTACCAAGACCCTAGCCAATCAAGATGACCTCTCGCTAGCCTACTCCCCCGGCGTCGCATCTGCTTGCATGGCCATCCACGCCGAAGGCGAAGAAGCCGCCGCCAAGTACACCTCGCGCGCCAACCTGGTTGCCGTGGTTACCAACGGTACCGCCGTGCTGGGTCTGGGCAATATCGGCCCCCTGGCCGCCAAGCCCGTCATGGAAGGCAAAGGCTGCCTGTTCAAGAAATTCGCCGGCATCGATGTGTTCGATATCGAGTTGAACGAAACCGATCCGGACAAGCTGGTCGACATCATTGCCGCACTGGAACCCACCCTGGGTGGTGTGAACCTGGAAGACATCAAGGCCCCCGAATGCTTCTACATCGAGAAGAAGCTGCGCGAGCGCATGAGCATTCCCGTGTTCCACGATGACCAGCACGGTACCGCCATCATCTCGTCCTCCGCTGTTCTGAACGGCCTGAAAGTCGTCAACAAGAACATCGCCGACATCAAGCTGGTTTGCTCGGGCGCTGGCGCTGCTGCCATTGCTTGCCTGGACTTGCTGGTTGCCCTGGGCGTGAAGCTGAGCAACATTTTCGTGGCCGACTCGCGCGGCATCATCTGGAAAGGTCGCGACGAGAACATGGAGCCCAACAAGGCTCGCTACGCTCAAGAAACCGACGCCCGTACCCTGGCTGATGCCATGGTTGGCGCTGACGTGTTCCTGGGTTGTTCCGCTCCTGGCGTCCTGTCCGCCGACATGGTCAAGACCATGGCCGACAAGCCCCTGATTCTGGCCCTGGCCAACCCCGAGCCTGAAATCCGTCCTGAAGTAGCCAAGGCTGCCCGCCCTGACTGCATCATCGCGACTGGCCGTTCGGACTACCCGAACCAGGTCAACAACGTGCTGTGCTTCCCCTTCATCTTCCGTGGTGCCCTGGACGTTGGCGCCAGCGTGATCAACGAAGAAATGAAGCTGGCTTGCGTGAAAGCCATTGCCGAGCTGGCCCAGGTCGAGCAAAGCGACGATATGGCCACTGCTTACGGCGGCGAAGATCTGCGTTTTGGTCCTGAGTACATCATCCCCAAACCGTTCGACTCCCGTCTGATTGTTCAGATCGCTCCTGCCGTGGCCCAAGCTGCGATGGACTCCGGCGTTGCCGCCCGTCCTATCGAAGACATGGACGCCTACCGTCAGAAGCTGATCGCCATGACCTACCACACCGGCCCGCTGATGCGTCCGTTGTACATGCAGGCCAAGGCTGCGCCCAAGCGCATCATTTACGCTGATGGCGAAGACGAGCGCGTATTGCGTGCCGTGCAAACCGTCGTGGACGAGAAGCTGGCCCAGCCTATTCTGGTGGGTCGCCCCAGCGTGATCGACATGCGCGTCAAGAAAGCTGGCCTGCGTCTGGAAGCGGGCAAGAACGTGCAAATCGTTGATCCTGAAGACGATGATCGCTTCACCGAGACCTGGACTGCCTACTACAAGCTCAAGGCACGTGAAGGCGTGACTCCAGACATCGCCAAAGCCATGATACGCAAGCACAACTCGCTGATCGGCGTGATGCTGCTGCAACGTGGTGATGCTGACGGCATGATCTGCGGCGTGGCCAGCAACTACGACAGCCAGCTGCACTATGTTGAGCAAGTCATTGGCCTGAAGAAAGAAGCCCAGACTTTCGCCGCCATGAACGTGCTGATGCTGCCTACACAAACTCTGTTTGTGTGCGACACCCACGTCAACGAGAACCCCACTGCCGAACAGATCGCCGACATGACGATCCAGGCCGCTGACGAAGTCAAACGCTTCGGTGTGGTGCCTCGTGTCGCACTCTTGTCGCACTCAAACTTTGGCAGCCGCCAGACCGAGTCGTCCCGCAAGATGGCCAAGGCTCGTCAGATCCTGGCTGAACGCGCTCCCGACCTGGAAGTGGACGGCGAAATGCACGCTGACTCCGCCCTGTCCGAGAAAATCCGCCTGAAGGCCTTCCCCGACAGCACGCTGCGCGGTTCGGCCAACCTGCTGATTACTCCTAACCTGGACGCCGGCAACATCACCTACAACATGCTGAAGATGACAGGCAGCAACGGTGTGGCCATGGGCCCCATCCTGCTGGGTGCGGCTCGCCCCATCCACATCCTGACCACCAGCGCTACGGTGCGTCGCATCATCAACATGACAGCCCTGGCTGTTGTGGATGCACAGCAAGAAGCCCAGCAAAACAGCTAATCCTGTTTAGCTGAATAAAAACCGGATGCAGCGTAAAGCGGCATCCGGTTTTTTATTTCATGATGACTTTGGCGGCCTGTTGCGATGGGCAAAGCTGTCGCCTGATCCAACAGAGTATCGGTACTCAGGATCCAGCTCATTTAGCCACAACGGACACAACACAGCCGCGTCTCCTCTCTCAGGGTTGGCGGGTGCCCGGAATCTTGTGCAAGTTCGCTCCGTCAGCCGCGAAGTGTCCGAACCTGATGAGCAGACATCACACTCCAAGAGCGGCCTATTTCCGCACCCGCCCTGCTCGCACAGACAAAGGCCAACTGATTCGGCGACGCTGATCGGGATCACCCCACTGCTTGCGCAACTCCACTTCCACTGCGCTCAAGGGACTGGCGCCCAGCGCTTTTTCAGCCGCTTTCACAGCCGACCAGGTTCTGATGTATCCCAGGAGCTGTGGCAAACTCCAATCCACCTCCATGGCCAAAGGCGGCAAGCTCAGCTCCTGAAAAGGAAAGGCTAGGCTGCGATACCCCTCTTCCACATGACGGCGCTCCGGTGGCCAGTAAGCGCCGATGGTTTCATAGTAGAAATGCTGCATGACGCTATCCACTTCACCCTCCACATGCAAGACGCCATAGGTGATCAAAGCCAGCAAGGCATCGGGGCGAGCGATACGCTGAACCTCGGCATAGAAAGGCCCCAGATCCAGCCAATGAGCCGCTTGCGCGACGGTGATCAAATCCACGCTGTTATCAGCCAGACCGCTGTTGTCAGCCAAAGCCGTGCGATAGCTCACACCCTCTTGCGGCTGCGCCTGAGCAATCTGATCGGCGCTGCCATCCGTGGCAATCACTTCCTTGAATCGCTTGGCCAGCAACACAGAAAGCTGCCCAGTCCCGCAGGCACAATCCAGCGCCCTATCCTGTGCGGGACTCAGTTCGGCCAACACATCCGCCAGCTTTTGCGGATAACTGGGGCGGTAACTGGCATAGTCGGCTGCAACTTGGGAAAAGTTATCTTTGAACTGGGAGTCTGCCATCGCTTCACCTTTGTCTCTTGATATCAAGCCATATAGTAGTTTGCTAAACGCGGAGCCTGGAAACCAGCGTAAAAAAGAGACTAGTTTTAAGCAGGTACATGAGGCATCCCTAGCCACTCGCTCACCGAGTGGCTGACTGACTGACCCAGCTCAAACAGGCCGACGAAGTTTGAACTTGCGATGACCCACACGTTGCGCATGATAGATCCCTGCATGCCCCGAGAACACATAGGCTGCTACACAAGCGATCGCCGCCAAAGGCCCCAGTTCTGCACCAAACAGCTCCATCGCCATCAGTGTGCACGCAATCGGTACATTGGCTGCGCCGGCAAAGACGGCCACAAAGCCCAATCCCGTCATCATGGAAAAAGGCATGTGCAGCAAGGGAGCCAAGGCATTACCCAGCGTCGCCCCGATGTAGAACAAGGGCGTGACCTCCCCTCCTTTAAAACCGGAGCCTAAAGACAGGACAGTAAACCCCAGCTTGCCCAGAAAATCCCATGGCTGCATAGGCTCGTGGAAAGCGCGCACTATTTCCGGAACACCCAGGCCAATGTACTGGTAGGCATCCAACGCCCAGACAGCGATCGCCACCACCAGCCCGCCCCAGAATGGTCGCATGGGTGCGTACTTGATGCTCTTTTTCATCCAGGCGGAAAGCTGGTGAGTCAGCATGGCGAACAACATGCCGATCAGGCCGAACAGAACCCCGGCGATCAGCACAGCCAGCATGCTCCAGCCGTCTAGTGACACGACGTGCTCAACGACGTAATGGGTATGCTGCACCCCCCAGACCAGGCCCACCTGGTCGGCAGCAATCGCAGCGATCAGGCAAGGGAACAAGGCGTTGTAGCGCATACGGCCTATCGCCAGCACTTCCATGCCAAACACGGCTCCGGCTAAAGGCGTGCCAAACACAGATGAAAAGCCGGCACTCATACCTGCCATCAACAGAATGCGTCGATCCTCCCGGTCCAAGCGAAACACATGGGTTAGCTGGTCCGACAAGGCGGCACCCATTTGTACGGCGGCGCCCTCTCGGCCTACCGATGCACCGAACAAATGGGAAATCACGGTTCCGCCAAGTACCAAAGGCGCCATGCGCAAAGGCACCACTTTCTTGGGGTCGTGAATTTCCTCGATCAGCAGGTTATTACCTGCACTAACAGACTGCCCTACGCGTTCATACACCCAGCCTACGGCCAAACCTGCCAGCGGCAGTAGCCAAATCAGCCAGGCATGCTGTATCCGCCAGGAGGTAGCCTGCTCGAGTGAAAAAAGGAAAAAAGCGGAAGCGCTGCCTGCCAGCACGGCAATCAGGCAAGCGAGCACAGACCATTTGCCGTAATACGACAGCAGGTTTAGCGAGAGTGAGGTTTTGAGTCTGTTCATGGGTCGTAAGCTCAATGGAATCGGGCTGACCACAAACAGAAGATGTAAACGCGGACGCCTACAGCCCCGACGGTGGTCAGGTCACTGTAGACGTCATCAGCTGCTTCAGAACGAAACGGCGGTTAAAGGAGGAACGTCATCTCCAGGAAGAAATTGTACAACGACTCCTTGAAGCTGCAAATAAACAGAGCCGAATTTTCAAGCCATGGCCGGCGTCATCTGACGGCCGCGTGACAGGCTCAAGCCCCCTATGGTCAGTGCCAGGAAGACTGCGGCAGCTATCCACCAGCCCATGGCACCAGTAATCAAGGCCTGGCCGATCAGGCCTGCCTGAATAACGTAATACACCATGGGTATCAGGGTCTTGCGAACAATCTCGCCCTCACGTCCCAACATGCCGACAACCGCACCGGCAGCCACCACGTTATGGACGCAAATCATATTGCCAGCCGCTCCACCTACCGCCTGCAATGCAACCACAATAGCGGACTGGTCCACACTCAAGCCAATTTGCTGAGCGGTAGAGAACTGGAAGTACGAAAACATCATGTTGCTGACAGTATTGGAGCCCGCAATAAATGCCCCCAAACTGCCCACCCAGGGTGAAACCGTAGGCCATGCCTGCCCAACCGCCGACGCGGCCCCTTGAGCCAGCACCAGCGGCATGCTGGCAATGGAACCATCAGCCGCTGCCGAGTTGATAAACACCTGCACCATAGGCACGGCCAACAACAAAGCAGGAGCTGCGCTGCCCATGGTACGCAGCGATGCTTTCACACCGACGACATACTGCTGACTGTTCATGCGAAAAATCGCAATGCAGGCCAGTGAGACCAGAATCAAGATGGCCCCTGGCGAGAACAGCAACTGAGCCGACGTAGAAATACCAGTGCCCAAAATACCTTCCACCTTGATTGTGGCCGAAGGCCCCGTCAACCAGGCTTTTACCGCAGGAACAGTACGAGTAAAGATCAAAAGTGCAACCACCAGCACATACGGCGAGAAAGCCCGCAATACCGAAAAGCGTTGCTGCGATTCCGTGTTATCCATCGCTACTGTGCCCAGCCAGTGGGACGGCCATTGACTGCGATCCGGAAAATCAAAGGTTTTGCGAGGTGCAAACCAGCCCTTTCGAGCTGCGCTCACCACGATTACCAGTCCGACCATCGAACCCAGCATGGAGGGGAACTCAGGGCCCAGGGTAATGGCAATCAGGTAGTACGGAACGGTAAAGGCCAAGCCGGCAAACAAAGCGAACTTCCATGCCCCCAGTCCCTCGGCAAAGGAGCGGCGTTCACCGAAAAAGCGAGTCAACAAACCGCAGAGCAACAGTGGAATCACAAAGCCGGTCATGGCATGAATCAAGGCGACGTTCTCGACGATCTGCTGCAAATACTCAAGCGGCTGCAGGGGCGAAATGGCAGCTGCAACATCAACCTTGTTATCAATACCCGAACGCACTCCAACCAGCATGGGTGTACCAACCGCCCCGAAAGACACAGGCGTGGACTGGATAACCAACACAGCCATCACCGCGGCCATGGCAGGAAAGCCCAGAGCCAGCAGCAAGGGAGCCCCAACAGCGGAAGGCGTACCGAAACCCGACGAGCCCTCGATCAGGGAGCCGAACAACCAGGCAACAATAATGACCTGAATGCGACGATCCGGCGATACATCCATAAAGCCCTGGCGAATCGCACTTAATGCTCCGCCCACCTTGAGCGTATTCAAAAGCAGCACGGCACCAAATACAATGAACAGCAGGGTCAATGCGGTAACAATGCCGTTGATCGTGGCTGCAGCAATAACTTCGGCCTGGCTCCCCCATACAAATAAAGCGAGAATCGCCGTAACCAGATACGCGGCCCCCATCGATAGTTTGGCTGATCGCCCCATCACCACCATCAATAGAAAAACAACCAATAATGGCGTCAGAGCCAACAAGGTGTATAAAAGACTCATCCCGAATTCTCCTTTGTGTGACTGCACATATAGGAGGAAGAGGTTTTGTTGGTGAACAAAATGCGGCTAGGAGCCCGGCCCTGGGCAGCGCAACCACTTCCCGTTTTGTATTTTTGAGCATCATAGCGGTATTACCACCTTTGCATTACCAGCAGAAACCCTGACTAGTTTGGCGCCTCAAGGCCTTAATACGATTAAAAAACCAAGAAAGTGGTAATACCAAATTTAAAGAAGCGTCTTATATGACTATGAATCCCAGCACTCGCCTATCGGACCTGGTTGCTGAAAAAATCCGGCAACTTATACAGGATGAACAGTTGCAACCCGGTGACCGGATCCCGTCCGAGCGTCAATTGGCTGAACGGCTGGATGTGTCGCGTGTACCGATACGGGAGGCCTTGCGCTCGCTAAGCTCTGAAGGCTTGCTGGTTACCCGCCGTGGTGGGGGTACTTATGTTCAAGACAGCGAGTTGATCAACTGGCCAGCCCAGAGCATTGCGCCTCTGGAGGAGCTGATCAATGAAGACCCCTTGTATCGCTATGATGTCCTGGAGGCACGTCGTGCCTTGGAAGCCAGCACAGCCTGGCATGCGGCACAACGCGCAACAGATGCGGACAAAAAGCGCATTGAACAGTGTTTCCAAGTGATGGTTCGGCATCAACAAAACCAGGATGCAGACCTGTCTGCACGTGCAGACGCCCAATTTCATCTGGCAATTGCCATGGCTTCTCATAATGTCGTGCTGGTACAACTGATGAATGGCTTGTTCCAGTTAGTGTTCTCTACAGTGAAAGAGAACCGGCGCGCCATGTTCGAGTTCGATAATGCACGGGAAGTGGAAATTTTGACCGAGCAGCACGCGGGAGTCATGAAAGCTATTTTGGATGGTGATGCAGAACGGGCTCGCGAGCTGATCGGGCACCACCTGGATCATGTCCAGGCCAAAGTCCGATTTTCTGAAGAGAACAAAGCTCGTGAACAGCGGATTTTCCGCTTCAACAACCACCTTTCTCAGCCTTGAAACCTAGCCTGTCAGGCATTGGAGCTGCTGCATGTTGACGTGCATATGGTGGTGACAATGCCAACAGCAATGCCAGCGACTCTGGCGATGTGGGCAGTTTTGGTGATAGCTGTGGCTATGGCTGTGGCTATAGCCATAGCCATACAGAAATAACGGGCAAAAAAAAGTGCACCCAATGGTGCACTTGACCTTCCAGCTACTGCTTCATAACGCTACGGGCTACATGAACACCCGGGGCACGCCCCAGGGATCGCAGCCCGAAAGCATTAACGTTGAGCAGGTACGTCGCGCTGAGTTGGGCCCACGTACAGCTGACGTGGACGGCCGATCTTGTAATCTGGATCGGACAGCATTTCGTTCCACTGAGCAATCCAGCCTACGGTACGAGCCAGGGCGAAGATAGCGGTGAACAAGGATGTTGGGATGCCGATAGCGCGCTGAACGATACCCGAGTAGAAGTCTACGTTGGGGTACAGCTTGCGTTCGACGAAGTATGGATCTTCCAGAGCAATACGCTCCAGTTCCATGGCCAGCTTGAACAGAGGATCATTCTCCAGGCCCAGGGCTTCCAGAACTTCCTTGCAGGTTTCTTGCATCAGCTTGGCGCGTGGGTCGTAGTTCTTGTAGACACGGTGACCAAAGCCCATCAGGCGCACGCCCGAGTTCTTGTCCTTGACCTTCTCCATGAACTCGCCAACCTTGTCGATGCCGCCGTTGGCTTGCAACTCTTCCAGCATGTTCAGGCAAGCTTCGTTTGCACCACCGTGGGCAGGACCCCACAAGCAAGCAACACCCGCAGCGATCGCAGCGAAAGGATTGGTACCCGACGAACCGCACAGACGCACGGTGGAGGTAGAGGCGTTTTGTTCGTGATCTGCATGCAGGATGAAGATACGGTCCAGAGCGCGCTCAACCACTTCGTTGACCTTGTAGTCTTCGCAAGGGGTAGCGAACATCATGCGCAAGAAGTTGCCGGTGTAGGACAAATCATTCTTGGGATAGATGAAAGGCTGTCCCAAAGAATACTTGTACGCCATCGCAACCAGAGTAGGCAGCTTGGCGATCAAGCGGATAGCCGACACATGACGGTGATGAGGATTCGTGATGTCCGTGGAATCATGGTAGAACGCCGACAGGGCACCGACCAGGCCGGTCAGTATTGCCATGGGGTGAGCATCCGGACGGAAGCCGCGCAGGAAGTGCTGCATCTGTTCCTGAACCATGGTGTGGTTCGTGACCAGGGAGTCAAATTCCTGCTTCTGATCTGCGTTGGGCAACTCGCCGTTCAGGATCAGGTAGCACACATCCATGAAATCGCACTTTTGTGCCAACTGGTCGATCGGGTAACCACGGTACATCAACTGGCCCTTGTCGCCGTCAATGTAGGTGATACCGGATTCGCAAGCCGCCGTTGCCATAAAGCCTGGGTCATAGGTAAACATACCTGTCTGACCGTAGAGCTTACGGATATCGATCACGTCCGGACCTACGGTGCCCTTGTGTACAGGGAACTCAACCGAAGGGCTACCGTCGGAGAAGGATAGCGTGGCTTTTTTATCTGACAATTCCATCACTTTTTTCCTCAATGGTTATAGCTTTCGCATAATGTCTACTAGTCGCTGAATGTCCGGTGTGGCGTACTGCCCTTCTGGCTCGGAGCGAGCCAGAAGGACATCCAGCAAAACTGTATCGTCCATTTCGAACAAGCGGGTCAGGGCCGAGACGTCCTGATCAGTCAGCTCGTTTTCGTATTGATCCAGAAAACGGGTGATCATCAAGTCGTTTTCAAGCAAGCCCCGGCGCGCACGCCAGCGCAGGCGCGCACGCTCCAATTCCGTCAATGTTCTCATCGGTACATACCCACCTTTTTAGATACTGCGACGCACCAGCATTTCTTTGATCTTGCCGATGGCATGCGACGGGTTCAGTCCTTTTGGACAGACGTCCGTGCAATTCATGATCGTGTGGCAGCGGAACAAGCGGTATGGATCTTCCAGATTGTCCAGACGCTCGCCCGTTGCTTCGTCACGCGAGTCGGCAATGAAACGATAGGCTTGCAACAAACCAGCAGGACCGACGAACTTGTCGGGGTTCCACCAGAACGATGGGCAAGAGGTCGAGCAGCAGGCGCACAGAATGCACTCGTACAGACCATCGAGCTCCTCACGGGCTTCAGGCGTTTGCAAACGCTCTTTCTCTGGAGGAGGAGCATCGTTGATCAGGAACGGCTTGACCGAATGGTACTGATCGAAGAAGTGGGTCATGTCCACGATCAGGTCACGGATAACCGGCAGACCTGGCAGTGGGCGCAGAACCACAGGCTCTTTCAAGTCGCGCATGTTGGTGGTGCAGGCCAGACCGTTCTTGCCATTGATGTTCATGGCATCGGAACCGCACACACCTTCACGGCAGGAGCGACGCAGCGCCAGGCTGTCGTCCATGTCGTTTTTAATGCGCAGGATCGCATCAAGCAGCATCTTGTCGGTGGGCTCCAGCTCGACTTCGATCTTCTGCATGTAGGGACGCTCGTCCTTGTCAGGATCGTAGCGGTAGATTTCAAATTTGACCTTACGTTTTTGGCTCATGTCAGTATCCTGCTTAGAAAGTCCGGGCCTTGGGCGGAATCGTTTCGGCTGTCAGAGGCTTCATCTGGACAGGCTTGTACTCCAGACGGCTGCCTTCCGAGAACCACAAGGTGTGACGCAGCCAGTTTTCGTCGTCACGTTCTGGGTGGTCGTTCAGGGCATGAGCACCGCGACTTTCAGTACGATTGGCGGCCGACTTCGTCGTAGCGCGAGCCACTTCGATCATGTTGGCCACTTCCAGAGCTTCAATACGGGCGGTATTGAACACCTTGGACTTGTCTTTGAAGTAAATATCCTTGACTTCGGGAACCAGGGATTCGATCTGGTCGACACCCTTGTGCAGCAGATCCAGGGTACGGAACACACCGCAGTGAGCCTGCATGGCCACACGAATCTTGTTACCCACGTCCTGTGCCTTTTCGCCCGATGTACGGGATTCCAGACGGTTGACGCGGTCCAGCGAGTACTCGATGGAGGACTCGTTGATTTCCTGGTGAGCGTGCGTTTTCTCGGGGTGCGAATCCACAATGTGGTTGCCCGCAGCGCGACCGAACACGATCAGGTCCAGCAGGGAGTTCGTACCCAGACGGTTGGCACCGTGCACAGAGGTAGCGGCACACTCGCCGATGGCGTACAGACCGTTGACGATCTTGTTCTCGCCCGTTGGCGTTTGGGTCACAACCTGACCGTAGTAGTTCGTGGGGATACCGCCCATCTGGTAGTGGATGGTTGGAACCACAGGGATTGGGTCTTTGATCGGGTCCACGTTGCCGAACTTGATCGCGATTTCGCGAATCGAAGGCAGACGTTTCTTGATGACGTCAGCGCCCAGGTGATCCAGTTTCAGAACCACGTAGCTGCCGTCGCCACAACCACGACCTTCCTTGATTTCCTGGTCCATGGAACGGGACACGAAGTCACGTGGGGCCAAGTCTTTCAGGGTGGGAGCGTAACGCTCCATGAAGCGCTCGCCGTCTTTATTGAGCAAGATACCGCCTTCACCGCGTACGCCTTCGGTAATCAGCACGCCAGCACCGGCTACGCCAGTGGGGTGGAATTGCCAGAATTCCATGTCCTGCAAAGGCAGACCAGCACGAGCAGCCATACCCAGGCCGTCACCCGTGTTAATGAAGGCGTTGGTGGAAGCAGCCCAGATACGGCCAGCACCACCGGTAGCCAGCACCACGCGCTTGCCTTCCAGAACGTAGATTTCGCCGGTTTCCATTTCCAGAGCGGTTACGCCCAGAACGTCGCCCGCTTCGTTACGCAGCAGGTCCAGCGCCATCCATTCCACGAAGAACTGGGTGCGGGCTGCAACGTTACGCTGGTACAGGGTGTGCAACATGGCGTGGCCGGTACGGTCAGCAGCGGCACAGGCACGTTGAACAGGTTTTTCACCGAAGTTGGCGGTGTGACCACCAAATGGACGCTGGTAAATCGTGCCGTCCTGGTTACGGTCAAACGGCATACCGAAGTGCTCGAGCTCGTACACAGCGTGTGGAGCTTCACGGCACATGAATTCGATGGCGTCCTGGTCGCCCAGCCAGTCCGAACCCTTAACGGTGTCGTACATGTGCCAGTACCAGTGATCCTCGCTCATGTTACCCAGGGAAGCACTGACGCCACCTTGAGCCGCCACGGTGTGGGAGCGGGTTGGGAACACCTTGCTGAGCACGGCCACGGACAAGCCAGCCTGAGCCAATTGCAGGGAACAACGCATACCGGCGCCACCGGCACCGACCACCACTACGTCAAACTGACGGCGGGGCAAAGATTTTGTGATGGAAGCCACGGTTTAGAGACTCCAGATAATTTTTGCAAAAAAGACGACACTGGCAACCAGCCACAGCAAGGTCAACACTTGCAGGAACAAGCGCAGACCAGCGGGCTTGACGTAGTCCATCCAGATGTCACGCACACCAATCCAGGCGTGCCAGGACAAAGACAGGAAGAACAAGGTTGCCAGCAACTGACCCAAAGGCAGGGAGCCGACCGTGAACGAGAACAGGCCGCGCCAGGTCTCGAAATTCAGTTCACTGCTAAACAGGATGCCGCCGATGATGACCAAGGTGTAGATGGCCATGATGACTGCGGTGACACGCTGTGCCAGAAAGTCCAAGGTACCGTAGTGGGCACCCACTACCAGGCGGTTTGCGCCAATGCGCTCACGATTTGCCATTACCACACCCCAAACAGTTTCAAACCAAACACAACGGTCAGCGCCAGGCTGACCCCGAACACCATACCGGCCGACTTCTTGGCGGACTCTTTGTCATTACCCAGGTGCAGGTCCAGTGCCAGATAGCGGATGCCGGCACAGAAGTGGTGCAGGTAGCCCCAGATCAGGACCAGAAGGATCAGCTTACAGACAGGGTTGTCGACGTAGCTGCGCAAGGTCTCGAAGGACTCTGGAGAGCTGACGCTCAAAGAGAACAGTGGCAATAGAACGAGCGGCAGGCAAAGAAACAGCAATGCACCACTGACACGATGCAAAATCGACGATTTTGCAGCCAGGGGCAAGCGGTAGCTCAATATCTGCGGCACGCTGATATTGCGATACTGCGGACGCTGCTTGGGTGCGGTATCAGACATGATGGCCTCGAAGTAGATAAAAAAAAGTCATAAAATTTTTAACCTTGGTATTTTCACCTATTTGACACTACGGTGCAGTATCAAATACCGTATGCCGCCGAACTAGCTGAGCGTGTTTCGGTAATGGAAGCGCTCAGTCAGGTACAAGCCCCGGCGCAACTCCATCGGTCGATCACCATAGGTATAGGACACGCGTTCCACGTGCAGGAGCGGCGAACCGGCAGCGACCTGCAAGACCGAGGCGGCCTCTTCGGTGGCACTGACAGCACCAATCTTTTCATCGGCGCGCACCATGCTCACGCCGAATTTGCTCTCGAACCAGGCGTACATCGGGCCCTTGTTCTGCTCAACGGCCTCCAGGGTCAAACCCTTGAAGACGGAGCCAGGCAGCCAGATATCGTCATAAATGGTCGGGACCTGATCAAAGGACAGAACCCGGCGCAGGTTCACCACCATGTCGGAGGTGCGCAAATCCAGCAGCACGGCAACATCCGTAGGCGCTTTCATTCGACGCACATCCAGAATACGGCTCTGGGAAGCCACAGGCTTGCCATCATCCGGGGCCAGGCGCAGGAAACGAAAGCGCACACGAGCTTCGTGATGGGTGGCCACAAAGGTACCCTTGCCTTGACGACGGATCAGGAGGTTATCGGCGGCCAGCTCATCAATGGCCTTGCGCACCGTGCCCTGGCTGACCTGAAAGCGGGCAGCCAGCTCCAGTTCACTGGGGATGGCTTCGCCGGGCTTCCACTCGCCACGATCCAGCCCCTGCAGCAACAAAGCCTTGATCTGTTGATACAGAGGGCTATAGGCCGCGCTAGGAGCGGATTTTTCGATTTCCTGGGTGCGTAGCGGCGGCACGTTATCAGACATGGGGCTCATAAAAAATGCGCGACAGATACAGCTTGGAACGCGCATTTGTTCATAAAATAGACAGTGCACTAATTTTCGCATGACCGGCCCCGAATGTCTAACGCTCTTATGTCTTATATAAGATATAAGACGTTTGACGCCGCTATCGTTTTGGTCTAGTCTGCGCAGTGAAAAAAGAGGCTTTTCCTCTTGCGAAAAACCGTTTTCCACGCCAGCCGCCCGGTCTGCAAAAGATTTAAACTGTGTTTTTCGTCACCGTCTTCAAACCCAAAAACGGAGTCTTACTCTCATGTCCAAACCCGCAATGCGCGTCGCCGTTACCGGCGCTGCTGGCCAGATTGGCTACGCCCTGCTGTTTCGCATCGCTTCTGGCGAAATGCTGGGCAAAGACCAGCCTGTAATCCTGCAGCTGCTGGAACTCGCCGACGAGAAAGCCCAAAAGGCCCTGAAGGGCGTCATGATGGAACTGGACGACTGCGCCTTCCCGCTGCTGCAAGGCATGTCCGCCCACAGCGATCCTGAAACCGCCTTCAAAGATGCTGATATCGCCCTGCTGGTCGGTGCCCGTCCTCGTGGCCCAGGCATGGAGCGTAAAGATCTGCTGGCCTTCAACGCCCAGATCTTCACAGCACAAGGCCGTGCCCTGAACAAAGTGGCCAGCCGTGACGTGAAAGTGCTGGTGGTCGGCAACCCAGCCAACACCAACGCCTACATTGCCATGAAGTCCGCTCCTGACCTGCCAGCGAAGAACTTCACCGCCATGCTGCGCCTGGACCACAACCGCGCCCTGTCGCAGTTGGCGACCAAGTCCGGCAAGGCTGTTGCTGACATCGAGAACCTGATCGTTTGGGGCAACCACTCGCCCACCATGTACCCTGACACCCGTTTCGCTACCGTGAACGGCGAGAAGATCGACGCGATCATCAACGATCAGGCCTGGAACCGCGAAACCTTCATCCCCACCGTGGGCAAACGTGGCGCCGCCATCATCGAAGCCCGTGGCCTGTCCTCGGCTGCTTCGGCTGCCAACGCCGCCATCGACCACGTGCGCGACTGGGTGCTGGGCTCGAACGGCAAATGGGTCACCATGGGTGTTCCTTCGGACGGCTCCTACGGCATTCCTGAAGGCATCATCTACGGCGTGCCTGTGACCACCGAAAACGGTGAGTACAAGCGTGTTGAAGGCCTGGAAATCGACGCCTTCTCGCGTGAGCGCATGGACCACACCCTGAACGAGCTGCTGGAAGAGCGTGACGGTGTGAAAGACCTGCTGGGTTAATTGACCCGCTAGTCTGCAAAATCCCCGCCTGATTGGCGGGGATTTTTTTGCCTGAGGGCTAGCCTGCCTGCATCAGAAGTCGTAACGCAGATTCAGGAATGCACTGCGTGGCGCACCGTAGTGGCCGTAGCTGCCGCCCATGCCCTGATAGTAAGTCTTGTCGAACAAGTTATTCACGTTCAGAGTCGCCGCAAATTTCTTGTTGAACTGATAGCGCGCCATCAAGTTCACCACCGCATAACTGTCCTGCTCCACGGTGCTGTTGTAGCGGCTAAAGCGTAAGGAGGTCTTGGAGTTCCAGTTGACACCCCCGCCTACCGTCAAGGCACTCCATTGGCCTGGTAAACGGTATGTCGTCCACAAGCGCAAGGTGTTCACGGGCAGCACTGTCAGCAACTGCTCGCCTTGGGCATCTTTGGTCTTGGAGTGGCTGAAACCGAAATGCACATTCCAATCCGGCGTAATCTCCCCAGCCAGTTCCAGGTCAATCCCCTTGGTCTTGGCCCCATCCACAGAACGAAAAGCCTGGGTATTCTGACCTGGCACCGTAAAGCCCGCGTCTTCCTCGGCCACATTATCTTTTTGGGACTGATAAAGGGCGATATTCGCGTTCAGACGACGATCCAGAAACTCGCCTTTCCAGCCAAGCTCCTGATTCTTGCCAATAATTGGATCCAGGACCTTGCCATTACGATCCTGCGCGGACTGAGGCTGGAAAATATCCGTGTAACTGGCATAAATGGTTTGCTCAGGCGTCAGGTCATAAACCAGGCCAACATAAGGCGTGATTTGGTCACGCTCACGCATGCCATAGGTCTGCAAGAACTTGTCAGTTGGGCTGGCGTAATAGTAGTCGTAGTCATAGCTGGAAACCCGCGCACCCACAATCAAATGCGTCCTTTCAAGCGGATTGAAACGCACCGCAGCATAAGCACCTGTCTGGCGAGACTTCACATTAAAAATCTCTCCTACCTGCCCCGTATTCGCAGGACGTTCCAGCTCGTTATTCCAGGTATAGAAATTGACTTTGGAAACGCCCACATCCCAGCCCGTATGCTTGTTTTCATAGTTCTGGAAATTGAATCCGGCAATGAAATCGTGTTGACGCCCGCCCAGCTCGAAAGGCCCTTGCAAGGTAACATCCACGCCTTTCTGGCTTTGCGTAGCCCCTGCGCGGTAGCGCAGCATTCCTGCACTGCCTGTTTCCTTATCCAGGAAAGAACGACCCGAGCCGACCTGGTAGGAGCCATTCAGATTATCCCGGTCCACATCCATGTAATTGGCCGCCACCTTGAACTGCCAATCATTGGGTAAATCCTGTTCCAGGTTCAGCGTGTAGTTGGTCGTTTTGAACTCGTCATACATCCACCGGGCACCCGTGCTGGTCGAGCGCGAGAAATCGGTTGCTTCACCATTGGTAAAGATCAAGGGTACGCCAGGCGCGCCCTTGGCCTTGTAGCGCTGATGATCCACGCTAAGGCGTAGCAAGGTGGTCTCTGTCAGGTCCGCCTCCAAAGCGCCATAGAACAGATCCTTGTCCTGCTTGTAGGCATCCATAAAGCTGTTGTTGTCCTGCTTGGCAAAAACCAGTCGCCCTCGCAGATTGCCGCTTTCAGTCAGGGGCCCGGATACATCCGCTTCTGCCCGATAAAAATCCCAGGAGCCCGCCCCCAGCTGCACGTGGGCCTGGAACTCCTTCGTTGGGCGCTTACGTATCAAGTTCACCGTTCCGCTGGGGCTGCCCGCTCCCGTCATCAGACCGGTTGCCCCGCGCACCACCTCTACCCGGTCATACAGCGCCATATCCAGCAAGGTGCTGGGCATGGTGCGTGTCTGATTCACTTGCGTCGTGGTCACACCATCGAGCTGATAGGTATCAATGGCACTACCACGCGAATAAATATTGAAGCGCTGGCCACCGTCCTGCGCCATGGTCACACCCGGCGTCTGCCCCAGGACATCCGTCATCGTATTCAACTGCTGATCTTCCATCTGCTGACGAGTAATCACGCTGATGGATTGCGGCGTATCCTTGATCGACAAGTTCATCTTGGTTGCGGTGTTGGTCAGCGGCGTTGTGTAGGAGCCCGTGCCTTCCGTGGTCGGGTCCAGGCTGGCCTTGACCTGAATAGGCGCCAGCTGTGTAGCCTCGCTCTGAGCAGGACGCCGCAGCGATACATTTTTTCCGGATCGCACAAACTCGATTCCGGTACCCGCCAGAAGGCGACGCAACCCTTCCTCGGGAGACAGGCTGCCTGTCAGCGCCGGAGCGCTATATCCCTGCACCACATCCTGGGAGAAGAAAATCTGCAAAGAGGCCTGCTCACCAAATTCCAATAGCGCCTTGCTCAATGACTGAGCCGGTATGTGGAACTGAATGCTTGCTGATTGAGCGACTGCAGCTTGAGGCAGCGTACCCAGCGCAAGCGCAATAGACATGACCAAGGCCGACATGCTGAACTGCATGCTCGATAAGGGCGTGCGCGATGCCGCACGTAATGATGCCGTTTTCACAATCCTGCAAATTCCATAAATGAAGTTTCGCGTCTGACGCAGATATCCCTTTGGCCAAAGGTGTTTTCAGGGGACTGTGCGCAAATCGCAAATCCTCCCCCCTCATGTCTATAGACGAGCCAGCCCCGCAAACATCGGATGGGAAATGAGAATCATTTTCGAAACAAAGTGTAACGGCAGACAAGAACAGAAAGCTCACACCACGGCTCGCGCATTACAGGAAATTATTTGGCGACGATGCGCAGGCGCCCATCCGGGGCACGCACCACAAGCACCGGAGCGAAAACCGGCAGCATCTCAAGAAACGATTGGGGGTCATCCACACTGAAAATACCCGCGATCTGATGATCTCGTAGTGTCGGTGCATCCAGCACTACGGGACGATCCAGATAACGGTTGATCTCAGCAACAGCGCGGAACAAAGGCGTATTTTCAAAGACGATCTTGCCGCGTCGCCAAGCCAGCGTGCTGTCCAGGTCAGGCAGGTGCACCGGCCCCAAGCCCAACTCGTCCGACACAGCCAGCCCCTGCCCTTTTTCCAGAGCTCGTGACTGACGATTCCACCACGGCCCATTGGACACATTGACCGAGCCCGACTCCACACTGACTTGCGTGGTCTGAGCGTCGTAACGCACATTAAAGCGCGTACCCGTTACCACGATTCGGCTCTCGCCCGCCTCCACCACAAAAGGGCGGGATGGGTCATGTTGCACGGAGAAGAAGATCTCCCCTTCAAGCAGCTGAACCACACGTTTGCCTTCGTAAAGGCGCGCTGTTGCGCGTGCACCCGAGTTCAGCTCCAGCACGGAACCGTCTGGCAAGCTCATCTGCTTTTGCTCACCACGCTGGGCAAATAAGCTCATGGTCTGTTGCGGCGACTCCAACCAGCCACCACTCAGGGCCACGCTTCCTACCACGGCCGCGGTACACATGCCCGCCAGCCCCCAGGCAAAGCGTCGACGCGTCAGTGCAGGGACGGGCTTGGGGGCCTCGCGGCGCGATAGAATTTCGCTCCATTCTTCCTTGGGAATATGCAGACTTGCATCCCAAATACGCTGCACATTGCGGTACTGCCGGTCATGCTCGGGATTCGCCTGTCGCCATTGCTCGAACGCACGCCAATCCTCCGACGAAGCATCGTCAGAATGCAAATAGGCAAACCATTGAGCGGCAAGCTCGTCCGGTTCTACCGAGGAGGAAGAAGCGTTCGGTGGTTTCATCACAGCACAACAAGAGAGCAAGCTGCACAACAAAGCAGTCGCATGGAAATATACCCCTTCATACCTATAGACGTTCGAGAAGGGGTAAGACCCGAACAATTTGTCGGTTCAAGAGGCATATTTCTGTAACTTTTTATTCAAATGGCGCAGCGTGCGGCTCATGTGCTTTTCGACGACCGAGCGGGAAATGCCCATGGCACTCGCGATCTCCGCATGCGTCCAGCCTTCAATGCGATGACGCACATAGACCTGCTGACACACCAAAGGCAACTCATTCAGAGCGCTTTTCAAGTCTGCCAGCATTTGCCGCGAGACCAACTCCGACTCCAACTCCGGGGCCTGCGGATGCTCATGCTCGTCCAGTTCGTGCAAAGGAGTGGTAGGCAAAATCGCCTGGCGGCGATAACGGTCAATAACGCCGTTGGCGGTGCTGCGCTTCAGATACGCGCGCGGATTTTCAACCGTAGCCGCAGCATTTTCCAATAAGCGCAGCGCTGCATCCTGCATAGCGTCTTCGCTATCTTCATGAGGTGCTTTCCGACGCCACGCCGCAACCAGCTCAATGTAATGAGCGAGCCACGTTTTCTTGGGCGCGGATGATCGGGGCATACGGAACAAGCTGCAAAAGAATGAAAGTCGACATAATAACAATGATTCTCATTCATAATGAGCTGACGTATCAATTTATCATTTCCGAGCACAGGAGCGACCCGATAGCTACTCCGTTTTACGCAACTTCCGCCACAAGGTACTACGGCTAATCCCCAGCCGCTGTGCCGCCAAGGCGCGGTTGCCACCACACTCTTCCAGTACTTTGGCCAGATGCTCTTGTTCACTGCGCTCCTGCTGATCACGCAAGGCTGGCAAGGCGGGCTCGCTCACCACGGCCCGCAACTCAGGCGCAATATCTTCCAGCACCACAGCCTGATCGCCTTGCACTGTGCCCAGGACCATCAAGCGTTCGATCAGGTTTTCCAGTTCGCGAATATTGCCCGGCCATGTGTAGTGGCGGCCTAGTTCGAGCAGCTCCGCCATCCACTGCGAGTTGAGCGTGATTGCACCACCCAGACGTTGGGCAACCTTGGCCAATAAATGCTCCACCAACTCCGGCAAGTCCTGGGTGCGCAGACGCAAAGGCGGCAAACGCAGCACCAGGATGTTCAGTCGATAAAACAGATCCTGGCGGAACACGCCTTCTTTAACCTGCGCGGCCAGATCGCGGTGAGTAGCCGCAATCACGCGCACATCTACCGGCGTTGGCTCAATCGCCCCGATACGCAGCACTTCTTTTTCTTGCAGCACACGCAGCAAACGGGTTTGTAGCGGCAAGGGCATTTCGCCGATCTCGTCCAGAAACAGGGTGCCGGTGTGGGCCGCTTCCACCAGCCCCACCTTGCCACCTCGACTGGAGCCGGTAAATGCCCCCTCCACATACCCGAACAGCTCGCTTTCCAACAGGCTGTCCGGGAAAGCCGCGCAGTTCACGGCCACAAAGGGTTGCGCGCGTCTGGCGCTGGCGCTGTGAATGCCTTGAGCCAGCAATTCCTTGCCTGTGCCGCTTTCACCAATAATCAAGGTTGTGGCTGTACTTTGGGCGCAAGCCTGGGCTTGAGCACGCAGCTTGCGCATGGGCGAGCTTTGCCCCACCAGATCAGATAGCTCGTAACGGGCATGACGCGATGCGGCTTGCTGACTGCGTGAACGCAAGCTGCGGTCCAGTCGTTGAATCGCTGCCGGGTCCTGGCAAAGTAGCACTGCCCCGCTCAAGCGCCCCTGCTCCAGAATCGGCATACGGGTCACGATCGCGGTACGTCCACCTACTTGCTGCACCGTATCCAACTGCACCTCCAGACTGCGCAGCGTGCCAGCCAGATCCAGCTCGGGATACAAGGAACCCAAACGACGGCCAATCATGGCTTGAGCCGGTTGGCCCAACCAGGCTTCCATCGCCGGGTTCACGGTTTCAATCCGCTCGTCCCTGTCCACTGACACCACGCCGTCACGCAACTGCGCCAGAATCGTATTCAAGCGATCCCGGCGAGCAGCCTCAGCGCGAGCCACACGAGCCAGTTCGATAGCGGATTCCAGAGCCTGTCGCACCGCTCCTTGTGAATACAGCAACACGCCTTCCATCTGATTCTCGCGCGCCAGATCCACCACCAGACCGGGTGCCAGCACCCACTCCACTCCCAACTCTTTCAAATCCTGGACACAGCTACGCGCATCAGCCTCGCTGCGATAGCTACGTAACTCCACAGGCAGATCAAAACGCTGCACGAACTCCATCAGCTCCAGCGGCATTTCACCATAGGTCACCACCGCTTTGCGCTCTGCCTGTGCCGAGGCCAGACTGCCCATAATGTCGAAGCCACCGGGATGGACCAACACCACCGGCAAGTCCAGATGTTCGCGCAAATAACTGCCGTTGGAACCGGCAGACACCAGCACGTCAATTTCGCCTGTTTGTCGCAAAACCTGCACGGCCTCCACGGCCTCTCCATAGGCCTTGTCCACAATCAGTATTTCGGCCTGAGCGCGAAACTGCGGCACCAGCTCTTCCAATAGAGAACGCAGTCCATGCAGGCCAAAAGCTACCAGACGCAGACGCGCAGGCGGGGAGGAAGGATAAGGCATATGGTTTCACCCGGGCTTCAATAATGCGACACTGTTTCAAATTACGTTTCAATATTGAAACACAAAACAGGAAAAGACAATATTCCTGGAAGGGAGCGACGACATCACACCACGCGAGAAATCCCCGCCTCCTCTGGGTTCAGGCTTTTCATCGCCCCCATATTTGAACTTGGCACAGCATTTGCTTTAGTAGAACCAACCCATCGCAGCACTACGCTGACGACATTTTTATATCTTGTGATCTGGAGCCCCAAATGAGCCAAAACCAACTGACATCGGCAGGCGCCCGTTTCCGCCAGGCCCTACGTGAAGAACAGCCTTTGCAAATCATCGGCGCCATCAACGCCAACCACGCTTTGCTGGCCCAACGCGCCGGCTACCGCGCCATCTACTTGTCGGGTGGCGGTGTCGCGGCTGGCTCTTTGGGTTTGCCTGATCTGGGCATTAACACGCTGGACGACGTGCTGACCGACATTCGTCGCATTACCGATGTGTGCGATCTGCCTTTGATGGTGGACATTGATACCGGCTTTGGCGCTTCGGCCTTCAACATTGCCCGCACGATCAAAAGCCTGATCAAGTTCGGCGCTGCCGCTTGCCACATTGAAGATCAGGTTGGCGCCAAGCGTTGCGGTCACCGCCCCGGCAAAGAAATCGTCAGCACTGGTGAAATGGCCGACCGCGTGAAAGCCGCTGTTGACGCCCGTACCGATCCCGAGTTCTTCATCATGGCTCGTACAGACGCGATTGCCGTCGAAGGCGTAGACGCTGCTCTGGAACGTGCCCAGGCTTGCGTGGAAGCAGGTGCAGACGGCATTTTTGCTGAAGCTTGCTACGACCTGGACACCTACCGTCGCTTTACCGAAACGCTGGATGTGCCCGTGCTGGCCAACATTACCGAGTTCGGTCAAACCCCATTGTTCACGGTGGAAGAGCTGGCTTCGGCCAATGTCGCCATGGTGCTCTACCCCCTGTCTGCCTTCCGCGCCATGAACAAGGCCGCCGAAACTGTCTACCAGGCGATCCGTCGTGACGGACATCAAAAAAATGTCATCGATTTGATGCAGACTCGTGAAGAACTGTACGATCGTATCGGCTACCATGCTTACGAGCAAAGCCTCGACAAGCTGTTCCAGAAAAACAAGAAGTCCTGAGCCACCACAGGCTCCCACCCGGCCCCTTGACTGGGCCGTCGCGCGGGTAATACCCCATTCAGCAGCCAGCCTCGTGCTGGCTGCCCAGCAACCAGGAGACCTTTATGAGCAGTACTGAGAACACCCCTAGCACTGGCTTCAAGCCCAAGAAATCTGTTGCCCTGTCTGGCGTTGTTGCAGGCAATACCGCCTTGTGCACGGTCGGTCGCAGTGGCAATGATCTGCACTACCGCGGCTACGATATCTTGGACCTGGCCCAGGCTTGCGAATTTGAAGAAGTGGCTCATTTGCTGATCCACGGCAAACTGCCCAACCGCGACGAACTGCGCGCGTACAAACAAAAGCTCAAGCGTCTGCGTGGCCTGCCTCTGGCCCTGCAAACCGCGCTGGAAACCCTGCCTGCCCACAGCCACCCCATGGACGTGATGCGTACTGCCGTGTCGGTTCTGGGCTGCGTGCTGCCTGAAAAAGACGACCACAACCTGCCCGACGCACGCGACATCGCCGACCGTCTGATGGCTTGCCTGGGTTCGGCCCTGCTGTACTGGTACCACTACAGCCACAACGGCGAGATGATCGACGTACAGACCGACGACGACAGTATCGGCGCGCACTTCCTGCACCTGCTGCACGGTGAGAAGCCATCGGCCGAGTGGGAAAAAGCCATGCATGTCTCGCTGAACCTGTACGCCGAGCACGAGTTCAACGCCTCCACCTTTACCAGCCGCGTTATCGCCGGTACAGGTTCGGACTTCTACTCCGCGATTGCCGGTGCGATCGGTGCCCTGCGCGGCCCCAAGCACGGTGGCGCAAACGAAGTGGCTTTTGAAATCCAGAAGCGCTACGAGAACCCCGATCAGGCTGAAGAAGACATCCGCAAGCGCGTGGAAAACAAGGAAGTCATTATTGGCTTCGGTCACCCCGTCTACACCATCTCCGACCCACGCAACGAAGTGATCAAATCGGTGGCCAAAGAGCTGGCCGTGGCCGATGGCAACACCCGCATGTTCGACATTGCCGAACGTCTGGAAAGCGTGATGTGGGAAGTGAAGAAAATGTTCCCCAACCTGGACTGGTTCTCGGCCGTGTCCTACCACACCATGGGTGTCCCTACTGCCATGTTCACGCCTTTGTTCGTGATCGCGCGTACGGCTGGCTGGGCGGCTCACATCATTGAGCAGCGCGTGGACAACAAGATTATTCGTCCTACCGCCAACTACATTGGCCCTGAAAACCAGAGCTTTGTGCCTCTGGATCAGCGCCCATAAGTCACAGATCCTGGGCTATTATTTGCCTGTGATCTAACCCACACGGCCCCGCTGCATTGCGCACGCGGGGCCGTCTTGCTGGTGACTTCCATGCTCTCTGAATTTGTACGCTACGCCCTGCCGCTGGCCGGCACCTTGATGATTGCCTGTGCCTTGACCAGTCTGGTCTCCGGCGCTTATTTACTGCTTTTCAATCTGCGCCGCAGCAACCAGGTGTTGCGTCATCCCTATCTGGATCAGTACCCCTGGGAAAAACTCAGTTTTTCGCTGAAGGCAGGCGTACTGCTGGATTATTTTTTACGTCTGAATTTCCCCAAACGCCAAAACTCGCTGTTTGGCAATGCCAACCGGCTACTCAAGCACGTGCAACCCGATGATGTCCCCATGGGCATCAAATGGCCCCTGATGGGGCTGTGGGGCGGCTGCTTTCTGGGCATGATCGCCATGCTGGCTGTTTGGATTCTGATCGCCCTGCACTCCAACCCCACTTGAAGGAGTCTGCCATGACTACCGAGATCCACCACGACCCGCAAGCGCGTCTGTTTTACTGCGACATTGAAAACCGCCGCAGCGTGATCGAATACGAACTGGACGATGCTGTCATGAGCATCACCCACACCCGTGTGCCGCCCGAGCTGGAAGGCCGCGGCATTGCGGGGCAACTGACCCGCTTCGCATTGGAAACGGCAAAAAACCAACAGTGGAAAGTGCGCCCCGTTTGCAGCTATGCCGTGGTCTATTTCCGCCGCCACCCTGAATACGCCGACTTGCTGGCCTGAGCCCGGCAATATTCAGGTTCCCGTAAGTCTTATATAAGATATAAGACCATTGCTTCGCTGCGCGCTTCAAATTACAATTGGGGCAACACGCGATTTATTGCATTTTCATATCAACCATTTACCGATAGGCACCCGCACTATGCTGGACTCTTACCGCGAACATGTTGCCGAGCGCGCTGCTCTGGGCATTCCCCCGCTGCCTTTGTCGGCTCAGCAGACCGCCGAGCTGATCGAGCTCATCAAGAACCCACCTGCCGGTGAGGAAGCATTTCTGGTCGACCTGCTGACGCACCGCGTCCCCGCCGGTGTGGACGATGCTGCCAAAGTGAAAGCCTCCTACCTGGCCGCCATCGCGCTGGGCACAGAAACCTGTGCTTTGATCAGCCGCGAGCGTGCCACTGAGCTGCTGGGAACCATGCTGGGTGGCTACAACATCAGCCCGCTGATCGATCTGCTGGATTCGCCCGAACTGGGCCAGATCGCCGCTAACGGCCTGAAAAACACCCTGTTGATGTTTGACTCTTTCCACGACGTTCAGGAAAAAGCCGAAAAGGGCAATGCCTTTGCAAAAGAAGTGCTGCAAAGCTGGGCCGACGGCGAGTGGTTCACCAGCCGTCCTGAAGTTCCAGAAAGCCTGACCGTGACCGTTTTCAAAGTCACCGGCGAGACCAACACGGACGATCTGTCCCCCGCCCCTGACGCCTGGAGCCGCCCGGACATTCCGCTGCACGCTCTGGCCATGCTGAAGAACCCACGCCCAGGTATCGAACCTGAAGAGCCCGGCAAGAAAGGTCCTGTCAGCTTTATCGAATCCCTGAAAGAAAAGGGCCACCTGGTTGCCTACGTGGGCGACGTGGTCGGTACCGGTTCTTCGCGTAAATCGGCCACCAACTCCGTGTTGTGGTTCACCGGCGAAGACATTCCTTTCGTTCCCAACAAGCGCTTTGGTGGCGTGTGTCTGGGCAGCAAGATTGCTCCTATCTTCTACAACACCATGGAAGATGCCGGCGCTTTGCCTATCGAACTGGACGTTTCCAAAATGGAAATGGGCGACGTGGTGGAACTGCGTCCCTACGAAGGCAAGGCCTTCAAGAATGGCGAACTGATCTCCGAATTCCAGGTCAAGTCCGACGTCCTGTTTGACGAAGTGCGCGCCGGTGGCCGTATTCCCCTGATCATTGGCCGTGGCCTGACCACCCGTGCTCGCGAAGCACTGGGTCTGCCCCCAACCACCCTGTTCCGCCTGCCACAAAGCCCTGCCGACTCCGGTAAAGGCTTCTCCCTGGCCCAGAAGATGGTTGGCCGTGCTTGCGGTCTGCCTGAAGGCCAGGGCGTGCGTCCCGGTACCTACTGCGAACCACGCATGACCACCGTTGGCAGCCAGGACACGACTGGCCCAATGACTCGCGACGAACTGAAAGACCTGGCTTGCCTGGGCTTCTCGTCCGATCTGGTAATGCAGTCCTTCTGCCACACCGCTGCTTACCCCAAACCTGTTGACGTTAAGACTCACCACGAACTGCCTGCTTTCATCAGCACACGCGGTGGTGTTTCCCTGCGTCCAGGCGACGGTATCATCCACTCCTGGCTGAACCGCATGTTGTTGCCCGATACCGTGGGCACTGGCGGCGACTCGCACACCCGTTTCCCTATCGGCATCAGCTTCCCCGCTGGTTCCGGTCTGGTGGCCTTTGCCGCTGCTACCGGTGTGATGCCTCTGGACATGCCAGAATCCGTGCTGGTGCGCTTCAAGGGCGAAATGCAGCCCGGCGTCACCCTGCGTGACCTGGTTAACGCCATTCCTCTGTACGCCATCAAGCAAGGCTTGCTGACCGTTGAGAAAGCCGGCAAGAAGAACATCTTCTCCGGTCGCATTCTGGAAATCGAAGGTCTGCCCAACCTGAAGATCGAACAGGCTTTCGAGCTGTCCGACGCTTCGGCCGAGCGCTCCGCTGCTGCATGTACCGTGCGCCTGAGCAAAGAGCCCATCATCGAATACCTGAACAGCAACATCACGCTGCTCAAGTGGATGATTGCCAATGGCTACGAAGACGAGCGCACTATCTCCCGTCGTATCAAGGGCATGGAAGCCTGGCTGGCCAACCCGGAACTGCTGGAGCCCGATGCAGACGCTGAATACGCCGCTGTGATCGATATCGATCTGGCTGAAATTCACGAACCTATCGTGGCTTGCCCGAACGACCCAGACGACGTGAAGACGCTGTCCGACGTGTCCGGCACCGTGATCGACGAAGTGTTTATCGGTAGCTGCATGACCAACATCGGTCACTTCCGTGCTGCCTCCAAGCTGCTGGAAGGCAAGCGCGACATTCCAACCCGTCTGTGGGTCGCTCCTCCGACCAAGATGGACCAGCAACAACTGAGCGAAGAAGGCCACTACGGCGTTCTGGGCGTAGCTGGTGCTCGTATGGAAATGCCCGGTTGCTCGCTGTGCATGGGTAACCAGGCACAGGTTCGCGAAGGCGCCACCGTCATGTCCACCAGCACCCGTAACTTCCCCAACCGTCTGGGCAAGAACACCAACGTGTTCCTGGGTTCGGCTGAACTGGCTGCCATCTGCTCGCGTCTGGGCCGCATCCCGACCCGCGAAGAGTACCTGGCCGACATGGGCGTTCTGCAAGCCAATAGCGAAGACATCTATCGCTACATGAACTTCGACCAGATCGAAGAGTTCAAGGAAATTGCTGACTCCGTAGGTCTGTAAGCCCTAGCGCTTGCAAAAAACGCCTTCGCCGCTTCATGCGGCGAAGGCGTTTTTCTTTGCCTGTTTGAAATGACTTCCCTCTCAAGAGGCCTGTAAAAAGCCTGTTCAGCACAGCCCGCCCGTCGCTAAAGGTGCACTCACTCACGCTTATCTGCCCACGGGTATACCCCTATCATCATTGTGGTTACTCCTTATGTACGGCCAGTGTTCGAATCGCATATAAAGCTGAAAGCAAACTGAAAGAAGACTGAAATAAAGCTGAAAACACATCAGATTGCTGCAGTTTGCTCTCGAACGCTTACAGCCACTTCGGAGACACACCTCATGAGAAACAGGATCAAAAAAAGCACCGCGCCTCAAGCACAAACTGGCGCATCCCGGCGCAAGTTCCTGAGCGGTGCTGCAGCCGGCACCGCGGCTGCAGCAACGATGGGCTTTCCTGCCATCGCTCGCGCGCAGGGTCCCATCAACTTCCGCTTCCAAAGCACTTGGCCCACCGTCGACATCTTCCACGAATTCGCTCTTGATTTCGCCAAGAAGATCAACGACATGACCGGTGGAGATCTGAAAATCGAAGTTTTGCCGGCAGGGGCTGTTGTACCGGCCTTTGGCCTGCTGGATGCCGTCTCCAAGGGAACGCTGGACGGGGGCCACGGCGTGCTGGGTTACAACTACGGCAAGCAGAACGCCCTGGCCTTGTTTTCGTCAGGACCGGCCTTCGGCATGGACGCCAATATGGTCCTGGCATGGCACAAGTATGGCGGTGGCAAGGAGCTACTGGCCAAGCTGTACGATGCCATCGGTGGCAATGTCGTCTCCTTCCTGACCGGCCCGATGCCCACGCAACCGTTCGGCTGGTTCAAAAAGCCCATCACCAAGACTGAAGACCTCAAGGGTCTGAAGTTCCGCACTAATGGCCTGGCTATCGACCTGTTCACTGAAATGGGCGCGGCCGTCAATGCTTTGCCGGGCGGTGAAATTGTTCCGGCACTGGACCGCGGCCTGCTCGATGGTGCGGAGTTCAATAACGCCGCCTCGGACCGCGCTCTGGGCTTTCCGGACGTGTCCAAGGTCTGCATGTTGCAAAGCTTTCACCAGGCCTCGGAAACCTTCGAGATCATGTTCAACAAGGACAAGTACAACGCCTTGCCGACACAGCTGAAAGCCATCGTCGACAACGCCGTGGAGGCCGCATCGGCCGACATGTCCTGGAAGGCGGTGGACCGTTATTCGCAGGACTACCAACGCCTGCAAAAGGAAGACGGCGTCAAATTCTACAAAACGCCCGACACCATCCTGCAGCAACAACTGGTCGTGTGGGACCAGATCGTTGCCAAGAAGGCCGAAACCAACCCCCTTTTCAAGGAAATCGACGCATCGCAACGAGCGTTCGCGGCACGCGCCATGGCGTGGGACATGGACACCAACAATAACCGCCGTATGGCCTACAACCACTACTTCGGTCGCAAGGCTCCCCAAGCAAAGAGCTGACCCCTAACGGCAATTGCACTGCGTCATCCCGTCCAGCCGGATGTGGATGACGTCTCCTTCCCCACTCCAGGCCGGCCGCGCCCCAAGCCGCAGCCGACACGCATCAGACCCTTTCCGCGCTAGCAAGGTGAACCTACCATGCAGAAAATTCTGGTCTTTATCGACCGGTTCAATACGTGGATAGGCCAGTTGTTCGGCTGGCTAGTCCTGGCATTGACCCTGTTCGTTTCCTTCGAGGTCTTCTCTCGATACGTGCTCTCCAACCCGCACGCCTGGGCCTTTGACATGATGAACATGCTGTACGGTGGCCTGTTCATGATGGCCGGTGCCTACACGCTCTCCAAGAACGGCCATGTACGCGGGGATGTGCTGTACGGCTTTTTTCCACCCCGTCTGCAGGCAGCCCTGGATCTGATCCTGTACATCCTGTTCTTCATCCCTGGTGTGGTCGCCATGTTCTGGGCCGGTTACTACTTCGCAGCCGAGTCCTGGGCCATCACGGAGCACTCCAATATCACGGCCAACGGACCGCCCATCTACCCGTTCAAGGCCATCATCCCGCTGGCCGGCTTCTGCCTTCTGCTGCAAAGCTTCGTGGAAATGGTGTACTGCGTACGCTGCCTGCGAAACGGAAAATGGCCTTCGCGCGACAAGGACGTTGAGGAAGTCGATGTCGACAAGCTCATGGATATGGTGGACGTCAAAAGCGATGACATTGAGAAACTGGATGCCTTTGTCACAGGCGACGGCAAGAAAGGGAGTCCAACATGAGAAAAGAAATCTGGTTCGGGCTCACCATACTGATCGGCATTGTCCTGAGCATTGCCATCTTCATGCCAGCGCCAGCAGACATGAGCAACGGCCATTTGGGCCTGCTCATGCTGGCCCTGATTGTCGTCACCATCATGCTGGGCTTTCCCACTGCCTTCACCCTGATGGGGATGGGGGTGATCTTTACCTGGCTGGCCTATCGCGACATGGGCACGCAGCAAGCAATCCAGCAGACCCTGGACCTGATGGTTCTGCGCACCTACGCCGTCATGACCAACGACGTGCTGATTGCGGTGCCTCTGTTCATCTTCATGGGTTACCTGGTTGAACGCGCCAACCTGATCCAGAGCCTGTTCCAGGGCATGCACCTGGCCATGGCACGAATTCCAGGTTCGCTGGCTGTAGCCACCATTGCCACCTGTGCCATCTTTGCCACGGCCACGGGCATTGTGGGGGCAGTGGTGACTCTGATGGGGCTACTGGCCATGCCCGCCATGCTGCGAGCGGGTTACAGCGTGCAGCTAACGGCTGGCTCCATTACCGCTGGGGGCTGCCTGGGCATTTTGCTGCCCCCCTCCGTACTCCTGATCCTGTACGGCGCCGTCGCGGGTGTCTCGGTCGTGAAACTGTATGCCGGGGCCTTCTTCCCCGGCCTGATGCTGGCCGTCCTGTACGTGGTGTACGTCATCATTCTGGCCAAGCTCAAGCCCAGTGTCGCGCCTCCGCTTTCCGCGGAAGACCGGATCGTGCCTCTGCCAGCCTTCGCACAAACCATCAAGGAGACCATTACAGACCGTGCTGTACCCGGCCTGATCAACGCCATGAAGGGGCCTCGCAACGTCGACGTGCCCATGAAGCTGCTGGTCAAGAATCTGGCCGTGGCCTTGCTGCCCGCTGTGATCTTCATCGCTGTCATGGGCTTTAGCTACCAGTCGGTCACTGCACCCAAAGTAGCCGAGCACTACGAGCTGCAGGAAATGGGCGGCGGTTTCAATAACTTCGACAGTGACTACAGTGGCGGTGGGCTGGCAGAACCTCCGGGTGCTGGCGGTTTATCCGAACCTGAAGGCAGCGAGCCACTCGTGGCGCTGGGTGCCAGCGAACCGGGCGCAGAAGCTCCCGCAGCTGCAGCAGAGGCAGCCGAAGAAACCACTACGGCAGAGCGCCAAGCCGCGCCAATGACATTCTGGATCTTTCTGATCGTGGGCAGTCTGGCCTTGTTGTGCTACTACGCCATGCTGAACTTCGCACGGCTGGAAATCTTCAAGATGCTGCTCAGTTCCTTCTTTCCGCTGACCATGCTGATCCTTGCCGTACTGGGCAGTATTATCGTTGGCCTGTGCACTCCCACCGAGGCGGCGGCCTTGGGTGCCTTGGGCGGCATCCTGCTGGCCTTCGCCTATCGCCGCTTGAATTTCTCCATGGTGCGCGAATCGGTGTACCTCAGCGCCAAGACCAGTGCCATGGTCTGCTGGCTGTTCGTCGGTTCCAGTATTTTCTCGGCCGCCTTCGCCCTGCTGGGTGGTCAGGAACTGATCAATGGCTGGGTGCTGTCCATGGATCTGACCCCCATTCAGTTCATGATCCTGGCGCAGATCGTTATTTTCCTGCTGGGTTGGCCGCTGGAATGGACAGAGATCATCATCATCTTCATGCCCATCTTCCTGCCACTGCTGGCGCACTATCAGATCGACCCCCTGTTCTTCGGCCTGCTCGTCGCCCTGAACCTGCAAACCGCATTCCTGTCACCACCGGTTGCCATGTCGGCTTTCTACCTGAAGGGCGTCTCGCCACCCCATGTCACCCTGAACCAGATTTTCCTGGGCATGATGCCCTTCATGGGTATCCAGATCCTGGCGATCATCATCCTGTACCTGTTCCCTGGCATCGGCCTGTGGCTACCTAGCGTGTTGTACTGATCGCAACCTGCCAACATCGGACCGGGCCCGGCGCCTCCCCCGCTATCACAGGGGAGGCGCCGGGTGCATGGAGGCGGCACCTCGCGTACATGCCTGATAAGTCACAAATTATCGCCAGCCTCTATTTTGCAAGCACCAGAACTCTACCAGCCATCCCCTAGGGGCTACCCTCATTCACACACCCCGGTCGTGGCAAAGGGTAAACTAGCTTGTCCCTCTCTCGGTTTTGTATGTCCATGTCGCAACTCAATTCCAAACTGCTCGCCCAACAACCCAAAGAAATCCAGCGTCTGATCAATTACACCGACGCACTGGTACGTTCCGGCTCGCAGATCGAAGATCGCTATTGGCAAGGGCTGACCGCTCAATTGCTGGACAAGCTCTATAGCGGGCGCCGCAATACAGCGGTTGAACAGACACTGGAACTGCTGGGCAGCCAGCAACAAAACCAGCATTACGAAATCCTGATGGAACTGGCCGAGTCCCACGCCGAATGTCAGCAAATCGAGCATGACGGTGTGCTGTACGACGCCCTGCTGTTTTCGGCCCCGCTGACCGCCTGGACACGCTATCAACTGCCCCAGGGAGTATTGAAACCCCAGCAACACAAGGAACTGGAAGAGGCCTTGCGCGCCACGGTTCTGGCCGAAGGCACAATGTGCGCCCTGCTGCCCAATCTGGTCAATTACGACGAGATGCCGCAGACCTACCAGCAGGCTTACGCCTGGACGCGCAGCCTGACTGCGCAAGCTCTGGGCCGCAGCCAGGAGCCTGCTCCACTGAACAAACCCGAAGAAGCCAGCAGCCTGTTGGCCGACGCCCGCTTTCTGATTGGTGTGGTTATGGCTCCGGTCGGTCAGCCCCTGTTTCGCTGGCAACAATCCAGCGACAATCTGCAAGCCGACCACCTGCGCTGGGTAGAGCAATGGGTGGAGCGTTACTCCGCCATCGTCACGCCGTTGTTTACCGGCTGCCAGCTGCAGTTTCTGGCTCCCAACGCTTATTACGTCAATAACCGCGAGTCGGACCGCGAGATTCGCCCACTGGCCCTGAAGGCCGGTATCACCTGGCTGCAAACAGCCGTGAAGCTCTCGCCCGACCATTTGCGTGCGGTCATCGTTGCTTGCGGTGAAGAACAAGTCGAAGAATATCGCGTGGGCTTTAGCACCATTTCCTCGCCCACCGTGATTTATGGCTGTATCTGGCCTGTATTGAGCCAGGAAGAGGCCGAGTCCTCTTTCCACAGCGACGACCATATCGACATTCCGGACGTGATTGCCGCCCTGCTCAGCACCCTGGGTCTGGTCCAGATTCAGCGCCTGCCCGGCCTGCACTCCACCGAGACCTGCGACGATTGCAACGCGCCCTTCTTCCCGGACATCAACGGCGAGATGCAGCACCCGGAACTGCCGGACGAAATCGATCTGGACCCCGTACAGCTGCACTAAATTGAACACCGCTACTGCTTCCCAACCTGTATCCATAGACCTGTTTTGCCGTGTTATCGACAATCTGGGGGATATAGGCGTGTGCTGGCGGCTGGCCCGTCAGTTGGCGGCCAAACCCGAGGTCGCCCAGCTACGCCTGTGGGTAGATGATCTGCACAGCTTCAGCCGTATCCAGTCCGAAATTCAAAGCGAACGGCAAAGCCAGCAACTGCAGGGCGTAGATATTGAGCATTGGCACAACGCGCGCCAAGATTACCCCGTAGCACATCCCTTCGTGATCGAGGCCTTTGCCTGCGAACCGCCCGAAGCCATGACACGGCAACTGACGGCAGATAGCCATGTGTGGATCAATCTGGATTACCTGAGCGCCGAACCCTGGGTACAGGGCTGCCACGGCCTGCCCTCCCCACAAGCCGGTGGTGCGAACAAATATTTTTTCTTTCCCGGCTTTGTCCCGCAAACAGGGGGGCTGCTGCGTGAAAGCGATCTGCTGGCCCGTCGCGATGCCTTTCAACAGGACGATGTCGCCTACCAGGCCATGCTGAGTCGTCTGGGCGTGGCGCAGGAGCACATTCAAGCTCTGCTCCAGGGCGAGATGCAGCAAATGTTCCTGTTCTGCTATCCCGATGCGCCCGTCCTGGCCCTGCCCGAAGTGCTATCCACGCTAAAGCAGAAAACCCTGCTGCTGGTGCCCGAGTCTGTTGCCCAAGGTATCCCGGATCTGGAGCAAGGCCACTTGCAAGTTCAGCGCATCCCCGCTGTGAATCAGGCCGATTTTGATGCCCTGCTCTGGCGTAGCGCGCTGAATATTGTGCGTGGCGAGGACTCCCTGGTACGCGCCATCTGGGCCGCTCAGCCCATGCTGTGGCAGCCTTACGTACAGGAAGAACAGGCCCATCTGGACAAGCTGCAAGCCTGGCTGGATACCAGCAATTTGCCCGAGCCGGTTCAAGCCCTGCATCTGGCCTGGAGCAGTGCCGATCAGGCCGGTGCCGTCACTGCCTTGAGCCGCTGCCTGGACTCCAAGGTGTTGCGTCTATGGCAACAAGAAGCCCGTGCTTATAGTGGAAAACTGGCCGAACAAGCCGATTTGGCCAGCAGTTTGCTGAGTTTTTACACCCAAGTCGCCCGAAAACGCTAAAATAACGGATTACCTCTTAAAAGCTCCCTGACACTGCGTTTGGCGGAGCCTGTCCCATTCGGAGTTTTTTTAATGAAAACCGCACAAGAACTGCGCGTTGGTAACGTCGCGATGGTTAATGGCGACCCTCTGGTCGTTCAGAAAACGGAATACAACAAATCCGGTCGCAACTCCGCCGTTGTCAAATTGAAGTTCAAGAACCTGCTGACCGGCTCGAACAGCGAAGCCGTGCACAAAGCTGACGAAAAATTTGAAGTGGTCCAGCTGGAAAAGCGCGAATGCACTTACTCCTACTTTGCTGACCCCATGTACGTCTTCATGGACGAAGAGTACAACCAGTACGAAATCGAAGCTGAAAGCATGGGCGACGCCCTGGATTACCTGGAAGAAAACATGTCCGTTGAGGCCGTTTTCTACGAAGGCCGTGCTATTTCGGTTGAACTGCCCACCATCATCGTGCGCGAAATCACCTACACCGAACCTGCCGTGAAAGGCGATACCTCCGGTAAAGTGCTGAAGCCTGCCAAGATCAACACGGGCACCGAAATCAGCGTGCCTTTGTTCTGCAACATCGGTGACAAGATCGAAATCGACACCCGCACTGGCGAATACCGCAGCCGCGTGATGTAAGAAAGACGTCGTACCGTCCAGTGCGGTACGCGCAAAAAAAGGGGCTGTTTTTACAGCCCCTTTTTCCTGCCTGCTCGAATCACCACATCATCCTCAGGCCAGCAGGCCGGTATTCACAAAACCACCGTCCACGCTGATGATCTGCCCGGTCATATAGGCTGTTTTTTCGGTATCCAGCAAAAAGCAGATCGCCTGCGCTACCTCACGCGGCGTGCCATAGCGATGCATGGGCACGGCAGATTTCCAGGTTTCCTGCACCTGCTCCGTGTGCACCTGCATGGCCAATGGCGTCATGATCGGACCAGGACACACACAATTCACCCGTATGCCTTCCTGGGCCAGCTCATTGGCCATGACCTGCGTCAGGTTGATCAAACCCGCCTTGGTAATGCCATAGGCGGCACGCCCACGATTACCAAGCAGACCCGACACCGAGGAAATATGTACAATCGCGCCCTGCTTGTACTCGCGCATCAACAAGGCCGCTTCCCGGCTGATGCTGAAAGCCGCCAGCACATTGACCTCGAAGGTTGCCCGTAGCAAGGCAGAGTCCGTTTCCAGAAACGTCACATCACGTCCAAACCCGGCAGAATTCACCAAGCCGCCTACAGGACGTTGGGAGTGATAGCGCTTCAGCAAAGGAGCAATACGCGCTTCGTCGGTAATATCCAGCAGCTCGGCGGCCAGATGATCACCATAGTGCTTGAACTGCTCCGTCAAAGCGGCCAGTTTCTCGACATTATTATCCAGAGCCAGCACATACGCGCCCTGCTCCAGCAACAGCTCAACGGTTGCCAGCCCAATACCGGAAGCCGCCCCCGTCACTACCATCCAGGAATGTTGCATCAGGCTGCCTCCAGAACCATTTCAAAAGTCACCAGCACAGAGTTCACCTCCGGTTTCAAACGACCACGATGCACGCCATGCTGATAATCAATAATGATCACGTCCAGTTGCACTTGTTGCTCGGCGGGCAGGCTCAGGTCAATCCGCCCTTCCTCAATCAGCACCTCAGTGACGAAAGGTTCGACAACGATCTCAGGCTCCAGGATCGCCCCGACCAAACTCCCGACACCACCGCGGATGACGGCACGCGTCAGGCCCAGCTCCTGACAGATAGCCCGCAAGACAGCCGAGATATTCTGGTTCGGGGCCAAGGTCACAATCCAGCTTTTCGGGCTTTCAGGCTGAGCCTGGACTGACAAGTGCTCGGGTCTGGCGACAGGCGTGAACAAGCTGAAATTCGTTTCCGGGCAAGGCAGCGTCTCAAAGGCTGCGCCGCGGACATAGCTAATATCCAGCTCCGGCGAACCACCCAAAATCGTTTGGTCCGGGAGAATATGCCCGGCCTGCAACTGTCCTTCAGAGTCACGCCAGGCGGCATGACAGTGCAGCCATAACTGGCCATCTGGTTTGCGCCCCAGAGTCACACTGGCCTGCTCAATCTGAACCGGACCGGGGTGTGTATAAAGCTGGCTGTAGTACACCGAATGATCGGGCGAGGAAGACAGCGCCGGCATCACATAATGCAGGTCCGCAAACTGCCCGCCTTTGAAACGCCCGACCGCGCTGTACAGATCATGCGCCTCCCCCGCCAGGCGAAAGGCATCCAGCAAGGAATGCCCGGCCCGCAAGGTATGGGTATGACTTTCCGTCTGGCAAGGGGCCAGCATATAAGGCTGAGCCCGCTGAACGCCAGGATGCTTGACCTCTCTTAACATGGTGCCTCCTGCGCCAACTGAGGCAGACATTTCATCAGCTCATCTTTCACCATGCGCTTGGGCACCTTGCCGTAACCGGACTTGGGCAGGGAATCCCAGAACTGGATGTACTTGGGCATTTTGTAGCGAGCGATGCGCTCGCTCAGCCAGCTGCGCAGCTCAGTCTCCGTCAAGGCGACCCCTTCTTTCAAGACACACACTGCCACTCCGACTTCACCCCACTGACGATCCGGCACACCCACCACCGCCACTTCAGTAATTGCACCGTGCAGCAGGATGTATTCCTCAATCTCGCGCGGGTAAATATTGGAGCCACCCGAGATGTACATATCGGAAGCACGCCCGGTCAGGTACACATAGCCACGCTCGTCCATATGACCGATATCGCCCGTGCGAAACCAGCCATTGCGGAAGGACTCGGCATTGGCCTTGGGATTGTTGTAGTAGCCCGCAAACACGGCTGGGCCAATTACGCAGACCTCGCCAGTTTCGCCATACGCCACTTCCCGACCTTGTTCGTCCTGAATGGACACCTGCATGCCCGCACGCTCGTAGCCACAACTGGCGGGATGGCTGATACGACCATCGGCATCTTGATGATCAAAAGACGGCAGCACGGTGATATTGCCCGTCACCTCGCCCAGGCCGTAGTACTGCACCAGCACCGGACCGAACTTCTCCAGCGCCAGACGCAAATCCGCCTCGTACATGGGTGCACCGGCATAGATCACATGACGCAGGCTGGAGTGATCGTACTGATCGATATGCGGGCACTCGGCCAGCAACTTCAAAATCGTCGGTACTGTGAACAAGGTGCTGAGCTTGTACTTTTCGATCAAGGCAAAGGCTTGTTCGGTACTGAAGCTGTCGCCCGGCAAGAGCACGGTTTTTGCGCCACGCAACACCAGATTCAACTGATGCACACCTGCACCATGCGACAAGGGAGCCAGCACCAGACCACCATCTTCGCTGCGAGTACCAGGCAAGAGATCAGCCAGATGATTGGTCAGGACAAAGGCCATTTGCCCGTGCGTCAACACAGCAGCCTTAGGCTTGCCCGTCGTACCGGAGGTAAACAGCAGCCAGCAAGGTGAGTGGGAAAATACATCGGCATTCGGCGTAACGGCACCCGCATGATCCCTTAACAGATCTGCCACCAAGGGGCGCGAATCGGCTGGTGCTGGTGTACCGCGCAACCACAGCAAGTCCATCTGCGGGAAATGCTGGGTGACGGTTTCCGCATGTTCAGGGAAGTCCGTCTGGCACAGGAATACCGTGCTGCCAGACACCTCCACCATATGCAGCAACTCTTCGGGCTTGACGCGGAAGTTGGTCGGCACCCAGATCGCCCCCAGACGGAAAGCAGCGAACATGGAGAGGAACATCTCGTTGCTGTTTTTGGAGTGCACCAGAATCGCACTGCCAGCCTGCACGCCACGGGCTTTCAGGCCCGCCGCTAAAGCTGACACCTGGGCATCCAGCTCCTTCCAGCTCCAGCTTTCCTCACCCCAGATCAACGCGGGCTGATCCGGCAGACGACGCGCATTCTGGGTCAACAGGTGCGACAAGTTCATGGCCCGATTCGACATGGGCTGTACCACGGCATTTGTCATCATTTCAAGCGTTCCAGAATCGACACATAGTTAGCCACAGCCGCACCACCCATATTGAAGATGCCGGCCAGTTCCGCCTGCGGCAACTGCATGTCACCCGCTTCCTGAGCCAGCTGCATGGCGGCCATCACGTGCATGGAAACACCGGTTGCGCCCAGAGGGTGACCGCGAGCTTTCAGGCCACCGGAGACGTTCACCGGCAACTGACCATCCTTACGGGTGCGACCTTCCAGAATTACCTTCCAGCCCTCGCCACGCGGAGCCAGACCCATGGCTTCGTACTCCAGCATTTCGGCGGTAGTAAAACAGTCGTGCGTTTCCACCAGATCCAGATCCAGAATGCCTACACCGGCTTTGGACAGAGCCTGCTGCCAGGCACGATGCGCCCCTTCAAACGCAATCGGGTCGCGGCGCGACAGAGGCATGAAATCATTGACCTGCACTCGGGAGCGGAAGCGAATCGCGCGGCGCAAGGCACGGGCGGTTTCTTCATCGGCCAGAATCAGCGCGGCAGCCCCGTCGGACACCATGGAGCAGTCGGTGCGGCGCAGCGGGCCGGCCACCAGAGGGTTCTTTTCCGAAACCTGATCGCAGAACTCCAGGCCCAGATCACGGCGCACATGGGCGTAAGGATTGGCCAGGGCATTCACGTGATTCTTGGCCGCAATCTGCGCCAAAGAGTGGCTCTGGTCGCCATAACGATTAAAGTAAGCCTGGGTGATCTGACCAAAAATCCCCGCAAAGCCCAGCGGATTGTCCTCTTCCTTGCGATAGCAGCCGGAGCTGAGAATTTCAGGAATACGGCCAGGAGGCACGCCCGTCATTTTTTCCGCACCGACAGCAATACCAATGCGGGCACGGCCGCTTTCAATCGCATCCATCACGCTATGAATAGCGGCACTACCCGTGGCGCACGCATTTTCTACGTGCACGGCAGGTGTGAAACGCAGATCAGGCTGATGCAGGGACAGCAATCCGGCCTCGAACCCTTGGGGATTCAAGCCATTGTTATAGACACCCACGGCCGCAAAATCGATGTCGCTAGCCTGTATGCCGGCATGCGCAATCGAATCCCTGACCACGGCTTGAATCAATTCTTCAATGTCGATGTTATCCAGCTTTCCAAACGGGGTATGTGCCCATCCCACAATACATGCGTGTCCAGACATAGTTTTCCTTGAACGTAGAAATTTGATCAATGAATCGCTCGCCCCTGAAAAGCTGAAATAGCTGCTCAAGGGCCCGTAACTTGTTCCCCAATCTTCAAAGACTCGATGTACGCCTTCTCTTCCAACAAAAGCGCCACCAGCTCCTCATGTCGCTTGTTGCGCAAGCGGCTCTCTACACTGGCGATGGCCAGAGAAGCCGGCATGCCACTGGTGGGATGAGAAACGCAAACCGCCACCCCCCAGGAACCTTCAAAAATAAAACCACGGTTAAAGGCATAGCCTTGCTCACGCGTCTCGGCCACCAGATCCCACAGAATGTCGGTGCTCAACTGGGGGTACTGGCGCAGGCGCTCGGCATTGGCCTCCAGCGCTTCGCCAATCTGCTCATCCGTCATGGCCGCCAGAAATGCAATCCCACTGGCGCCACAACCCAAGGGGTGGCGATCCCCCGGCTGCAACACATGCGAGCGCAAGGGATGATGCCCTTCCTCGCGAGCCAGACAGACGGTTTCATAGCCGCGCTGCACGCTGAGCAGCGCGCTGTCGCCCGACACCTTGGCAATACGCGCCAAGCTGCGTTCGGCAATGCGCTGAATGCCAAAACGATGCGCTGCCATCAACCCCAAGGAATACAGCTCGGGGCCGGGAAAATATTTGCGCGATACCTGGTCCTGCTCAATCAAGCCATTGCCCATCAAAGCCAATAACAGGCGACGGGTGGTGGGCTTGGTCAGCTCAACCTTTTTCACGACATCACTCAAGCCTATGCCCTGGTTACGCAGGCCTACGACCACCTGCATGACTTGCACGGCCCTATCCAGGGTTTGGCTGGAAGAAATCGACTCTGGGCTCTCTTTGGAATCCATTTTCACACTCTTGATAATATAGGTCCGCATATTGGACCACTTAGTGATTCAGATTGGAATACGTGAACCGCCCTTTAGCGAAGTATTTTGGGCAGTATATTAAATATTTACGTAAATCCTGTAGGTAAAAATACTAGGTTGTCCTAATTTCAGGCCTGTCTTGTAATGCAGCAGGTCAGCTTACATAAATCTATAGGTCCATTAAATGGACCCCACAGGAGATTAAAAAATGAAGCGTCGCACATTTCTGAAAACAGTTGCTGCCAGCAGCACCCTGCCCTGGGCATTGAGCTTTTCCAAATCTGCTCAAGCTGCCGAATTCGAGTATCGCATTGCGCACAGCGTGCCCACCCATCACCCCTTACATGTCCGCATGGTTGAAGCCGCAGACCGCATTCGGGAACAAACGAATGGGCGCTTTGACCTGCGCATCTTCCCCTCGGACCAATTGGGTTCGCAGACCGATGTGATGAGCCAGATCCGCTCGGGCGCTATTGATTTCCTGTGCTTGTCCGGTGTGGTGCTCTCTACCCTGGTTCCCTCCAGCGCCATCAGCGGCCTGGGCTTTGCGTTCAAAGATTACGACCAGGTCTGGAAAGCCATGGATGGCGGTCTGGGCGAGTTCATTCGTGCCGAGATCGCCAAAACCCGCTCCCTGTTTGCCTTTGAACAAATCTGGGACAACGGCTATCGCCAGATCACCAGCTCGGGCCGCGCCGCCGCCACTCCGGCTGACATCAGCGGCATGAAGATTCGCGTTCCGCCCTCCTCCATGTGGACCTCGCTGTTCAGCTCCTTGGGTGCTGCTCCGGCCACCATCAACGCCAACGAGCTGTACTCCTCCTTGCAGACCAAGATTGTCGATGCCCAGGAAAACCCGCTGGCCGTGATTTCCACCCTGAAGCTGTACGAAGTGCAGCAGTACTGCGCCATGACCAACCATATGTGGGATGGTTTCTGGCTGCTGGCCAACCGCCGCAACTTCGACGGCCTGCCCGAGGACATTCAGGAAATTGTGCGCAAGAACCTGAACCAGAGCGCCGTACAGGAACGTGCCGACTTGCTGGCCCTATCCGAGCAATTGCAAAGCGATCTGGAAAGCAAAGGCATGCAATTCGTCCAGGCCGATACCGCCGCCTTCAAGCAGCGTCTGATTGATGCCGGTTTCTATGCCGAATGGAAGAAGAAGTTCCCGGCAGCAGGTTGGGAGCAATTGGAATCCGTCGTCGGTAGTTTATAAGCCAGGGGAACAGCACAATGACAAATGACAGTCAGAACCTGCAGATACAGGAACAGCCACCGCTGTGGCAGAAATTTGAAACTTGCTTGTTTAAAGCGACGGCCTTTATCAGTGCGATTCTGCTGGCCTTAGTCATTGTTCTCTTGCTCTCGGGCGTGGTGTCGCGCTATGTATTGCACGCACCACTGACCTGGTCCGACGAGCTGGGCGGCATTCTCTTCCTGTGGCTGACCACCTTTGGGGCCGCCCTGGCCACCTATCGCTTTTCCCATATGCGCATGACCGCCGTGGTTTCGCGCCTGGGCAGTGAATGGGAGCCCTTCTTTACCGCTTTTGCTATCACCGCCACCACACTGTTCTTCGCCCTGATCCTGTACCCGGCGATTGATTTTGCGATGGAAGAGGCCTTCATCACCACCTCTGCCCTGGAAATCTCCAACGCCTGGCGTGCCTCGGCCTTGCCGGTCGGTTTCGGGCTGGCGCTGATCTTTGGTCTGGGTAAGATGGCGGAAGTAATACGCCAGCCTAAAGCCATTTGGGCTGTCTTGAGCGTATTGGCTCTGGCTTTAGTGGTCTGGCTGATCAAGCCTTACCTGCAAGGGCTGGGCTACCTGAACCTGGTGATCTTCTTTGTACTGATTGTGGGCGTCAGCGTCCTGACCAGTGTACCTATTGCCTTTACCTTTGCCCTGGCCACACTGGGCTATCTGGCCCTGACCACCCGCGTTCCCGTCATGACCCTGGTTGGTCGCATGGACGAGGGCATGTCGCATCTGATGCTGCTGGCCATCCCCACCTTTATTTTCCTGGGCCTGCTGCTGGAGATGACCGGCATGGCACGTGCCATGGTGCAGTTTCTGGCCAGCCTGTTAGGTCATGTAAAAGGTGGCCTGTCTTATGTGCTGATTGGTGCCATGTATCTGGTGTCCGGCATCTCCGGCTCCAAAGCGGCTGATATGGCCGCCATCGCACCCGCGCTGTTCCCGGAAATGACCAAGCGCGGCGCCAAGGAAGGCGAACTGGTCGCCCTGCTATCCGCAACTGGCGCGCAAACAGAAACCATCCCACCTTCCATTGTGCTGATCACGATTGGCTCGGTTGCCAGTGTCTCTATTGCCGCCCTGTTTACCGGCGGTATGTTGCCCGCCTTGGTGCTGGGCATCGGTCTGTGTGTAGTCGTAGGCTGGCGCAATCGCCACGAAGACTTGTCCAACATTCAGCGCACACCCGCCAAAGAAGCCCTGAAGCTCTTTCTGATCGCCCTGCCTGCACTGGCCCTGCCCTTCGTCATCCGCGCTGCCGTTGTTAAAGGCGTGGCCACGGCAACCGAAGTCTCCACCATCGGCATCGTCTACGCCATGATCGCGGGCCTGGTCATTTACCGCCAATTCGACTGGCGCAAGCTCTACCCCATGCTGGTAGATACCGCTGTGCTGTCGGGAGCCATCCTGATCATCATCGGTGCAGCGTCCGGCATGGCCTGGGCCTTGACCCAATCCGGCTTCTCCCGCGAGCTGGCCCAGTTCATGCAAACCCTGCCCGGTGGTCGCATGGGCTTCCTGATCGTGTCGGTAATTGCCTTCATCATCCTGGGCAGCCTGCTCGAAGGCATCCCCGCCATCGTGCTCTTTGGCCCGCTGCTGTTTCCCATCGCCCGAGTCATGGAAGTGCATGACGTGCACTACGCCATGATCGTGATTCTTTCCATGGGTCTGGGCCTGTTCGCGCCACCCTTCGGCGTCGGTTACTACACCGCCTGCGCCATCGCCCGCGTCAACCCGGATGAAGGCATCCGACCGATCTGGGGCTATATGCTGGCCCTGCTGATTGGCCTGGTCTTTGTAGTCGCCTTCCCCTGGATTTCGATTGGTTTTCTGTAAGAGATATGGCTATGACACAGCAGCACAACCCCGCCGTTTTTACGCAAAGCTTGCAAGGCAAAACCGTATTGGTTTTTGGGGCGGGCGCGCCTTTAGAGGATTGGAATAACGGGAAAGCGGCGGCGGTGGCTTATGCCAGGGCCGGGGCACAGGTGGTTTGCGTGGATAAGGATTTGGCAGCGGCTAAACGCAGCGCGGATCATATTCTTGGGGAAGGCGGGGAAGCGCTGGCTTTGGAGGCAGATGTTTGTGATACCGAGATAGTAGAAAAAACAGTGGCCTTAGCTATAGAGCATTTCGGAAAAATCGATGTCCTGCATAACAACGTGGGCATTGCACCCGCTGGTGGCCCACTAGATATAGACGATGCACTTTTTCAGCGGACCATGGATATTAACGTCGGCTCTATTCTTCGCACCACTCGCGCAGTATTACCGCACTTTCTGAAACAAGGTTCGGGAGTGATTACTAATATATCTTCCCTGGCTTCAATCCGTTGGAGTGGCTACTCTTACTTCGCCTATTACGCGTCTAAGGCTGCGCTGAATCAGGCTACTGTTGCTACGGCATTGGAGTTTGCTGATAAAGGAATCAGGGCGAATGCCATTTTGCCAGGGGTGATTGATACGCCGCTGGTTTATCAGCAGATTGCTGCTCAGTATGACTCGATTGAACATATCAAGGAGCAGCGGGCTAATGCGGTGCCGATGAAGAGGACGGGAACACCGTGGGATATTGCGAATGCAGCGGTGTTTTTGGCTTCGGATGCGGCGGGGTTTATTACCGGGGTTTGTCTGCCGGTGGATGGAGGGCATTCTTGTGCTATGCCGGGGATGAGGTGAACGGTTAGTTCCGAGCGGTAGACATATACTTCACAACAGTCCGCAATCGACCAGAAGCTGTCGTCCAATGAGTGGCCGCAAATGGAAGGTCAGGCAGATTGCAAATGTCCTCTTCAAAAATGCAAAGATTGTTCCGGCCGAAAGCACATATATCATGGAAATACGCACATTAGCGTTACATAGACCCACTAGATGTTGCGACTGATACAGAAAATTTTAAAGATAAGAGGACTGCCAGATGGCCGACTTGTTAACCGAGCATTTGAAGAATAAATCAGAGAGCGATTCATCACTCCAATTGCTGTTCAGCCAATGGGACTTTGATCGAAAATTGATTCCAAAAGCTTTGCAAACAGTTGGCAATCTTTTCCCCCACTACAGTAGACATGACGAATCGCATAGTCGGCAAATTCTGGTCAATATCGAACGCTTGCTAGGAAATAATCTAGCGTTGCTAACAGCAACTGATATTTGGTTATTATTAGAGGCCGCCTATTGGCACGATATCGGAATGGTTGTTCCGCAGCGAGATTTTGAAGAAGCACTGTCTGATCCGGATTTTGATGGCTTTTTGCAAACTTTCGTGTCGCAGCCACATCACGAACTACACACCATTGCACTCGCTCTCAATGAGAAATCAAGTTCATTTCAAATTTTCTTCAATGAAACCCCTCTAGTCTCAGTGACACGATTTCGTGAACTGATGGCTGAATGGTTTCGCCTAAAGCATCCTGCTCGAGCAGAACAGATAATAAATACGCCCTATTCCAGTGTAGGACTTAGTTCGCCACGAACAGAATTAATTCCAGCCCGTCTTTTTGGTGTCCTAGGTCGAATTTGCAGTATGCATGGTGCATCGTTCGAAACGCTGGTCGGCGCAGAAGGGCTCTCATTCCGCGAAGCGGGCATGGGGCGTGATGACTGTCACCCACGGTTCGTGGCATGTCTGCTGCGTCTTGGTGATCTGCTGGATCTCGATGACAACAGGTTCTGTCCCGTTATGCAGGGTATTGCAGGAGAGGATCGCCCCGCCTTAAGCATGGCACATGAGGATAAGCATGCTGCAATACGGCACCTTCGGATTGACCAGGAACGGATTTCAATAGAGGCAGAATGCCAAACTGTCGACGGTTATCTGGAGGCTTTCCGTTGGTTCGGGTGGCTCAAAGAGGAAATGCAGGCGCAGATGTCTCGATGGCGTGATATCGTGCCCAATCGGGAATTAGGTTTGTTGCCTATGCTGGGGCCGGTTTCAGTTCGACTCGCAGGCAATCTTAAGATCCTCAAAAATGGCGAGCGCCCAGCCTTCACTCTTGATACGCAGAAGGCCATTGAATTACTGCAGGGCAACAATCTTTATGAGAGCGAGTACGCCTGCATTCGGGAGCTGCTTCAAAACTCAGTGGATGCAACTCTGCTGAGGATCTGGATGACCCACCGAGCTACGCTCGGAAATAACTCTTGGAAGTCTCCAGATGAAGAGGCTGTACAAGGGCTTTTGGCGAATGCAACGATTAAGGTGTCACTGGCCGAGTCAGAAGAAGATGTTACCGATGCTGGCGAGATGTCATGCTGGACCTTAACAATTCAAGATACTGGTACGGGAATCAGCCTCAATGATCTTCAGCACATGCTTCAAATAGGCGGATCTCATCGCAATAAGGCTCGTCGACGAGAAATTAATACCATGCCTGAGTGGATGAAGCCATCGGGTGTCTTTGGCATCGGCTTACAAAGTATCTTTATGCTTTGTGATCAAATTTCATTGAAAACAAAAAGTTTGCTCACGAACGATACTCTCGAAATTACGATGTATAGCCCGACCTGCTCTCGTGAGGGGCTAGTTGTCATACAGCTGCTTGATCCTAACGTGTCAGAGCCAATTGGAACGACTATCAAACTCCGCTTTAAAAGAGAGATGTTCCCTACAACGTGGTCTGTGCCGTTCAGCGATGATGGCTCGATCTTGTTCAAAGTATTTAATTCGCTCGATCCTGTTTTAGATAAAAATTTTCCCTTTGCTGTCGCGAAGTTGGCCGACCATGTCCGTGAATTTGGCGAAAACTCGATGATTCGTATTGAAGGTGAGCTACAAACTCTATCTGGTTCTTACCCTCTTCATCGAGAGCGGGATGAAGCATGCTTAAATCAAGCAAAAAACCGTTGGCGCTTTGTTCAGACTCAGAGTTCCGAAGTAAGAATTCGATATTTTCCACGGATCGGACGCAACTCCCTCGGGGAGATTAAGGCATTCTACCGGGGGCAGAGTTTTGAAGTAAAAAACATTTCCTTCCCGAATGTTGATATTGAAATAGATTTACTATCGGGTTCTGCAGGGAGCTGGCTTAATTTCAGTCGTGACAAGATTTCTGCCGCTGGCAGAGAAAAATTTCACTCCACCGTTCTGGAAAGCTTAGAGACTGCAGTGCGTGAGGATTTATCTGCATTTAACGAATCTGAGTCTGAAACCCCCTGGGAATTCCAAGAAAATATACGGAAGGAGACCTCATTTTTTCTTAAGTCGATGGCACTGAAGTTCGCTGGCTCTTGGATTGATCTATCGAAGTATTTGGATGGCGAGTGGCTCGATCTCCCATGGGGGGAAAATGGCGAAAGCTTGAAACCTTTTTTCGAGAGAGAGGAATGGATTCTAGGACAAAATGATCTGCTAAATAATAAAAACTTAATAGGCCCACACGATGTTTCAATCAATGGAAACCTTAATTTACTAACCTTGATTGCTTCTGAATGGCTAAACAAACCAAATAGGTCATTGCAATTTTTGGGCAATGAAAAAACTATTATTAATAAGTCGAGCAATATCGTTGCTACAGATGAAGCGTCAAACCGAACCATTCAAAGGAAAATCAAAAATGAGTGGCATCTTCCTAGGGTTCGCTTTGCAAGCGGGAAGGTTAATCCATACGACGATGCAGCCTTTGCAGAAGCTCTCGCTCAAATGATAAACCATCCATTTGGCAATCAACGCGTAAAATCATATTTGTGTGATCGGTTTGCTGGATTGGTGCTTGCGCCTGATACTAGGCTGAATGCTCGCAATTTATTTCCATTGGTTGCTGCCAGCGACACAGATGTGCTACTTCCCTTTTTGTTTAGAGGGGCATTGCATGGCAACGGCGTGTCGATTGAAGCGACTTCGGAGCAACTCGAGCGTTTATGCAACTGGGTCACACCACGACTGAAACACCCTAGTAACCTCGAATCGATCCAACAGTTGTACAAAGACTTGATCAATTGGATCGACAACGAAGTTATGGGCGCTACGATTTTCTCTGAAAGATGGCTTCAGGCAAGGGGTTTGAAGCCGACAGCGCTTACCGAATAGTTTTCTCTCAGGTATTACTTCTATCTATTTTTTTAGACAATTCCTGCGCATCAGAAATCTATCTCCCATCGTGTGAATGCGAAGGGCACCAACGGCTACGAAAGCGGAAGTTGCCTGAAATAGCTTAACTGGCAGCAATGGGTCGAAAGCAGTCACTGCTCTTTCTACTACCCCGTGATTCAACCTAAAGAAAGGAAGAGCTATCAGCTCTTCCTCCTTCACGGCTACCTCACCCCAAACGCCTCCTCAAAAATCCCCATAATCGTTTTCTTATCCGTCTGAATCGGATTAGTCGCACCACAGACATCCTTGAGTGCGTTATCTGCCAGAACCGGGAAATCTTCCCGCTTCACACCCAGTTCTTCCAGCGACTTCGGAATCCCCACAATATCGGCCAGCTTTTTAATCGCCGCGATGACATCCAGGCCTTTCAGATCTGCATTGTTATCCGATAGCAGCTTGCCGATTTCATTCAAACGCTCCCCTGCCACCTGCATATTGAAAGCCTGTACATGCGGCAATAGAAGTGCATTACAAACACCGTGCGGCAGGTCGTAGAAACCGCCCAGTTGGTGCGCCATTGCGTGAACATATCCCAGCGACGCGTTATTGAATGCCATCCCTGCCAGGAACTGCGCATAGGCCATTTGTTCACGGGCTTTTTTGTTATGCGGCTCGCGCACAGCAACAGGCAGGTATTTGGCGATCAGCTCTACCACCTTCACCGCACAGGCGTCGGTGATAGGAGTGGCGATCGTGGAAACGTAGGCTTCGACTGCATGGGTCAGAGCATCCATACCGGTGGCAGCGGTTAAGGATGCAGGCATCCCATCCATCAGGTCGGAGTCGTTCACTGACAAGAAAGGAGTGATGTGGCGGTCGATGATTGCCATTTTTACGTGGCGGGTTTCATCGGTGATGATGGTGAAGCGTGTCATTTCCGATGCCGTGCCTGCAGTGGTGTTGATAGCCAGCAATGGCAGTTGCGGCTTGGCGGATTTATCTACGCCTTCGTAGTCCGCAATCTTGCCGCCGTTACTGGCGACCAGGGCTACGCCTTTGGCACAGTCATGCGACGAACCACCACCCAGGGACACGATCAGGTCTGCGCCGTGCGCTTTCAAGGCATCCAGGCCTGCATTGACGTTACCTACGGTGGGATTGGGCTGCACCTTATCAAAAATCGCGGTGTCGATGCCCTGTGCGGTCAGCTTGTCGGCTACCAATTGGGCCATACCCAGTTTGGCCAAATCGGCATCGGTGATGATCAAGGCTTTTTTGAAACCCATTTTCCCGACAATCGGCATGGCCTGATCCAGCGCGCCAGGACCCAGGATATTGTGGGATGGGATAAAGAATTCCGAGACTGTCATTGTGCGTATTCCTTATGGATGATCGAAGAGATTCCTTGCGGCCCTCTGGGATAAACACATAGCAAGCGCGCAAGAAGGGCATCCCCCCATATTGCATGGGGGGAGGTCTTACAACACTACGAATAGATCAAAGGATCAGAAGAAACCCAGGGCGTTCGGGCTGTAGCTGACCAGCAGGCACTTGGTTTGCTGGTAGTTATTGAGGGCCATCTTGTGGGTTTCGCGGCCGATGCCGGATTGCTTGTAGCCACCGAAGGCGGCGTGGGCGGGGTACAGGTGATAGCAGTTGGTCCAGACGCGGCCAGCTTCGATGCCACGGCCTACGCGGTAGGCACGCGAGCCGTCGCGGCTCCAGACACCAGCGCCCAGGCCAAACTCGGTGTCGTTGGCGATGGCAATGGCTTCTTCTTCGTCCTTGAAGGTAGTGACGGCAGCCACTGGTCCAAAGATTTCTTCCTGGAAGGTGCGCATGCTGTTCTTGCCCAGCAGCATGGTAGGACTGATGTAGTAGCCATTATCCAGACCCTGGCCCAGACGATTGCGTTCGCCGCCAGTCAAGGCTTGTGCGCCCTCTTCCCGACCGATATTGATGTAGCCCAGGATGCGCTCCATCTGTTTCTCGGACACCTGCGCGCCCACCATTGTCCCGGCGTTGAGGGGGTTGCCGGTCTGGATACGTTTGACTCGCTCGACGGCACGCTCGATAAAGCGCTCGTAGATGGATTCCTGAATCAGGATACGCGATGGACATGTGCAAATCTCGCCCTGGTTCAGAGCAAACATGCTCAAACCTTCCAGGGCTTTGTCCAGGAAGGCATCATCAGCCTGCATCACGTCTTCAAAGAAGATGTTGGGGCTCTTGCCGCCCAGCTCTACCGTAGCGGGGATCAGGCGGTCGGCTGCGGCGTGCAGGATTTCACGGCCGACGGGGGTGGAGCCAGTGAAGGCGATTTTGGCGATGCGCTTGGAGTTGGCCAAGGCATGGCCTGCTTCTTTACCGTAGCCGGTGACCACGTTCAGTACGCCAGCGGGCAGCAAGTCACCGATGATTTCCATCAGCAGCAGGATGGAAGCGGGCGTTTGCTCGGCGGGCTTCAGGACGATGGGGCAACCGGCAGCCAGGGCAGGGGCCAGTTTCCAGGCGGCCATCAGCAGCGGGAAGTTCCAGGGGATGATCTGGCCGACCACGCCGATAGGCTCGTGGAAGTGGTAAGCGACCGTGGTACTGTCCACATCCGAGATGCTGCCCTCTTGGGCGCGCAGGCAACCGGCAAAGTAGCGGAAATGGTCGACGGCCAAAGGCAAGTCAGCCGCGCGGGTTTCACGGATGGGTTTGCCGTTGTCGATCGTTTCGGCAACCGCCAGACGTTCCAGGTTTTGTTCGATACGGTCAGCAATGCGCAGCAAGACGGCGGAGCGCTCGGCAGGCGGGGTATTGGCCCACTGGTGGCGCACCTTGTGCGCGGCGTCCAGAGCCAGGTCAATGTCCGCTGCACCCGAGCGGGCTACCTGGCAAAACACCTGCCCGGTGACGGGCGAGACGTTATCAAAATACTCGCCTTCGACCGGCGGCACCCAACGTCCACCAATGTAGTTGTCGTAACGGGATTTGAAAGGGAATTCCAGATCCAGGCCCATGGATTTGAGATCGGACAGATTCATGATGTCTCCTTATTGATTTAGTTCGGTGCCACAAGACGTGCACCGCAGGGAAAGGTTAGGGGTGCCTTTATCCTGATTTAACTAAAGCAAATAACGTGCCAAACTAGCTAGCGATTGTCCCGACTCGATCCTGAGCTCGCCCGCCTCCATAATGGAACGACCTCCAGTCGCAGGCTGCGACAACTACTGTCGCAAAACGCGAGCACTGTCGCAGAATGCGACACCCCTCCCGGAGCACACTCATGACTTCTCTACACTCGTTTTGCCCGCAGACCAACGAAACCATGTGGCGTCAGTCCTGGGAGCGCTGTCAGACGATGGAGTCGGAGTTAAGCGCGGAACCTCGGGACATGAGCCAAGGTGCGCTGCGACAGTTGCTGGAACAACAGCATCACTTGTTGCATCACTCCTCGGCAGCGGTACAGGATCTGGCGGCGCTGGTGCACCCGCATCGCAGTCTGGTTTTATTGTGCGACGCACAAGGCACGGTGTTGCAACAGGCGGGGGACCCACACTTTCTGCAGCGGGCCGAACAGGTTGCCTTGCGTGCGGGTGTGAGTTGGGCGGAGAACCATCGCGGCACCAATGCTATTGGTACAGCTCTGGTCTGCGCACAGCCCATCAAGATTCACGGCAGCCAGCACTATCTGCCTGACAACCGGATTCTTAGCTGCCATGCCGCCCCCATTTACGACCCTTACGGCCAGATTATTGGAGTGCTGGATATTTCCGGCCCTTCGGAGCTGGAACATCACTACGCGCTGGATTTGGCGCAGCTGTACGCCCGCCAGATCAGCCGCCAGATGCTGGAGTCACTGTGCACGCCATCGCGCCGCCTGCTGCATCTGCATACAGACCCCAGTCTGCTCAATAGTGCTTTTAGTGGTCGACTGGTTCTGGAGGACGACACCATTGTGGCGGCCGATGAGTTGGCCGCCCGCATGTTGCGCCAGGACTGGCAGGAGCTACCCGGCCAGGACTTAAGTTCGGTACTGGAACAGGCGAAAAGCACGAGTCGACCTCTGACACTGCACCTGAGCACAGCAGCTAAAACCCCGGCTCCAGCCCGCGCGGTACAGGCTCGGACTGAGACGGCAGAAACTACACAACTGTCCCCTCAACAGGAAAAAGCTTTGGAGCCGGCTTTGCGCGCCATGCAGATGGGCTTGTCCATCTTGCTCAGCGGTCCTAGCGGCTCGGGCAAGGAGCGCATGGCGCGTGAGCTGCATCGTCGTCACAAATCGCAATCCGGTCCTTTTGTGGCGATTAACTGCGCCGCCCTGCCCGAAACCCTGATCGAAGCCGAGCTGTTTGGTTATGAAGCCGGTGCGTTTACAGGTGCACGCCGTCAGGGCTATGCAGGCAAATTGCGTCAGGCCCATGGCGGTGTGCTGTTTCTGGATGAGATTGGCGATATGCCTGTAGGCTTGCAAAGCCGTCTGCTACGGGTTCTACAAGAGCGCGAGGTGCAGGCACTGGGCTCGGAACGCACACACAGGCTGGACTTCCAGCTGATCAGCGCCAGCCATCAACCGCTGGAAAAACTGGTGCGTGATGGCCGCTTCCGTGCCGACCTGTACTTCCGACTGCAAGACTATATCTGCACAGTCCCCAGCCTTAGGGAACGCAACGATCTGGGCGACTACATTTCCAAAGAACTGGCTATTCTGGCACAAGGCCAAGCTGCGCCCCAGCTACATCCCGAAGCCCTGCAAATACTGCAGGACTACGACTGGCCAGGCAATTACCGCCAGTTGCGATCGGTGCTGCTGCAAATCATTGTGCAAGATTCTCCGGGGCGGCTCTGGTTGGCCCAGGACCTGCCTGCCTTGCCATGCTTGAATGCAGAACACCCGGTGCTGGTCCAAGAGCCTGCCATCCCGGAGGTCCGGAGCAGTACGGAAACCAGCTCCCTTGACTCCCCCAAGCCACAAACCCTGAAGGAACAGGAATACGCTGCCGTGCAGCAGGCTTTGAAACAGCATCAGGGAAATATTTCACAAGCGGCGCGCGCCTTGGGACTGCATCGCAGTACCTTGCACCGCAGGCTGAAAGAAATGTCGCAGTTATTTACTGCAGGCGGTCATCATCCAAAAAGTCCGGAATCGGCATGGCAATAATGCCGTCGTCGGCCAGTTCCTGATACTCCTGCACCGTGGCCTGACCACGGATTGCGCGCGGCTCAATGTCGCCCTCGTGCATGCGGCGTGCTTCCTGGGCAAACTGGGTGCCCACATTGTCTGACTTGCGTATCACCGAACGCAGCTCTTGTAAAAGCTGACCTTGAATCGCCCGCATTTGCGCTTCGGTAGGCATGGTTGAAGGCAAGGGAGGCGGAACTGGAGCACTGGCAGGAGCGCCAAGGCTTTCCTGCGCACCTACATTGATACGTGGAGCCGAAAGTTTGCGTTTGACCTCGTGGCTGTCGCAGACGGGGCAACACAAAAGCCCACGACTGATCTGCTCATCGTAACTTTCGCGTGAGCTAAACCAACCCTCGAACACATGGCCGTGTTCGCATTCAAGATCAAAAACCTTCAGACTCATAATGTGTTTATCAATGGGCGGACAGACCGCCGTATTGTGACATAGAAGTGCCGGACTAAATATGGCACGTCCGGCATGTGGCGCGGCTTAACGGGGAACAGCGGCCAGTAGACGCTGCGTCAACTCTTCCTGCGGATGGAACAGAACGTGCTGTGCGCTGCCCTGCTCCACGATGCGTCCCTTGGCCATGATAGCAATTCGATCGGCCAGATACTCCACAACCCCGAAATTATGGGTAATGAACAAATAAGCCAGACCCAGTTCCATTTGTAACTCACGCATCAAATCCAGAATCTGCGCTTGTACGGACACGTCCAGGGCCGAGGTCGGTTCGTCGCAAATCAGAACGGCGGGTTCGACTGCCAAAGCCCGCGCAATGGCGATGCGCTGACGTTGCCCACCAGAGAACTCATGCGCGTAACGATCCAGGGCGTTCTTGGGTAGACCGACTTGGTCCACTAAAGTTTCAATTCGTTTGCGACGCGCCTTGGCATCCAACTCGGGACGCAGCGCCGTCAGACCTTCCAGGAGGATATCGCCCACCATCATGCGTGGGTCCAGGGACCCATACGGGTCCTGAAAAATGATCTGCAAGCTTGAGCGCAATTGCCGCAAGGCCTTGCCTTTCACTTGCAAGACGTTCTGCCCCTGCATCTGCACCTGCCCGCTGATCTGAGCCTGATGATCCAGCAAGCGCATCAAAGTACGTGCGACCGTGCTTTTACCGCAGCCCGACTCGCCGACCAAAGCCAGGGTTTCGCCTTTGTACAGCTGCAGGCTCAAGTCTTTGACCACGGGAATAACAGGCAGGCGTCGCCACCAGGAGCCAGCCTGCTTATAGGAAACAGACAAGCCCTGAATATCCAGCACCAGCTCTTTGCCGCTATTGCGCGGGGGGACTGCTTCAATGGGCGCAGGGGCACGGGACAAGGGACGCCCACGTTTCTCAAAAGTGGGAATGGCATTGAGCAATTCACGAGCATAAGGATGGCTAGGGCGTAAAAAGAACTGGCTTGCCAGCCCGGCTTCCACTATTTGTCCGTGCCGCATCAAGGCCACATAGTCGGCATACTGTTTGACCAGCAGCAAATCGTGCGTAATCAGCAAGATAGCCAGGCCCATCTCTTTCTGTATATCGGCCAACAACTGCAGAATCTGCGCCTGAACCGTTACATCCAGCGCGGTGGTTGGCTCGTCAGCCACCAGCAAATCAGGTTCCGCCGCCAAGGCAATGGCAATCATGATGCGTTGCTTCTGGCCGCCGGAGAACTGGAATGGAAAGTCGTCGTAACGCTGTGCGGCACCGGGGATGCCGACACGTTCCAGCCATTTGATGGCCCTTGCCCTTTCCTGCCCCGCAGGAGCCACACCATGACGACGAATCACCTCGCTGATCTGCCGGCCAATGGACATGACCGGATTCAGGCTGGTGGACGGCTCCTGAAAAATCACGCTGATGCGTTTACCGCGCACATCCTGCATTTGCTGCTCGGGCAAAGGTGGCAGTTCCAACCCGTCCAAGGCAATTTGACCGGACTGCATCCAGGCGGCTTCGGGCAAGAGGCGCAGGATCGCCATGGCCGTCATGCTTTTGCCGCAGCCGGACTCCCCCACCAAGGCAAAGGTTTCACCGCGCTGCACGGCCAAAGACAGATTACGCACCACACTTTGCACACCGGCATCGGACTGTACACGCAGTTCCAGACCCTCGATATTCAGCACGGCAGGCGTGGCAGCGGGCTTCACGGCGGAGACATTTTCAAGCTCGCTCATACCTTGGCTCCTCCTGGACGACGTACTCGCAAAGCCTTGAAGCGACGAGTACGAGGGTCAAACGCCGTTTGCACCGCATCGGCAAAAATGTTCGCAGACAGAACCAAACCCAGCATCATCACAAAAGCCCCGGCCAGGCCCCACCAGATGATCGGGTCACGGGACAGCTCGCTACGGGCGGCGTCAATCATGCGCCCAAAGGATGGCATGCTGGGGTCCACACCAATACCCAGATAAGACAACACAGCCTCGTACAGCACCAGGCCGGAGAACTCCAGAATCAGGGTGATCAGCACAATGTGCATGACGTTAGGCAGCAGGTGACGGAACATGATGCGCAGATGACCGACACCAAAGGCTTGGGCTGCCTGAACGTAGTCCAGCTCGCGCAGCTTCAACACCTCGGCCCGCAGCAGGCGACACAGGCCCGCCCAGCCGGTCAAACCCAGAATCAGGCACAGCATGAACAAGCGCAGATCTGCGCGAGCGGCCACGGTGTCGAAGCTGTCGGGATGGGTGTCGATATAGACCTGCATCATCAACACGCAAGCGGCGATCAGCAGCACGCCAGGGATGGAAGTCAGCGTGGTGTAAATATATTGAATGACATCATCCACCCAGCCCCGGAAGTATCCAGCGGCCAAGCCCAGAATGATGGCAGGTGGCAGCATGGCGAAGGTGGTCAAGGTGCCAATCACCAAAGCCGTGCGCACGCTTTTCAAGGCTTGCCAGATGATGTCGTTACCCGTGCGATCCGTGCCCAGCACGTAGTAATTCGCGCTCAGGCTCAGTACCAGGCATAGCAGTATCACCAGCACGCAGGCACTGAACCAGACCAATCGCCAATTCACCAAACCCTGCCCTTGCCACCAATAACGCCAAGCCGCGCCCCAACCCGGCTCCATGGATTGCTTGCGCCCCCAAAGCGTCAGCAGAGCAGCCAGTAGCACGCTGCCCAGCACACCCCAGGCCAAACCTTTGGCGCCTAGCTGCAAAATATCGTGTCTATGCGCGGCAGGTGTATCCATACCCACCCCGGCATTGACCAGACGCGGAAAGTCCCGCACGGGCTTGCCATCTATCAGCATGCTTTCTTTGGTCAGTTGAAAGCGGGCCAAGGGAGCAGAATAGGTTTTCTCCACCTCGGCCAGCCCGGCTTTCTTCAGAATATCATCCAGCGCAGAGCGGGCGACGGGGGCATAGCTGGCTGTGCTGGCTTCCTGCCCAGGGGCAGCCGGCAATAAAGGCCGGTAGTGAATGGAGTCCAGTAAACCGATCAGCAGGAAAAAGACCAGAAAAACAGCAGCGCACATGGCCGAGGGCGTACGTGCCACACTGGCCCAGGCCGAGCGCAAGGCAGGCCGCTTGACGACGCGCCAGGTGTAGAGCGCCATGGCTAGAAACAGTGCCAGCACAAAGGTATCGGTCCAGAGAAAGACGAACTGTGGCATGGCGGGCTCAACTAAAACGAATGCGGGGGTCAACCAGGGTGTAGGAGATATCGGCCAGAATCAAACCGGCGATATAAAGCATCGATCCTAAAAACACCATGGCACGCACAATGGAGAAGTCCTGGGCATTGATGGCATCAATGGTGAAGCTGCCCAGACCCGGAATACCAAAAAAAGACTCCGAAATCAGGCTGCCCATGAACAGCAGGGGCAAAGCCGATACGGTACCCGTCAGAATGGGCAAGAGCGCATTGGGCAAGACATGGCGGAACAAAACGGTAGATTCCGCCAGCCCCTTGGAGCGCGCCGTACGCACATAATCACGGCTGGCCTCTTCCAGAAACAGGCTGCGATAAAAGCGCGATTCCGCCCCGATACGCGACAAAATCCCCACCAGCACCGGCAAGACCAGAAAGCGCCAGTTATCCATCCCTTCTACCCAGCCCGAAAACGGCACCCAGCGCAGCACCCGTGCAAACAGCCATTGCCCGGCAATGATGTAGAACAGGCCCGAAATGGACATCAACACGACGCACAGCACAACGGCGGAAAAATCCAGTCGGGTTCCCCGAAAGAACACCATCAGCAAGGCAAAACTGATACACACCCATAAGCCTAAAAAGAAGGTGGGCAAGGCCAGCGCCAAACTGGGCCCCATGCGTTGCTTGATCTGATAGGCAATATCCTGCCCCTGGTCTGACAAGCCAAAATCCAGGCGCAACAAAGGAACCGAGCGCTCGTAGAAAATCGTGTCGGTAAAGGTTTTGGAACCTTCCGCCTGCGCGTTATAAAACAACGGCTTGTTATAACCGCGCTCTGCCTTCCAGTTTTCAATGGCCGTCTGGCTGACGCGCTGCCCACCAATGGACAAACGGGCCATATCGTCAGGCGTGTTCACGGCAAAGAACAACACAAAGGTCAGCAGATTGACCCCTATCAGAATCAGCACGCCATACAGAATGCGCCGCAGCATATAGGAAAACATCAGTCTTTCTCCTTGCGCAGAGCCACATGGCGACGACGCGCCTGAGCCTGCGAGCGCACCACCCACACCAGAATCAAGGCCAGCAAGCCCAGCGGAATGGCGGGCCACCAGACGGGGCGGTTCCAGCGATCAATGCGCTCCACACGCTGTTCGGGGTCGATACGGTAATACTGGATGCTGTCGCGCACCATCATGGACGGCTTGGCATTGCGCACCCAGCTTTGGTAGGCACCACCCGCATTGGGCACATAGCCAAACATCCAGGGGGCATCATGCTGGACCAGATGGATCATCTGCTGCACCACCGCCTGTTTGTCCGGGCCGTCGTTCAGAAAGCGCATTTGCTCGTACAGGCGATCAAACTCCGCGCTTTGGTAATTGGCGGCGTTCTCACCACCAAAATCCTTCTTGGCCTGGGGGCCATACAGCAAGGTGAAGAAGTTTTCGGCATCCGGGTAGTCGGCTACCCAGCCCCACAGAAATAGCTGTGCCGCGCCCCGCTTCATCTTGTCCTGAAAGCGGTTGTAATCGGTAGCGCGCACCTCCAGCTGCAAGCCTACCTGGGCCAGCTGACGGCGCATCCAGTCCACCGTGGCATCCGAGCCCATACCCATCATGGAGTCGTAATACAGAATCAGGGGCTTGCCGGTACGGCTGTCCCGTCCATCGGGATAGCCCGCCTGTCGCAGCAAATCACGCGCTTCGTCCAAGCTGCGGCGCTTTACCACGCCATTGTCCTTGGTGTAGACGTAGGGGTTGGCACCTTGGGGCAGCGGCTGGTAACCCGGTACGCCGGGCGGCAAAGGACTATGCGCGGCTTCCCCCTGGTCGTTCATGAAAATGGAAACGTACTGCTCCCAGTCGAACACAATGCTGATGGCCAAACGCAGCTTGCGGTTTTTCTCGAACTGCTCGGGCGTGTCGCCCTGACCGACCACCGGGTCGTGCCAGTTAAAGCCCATATAAAACAATTGCGCTTCGGGAGCCGTGCGCAATTGCAGGCCGCGCTCCTGATACAGATTGGCTTTGTCGACCGAGTCCTGCGCGGCCACTGTCATGGCGACACCGTACTCGCCCCGCTCCACCTGCGGAATGTCGTAATAGCCCTGCAGGAACTTGCCCATCAAGGGGACGCCCTCTTTTTCCAGAGAGAACACCACTTTATCCAGGAAAGGCATGGGTTTGCCGCAATCTTCCAGTAAACCAGCAGCCTGGTCGCCGGGCTCGCCCACACAAGGGTATGGCTCCCCCCGGTAATTGGGGTTACGGCTCAGAACGTGACGACGATTGGTCAGGGATTCCGTCAGCATGAATGGGCCTGTACCCACGGGCCAGCTATCCAGTGTCAGATTGTGCTGCGCCATGCGCGGCTGGCTATAAAAACGCTCGGCCTCCCAGGCCATGGGCGCGGTAAAGGTCATGGCCAGCCAGTACTTGAACTGTGGGTACTTGCCATTCACCTCGATGCGCAAGGTGTGTTTATCCAGCGCTCGCACACCCGGCAAGGTGTAGGGCCGCAAATCCAGCCATTGTGGACGCGGCTCCTGCTTGTCGATACGGGCCAGCTCTTCACTGAACTCCTTGAAGCCCCGGATGTGCTCGGCCATCACACCCAGCACAGGAGAGGCCAAGCGCGGGCTGGCCAAACGCTTGAAGGCGTAAACGTAATCGTGAGCCGTCAGCTCGCGCGAGCCGGTATGGGCGAAGTCGGCAATGCTGAAAGCATCGTTCAGGTCCGGCGCCCGCATGGGGTAATAGCGGTACTCGCCCTGTTCATCCAAGGCAAAGGCCGGATGCGGCTGAAAGCGAATGCCTTGCTTGATGGGAATATCGTAACGGCTGACTGCCACCTGCTCGCCCGGCACATCAGCAGGCAAACGATTACCCTGCTCATCAAGGTATACAGGCTCTACCAGCTCGGCCGCCGCCTTGGGAATCAGGCGGTAGGGACGGTCCAGATAGTGATAGCCGTACAGTGGCTCGTAAATCGAGTAGGTAAACGGCGTCTCGTCACCGGAGTAGGACAAGGCTGGGTCCAGGTGATTGGGAGAACGGGTCGTGAACGCGCTGTACAGCGTGTTTTCTGCTGCACTGTGTTCGTGATAAGGGCTGTTAACGGGCTTGGAGCAGGCTGCCAATCCGACGCACAACAGAGCCAGTCCGAGCCGCCGCAAAGGGCTTAGCATTGCCCTTGCTGCCAGCAGTCATAACGCCATTTCCATGGCGGAACAGGATTGGGCTCAGACCAGATGCCTACACCGGCTTCCTTGGCTTCGCGCTCCAGCTGATCAATACGAGGGTCGCGCAGGAAGCGGCCGCGTTTTTCACGATTGGCCATGGCCATTCCAGCCCGTACCAGTTTCTGGTTGGCGGTTTCGCCATCGGCCAAAGGCACATCGCATACCGCGCGCCCATGGCGGTCGCTCTCATAGCAGGACAGGGTCAAGTGTTTACCAGACACCAAATCCGACAAGAAGCGCCGCGAGGCCACCGCAAAGGGCTGACCAGGGCGACGGCTGTCTTTGGTGGTTTCGGGGGCATCAATACTGGCCAGACGCACGCGCACCTGCCTGTTATTGCTGGGTAAAATCGTCAGCGTATCGCCGTCGGCCACCCGCACCACCCGCCCTGTCAGCTCGAAGTCTTGAGCCTGAACAGGCAAGGCCCCGACAGCCATCACAGCCGTCAAGCCAGCACAAACGGCTGTGCGCCGCGTCAAAGAAGAAAAGCCGGACAGGGAAAACACAGTCATGATGCGGACAACACTCCAGGCGGGTAGCAGAAACTAGGCTAACAAATTATAGATACTGCGCACCGCCTGTCCAGAGCAATGTCCCTAGTAGGCAGGCCTGCGTCAAGACGCCTGCAGGCGGGGCCAGATGCGATGCAAATACCAGGAAGCTTGCTCCACACCTTCCAGCCCGAATACGGTAGCCGGACCTTGTTGCAGACGATGGGTCGCGAACAGATCCGCGACGGCATCGGGAGCCACGTGGCGCATCAGGCAGGCTTGGTACAGAAGAGCCAGTTTCTGCGTCCAGACACGGCCTCCGGCCTGGGAAACCGTGCTCAACAAATCCTGTGCAACCTGACCCAGTTCCGCATCATCCCCGGTACGAGCTCGCAAGTCTGCCTGCAAGGCCTCCAGGACGCCTTCCTGACTCAAGGCGCGCTGCACATCCAGGCACATCACATTGCCGGAGCCTTCCCAAATCGAATTGACAGGAGCTTCGCGCAGCAAGCGCGGCATGGGGCCATCCTCGATATAGCCGTTGCCGCCCCAGGTTTCCATGGCTTCGGCACACAGGGCGATGGCCCGACGACATACCCAGAACTTGGCAGCCGGGGCCAGCACGCGTAGCACCGCCTGCGCCACGGGATCATCAGCCCGCTCCTGCAAATCCACCAGGAACAGGGCCAGATGGGTGGCCGCTTCGCTTTCCAGACTCATATCCAGCAGTACTGCCTGCATCAAGGGCTGCTCGATCAATTGTTTGCCAAAGCAGCGTCGGTGCTGACAGTAATGCAGGGACTGCACCAAAGCCTGCCGCATCAGGGCGGCACTGCCCAGCACGCAATCAATACGGGTACGGGCCGCCATTCCGGCCAGCAGAGCAATACCGCGACCGGCTTGGCCCACGCGCCAGGCCAGCGCACCATCAAAATCAATTTCGGCACTGGCGTTGGAGCGGTTGCCCAATTTGTCTTTCAGCCTGCGTATATACCGGCGATTCAAGCCATATTCGGTATAGCGCGGCATCAGGAAACAAGAAAACTGCTCGTGCTCACGAGCTAGTACCAGATGCCCGTCCGCCTGCGGCACGGAGAAAAACCATTTGTGCCCGTAAAGACGAAACGCCTGAGCCTGAGGATGCGCTTCAGTGGTGCAGCCGCGCAGATCAGAGCCGCCCTGCATTTCCGTCATGCCCATGCCCAACAGCACGCTGCTTTTTTCTGTCATCAACTGATCAGAAGAGTCGTACTGATTGATGTCCAGCTTGGCCGCCCATTCCTGAAACGGATCAGCCTGCAATAAGGGCGCAGCGGCGCGCGTCATGGTCAAGGGACACAAGGTGCCCGCCTCAATCTGACCATGCATGTAAAAGCCCATGGCTCGTTGCAGGTGCTGGCCAGGTTCGGACTGATGAGGCCAGATATGCAGGCCCTGCTCCATGCCCAGGCTCATCAATTGATGCCAGGCGGGATGAAAATCCACCTGATCAACTCGTTGCCCTTGGGCAGACCAGCCTCGCCATTGCGGCGGCTGGCGATTGGCCAAGGCACCTTGTTCGCGCCAATGGGCAGAGCCCAATTTCTGGCCGTAGTCCGCCAGCGCTTGCCGGGCCTCCTGGGAGGCCAGCTTGCTTTGCCAATGTTGTAAAGCCGGATCTTCGCCAAACAGATCGTCATTCATCAAATCCGGCACCTGATTCTGTAACTGCTGTTCCAGACCCATCTCGCCTCCTTGATTCCGGCCGTCTTGCCCCGTCTCTTAATCTAGAGCCATTTGGCCTTTTTGAATTTCCAGTACAAAAATCCGCACACGCTGCCCATCAGGCCCAAGGCCAGGGGGTAGCCCAGCGTCCATTCCAGCTCGGGCATGAATTTGAAGTTCATGCCGTAAATCCCCGCCACCGCGGTCGGCACGGCCAAAATGGCCGCCCAGGCCGCCAGCTTGCGGGTAGTGTCAGTCTGCTGCATCTGCCCTATCATCAAGCCACCTTCAAAGGCGAAGGCCAGGGCTTGCCGCAGGCTGTTAATAAATTCGGAAGTGCGGGCAATGCGGTCTGCCACTTCACCGAAATATGCCCGACTTTCCGCATCCACATACGCCAGCTCGATGCGCGACAAACGACGGCTTAGCTCCGCCAATGGCGTTACCGCGTTATACACGCGCAGCAAATCGCGCCGTAAACGGTAAATACGCCGTACATCGTTTTCCTTGAAGCCCCGAATCAGAAATTGCTGCTCAATGGCTTCTACAGCTTTTTCGGTTTGTTCCAGGCAAGTCTGGTACTGGTCCACAATCAGATCCAGCAACTCCGAGGCGACAAAATCACTGCCCCGCTCCAGCAAGGCCGGTGTGCTTTCCAGACGGGCACGCAGCTCTAAATAGCTGCTGTTGGAACCACGCCGCACCGTCAGCAACAAGCCGTGGGCAATCAGAATCTGCGTAGTACCAAAAAGTGGGCGCAGATCTTTCAGGCCCAAGGTTACCGCCACCACAATCAGGCAATTGCTGAACTCCAGCAATTTGGGACGACGATGAGGGGCAATCAATTCTTCAACGGCATTGTCTGGCAGACCCAGTTGCGCCCCTACTTCGCGCAAGGTTGCCTCGCTGGGGTCTTTCAAACCAATCCAGATAAAGCCGTCCTTCAAGGGATTGTGTACAGGCAGGTGATGAATATCCAAAGCCTGTGCTGGCTGGCCAGACTGATAGCGATACGCGGCCACCACAACGTCTTGTGCATCAGGGGCGACCGGAGCTATTTCTTGCATGCTGTCTCCTTGCAGACAAAGCCAATTTTTTTGTTCGATAATAGCACTGGCCTCCCTCCGCGCTGCGACCGCAGCGACTTGCAAGGAACGACATGAAATCACGATCCATTCTGTGCCTGGGCACACTGATTATGGCCTTGGGCGTAGGCCTGGGCGCGTTTGGTGCCCACGCCCTGCGCGCCATGGTTGACGCTTCGGCATTGGCAACCTGGCACACGGCCGTACTGTATCAATTGCTGCATGGTCTGGGCTTGCTGCTGATTGCCGCGTTGGGCTCGCAATTGAATGCGACCTGGCAGTCGCGCAGCGCAATTCTGATGCTGGCTGGCGTACTGATTTTCAGCGGCAGCCTGTACATTCTGGTGCTTAGCGGCGTGAAATGGCTGGGCGCGATTACCCCTATTGGCGGAGTAGCCATGATTCTGGCCTGGCTCTTTCTGGCCATTGCCGCCCTGCGTGGCAAGGACGCCTGACCCCAGGCCTTTGCCTTCGTATAATGGGGCGCATATTCTGCCTACCAGGAGCGCCCCGTGTCTGATTCCGCCTTTTCCCTACGCGAATTTACCCGCCAACTGCCCAAGGCTGAACTGCACCTTCATATCGAAGGCACGCTGGAACCGGACTTGATCTTCAAGCTGGCCCAGCGCAATCACATTACGCTGCCCTATCCCGATCAGGCCAGCCTGCACGCCGCCTATCAGTTCACCGACTTGCAGTCCTTTCTGGACCTGTACTACGCCGGGGCGGGGGTTCTGATCACCGAGCAGGATTTCTTTGACATGACCTGGGCCTACTTTCTGCGCGCCCAGGCCGATGGCATTGTCCACACGGAAATCATGTTTGACCCGCAGACGCACACGGCACGCGGGATCGCCATGGAAACCGTGTTTGCCGGGATTGCCCGCGCCGCCCGCCAGGCCAGATCCGAGTTGGGGATCAGCAGCTATCTGATCTTGAGCTTCCTGCGCCACCTGAGCGAAGCCGAGGCGTTTGACACCCTGGAAGCCGCCTTGCCCTTGCGCAATCAGTATTCCGACCTGTGGATTGCCATTGGCCTGGACTCCTCGGAAAAGGGCAACCCGCCCGCCAAATTCGAGAAGGTTTATGCCCGTTGCCGAGAGCAGGGTTTCCGACTGGTCGCCCACGCGGGTGAGGAAGGCCCGGCCAGCTATGTACGCGATGCCCTTCAGCTTCTGAAAGTAGAACGCATCGACCATGGCGTGCGCAGCCAGGACGACCCGGCCCTGATGCAGTATTTGGCCGACCACGCCATTTCCTTGACGGTCTGTCCGCTGTCCAACATCAAGCTCAAGGTTTTTGATAGCCTGCACCAGCACAATCTGAAGCATTTGCTGGATCGCGGCCTGAATGTCTGCGTGAACTCGGACGACCCAGCCTATTTTGGCGGCTATCTGCTGGACAACTACCTGCAAACCGCCCAGGCCCTGAATCTGCGGGAGGCCGATTTACGCACTCTGGCAGCCAATAGCTTGCGCTCCTCCTTTTTACCCAAGGAGCAAAAGCAGGCCTGGTTGAACAAGCTGGAGCAGATTCCCGGAAATGACTGAATCCGCGCTGTACCTGCCACGTGCGTTCTTTGCCCGTGATCCGCGTTACGTTGCCCTGGAATTGCTGGGCAAAACCCTGGTTTTGAATGACGAGCGCGGGCAGCGCTGCGCCACCATTGTAGAAACCGAAGCCTATCTGGGTCCCCAGGATCAGGCCGCCCACAGCCGACGCGGTATCACCGAGCGCACGCGACTGATGTTCGGCCCGGCAGGCTACGCCTATGTGTATTTGATCTACGGCCTGCACCACTGCATGAATATCGTCAGCGGTGTTGAAGGCGATGGTACGGCGGTCTTGCTGCGGGCGGCGCAATGGACGTCGCCTGAGGATGGCCCGTCCCTGTCAGGCCCCGGACGATTGTGCAAAGGGATGGGTATAGACAAAGCTTATAACGGTGCAGATGCCTGCGCCCCTACCATGCATTGGCTGGACGCCCCCGCCCTGCCGCCGGAGCAAATTCTGATCAGCCCACGCATCGGCGTAGAGTACGCGGGCGCCTGGGCCAAGGCCCCCTTGCGCTACTCGATTGCCCAGCATCCCGAGGTGTCCGTCAAGCCGGGCAAAACCACCACAAAACGCAGTGTCAAAGGCCTTAAACGCCCCGCCTAGAACAGGTATTATTAATCCTTCAAGCTGAATGCTTCCCAGCTGCTTTTAAGGATTTCCCATGCGACTCTCCGTACTACTTAGCGTCCTTCCCGCCGTTTTGCTGGCTGCTTGCACGGCCACGGGCAATAGCGCGCAAACAAGCTCGACTTCTTCGTTCAGCGACTCTTCTGGTGGTCTGTGCAATGCGGACGCCTTGAATCCAGCCGGTCAAACCGCCAGCCAAAGCCAAGTTGAACGTCTGGTCAAACAGGCCGGTGCGGCAAAAGCCCGCGTCCTTGCCCCGGACCGCATGTACACCACGGACTACGATCCCACCCGTTTGAACATCCGCGTGGACGAACAAAACAAAATTACCTCTGTTTACTGCGGCTGATCCCTGATGACTCTTGAGCAAAGCCAACACTTGCTGGACACGCTATTTGCCCCTTGGGTGCAAGCCCTGAAATTGCGTGTAGAAAGCATGAATGAAGACGGCGTGGTTCTACGCCTGCCTTTTTCAGATCAATTGACGCACGTGGCCGGTGTGGTCTGCGGTCAGGTGTATATGGCGGCAGCCGATACCGCCATGGTGCTGGCCGTCAGTCAAAGCCTGGGGGAGTTTCGCCCCATGACTACAGTTTCACTGAACACCAGCTTTGTACGCCCGGTTAGCCAGGGGGATGTGCTGGTACACGCCCAAGTGCTGAAACGTGGCAAAAGCATGGTCTTTGGCGACATCAAGCTGCTGGACGAGCAAGGTCGACTGGCCGCCCACGCCACCACCACCTACGCCCTGCTGCCAGGCTGATGCTCCTCGGGACGGCCACCCGCTTTGCAAGACAGACTCTGACACAAAACAATCCGTCCAGGGGTTTGGCAGAGCGGGCGTGGCACGACTATCATCGTCATAGCAGCTGCGCCCCGGCTTAGCCCTGTGGCCGCTGCCCCGTCCGATTCCTTGTTGATCGCTTTTCTGGAGAAGTTCAAATGGCAAAAGTCCTGGTTCTCTATTACTCCGCCTATGGCCACGTAGAAAAAATGGCCCAAGCGGTTGCCGAAGGTGCACAAAGCGCTGGCGCGACGGTGGACATCAAGCGTGTCCCCGAACTGGTCCCGGAAGCCGTGGCCCAGAAAGCGAATTTCAAGCTGGATCAAGCCGCCCCGGTAGCCACTATTGGCGACCTGGAAAACTACGACGCCATCATTGTCGGCACCGGCACCCGTTTCGGGCGCATCAGCTCGCAAATGGCCAGTTTTCTGGATCAGGCCGGTGGCCTGTGGGCGCGCGGCGCACTCAATGGCAAGGTAGGCGGTGCCTTTACCTCTACCGCCACCCAACACGGTGGGCAGGAGCTGACGCTACTGTCTATTATTCATAACCTGATGCACTTTGGCATGATTGTGGTGGGCCTGCCTTACAGCTTTGCAGGCCAGACACTGCTGAACGAAGTCACTGGCGGCAGCCCCTACGGCGCATCCACCATTGCCGGTGGCGACGGTTCACGTCAGCCCAGCCAGAACGAGCTGGACGGCGCCCGCTACCAGGGCCGTCATATCGCTGAAATTGCAATCAAGCTGAAAGGCTAAAACGGAGTACACAGATGGGCATGATGATAGATGGACAATGGCATAGCAAAGAGCCTGTCAGCAGCACCCAGTCCGATACATTTCAACGTGCCCAGTCTGCCTTCCGGGACTGGATTACCGCCGACGGCGGCCCCGGCCCGGACGGCCAGGCAGCGCAGCCTGCCCAGGCCAATCGCTATCATCTGTATGTCTCGCTGGCCTGCCCCTGGGCGCATCGCACCTTGATCATGCGCGAATTAAAGGGGCTGCAAAAGCTGATTTCAGTGTCGGTGGTGAACCCCATCATGGGCGATCAGGGCTGGACCTTTGAACCGGCGGAGGGCGTGGTGCCGGACCCGGTCATGGATGCGCAGTTCCTGCATCAGCTCTATGCCAAGGCGGACCCGCAATTTACGGGGCGCATTACCGTGCCCGTACTGTGGGACAAGCAGCGCGGCACAATCATCAATAACGAGTCGGCCGAGATCATGCGTATTTTCAATAGCGCCTTTGATACTTTGGGCGCGCGCAGCCTGGATATGGCACCTGCCGAGCTGCTGGGCGAAATCGACCAGATCAATGCCCATGTGTATGACACCGTCAATAACGGGGTCTACAAAGCAGGTTTTGCCCGCTCACAAGCCGCCTACGACACGGCAGTTCATGCCCTGTTCGACAGTCTGGACGGGCTGGAAGCTCGCCTGAGCCAGCAGCGCTACCTGACGGGCACGCAACTGACCGAGGCCGACTGGCGCTTGTTCACTACCCTGATTCGCTTTGATCCGGTCTATGTCGGCCATTTCAAATGCAATCTGCGCCGTCTGATTGATTATCCGAATCTGTGGAACTACATGCTGGAGCTGTACCAAATGCCTGGCGTGGCCAGCACGGTCAGCCTGGATCACATCAAGACCCATTACTACAGCAGTCACCGCCATCTGAACCCGACGGGCATTGTGCCGGCTGGCCCTGTACTGGATCTGAACGGGCCCCACGGACGAGGTCATTTACCCGTCCAGCCAGGGCCCTTGCATATCGGGCTTCAGTAACCGGGGCGATCAAAAATATCGGGATTGAGCAAGATGGAGCGGTCTACCTGATTGATATCGGTACGACCGCAAAACGCCATGGACACGTCCAGCTCATTCGCCATCAGTTTCAGCAAACGGGCCACACCGGCCTGCCCCGCCGCACCCAAGGCATACAGGAAAGCACGGCCAATCATGGCACCTTGAGCGCCCAAGGCGCGGGCACGCAACACATCCTGACCGCTGCGAATACCACCATCGACCAGCACTTCGATCTTGTCACCTACCGCCTTGCTGATCGCAGGCAGGCAGGAAATTGAGGATGGTGCGCCATCCAGCTGACGGCCACCGTGATTGGACACGATCAAAGCATCGGCACCGCTATCCACGGCGTAACGGGCATCGTCGGCATCCATAATGCCTTTAACAATCAGCTTGCCGCCCCAGGCATTCTTGATCCACTCGATATCTTTCCAGTTCAGGCTCGGGTCGAACTGCTCGGCCGTCCAGGTAGACAAGGAGCGCAGATCCGACACTCCCTTGGCGTGGCCGACGATATTGCCAAAACTGCGACGATGCGTGCGCAGCATATTGCGGCACCAGTACGGCTTGGTCGCCAGATTCAGCAAATTAGGAATAGTCAGGCGTGGAGGCGTGGTCAGGCCATTTTTAATATCTTTGTGACGCTGCCCCAAAACCTGCAAGTCCAGGGTCAGGACCAGCGCCGAACAATTAGCCGCCTTGGCACGCGCAATCAGGTTTTCAATAAAGCTGCGATCACGCATCACATACAGCTGGAACCAGAACGGGGCACGGGTAGCCTGGGCAACGTCTTCCAGCGAGCACACGCTCATGGTGGACAGGGTGAAAGGAATACCAAAATCCCGTGCGGCCAAAGCCGCCAGCATTTCACCATCGGCGTGCTGCATGCCGGTCAGACCGGTAGGGGCAATAGCCACGGGCATGGCCACATCCTGACCCAGAAGCTTGGTCTTCAGACTGCGATGGTCAATGTCCACGGCCACGCGCTGTTTGAATTTCAGCTTGTGAAAATCCTGCTCGTTCGCATGATACGTGCCCTGCGTCCAGGAGCCGGAGTCGGCGTAGTCATAAAACATCTTGGGCACGCGGCGTTTGGCCGCCAGGCGGAAATCTTCAGTGCAGGTAATTTTCGACAGATCCATTACATTGGGCTCCAAAACAATGGCGTAATAATGCGACTTTGTGCCCTGTGGGGCAAGTCATCCGGGGCAGACTGTTCGAAGTTTCTGTCTGGCGCGCCTCAAGGACCACCAAGACGAGCCCCCAAGACCAAAAATAAAGAGATTCACTGTTGTCCCGCTGCACGCCTTGCCATCTCTGGCTTTAGAGCCTGCCCGCCGACCCCGAAAACCATAAAAAAAGGCGATTTCAGTAAAATTTGTTGATATTTTGGTGACAAGTAAAAATAGCCGTGCTATATTTCTACTTCTTTAGCGGCTGTAGCTCAGTTGGATAGAGTACTTGGCTACGAACCAAGGGGTCGTGGGTTCGAATCCTGCCAGCCGCGCCATATTCAGTAAAAAAGCCATTTCTTCGGAAATGGCTTTTTTGCTTTCTGCTCTCGGACAACAGGCAGGAAAAAGACCCACTACGCTGCCAGCCACCACCCAAACCCCACCCACAATAGCAATACGAGCAGGCTGGAACGAAGCAATAGAATGAGCAGTAGTGGCTTTTTATGTAGACAGGAATAACTCCTGCACGGCCTTATCGCCTTTCTGACAACTCAATACCCTCACCGTCCCCAAAGCCATCATGCACCCACACCGTCACGGGGACGGCATAGCTCCATCCACCCGCTTTCCACCAGCATTCTGCAAACCACGCTTTGGTGGTGTTAGCCGCGATACTCAGTCCATCCAAGCCTTCATCCAGGAAATAGTCTTCGTGGAAGGCGTCCATCTTGTCCAAACCCAGAGACAGTTCCAGGGCTCTACCGGGAAAGATGGAAGGGTCACTGCTATCTACTTTATTATTTTCACCGCTGTAGTAAATCCATGCCGACGGGGTTTCCAGGCCATCTTCACCAAAAAAAATTTGCACCTGGGCATCCGCAACGCTATCTGGCACAGGCAAGGCGAACAAGGTACGTAACTCGGTAATGAGATGCTTTGAAGCTCGTTCCAGACACCGCCTGTAACGCTGCTGAAACTGTGCCGGACTTAAGCCGAATGGGACCATACCTGTAACTCCTGGGGCTTTGAAACTGCAACTAATTGACTTGGGGCTGCGTCATCATCACGCTTGATGTTGACGCAGCCGCCACGAAGAATAATAGTTCCTCTCCCCAGTCAGCAAGCCACTCTTGCATTGGCAAGACTCTGAATGCCACTGCTCACTCCTGATCTCGGCTATAGCTCAAATCACTCAGGTACCTGGCGACGAATCGGAGACCTGGGGTCACGTCCTGCCAGATGGACTATCCCTACAAACAAATAACAGACGTGCAAAAGCGGCGCTACCTGTTAGCGCCGCTTTTTTTACAACCCAAAGCAGACGCGCTTAGAAGCGGGCTTGCACATTCACCATAAAGTTACGTGGCTCGCCATAAATCAGGCCGTTATAGAAACCGAACTCTCGATAGTATTCCTTATCGAACAGATTATTGACGCGTGCCGTCACGCTCAGATTCTTGTTCACGTCATAACGCGCCATCACGTGGGCCAGCATGTAGCCGGACTGACGAATCGGGCTGTTATCAAAGCCGCCGCCCGCCAAGGGACGACCGGGCATAGGCGTGGACGTCGTGGAGCTGTCGTAGCTGATACTGGTCCCCAACGTCAGCTTGTCGGCCAGCACGTTCGGACGATACGTGGTGCTAACACGGAAGCTGTGACGCGGGTCCTGACGTGGACTGCTATTGGGACTGGAATCCACCACATTCATATAGGTGTAGCCAGCATACACATTCCAGCGATTGGTCAGTGCCCCCGCCAGTTGCAAGTCCAGGCCAGTAGATTTGATACCCGTAGCATTGGCCACATACGCCTGATCGCCGGTATCCAGTACGGTACGATCATCATCGGCCTTGGCGACGTTGGTCTGCTTGGCATGGAACACCGCTACGGTGCTGGACAAGCGATCATCCAGCCAGGAGCTCTTGATACCCGCCTCGTAGCTGGCCCCCGTAATTGGCTTGATGATATTGCCTGCCACATCGCGCTGGCTTTGCGGTTTGAACACGTCGGTATAGCTGGTGTAGAGCGTGTGATTCGGCGTGACATCAAAGGTCAGGCCTAGATAGGGTGTCCATACCTTCTTGTCCAGCTCGGAGCGACGGGCGCTTTTGACATTGTCCTTGTCGTAATCGTAGGCATAGGTTTTGTAGTAGCTATAGCGCGAACCCAGAATGACTTTCAGATTGTCAGCCAGCTCCAGACGGGTGGCGATGTACGGGCCGTAATTGGTCGTCCGTGTCACACCACGCGCATCGGTACGGAAGGTTTGCGGCGCACCGTACTCATTACCATTCCAGGTCTGCCAGTTGGCAGGCAGATCCAGACGGTACTGACATCCACGCGCTGGCACATGACCATCAATATGGCAGTTCCCCAAGGCTCCGCTGAACTGATAGGAAGTCTCCTCTGAGCGCTGGCCGTTAAAACCCAGAATCAACTCATGCTCGCGACCCAATAGTTTGAATGGCCCGGTGACATTCAAGGAAAAGGCATGCTGCGTGCCCTCGCTCTCCGAATGCAGGCTGTTCAAATACGCCAGGCCCGTTTCTCTATCAAACAGGCCCCATTTGGAACCGGCGCTATTGGCTTTCAACACCCCAAAGCTGTTGATGCTTTCCAGATCGCTATAGCTGTAGTTGGCGTCGGCATGCCAGCCACCGCCCAAATTCTGCTCCAGGTTCGCAAACCAGGTGTGATTCTTGCGCTGGGTGTAGCTCCAGTCCGCAACCGGGTGATAGCTGCGATCGAAATCCGTACGAGTGCCGTCCGAGAACCAGATAGGCACGTTCGTGCCCCAGGATGTGCCCTTGTGCTTTTTATAGGTGTACTCGTAACCTGCCGTCACGCTGGTGTCGGGCGAGAAATCGTAAGTCACGGTAGCCAGCAGGCCAAAGCTCCTGGGGTTCTCATTGTCGCGGAAGGTATGGCTGTCATCCCCGCTAAGCACCAGACGCGCCCGCAAATCCCCATCTTTGCTCAGGGGAGTATTGATATCCCCCATCAGGCGTCGTTTGCGCCAGCTACCCAGCTCGACATTGCCTTGCAAGCCAAATTCCCGGTACGCCTTTTTACGGGACAGGGAAATACTGGCCGACGGATCACCCGTACCGCCCAGCAAGCCGTTGGCCCCGCGCAAGACGCTGACGTCTTCGTACAGGTCCATATTCACCGCCCCGCCTATACCGGAAAAACCGGACTCGCCATTGAACTCCAGGCCATCAATCTTGTAGTTATTGATGTTGAAGCCACGCGCCCGGTAGGTTGTACGCGAACCAATATCCACCTCATTGACACTGATACCCGACACCGAGGTCAAGGCATCGTCCAGCGACTGAATGTTTTGATCCTCCATTTGCTGGCGCGTAATGTTGGTGATGGCCTGCGGCGTATCTTTTTCTTCCATGCGCAGCCCGGTCGAGCTTTTGCTGTAAATCTTTTGGTAGCTGTCTTCGGGCTCTGCCTGCTCGTGCCCCTTGACCGTAATGGGCTTGAGCATGGCGGGCGCATCTTGTGCCCAGGCTGCCTGCCCACTCAGGGCAAGAAGAATCAAGGCCGCAAGAGGCTTGAGTGGTGGACGGGATGAAGGGAACGGCAAAACATGACTCCTGTTTAATAATGAGAACAATTCTTGTTCGCCGTAAGATTAGCGTGTATGGTTTCAGGCGATGTTTCGCCTTATGTTCCCGCCCAATCGCAATGTAATGGTATGTAATGACAGGTTTTTCCAGCCCCCAACGCCGTGTATTAATCATTGAAGATGATGTAGAACTTGCCGAGCTGACCGCCCAGGAATTGAGCTTTGGCGGATTCACCACGTACATCGCCGAAAGCGGTGCTCAAGCATTTGAACTGCTCAAGCGCCACCCGATTTCTCTGGTCTTGCTGGACCTGATGCTGCCCGGCGAGGATGGCCTGGAACTGTGCAAACAATTGCGCGGCATCGACGATCCTCCAGCCATCATCATGGTGACAGCCCGTAATGAACTGGCCGACAAGGTGGCGGGTCTGGAGCTGGGCGCGGATGATTACGTGGTCAAACCCTTTGAATCCCGAGAACTATTGGCACGCTGCAAGGCGGTGATTCGGCGCCATGCAGCTCCACAGGCCCAGGCAGAAACCGCCATCGCGGATGCTCCGCCCTCGCGCTATCACTTTCTGGGCTGGCAGCTGGACCTGAATGCACGCCAGTTGTATTCGCCCCAAGGCGTCACCATCTCCCTGCCCAATTCAGACTTCCATGTGCTGCTGTCCTTGCTGGAAGCCCCCAATAAAGTACTGTCACGCGCCCTGCTGCTGCGCCGCGCCTTTGGCCGCAATCTGAACTACGAAGACAGGGCTATTGATGTGTGCATCAGCCGTATCCGCCATTACATAGAAAAGGATCGTTCCAAGCCGGAGATCGTGCGCACCGTCCGCAACGAGGGCTACATCCTGTACATAGACCCGCAATCCCTGCACGCTGAATAAAGCATGGCTGTTTCACCCTCAAGCACGTGGCCGGAGAAACTGCGCCGCACCTTCTGTTTTTTCTATCCCGAACGATTACGCAGCAAGATCACTCTGGTCGTAGTCGTGGGGCTGCTGGTGGCCCAGATTCTGACCGGCACCATGTGGTCGCAAATGCGCCGGCAGGTCTTGATAGAAACCCCGGCCCGTATTGCTGCCGTGCGTTTTTCAGACTGGTATCTATATGCCGAGTCCCAGCTAGCCCATGGCGCGGACATTGACCCCAGCCTTCTGTCAGGCGTATCCGCCACACCCGTCAGCGCAGATCTGCCACTGGATTACCAGTCCAATATGGGGGAGGACTTTGGGCTGTTCTTTGAAAAAGTCTTTCAAGAGCGCACCGGAGCCTGCAAGAATTTTCATCTGCTGTCGGTGAACAAGGCCAGACCTACAGACAAGGAGGCGGGCATTCCTTTGCTGGACGCCTTTTCGCGCGAACTGAATCTGGTGGATGTGTCTTTCTCCGCCGTATTCAAGCTGTCCAATGGCCAGCACTGGCGACTGCATGTGGTGGAAAACCAGGGCTGGAGTTCCATCGGCAATCTGAAATTCACCTACGACTATTTCCTGCGCATCTATTTCTTCCGCCTGATTCTGGTGGTCATCGCCCTGACCCTGTGCCTGAACTTCATTTTTCGGCCACTGAAAAAGCTGGAAAAAAGCGTGCTGGAAATGGATGTGAACCGTAATCAGGAAAAGATACAGCTGGGCGGCTCCAAAGAGTTCAAGCGGCTGGGCGTGGCCTTTAACAATATGGTGGAGCGCGTACAAAAACATATTGAAGAGCGCGCCTATTTCTTCTCGGCCGTATCCCATGATTTGCGCACACCCATCACACGCCTGAAGCTGCGCGTACAGAAAGTGCAGGACGAGGCCTTGCGCCTGAGCCTGAAGCGGGATGTGGAACAGCTCAATGAACTGGTCAACTCCACGCTGGAACTGATGAGCTTTCAGACCTCTGACGAAGCCTTTGCCGAAGTCGATCTTGCCGCCCTGCTGACGGCAGTCAGCGTGAATCGTCAGGACCTGGGAGAAAGCATCGCGCTGGCAGAACTGGAGCCAGCCATTCTGAACATACAGATTCAGCGCTTTCGCCGTTGCCTTGAAAACCTGATCTCCAATGGCTTGCGCTACGGGCAGCACGTATACATCTCCGCACAGAAAGCAGCGACGGAATACATCATTACCGTGGCCGACGAGGGCCCCGGCATTCCTTTGGACGAGCAAGCCAAGGTCCTGCGCCCTTACTACCGCCTGGAGACCTCTCGCAATCGCTCCACCGGGGGCTATGGTTTGGGCTTGAGTATTTGCGATGAAGCCCTGCGCGCCCATGGTGGACGGCTGGAGTTTGGACACCAGGAACAGCGTTTTTGTGTACGCATCCATCTGCCCTTGCAGCCAGCAGGATAAAGACATTACAAAGTGCCGGGTTAAATCTGCGCCGCAAGTGGCTCTGCCACCTCTTCAAGCCTGATTCTTGGTACTTTCCCAAACTATTTTGCATTTATTTCTAGAAAAATGCTTTTTAGGCTTGCCATGCTGATAAATAGTCTGCTATAGTTTCACTTCTTTAGCGGCTGTAGCTCAGTTGGATAGAGTACTTGGCTACGAACCAAGGGGTCGTGAGTTCGAATCTTGCCAGCCGCGCCATATTCAAGTTGATTTCTTTACCGAGATCAGCGACCAGAGTTAGAACTCGTGGGGTCAAACCCAATGGATGAGACTCTGAAAAGATCAGCCCTGATGACATCGTCATCAGGGCTTTTTCTTTGCCTGCTGCTTTTGTCTCGCCTACCGCGGCTTACCCACAAGCAGATCACCCCCCCATCACTCAGAACCGGGCACAATCTCTGTTGCACTTTGCTGCCCCTGCGGCCTCAACCGCAAGGAGACAAGCAGTGTAAAGTAGCGACTTCCGCCCAGACAGAGCCTGCCTGCTCTTGTTAGACCACAGCGTCTGCGCGGACCTCTTCTTAATCGACAGGATTGACCATGTTTGAGCGCACAAAACTTCTTTTGCCTTTAGCGGCCCTCCTTCTGGCCAGCGCCAATAGCTACGCCCAGGATAGCGGCCCTGCCATTCAGCTGGCGCAAATGGGCGGAGCCATGCACGCTGCCGCCGAAGTTTGCGGTGACTACAGCCAGACCCAGCTTGATGAGATGAAAAAACAGCAGAAATCCTCTATTCAAAGCATGGGCCTGAACGACGAGGACTTTGATAAAGCCTTTGAGCAAGGTCTAGACCGCGGTCGTCAGGATCTGCAAAAAGCCACTGCCGAACAGCGCAATCAGATGTGCGAGCAATTGCGCTCCGGCCCCAAGTTCTAAATTCGCTCTGCCCAACAAGAAAGCGCTCTGGCCCGCAAGGAACCAGAGCGCTTTTTACTGCCGGCGCAAAAACCCAACGGTCTTACAGCGCCTTGACCATATCCTCGATGGTCTTTTTGGCATCGCCAAACACCATCATGGTCTTGTCCATATAGAACAGTTCGTTATCCAGACCAGCATAACCAGCAGCCATGGAGCGCTTGTTCACGATCACGGTGCGAGCTTTGTAGGCCTCCAGAATCGGCATGCCCGCAATCGGCGAAGCCGGATCGTTCTTGGCGGCCGGGTTGACCACGTCGTTGGCACCCAGTACCAGCACCACGTCCGTTTGAGCAAACTCGCTATTGATGTCGTCCATTTCAAAGACCTGCTCGTAAGGCATTTCGGCCTCGGCCAGCAAGACGTTCATATGGCCAGGCATACGACCAGCGACCGGGTGAATGGCGTAGCGCACATTCACACCCTGGCTGGTCAGCTTGTCCGACAGCTCTTTCAAGGCGTGTTGAGCACGGGCCACGGCCAAACCATAACCAGGCACAATCACCACGGACTCGGCATTGCTCATCATGAACGCGGCATCTTCAGCACTGCCGGATTTCACCGAACGATTGCCCTGATCTGCACCACCCGCAGCCGCTTCCGGATTGGCACCAAAACCGCCCAGAATCACGTTGAAGAAAGCGCGATTCATGGCCTTGCACATGATGTAAGACAGAATCGCACCGGAGGAACCCACCAGCGAACCGGCAATGATCAGCATGGAGTTGTTCAGGGAAAAACCAATCCCTGCTGCTGCCCAACCCGAATAGCTGTTCAGCATGGACACCACCACGGGCATGTCTGCGCCGCCAATCGGGATGATCAGCATCACGCCCAACAGGAAGGACAAGGCCAACAGCACGCCAAAGGCCCACCATGCTTGCGTCATCACAAAAACCACGCCGCAAGCCAGGGCCAGCAGACCCAGCAGCAGGTTCAGCATGTGCTGACCTTTGAAGGTGACGGGGGCACCCTGGAACAGTCGGAACTTGTACTTGCCCGACAGCTTGCCAAACGCGATCACCGAACCGGAGAAGGTAATGGCACCGACCAGCGCACCCAAAGCCAGCTCCACACGGTTACCCATGGGCAGAGCCACCTCGGCCGAGCCAATGCCGAAGGCCACGGGTTCCAGCACCACGGCAATCGCAATGGCCACCGCCGCCAGACCAATCATGCTGTGCATGAAGGCCACCAGTTCCGGCATCTTGGTCATCTCGACACGGCGTGCCATGACGGTACCCAGCACGCCACCAATCACCAGACCAATCAGAACCCGCAACAGGCCCGAGAGCTCTTTGCCTTCAGGGGCCAGGCTATAAATCAGCACGGCTGTGGTCGCAATGGCCAAGGCCATCCCCACCATGCCGAACAGATTGCCGCGACGCGAACTGGCTGGATGCGACAAGCCTTTCAGGGCCTGAATGAAACACACCGAGGCCAGCAAATAGCACAAGGTAACGGTATTCATGGAAATCATGATTGCCCTTCCTTGGGCGTATTTTTAGCGCCCTTCTTTTTGAACATTTCCAACATGCGGCGGGTTACCAGGAAACCACCAAACACGTTTACCGAAGCCAGCGCGGTGGCAATAATGCCCATCGCCTGCGCCCAAGGGCTTTCGGTCAGGGCCGCTGCCAGCATCCCGCCCACAATAATGATGGCCGAAATCGCGTTGGTCACCGCCATCAAGGGCGTGTGCAAAGCGGGCGTTACTGTCCAGACCACGTGGTAACCCACGTAAATGGCCAGCACAAAGATGATCAGGTTAATGACCAGGGGAGAAATAATATCCATGGCGTCAGGCTCCCTGCTGTGGAAAGAGTCGTTTGCCACCCTGTACAACACGGCTGGCATTCACAATGTCGTCGTCCGCAGGGATATGCAGCTCGTCAGACTGATCCTTGAGCATCAAACCCAGGAACTGTTGAATATTGCGTGCATACAAGGCAGACGCATCCGCAGCCACACGGGCCGGGAAGTTGGTCTCGCCCACCAGGGTCACGCCATATTTCTCCACAATCTGGTCGGCTTCGGTCAAGGCGCAGTTGCCGCCACGGGCCGCAGCCAGGTCAACAATGACCGAACCTGCCCGCATGGACTGCACCACTTCCTCGGCAATCAGACGCGGGGCGGGCCGCCCCGGAATCAAGGCCGTAGTAATGATGACGTCGGCCTGGGCACAACGTGCCGCCACCACCGCCGCCTGCCGTTGCAACCAGGAAGCGGGCATGGGACGGGCATAACCGCCTACCCCTTGTGCCGCTTCGCGCTCTTCATCGGTCTCGTAGGGCACATCAATAAACTTGCCGCCCAGGGACTCGATCTGCTCACGCGCGGCAGGACGCACATCAGAGGCTTCTACCACCGCCCCCAGACGACGTGCCGTGGCAATCGCCTGCAAACCGGCCACACCCGCGCCCAGCACCACGACACGGGCCGCTTTGACGGTACCCGCCGCGGTCATCATCATGGGAAAGAATCGGGGATATAAGGTGGCTGCTTTCAGCACAGCGGCATAACCCGCGATATTGGCCTGCGAGGACAGAACGTCCATGCTTTGCGCCCGCGTGGTACGCGGGATCAGCTCCAGGGCGAACGCCTGGCAGCCCGAAGAAGCCAGCCTGTCCAGACCCTGACTCTCGTAAGGGTCCAGCATACCGACGACCACATGCTCGGCACGCAAACGCGCCGAATCCACATCAGCCGGGCCCACTACCAGCAGCACGGTGGCTTGATAGGGATCTCCTATCGTTGCCCCTGCTGCCTCGTAATCGGCATCCGAGCTGGCAATCCCCTGTCCGGCACCCGCCTCGATAATCACATCATGGCCCGCCTTGCGGTAAGCCTTGATGGTATCGGGCGTGGCCGCTACCCTCTTTTCCCCGGTCCCCCGGGGGCTTAGTACACCCAGTCGCATCTTCAATCTCCAGTTAATTAACTAACTTCTACGATCTCTGACGACGTGCAGTACCCGGATGGGTGAGTCTGTCACCACGTGGACACGACCCAACGACCTCTCCGGCCCGGTGTGTGTTTGCCCTCAACACCGGAACACCATCTATAAATTCGGATGTGCAAAAAACAGGCCTGGTGAAGACCGGCCTGAACAGGATAGAAACCTACCCTTTAGTGTCCCTCTCCCACTCCTGCCCCTTGCAGGAAACTGTCATTCTTTTTGAACTCACTATAAGGGCCTTTATTTGACACAAGAAACCCCGACCCGCACTAGACCGCTTTAGACGAAAAAGCAAGACACATTACTACCACCTGATTATCGCAATATGATGCCTGTCCGACGGGATTTTTTTTGCTTGCCCACTGGGTAACACTGAGTAGATCAGCCTTTGCTACGGACTTAGACGCCTGATAATTAAAACTACAAGCATTGGCCTGCTGCTAAGATAGCAACTTCCTATAAAACTTGTCACTAACTTGTAATTAATGTTCGTGTTCACGCCCCGGTGATGTTTGCGTCGCTACTGGCCGCTGAACCACTTCTTTTTAAAGCCTAGGCAACCGCCCCCTTGATGCGCGGTTTACCTGCACTACTCAGTCCCAGGCTGATCTATCCCCATGGCAGACATCCACATCGATCACGTAGTGAAACGCTACGGCAACAATACCATCATCAATGAACTGAGCCTGCAAATCCGGCATGGCGAGTTCTTCACTTTATTAGGGCCCAGCGGCTGCGGCAAAACAACCTTGCTGCGCATGATTGCCGGTTTCATCATCCCCGATGAAGGCCGCCTGTTTCTGGACAAGGAAGACATTACCTACCTGCCCGCGCACAAGCGCGAGACCGGCATGGTGTTCCAGGACTATGCATTGTTCCCCGATAAAACCGTGTTTGACAATGTGGCTTACGGCTTGCGGGTACGCAAAGTCAGCAGCAGCGAGATCAAGAAAAAAGTCGCCTACATTCTGGAGCGTGTGGAACTGGGTGGCATGGGCGAGCGTTACCCGGCTGAGCTGTCCGGAGGCCAACGCCAGCGTGTAGCCCTGGCCCGCGCCCTGGTAATCGAACCCCGTGTTCTGCTGATGGATGAACCTTTGTCCAACCTGGATGCCAAGCTGCGTATTCAAATGCGCCAGGTCATCCGCGAATTGCAGCAGGAATCCAATATCACGGCTATTTTCGTGACGCATGATCAGGAAGAAGCCCTGTCCATGTCGGACCGTATTGCCTTGCTGCGTCAGGGCCGTATCGACCAGCTCGATACCCCCGAAGCCATGTACTCCACACCACGCACTGCCTATGCTGCCGACTTTATTGGTGCGGCCAACCTGATCGACACCCTGGGCGTGCATGTGGAAGCTGATCACACCACCGTCAGCATTGCCGGTGGACACATCATGGTGAACAACCCGCCGCCTGCCGGCCAGGTACTGCTGGCAGTGCGCCCGGAAAACATCACTTTGCATACCGAAGCCCAGGCTAGCAGCATTCCGGCCCAGATTGTCGCTCGCCAATATCTGGGAACCAAAACGGCCTACAGCCTGAAACTGAGCGATGGTAAGCAAATTATTGCCGACGTTGCCGCTGCCCAGGACCCGCATCTGTCTGCAGGTGCTTCGGTGAACCTGAGCTTTAGCCCTGAATGTCGACTGGTCGAGGCGTAAGACCCATGGCTATTGCTGCAAGACCCCTGGCCCTTCGTTCTCCCTGGTTCCTGCCCGCCCTGGTCTGTCTGGTGGTGCTGGTGTTCTGGGTTGTATGGCCACTCGCCTCCCTGTTCTATCAAAGCGTGATCGACCCGGCAACGGGCATGCCCAGCCTGCACGGCTTTGAGACTTTCTTTAGCGACCCACGCTATGTTGAGGCCTTCTTCAACACCATCAAGCTGGGGCTGATCTCCACGATAGGGACGCTGCTGCTGGGTGCGCCGCTGGCCTATGTGGTGGCTCGCTACGACTTCCCCGGCAAGGCCATTGTGGCCATCCTGCCCCTGACCACCATTGTGCTGCCGGACATCATCGTCTCGCAGGCCTGGCTGATGCTGCTGGGCAATAACGGAGTGGTGCGTCTGGCCCTGGAAAGCATTGGTATTGACCTGCCCAGTTTCTACGGCTGGTTTGGCATGTCCTATGTGCTGATCCTGAACGATTACACCTATGTGTATATCGGCATGCTGGCTGCGCTCAAGGCCATTGACGGCACGCTGGAAGAAGCCGCCGTGAACCTGGGTGCCAGCAATTTCAAGCGCGCGCTCAGCGTCACCTTCCCGGTGCTGATGCCTGCCCTGCTGGTCAATGCCATGATTGTGTTCACGCTGGCCGTGGACAACTTCTCCATCCCCATGATTCTGGGCGGTCAGGTCGATGTGCTGTCCTCGCTGACCTACACCACCTTCCTGTCCGAGATGAGCGGTAACCCCACCATGCAAGGTGTGCTGGCCGTGGTGTCCGTGATTCTGGTCGGTGCGGTGCTATTCATTCAGAAACGGGTACTGGAACGCAAGACCTTCCAGATGCAGCAAGGCCGCGCCCCACGTCCGGTTCGTGCTCAAGGGCTGGCCGGCATCTTGCTGACCGTTGGTGCGGTGCTGTTTGTGACCTTCTCGCTGATTCCGGCCTTTATCGTGCTGATTGGTGCCTTCACCAAAGCCAGCGGCCCGGTCATGCAATACGGAACCTTCACGCTGGACAATATGGAGCGTGCCCTGCGCTACGCTCCCGAGCCCATCTTGAACTCGTTGATGCTGGCCAGTGTCGCCACTATTGCAGGCACCTGCTTTGCCACGATCTGCAGTTACCTGATCGTGAAAAAGCGCCTGTTCGTGGTCACCGCGCTGGACTATATGGTGATGCTGCCTCTGGCCATTTCCGGCACCGTGCTGGGTATTGCCCTGATCCAGACCTACAACAGCGGCATGCTGGTACTGACTGGCACCTGGGTGATCATGGCCGGCGCGTACTTTGTGCGTAAAGTGCCCTTCTCCATTCGCTCGGCCTCGGCCTCGCTCTACAACATTCCCGACTCTATCGAAGAGGCCTCCATCAACCTGGGTGTCAGTCCCTTCCAGAGTTTCTTCAAAGTGGTTCTGCCCTTGATGAAACCCGCCATTCTGGGTGCGGCCATCCTGATGTGGGTCACTTCGCTGGCTGAAATTTCCGCCACTATCGTGCTGTATTACGGTGGTATGGAGACCATGCCCATCCAGATGTTCCGTCAGATCGACGCTGGCTTCCTGGCCCGCGCTTCGGCCTATGGGGTGATCTTGATGGTCGTGATTCTGGTGCCGATTTATCTGGCTATCCGTTTTCTCAAGCTGGATCTGTTTTCCAGCCGCTAATCTAAAAAGGCTCACTATGCTGACTACACGTTTTCTGAAAACTGGTCTGGCACTCTCCCTCAGTGTCGGCGCCCTGTCCCTGTCCGGTGCCGCCATGGCCGCCAATGCCGTGATGTACACGCCCAATAATGTGCAAACCATTGATACGGCACTGGAAATTGCTCGCAAGACCGCGTCTGACCTGTCCATTCAACAAGTGACCTCGGGCGCTGGTGCCTTGATGAAACGTATCGAAGCCGAAGCACAGAACCCGCTGGGTGACGTGGTCTGGGGCACTGGCTACGGCACCATGGCGGCTTTCCAGCAGAACTTTGAAGCCTACGAATCGCCCGAGAACAAGGCCATTCCTGAAGCCTTCCACGGCAAGGACAGCCTGTGGACCAGCTCCAACGCCCACGTCATGGTCATCATGGCCAACGAGCGCCAACTGAAAGGCCAGGCCGCTCCAAAAACCTGGTCCGATCTGTTCGATCCTCAGTGGAAAGGCAAGGTCATTATTGGTGACCCCGCATCATCGGGCAGTGCCTACGACCAGGTTTATGGCATCTACCAACTGTACGGTGCAGAAGGCCTGCAAAAGCTGGCAGCCAACGTGATCGTGTCCAAGAGCTCGGGCCAGGTCTACAAAAGCGTGGCTAACGGCGAGTACCCCTTGGGCGTGACCATGGAATACGCGGCCTACGCCTACGTGGCCGGTGGTCAGAAAGGCATTGAGCTGATCTACCCTGAAGACGGTACCTTCATTGCTCCTGAAGGCGTGGCCGTGATCAAGAACCCCAAGAACGGCCAGGAAGCGGCTCGCAAACTGGTCGACGTTCTGCTCTCCAAAGAAGTACAGGAAGCTGAACTGGTGGAGAACTTCCGCCGTCCTACTCGCAGCGACATCAATGTGGCCGAGCTGACCAAGTTGCCTAACCTGGATCAGATCAAAGTGGCCAACATCGATCCTTTGAAGGCTGCTGCCGAGTACGAAACGGTCATCGAAGCCTGGAAACAGGCTTTGGCTGCAGCTGGCAAATAAGCCGGAGAAATTCAGAGCGCAATAGCAATGCGTGGTGGGCCTGCCCCACCCGCCTGCTGGTTCGCACTGAATGGACAAACCCCTTGATGCTGGATTCTCATCCGGCCCTCAAGGGGTTTTTTATTGCCTGAAATACGTGAGTAAAAACGGCTGCTGGGTGACATATTGCAAGCACTTTCAGACCGGCTCCGAAACTGCGTTGCGCTTGGCAAGCAACAAGCCTGTAGAAAGACAGAGCTGCCTTATTTATCCACTGGATAAATCTGATCTTCACGCAGGCGTGGGCGATCGGCTTCCACTTCGGTCAAAGGCTCCACACGCTGCATGGTTGCCAGTGAACGCTGGGCCAGACGCTGGTACATACGTGTGCCGAAAAACTTGCCATCAATGGCTTTTTGATCCAGCTCCTTGACCACCGTCGCGGGAGAACCGGCCACCAGACTGCGGGGCGGCACTTGCATCCCTTTCTTCACAAAGGCCATGGCGCCAATAATGCTGTCTGCACCAATATCCGCCGCATCCATGACGACCGCATTCATGCCCACCAGCACATTGCGACCAATGACGCAGCCATGCAGCACGGCACCGTGCCCGACGTGGCCATCCTCATGCACCACCGTGTCCTGATAAGGCGTGCCATGAATAACACAGGTGTCCTGAATATTGGAGCCGGCCTTCATGATGATGCGCCCGAAGTCCCCGCGCAAACTGGCCAAAGGACCGATATACACGCCCTCGCCAATAATGACGTCACCAATCAGTACAGCGGTAGGATGAACATAGGCCGTGGGGTGAACCACTGGCACCAGCCCATCAATAGAATAAATATTTTGCATACCTGCCTCGTACAAAAAGCCTGCACCCACAGCCGGCCCAAGGTCCGGCCAAAAATACGATCATAGCTGCTGCAGACCGATATAATGCGCCGTACTCTTTCTTTTTGCATCCTATGAGCATGTTGTATTACTGGCTGGCCTTTTCCCTGGGCATGGTGTTTTACGCCGCCTACTTGTCGCAGTCCTTTTTGCTGTCGCAAGGCATTATCTATATGAAGGAAAAAGATCAATCGCCGCCCCTGCTCTGGCTGTTCACCCGCCTGATCGGCTTTATCCTGCGTGCCATTCCCGGCCTGCTGATGCGCCCTGTCCCCCTGATTTTGTGGGTCGTGGGCCTGGGGCTGACGGTGCAATACAGTTTCGCGCTTTAAGCCAGACGGGCCGCACTTTTCTCGTTCACTGCACGGACATCCGGGTCAGGATTGGGGGCTTCCTGCCCCCACGTCTGCGACTCCCAGTCAAGCCTTCTGCGCCTGTCAGTCAATTCAGCACTGTCCTCCCCTCCTAAACTGACACAAAACAGGATGGCCGGGCTCTGTAAGCAGCACGGCCTGGCGATCAAGATCGCGGATACCGCGACAAGGAGGATGTATGCAGACAAGGAAAATCGTCCGGGCAGCCGCCGTACAGGCCGCCTCTCCCAACTACGACCTGGCAGCAGGTGTTGATAAAACCATTGAACTGGCTCGACAAGCGCGTGATGAAGGCTGCGACCTGATCGTATTTGGTGAAACCTGGTTGCCAGGCTATCCCTTCCACGTCTGGCTAGGTGCGCCGGCCTGGTCACTGAAATACAGTGCTCGTTACTATGCCAACTCACTCTCGCTAGACAGTGCAGAGTTTCAGCGCATTGCCCAGGCTGCGCGAACCTTGGGCATTTTCATCGCATTGGGCTATAGCGAACGCAGCGGTGGCAGCCTGTATCTGGGCCAATGCCTGATCAATGACAAAGGCGAGATGCTATGGTCACGTCGCAAACTCAAACCCACGCATGTAGAGCGCACCGTATTTGGTGAGGGTTATGCCCGTGATCTGATTGTGTCCGACACAGAACTGGGACGCGTCGGCGCTCTATGCTGCTGGGAGCATTTGTCGCCCTTGAGCAAGTACGCGCTGTACTCCCAGCATGAAGCCATTCACATTGCTGCCTGGCCGTCGTTTTCGCTATACAGCGAACAGGCCCACGCCCTCAGTGCCAAGGTGAACATGGCCGCCTCGCAAATCTATTCGGTGGAAGGCCAGTGCTTTACCATCGCCGCCAGCAGTGTGGTCACCCAAGAGACGCTAGACATGCTGGAAGTGGGTGAGCACAACGCCTCTTTGCTGAAAGTGGGCGGTGGCAGCTCCATGATTTTTGCACCGGACGGACGTACACTGGCTCCCTACCTGCCTCACGATGCCGAGGGCTTGATCATTGCCGATCTGGATATGGAGGAGATTGCCTTCGCCAAGGCGATCAATGACCCCGTGGGCCACTATTCCAAACCTGAAGCCACCCGTCTGGTGCTGGACTTGGGGCACCGAGAACCCATGACTCGGGTGCACTCCAAAAGCGTGACCAAGGCAGAGGCTCCCGAGCCAGGTGTGCAAAGTACGGCTACCTCAGTCGCTATCAGCCATCCACAGGACTCGGACACACTGCTCGTGCAAGAGCCGTCCTGATCCCAAGAGATGACAAGGCCCGGACAGCTTGCCCGGGCCGTGATTCCTTCTGCCCCCCGGTCCTGCATCCGCGTCGTCCTGGTCGGAAATTATCGTCCCCCGCCACTCTTTCTGGTCTGGCTCAAACCAAAGATCTTGCCTGATACTTAGTCAGTCCAGTTGATCGCAGTCCCTGCCGTCAGCCTTTGGACCCACGACGGAGAGATCATCAATGGAGCAATGGTCCACCACGGCAGTTCCCGCTACCCGGCGCGCCCCCTATTGGATGGAGGCCGTCAACAAAGCTTATGTGCAGCTGGAATGCGCCGTCCCCTCCCGTTCCGCTACCCCTTTCTTCGGGGCCATTACGCGACGTGAACTGGCAGAGGTCAGCCTATCTCGTATCTCCTCGACCACCCAGACCGTACTGCGCACGCCACTGCAAATTTCCAGGGCATCCGAGGATATTTTTCTGCTCAGTATTCAAGTGGCAGGAGCAGGACAACTAGTTCAGGATGAAAAGATCGCCAAGCTGAAACCCGGCGATCTGGCCCTGTACGACTCCACCCGCCCCTATCAACTCCTGTTTGACCAGGACTTTGAGCAGTATGTCCTGTCTTTGCCCGGCTCCATCCTGCGCAAGCGTTTGCGCAATGCCGAAGATATGACAGCCTGCAAAATAACCAGCGCCCAATCCGGCACGGCACGCCTGCTCGCCTATATGGTGAGCGAACTGATGGCCTGCCCGCCAACCGGCGGACCTATTGTGGATCTATCACTTGCCGACAGCCTGGTCGGTATTCTGGTGGCAGCGCTGGCCGAGAATCTGGGCAGCCCGTCCTTAAAGGACGATACGGGAACCGTACGGCGCGACCGGATCAAAGCCTATGTATTGGAGAATCTGCGCGACCCCGAGCTGAATATAGGCAAGATTGCCAATCGCCTGGGCCTGACAGCCAGCACTGTGCATCGCGCCTGGGAAGGCGAGGCCGATTCACTGACAAACTGGATTTGGTTCATGCGCCTGCAAGGCGCTGAACAGGATTTGCGCCGTCTAGCCCATCACCACAAGACCATCACTGAAATTGCGTATCACTGGGGCTTCAGCAGCTCTGCCCATTTCAGCCGGGCATTTCGGCAGCGCTTTGGTGTGCCGCCTAAAGAGGCCCGCGAAAGTATGCGGGCCCAGGTCCAAACAAACACGATGCCTATCTGATCCGGCGGTCCGGCGATCCGGCGGTCCGGCGGTCCGGCGATCAGGCAATCGCCTTGCCGTCATTCAGAGCCAGCAGACCCTTGATCAGACGGTACAGAATCCACACGCTGACAATCACGATGGTCACGAAACCGACCAGAATCGCCATCAACAAGAAAGACAGCGCCACACCAAGCAATCCCCACCAGAACGTACGGATTTGCCAATCAAAGTGCGACTCCAGATAGGTGCCGCGCACTTCATCGCGCTTGATGTAGTTGATGATGATGGCGACCAGGGCGGTGATGCCGCCAAACATGGACAAGATGTACAGCGCGTAATTGATCAGAGTCAGATTACGCAGACTGACCAACTGGTTTGTACCGTCGCCTTGTGGGACCGGGTTCCTTTCCTCATTCATCCGTAACTCCTTGGAAAAATAAACGGTAGCGTTACCTATCCCGTAACGCTACCGAAGAAAACCTGTTCAGGTCAGTGACTGCCTGGAGATCAACGCAGTCCAATAAATGGCATGGCGGAACCGGGAACCAGACTTTCTGGCAACTTACCGTCCCATTTTTCCACCGCATTCAAATTGACCAGATTGGTATTCTGGGCCAATGCCTGGGCCCTGGCAGAAATGGCCTTGGCTTCGGCGTCACCACGCAGGCGAATACCGTCAGCTTCGGCCATGTAGCGTTCGCGCTGAGCGCGGGCTTCTGCTTCAGCCTGAACCACTTTGATTTCAGCCTGAATGGAAGCAGTTTCTTTTTGCTGGCGGGTGGTTTCAATTTGAACCTGAGCCAACATGCGGTTTTCAATCGATTGCTCGTAGGCTTTGGAGAACGACACTTCCTCAACCTGCACACCCATCATTTGCAATGGAGCGGACTCCAGGGTCACGCGCATGGCTTCGTTGATGTCAGCACCCAGCTTCTCGCGATTCTGAATCGACTGAGCAGCAGTGTACTTACCAAACACGTTCTTGATCACGTCCAGAGCCTTCCGTTCCAGCAAGCGGGCTTCCAGGGCATCGAGTGAACCGTACTCGGAATACAGCTGAGCCACATCAGTTTCAGGCACGCGGTACGTTACCGAAGCCACCATGGAGGCGGACTGCTGGTCAAAACTGTACGCCTCAAGCTGCATGCGAACCGTGTGATCACGTACCGAAATGGTACGTACCGTGTCAAAGAACGGAACCTTGAAGTCCAGGCCAGGTTCGGCCACGCGAACCAGCTTACCGTTACGCAGCACCACGCCACGTTCACCCTGGTCTACCTGCAAGAACGAGCCCATGGAGGCCACGATCAGGATCAGGAAAATAACAACCGCCGCTCCCAGGAAACCCAGTCCCTTGGAGTAGTTGGCAGTGCCACCTTCTGGCTTTGTTTTAGCAGCCAATTTAGTAAATGGATTTTTATCAGTGCTCATCACGGCTTCCTTTATGTGGCTGACGCGTCTGGTCTTTTAATTGACGACGTTCCACCATCAGTTGCCGTATGCCTTTGGCAATCAGGTAGGCCAGCACAGCGGCCCCCAACAAAATCAAGATGATACGCATGACGCTTCAGTCTTCCCACTAGATTTCAGTCAGAGCGCAATTATCCCCGATTCCTTCTGTCACGCTCAGAAAAGAAGCGTCAAAATATGACAAATGGACAGTATTGCTAGTAACAAATCTTGAACAGGCGCCATTGCGACGCCCGAGAAAATGGAAAAAGCGGATTAGTTGCTTATTCGAGGGAAGCCAGGGCAGCGTCCAGTTCAGCCAGATGAGCCTGTACCGGCGGTACATCGCTACGGGTTGCAACCAGGCGCAGAATATGGTTTTTACTGATCTGGAAGGTACGCATCAACTGCTCCAGTTCAGCCGTGGAGTATTGGCGTGCGTTATCGCGCAAGGCCGCTTCCAGCGCATCCAGCTGCTCGTAAACCGAGTCCAGATCTTCGCGCTCCTGGATATAGAGACGGGTCAGCCAGATATGGCGTCCCACGCTATCCCATTGCTCCAGTCCGGCAAAGCCATACTTTTGCGTCAGGCTGTTCAATTGACGGTAAATGTCCGAACCGCGCTCGACCTGATCCACCTCCAGCATGGGTGGGAAACCGTCTGGCAGCCCGCCATCCCAAACCGGCTCGCTACGCTCCACGGTTTGCAGCACCGGCAAGATTTCACCCAGGCTTTGCACATAACGAGTCACGACCTGGTCATCCAATGCCAGCTCAGTTGACGATGCCAAAAAAGGCAGGCCCATCAAGGCCATGCTACAGATACAGAGGACTCGTTTAATCATCGCTCGCCCTAAAAAACAAGACCACCCGTCTTGAACGACGTAAAACACATTGGTCGATTGTAAGCACGGGAATGACTGCTTTTCTTTGCCTGTGCCAAAAACGACACAGCCTTTTCAATCCTCAACAGTCTTGGACTGAAAAGCCTTGCGCTTTAACAATCCATGCTGTTTGAAACGCTGCTGCCCAAGGACGCTCTACCGTTTCACTTCGCCTGAGTGGGCAAAATAAAAAAGTAACAATTATTTTTTGTTCTTGTGTTTGGAAAAGCGTGATGCCCGTCTTGTTGTCGCCATTGCTGCCTGAACCAGGACCGGGTTTGCACAAAGCCAAGCTTGAGCGTGGGTCCGAACATTGGCGACACTATGCGTCAGACAATAAAAAAAGCCCTTGAAAACAAGGGCTTAATTTAATTCCAGCTGGCGGAGACGGAGGGATTCGAACCCTCGATACGGGTATAAGCCGTATGCTCCCTTAGCAGGGGAGTACCTTCAACCTCTCGGCCACGTCTCCAGCTCTAGGAAAGAAGTAACTATAGCATTTTTAAAAAACCAATGCAAATAGCTAAAGGGATTATTTTTCCTGATCCAGCTCGAACGTCTTGTGCAGAGCACGCACCGCCAATTCCATGTACTTGTCGGCAATAATCACCGAGGTCTTGATCTCGCTGGTGCTGATCATCTGGATGTTGATGCCCTCTTCGGACAAGGCGCGGAACATGGAGCTGGCAATACCAGCGTGGTTACGCATGCCGATACCAACGATAGACACTTTGCACACGGCTTCATCAAACACGATTTCGCCAGCGCCCACAGCCGGGCCGACCTGGTTCATCAGCAGTTCCTTGGTACGCAGCGCGTCGTTGCGGCTGACGGTAAAGGAAAAGTCTGTGGTGCCCTGAACCGACAGGTTCTGCAAAATCATGTCGACTTCGATGTTGGCCGCTGCGATGGGGCCCAGAATGGAATAGGCCACGCCGGGGGTGTCGGGAACGGCACGCAGGGTGAACTTGGCTTCATCACGGCTGAAGGCGATGCCAGAGACAACGGCAGCTTCCATTTTTTGGTCTTCCTCGAAAGTAATCAGCGTACCCGAAGACATTTCTTCTTCGAGCGAAATCATGGGGTCGGTCATGGAGGACAAGACGCGCACAGGCACCTTGTACTTGCCAGCAAATTCCACAGACCGGATTTGAAGAACTTTGGAGCCCAAAGAGGCCATTTCCAACATTTCTTCAAAGGACAGCACTTTCATGCGACGTGCTTCGGGCACGACGCGCGGGTCGGTGGTGTAGACACCATCCACATCGGTAAAGATCAGGCATTCGCTGGCCTTCATGGCAGCGGCAACAGCCACCGCGGAAGTATCCGAGCCACCACGACCCAGGGTCGTGATATTGCCTTCATCATCCACCCCCTGGAAGCCGGTCACAACGACCACACGGCCTGCGTCCAGATCCTGGCGAATGCGGGTGTCATCAATAGAACTAATGCGGGCACGAGTGTAGGCATTGTCGGTCTTGACGGGAACTTGCCAACCGGCGTAGCTGCGGGCGGGAACGCCCTGGGCAGCCAAGGCCATGGCCAACAAAGCGCTACTGGCTTGTTCGCCCGTAGCGGCCAGCATATCCAGCTCGCGCGGATCAGGCTGAATACTCAGTTCTTTGGCCAGGCCTAGCAAACGGTTGGTTTCACCGGACATGGCCGAAGGAACCACCACAACTTGGTGCCCGGCGGCATGCCATTTGGCAACCCGACGCGCCACATTCTGGATGCGCTCGATCGAGCCCATCGACGTGCCGCCATATTTATGTACGATCAGGGACATCTTTTACTCTGCATCAAAGGGCTAAGGTCTGGGATAGACACAAAACCCAACTATTCTAACGACTTTCTGTGCCCCAAGCGCAGGCTCTACCACATACACACGCAAAAAAACACATACTTTGTCGACTCAACACCATAGCCCACGCTCCTGCCACAGGCCACCCCAAACTACTTACTTGCTTGATCGGCCACCCGGCCTGCTTGCTGGTCGCCTGGACCGGCAGATTCGATCTGCACCCGGCCTCGCACACAGCGCACCAGGTTCTGTCCATGCTTCCACATCAAATTTCTGTCGTGCCCCCGGGCATGCAGCCCGCGCAGTTGCTTGAGCAGTTCTGCCAGACGCGCTTGCGTAGGCAAGCCAGCGCCCTGCTCCTGCAACCAATAACGGAGCACCAGGCTTTGCCGCGCTGGCTCCAGACTACGCCAGGCCACCAAACTGAAACTGCGTCCTGTTTCATCAGGTTCCAGTGTCAGCCAATCCTGGCTGGCCACACTATCCAATACTTCCTGTGTTTCGCGGCTTAGCTGGGCTTGACGCTGCAAACGGCTTTGCCAGCCCGGCCAGCGCGCGTCGAGTACAGGCGTGAGCAAATCGCGTACTGCACCACGGGTGTAATCAGGATTGATATTGGTGGGATCTTGTACCGCATACCAGCCTGTGGCTGCGGCAAACGCATCACTGGCTTGAAGAATAAGTGCCCTGGGCTGCTCCAGCCAGGGTCGCCAGTACTGCAATTGATCGCGCTGCATACGGGGTGCCATCGCCCCCAGACCGGTTGTACCCGTGCCTCGCAGCAAACGCATCAGAACCGTTTCGGCCTGATCGTCTTGATGATGAGCCAGCAGTACATGCTGCAAGCCAACAAAATGCGCCAGTTCAGCCAGGCCCTGATAACGGGCATCACGCGCGGCAGATTCCATACCATCAGCGCTTAGACGGTGAGACTGCACCTGGACCCGCAAGCTGTGACAGGGTCGCTGCAAACGCGCAGCCAAGTCATGCACATGCGCTTGCCACTGATCGGCAATGGCTTGCAGGCCGTGATGAATATGGAAAAAATGAAGTGTGACTTTGCGGCGGCTGGCCCAAAGATGGGCATGTACCGCCAGCATTGCCGAGTCCGCACCACCACTCAAGGCTACCGCGACTGTGTCGCCGCTTTTAAAACTTAGGTGATGGTTAAGCGCCTCCAGCAGCGGGGGTGAGGGGCTAAAGCCCCCCAGCTGACTGGAAGGCAATGGATCAGGCACGAACTTCCTGATAACGGCCGTAGGCCAGGAGACGTTCCATACGCTGCGCCAGCAGTTGTTCGGTGCTCAGGCCCGAGACCTGACGCAAGGCATCAGCCAGGGCACGGCCCAATTGGCGCGCCATCATGGTGGGATCGCGATGTGCGCCACCAATGGGCTCGTTGATCACGCGATCGACCAGGCCCAGTTCTTTCAGACGGGGAGCGGTAATGGCCAGGGCCTCAGCCGCCACGGGCGCCTTGTCCGCACTACGCCACAGAATCGAGGCACAACCTTCGGGCGAGATCACGGCGTAGGTGGAGTATTGCAGCATGGAGACCACGTCACCCACGGCAATCGCCAACGCACCACCCGAACCGCCTTCACCAATAATGGTGGAGATGATAGGTACACGCAGTTTGGCCATGGCAAACAGGTTATGACCGATTGCCTCGGACTGGCCACGCTCTTCAGCGCCAATACCAGGGTAGGCGCCGGGAGTATCAATGAAGGTAAAGACAGGGATACCAAATTTTTCCGCCAACCTCATCAAGCGCAGGGCTTTACGGTAGCCTTCGGGGCGCGGCATGCCAAAGTTGCGACGGGCGCGCTCTTTGGTATCACGACCTTTCTGGTGACCAATCACCATGCAAGGCGTACCGTTGAAACGGGCCAGACCACCCACAATTGCCAGGTCGTCCGCATACATGCGATCGCCATGCAGTTCGTGAAAGTCCGAGAAGATCTGGTTTACATAGTCCAGGGTGTATGGACGTTGTGGATGGCGAGCAACCAGGGCCGTTTGCCAAGGCGTGAGCTTGGCGTAAATGTTCTTGGCCAGCGTCTGGCTTTTTTGCTGCAGACGGCTGAGTTCCTCTGAAATATCCACAGCGGAATCAGATTGCACATAGCGGAGCTCTTCGATTTTGCCTTCGAGCTCGGCCAAAGGCTGCTCAAATTCCAGGAATGTATTTCGCATGTCGGTTCTTAAGGTTTAGGCCTAATTTAATATCGTACCGCAACTGTGTTCAGACTGCGCCACAGATGCCAGGTAGCCACCGTGCACCACGGTGCCCACGCTTGAGCAACTTCACGCGCCTCGAACCGGGATACCGGCTCGCCGCTGAAATAGTGCTGAGAGATTGCCTTGAGCAGGCCCGCATCATCCAAAGGGAGAACATCGGGTCTGTGCAAGTTGAAAATCAGAAACATATCAGCCGTCCAGCGGCCTACACCACGAATGGCGCACAGGTCCGCAATAACGGCTTCGTCAGACAGGGACTGCCATGCCTGGGGGTCGATTTTACGAGCATCAAAGTGAGTCGCCAAATCAACAATATATTCGGCCTTGCGTTTGGGCAAACCCAAACCATGCAGGGCCTCGTAACCCAGTTCCAAAATAAGTTCAGGCGAGAGCGCCTGGCCGCAGCCGTCCAGCAGTTTGCGCCACAGCTGGTCCGCCGTACGCGAGGCCAGTTGCTGGCCCACGATGGAACGCACCAAAGTGGTGAAAGCCGGTGCCTGATGTTGCAGCCAGTAGTCGCCATGCTGGGGGATGAGCTTGCGCAAGATACGATCGCGCTTCATCAGCTGGGCGCAGGCGTCGTCCCAGTAATCAGGTTTGCCCACCAAACGAACTTGAGGGCCGGATTGAACGCCGCTTAGGCCCTGCGCCATTGTGTTGCTCCACCTGGCCGATCTTCCAGCTCTACGCCCTGCTCTTTAAGCTGCTCACGGATGGCGTCGGCGCGCGCAAAGTCGCGATTCTGTTTAGCCTGGCCGCGTTCCGCCAGAAGCTCGTCAATCTGGGCGTCGCTCAAGGAATCGGCACCGGCCACGCTGGCTGCCTGACCAAAGCGTGTGCTGGCGCGCCAGTAGACGGCCGGGTCCACTTGCAACAGACCAATCACGCCACCCAGAGCGCGCATCAAACCGGCGGCCTGCGCATCCTTGTCGCGGTTGGCCTGGCCAGCCAGCTCAAACAGAACGGCAATAGCACCGGCCGTATTGAAATCGTCATTCATGGCTTCGGCAAAAGCCAAAGCGGGGCCTTGAGTCCAGTCAATTTGGACGTCGGCGGCAGGAACATGTTGAAGGGTCTGGTACAGACGGTCCAAAGCCTGCTGAGCATCGCGCAGATTATCTGGTGCGTAGTTTTGCAGGCTGCGGTAATGGTTGCGCACAATAAAGAAGCGCAACATTTCAGCTTCACGCGGATTGGCGATGTAGCTGCTTTCTTCGTCGGCCAGACCTTCGGGCGCCACGGTATCGCGGATGCGACGGAAGTTGCCCAGGGACTTGGACATTTTCTCCGAGTCCACCATCAGGGGGCCGCAGTGCATCCAGACATTGGCCAACTGACCGCCAAAAGCGCCTTCCGTTTGGGCAATTTCGTTTTCGTGGTGAGGGAACTTCAAGTCCGGGCCACCGCCGTGAATATCCAGGGGCAGGCCCAGCAGCGCCTTGCTCATGGCCGAACATTCGATGTGCCAGCCCGGACGGCCCAGACCGTAGGAGGACTCCCATTTGGATTCGGCAGGTTCGTCTTCTTTAGCCGACTTCCACAGCACAAAATCCAGAGGGTCACGCTTGGCCGAGTTCAGGGCAACACGCTCACCGGCACGCAGATCATCCAAAGAGCGACCCGACAATTTGCCGTAGCCGGGGAACTGACGCACGGCGTAGTTCACATCACCGTCTTCGGACTGATAGGCCAGGCCGTTTTCTTCCAGCTTGGCAATAATGCCCAGCATATCGGGCACGTGCTGCGTGGCGCGTGGTTCCGAGTCAGGGCTTTGCACACCCAGGGCCTTTTCGTCGGCATGCATGGCGGCAATATAGAAGTCCGTTACCTGAGACATCAGTTGCTTGCGCTCGACGGCACGGCGGATGATCTTGTCATCAATATCGGTAATATTGCGCACATAGGAGACGCGATAGCCGCTTGCTCGCAACCAGCGCTGCACGATGTCAAAGCTGACCAGCATACGAGCGTGTCCCAGGTGACAGAAGTCGTACACCGTCATGCCACAGACGTACATACGCACGTGGCCCGGTTCAACCGGAGAAAACACCTCTTTAGAGCGTGACAACGAGTTATAAATGCGCAACATGGCCTGTAATCGTCATAAAATCGGAACCTTGTGCCAGAACAATTGCCCTTGGATCAGGTTCCGTATTTCCCGCCCGGCAAGAGGCAAGGTTAGAATGATGGTCAATAAGTATAGCAAGCAGACCTCGTTAAAGGCAGCAATCTACCAACCTTCCTGGTCTTCAAGCCAGATTTTATAGGCGCCCCCTCTGTGTTCAGTACACCTAGACGGACTCGGTTTCTCGCTCCTTGCACCCTGGCCCTTTTTCTGGCCCTGGGTCAAAACGTGAGCGCCCAATCCCTGCCCGATTTGCCCCCGCCCAGTGCGCGGGTGAACGATCCCTTGCTGGATATCGCTCCCGAACCTGAACGTGGCTGGAAGGGTCTGGCCCGTGCTCTGGACGTGCTGGCCCCCAGCGTCGATACCTCTTTGCCGCTTAGCGCCGCTGAAGTCAGCCAGCGCATCAGCACCTTGATTGCCCAGGGCCGTCATGCCGACGCCTTGCAGGCGATCGAAAAACAGCTGGAGCAACGCAAGGACCGGGGCGAGCCCGGTGCCAATGTGCAGTTGCTGTTTTTGAAGGCACGCGCCCTGTCGGCCAGTGGTGACCACAATGGCGCCATCAGCCTTTACCAGAACATGACCACCTATTACCCGGAGTTGCCCGAGCCCTGGAATAATCTGGCGGCCGAGTACATTGCGCAGGACAAACTGGATCTGGCCCTGGAAGCCCTGAAAATGGCTTTGACCGCCGATCCCTCCTATGCACTGGCCCGCGCCAATATGGGTGAAGTCCAACTGATGCTGGCCAATGACACCTACCGTCAGGCCGCCGCCAGTGGTGTGCCCAAAGCAGCCCAGCGTGCGCAACAAACTGGCCAAATTCTGCAACAATAAGATTTTTCTTTGACTGGGTTGTCCCTATCTTATGTTTGCAAGCACATTTCAATGGTGTGATCAGGCTCGCAGCTTGCGCACCCTGCTTATTGCTGCCTGTATGGCTATGCCTATGATGAGCAGTCCGGCTATGGCAGCAGATTCTTCCACTTCTTCTGAAGGCACTTCTATGAGCACCTCTCCACGCGTCCAACTGCAGACGAACCAGGGCACCATCCTGATCGAACTGAACGCAGAAAAAGCCCCCAACACCGTAGCCAACTTTGTGGACTACGTGTCCAGCGGTTTTTACGACGGCACCGTGTTTCACCGTGTGATCAACAACTTCATGATCCAGGGCGGCGGCTTTGAGGCCGACATGAAGCAAAAAGCCACCAACGCTCCTGTCAAGAACGAAGCCGACAACGGTTTGAAGAACGACAAGTACACCCTGGCCATGGCTCGCACCTCCGACCCACACTCGGCTACGGCTCAGTTCTTCATCAACGTGGCTGACAACGACTTCCTGAACTTCACCGCTCCTACCGCCAATGGCTGGGGCTACGCCGTATTTGGCCGCGTGATCGAAGGCATGGACGTGGTCGACAAGATCAAGACCGTGCGCACCGGCAACAAGGGCTTCCACCAAGACGTGCCCGTTGAGGACGTCGTTCTGGAAAAAGCCACGCTTGTCGAATAAGCTCACGCTTGCGGGCAACATCTGGATTGCTGCGGACCTGCATCTGGGTCCGGACAATCCAGACACCGTCCAGGATTTCCTGCAGTTTCTGCACTCCGCCCAGCATCAAGCTCATGCCTTGATCCTGGGCGGTGATATTTTCAATGCCTGGATTGGTGACGATCAAATCGCCCACCCTGCTCCCTGGCTTGCTCAAGTCAGTGAGGCGCTGCGCACATTCGCGCAGCAGCATCCGCTGTATCTGATGCGCGGCAATCGCGATTTCCTGCTGGGCCAAACCTACGCCCGCCATGTTCACGCCACGCTATTGCCCGATCAAGTCGTTCTGGACACTTCTGCCGGTTTGATTCTGATGTCGCACGGCGACGAGTACTGCCTGGACGATCTGGCCTATCAACGCTTTCGCCATTGGGTACGCAAACCCTGGCTCCAGAAACTCTATCTGGCCTGCCCTTTAAGCTTGCGTCAGCGTATTGCCGATTCAGCCCGCGCCGGTAGCCAGCGCGGCAAGCAATACAAGTCCAAAGACATCATGGATGTGCAGCCTGCAGCTATTGTGGCAGCCTGCGAGGCGCATCCTGTGCAGGCCATGGTTCATGGCCATACACATCGCCCTGCAGTACATGACATTCCCGGCTTTGAGCCGGTACGCCGCTGGGTACTCCCGGATTGGGAATCTGACTCCTCGGAAGGAGGACGACGGGGCGGCTATATCAGCATTGAAGGTGTACAGCTCTGCCTGCACCAGTGGGGGCAAGAGGATCAGTGTCAGACACTGGGACCTCAGTAAGAGTGACTTCACCTACAGCCAGCTAGGTTTAAGCTCCACGTCTTTTTATACCTTCTTGCGATAAAACCTGTTTTTCTTCACACGGTGCTGGTGGCAGGAATCAAGGTGGCTGCATAAGCATTTTTGAGGGGGCAGTTGGGCTCGACTTGGCGGGTCTCCGGCCCGTGCTGCGCACGGGTTCCCTGGTCTCTTGCAGTATCCAGGCGCCCTGTGAACTAGCGGGGTGGCTCGTCCCCCGGACGAACCACAAGCGCCCCGCTCAAACAGCACAGGGCTTGCAACCTGGATACTGCAAGAGCCTGCGGCCAGAGCCCTGACTCGCCCGTCGAGCCCAACTGCCCCCTCAAAAACGCAAAAAAGACCGTGATTTTTGCCAACAAGATACTTTCGCTCGCGGCAACCAAAGCGGACCACCGAAGGCTGGTCTCGTGCCCGACCACCGACTCTTGGCGCCATGAGCAGCAAGGCTGCTTGTCCCTTCCTCACTGTGAGCCTCTCGGTTCGTCTGCCCCGGTATCCGGGCGGTTCAGACTGCTTGCCGCAGGCGGTGTTTGGATACGGGGTGCAAGCGCCCTTCTGTTTGAGCGGGGCGCTTGTGTCTTGTCCGGTGGACAAGACACCCCGCGAGTTAAGGGCGCGCCCGTATCCGAACATCGACCAGGGTACCGGTGCGCAGCACCGGCAAGTAGTCAGCCCGGATACCGGGGCAGACGAACCGAGAGGCGTCTTGCTGAGACCAAGCTCCTTTCAATAAGCAGCAGCGTATCGAAACCGAACCAGGCCAGACCAAATGACGGGCGACAAACCCGCTATTTGCCAACAAACCCTTGAACACAATAATCACCAAAAAAGTGCCTATCAAATTGGTACATCGCTAGATACGCGGACAGACAGACGGATAGACAGCTAGACAGCTAGACAGCTAGACAGATAA
>NZ_JAPKMZ010000006.1:0-345221 GCF_026344155.1 Alcaligenes nematophilus | reverse complement strand
CCTTTAGCCATGGCAGACTCCTGAAGGGATAGAACGATATAGAGAAGAGAGATGTGGTGCCCATGACGCGGATCGAACGCGTGACCTCTCCCTTACCAAGGGAGTGCTCTACCACTGAGCCACATGGGCATTCAACTTCAGCCCAGAGTGGCCAAAGATTTTTAACCTGGAGCGGGTGAAGGGGATCGAACCCTCGTCTTAAGCTTGGAAGGCTTCTGCTCTACCATTGAGCTACACCCGCAGACTTTTCTTCACCCTCTCCTAAAGTCGCCTTGCTGGCTGACTCTAGAAAAGTGCTGGTGGTGGGAGTTGGATTCGAACCAACGTAGGCGCAGGGCCAACAGATTTACAGTCTGCCTCCTTTAACCACTCGGACATCCCACCCGAAGCGAAAATCGAATTATGGACATGTTTTAAGAGGTCGTCAAGCCTTTTGGGAAGAAAACTGAATAATTCGATGAATTTTTTAAAAAAACTGGATTTGGGGTGCTTTTCTTACTGGTTTTGTCACTGTTTTCAGGCGTCAGACATGCCGCTTTTGAATGCTTTCAAAACCGGGGAATCACGGTGAAATACGGGTAAACACATAGATTTTTTTCTGTTTTCAGCGCTTGTTTTTGTAAGCAAAAGATACGAAACCGGATTTTTCGCTTTTAATCCGGCTCTCGGACGCCTTCCCTGCTCTGTTCCCTGACTTGCCTGGAGTTCCTCTTGCTGTTTTCCACTGGCCGGGGCACAAGCAAGCAATCTGAAAACCATGCAGCCAAATACTGCTCAGTAGCAAAACACGGGGCATGGCAAGGAAAAAGCCGACCTGAGGTCGGCTTTTCTACGTCAATCGCATCGCTTTCAGCGTAGCGGGAACCTGACTTAATCGTCCGTTTGCTCCAGCAAGGACGACAGCCCCTGCTTTTCCAGCAAAGCATTCAAATGCTCCCAGCCATGGAAAGCGATCTGCAACTGGCCCTTGTCCTTGGCACCGACCTTCAAGGTCACCTTGGTACCCAGGTGGTCAGACAGCACCTTTTCAAAGCGCTGTACGTCGCCATTGCGGTTCGCCTTGCTCTGGGCCTGCTTGCTGGCAGGCTCGTCATCCTCGTGCAAAGCACGGGCGACCAGCTTCTCGGTTTCACGCACCGACAGACGGCGGGCAATCACCTCGTTGGCCAACATGATCTGACGGGCAGCGTCCACAGCCAGCAAGGCACGAGCGTGACCCATATCGATGTCGCCGGCCAGCAGCATGATCTGCACAGGCTCTGCCAGGTTGATCAGACGCAGCAGGTTGCTGGTGGTCGAACGCGAACGGCCAATCGCCTGAGCGGCCTGCTCATGAGTCAGACCGAACTCGTCCAGTAAACGCTTCACACCTTGCGCCTCTTCCAGCGGATTCAGATCTTCACGCTGGATGTTCTCGATCAGTGCCATGATGGCGGCGTTCTCGTCGCCTACCTCGCGCACCAGAACGGGCACTTCTTCCAGACCAGCAATTTGCGATGCACGGAAACGACGTTCACCGGCGATGATTTCGTATTTGCCCTTGTCCTTACCCGACAGAGGACGCACCAGAATAGGCTGCATCACGCCTTGTGCGCGAATGGACTCGGCCAGCTCGTTCAAGGCGCCCTCGTCCATGCGAGTACGCGGCTGATACACCCCAGCCTTGAGCAGTTTGACGGGCAGGTTGGAAGGTGGGCCATCGCTCACCGTCGCTTCGCCCTTTTTCCCGATGGTTGCGATAGCGCCTGCGTCTGCGCCGAGCAAGGCATCCAAGCCTCGACCTAGACCTTTTGGTTTTCGTGTAGCCATGCTTACATTCCTATTGATTCTTGTGTGCCTTATGCCTTGTCGCTGCGGGATTCTTTCTTCAAGCGCTTGATCAGCTCTTTACCAAAGTCCATATAGGCCTTGGCACCCCGGGAGTTCTTGTCATACACAATACCTGGCATACCGTGGCTTGGCGCTTCAGCCAAACGTACGTTACGTGGCACCACCGTCTTGAACACCTTATCGCCAAAGTGTGTCTCGATCTGATTGGAGACTTGCTGCTGCAAAGTTACGCGGCCATCAAACATCACCCGCAGCAAACCAATCAACTCCAAATCCGGGTTGATATTGCGATAGACCCGTTTAACCGTATTGACCAGATCCGACAGCCCTTCCAGCGCAAAGTACTCGCACTGCATGGGGATGATGACCCCGTGAGCACTGGCCAAACCATTTAACGTCAGTAACGACAAGGTGGGTGGGCAGTCGATCAGCACAAAATCGTAATCGTCCAACACCTGAGCCAGAGCCTGTTTAAGTTGTTGCTCACGCTCTTGCATCTGGATCAGGTCGATTTCTGCGCCCGACAGCTCCCTATTGGAAGGCAAGACGTCATAGCCACCTGTTTCTGAATGTATCTTTACGTTAGCAATGCTTTCGTCGCCAATCAGCACTTGGTACAAATTACCAGACAGGCTGTTTTTATCAATACCACTACCCATGGTGGCATTGCCCTGAGGATCCAGGTCAATCAATAAAACCTTTTTCTTCAGTACAGCAAGAGCAGCTGCCAAATTAATTGCTGTGGTCGTCTTGCCTACCCCGCCCTTTTGGTTCGCAATACAAAACACATAGGCACGGGGAGATTTATCGTCTTTTTTACTCATGATTATCCTTGCTGCACCAACCACACTAGACAACGCTGTGCCTCTAGCTCCGGTACGGTTAATGATTCTATTCGTTCGACCCGCCAGTTACTTTCAGATTGCAATGCCGCTATTTCTTGATCAGGTTCTTTACCCTTCATAGCCGCAATGCGTCCACCTGGACGAACATGCCTGCCTGCCAAATTTACGAAATCAAGCAGCGAAGAAAAAGCTCGGGAAACCACAATATCTGCCTGCATGGGTTCCAGCTGCTCTACACGCACATGCATCGCCGACAAATTGGGCAAGGCCAAAGCACCAACCATTTGTCGAACAAATGCCATTTTTTTCTCGACAGCATCGATACAGGTAATGTTCCACGTGGAACATGATGCTGCCAAAACAACTCCCGGCAAACCTGCCCCTGAACCTACATCTACAATCTTTACCGATTCTTGTGTCTGTGTATTGTTGCCGGCCAGATAGTTCTGAAACGGACGGACAATCGACAGGCTATCAAAAATGTGTTGCACCAGCATTTGATCTGGGTCACGCAGGGCGGTCAGATTATAGGTACGGTTCCAACGCTGCAACTGATTTATATAATCCAGTAGCTTGCGTACCAGGACAGGGTCCTGATCCAGACCCAAATCCAGCAGGGCCTGATTCAGGCGTTTTGAAAAAATATCGCTCATGCCGTTTGTTTGTTCTTTTGCTTGCGCTTCAGGTGTACCAACAATAAAGAAACCGCCGCAGGTGTCACACCTTGAACACGCCCGGCCTGGCCAATGGTTAAAGGCTTGGCAGCCTTCAAGCGTTGGCGCACCTCAATCGACAATCCCTTGATGTCGTCGTAATCCAGGTCCTCTGGAATGGCTTGCTCTTCCAGTGCTGCCTGACGAGTCACCTCATCCTGCTGACGCGCCACATAGCCCGCATACTTCACCTGAATTTCCACCTGCTCCACATGCACCGGATCTGCCAGACCTGGGCCTGCTACAGGCATGCCTTGGTCATTCAGCACAGCCATCAACTTGGCGTAGTCCACTTCGGGACGCTTGAGCAAATCGAAGAAGGAGTACTCCCGTTCGATATTTTTACCTAACAGTGCATTTGCTTGTTCGGCAGGCAAATTGCGGGGGTTCACCCAAGTACCCTTCAAGCGTTCAATTTCACGTGCAACCGCATCGCGTTTGCGATTGAAATGATCCCAACGGGCATCATCCACCAGGCCCAACTCTCGGCCAATTTCAGTCAATCGTTGGTCGGCATTATCCTCCCGCAGACTCAAACGGTATTCGGCACGAGACGTGAACATACGGTAAGGCTCGGTCACCCCACGGGTAATCAAATCGTCTACCAACACACCCAGATAGGCTTCGTTGCGACGTGGATACCACTGCTCTTTCTCTTGTGCCAAACGCGCTGCATTCACCCCGGCCAACAAGCCCTGAGCGGCGGCTTCTTCGTAACCTGTCGTGCCATTGATCTGACCGGCAAAGAACAAGCCACGAATCTGTTTGGTCTCCAGCGTGGGGTACAGGGATCGAGGGTCAAAATAATCGTATTCAATCGCGTAACCTGGACGCATGATGCGGGCATTTTCCAAACCAGGCAGGCTGCGCACCATAGCCAACTGAATATCGAAAGGCAAGCTGGTCGAGACACCATTGGGGTAGATCTCGGTCGTGCTCAAGCCTTCAGGTTCCAAAAACACTTGATGGCTGCTCTTGTCCGCAAAGCGATGAATCTTGTCTTCGATAGACGGGCAGTAACGCGGACCAATGCCCTCGATAGTGCCCTGGTCGCTATACATAGGCGAGCGATCCAGCCCGGAACGGATGATGTCGTGGGTACGCTCGTTGGTATGCGTAATCCAGCACGGCATCTGTTGAGGGTGCATGGAAACATCGCCCATATAAGAGAACACCGGAATCGGATCGCTGTCGCCAGGTTGGACTTCCAGGCGGGAGAAATCGATGGTGTTGGCATCAATGCGCGGAGGGGTCCCTGTCTTCAACCGTCCTTGCGGTAACTGCAGTTCCCGCAAACGATGCGCCAAGCTGATGGACGGCGGATCCCCTGCCCGGCCCGCAGAATAATTATTCAGGCCTACATGGACCAGACCATTCAAAAAAGTTCCTGCTGTCAGAACCACAGATTTGGCTTTGAATTCCAAGCCGATCTTGGTCACAGCACCCACAACCCGATCTCCTTCCACAATCAAGTCTTCGACTGATTGCTGGAACACCATCAGGTTGGGTTGGTTTTGTAGAACCTCGCGAATAGCCTTGCGGTACAAAGACCGGTCCGCCTGAGCACGAGTGGCGCGCACGGCCGGACCTTTGGAGCTATTCAGAGTACGGAATTGAATACCGGCGTGGTCGGTAGCCAACGCCATTGCCCCGCCCAGCGCATCCACTTCCTTGACCAAATGCCCCTTCCCAATCCCCCCAATAGAAGGGTTGCAGGACATCTGCCCCAAGGTATCCATATTATGGGTTAACAATAAGGTAGACACGCCGGTTCGAGCTGCCGCTAAAGCCGCTTCGGTACCAGCATGTCCGCCGCCTATGACAATAACGTCAAACTCTTCGGGATAAATCATGTCAGAACAGCTAAAAAATAAAAATCAATTATACGATTACCAGCGGAGTATGTTCCACGTGAAACACATGGAACCAATATCTGTTCCACGTGGAACACAGTTTTTTGCGTAAATACCACTGTGGATAACTTTGTGGAGAAAGGGACGCTTTTTTATCCCCAGGCCACCTTGGGAAGCACAGGCAGCGCTTGCAAAGATTTTCTTCAGCCAGAACTCCCCACGGAGCCAAGCCATAAAAGGCGCGCTTATCACTCTTAAATCCCCTAAAAGGGGCTATCTAAGCCAGTACCTCACAACAGGTGGATAAAAGCAGCCCAAGCAGGCAGCAAAATTGTGGATAACAGAGCAATAAAAAGAAATACTGCCTGAGGACCACATCCACCGTTCTACAGTGTGGCGATAAGGATATTTCGGCTGGCCTGCGGAAAATATAAGGCGTCGATTATGTAATCCGACTACCTTGGCTGCAAGAAAAAAGTGTCCTATGCGCAAAAAGACAGCTACCCAGATAGAACAGGATTTACTTGAGACGACAGATACTTTGAAGAAACAACAGCAGCACCTTTAACGCCTAGCTTAAAACCTGGGACTTAATCGAGAGGACGAAGTTAAGACACAGGTCTAGCCAGAAAATTCCCGTGGCTACAAGACGAGCCTGCAGCGCGAGAGCTGAGGAAGCAAAACAGAAGGAGAAGCCGGGCTCGGAACCTATATAGGCAATAGCTATATCAATGTAAGAAACCGATCCTGAGTGCTCAGTTCCACGATCAACAGATACGCGCAGAATCTATGGTATTTTCGACAAGAATTTGTCTGATACTTCGCCACCCAACTTTTTACTCAAATCTGAAGCGCGGGTGCATTTTTATTATTCATATCAGTAGACCCATGCAGATCACTTCCAAGCTCCCTTCTGTGGGCACCACCATCTTTACCACCATGAGCCAGCTGGCTCTGGAGCATAAGGCCATTAACCTGGGCCAGGGCTTTCCAGACTTCAATCCGGATCCAGCCCTGATTGAGGCTGTGCACCAGGCCATGCTGGATGGCATCAACCAATACCCTGCCATGGCTGGTTACCCTGCCCTGCGAGCCGCCATTGCCAGCAAGACGCAGGCTCGGTATGGCCGCCTTTACAACGTGGATACGGAAATCACCGTCACCAGTGGCGCTACTGAGGCCTTAATGGCCAGTTTCCAGGCTTTTGTGCACACAGGCGATGAGGTCGTCGTAATCGAGCCCTTCTATGACCTGTATATCCCCGCCATCGAGCTGGCCGGAGGTACCCCTGTTGCTGTCCCGATGACAGCGCCTGGCGAGGCTGTACCCTACTACCGCGTCGACTGGGACCGAGTGGAACAAGCCATCACCAGCAAGACCCGTATGCTGGTGATCAATTTCCCACACAACCCAACCTGCACCATCTTGCAGCCCCAGGATCTGGACGCGTTGGAGCAGATTGTAGAAAAGCATCCTTCCTTGATCATCTTGTCCGATGAGGTCTATGAACACCTGACCTTCGATCAGAAAGAGCATCTAAGCCTTGCTACCCGCCCTCTCCTGGCAGAACGAGCAGTAATCGTTTCTTCCTTTGGCAAAACCTTCCACGCCACAGGTTGGAAAGTAGGCTACTGTTGTGCTCCTGCCAGTCTCAGCACGGAAATTCGCAAGGTCCACCAATACACCGTCTTTACCGTTCCTAGCCCCTTACAGGCTGGTTTAGCCACCTATATGCAGGATCCAGCCACCTGGGAGAGTCTGCCCGCTTTCTACCAGGAAAAACGCGATCATTTGCATCAAGGTCTGCAGAACACCCGTTTCACTCCTATGCCCAGTGAAGGGACTTTCTTCTTGCTAGCCAGCTACGAACACATTTCGGAGCTGTCCGAGCTGGATTTTGCCAAGCATCTGAACCAGAACTATGGCGTAGGCGCGATCCCCGTGTCTGCCTTCTACCTGAATCCCAATTCTGAGCAGGCTAACCATCGTTTGCTGCGTTTTTGCTTTGCCAAGCAGCTCAACACCCTGGACCAGGCTATTGAACGCCTGAAAAAGGTCTAAAGGCTTTTTTCCCTACCTTCATCAAACCGCCGTCAGGCGGTTTTTTTGTGTCCTGATTTTTGTGGACAAGTGCAGTCGTCGCAATCTTGCCTAAATCTGTCACACAAGCCCTGCAACGGCGACGTAAAACAGCAAGCATTGTCCGAAGCACAAACCATCCACCGTAAACCACAAAACCCGCATCTTGCGCCCCATAGAACACCAAACGTGAAACAGGCAATATAGCCTTCCAGCGCTGTCCTGTTGATAACTTTGGGGGTAAACCTGATTTTTTGCCCAGTTATCGCTTCTTTTCCTTTGAGAAAAGTAAAAATCAGCCAGCTCGCAGGCCTTCCTGTTTCAGTTCATGTGGCTTGCCAAAAAACAGGCCTCAAAGTTAAAACCACAAAAAATATAGATATAAAACAAGGACTTATTTCAATATCACAAGCTTTGAACAGACTTTGCAACTGTGAAAATACACAGGTCACCAAGCCTCTTCGAGCACCACAAGATACGAGCAAGCACAAACCAACGCTTTACCCACAAAATGTGGATAAGTCAAAAATTCAAACAAGATTGACCTAGTACAAGCTCCAGGCGCAGCAATCCCTGCAGCCATAGCAAACTCTTGGCCAAACATGTCGTCCAGGTAGAACACCCCTCTTTTGCCATCCCGTTCCTTTGTTTGAGTTTTTCTCATGTTGAAAGAAAACTCCGGGAACAGACGACAAAGTCGATCTTGTACGGTTCTGAAAATAAATTTTCAGCCTTTGACGCTCAGATTTCTGTATGCAAAAGCCGCATAAGCCAGCTTTGAGCGAGATCGTGATTTTTGTTCATGGACTGCATCTTAGTCGAGAACTTTTAGCTTGCAAAGGGCATGGAGCTGGCCTGCAGAGAGTTGAACTTATCTTATATAACAAGCACTTAAATCTTTTATTGGAATTATTGGATGGAGCCCTGTTGATAAGTCGAACAAGTGTCTTTAGCAGCGTTAAAACAAGAGCTTAGCGCTTTTTTTTCCGGGGATAGATCTAACGCTTACCGGTGGATGGTTTAGGTACAACTTTTAGACTTCACAAAGAAGTACCTACTTATGCCTTATGTATCCACACCCTGTTCACAATGCCCTTCCTAGAGCTTATCCACAGCAAAGAAAATTGTAACAGCGGAATATAAAGTGAATTTACCGGGTTGCTTGGGTAAATCCGGTGTCTGTCATGATGATTTTCTCTGGCCAACGCAAAGCGGCCAGGTGAAAAGCGGAGCCTTCAGGTGCCTGGTCCTTGCGGCGATCGCGCCAACGAGCTCCTACGGAAAAATCCACGCAAAATGTGTTTTTCTTTGCTCCATGCCAGGAAAATGGATCTATATCCTTGAATAATAAGGAATATTTAGACATTTTCGCTGCTGGTTGAGGAAAAAGCTGACGCCAATAATGACCAAAAACGACAGGAATATCGTCCTGGTAGCTGTTCCACCAAGGAGTTCGGTCGGAAAAACGCCAACGGTTGCCAGCAAAAAACGGACGATCTGCGGGTCCTTCAGTACCGGAAGTCAGCAAACGGATGGGGTTGAAGTCATTTTTGACCAAATCGTAGTCAATGTAGGCCTGCAATAAAGGTATCAGGGCCTTTGGGTCTTCAATTTTTTCTTTCCATTCTTGTTTTGCAGCTAGATATTTATTCAGAATTCCTTTTTTTTCTGCATAAGTATCAGCTTTACGCTCACATTCAAAGAAAAAATCAAGAAAATCTTCGTTTTTAACCGATCTAATTGCATCAATAGCAGGATTATTCCAGGCTGCATGCACAATTCTCAGGTCATTTCTTTCCAATGCAATAGGTAGTGAGCCTAAAAACCCTCGGATTTTGTCTCTATTTTGAGGTTTTGCACGTATAAATGGCGAGTAATTCTTTAAATCTGATTGATATCGCTGATCAAAATACCAACCTGATCCATCTTTCGCATCATCTATCAGTAGATTGATTTCATGATTACCTAATATCCCTTTTGCTTTACTATTATTTATCAAGGACTTAAGGTATTCAATTACAGCAGGGCTATTTGGACCTCGGTCACAATAATCTCCCACGAATATCAGGCTACGTTGCTCTGGATGAGAGCCATCTTCTTGGTAACCCAAATTTTGGATCAGTTGTTGCAAGGCCTGAAGCTCTCCATGTACATCACCGATGATGTCTAAAGAACCAGCAGGTAAAGGCTGTACAAGAAAGTTGGGCATGGGTGAAGAGATCTTTATTTAATAATAACTATATATATAACTGGTAATGGATAATGGGTGTCTGTGGATAAGTGGCATAGATAGAAATTAACCTTTAATTTCAGTACTTTATTGACCACTTTCGCCTGTGCACCACCCCGATGGAGTCGGTGGACCGAAACTGGACAAAATTTGAGGCCTGGCCAGACAGGCAACTTATCCCCCTTTCATCCACAGCAGGTCCACAGCAGGCCTTCTTGGAGCTTATCCACAGGGGGCCAGAGCCAGTAGCTGCCTTAAATATAGCTTTTTTGCCCCGTTCTTGACCGATTTTCTGGCCGGATCTCGCCCGCCTGGAGCGTCTGGATGAGCGGATGTCGGTGTTTGCACCAACACTATGTTGAAGTGCGAATTAAGCCCTTATAATATCCACAAATTATTCACTTTCTTGTTAACTGCTGATTTCTCCGGATTTTATATTTCCATTTTTGGTTTAATCTATTTTGTTAATAAAATTGTGGATTTCTTTGTTATCCAGATTTGTGGATAAGTTTGATTATCACGACTGTTATTTGTTTTCCAGTTCCAAACAAAATCCTGTTCTTGTAATTCAACACCGTGATTTTGTTTTCTTTCATTTTTTATTTCTGTATTCAAAAAATAAAAAATTAGCAGTCCGAATTATCATTTTTAATTGTTGTCTGGATTGCTTTCTTCTTACCTATCTATCTTTTATTTTGACTGGCCTCTTTTTTGGTTAATGTGTTTCCTTAGAAAAAATAGAAACTAATCAAATATTTGAGTCTGTTTGTCTCTATTCTCCAGTCGCTTTCTTTGATTATTTCTTGATTCCTTTCCGAGTTTTTTAGATAAAGTTGACTTATTTTTAATAAAAAAATAACTTGAAGCAGAGTAATAAGTATTGAATGATCGGGTTTAGCGATGGAACCTATCTGCCGACCCGACCCGACCCGACCCGACCCGACCCGACCCGACCCGACCCGACCCGACCCGACCCAATCGTTTCGGCCCGGCTTGTCTCATAGGAATCTGGGTATTTGCTCAGTATTGGATATAAACCCAGTTCCTGTTTCTTGGTAGCCCCACCTGCTTGAGCACCAGCATGCTTTATTGTTCGTTCTGTGCTTGGATGCCAAACGTGGCTTTTTGACGATAGTGGGCAATTCGTTTTGTCAGCTATCTACTTTGATAGGACAATCTGCTCACCGTGGAACTTTCGAGGCGTTTGGGACGACAAAGCCATGGGTTTGAATCGCAAATTGCTGTCAAAGTGAGGCGAAACCGGCACTTGCTCCAGTACATGGACAACGTATTTCTGCCTTGGCCCGTGGAATCACCCACTTATCTTCAAGGGGTATGTTTTTTCCTTGTGGGCAGCAAGGGTATTCTCCTGCTAGCCCGTGGCTTGTATCGCTATAAGAAATAGCGCGAAATCTCCCCTCATGTAACAATTGCCGCCAAGGCTGTTTAATCCTTAAGTATCGTCTCGCTACTCTCCCTGTACTTCATGTCTCAACCGAATATCGAAGAAGCCGCTCAGGACTGGCACGGCTTGCTCCAGAAAGTGCCCCTGGCGGTCCGTGCTCATGTGCTGACTATCACTCAAGATAACCAGGACGAGCTTGCGACCCACTTTTATACGCATATGCTCAAGCACCCTGCCGCACAGGTGTATCTCTCGCATGATCAGGTACATAAGCGCTTGCATCGCTCCTTGCGCAGTTGGTTGGTACAGCTGTTTTCGGTGGATGAACACAGTGATATGCAAGATCAGGTCAAGCTGCAAAATCAGGTTGGCGAGGTCCATGCTCGGGTTGGGGTGCCGGTTCACCTGGTGCTGCGTGGTGCTCGCTTGCTCAAGGGGCGTTATGCCCGCTTCCTGTTTGAATCTTCGACTATTAGTTCCGAGCAGGCCTGGGAGTGCTATCGCTACATTCAGAACTTCATTGATCTGGCGATGGAACTGATGAGCCATGCTTATGCCAATTCGCGTGAGCGTAAATCCCGTGCCGAAGAGTCCTATCGCCTGTTTGCCATTGTGCAGAACGTGGCGGCCGAGCGTGGCCGACAGCGAGCCGCGTTGCTGGACTGGGAAAATCTTTTCATGTTTGCTATGGCGGTCAACAATGGTGTGACGCCTGCCCCGCGGATTGGAGATTCGGACTTCGGTATCTGGTTCAAGCATAAGGGTGCGCATGCCTTCCAGGGCACGGTAGAGAGTCGTGAGATCCTGGACTTGATGAATCTGATTGATACCGAGCTGATGCCGGCTTTCGAGCAAGGGGATGCGAAAGGACAGGTTCTACGCTTGCATGAGCTGCGTGATCGAACCCGAGCCATTGGTTTGCACTTGGATCGCTTGTTTGAGCAGCAAAACGAGCTGGAGTCGGGCCGGGACGTGCTGACCCGCCTGTTAAGCCGTAAATACCTGCCTGTCGTGCTTAGCCGTGAAGTGGGCTATGCCCAGCAGCGGGGATCGCGTTTTGCGCTGCTGGCCGTGGATATAGACTTCTTCAAGCGGGTTAATGATACTCATGGCCATGATGCCGGTGATCGTATCTTGCGTCAGTTTGCTGAGCTGCTCAGCAATAGCGCGCGTGCCGGTGATTACGTGTTCCGCCTTGGGGGCGAAGAGTTCCTTCTGGTCTTGGTCGACGTGGATGCGGATGGTGCGATGCGTGCCGCCCGTAATTTGCGTCTTCGTATTCATGCGGAGACCTTCCGGGTTGTGGATGGCGAAAGCATGAATATCACCGCCAGTATTGGCGTGGCCTTGTACGACGGTCACCCGGATTACGAGCGCACGCTGCGCCGGGTTGACCGCGCCTTGTATCAGGCCAAAGAAGAAGGCCGCGACCGGGTTGTCTACGTCTGATGGGACGGGCTTGCCCGCCCTTTTATGTCGTATGGCGGCAACCTGTGCTACAAGTGCGTATTGTTTTGTTCCTGCCAGTGTTTGGTGCCTGATTCCTGACGGTTGCGCGGCCTTTGAAGTGGTGGCTCCGGCCGGATGTGGCGCGTGAAACACAATTACATTGAATGGCATAAACGCTTTGGCCCCAGGCTGAAGCAGGATTTGTTTGCGAGCTGATTTTATGCATCCCCGTTTGGCTGTTCTTCCCCAGTACCTGCTCCCTAAACAGGCTCTGACCCAGTTTCTAGGCGGTTTGGCCTCCAAGCCCATGGGCGGGCGCACGACCTGGGCTATCAAGCGTTTTATCGACCGTTATCAGGTCGACATGAGCGAGGCAGAAAACTCCGACCCAGCCAGCTACGCCACCTTTAACGAGTTTTTTGGTCGAGCTTTGCGTCCGGGGGCCCGCCCTATCGCGGAGACGGCCTTGGTCAGCCCGGTTGATGGTGCCATCAGCCAGTTGGGGCCTATCCAGGGTGCCGAGGTGTTCCAGGCGAAGGGGCATAGCTACTCGACGACGGCTTTGGTAGGCGGAGACGCTCAGGAGGCTGCCCGCTATCAGGATGGGCTGTTTGCGACCCTGTACTTGAGTCCTAGCGACTATCACCGGGTACATATGCCTTGTGCGGGTGTGCTCAAGCGCATGATTCATGTACCGGGCGATTTATTCTCGGTCAATCCGACGACGGCGCGCGGTGTTCCCGGCCTGTTTGCCCGTAATGAACGTGTGGTCTGCTTTTTTGACTCCGAGCAAGGCCCGTTCGTATTGGTGCTGGTGGGGGCGACGGTGGTGGGCAGTATGGTTACGGTTTGGCATGGTGTGGTAAATGCCTCGCGTGACGGCAAGATCCACGAGTGGAACTACGAAGGTCAGAATATCGCCTTGCAAAAGGGGCAGGAAATGGGCCGATTTCTGCTGGGTTCCACGGTGGTGATGTTGTTCCCCAAAGAAAGCGCCTATCGTTTTGATCCGAGCTGGCAGCCGCAAGGCGTAATCCGCCAAGGTCAAGCGATGGGCTATCAGGGCTAAACCCTGTTTTCTAATGAATAAAACCTGTGTTCAAGTGGACACAGGTTTTTTTTTGTCGTCGGGTCGTCTAAAGGCTCGGCGCCTCCGGCAAAAAACACCCCCTTGGGGGAGCCAGCAAGCCGAAGGCGTTGCGTGGAGCCTTTTTTGACGGTTCAGCGCTTAAAAGTAATCTGTATTCAAGAGGTCTGTGGAGTGAGTATGAAAAGGTGGGGGGCGATGGTGATCAAGATTTTGGTCCTGTTATTGGTCTTGGCGGTAGCGGCCTGGGGCGCGCTGGCACTACAGTTTCAGTTGTCAGCAGGTCTGGGGCGCTGGCTGGCATTGGCTGGCTGGGTCGCGGTGGCTGGATTGAGCCTGTATGCCTTGAGCAAGGGCAAGAACTGGCTCTTTGCACCCCAGGCGTTGGGCTTTCTGGTGCTGGTGGTCTGGTGGAGCAGTATTGCGCCCAGCAACGACCGGGAATGGGCGCCTGATGTGGCCAGAATGAGTTACGGCGAGGTAAATGGTTCAGTGGTGACTCTGCACAATGTGCGTGACTTTAACTGGCGCAGCGAGACCGATTTTGATGAGCATTGGATTAGCCAGGACTACGATCTGCAGACGCTCAAATCGGTAGATATGTTCCTTTCGTACTGGATGGGCCCGGTGATCGCCCATACCCTGGTGTCTTTCGGGTTTGAGGATGGCCGCCATGTGGTGTTTTCGGTAGAAATACGCAAGGAAAAGCACGAGGCATTTTCTGCGATAGGCGGTTTTTTCAAAGAGTTTGAGTTGAGCTTGATTGCGGCAACAGAGCAGGACATTGTGCGTACCCGTAGCAATGCGCGCGGCGAAGACGTGTATATGTACAGCGTGGAGTTGGCGAAACCTGCCATGCAGGCCTTGTTCTTGTCTTATGTGGAGCAGGGCCAGCAACTGCAGACTACTCCTCGTTTCTACAACACCTTGACGGCTAATTGCACCACCATTGTTTATGACATGGTCTCCAGGATTGTGGACGGGATACCGTGGGACTGGCGTGTGCTGGCTTCGGGCTATTTGGCCGAGTATGTGTATGGTCTGAATGCTTTGGCGCCAGGCCATAGTTTCCAGGAACTGAAGCAACTGGGCTACATCAACCCGAGAGCCTTGTCGCAGCAGGAGGGGCAGGATTTTTCTGCTTTGATTCGACAGAATTTGCCTCTCGTAAAGCCTTTTTAAGGCTGTTTTAGGCGCTTTTGTTCCACGTGAAACATATGTTTTACTTTATACGCTCTGAAAATTAGAGCGTATCAGGAATGAAGATAAGAAATAAAAACCCCATCGTATGAAAATCATGTGATGGGGTTTTTTAATCCCTGTACCCTGTTTTCCAGATTGCAGATGCGATAGAAAATAATTGTTTTTGCCAAATGCGTCAGGGCTGATAACGGACAGTTTAAGGAGCGGCCCGCCACTGCACCAACTGCTCCAGCGTCGTGGTGTTGCCACCACACACAACGACTAGAATGTTGTTGTAGGGAGCCAGGGCCTCATGATCCAGGTAGAGAGTCGACAAAGCCGCGCCACATGCGGGTTCCACCAGAACGCGATGATCGGTCAGAAAGCGCAGGCATGCGCTGACGGCCTGAGCATCGCTGACCTGAACGCAGGTGGTGGGATGAGATTGGTTGATGGCGTAAGCCTGGTCGCAGACGCGTGGTGCAGCCAAGGAGGTGGCAACCCCACTGACTTCACTAAGTGTGATGTGCTGGCGCTGCCTTACCGACTCGCCCAGGCTGGCGGTGCCCTGGGTTTCTACCGCAATAATCGGGGTTTTGTCCCAACCCTGCTCCCGCAGGCCTTGAGCCACACCGCATAGCAAGCCACCCCCGCCTACAGCCAGCAAGACGGCATCCGGCTGTACGCCCATTTGGGCCACTTCTGCGATCAGGCTGGCATGGCCTTCCCAAAGCAAAGGATCATCAAATGGGTGAATCAGGGCGTCGTCTTCTTGCACCAGGGTCAGCGCATACTCATGAGCTTCCTGCCAGTTCTTGCCGATTACGTGCAGCTCGGCTTTTTCCCGTTGAATCAAGCGTCTGGCGTGTTCGCTAGTGGTTTCGGGGACGACAACAAGGGTGGGCATGGTCAGGCGGCGTCCGGCATAGGCAACGGCAATTCCGGCATTGCCTCCCGAAGAAATGATAAAGCGCTTCTTTCCTTGCTGGGCATGGTGCTGACACAAGTGGCCAATACCGCGAATTTTGAATGATCCGCTAGGTTGCAGCGCATCCATTTTTAACCAGATTTGTTTGCCAAGCTGTTCGCTCAAGGCGTGTGAAAAAATGAGCGGTGTCTCAAGGTGAAGAATCATTTCTTATCGTTCCAGATTTTATAGTGATCTGAGGGGGCGCGTTGGGCGCTCCGAGCGCTGTTCACCACATTTTATCGGTCTGAAACACGTGTGGCTAAAGATCCTGGGCACGGTTTTGTGACGACCAGGACAAGCGGGCGGAAAATTGTTTGGAAAGGATGCTTATATCATCGGGCCTGGATTTTGTAACTGTTCTTGTTCTCTGCGCTAAGTCCCTTTATTAGCGTTTAATGTGAGGCAGCTTACTAACTAACTACGTGTCTGCACCTACTTACAATTTTGCTTCGTCAGGACTGTAGTGTTCAAGCTAAATCAAGGGCTTATCTGATAAAATTCCAGATAAATCGCCCGACTCAAGACCCCTTTCCGTACGGAATTCAGGCCCGGTCTTAAGCGTTTAATTTTAAGTGCATGATAAGCACCGAAACTCATTCCAATCACTCGGGCCATAAAGCAGTGTTGTTTTTTGCTTTGCCTGGGCGGAATAAAAACAATAATAACCAGAACTTATTTCTAGAAAGGACGCTGTGGTAGCGGTTCTTAAAGGAATAAAGATTTTGTTATGAAAACTGCCACCAGACCTGCTGATATTTATATGCGTTTTTTGCAGCTCGCCGATTCGCTGCATACCCTGCCTTGCTTGCCTTGCCTGGACCCTCTTGAAGAGCGGATCCTGGTGCTGGTTGCCAAGGCATCGAAAGACTGTTTGCGTTTGTCGGTGCGCGATGTCATGGCCGTAGAACGGCTGGGATCGCCCGCGACTATTCATACCCGCCTCAAATCCATGCGCGAGAAAGGCTGGATCGTCCTTAGTGATACGGAGGACACTCGCCGCAAACAAGTGGACTTGAGCCAGGCTGCCCTGCTGCATTTTGATCGTCTTTCCGCCTGTCTTTTAGAGGCGGCAAATGTTTGATTGATCAAATGGAGCGGCCAGGCACCCGTTGTAATTGCTGAACCCGCAAAAAGAAGCGTTTGGCATCAGGTAAATAAGCGGGAAGCGCTCGGGTCCAACTAATGGAATGCAAACAGGCGTTTGCAAAAAGCGCTCGCGTGTCTGGTGCTTAAAAAACGGAAAAGATAGGCGGCATTAAAACAATGCCCCTGTTCCGCGGATTTACCTGCCTTCAAAGAGTCTATTTTTCTATACTGGGGACTCACCTTGAATTCCATGCCTGGAGGCAGAATGCGCTTACCCATCTATCAGCTTGATGCCTTTACTGACACCTTGTTTGCAGGCAATCCTGCCGCCGTGGTGTTGTTGCCCGAGTTCCCTGACGATGCCTTGATGCAGTCGATTGCACAGGAGAACAATCTTGCCGAAACCGCCTTTCTGGTGCCACAAGGCCAGGACTTTCGCCTGCGCTGGTTCACCCCTACGGTAGAAGTGCCCTTGTGTGGACACGCAACATTGGCCAGCGCCGCCGTTGTGCTGCAGCATGTGCGTCCCCAGGACAGCCAGGTGGTGTTCCATACGCTAAGTGGTGCTTTGACGGTACGTCGTGACCAAGACAGCTATGTCATGGATTTGCCTGTGCGCCCGGTTCACCGTGTGGATGACAATCCTTTGCTGGAGCAAGCCTTGGGCACCAAGATTACGCAACTGTGGCGTAATGACTTCACCCATCTGGCTGTATTGGAAACGGAAGAGCAAGTGCGACAGCTGCAGGTGGATGCGGCAGCCATGCTGGCCAGTGGGTGTGACGGATGCATTGTGACAGCGCCGGGCTCGGGCCAGTTTGATATTGTCAGCCGCTTTTTTGCTCCTGGTCACGGTATTGAGGAAGATCCGGTGACGGGCTCGGCCCATTGTGCTTTGCTGCCGTACTGGGCTCCTATCCTGGGCAAAACTCATTTGCTGGCGTATCAGGCTTCTGCCCGTGGTGGTGTACTGGACTGCACCTTAACGGGTGACCGCGTGTTCTTGAAAGGCCAGGCCGTCCTGTATATGGAAGGACACATCCAGATCGCCTGAGACGATGCCAAGCGGTTTAAACGGGCATGGCGGTGCCATGCCTGTATTGGTAACGCCCTTCCCTTGTTTTTGCCCGATCAGCACAGTAGTCAGCAAGACAGGCTGTACATTTTTTCGGCCTTCTTTATTGCGACTTTTTATGGTTTTTTGATCTCTTATGATTCCTGTCGCTCCATTTTCTTTGCTGTTTCTGCTGATTATTACGCTCGGGCCGCTTGCCTTAATTATTGTGCTGGTCTGGGTGGTTTTGCTTTTAGTACAGCCACATCGCCGGGAAAACTTTAAGAAAAAACCCTGGCCACGCCTACTGGTTTTGCTTCCTTTGCTTGTATTGGCGCTCTACTACAGTTATTTCCAGTGGGAGGTCTATCAGTTCGATAAACGTCAGGCACAGGAGCTGGCTAGTCGGCAGCATGTTTTAAAAGAGCCTGGCCGTTTTGCCGGAATTGATATGCCAGCCGGAACAGAGCTGGAGTTGAGTGTGTGGGGCGACCCGGACAGCGTGTCCTGGGCTCGTTTCCCGGGGGCGGTCATGGTAGGCAATGCTCCAGTGCTGTCTTTCAAGCGCCCCCGGCCCGATTTGCAGAACTCCAGCTGGAAGCTGCATCTGGCAGGCGATACGGAATTGGAGGGCTGGCAATGTGATGGCAGCCAAGTGATTGAAATGGAACAAGATTCCATGGCAGAGCACGGTTTTCGTTTTGTCAGCTGCTTTTTGGCTAAAGGGAATCAGATCAGGGGCTGGAGTCCCTATGCGGCGGCTTCCAATATGAATACAGCCCCGGATTTTGTTCTGGATCTACCTGCCGGCACTTTGGTTCAGGCCAGGCCGGATGGGACTTTGTATGTCAACGGTGAGCGGGATCAGGACCGTTGGATGGTACGTGTAGAGGAAGAGGGTTTACAGGTTCAGGCATGGAATCTGCCTTTGGAACGTGCTTATTTCTCAGTCGATAAAAATAAAAATCTGCTTTATCTCTCGCATGCTCAATTGGCTCGAGAATTTCAATTCGGCGGATTTAGTTATCCAGCCGGTACGCGTGTGTCGACGCCCAACTATCGCTTTTACCCGCAGTGGCCACTTTTATTGAGAATGGTATTGCCTGCGGATGGCGAATCGGATCAAAGAAAAGAACAGGTTCATGACCTGCTTAGTGGCCAAATTTTGGACGGATTTCACTAGTTAACGACCTGATTTCGGCTTTTTTTACCTGTAATCTGCAGTTTTTTTGTGGTGAGTGTAATTAAATAAGGCGAATTTGTTTGGAATGGGTCAATTTGAGTTAATGTAAGCATTTGAAGCGAATGTATAAAATAAAAACGTATCGTTTTCAAAGGTGGAATGTAGAGGGTTGGTGGCTGCTGGTTTCGTTTTTTAAGGTTTTGGCCTTGAGCGGAAGAGACAATCCGTCGGACTGAAACCGCCCTATTGCTGGCTTAACTGAACAAGGTTAGATGCCGCTATGACGACATATCAAGGGGAACTGCTGGAGCATACGCAGGCCCACGCACAGGCTGCTTACTGGTTTACTCGCTTGAACTCGGGCGAGGCTACCGCAGCTGAATTACGGGAATTTGAGGATTGGCGCCGTGACAATCCTGAAAATGAACGTTCATATCGATATATTTGCTATTTTTGTGACGCCAGCCTGGATGCGCCCGAGCATGAGATACGCCGTTTATTGGCTGGCTCGGGGGAAAAGCCAGTGTTGCTCAAGCCCTATCACCGTGGTTTGCTGGCGGGTTTTCTGGTGTTGGCCTTGGCGCTGACCGTGTTTTTCTCCTGGCCCGAGCCGGTATTGCGAGAAGAGCACTTGGTATCGGGGGCTCAAATGCTGGAGCAACGGTTTGTCGATGGGGCCGTGCTGCGCTTGGGCCCGGATTCAGCCCTTGAAATCCGTGAATATGAGGACAGATTGAATCTGCAGCTTTTACGTGGACAGGTCACGCTGTTGCTGGCTGATCCCACACCAAAGAGTGTGACGGTCTTTTCCAGCTTTGCGCAGGCCCGCAGTAACAAGGGGCAGTTCTCGGCTTTTCTGGACAGCGATCAAATGAAATTTGCTGTGGATACTGGATCGGTCGAAGTATCTAGCGGGACATGGTGGCGACGACAGAGTCGGGTCTTGATTCCCGGTCAACATATTGATGTGGATCGATGGTCTGGAATGAAACGGGTTCAACCCGCTCCTGTATCTCCGAATGAGGCCGACTAACAGTCGGCCTCTTACGTTTCAGAGCGTTTAGAACATCCAGTTCAGGAACAATTTACCGTTTATATCGGCGCGGCTATCCCCTAATAAACGGGTGCTGGCCGACAGACCTAAACGCAGACGCTCGGATTGCTGCAAGCTGATGCTGGTGCCCAGCGCCAAAGCATGGCTATCTACCCGCGCGTAACGACCATCAAAACTCACGGATTGGGCACTGGCGAAGGCCGCCTCCTGGTTCTGGTTACGGCTTAGCAAAGCCTGCTCCCAAGCAATCGATAAGGACGTTTGCAGTTGGCGATCCTGGCTTAAATTCCAGTTTTGACGCAGGGCCAGGCCAATGGAAGCCTGCAAGGCATTTTGGCGGCTGGCGTCCAGGCGCAGACGGCTGGCGGCATCGCCGCTCTCTTCCAGTCCAGGACGCCGGTAATGGAGGTAATCCAGAGCCAGAACCGGCCCGATGCTGCCGTTCTCGCCCAGCGCCCAGTTGTAGCCAGTCTGTACACCGAGCGAGAAGGTATGCCCTGTCCAATCCGAGGAGGGACGTGCCTGATAGCCCGCAAAGCTGATGTTGCGGTTCATCTTGCCCTGTTCGATACCCACACGTAGTTGGGCCAAGCCATTCCAGCCTTCCTGGCTGTAGCCACGGTAGCGGGCATGCACCCCCAGGCCCAGACCGGTCAGCTTGCTCTTGGCCTGGAAGGGGGCGTCTACGTTGACGCGCTGCTCGTTGGCATTACCATGCACCCCCAGGCTCCAGTCACTGCCTTCAGCCCGGTGTTCCGCCCCCAGCATTACCCCATAGGTCTCGCTGCGGTGGTCAACATCGTTGTTACCCAGTTGCCAGTGGTAGCGGCCCCCATAGGTCTGGATGAAGCTTTGCCAGCCGCTCTTGTTGATACCGTCGGTTTGGCGCAATTGCTCGGATACCAGTTGTTCGCGACGCAAGGCGGCGGCGGTTTGGGCGGCGTAAGATCCTGCACTTAATTGGTCCAAAGCCAGGCCAATATCGCTGCCATCAGTTCGAGAGAAGTCCATGGCCAGATACACCGCTGCCAGGGACTGATTGCCCGAGAAAGCTTGTGCCAGGCTGGTACCTACCGAGGCTGCATTGGGCGAAGCAGCATATTGCGCATAAGCGTCCTGATTACGGCTGACGGACCAGCCATTGCCGGTACTTTTTACATTCAGGGTGGGGGATGCCAGCGTGGCATTGAGCGCAGCAAACTGCCCTTGTGTCTGGCTGGCAGTAAACACCTTGTCCTGATTCAGTGTCCATCCGTTCTGATACCAGTCTGGCTGCAAGTCCACGTGCAGTTCACCATCCAGCTGAGCCAAGCCTTGCACATCAATATGATCGTTCTGCGTGGTCGAGGCCTCCACCAGAATCCGGCCATCGGCACCTTGGACAAAGCTGCCCTTGATCGTCATGTTCCCGTAGGAATTCCCAGGGCTGAGTGTGCCGTTATTGGTGAAGTTGTATTCAGGGTTGATCGTGAATTCGCTATTGCCGTACAGGGTGGCGCCCTGATCTACTCGCAAGCCATACAGCTCGTGCTGCCCATTCAAGGAAGTTGAGCCCCCGGCAATGACAACAGCCAGATTGTTTTGACCTTTGATATTGCCGTCATAACGCATCTGGAAATTAGGATCAGCCGCCTTGGTGGCACGACCGTTTTCATCGGCCTTTTGACCGAAGCTGATGCGGGTCAGGAGCAGTTGCTGGTCAGAACCGCGACGGTTGTAGTTCGAGGTGATGTCACCAGTAATTTGCGCGCCCTGCAAGATATTGATGTTCTGTACCCAGGCATTGTCTGCGATATGGATGGCTGCTTTCTGGCCCGACAAGGTGCCGGACAGATCGTAATTGCTGATCAAGGCACCTTGCAAAATGGTCGGTACAGCTTGTAGCCGGCCATCCACTACGACTAGCCAGGAGCCGTGATACTCATCGTCGCTACCCATGGCGTTCTGGCCAAAGTCAAACAGGGCTCCGATGCCATCCTGGCCATCTGCCCGGACCTCACCTTGCTGAACAATATTGTGATGACGACCATAGCTGAATTGCAGGCCGCGGCCATACCAGCCCTGGGCATGAATACGCGTGGCTTCGGGGATAAGGAGAGTGTTTTCGCTACCATCCACACGTACGCCTACGCCTCCTGGCCCGGCTGTCAGTAAATCCGCCGCCTGGGTAATGGTGTTGCGTTCGCCATAAATGTGCAGCCCCAAGCCTTGCGTGGCCATATTGTATTGACCGGGCAGGTAGGCCGTGCCGTTTGCATTGCGGGCAAAGTAGCCATTGGTATTGTTCAGGGTGACACCGTCCCCATAGACCGAATAGCCAAAGAAGTTGCGGCGATCAATGCTCAGCCCAATATCCTGCAGGGCGGCAAGCTCGGCTTCCATCAGATTCACATAGTTGCGATAGGTCTGATGGCTCATCAAGCTGTTGCGCAGTTCGGTGTGGCTCATGTAGTTGCGATCCACTCCGTATCGCGGTTGGTCATGAACGTTCAGGATGCTGACGGGGATGCCCGGCATGGCGCCATTCAGGACTTCCTGTACATGATCTCCAGTGAAGTAGCCCTTGTCTTCGCGCAGGTCAAAAGCGGCAGGATCATATGGGTTGGTGCAGACCGAGCACAGGATTTTCTGTCCGGGGCTGGGGGCTCGACCCTGGTCATCGCGCAAGCCCAAGGCCCAGGGGCTAAGGTCATTCAGGAAAAAGGGATCGGGTGGATCAAAGCTGTTTTCAGGCAGGTTGTCGGTGACTGTATTGCTGATGCCCAAAGCATGCGCCAACTCGTGGAAAATGACTGCGTTGTAGTCCGCCTTGCCAGTTAAGGGCAGTTGGCTTGGATTGACGGGGGCGGTATCCAGATCCAGCTTTCCGACGCTGATAACCGCATCGGGGTTGTTTGGGTCACCCTGGAAGATTCCGTGCAAGCGTGCTTGCAAGGCCGACAGGACGAAGTTGGGATGATCAGGGTTACTTAGTTGGGCACCATAGGCATTGGCGTTCTTGTCATTCATGGTGCCCAGGTTGATCACAGCCGGTGTGTAGCCCGCCGGCAGATTCAGGATTTCGGCCCAGCGCTCCAGTGCGGCACGAATTTTCAGCCGACCATTCTCGTCAATATTCCAGGGGGAAACGCGTGGATTAGATTGATCCGACGTATCGTAACCGCCATCATCCGGCCCATAGATCCGCAGCTCAAAGGCTTGTTGACCTTGTTTGTTCAGAATGAATTCTGTCTCGTAGGCATAAGCGCTGCCGGCCCAGCTCAAGGCCAACAGGGTGTGGCCTAGTAGTGCTTTGATTTTGAAGTCCATGGGGTTCAGATAAAGAGAAGACAATGGTTAGGGGGCACTTTTCGTATAAAAGTAAATAAAAGTGTCTTTTCTTGCTACTTATTTCTGAGCTGTGCCGAACAGCTGAGTAAAAGGCGCCACACTTGGTGCACACATCACGGTAAAGAACTACCGGGTTTCAGCCGTAACCCTCTAGGGGATGATGTGTACAAGAGAGGAAAGTATGACCATAGAGATCAGTGGACAGGGTTTAATGCATAGACAAACTATGCCTGTGGCCGAACCATTAAACGCGTCGGCCATGACGCCCCCTGTGGTGCCCGAGCAGGAAGAGTCTGGTTCCATAGACTCATCGGGACGTATCAAGGTGCACCTGTCTCCCATGGGCAAAGATCTGTCGTTGACCAGTCAGCAAGCTCAGAAAAAAGGCCGCGACAAGGACATTGATGACAGCTCTTTGCCTGACGGAGTCAAGGACATACTTAAACGTATCCGCGACCTGAAAGAGCAAATTCAGCAAAAACTGATGGAGTTGCAGCGTATCCAGGCCAGCGACAAAGGTAGTGAAGCCGAAAAGAAACAGGAGCTGGAGCGCGTGCAAGGCGAGCTAACCAGCTTGAACGGTGCTCTGTCCAGTGCCCACGCCATGTTGAACAAGGTTATGGACGACATTGAGCTGGATGGCGATAGCCGTATGGAAGTGGCAGATTTGTTGATGAAGTAAGAAGCCGTTCGACTGGCTTCGGGAGTCCTCGGGGGCGCGGGTGGTTTGTTCGGGCGCAAGCCTGTATGAACCATTGACCGCGCCCTTTTTTGACTCTGGACAGCCAGGGGCTGCCGTCACTGATGCTCAGGGCTGGTTTGCCACCGTCAAGGCCTGCGTAATTTTGTGGTTGAGCTGATGTGGAGACATCAAATCCGCCGTGACCTGTGCTTTGGTACGAATGATGTAGGCAGTTGAAGGATTCAAATCAATGCAATACACCACCAGCGATCCGCCCCCTAGGGGAGCGGCACCAATATAAACCCCTAACTGTTCGCTGGCTGCCGAGTCATTGCGCTGCTGGTAGCCTTCGCCCGCGGCGGTTTGCTGAACGGTATCCAGGCACTGGGCCACGCTGAGACGGGAGATGGAGCGCTGTTCCGCCTCCAATTCCAGAGGCATCCATTCTTGAGCTTGTGCTGCCCAAGCGCCATGAAGCAAAGCTGCCATCAAAACCCACTTGTTGAGTGTGTGCATGATGTCCTCCCGCAGGAGACGATGGAATGCTCAGCATAGTCCTGATCGATGAGGGCGAGCTTTGATAGGGCTTAATTCAGGGATGAATTTCGGGTTTTTACTGAGGTGGGGGAGCAAGCCGTTTGGAGCGATCAGGCTATTGATCTGATTCCGGACTTGAAGAGCCTAGTTCTTTTATGGCTCTATCAAAGTCGCTCTCAAACAAGCGATCTTGTATGACGCGGTATTTCTCGAACTCGCTTTCAGCATGGGTTTGGGCCAGCTTGGCAGAAATTTTGCCGCTGTCTTGCAGAATTTCCCGATCGTCGAACTCCAGAAACATATCCAGGCGTTTGGCCCAGTCTTCCATTGTCATGGGGATTTTTCTGCGGGCACGGTTCTCAGCCAGCTCCAGATAGGCATTGACGATGCGCCCCAAGGCATCCAGCTCGTCTTGTTTCAGATAGTTCTTGGCAATACTGATGTCTGTTTTCAATATTTTGCCGTCGGGAGCATTGGCCCAGGAAGTAAGTCCCATATGGGCTTGCCGGCTGTCGGCACGCTGATGAACAAGCTCCGCTGCAGTTTGACCGTGGATGGCGTAATGCAGCTTGTTCTGCACCTTGGCAAAGAAGGTTTTACTGGTCGGGGCGTTCTTGTTGTAGTCCACGCTGGTTGCGTAGATATCGGTGATTTTCTGGTAGAAGCGCCGTTCGCTTAAGCGAATCTCTCGGATTTCTGCCAGCAACTGCTCAAAGTAGTCTTCGTTTAGAAAACTGCCGTTCTCCATGCGCTGACGATCAATCAGGTATCCCTTGATCGCAAATTCGCGCAGGATTTGGGTGGCCCATTGACGGAATTGGGTGGCACGGATGGAGTTGACCCGATAACCGACAGAGATGATGGCGTCCAGATTGTAGAAGTCGACTAGACGCGTGACTTCCCGATTACCTTCCTGCTGAACTATCCGGAATTTCCGGATAGTTGCCTCCGAAGCCAGCTCATTGCTGGCAAAGATGTTTTTCAGGTGCTCACTGACCGTACGCACATCAACGCCAAAAAGCTCCGCCATCAGCTTCTGGGACAACCAGACGGTCTCGTCTTCGTAGCGAGCCTCGATGCTTTGCTCACCAGCCTGACCGGTAAAGATCAGAAATTCAGTGGTGCTATTTCGAATCAGCTTCTTGCCGCTCATGCTTGGCCCCTCTGCACATCGATGGCTCAGTCTTTCGACGAGGTCACTTCCCAATACAAAAACTGGAGAAAATCTCCCCCAGCAAATCATCGCTGCTGAACTCGCCGGTAATCGAGCACAGATCCAGATGTGCCAGACGCAGCTCTTCCGCAAACAGATCCAGCACCTGATCGCTGTGTGTGGCGTGTTCCGCAGCCAGGCCCAGGTGGTACTCCGCGCGCTCCAGGGCCCGCAGGTGTCGTTCTCGTGCCAGCCAGGGGGACTCACTGCCGGGGTTCCAGCCTGCGATATCCAGCAAGGTGCGGCGCAGCGTGTCCAGACCGATGTCCTTACGGGCAGAAATTGGCAGCACGGTGGCGCCGCTTTCCTGTGCCGGCAAGGCGGCCTGTTGCTCAGCTGTCAGCAAGTCTATCTTGTTATAGACGCGCAGCACGGGTACGTGTGATGGCAGGCGAGTGGTAATGGCACTGTCCAGCTCGTCTTGCGGGTTGCGAGCATCGAGCAGGTGCACGATCACGTTCGCCTTGGCGATTTCGTCCCAGGTACGGGCGATACCGATGCGCTCTACGGTGTCCTCGGTTTCACGCAAACCGGCGGTATCCACGATATGCAGCGGAATGCCATCAATGTGGATCAGCTGCATGACGCGATCGCGGGTGGTGCCGGCAATGTCGGTCACGATGGCCACATCTTCACCGGCCAGGGCGTTGAGCAGGCTGGATTTGCCCACATTGGGCTGGCCTGCCAGTACAACGTGCAGGCCCTCGCGCAGGATCGCTCCCTGACGTGAATGCTGCAGGATGCGTTCCAGCTCGTCCTGTATACCTTGCAGGGTGGCCGCTGCCTGATACTTTTCCAGGAAGTCGATTTCTTCTTCGGGGAAATCCAGCGTAGCTTCTACCAGCATGCGCAGGTGAATGATGCGGTCGGCCAGGGCGTTGACGTTGTTGGAAAACACGCCGGACAGGGAGGCGACGGCACTGCGGGCGGCGGCCTCCGAGGAAGCGTCAATCAAGTCGGCCACGGCCTCGGCCTGGGCCAGGTCCAGTCTGTCGTTCAGGAAGGCGCGCTGGGTGAATTCGCCGGGCTCGGCCAGGCGCAGGCCCTGATCTTTACCCGCTTCCAGGCAGCGATCCAGCAGGCGGCGCAGAACAGCCGGGCCGCCGTGACCTTGCAATTCCAGTACGTCTTCGCCGGTATAGGAGTGCGGGCCCTTAAAGAACAGTGCAATGCCCTCGTCGATTGCCTCGCCTTGTGCATCCTTGAAGGGTAAAAAGTGCGCATGACGCGCTTGCAGCGTGCGGCCAAACAGGGTCTGGATCAGAGCATCAAGCTCCTTGCCGGACACACGGATGACACCAATACCACCCCGGCCGGGGGCGGTGGCAATAGCCACAATAGGGGAAGAACTGGACATGGGCAGATCGATCAAAGAGGCGGAACAGAGCCGTATTGTAATGGAGCAGGTGGATGGTTCGGGCTTGGAGCGTTAGCCCTTGTTGGTATCTGAAATGCTTGCTTTTATGTACTGGTGGCCCAGGCTCTTGAGAATCAGGCAATCAGGCAATCAGGCAATCAGGCAATCAGGCAATCCAGCAGACATCTGGGCTATCTAATCGGGGACAAAGCAAATAAACGAGCTCTTTGGTATGCCACCAAAGCGTCAAAAGCTAACTGTCTACGCCTCTTGAGCCTAGTGATTGTTCACACAAACCACCAAGATCTCCACGCTTTCCCCGTGTTCGCACAGGTACAAGTGGCCCAGATTGCTTTTGAAGTAGATGCTGTCGCGCGCCTGCAGCACGTGGCGGCGCCCGTCCTGAAACTGCATGGTCAACTGCCCTTCGATCACAAAAATAAATTCTTCGCCTTCGTGCTGGCTGAAGTCGCTGGCATCGCGTGGTTTACCGGCCAGGACACGCCCGTGCATGGGCGTCATCTTCTTGTTGATCCATTCCGATGCCAGCATGCCATATTCATAACGATGCGCATGGTAGGTCACGGTACGTGAAGCCCGTCCTACCAGAATATCCATGCCGGACTCATTCTGATCGCGAGGCGTCTTGAACAGGTCGGACAAATCCATCTTCAAGGCCCGGCTGACGGCCAGAAATTTTTCGTAGCTCAGGCCAATCAGACCGCGCTCTGCCTTGGACAGGGTGGACAAAGACACATTGGATAAGCGTGCCAACATCAGCAGGGTCAAGCCCTGTCGTTTGCGTTCATCACGTATGCGCGCCCCCATGGCTGTTTTGCTTAATAAATTGGGGGCGGTGTTGGCTAAGTCTTTTGTCATAACCTAAAGAAGTAAAAAACCATCTTCTTATAAATAATATTAATTTTCTTATAAGAAAACTCTGTCCTATTGTATAGAACTACACGCTTTACGCTGGGAGAAAGAAGGCATGACTGCGTTGTTTGATCCTACTGCTTATCCCTCTACCTCGGTGGAATGGATACAGAAACTGATTGCTTATGATACGACAAGCCGGGAATCCAACCTGGAACTGATTCATGACGTGCAGGCCTATTTGCAGCAGCAAGGGCTGGAAACTGTGCTGACGCATGACGCCAGCGGCCGCAAGGCCAATCTGTTCGCTACGATTCCGGCTGCCGATGGCACGCGTACGGGTGGCATTGTTTTGTCGGGCCATACTGATGTGGTGCCTGTCGATGGCCAGAACTGGAGCAGTGACCCTTTCAAAGCCGAGATTCGCGACGACCGCCTGTATGGCCGCGGTACTTGCGATATGAAAGGCTTTGTCGGTGTGACTTTGCAATTGGTTCCTGAAATGCTGGCGACCAAGCTGGCCAAACCCATCCACCTGGCTTACTCCTACGACGAAGAAGTCGGTTGTGTCGGCGCGCCCGTCATGATTGATGATCTGGTTCGTCGTGGCGTGAAACCCGAAGGCTGCGTGGTGGGTGAACCCACCAGTATGCGCACCATCGTGGCGCATAAAGGCATTAACGCCTATCGCTGCCGGGTGCACGGTCATGCCGCGCACTCCTCGCTGACCCCCAAGGGTGTGAACGCGATTGAACATGCGGCACGCATCATCACGGCCATCCGTGATCTGGCCGACGACTACAAGAGCATGGGCCCTTATGACCATGATTTTGACGTGCCCTTCACCACTTTGCAGACCAGCATGATTCGTGGCGGTATCGCCTTGAATACCGTACCTGACCTTTGCGAGTTTGAATTTGAATATCGCAATCTGCCCGGCGTGGACCCCGAGCCGATCTTGCAGGAAATCCGTGAGTTCATCGACCTGAAAGTCCTGCCAGCCATGCGTCGCGAGCATCCCGATGCTTTGGTGGAACTGGAGAAACTGGCCAGCGCCCCCGGCCTGAATCCTGAAGAGCAGGCCGCCATTACCAAGCTGGTGCGTGAACTGACGCGAGACGATACGGTGCGCAAAGTGGCCTATGGCACAGAGGCAGGTCTGTTCCAGCAAGCCGGTATCCCTTCGATTATTTGTGGTCCCGGCAATATCGAGCAGGCCCATCGTCCCGACGAATACGTAGAACTGGAGCAAGTGGAGCAGTGCGAGCAGTTCTTGCGCGCTCTGATTCGCAGCCAGGCCGTAGCCTCTTAAAAATAGACAAACAGGTTTCAAGGCAAACCCATGACAACAGAAAAAGTTACCAAGGAAAATGTGGTGCAGGCGCATGAGCGTCTGCGTCCCTATGTGCGCCAGACGCCCGTGTTCGATTACCAGACCGGGCGTCTGGATAGCGCCGTCAATTTCAAGTTCGAGCATTTGCAGGCCTCGGGCACGTTCAAGGCACGCGGTGCTTTCACCAACTTGCTGAGCTTGTCCGAAGAAGCACGCCAGCAAGGGGTGACTTGTGTTTCTGCAGGTAACCACGCCGTGGCCGTGGCCTATGCCGCCCATCAAATGGGGGTGAAAGCCAAGACCGTGATGATCAAGACGGCCAGCCCGGCGCGCGTAGCCTTGTGCCGCGAATATGGGGCCGAGATCGTCTTTGCTGACAATGGCGAGCAGGCGTTTGAACTGGTGCGTCAGATAGAGAAGAACGAACAGAAGACCTTCATTCATCCGTTCAGCACCTACCCCACCGTGCTGGGAACCGCCACGCTGGGCTACGAATGGTTGCAGCAAGCGGGCAAGCTGGACGCGGTGCTGGTGCCCATTGGGGGCGGTGGCTTGGCCGCCGGTGTGTCGGCTGCCGTCAAGCTGTGGCAGCCTGATTGCGTGGTCTATGGCATCGAGCCTGTGGGAGCAAACGTCATGGCGCTTAGCCGCCAGGCTGGCGAGCCGCAAAAAATCGGCGCCATGCAGTCCATCGCAGACAGTCTGATGGCTCCGCATACTGACGAGTTCAGCTTCCGTGTGTGTCAGGACAATATCGATACGCTGGTGACCGTCAACGACGACCAGATCCGTGCAGGGATGCACTTCCTGTTCAACGAATTCAAGATGGCCACTGAACCGGCTTGCGCTGTGGCAACGGCTGCCTTGATGTTCCCCTTGCGCAAACATCTGGCCGGGCAACGAGTGGGCGTGTTGTTTTGCGGCTCCAATACGGATACCGACACCTTTATCCGCCATATCACCACGCCACTGGCGCAAGGCTAAACATGCAGCTAAGCGTTTATGTAGCAAAAGCCCAGGAAGTGTATGAAGGGCTGGATATGGGGGCGGCGATTGATCTGATGCGCCAGGGTTTTATCGCCATGCAGCAAGGGCGTATTGACCAGCCCTTGCGTACGATTGTGCGCAGCCATTTGTCCAGCGGCTTTCTGGGCATGATGCCTGCCTGCATCGACATGCCGGAGATTTATCCCGAGCCTTTGTACGGTGCCAAGATGGGCACCCTGTTTCCAGACAATGTGCGCCTGGGTAAGGACCCCCATCAAGGCTGCGTGCTCTTGATGAGCGGCTTGACCGGCGAAACACGTGCCATTCTGGATGCCAGCAGCGTGACGGCCTTGCGTACCGCAGCGGTCAGTGGCCTGGCCACCGACATGCTGGCGCGCCCGGATGCCAGCGTGCTGACCTTGTTTGGTGGCGGGCATCAGGCCTTGTGGCAGTTGCGTGCCGTGGCGCAAGTGCGTCGCTTGAGCAACGTATTTGTGATTACCCGCTCCGCACAGTCGGCTCAGCATTTCATTGAAGAAGCCCAGGCGTATCTGGATTGCCCCTTGATAGCCGGAGTCTCGGCCCAGGAAGCCGTGTCCCAGTCGGATATGGTACTGACAGCCACCAGCTCTGCCACGCCTGTCTTGCAGCGCGAATGGCTGCGCCCTGGTACGCACATTACCGCCATGGGTTCCAGCACACCCGCCAGCAGTGAGCTGGATGGCCCCACCATGACGGCAGGCCGTTTGTTTGTGGACCGTGCGCAATCCACTCGTAATGAGTCGGGCGAGTTCTTGAATGCGTGTAAGCAGGGCTACTTGTCGGCCGATACCGAGCTGAACGAGCTGGGTGCCATTCTGGAGGGGCAAGCCGCAGGCCGCATCAACAATGAAGAAATCACGATTTTTAAATCCTTGGGCTTGGCATTCGAGGACGTATTGACGGCGGCCGCCTTGTTAAGCCGTCATGCCGCACAAGGAAATGGACGAGTAGTAGAACTTTAATAGCGTCATCAAGAGGTAGGGAGACAAGTAATGAAAAAGAAATGGGCGCAGGTTTTGCTGGGAACGGCGTTGGCCTTGGCAACAGGCATGTCTGTTGCCAGCAAATTGCCGGACACCATACGTTTGGTCGTAGGTTATCCGGCCGGAGGAACAGCGGATGCCGTCGCGCGGGTGTATGCCGAGCAATTGCGTGAAAAGCTGGGTGTGAATGTGGTGGTGGATAACCGCGCAGGCGCGGGCGGGCAGGTTGCTGCTCAAGGCTTTTTGCGCTCGCCTACCGATGGCTCGGTGCTGTTGGTCGCTAATAATCACATGATGACCACCCTGCCCCTGACCGTAAAAACGGTCAGCTACGATCCAATAAAGGATTTTGCGCCGGTAGCCGTGATCGCCAAGTTCGAACATATCTTTGTGGTGGGTAAAACCACGCCTGCCAATACCTTGCAGGAGTACGTGGAGCTGGTGCGCAAAGAACCGGAAAAGTACGGCCACTATGGTATTCCCGCCCCCGGCAGCGCCCCTCAGTTCATTGGCTACAGCATCGCCAAGAAGAACGATATCCAGATGTCCCCCGTGCCTTATAAAGGGGGTGCCCCTTTGATCAACGACCTGCTGGGTGACCATATTCCTGCTGGCGTGGACGCGGTGGGCATGATTACCGAACACGTTGCCGCCGGTTCGGTGCGGGTGCTGGGGATTACCGGTGCGGAACGCCTGCCTATCTTGAAAGACGTGCCCACCTTTGCAGAAATGGGCTATGGCGACCTGAAAGCGTCGGGCTGGATGGGGATTTTTGCCCCGCTGGGCATGGAGCCGGAGATGGTCAAACAGTTCCAGGATGCCTTCAATGAAGTGGCCAAGCTGCCACGCATTGAAAGCGCGATTGTGCCGATCGGCTTCCGACCCGAGTCGGGCGATGCGCAGGAGCTATCGCGCATTGTTCAGGATGATCTGGATACTTGGGGACCCATCATCAAGGAGTCGGGGTATTTGCAGCAGTAAAACTCAAGGCGTCGGTGCAGACGCTTTGTTGTGCTGTGTCGTGCTTTTCAAACTTGAATGAGTACAGACTGGCGTTTCAACCCAGTTCTGATGGGGTATGTAGAGAAACGACTAGTAGTAGCTAACAACGCAAAATTTGTGAGCGCAGAAAAGCTGGACGCGGACCTGATTCCAAATCAGGTCCGTTTTTTTTATGGCGATTTCAAGAAGGTAACGGGCACTGACAGAGCATGTTGCCTGTGCGTCGTGGGAACTCAGCTCATGGACAGAACATCACCATTGGAAAGAGGCTTTGCACTCCGAAAGGGAGCTGATCATCTCTGTGCCGGGCTATCGAATTCTTGTTTCGTAGCCAGCCTCGGAGTAGCCGAAGTACCTCTGGTTCACCCCTTCAAATAGCACTTGGAAGTTGTTCCTAAGATGGGGCGGCCAAACGTGTTTCTCCCGGCCACGAACATCCGATCAAGTTGCGTTAATTCCATTAAGTGACTGATAGATAACAATAAAAAATTATTTTAAGTCTGTAGGGAATTCCCTATATTTTATTTATTGGCTAGTCAGTTAATAATATTTCAAACTAGAAATAATCAATCAGTTAATTAAAAACCAAGGAAGGAGATACAAGGTGCGTAAGACGATATTGACGATGGGGTTGCTCATGACGCTGGGTGCTGTGGGGGCCGTGCAAGCGCAAACCATCAAGATTGGTGTGATTCAGCCTTTGACCGGGTCGGTGGCCTACAACGGGGAGGCCGATGTGAATGGCTCCAAGTTGGCTGTCAAAGAGCGTAATGCTCGTGGCGGGGTGTTGGGGAAACAGGTTGAACTGGCTATTGAGGATGGAGAGTGTCAGCCCTCCAAAACCGTGAACGCGGCTGAAAAACTGATTCAGAAAGACAAGGTGCCGATTATCTCCGGCGCCTTTTGCAGCTCCGCCACCATCGCAGCCATGAGCGTGGCGCAAAAGTACAAAGTGCCCCTGCTCTCGGGCGTGTCGTCAAAAAGTGATTTAACCGAGCGTGGCAATGAGTGGTTCTTCCGCACCGCAGAAACCGATGGTTTGCTGGCTCATGCCTTTGCCACGATTCTGGTCGAGCAGCTCAAGCTGAAAAAAATCGCCTACATCGGTGTGAATGATGATTGGGGCCGAGGCGGCATGGAAGAGTTCTCCAGCCAGATCGAAGCCTTGGGCGGTGAAACTGTGCAAAAGCTGTATTTCGACCATGGCACCACGGACTTCTACACGCTGTTGACGCGGGTACGAGCCGCCAAACCGGATGGTGTTTTTGTGGCAGCCGAAACCCAGGATGGCTCGATTCTGGTCAAACAGATGAAGGAAGTGGGTCTGGAGAGTCTGATTTTTGGCGTGGGTAGTTGGGCGACGGCGGACTTTGTGAATTTGGCGGGCTCTGCCTCAGAAGGCATTCATGCTGCCGTTCCTTATGCCCACACCTTGCAGCGTCCCGAAAATCTGGAGTTCGTGCAGTCCTATCAGAAAGAGTATGGCGAGCTGCCCGGCAAGTATTCGGTAGCTGGCTATAACGCGATGAACATCATCATGGACGCGATCGAACGCGCAGGGGAAGCCGATCCGGACAAGATTCGTCTGGCACTGCCGGCCACGGATTACAACGGCCCCAATGGCAACTTCAAATTCAACGAAAAACGCCAGGGCTACGGCTTTGATGCCGTGCTGGTGAAGCTTCAAGGCGGGCAGCCGGAAATAGTTGCTCAGGCCAAGGTAACGGCGGACTAAGAGCACGATGAGCTGCGGATTCTATCGTTTGATGAGGGGGCATTGTGTTTGATTTATTGCTGCAGTTCATTGCCAATGGACTGGTGAACGGGACGTTCTACGCGCTGTCGGCCCTGGGCCTGACCCTGATTTTTGGCTTGATGCGATTGGTGAACTTTGCTCATGGCGAGTTCTACATGATCGGTGGCCTGCTGGGATGGTTGGTGACCCAGCAACTGGAGCTGAATTTCTTTGTGGGCCTGGCGCTGGTCATGGTGATCGTCGCGGTGTTTGGTTGGCTGCTGGATCGCTTCCTGATTGCTCGTATCCGGGACAAGGGCCCGGAGCCCGGCATTTTGCTGACTATCGGTTTGTCGATTTTCCTGACAAATACCGCCTTGATGATCGTGGGTACGGCACCTCTGAAAGTGGTGGCGCCGGTGCCTAATACTCCCCTGTTTTTGGGACCGATATTCATTACCGAGGTGCGTGTTTTTGCGATCGGGATGTCTATTGCGGCCATCGTCGGCGCACGCCTTCTGATCCAGAAAACCCGTTTGGGCAAAGCCATGCGGGCCACCTTCCAGGACTCGACGGCGGCCAGTCTGGTCGGTATCAATACCGCCACTATCTACGCCTCCACCTTCGCCTTGGGTGTAGTCCTGGCGGCAACCTCGGGCATGTTGCTCAGCTCCATTTATGTCGCGCAGGCTTCGATCGGTGGCCTGATCAGTTTGAAGGCCTTTGTGGTGGTCATTCTGGGCGGGATGGGCAATTTCGGTGGTGCCATTCTGGGTGGCTTGATCCTGGGCGTGGCAGAAGCGCTGTGGGGAGGTTATGTGCAAACGGGGACAGCGGACATGGTGGGCTTTGCCCTGGTGATTTTGATTCTGTTCTTCCGCCCCTATGGCTTGTTTTCGGTTCGAGCGGAGCGCGCGTAAATGAAAATAGAACGTCACTTTATGGTGGGCTTCCTGGCCTTGTCGGCGTTGCTCGCTGGTTTTGTGCAGAACGATTATTTGCTGCATATCCTGGTGCTGGTGCTGATGTATAGCGTGCTGGCCAGCAGCCTGAACCTGATCATTGGCTATGTAGGGGAATTCCCGCTGGGTCATGTGGCATTTTTTGGTCTGGGTGCGTATTCAGTCGCCATTTTGAGCTCGCCCGCGGTGGGCTGGCCCGTTACGGTCACCATTGCTGCGGCGGCCTTGATTGCTGCGGCAGCGGGTTACGTGATTGGGCGTGTGACTTTGCGTCTGAATGGGCCCTTCTTTGTCATTGTGACGCTGGCCTTTGCCGAGGTCCTGCGCCTGCTGGCCAATAACTGGGTGGACCTGACCAATGGCCCGATGGGCATCTCGGGTGTGGCTCATCCTGCTTTGCTGGACATGTCGCCCTGGCTGGCTGGCAAGCGGGGTTTTGTGGTGATGGGCATTGTGCTGGCCGCCATCACTTTCTACATCTGCTACCGCCTGGTGCATTCCAGTGCGGGCCGTGCTGCCGTCACTCTGCGAGAGAACAACTACGTGGCGCAATCGGTCGGTATTGATCCTTTTCGCTACTCGCAGTTTGTCTTTGTGGTGGCGGCCTTTCTGGCCGGGATTGCCGGGGCTTACTACGCCAGCTACATCAGTTTTGTAGGGCCGGAAGTTTTCGGTTTTCCGTTTACCGCGACCATGATCATTATCGTTTTGCTGGGCGGTAAGGGCACCTTGCTGGGGCCGATTGCAGGGGCCATTGTGGTGGCCTTGCTGGAAGAGTATTTGCGCGAATTCAAGGAGTTGCGTCTGTCCTTATTTGGACTGATCGTCATGGCTTCGGTGCTGTTTGCGCCGGATGGAATCATGGGATTTGTGCAGCAGCGTTTTCATCATTTATTTGGGAGGACGCGTCATGCTTGAAGTGTGCGGTCTCAGCAAATCCTTTGGCGGTATTCATGCGGTTCAGGATATTGATTTCACCGTTCCTGCCGGGCAAATCGTCAGCTTGATCGGGCCCAATGGGGCTGGCAAAACAACGTGCTTCAACCTTATCACCGGCTTTTATCAGCCTACTCGTGGGCGGGTGTTATGGGATGGCAAAGAGGTCACGGCCAGCAAGCCGTATCGCATGGCACAGCAGGGCGTCATTCGCACTTTTCAAAAGACTAATGTGCTGCGGGCTCTGAGTGTTTTCGACAATCTGGTCCATGCCCATTATTTGGCTGATCGGGCACCCTTGTGGCGCACTTTCTGGCCCAGCAAGGAGCAGGCAAAAAACGAACAGGAAATCATCGTCTCGGCCCGCCGTATTCTCGATCAGATTGGCTTGGCCAAGCGTGCTGATGTCCTGGCCAGCTCCTTGTCTTGTGGCGAGTTGCGACTGCTGGAGGTGGGCGTTGCTCTTGGTGCTAAACCCAGATTGTTGATGCTGGATGAGCCAGCCGCCGGACTTAATACACATGAAGCAGAAGGCTTGGCCGACTTGCTCAAACAGCTGCCTGGGCAGTGGGTGGAGTCCATTTTGCTGGTAGAGCACAACATGGGTTTGATCATGCGTGTGTCTGACCAGATCGTGGTCATGAACTTTGGCAAAAAACTGGCAACGGGAACACCGGCAGAGATTCAGGCCAATGAGCAAGTGTTGGAAGCCTATATGGGGAAAGCGGCATGAGTAAACAGGACATTGAACCTCTATTGGCGTTGCAGGATGTGGTGGCGGGTTATGGCAATTTGACGGCCCTGCATGGCGTCAGCTTGCATGTGCAGCCTGGTGAAGTTGTAGCCATTCTGGGAGCCAATGGCGCCGGGAAATCCACCACGCTCCGGGCAATCTCCGGTCTGATCCGCCCTACTTCTGGCCAGATCACCTGGAAGGGACAGGTGATCAGTGGTCGTAGCCCTGAACATATTCTGAAGCTGGGTTTGGCTCACTGCCCTGAAGAACGGCATGTGTGGCCTGAAATGACCGTTGAAGACAATCTGGATCTGGGCGCTTACCTGATCAAGTCCAAGACTGAAGTGGGGCGGCGTAAAGGCATTGCCTTTCATCGCTTCCCGCGCCTGAAAGAGCGATACAGGCAACTGGCAGGCACGCTGAGCGGCGGGGAGCAGCAGATGCTGGCGATTGCTCGGGCATTGATGTCAGAACCGGAGCTGTTGATTCTGGACGAACCTTCTTTGGGGCTTAGCCCCAAGATGGCGCTGGAGGTTTTTCAGGTGGTGCGGGACATCAGTGAGCATGGCGTGTCCATTCTGGTGGTGGAACAGAACGTGCATAACGCGCTGAACGTAGCCAGTCGAGCCTATGTGCTGGAGACAGGGCGCGTTATTGCAGAGAAAGACAGCGCCAGCATGCTGAAAGATCCTGAACTATTGAGTGCTTACCTGGGAGGCTGATGATGAGCATGAACAAGACGACTGAACTCCCATCGCGACTTAGCTATGGCGCTCATGTCCACGCTAACGGCATCCGGCAGCACTACTTGCGTTATGGCGGTCCCGGACCCGCTTTGGTGCTGGTGCCGGGTATCACCAGCCCTGCTCCCACCTGGGGGTTTGTGGCAGAGCGTCTGGCCCTGCATTTTGATGTGTATGTGCTTGATGTACGTGGTCGTGGTCTTTCTCAAGCAGGCGCAGATCTGGATTACGGCGTGAATGCTTGCGCGGATGATCTGTGCGAGTTCGTTCGGGAGCTGGCACTGGAGTCGCCCATTTATGTGGGGCACTCCATGGGGGCGCGCATTCTGTTGCGTGCGGCCAGCCGAGGGTTGGCCAAGGGGGCCGCCATGGTGCTGGTGGATCCGCCAGTGTCCGGCCCAGGGCGACGCCCCTATCCGGCGAATATCGCCTGGTACACCGATTCGATTGCACAGGCTCAACAAGGTATGAGCGCCGAGCAGATGCGGCAGTTTTGCCCGACCTGGACTCCCGAGCAACTGGCGCTGCGCGCCCAGTGGCTGCACACCTGCGATGTGCGCGCGGTGACGGACAGCTATGAGTGGTTCCACACCGACGATGCGTTCCCGGACTTCAGCCAGCTTGCTGGCTGGCGGGTGGCCCTGATGGTGGCGGGCAAGGGGGATGTCATTCGCGATGAGGATATTGAAGAGGCGCAGTCCTTGAAGCCTGACTTGCAGATCTTACGTGTACCAGACGCTGGGCACATGATCCCCTGGGATGACGAGGAAGGCTTTTATCGCGCATTGGGCACCTTTCTGGGCCTTACCTTTTAACAAGAAACAGGAGTGGAAGATGGCTGTATCTGATCATCAAATGGTTCAGGCCTGGAATGAGGTGCTGAGTCTTTCTGGAGTGAAGCCGGGGCAGATGGTCACCATTCTGACCAGTTCGCATACCCATCCTCAAACCTTGGCTACCGCCAAGCTGGCCGTGGCATCTTTGGGGGCAACCCAGATGCAGGTGGACTTGCTGCCTGTAAACGCAGAAAAAGCATTGAGCCGCGACCTTCTGGCTTACTTGGGCACGACCCCGTTGACGGGTAATCCAGCCGCGATTGCCGCCCTCAAGGCCAGTGATTTGGTGCTGGATCTGATGACCTTGCTGTTCTCTCCCGAACAGCATGAGATTTTGAAGTCGGGCACCAAAATTCTCTTGGCAGCCGAACCGCCCGAGGTGCTGGTGCGTATGGTGCCATCCTTGCAGGATAAGGAACGTGTGGAGCGTTCGGCACAGGTGCTACAGGGCGCTCGTGAAATGCGGGCCACGTCCAGGGCAGGTACGGATCTGGTCATGCCTTTGGGGCAGTACCCGGTAGTAAAGGAATACGGCTTTGTGGATGAGCCGGGGCGCTGGGATCACTGGCCCAGCGGTTTTATCCTGACTTGGCCAAACGAAGGTCAGGCTCATGGCCGCATCGTGATTGATCGTGGCGACATCTTGTTGCCCATGAAGTCCTATGCGGCTGACCCGATCACCATGACAGTCGAGAACGGTGTGGTGACCTCGATTGAGGGTGGGTTGGATGCCGAGCTGCTGCGCGAATACATGGCCTCGTTCAATGATCCTGAGGCTTACGCCATGTCCCACATAGGCTGGGGTTTGCAGCCCCGTGCTCACTGGTCCACGCTTGGCCTTTACGACAAAGAGCAAACCTTGGGCATGGATGCCCGTGCCTATGCGGGCAATTTCTTGTTCTCTTTTGGCCCCAATAATGAGGTCGGGGGCGACCGCACGACGGCTTGCCACATCGATATTCCGCTGCGTGCTTGCACCGTGACCGTAGATGGTCGCGAGACCGTTCGGGAGGGCAAGCTTGTGGAGGAGTTGGCATGAGCAGCCAGAGTGTTTACGAGCGTCAGGGATTTGGGCAAGGGCTGGAGCTTGAAGGCAATGTCGGGCTGTTAATTGTGGATTTCGTTAACGGTTTTGCGGACCCTCAAGCATTTGGCGGTGGAAATATTCTGGAAGCCATTGAGCAAACGCGCACGGTTCTGGCGGATGCGCGGGCACAGAACTGGCCGGTGGCGCACAGCCGCATCGTCTTTGCCGATGACAGTGCCGACCGTAATGTATTCGGCCTGAAAGTCCCCGGTTTGGTGCAGCTGCGAGAGCACAATCCAGCCAGTGCCATTGTCGATGCCTTGAAGCCAGCACCGGGTGAGCTGGTCGTGCGTAAAACGGTTCCATCGGCCTTCTTTGGAACGGCTCTGACTGCCTGGTTTGCGGAACGGGCGGTGCAAACCTTGCTGATTGCTGGCGCTACTACAAGCGGGTGCGTACGTGCCTCTGTCGTAGATGCCATGTCCTGCGGCTTGCGCCCTTTTGTCCTGGCAGATTGCGTGGGTGACCGAGCCAAGGAGCCTCATGATGCGAGCCTGTTTGATATTCAACAGAAGTACGGCGAGGTTCGTCCGTATGCAGACTTGCGTCCTTTGCTGGTGATCTAGGCTTATCAGTTTTTTTGCTTATTTATTATTTATTTGTTTAATTAATTGAGGAGGTTTGGGCTGCTCAAGGCCCAAACACCGAGGATGTACAGCATGAAAAAAACGTTGAAAGTAGGTGTGATAGGCGGTGGTATTGGCGGCGTGACTTTGGCAGCAGCCCTGGAGCAACGCGGCATCGAAGTCCATTTGTTTGAGCGTGCCGCCGCCTTTGGAGAGGTCGGTGCCGGGATTCAAATGACTCCGAATGCCGTTAAGGTGCTCAACGCTTTGGGCGCCCATGATGCGCTGGCCAAGGTGGGTTTCTTGCCCGAGGCTTTGGTGGGGCGTGATTGGTCCAGTGGAGAGGAAAGCTTCCGTATCCCTTTAAAGAGCGACTGCCCGAAGCTGTATGGGGCAGAGTTCTTTCACGTGCATCGCGCGGACCTGCATCATTTGCTGACCGAGCTTCTGGGGACAACGAAGGTTACCTTCAACACGCAGTGCACCAGGGTGTCGCAGCAAGACGGCAAGGCGGTGGCGCATTTTGCTGATGGCTCTAGTTTTGAGGCCGATCTGATTGTGGGTGCTGATGGCGTACGTTCGGAAGTACGTCGCTCCATCTTCGGGGAGGAAGAACCCAAGTTCACCGGCAATATGTGCTATCGGGCAGTCGTACCTTTTGACCAGATGCCTGACTTCGTCGCACCCGAGTCTTCATTCTGGCTGGGGCCTAAAAGCCATGTGGTGACCTATTACGTAAACGGCGGCAAGGCCGTCAATATTGTGGCGGTGAATGAAACAGCCAGCTGGGTGGAGGAGTCCTGGAATGCGCGCAGTACCCAGCAGGAAATGCTGCAGGATTTCAAGGACTGGCACCCCAATATCGTCAAGCTGTTCGAGCGTGTGACGGATGTCTATCGCTGGGGGCTGTTCGATCGTGACCCTATGACTAAATGGTCGTCGGGCCGTGTGACTTTGCTGGGCGATGCGGCGCATCCCATGCTGCCCTTCCTGTCTCAGGGGGCGGCAATGGCTATCGAGGACGCCTACGTGTTGGCGGTTGCGCTAGCCGCTTTGCCAGATGATCTGGACACCGCTTTGTCGCTTTATGAAGCAGAACGCTTGCCACGTACCAGCCGGGTGCAACTGGAAGCACGTGAGCGCGGCCGCACCTATCACCTGTCCGATAGCGAAGCCAAGGCCAAGCGTGATGCCGAATACCGTGAGCAGCAGAAGAAAAACCCGCACGCGGGCGGCATCAAGACGGACTGGGTTTATTCATATAATGCTACTGACTTTCAGCCGAAAGCATTACAGGTTTAATGGGTAGGGCCGGAGGGAGCGTCTTGTTGTCGATACGTCAGTATGTTGAGAACCAGATTCACATCATTACCGGTCTGCAAGGCAGCCCGGTAGACTTTACGACGCCTGCGGGCGACCCCGGCTTGTTTGGCCCACAGTCGGCTGTGTGGCAAGTGCATGCAGATTTCACCTCCATGATGCTCGGGGGGATTTCTGCATTGTGTTTGCAGATGCTGGACCCGAAGGTTTTGGCCGGGGTCTGGGATCATTCCCGCTTTCGCCAGGATATGCAGGGGCGCTTGAGTCGAACGGCGCAGTTCATCTCGGCAGTCAGTTATGCGGGTACGGAGCAGGCTGAGCGTTGCATTGATCAGGTACGGCGGGTGCACGAGCACGTACACGGGTATTTGCCGGATGGCACGCCTTACGATGCCAATGACCCGGAGTTGCTGCGTTGGGTGCATCACACGCAGGCCTACTGTTTTCTGCAATCCCATATGCGCTGGCGTAATGCCAGACTGGCGCCAGAGCAGCAGGATCGCTATGTTGCACAATACTCGAAAGTTGCCGTGTTGCTGGGTGCGGATGGCCTGGTCATGGATGCGGCAAGCTTGAGGGAGCTGTTTGCCCAGGCCGGTCCGCAATTACGGGTTGATGCGCGAACCCGGGAAGTGGCTACAATTTTAATGTCTTCACATACCCTGTTTAAGGGGCCCAAGGCTTGGGTTGCCAGGGTGTTCCTGTTGGCGGCGCTGGATATGTTGCCAGAGTGGGCTCAACGCTGTTTTGAGCATCGCCCCAGCACGGCATCCATGTGGTGGCGTCGCAAGGTGGTGAACAGCGTTGCTGGCGTCTTGCGTTGGGCCACACGTAACGGTTCCGTGCATCGGGCGCGGCGTCGCGTCGCCAATCTGGCTTAGCTGGTAGATAAGAATGAATCAAATTTTGAGGCAAATATGGGCCGTGTAACTTTGTCGTCGGATAGCTCCTGGGTCAAGCGGGATAAGCCTGGACGCCCGGAAGGGGTAGGTGACAACACGTCAGAGCGGATTCTGGACGCCGCTGAGGAAGAGTTTTCCGAGACTGGCTATGCCGGGACCACATTGCGCGTTATTGCTCAAAAGGCGGCTGTGACCCAAGCCTTGATCAACTACTACTTTGGTTCCAAATACGGCCTGTTTGAGGCCGTGTTCATCCGCCGAGGCAAAACCATTTCCGATGAGCGTTTACGGCGCTTGCATGCTTTGCGCGATCAAGAGGGCAAGGTCCTGGTCGATGATGTGGTGCGCGCTTTTCTGGCACCCACGATCGCCTTGCGCGAGACGCCCGGAGGTCGACGCTTCTTGCGGCTGCAAGCACGTTTGCACACCGAGCCAGCCGAGATTTCCTACAAACTGCGTAATGAAGCCTACGACGGCTCAACGCGTGCGTATGTGCAGATTCTGGAAGAAATATTGCCGGAGTTGCAGGCTAAAGATGTGTACTGGCGTGTGGTCCTGATGATTGGGGCCTATATGTATGCCTTCTCCGATACCCACCGGCTGGAAGAGCTGGCGCCAGGTATCTGTGACCCCAACAATACCGACGAGATTCTTGAGCAGATCATTGCCTTTGTCTCTGCCGGTTTGCTGGCTGCGCCGGTTGTCTTGCCTGGCAAGGCTTGAACTGGACGCCTGCATACCGACCAGGGACCCTGTTGAACTCTCTACTTTGAAATGACACTTGTCCTTTCTCTACATCAGGGCCGACGCCAGCAAATTTTGCTGGCGTTTTCGTTTATTTAACCGGCGTACACAACTCCACCACAACACGCTCTGGCGTCTGCACATAAGACACCATCTGTCCCCATGGCTTGTTCTGTGGTGGCGCCAGTTCCGTGCCCCCTTCCGCCAGTGCCTTGGCATGAGCTGCAGGCACATCGTCGCAGACCAGGGCGATTTCAATGGCTAGTGGCACGTCGGATGCGTGAGTCGACAAATGCCCTTTGGGGTAGTTCATGTAGGCCAGCATTTCCCCCGCAAAGGCCAAGGTGGTTTGGCCAGTTTCCAGCTCGCCGTACAAGCCGGTTTCATGCAGCATTTTGGTGGACAAACCAAACGCGCGGTTAAAGTAATCCAGTGCCTGGCCGACGTCGGGAACGTAGATGATGGTGTAGCCAAATTTCATGGTGGGGCTCGATAGGAAAACGCAGGGCCAGTGCAAAAAAAATCGGCTCCCCGATTGTAGATGGGGAGCCGATTCTTTGATGGCTTAAACAGCCCGGTCAGGGTTTAAAGCTGACCGCGTTTTGTCAGTTCTGCCCTTACACCGGCACCGTAGGCAGGGTCTGCCTTGGTGAAGTGGCCCAGCTGACGCTCGATGATTTCCTTGGGAACACCCGCCATGGCGTCGGCAATATTGCTGAACAGACGCTGCTTTTCCTCGTCGTTGAACAGGCGGAACAGATTGCCGGGCTGCGAGTAGTAATCCTCATCCACGCGGTGATCCCAGTGATCTGCCGGCTGGCCGTCCAGCGCCAGAGGCGGTTCGCTACGGGGAGCCTGTTGCCATTCGCCCTGGCTGTTGGGCTCGTAGTTGATCGTGCCGCCGTTATTGTCGCCAGTACGCATGGCGCCATCGCGGTGGTAGCTGTGGAACGGGCAACGCGGTGCGTTCACTGGCAGCAGCCCGTGGTTCACGCCCAGACGGTAACGCTGGGTGTCGCCGTAGGAAAAGATACGACCTTGCAGCATGCGGTCGGGCGAGTGACCAATGCCGGGCACCAGGTTGGCAGGCGTAAAGGCGGCTTGCTCCACCTGGGCAAAGTAGTTGGTGGGGTTCTCGTTCAACTCCAGCATGCCCACATCGATCAGCGGGAAGTCGCCATGTGGCCAGACCTTGGTCACGTCAAAGGGGTTGATGTGGTAGGTGCGTGCCTGCTCTTCGGTCATGATCTGAATGCGCAGCGCCCAGCGAGGGAAGTTGCCCTTTTCAATGTTCTCGTACAGATCGCGCTGCGAACTCTCGCGGTCCTGGCCCACGACTTTGGCGGCTTCTTCATTGGTGTAGTTGGCAATGCCCTGCTGGGATTTGAAGTGGAACTTCACCCAGTGGCGCTCGCCCTTATCGTTGATCAGGCTGTAGGTGTGCGAACCAAAGCCGTGCTGCTGGCGCAGGTTACAGGGCAAACCGCGGTCGCTCATCAAGATGGTGACCTGGTGCAAGGATTCGGGCGACAAGGACCAGAAATCCCAGGCGGCGCTCATATTGCGCAGGTGGCTGCGAGGGTCGCGTTTCTGTGTGTGGATGAAGTCGGGGAACTTCAGTGGATCCCGTATAAAGAAGACAGGAGTGTTATTGCCCACGAGGTCCCAGTTTCCGTCTTCTGTATAGAATTTGAGGGCAAATCCTCGAACGTCGCGTTCTGCATCGGCGGCTCCTGCTTCACCTGCTACGGTGGAAAAACGTAAGAAAACGGGGGTCTGGCTGCCTGGCTTGAAGACCTTGGCCATGCTGTACTGCGTGATGTCGTGCGTGACGGTAAAGGTACCGAAAGCGCCCGAGCCTTTGGCGTGTACGACACGCTCCGGGATGCGTTCTCGATCAAAGTGAGCCAGCTTCTCCAGCAGCCAATAATCCTGCATCAGGACGGGACCACGAGGGCCTGCCGTCATGGAGTTCTGGTTCTCCTCAACAGGGCGGCCAGCGGCGGTCGTCAGGGTTTTATTGCTCATTGTGTTTCTCCGTTGAAGCTGACCCGAACCGAGGGGGGCGGGTCGTTTTAAGAAGTTGAGATCAGTCTACTTGCCTTGGTCGAAATAGTTAAATCAAATGATTTTAGTGAACGTATAGCTTTTTGCTATCAAGACGGTTTTCATCCCGATCATAGCGGTAAGTAGAAACGCTGCGCATGAAATTTCTATGAGCAGAATCTGAAAAATTGATAAATGTTTGTAAATACGGGCCTTTTACGCCGTTGGACAGAGTATTTCGGGCAGGTGTATCATCCACCCAGCCGCCTGCGGCGTACTGCGGTGTACTAAATGGGCCCAGCGTTGAGAAGCCCGTTTTCATGCCTTCTGCCCCTGGTCGGGGTGCCGCCTAGCAGGACTCAGGACAACGATAATTTATGAATTTTCCCCCCAAGACCGGTGGCCATTCCTTTGGCGACACCCTCTCTCACACAGCATCTACACGTGATGCCACCTTGCAAAAACTGGTGCTAGTGGTGGAAGACGAACCCGATATTGCCAGTGTGCTGGATGCCTATCTGCGCCGCGATGGCTTGCGTACAGCGATAGCGGGCGATGGGTTCCAGGCTTTGCAATTGTTCCGGGATCTGCGCCCGGACATGGTGTTGCTGGACATTCATCTACCCGGTGTGGATGGGTTGGATGTATTGCGTGCCATCCGTAACGCGGGTCAAACCCCGGTGATCCTGGTCACGGCATTGGCCGATGATGTGGACAAGCTTCTGGGCCTGCGTTTGGGGGCGGATGACTATGTCATCAAGCCTTTTAATCCGGCGGAGGTGGTGGCCCGTGTCCGCGCCGTGCTGCGACGCAGCGGCGCTGTTGCACCCAGCACTCGCATCCGTGTGGGTAGCCTGGAAATTGATGAGCAGGATCACGTGGCCTTGGTGCATGTGGAGGGTGATCGGGTTGTGCCCTTGCCGCTGACCGTCACGGAATTTCGCTTGCTGGCCTGCCTGGCGGCCCAGCCGCGTCGTTGCTTTTCCCGTAACTATCTGATTGAGCAATGTTTGCCTGAAAGTAATGCGATGGAGCGGGTGATTGACTCCCACATCTCCAAGTTAAGACGCAAACTGCAGGTGGTAGGCCAGGGCGAGCTGGTCGAGGCCGTACGTGGAGTGGGCTATCGCTTATGGCGCGAATACTAGACCGAATCTGGGTTCGCTTTGGCTTGGCGGTGGCCATCGCGATTGTGGTCACCCTGTCTGTGCTGGCCATCACCCAGCTGCTGTTCTGGAAGTACGAGGAGGATCGCTTTTACCGCTCTCTTCCCACCGATATTCGCCTGGAGTATGACCAGCTTGTGGTTCAGGGTCTGGAAGAAGGCCCACGTGCCATGCAGATTTATGGCGAGTACTGGCAGGGTGATCCCTGGACTCGCGAATACCTGACCTTGCTTTTTACTCTGATGATAGGCCTGCCCTTTGGGCTGGTGTCGGGGTTTTGGGTATCGCGCCGGGTAATGCAGCCTCTGGAGTCCATGGCGGAGGCGGCCAACCGGGTGGCGGTAGGCGACTTTACCGTGCGTGCGCATGAAGGCCAGGCACGCGGTGAAATGGCCGAGATGGTGCGCGACTTCAATCACATGATTGATTCGCTGGAAGCGCTGGACCGTGAGCGCCGCATGACGGTGGCCTCCTTGTCGCACGAGCTGCGCACCCCTTTGGCGGTGTTAAGTGCCCGCTTGCACGCTATTGTGGATGGGGTCATTCCCGGCACCGAGCAGGAAATGCACGGCTTGTTACAGCAATCTTTGCATCTGGGCCGTTTGGTCAGCGATCTGCATACGATTTCCCTGGCCTCTGCGGGGCGATTGTCCTTGTATTGCGAGCAACTGGATCTGGTGCCGCTGGTGGCGGAAGAACTGGATCGTTTTGATGCCCGCCTGCAGGAAAAGGGTTTTGAGCTGGAGGCTGACTTGCCGCCAGTGCCTGCTTGCGTCCTGGTGGACCCGGACCGTTTGCGGCAGATTATTGGCAATTTGCTGGAGAACTGTCTTCGCTACGCCGCCCAAGGGCGCTGGGTGGGGATTTCGCTGGAGCTTAGCGAAGGCCATGCCACCTTGTCGATTAATGATGCGGGCCCCGGCTTGCCTGAATCCATGCGTGACCGCCCTTTCGAACGCTTTGCTCAAGAACCGGGCAGCAAACGCCATGCTTCGGGTTTGGGCCTGTCGATTGTGCAGGCGCTGGTTGAACAGCAAGGCGGCACTGTCATCGTTGGGACCTCCAAACGGGGTGGTGCCAGCGTACAAATGCGTTTTCCGCTGGTGAATCGCAGCACGGCGAACTAAGCCGCATTTCTATCTCCATCATTTCTCCATCATTTGTGCACGGCTACGCAACGTGGCCCGTGCATGCTGTAGCCATCTCTTATTTCGTGCTTGGGAGTGGCTGCCCTGTTGTCCATTCTTCGTCTTTTTCCGGCGCTATGGTGTGCCGCCTTACTGTCGGGTTGCTTTGCGCCTCTCGTCCCGGATTTGTCGCGCCCCCAGGCGCAGGAGTGGGATAGCCAGGTCGCCAATGAAGGGCCAGTGGTTGAGCTACGTGCCTGGTGGCATGTGCTGGGCGACCCGCAGCTGGACGCCTTGGTACAAGAGGCCCTGGCCCAGAATCTGGATCTGGCGCAAATGTTCAGCCGTGTTCAGGGTGAACGCCAGATCACCGAGCGCTGGAGCAGCAAATTTCTGCCCGCTTTGAATGCGGACGCCCATCCGGTGCAGGACGTACCCGCACAGGATATGTATTTCCATGCGAGCCTGGATATGGTGTGGGAGCTGGGCCTGTTTGGTGCCATGGAAAATGCCCGGCTGAAAGCGATGGCGGATCTGGGCTATGCACAGGCTGACTTGCAAAGCATGCGCGTGACGGTCATCGCCTCCGTGGTACGCAATTACATGGACCTGGCTCAAGCCCGTCGTCAACAAGCCCTGCTGGAAGAGACAGCCAAGCTGGATGAACAGGCCCTGTCCTTGGCTCAAGTGCGCTGGCAAACCCATCTGGGTTCATACGAGGCGCTGGAGCAGGCCCGCCTGACCCAGACTCAAACCAGGGATCAGTACCTGAACTTGCAAGAGCGTGCGGATCGGGCCGCTCGTGCCCTGGCTTTGCTGTTGGGGCGTGATCAACCTGATTTTCTGTGGGCAATGGGTGCCCAGGCGCGCTTGCCTCAAACATTTACCTTGCGCCAAGTACCGGCGGATCTGGTTCGTATTCGACCCGACATCAGCATGGCCCAGGCCGAAGTGTTGCAGGCTGCCGCCCAAGTCGGAGTAGCGCGTTCGGCTCTGTACCCTCGACTGCGTTTGGGGGGCTCCATCCTGTATTCCTACAACATCACCCGCAATATGCGCACCAGCACGGATTCGGTGCCGTCTATTGGTCCCATGCTGGATATCCCTCTGTGGGATTGGGGGGCACGTCGTGCCCGTGTGCGGGCTAGCGAAAAGGAGCTGGATGCCGCCTTGCTGGGCTATCGCAAAGCGGTGGTCACGGCGGTATCTGAAGTGGAGCAGTCCTTGGCAGCGTTGGTGAATCAGCAAAGCCGTATTCAAACCTTGCAGCAAGCAAGCCAGGTGCTGCAACAGGGGCAAATACGTCAACAAACCTTGGTAGGCCTGGGTCTGTCCAGCGAACTGGAGTTACTGCAGGCGCGCCGTGCCCATTTGAAGGCGCAGGCGGATCTGGAACTGGCACAGGATAGCCGTGTGCTGGCGTTTGTGGCTTTGTACAAGGCTTTGGGCGGTGCGCCTTTGCCGCAAGAGCAAGAGCCATGATCGCACTGGCACGTAAAACCCTGGTTTACGAGTGGCGGCGCTTTGTCCCCGTCGTGCTGGCTGTGGGCTTTTCCGGCTTGATGCTGGTGGCGCAAGCGGCCTTGGTGCTGGGGATTTTTGGGACAGCGGCCATTTACGTCAAAGCCTCGTCGGCGGACTTGTGGGTGGGCTATCCCGGTACACAAAGCGTGAATTTCGGGCAGTCCATTGACCCCGATGTGGCCATGCGTTTGCGCATGGACCCCGATGTGCTTGACGTCGAACCCTATGAATGGGTGGATGGTGATTGGCGGGCCCAAGCCAGTGATAGCGGCAGCGTTTCGGTCTATTTGTCGGGCGTATCGGTCAGTGACGGGGCCATGATGTTTGACCAGCTATTAGGTGCCGATATGCGCGCTCGTTTACGGGAACCCGGTGCGGTGATTGTGGACGAGGCGGATCTGCAGACCTTGGGATTGAATCGAGATGTCAGCCGCGCCTGGATCAATGGCAAACCGGTTCGTGTCGTGGGCTTGCTGCGCGGTTTGCGGGGTTTGGGTGGTGTGAATGTGTTGGCTTCAGTGGATACCGCCCGAGAGGTCAAGGGGGAGCCTGATGTGCGTGGCAGTACGTATTACGTGGCTCGCACTCGCATCGCCCCCGAGCTGGTGCAGGCCAGGCTTAACGATGGCACAACGGCTTTTGGTCCCTATGAAGTCTGGACGGCTGACCAGTTTGCCTCACGCTCGCAACGCTACTGGTTGCTGGATACCGGCGCAGGTATGGCGGTGTTGTTCATGGCCTTGATTGTGTGTCTTGTTGGGGCCGTGATTACGAACCAGTCCTTTGCCGCGGTGGTGGCCGGGTCTGCCCGCGAATACGCCACCTTGAATGCTTTGGGAGCCAGCCGTACGGCGTTGGCCAGGGTGGTGATCGAGCAGTCGTGCATGGTGGGTGGAATGGGTATGGTGCTGGCCGCGGTGATCAGTTCTGCACTGTTGGCCCTGGCAGCTTTGTACCACGTACCGGTCGCGATGACCCCTTTAGTGGCACTGGCCTGCGCCGTGCTGGTAGGCCTGATGTCCTTGCTCTCCAGTGTGATGGCAGTCCGTGTCTTGTGGCGTACCGATCCGTCCCTGCTCTTGCGCTGATTCAGGAAAACAGACCATGACTATGTCCTTGCCCCCGAGTGGCGAACCCAGCCTGAATGCCCTTGCCCTGGGTAAATCCTTTTTGACGGGGGTAGTGCAACTGCGTGTGCTCAATCGCCTGTCGTTGGCGGTTCATGCAGGCGAGCTGACCTTGGTGTCCGGCCCGTCCGGTTGCGGCAAAAGTACCTTGCTGGCCTTGCTATCCGGGCTGCAGCAACCCGATGAGGGGCAGGCCTTTGCCTTGGGCCAGAACCTGGCAGAAATGAGCCGCCGTGAACGGGATGATTTCCGCCTGCAGCACACCGGCTTTGTGTTCCAGGGCTTCAACTTGTTTCCCGCGCTGACCGCACAGGAGCAAGTGCAATTGCCCTTGGGCTATTTGGGCATGAACGCCCGTACCAGTGCAGAGCTGGCGTATCAGGCTTTGGAAGAGGTAGGGCTGCTGCATCGCGCGCATATGCGTCCGGCGCAGCTATCGGGCGGCGAAAAGCAGCGGGTGGCCATTGCCCGGGCGATTGCCAAGACGCCACAGCTTCTGTTTGCCGATGAACCTACCAGCGCTCTGGATGCCGAGAACGGGCAGCGTGTCGTGGACATCTTGCACCGCTTCGCCCGCAAGCATCGCGCCACCGTGCTGTGTGTCAGTCATGACCCACGTGTGGTTCGTCACGCAGATCGGGTGGTGGGCATGGAAGACGGGGCTATTCGCAGTGATCGGCGTAGTCCGGAACATACACAGGAGTGAAATGATGATGAATGCGTCTCCAGGACGCTGGCGCTGGGCCTTGATTGCGGCATGTGTGATGTTGGCAGCGTGCTCCAAACGCCCCCCGGAACCTCTTGTACAGACCGCTTCCAGTGGATTGCGTGACATTGCCATTGCGCGTGGCAAGGTAGAGGTGGAAGGCGGCCTGCTCAAGCTGGCAATGCCGGTATCCGGCGTGGTGTCCGAACAGGCGGTGCGTGAAGGCGATACGGTGCAAGTGGGCCAATCCTTGTTTGCTTTGCGTGATGGTGTAGAGCTGGCGCAAGTAGAGACTGCGCAGGCCCGTCTGGCCTTGGCCCAGGCACGTTTGCGTGCCGCCCAGGCTGCCCTGCCCGCCGTGCAGCAAGCTGCTCAGCGTTATGCCACGGCGGCACGCGCTGGCGCGGCTCAGCCCCAACAGGCGGACCAGGCTCAGCAACGATTGCGGCAGGCCCGTACCGAAGTCGAGATTGCCCAGGCAGATGTGGAGCTGGCGCGCGCTCAGGGCAAGCAGCAAAAGGCTCAATTGGCGCAGTTTGCATTGCTCGCTCCCGAGGCCGGCGAGATTGTCAGTCTTGCTGTCCGTCAGGGCAGTTTTGTACAAGCCGGGGAGGTGATGGCCACGCTATTGCCCGCCCGTCCCTTGCAATTGCGAGTGGAGCTGAATGCGGCCTATGTGGAACAGGTCAAGGTGGGCATGAAAGCCCGTGTGGTCTTTGATACCGAAGGCAGTGGTCAAACGACTGCCCTGCCTTCGGCCCATGTGCTGCGTATCAGCCCGGTCTACGGTGAAGGCCGTTTGCAGGACGACTCCCAACGCGGCCCGGTGCGTGTGGTCGAGGCCGTGCTGGCTTTCGATGAAGCGGCTCAGGCTCGGGTGGGACAGAACGTCAGGGTGATTTTCCATGAATGAAATGCTCCTTAATTACAAATCCGCCATGCAAACAGGGCAGTGGCGAATACAGTGCGACTTTGACGGCACGATCAGCCTGCAGGATGTGGCCGACACCTTGCTGAATCGGCACGGCATGCCCGGCTGGCAGGAGCTGGAGGAGGCGTGGGAGCGTGGCGAGATTGGCTCGCACGATTGCATGTGCGGGCAAGTTGCCTTGCTGGACATGAGTGTGGCTGAGCTGCACAGCTGTCTGGATGAGGTCGGAATTGACCCGTTTTTTGCGCAGTTTGTTGCTGTCACCAAGCGCTTGGGTGTGCCCTTGCAGATCGTCAGTGATGGTCTGGACTATGCCATTCACTACCTGCTGGGCCGCGAAGGCTTACGCGGCTTGCCGGTGCTGGCTAATTGTCTGGAAGTGCAGGGGCCACGTCGCTGGCGGCTGGATACGCCTTGGCACAGGCTGGATTGCGCCAGTGCGAATTGCAAGTGTGGCCATCTGTCCCAGACACATGCTCAGAGCCAGCGCGTGCTGTACATCGGCGATGGCAGCTCGGATTTTTGTGTGGCGGCCAAGGCGGATTTTGTTCTGGCTAAAGGTCGTTTGCAGGACTATTGCCAGGAGCGCGGTATTGCGCATGCCCCTTTCGAGGACTTCAGCCAGGCGATCGCCCTGCTGCCCTCCTTGCTGCACACTCCGGATTTAAGGTCAGTGGTATGAGTGACGCGGCTTTGCACCCGGCTTTCTCCAGCCTGCCTGAATTGGCTGAACAAGGTTTGACGTCTCGACCGGACGAACTGTTGTCGCATGAGTATTTGCTGCGGGGCCACGGCGCACATGCGCGCACTGGCGTGCTGCTGATTCATGGTTTGACGGGCACACCGAATGAAATGCGTGTGCTGGCTCGAGGGCTGAATCGTCAGGGTTTTACGGTCTATGCGGTGCAGTTGGCAGGACATTGCGGGTCCATGGATCAACTGGTGTCGACACGCTGGCAAAACTGGCTGAGCAGCGTCTGTCGTGGTGCCGATTTGCTGGCGCGTTATGTAGATCGTGTGGTGGCCGGTGGCCTGTCCATGGGGGCGGTACTGGCCCTGGGATTGGCGCAGTTGCGCCCGAATCAGATTGCCGGGGTCGTGGCCCTGTCCCCCACCTTCCGCTACGACGGCTGGAGCATGCCCACGTACACCAAGTTCTCTTTCATCCTGCCTTGGTTACGGGCCTTGGGTATTGGCCGACGCAGTGTGTTCATGGAGCAGCCTCCTTATGGCATCAAGGACGAAGCCTTGCGGGCACGCATCGTCAGTCAGATGAATAGTGGAGACAGTGCCGCTGCCGGTTTACCCGGAAACCCTTGGTGGGCCGTGATCGAGATGCATGCCTTGTCGGCGCGGGTACGCAAGAACCTGGACAAGGTGCGTGCACCCTGCCTGGTCATACATGCTCAACATGATGATATTGCCGCAGTCGGAAATGCCTACGAGATCGTGGATGGCGTGCGTCACGCGCCGGTGGAATTGTGCTTGCTGCAGGACAGTTATCACATGATTACCATTGATCGCGAACGCAGGCAGGTGATTGCGCGCGTGGTGGATTTCGTGACGGCTATTGATGCTGCTGGCCGTGGGACCCGGCGGTCATGAGCCCTTTGGTGATTGCTTTGTGGATCTGCAATGTGCTGGTCGATAGCGGTGGGCAATTGGCTTTCAAAGCGGCTGCCGCGGATCCAGGTGACAGGCAGGGGCTGGACCGTTGGCAGCGCATGTTCAGCCGTCCTTGGCTTTGGGTGGGAATAGCCTGCTACCTCGTTGAGTTTGTTGTGTGGCTGGCCTTCTTGTCTTTAGTGCCCTTGTCCGATGGTGTCTTGATGGGCTCGATCAGCATTGTGATCGTGATGCTGTTTGGCCGCATCTTGTTTGGGGAAAGCCTGACGCCTTTACGGGTGCTGGGGATTTTGCTGGTGTCGATTGGTGTGGGTATTGTGGGCTTGAAAGGCTAGGAGGCCGATATGCGGCGTTTTTATATCATCGGTTTTCTGGTTCTGCTGGCTTTCGACACTTTGGCGCAGATCAGCTTCAAGCTGGCCGGAGAGCATGCTTTGCCTTTGCAGGCATCCTGGGAATGGCTGGCGCGGGTCTTTAGCCAGCCGTGGATTTATGGCGCCTTCATCGGCTATATCGGCACCTTTTTCTGCTGGCTGACCTTGCTCAAGAAGGCCCCCATAGGCCCGGCTTTTGCCGCGTCACATCTGGAGATTGTGGCGGTGCTGGCGGTATCGGCGTATTTGTTCAACGAGCAAATCGCCTGGCCACAGATTCTGGGAACCCTCTTTATCTTGGGCGGTATTGTGTGTCTGGCACTTAGCGAGTCCAAACAGGCGCAGCAACACAAGTCAGTTTGAGTACCTGCAATACAAGAAGCCCCCTTGGGGACACAAACCGAAGGTGAAGCTTGGGGGACCGCCGGGCTGCACCAAGGCTCGGCGCCCCTGGCAAAAAAGCTCCCCTCAGGCACGAGCCCGGACACACAGTGCCCATTGCGGACTGCTATGAGCCAGTCGATTCCGAGCAGCATGCAGGCCGTAAGGTAGATCTGGAGGATTTTTACCGGAGCTCGTGCAGCCAGCGAGTCAGCTGTAGATTGAACTCATGCTGGCGTGCCTGCCAACGTGGCAGATCAGCTTGCTGGCGTTCGGTGCTTTGCCCGTCTGCTGTGCTTAGCCAGCGCTTCCAGGCACTGCGGTACTGCCAGGTAGAGACATCGCCCGTCACGTCGCTGCCTATGATGCGTCCGCGCACGGCTTTGAGCAGACTGCGCAGATGCGGCTCCTGCATTTTCCCTTGATCCCAATTGGTGCGCAGAACCTCGGGGTCGAAGACGTCCTTATCAATGCTGACGTACACCTGCCTGGGGGACTGGGCCAGATGTTCGCTGGCTGCAAGTACCAGCGTGTCCAGATCCGGGAATCGGCGAAAGCAGGAGGCCAGCCCCAGCCGGCTGGCCCATTTCACGTTTACCCCACTACTCCAGTACGTGACCTTGCGGGCGTAGAGCGCACCCAGATGGTGTTCCCAAACATGGCCAAAGCCTATGTCTCCGGAGGTAATGCCGATCACATGCACTTGGGCCACTTGCGTCAGCTTGGCCACTTCATGCACCCAGGAGCCGCAATGGATGCCCCAGGGAAAGCGCATATTGTCGGGGTGGTTATCCAGCACCACCACATCCACTGGCTGTTCCTGCTTGGACAGGCAGCGCAGAATCAGCGGCCAGCTCAAGTGATGGAAGTCCCCGCTACCCAGAAACACAGGCCCATGTGCTCCAGGTTCGGGCATGGTGGGTGTCAGCTGTGTCATACCTTCAAACAGGGTGTGGCGTCTGCATCCAAAGCGTAATGCCTCGCGCCAGTCCTCGCTTAGTGCCAGGCGGATTTCACCGGGCAAGGGGCCAACCGAGCTGTCCGTATCCAGTACGACAGGCGGGCGGATCAGGTCGCTTTCAGCCATGTTTTGTCCATTTCAAAGTGTCCCAGAAAGCGCCGAGCAAGGGCGCGCAAGACCGGGTTACGCACGTAAATCAGATGACGCGTTGGGGTAAAGTCCGCGCCCAGCAACGCTTTGACGCCGGGGTCCGTCCAGCCCGCAATGTAGTGGCTAAGGCCCTGCGCCAGTGCGTATTCCAGGTTCACCATCCAGCTGACGAAATACAGACTGAGCTCCCGCGAGCCGGGATAGGACAGCCCTATGTATTTGTCGACCAATCGGCCCTCATACTCAAAGCACAGATTCCAGCCAATCAACTCATTGGAGTCCGCGCGGTAGTACTCGAAAACCAGTCCTTTGGATGACTCATCGCGCAGCACCGACGCCAGAAACTCCTTGCTGAGCAGGTCAAAGTGAATCTCGCTTTGGGCATACACGCTGCGGTACAAGGTGTAGTACTGATCGACTCGTTGCTCGCTGGCAAAAGCTTTGCCGGTTTGGACTTGTTCAATACGAAGCTGATTGCGCTTGCGCAGCTTGCGGGTCAGGTAGCGACGCGCATCTTTGGGCAGGCGGGACAGGTAGGTATCCGTATCGGGGAAATCAATGCGTACATAGGCCAGCGCCTGGCCTTGCAGCGGGATAAAACCCTGTTCCACACAAGCGCTGACCAGGGCATTGGTCTGCGCATTGGCGTGGGCACTTAATAAGGGCGAGTCTGCCGGCAAGTCCTTGATGATAGTCAGCGCATAGTGTCGCCCAAGCTTGTCGCGCACGGTTTTGGCAAGCCCCTGCACATCCGACTCGGAAGGCAGCCAGGCGTATTCGCTGACGGTCGTGCCGACAAAGGCAGTACGTACCGTCAGGAAACGCTGCCACCACGAGTGACCCGGCCAACGACGCACCCGTTCCTTGAGTACATCATCAGCCGTGGTCAGCAGCTCAAACGGTGCCTGGAAGGCAGGCATGGGCAGCTCGTCCAGTGCCGTAAACCCCTCGGGGGGATAGGACAGGAAGCGCTGCACCAGCCCTGCTGGTTCCAGTGCGTTCAGCAAGCGTGGCTTCATTGAGACTGCTTGGCGCGGGTGATCAGCTGATCGAGCAGAACCATGGCTTCGTCGATCTCGCTGCGTGTAATGTTCAGCGATGGAGCGAAGGTGATTACGTTCTTGTAATAGCCGCCTACGTCCAGCACCAGGCCGCGCTTTTCGCCCTGGTAATCCAGATCACCTGCCAGGCCGATATCCACCATGCGATCGAGCAGTGCCTTGTTGGGAGTGAAGCCATCGGTCGTGCAGATTTCTGCGCGCAGGGCCAGCCCCAGGCCGTCCACATCACCAATTTCGGGATGACGTTTCTGCAGATCGCGCAGCCCGTCCAGGAAGTAGGCGCCGGAGTCACGGACCTGTCGACCAAAATCAACTTCGTGCGTCATCTTCATGACTTCCAGACCAACGGCCGTACCCAGCGGGTTGGAGGCAAAGGTCGAGTGGGTGGAGCCGGGTGGGAACACGGTGGGGTTGATCAGTTCTTCACGAGCCCAGATACCGGATAGTGGGTTCAGACCGTTGGTCAGGGCCTTACCAAATACCAGCACATCAGGCGTGATGCCAAAGTTCTCGATTGACCATAGCGTGCCGGTACGCCAGAAGCCCATCTGAATCTCATCGACCACCATCAAAATGCCGTGCTGGTCCAGGACCTGCTTCAGACCTTTGAAGAAGTTGGCAGGTGGCACTACATAACCGCCGGTGCCCTGAATGGGCTCCACATAGAACGCGGCGTACTCGCACTGGTTGGTTTTGGGGTCCCAGATGGCGTGGTACTCGTTCTCGAACTTGCGGGCAAAATCACGCACGATGGAGTCCGCGTACTCTTCGGACGTCATACCTTTAGGGCGACGGAAAGGGTATGGGAAGGGAATGAACTGGGCGCGGTCACCAAAGTGGCCGTAGCGGCGGCGGTAACGGTAGCTGGAGGTAATGCCCGAGGCACCCAGGGTACGGCCGTGGTAACCCCCTTCAAAGGCGAACATCAGGCTCTTGCCTTGGGAGGCGTTGCGTACCAGTTTCAGGGAGTCTTCCACCGCCTGTGCGCCACCCACGTTGAAGTGCACGCGGCCAGCCTGGCCCCATTTTTGCTCGGCGTCCTGGGCAATAAAGCGGGCCAGTTCGATCTTGGTGGGGTGCAGATATTGGCTGGCGACCTGTGGCAAAGTGTCCAGCTGATTGCGCAGGGCATCGTCCAGACGCTTGTTGCGGTAGCCAAAGTTCACGGCCGAATACCACATCTGCAAGTCCAGATAGGATTTGCCGTCGTCGTCAAACAAATAGCTGCCGTCGCAGCCAGTAAAGACTTTAGGTGGGTCTACGTAGTGAACGGTATCGCCAAATGAGCAGTAACGGGCTTCGTCAGCCAGCAGGTTTTTGATGTCGAGGGACATTGAGAGAGTGCTCCTGAAAAGAGTGCCACCTCAATGTACGAAGGCAAGTTGGACTGACCGTTGATGGATGATGGACGTAGTGTGGAGATGGGCAAAAAAAACCCCGCTAAACGTAGCGGGGTTTTTTGTGTCAGAGCGAATTAGCTGTTGGCTGCTTTCGCGCTGTTCTTTTCGATCTGCACCATGATGTAGCGCTGCTGGGCAATGGACAGGATGTTGTTCACGCACCAGTACAGAACCAGACCGGCGGGGAAGAAGAACATCATGCCACCAAAGACCAGAGGCATCAGCATCATGACTTTGGCTTGCATTGGATCAGGCGGAGTGGGGTTCAGCTTGATCTGCAGGAACATGGTACCCATCATGATGGCGGGCAGAATCATCCATGGGTCGCGTGCGGCCAAGTCGTGAATCCACAGAATCCAGGGTGCACCGCGCATCTCGACGCTGCCCAGCAGCACCCAGTACAGCGCAATGAACACAGGGATCTGAACCAGCATGGGCAAACAGCCACCCAGCGGGTTGATCTTCTCGGTGCGGTACATCTCCATCATGGCGGCGTTCAGCTTGGCCTTGTCGTCGCCGAACTTCTCGCGCAGGGCTTGCATGCGTGGCGCAAATTGCTTCATCTTGGCCATGGAGCGGTAGCTGGCGGCCGACAGCGGGAAGAACACCAGCTTGATCAGCACGGTCAATGCCACAATGGCCCAGCCCCAGTTACCCAGCAGGGAATGCAGCCAGGTCAGCAGCTTGAACAAAGGCTTGGAGATGATGGTCAGCCAGCCGTAGTCCACCACCAGATCCAGACCGGTAGCCAGTTGCGACATGGCTTTCTGGTCTTGCGGGCCTACCCACAGGGAGGCGTCCACAGCCTTGCTTTGGCCAGCGGCGATCGAACCGACCGATTCCAGCGTGCGCACGGCGTACAGATTGTTGCCCAGCTTCAGGATCTCATTGGTGCGTTGCAGGTCCTGGGCAGGAACCCAGGCGGTTGCAAAGTAATGCTGCACCATGCCGATCCAGCCGTTATCCACGCTGCGCGCGTAGGTGGCCTTGTTCTTGTCGATGTCCGAGAAGGTGATCTTCTGGAACTTGTCGCCGCTGGAGTAAACCACAGGACCGGTGAAGGTGCTGTACAGGCGGGAAGAGTCGGGTGGGTTGTTGCCGTCGCGAGTCAGTTGCAGGTACAGGCGTGGGTCAATCGCGGCGCCGGTATTGTTCTGGATGTCGTGACGAACCTGGATGTCGTAGCGGCCCTTGTGCAGCGTGTAGGTCTTGGTGACCTTCACGTCGTCCGAAGTGGCTTCAAACACGACGTCAAGCGTATCGCCCGTCATGCTGCGCTGGCTGGAGACCAGGGTGAACGGGGTCAGGTGGTTGGGCAGGTTCTGGCCGGCGGCACCCACAATACCGGACTGAGCCAGGTAGGTGGAGGCAGGCGAGTTATCCAGCAGCACCATGGGCTGCTCGGGGTTCTCGGGCGAACCGTACTTCAACAGCTCGGCCTTGATCAGCTGGGCACCTTCGGTGCTAAAGCCCAGCTTGTAGACGTCTGTGGTGATGTCGATAGTTTGCGCTGTGGCAGACACCGCGCTGTTGCTCGAAGGCAAGGCAGCAGACGCAGTCGGCTCTTGAGCAGCGGGAACACCACCGTTTGCGGCAGGTTCGTCGGAGGCTGCTGGCGCTTGTGTGGTGGCTGGGGTGGAAGCGAACAGCGATGGTTTGCCGTTATATTCCTGCCAGTTGTTCCACAGCAGCAGCAGTGCAAAGGAGAAGATCATCCATAGGATGGTGCGTCGGATATCCATAGCGCCTGTATCACATTTATAAAGCTGAGCAAAAGCTTAGCAGTTTAACGTAGCTGGTCAGCAAACAGGGGGTTGCCTTGAAAAACAAGGCGCAGACCAGGACGATTTTAGAAAGTGTTGCGGTCTTCGGGCGTGCGAGCGGGCACAGGATCATGCCCTCCCTTGCACCAGGGATTGCAGCGGCAGATGCGTACACCACCAAGCCATAGCCCTTTGAGCGGGCCATGAATGTCAATGGCCTGCAAGGCATAGTTGGAGCAGCTGGGAGTAAAGCGGCAGTTTCTACCGATCCAGGGACTCAGAAAAAACTGGTAAAAGCGGATCGGTGCCGAAGCCAGTTTGCGCATCATGGCCGTACCTTGGAGAACAAGGTGTCGGCCTCGGTGCGAACCAGTTGCTTCAGGGCAGTCAGCGACACCTGGGGTACCTTGCTGTGCAGCCTAAAGACATAGGCGGCATTGGGCAAGCCTTCACGTTTGTGGCGGAAGGTTTCGCGCAAGATACGCTTGATGGTGTTGCGGGTGACGGCGCGGTTGGCAAAGCGCTTGGGGACGATCAGTCCCAGACGGGCGCCTTCGGTCTGGTGTGGATCTTCGCCACGAGAGCGAGTGACCACGAACAAAGCCCCGCGACCTACGCGTTGCCCTTTAAGAGACTGTGCGTATTCGGTGGGGCTATGTAAGCGAGCCGTAGCTGGAAAGGAGGCACGCATGATGCGTATCGTGGGAGTCGGGCTTTAGATAATAGATCCATCACCCTGGGCCCCGCATCCCGACATGGCTTATACAGCCAGACGTTTGCGACCTTTAGCGCGACGTGCGTTCAAAACAGCGCGGCCACCGCGAGTTTTCATGCGAACGCGAAAACCGTGGGTACGCTTGCGACGGGTAACAGAGGGTTGGTAGGTGCGTTTCATGGTGTATCCAAAAAAATGAGCCGCCAGAAATCGCAGAAAATCTCCACCCCGACAGCGCAAACGCTTGGGATCTGGCAACAGAAAATCGTGTTAAGCCCGTCATTTCAGCAAATTCTTTCTGTTGTGTCAATTATTTAGCCCGATATTACGCAACTAAATTTGTTAGCCTGTGGATAACTTGGCACAGCTCAGGGTAGAATCGAGGTTTACAGAAGTGATGACCGATGAATGAATTCTGGCAGTCCTGCGTTCAGAAATTGGAGCAGGAGCTTCCCCCCCAACAAATAAGTGCGTGGATACGTCCACTGGTTCCCCTGGACTTCGACAGCGAAGCCGGGGTGTTGCGCGTTTCTGCTCCTAATCGTTTCAAACTGGATTGGGTCCGCAAGAATTTCGCCACTCGCATAGAGGAACTGGCTTCGGATTTCTACGAATGTCCCGTAACGGTTCAGTTCGAGCTGCCTTCGGCCAGCGCGGCGCCTCGTCGCGCCCTGGCCGATCGTGCCGCTCCTGCGCCTGCAGGCAGCCCCGCCGGTGAAAACCTGGCCCCTCCTGTTGCCAACCCGGCCATGACGGCGGTGGTGGATGCGGTACAGGATCGTTCGCGCCTGAACGCCGAACTGACTTTCGACAACTTCGTGACGGGTAAAGCCAACCAGCTGGCACGCGCAGCGGCCTTGCAGGTGGCCGAGAACCCCGGTGTCTCCTATAACCCACTCTTTCTGTATGGCGGTGTGGGTTTGGGCAAGACCCACCTGATTCACGCGATCGGCAATGCGCTGGTCGCCAATGGCAATGGTGTGCGGGTACGTTACGTCCATGCCGACCAATACGTGTCGGACGTGGTCAAGGCGTATCAGCGCAAGGCGTTTGACGAGTTCAAGCGCTACTACCATTCGCTGGACTTGCTGCTGATTGACGATATTCAGTTTTTCGCCGGCAAGAACCGTACGCAGGAAGAGTTTTTCTACGCCTTTGAAGCGATGGTGGCTCAGCGCAAGCAGATTATCATCACCTCGGATACCTATCCCAAAGAGCTGGCCAATATTGATAGCCGCCTGATCTCGCGCTTTGACTCCGGCCTGACCGTGGCCATCGAGCCGCCCGAGCTCGAAATGCGCGTGGCTATCTTGTTGCGCAAGGCTCAGGCCGAAGGCATTGCCATGCCCGAAGAAGTGGCCTTCTTCATTGCCAAGCATCTGCGCAGCAACGTGCGCGAGCTGGAAGGGGCGCTGCGCAAGGTTTCGGCCTACGCGCGTTTCCATGGCCGCGATGTCTTGACGGTGGAAGTGTGCAAGGATGCACTGAAGGATTTGCTGTCGGTCTCCAATGGGCAGATCACAGTGGAAAATATTCAGAAAACCGTGGCCGATTTTTATAAAATCAAGGTCGCGGATATGTACTCCAAGCGCCGCCCCGCCAATATCGCCATGCCGCGCCAGGTGGCCATGTATCTGGCCAAGGAACTGACCCAAAAGAGTTTGCCGGAAATTGGCGATCTTTTCGGTGGTAGGGACCACACTACGGTGCTGCACGCGGTGCGCAAAATCTCGGATGCACGCACCAAGCAAGCCGAACTGAATCACGCATTACACGTACTGGAACAAACTCTCAAAGGATGACCATGCAACTCGTTCAAGCTACCCGCGACGCATTGCTAAAGCCCTTATCCACAGTAGTTGGCATTGTGGAGCGCCGCCATACTTTGCCGATTCTGGCCAACATCCTGCTGCGTAAAAACGGCTCTGATGTCTCTTTCCTGGCAACCGACCTGGAAGTGCAGATCACCACCAATGCCGATTTTGGCGTGGGTGAGGACAATGCAGCCACCACGGTGGCGGCCCGCAAGCTGCTGGACATTCTGAAAGCCCTGCCCGACTTTGGCGATGTGCGCCTGGGCCTGGACAGCGGCAAGCTGACCATCCAGTCCGGCAAGAGCCGCTTTCAGTTGCAGACTCTGGAAGCCGCTGATTTTCCAGTGCTGAACATGCCAGAGCAGTGGGACGTGTCCTTGAGCATGCCCCAGCGCACTTTGAAGCACCTGTTCAATACGGTGCACTTTGCCATGGCGCAGCAAGACATTCGCTACTACCTGAACGGTATGTTGCTGGTGTTTGAACCCGGCCTGGTACGTACGGTTACCACGGACGGTCACCGTCTGGCTCATAATGCCACCGCAATTGACGGCGTGCAGGAACGTCACGACATCATCGTGCCGCGCAAGACGGTGCTGGAAATGCAGCGTTTGCTGGGCGATACCGACGATCTGGTCAACATTGATGTGTCCAGCCGTCAGATTCGTTTCCGCTTTGGCGATGTGGAGTTGGTCTCCAAACTGGTTGAAGGCAAATTCCCCGACTTTGCTCGTGTGATTCCTTCCAACTACACCCGCCACTTCGATGTCAGCCGTGAAGTGCTGCAAGGCAGTTTGCAACGTGCTGCCATTCTGACCACCGACAAACTGCGTGGCGTGCGACTGCAACTGTCGCAAAACCAGCTGAAGATTTCTGCTTCCAACGCTGAACAGGAAGAAGCCGTCGAAGAGCTGGATATTGATTATGAACACGAAAGTCTGGACGTTGGCTTTAACGTCAGCTACCTGCTCGATGTGTTGGCCAGCATCAAGGACGAAACAGTCCGCTGGTCTGTGCAGCCCGATGCCAACGCCTCTGTGTTGATGACGCTGCCCGAGCAAGAAGACTTCAAGTACGTGGTCATGCCGATGCGCATTTAATGCAGCATGTTTGACCGGTATGGCCCGCCGGGCCATACCCGCTTGAAGCAGACAGGCTATTACAAGGTTTTATGCTATGACCGATCAAACCACGACCACCCAGCCAGCCGATTACGGCGCTGATTCCATCAAAATGCTCAAAGGCCTGGAGGCCGTGCGCAAGCGTCCAGGCATGTACATCGGGGACACCTCCGATGGCACCGGCCTGCACCACATGGTTTTCGAGGTGGTGGATAACGCGATTGATGAGGCCTTGGCCGGTCATTGCGACGATATCGTCGTCACCATCCACTCCGACAACAGCATTTCGGTGTGCGATAACGGCCGCGGTATTCCAACCGATATCCACAAGGACGACGAACACCAGCGCAGCGCCGCTGAAATCGTCATGACCGAACTGCACGCCGGCGGTAAATTCGACCAGAACTCCTACAAGGTATCTGGCGGTTTGCACGGTGTGGGTGTGTCTTGTGTGAACGCCCTGTCCGAATGGCTGTTGCTGACCATCTGGCGCAATGGCAACGAACACCAGGTCGAGTTCCGCCGTGGCGAGCGCACTGCGCCCCTGGCGGTGACCGGTCCTGCAGAAGGCCGCACGGGTACCTGCGTGCGTTACCTGGCCGACGTGGAAATTTTCAGCAATATCGAATACCACCACGAGATCCTGGCCAAGCGCCTGCGCGAGCTGTCCTTCCTGAACAATGGCGTGAAGATTCGCCTGGTTGACGAGATTCAGGGCAAGGAAGAAGACTTTGCCTTCCTGGGCGGCGTCAAAGGCTTTGTGGACTTCATCAACCGCAACAAGACCCCGCTGCACCCTAACGTGTTCAGCGTCGCAACCGAGTCCAATGCCGGTGGTACGCCAGTATCGGTTGAAGTGGCCATGCAGTGGAACGACAGCTACGCCGAAACCGTGCTGTGTTTCACTAACAATATTCCCCAGCGCGACGGTGGTTCCCACCTGACCGGTCTGCGTGCGGCCATGACCCGCGTGCTGAACAAGTACATTGCCGACAACGAACTGGCCAAGAAAGCCAAGGTCGACACCTCCGGCGACGACATGCGCGAAGGCCTGGTCTGCGTGCTGTCGGTGAAGGTGCCCGAGCCCAAGTTCAGCAGCCAGACCAAAGACAAGCTGGTGTCCAGCGAAGTGCGTCCCGCCGTGGAAGAAGCCGTTGCCCGCACCCTGGAAACTTGGCTGTTGGAAAATCCGAACGACGCCAAGGCCTTGTGCGGCAAGATCGTGGAAGCAGCCCGTGCCCGTGAAGCGGCCCGTAAAGCCCGCGAAATGACCCGTCGCAAGAGCGTGCTGGAAGGCGCTGGCCTGCCCGGCAAGCTGGCCGACTGCCAGGAAAAAGATCCCGCCTTGTGCGAACTGTACATTGTGGAGGGTGACTCCGCAGGCGGCTCGGCCAAGCAAGGCCGGGACCGTAAATTCCAGGCCATTCTGCCGTTGCGCGGCAAGGTGCTGAACGTAGAAAAAGCCCGTTTCGATCGTCTGATTTCCAGCGAGCAGATCACCACCCTGATCACCGCCCTGGGTACCAGCATCGGCCCGGACTTTGATATTGACAAGCTGCGTTACCACCGCATCATCATCATGACTGACGCGGACGTGGACGGTGCTCACATTCGTACCCTGCTGCTGACACTGCTGTACCGTCAGATGCCCGAGCTGATCGAGCGTGGCTATGTGTACATCGCGCAGCCGCCCTTGTTCAAGGTCAAGGTTGGGCGTGAAGAGATGTACCTGAAGGACGAGGCCGAGGAAGCGGAATTCATGTTGAAGCTGGCCCTGCGCGATGCAGTGCTGACGCCAGCTGAAGGTGCAGCTCCCATCACAGGCGAAGCCTTGTCCGACTACGCTCATCGCTACGTGAAGGCCAAGGCCGTGATTGAGCGCCTGTCGCGTCATATGGACGGTGATGCCCTGTCAGCATTGGCTGAAGGCGTGAAGTTGAACTTGGATACACAGGAAGCCGCCGAACAAACTGCTAAGGATTTGGAGAAGGCCCTGTTCGACGAAGCTGCCCCCACCGTCGTCAAAGTCTTTGCCGCCTTTGATGAAGGGAGCGAATCCTGGCGTGTGGTGGTGCAGCGTCTGCACCATGGCAACATCCGTGTCACGGTGTTTGACCGCAACTTCGTGCGTGGTGGCGATCACCAAACTCTGGCCCGCGCTGGCGAGACCTTTGCCGGTCTGATCGGTGATGGCGCCATGGTGGCTCGTGGTGAAGGCGAGAAGCGTCGTGAAACCGCCGTGGATGACTTCCGTGAAGTCATGCAATGGCTGTTGACCGAAGCCGAACGCGGGCTTAGCAAGCAGCGCTACAAAGGTCTGGGTGAGATGAACCCCAGCCAGCTGTGGGAAACGACCATGGACCCCACTGTACGTCGTTTGCTGCGTGTGCAGATTGCTGATGCTATCGATGCGGATCAGATCTTCACCACGCTGATGGGTGATCACGTTGAGCCACGTCGTGCCTTTATCGAATCCCATGCCTTGCAGGCGGGGAACCTGGATATTTAAGGCTGTCGGTGTTCACAGTTCCTGAAAGCTGTTCGGTTTGATGAAAACTGATCTCAGAAATTTGTGAAAAACCTCGCAGTGATGCGGATAAGAAAAATGGGCTCCGGCGTTCCTGCTGGGGCTCATTTTTTTGGTGATGACTGATGAGCTCTGAGTCTTAAAGATTCAGCGTCTTTGGGCAGGCTCAATTAATTTTTGTCAGTAGACACGGACTGATCAATTGCCTGGTGGGTTGGTGGCAATGGCGTCACGCGCCAGGAATGGAAAGGCGCGGAATCAAGCTGATGTGGTCTACTTGCAGTGATACACCCTGCTTCAGAACGAACTAAAAGAAGGGTCGTGGGATCTGATGGTGGCAACTGGCGTTGGCCTTGCAAGGCCTCTTGATCGATCGTAAAGACGCTGTAAATTATTCAATAATTCTTTGTTTGGAAATGGAATGCGACTGGACAAGTTTCTTGGTGAGAGCACGGATCTGAGTCGCTCAGACGCGCGTAAAGTGCTTAAAAGCGGAGAAATCACCGTCAATGGCGAGGTAGTGACCAAAGGCACACACGTTGTACAAGAGGGTGATGTAGTGTGCTGGGATGATGAGCCGCTTGCCCTGATTGGCCTGCGTTACATCATGCTCAATAAGCCCGCTGGTTACGAGTGCAGCCTTAAAAATAGTGCTTACCCGTCCGTGATGATGCTGATCGATGTGGATAAGCGTGAGCGCTTGCACACCGTCGGTCGATTGGATGTGGATACCACCGGGCTGATTTTGATTACGGATGATGGCCAGTGGACGCATCGTATTATCTCGCCCCGCCATCAATGCGATAAGGTCTACGTGGCGACCTTGGCAGAGCCTTTGCCTGATAATGCAGAAGAACTGTTCAAGGCCGGTATCTTGTTGAATGGCGAGGACAAGCCGACGCTGCCAGCCGTGCTGGAACGCATTGATGAACGTACCGCAAGGCTAACCATCCAGGAAGGGAAATACCATCAGGTGAAGCGTATGTTTGCTTCCCTGGGGAATCTGGTTCAGACCTTGCATCGCGAGCGTATTGGCTCTCTGTCCCTGGACGACAGCCTGGAGCCAGGCGAGTCGCGCTACTTAACGCCTGCCGAGGTGCAGCAGTTTGTAGAAGAAGGCTGAACTCCTGGCCCTTGGTTCTGGATTTGATAAGTCAAAGGTGTATCAAGCCCAAGGCTTTGATGTCCTGACATTGGGAAACCAGTCAAAAAAAGCGCTCAAACACATTCTGTTTGAGCGCTTTTTTGTGCCTGCATCAATTGTCAAAGTGGCTGGTGGCGCGGTGTCCTGCCTTATTTAAGCGCCTTGCGCATGATGCTGGTGTTGTGTTCATAACCCAGTTGCTCATACAGAGCGATAGCACCCCGATTATTGCTCAAGACTCCCAGCTCGATGTAGTCCAGTCCACGCACGTGTGCCCACTCCTGGGCGGTCTGCATCAGCAGTTTGCCCAGTCCCATGCCTCGTGCCGATTCCGTCACGACAAGATCAATCACATAGGCAAAGTCATGCGGCGTGATGCAGTTGTACGGTGGGGTCTTTTGCTGCTGAACAATAATAAAACCCAGCGCCTGATCGTCCTTCTCGGCCACAAACAAGGCTGCCTGGTCCGACTCGATCATGGACTGGATAAAGCCCTCGTCCTGCCGTGCTTGCAGGTAGTAGTGCGGCTGCAAATGATGCATGTGGGCGAATAGCTCGGCGTACATATCTCCAATCGTGCCAATGTCAGCAAGTTGGGCGGGACGTAGGGTGGGCATGGTTGGGGCTCTTGGTCAGTAATAAAGCGGAAGCGAAAACAGAAGCGTCTTGATGGTAGGCCGGGCACGGGGAGGAGGCAAATCTTCTGTTCAGAATATCCCTTCAATAACAAGGGGTAATCCGCTTTCATGCAGGCCTGAAGCTTGGGTCCGGCTTCGTTCCCTGTACACCTTTTCCCCCTGAGAGCCGCTTCTGTACATTTATCCCTGTTTTTGTAAAGTATTTGTGCACGTACTTTACGACCGTTTTTTTCCTGCAAGCTCTTTGCCCGGGTTTCATAATGAGGCTCTGAAACCCTTGTTTATTCAGGTTTCTTATAAATATTTAATGGAAAACCCCAAGCTTATTTTTTTCAAAAAACTAGAGGTTTAAAGTAATATCACACTGTTTTTGGGCAAATTTTGTGTACATTTAATGCACGAAATTTACACGAGGCACTGAAATTTACACGCAATGCCTATAGAGGGGAGGAGATTGATGCAGACCCGTTTCTTGCGTCATGTTTGTAGTTGGATGTTCGGGCTGTCCGCACTGGCCATTCTGGCCTTGATGGCGGTGGCCTTTGCCGATGTCATGATGCGCAGCTTCGTGCGGCCGCTGTCTGGCGCTTTTGAATTAACCGAGGTGCTGGTCGGGGTGATGGTGTTTGCCGCCCTGCCCTTTGTCACCTTGAGTGGCAAGCACGTCAAAGTGTCCTTGCTGCGCTCTCTGGTGGGCAAGAACGTGCTGGTGCAAGGTCTGTTGCGCTGGTGCAGTCGCGTGGCGACAGGTGTGCTGATGGCCTTTCTGGCTTACCACCTGTGGGCCCTGGGTGTGCAGTTTGCACAGACCAATTCGCGCGCGGTTTTTGCGGACCTGCCCCTGGCGCCTTTTGCCTATTTTGCAGCGGCAATGTGCGCCCTATCCACGCTGGCCGCACTGTTCAGTGCCGACAGTGACGAGCTCGCTGAGGAAAAATAATGACTGTCGTTGTCACTGGCATGATCATCCTGATCGTGCTCATGATTCTGGAAGTACCCATCGCTGTGGCGATGGCTCTGGTTGGTATTGGTGGCTTTGCTTACGTGGTCGATTGGGGGCCGGCTGCCTATATGGCCGCAGAAACCTCTTATCGTCTGGTTCACAACTACAACTTGTCCGTCATCCCGCTGTTCATCCTGATGGGCAATCTGGTGACACGGGCGGATGTCTCTAAAGATCTGTTCGATCTGGCTTATCGCTTTGTAGGCCATCGTCGTGGCGGTCTGGCCATTGCAACGGTGCTGTCGGGCGGTATGTTCTCGGCCGTATGCGGCTCCTGCTTTGCGACGACGGCCACCATGGCTCGCGTCGCCTATCCCTCCATGAAGCGCTATGGCTATGCCGATTCCCTGGCAGGCGGCGCTATTGCCTCGGCCGGCACCCTGGGTGCCATGATCCCGCCCAGCGTGCCCCTGATTGTCTATGGCGTGCTGACCAGCAATGACATCGGCAAGCTGTTCATTGCGGCTGTATTGCCGGGCATCCTGGGCATGGTGCTGTACATAGGCGCGGTTATGGTGGCCACTCGCATGACACCCGGCCTGGCTGGCGCGGGCGAGCGCAGCTCCTGGATGGAACGTGTCCGCGGCTTGAAGAGTGTGGGTTCGGTCTTGCTGCTGTTCCTGCTGGTGATTGGCGGGATTTATGGCAACTTGTTCACGCCGACTGAAGCGGCCGGTATTGGTGCGGTCGGTGCCCTGCTCATCATGATCTGGCGTCGCAAGTTCTCCTGGCAGAGCTTGATGGGTGCCTTGCGTGAAACCGCCATGACCAGTGCCGCCATCTTCGTGATTATGGTGGGGGCACAGATCTTCACCACCTTTGTGAACGTGGCCGGCTTTACCGCCCTGTTGTCCGATGCGGTTCAGCAATGGGACTTGCCGGGCTGGGGCATTTTGCTGGGCATTGTGGTGCTGTACCTGGTCCTGGGCTGCATGCTGGAAGGCATGTCCATGCTCTTGCTGACCTTGCCCATTGTTTACCCGCTAATCATCAACCAGGGCCTGGACCCGATCTGGTTCGGCATTCTGGTAGTGACCTTGATTGAAGTGGGCCTGATCACACCGCCCTTGGGGATGAACGTGTTTGTACTCAATTCCGTGGTGCCGTCCATGTCGCTCAGCACTATTTACCGCGGCGTTATCTATTTTGTCTTTGCTGATCTGCTGCGCCTGGCGCTCTTGATTGGCATTCCCGGCATTGCTTTGTTTCTGCCCTCATTGATGTAAGCCATTTTTATTGAATCTGATTTTCTCGAAGGAATAAGCATGATTAAGCAAGTTAGCAAATGGGTGGGGGTAGCGGCAGTCGCCCTGGCAGCCAGCACCAGCGTGCAGGCACAAAACGTCACGCTGCGTTTTTCCAACTGGCTGCCACCCACCCATCCCATGGTGACCGAGATGTTGAATCCCTGGGCCAAGGATGTGGAACAGGCCACGGAAGGACGGGTGAAGATTCAGGTTCTGCCGCCCCTGGGCACCCCTGCTTCGCACTACGATCTGGTGCGCAATGGCGTGGCGGACATGACAATTGGTGTGCACTCCTATACACCGGAGCGCTTCAAGCTGACGGAAATGGCGGAGCTGCCCATGACGGCTGAGAACGCTCAGGTGAATTCGCTGGCCTACTGGCGCACCTACCAGAAGTACTTCATGGGCAAGAACGAGCACGCCGGTACCAAGTTGCTGGGCGCGTGGGTTCCTGGCTCGTACCAGTTGTGGACCGCTGCCAAGGTAGACAGCCTGGACAAGCTGGATGGCACCAAGATCCGTATTCCCGGCGTGCTGGTGGAGCGTATCGCCAAGTTGCTGGGGCTGGTGTCGATTTCCTCGACGCTGACCGAAGCCTATGACCAGATTTCGCGCGGCATTATTGATGGCATGTTCCAGAACTACACCACGGTGATCGACTTCAATCTGGCGCGCTTCATGCCGAATCTGTTCGTCCTGCCCGGTGGCTTCTCCGCTTCCAGCCAGTTCATGGTGGTGAACGAGCGCAGCTGGCAGCGTATCAGCGAGGCCGACCGTGCCGCGATTGATGCCTTGTCGGGTGAAGTACTGGTCAAGCGTTTCTCGGGTATCTGGCAAAAGAACAATATGGCGGCTTTTGATCGCTTGAGCGCTGAAGGCATCAAGGTGCACCGTATTGAAGGCGAGCAGCTGGAAGCCATGAAGACCAAGCTGGCGGTGATTGAGCAGCAATGGTTGAGCGAAGCCAAGGGTGTGGAGGCTCAGGAAGCGCTGAACTTCTACCGTGCCGAGCTGGATCGCGTGGCTGCTGAATTGGGCGTTCCCAAGGACTAAGCCCGTCATGACACAGCATCTGGAAAGTGAATACAACGCCAGTTGGCATGTGCCCGATCACAAGGAGATTGTGGCCTCGTGGCCGGGGTTGGCCGAGCAGTTTCGGGCTGGTTCGCGTCATGAAGCCAATCAGCCTTACGGCCCGGAAACGCGTAATGTCATGGACATCCACTTTCCGGCTGTGGAACGCCCGGATACGGCAGTGCTGATGTTCATTCATGGTGGCTATTGGCAGTCCATGGATCAGCGTCGTTTCAGCCATCTGGCACAAGGCAGCGTGGATAACGGCCTGATTACGGTATTGCCCACCTATACCTTGTGCCCGCAGGCGAGCGTGGCGAAGATCATTGATGAGCTGCGCCTGGCTTGCGCAACGGTCTGGCGACGTTTCAAGCGTCCGATCGTGGTGGCAGGACACTCGGCAGGGGGCCACTTGGCAGCTTGCCTGCTGGCTACGGATTGGCCCGGTTTTGCACCGGACCTGCCCCACGACATGTTGCAGGCGGGCCTGGGTTTGTCCGGCTTGTATGACCTGGAACCGCTGACGCATATCGGCATCAATGATGCCTTGCAGCTCAATGCCGATACCGCCCGAGCCTCCAGCCCCTTGTTCTGGCCTGCCCCTGCCAATGGGCAGCCTTTCGAGGCCTGGGTAGGCGGTGACGAAACCTCGGAATTTCATCGTCAAAGCCAGGAACTGGCCAAGGCCTGGTCCAGGCAAGGAGTGGATGCGGTGTACCGCAGCCTGCCGGGAACAAATCACTACAACGTGATCGCGGCCTTGGCCGATAAAGAATCCGTACTGTCAGCGCGTCTGGTTGCGCTGGCAAGGAATTGAGTTATCTCTGTCTTTCATTAGACACACCACTTTTACCGGGCCTTTGGCCCGGTTTTTTTGTGCCTGCTTGATTCTCTTTAACTTTGTTCATTGTTAATAATTCGTCTTTAAACGAAAATTAACGCAGAAAGACCGCATGGGGCGCTTATTTATTGGCAGGACTGGCAGGAGAGAAAAGACCATGAGAAGCAGATCACATGATGAGGCTATGGCCGATCTGTATCGCAGTGATCCGGCCTTGGCATTAGAGACTATCAATCAGATTTTGGAGGACGGGGATCAGGCCGAACTCCTGATCGTGTTGCGTCAATTGGCACAGGTTTTTGGTGGTGTGCAGGCAGTTGCCGAGCAGGCGCAGTTAAATCCGACGCAGCTTTACAGGACCTTGTCCCCCAAGGGGAATCCGGCCTTGAGCAGCCTGACGGCCATTTTGAAGGCAATGGGCCTGCGTCTTGCGGTGCAGCCTTTGTAGGCTTCTGGCGGATCATGATTTAGCATGACATTTCCCGCCCTGGACTTATTGTGATTCAAAGCCATTCATGACTGAAAACACCCCTGATACTCGCCCTGTGCATAAAGCGGCCTGCCATTGCGGAGCCGTTCGTTTCAATGTGAAGCTGACCGATGGTCTGCGTTCGGCGCGCCGTTGCAATTGCTCCTATTGCCGCATGCGTGGCGCGGTGGCGGTGTCGGCTAACCTGGCCGATATTCAGGTGGAGCAAGGGCAGGATGCACTGATGCTTTATCAGTTCAACACCGGGCAGGCCCGGCATTATTTCTGTTCGCATTGCGGGATTTATACCTTCCATCAGCGCCGTTCCAACCCGGAGCAGTATGGAGTGAACGTAGCCTGTATTGAGGGCATGAGCCCCTTCGACTTTGAAGAAGTACCGGTTAATGAAGGCCGTAGTCATCCCAGGGATCGTCCGGGCGGTGGCAGTGTGATTGCTGGCTGGTTGCGTTATCAGGCAAATCCCCAGGCGCAGGACGACTGACGTTGCGTGCCTGCTTTGTGCTGCGACCAATAAGAAATACCCCCAAGCTGTACCTTCGGCTTGCAGCCCCCTCGAGGGGCGCTTTTACATGGGGCACCGAGTCTTGAGACGGCCAGGTGGTAAAAAAACGCCCCTGACGACTTACGTACAGGGGCGTATAAAAACAGATAGCGCGGAACAGAATCGCGTATCTACGGAAGAACAGTACAGCGAGTCAGGGAGTGGCCCCCGAAGGGGCATCCTGCTTTAGAACTTGTGGTTGAAGGCCACGTACAGCTGCGTAGCACGTGCGTCTGGCAGGAAGGTCAGGTTCTGTGCATAGCCGCCGTACACGTACACCATGGTGCGCTTGGACAGGTCGTACTGGTAACCCACCGAGTACACATGCTGACGTTTGGTTTGCGCATTGGGGCCGGTAATGCTCTCTGGCAAGTTGCGTGGATCAGCCATGTTCCAGCCCAGCGAGAAGCGACCGCCTGCCAATGGTGTGGTCACACCAAAAGAGTAGGAGTTGATACGCAGGCCTGGCACTGCTGCAAAGGAAGGCAGCGGGTTGGTGACGTTGCTCAGGCCAAAGACCTGGGTGGCGAACAGGCCGTCGCGAGTCTGGCCGATGCCGGCAAATACTTTGACCACATCAAAGTCGTAGCTGGCCGCCCCCGCCCAGGCGCTGACACGGGTAGAGTCGGCGGCAGGACGTGCGCCGCTGGCAGACTGTTTATTGATGTGCAGTTGGTCGTAGACCAGAGCGGCACTCAAGGGGCCGTTGTTGTAGCGCAGGCCGGTGGTCACTGCACGGATGTTGTTGTCCTTGCTGTTGGTGCCATCCGGGCGCTCGCTATCCCAGTGCTGCTGCCCGTTGATGTTGAAGGAATAGCCAATACCGAACTGGAAGCCGTTCAGCGTGGGCGATTGGTATTGAATCTGGTTGTCATAACGCACCGTGTTGGCCACGCTGAAGGTCGATCCAAAGCCTACAATTCCACCACCGCCACCCAAGGGGTGAGCCATGCTGAAGTATTCGGTAGGCATATTGTTCTTCAGACCGAAATCCACCTGACCCCAGTCCTCGCCTGCCAGACCCAGTGTGGCCTGGCGGCCAAACAGGCGACCACCCTGAATGGACTTGCCGGTAGGCACATCAAAGCCGCTTTCCAGCACAAACTTGGCTTGCAGCCCGTTGCCCAGATCTTCCGTGCCACGGATACCCCAGCGGCTGCCAAAGTGCACCCCGCTGTTGGGGCCCAGACGCGAGGTCTTGAACTCGGTAGCATCGGTTCGGTCCCGGCTGTAGCTGCTATTGCCTTTGTTCATGTCGTAACCAACACCCGTGTCCAGAATCCCGTACAGGGTGATGGATGCGTGGGCTGCCGAGCTGGCCATCAGTAAAAACAGGGCCGTACTGACCGCGGTTTTATTTCTTGTTTTCAATTCCTCTTCTCCTTCGTGGTAGATAAAAAAAGCGTGCAGCAATCCCCCTACCGCAAGTGATGCAGCAAGAAACAGGCGCAACAAAGCAGGCAGGGCAAAGTGCCTGCGCCGTGTACCAGCGAAGGGGGTGTGGGGCGAGTACCGGCGGTACTCGCGGCAGGGGTCTTAGATCAGTTCAAGATCGACCAAAGTTTGGCGTATGACGTCTATCTCGGTGTCCTCGACCTCCAGAATGGGGCGGCGTACATAGGGCTGCACGGGTACGCCGCGCATCTTGAATGCAACTTTCAGCACCGAGGGCGAGGAGCCGTAGCGGCCGATCAGCTCAGGGGTGTACCAGCGTTGCAGAATCTGTATGTCTTTCTGGCCGCAGGCGCGGGCGGCGTCTATATCGCCGCGCCAGATGTGGTTGTAAAAATCGGGTTGATAACGGCCAAGCACACCGCCTGCGCCAATCGTGCCGTCGCCGTCCACACTTTGCAGCAAGGACAGGCCGTGCTCATCCATGCGAAAGCCGTACACACGTACTTTGTCTTTCAGGCGGAACAGTGTCTTGATGAATTGCTCAATGCTGGGGCTGGATTGCTTGATGCCGACGACACCATCGATATCGCTCAGTTGCTCCAGCAAATCCACCGACAAATCGATTCCGGTCCCGGCAGGCCAGTTGTAAATCACGATAGGCAGGGTGATTTCTTTGGCGATCTGCTGGTAAAAGGCCAGTATTTCCTTGTCATTGGGGCGTACATAGGGGGGCGGTGCAATCACGACCCCTTCATAGCCCAGTGCCTGGGCTTGCTGAGCAAGAGCGACTACTTCGGCGGGTGTGTAGCCGGTACAGCCCGCCAGCAAAGGCAGCTTGCCGCGCATGGCGTCGGCACTGGCGCGGAACAAGTCTACCCGTTCCTGGTTGGACAGGCTGGTCCATTCACTGGTGGTGCCGCCTATAAACAGACCGTGCATGCCTTCGGCATGCAGCCATTCCAGCATGCTGTGCAGTGCCGGTACATCCAGCTGTCGTGCTTCATCAAAAGGGGTGATGATGGTCGGGATATAGCCCTTCCAGTTCACCCGGTGTTTCTTGCTCATGTGTGTCACTTGTATGGGTTGAAGAAAAGAGGAGGCCTCTGGCTCAGGGCAGACGTGCCGTGGCTTCGATCTCGACCAGCATGTCTGGCAGTGCCAGATTGGCTACTCCCAGCAAGGTGTTGGCAGCCGGTTCGGCCCCTTCGTAAAACTCGTTGATCAGCGCGCAGATGGGGCCCAGCTCTTCAGGTGTGTGGCCGACCAGGTAGGTGCGCAAACGCACGACATCGCGCGGGCTGGCACCGGCTTCTTTCAGGACGGTTTTCAGGTTCTGCAAAGCCTGGCGGGTTTGTGCGATGCGATCGCCTGCACCCACTAACTGCCCTTCACCATTCCAGGCGACTTGCCCGGCCAGATGCACGGTGCGGCTGTTGTCCTGTACGACAGCGTGGGAAAAACCGAAGTTGGTGCTGTTGTAGAGCGATGCCGGATTCACGCATTCACGGCCCTGGGGGGCGTTCAGTGGTTGGCTGCGCTGGACCAGCTCAAAAATATTGCCCCAGGGGTCGGTGAAGTACTGGAATTGAGCCCCGGCGGTCGGGCCAGAATCAAAGGCGATGCGGTCCAATACTGTGCAGCCGTGCTGTTCAAGTTGTGCAACTGCCTGATCCAGATCGGCCACCAGAAAACCCAGGTGATGTGCACCCACATGGTTGGACTTCAGGGCTCTTTGGGTGTCGCTGGCAGGTTGTGCGTAGGCAAACAGCTCGATATGAAAGCCATTGGGCAGCACCATAAAGGCCAGTTCCAGCTTGGCATCGGGTATGTCCAGGTGGGCGTGGGTCCAGTCTTTGCCTTGCGCAGAACGGGGCAGGTCAGCGCTGTTGATGGGCCCCAGACGGTAGAGTTGGCGGGCACCAAACAGGCGTTCATAAAAAGCAATGGCCGCATCCAGATCGGGTACGGTCCAGGCGGCGTGATCAATTTGTTCAATAGCCAATGGCAAAACAGGCGATGTCATGAAGTCTCCGTTTATGCCCGTACGGGGGCTGTATACAAGATTGTGCAATAAAACTGCACATAATTTACGGTTAAATAATACTTTAGGCCTGTAGTTTTTTGTTGAAAAACCAGACTACGTATTTTCCCTAGGTAAAATATTGTTTATAAACAATGGCTTGTGATTTGTGTCTGTGAGGTCTATATCGATGTGACGTGTAAAGTGCTTGTGCACACGTGTAAAGTCTGGAAGAATTCAGCACTGAAACTGCACGGTTTGTGCAGTTTCGGAGCATGCATTTGCACACCATTAGGCTGCCTCTCTTACCCTATAATTCGTGAAGTTCGGCTACACATAACTACACGAACATAGGACTTCAGAATGATAGGCAAACGACTTCATGAGCTGCGCGTGGCCAAGGGTCTGTCCCTGCGGGAGTTGGGTCAGATGGTCAAGCTCTCGCCCACGCTGCTCAGTCAGGTAGAACGCGGTGTCACCACACCCAGTTTGACGACCCTGCGCAAGCTCAGCGGGATCTTTGGGGAATCCATGTCTTCCTTGTTCATGGATACCAGCAAGGGGCCGTCGGTATGGATCAGCCGCCCTGGTGAACGCATGTTGTTGCGTGGCCCGCGTGGGGGTGTCGTCTATGAACGGCTCACCCGTGGCAATGGCGAGATGGAAGTGTTCCGGGCTGTTTACGAAGTCGGTCAACAGTCCATGGACGATATGTCGCACCCGTCCCTGGAAAGTGTGTATGTGGTCCGGGGTGTCATTACTGCAGAGATTGATAAGGTAAGTTTTGACGTCAAAGCTGGCGAGAACATCAGCTTTGATGCACGCCAAAGCCACCGTTACCTGAACCGGGGAACGGAGGAAGCGGAAATCATCATGTCGATTACCCCGCCCGTCCCCTGATTGGTCTTGATACGGGGCGAACGGTGTATCGCGTAACTACACTATGAGCCCCAAGCCTGATTCTCTTTCCCCCCTACCTGTCTGTGCCCCTGGCACCCCGCCCGCCCGGACGGATGTCCTGATCATTGGTGGCGGGCTGCTGGGCTGCGCCGCTGCCTACTATTTGAGCCTGGCGGGTGTGCCCGTGACCTTGATCGAACAAGGTGAGCTGGGCCTGCAGGCATCCAGCCAGAACGCGGGCAGCCTGCATTTTCAGATGGAATACCGCATGATCGAGGCGGGGCTGAAGGCCAGCAAACGCGCCCTGCAAGCCATGCCCTTGCATGTGGACGCCATTGCCCGCTGGCGGGCTTTGGAAGATCAGTTGGGTGTGTCGGTGGGTGTGCGCCAGAAAGGCGGCTTCATGCTGGCAGAAACGGCACAGCAAGCCCAGGTTCTGGAACAAAAAAGCCGCCTGGAAAATCAGGCCGGCCTGAAGGTCGAGCTACTGGACCGGGCCGCTTTACAAGCCAAAGCGCCCTATTTGTCGGACTCCGTGCTGATGGGGGCTTTTTGTGCTGACGAAGGCAAGGCCGACCCGCGCCGTGCCAGTCTGGCCCTGGCCGCCGCCGCACGTGCCTTGGGAGCACAGATCGTCAGCCAATGCCAGGTGGTGGATTTGAGGCGAGTGGGTTCTGACTGGCAAGCCCAGGTGCTCAGTGGCGAGCAATGTCGCAGCAAGCAGGTTCTGATTGCGGCCGGTGTCTGGTCCGGGCGTATTGCGCAAATGACCGGCTCGCAGTTACCTGTCAGCCCGATTGCCCTGACCATGACCGCCACCGCACGCACCGCGCCCTTTATGGATTACCTGTTCCAGCACGTGGGACGACGTCTGTCCTTGAAGCAAACGGCTGAAGGCACGGTGCTGATTGGCGGCGGCTGGCCTTCCACACTGCATCATCGTAAGGGGATAGCGGATCTGGAACGCAAACCCAGTCTGAACCTGGATTCTTTGCAACGCAGCGTACAGACCGCCTGCAGTGTCGTCCCCCAACTGGCCTCCTTGCCTGTCTTGCGCTCCTGGACCGGGGTGACCTCTTTGGTGTCGGATCAACTGCCGTTGCTGGGCCAAGTGCCGCACCGCCCCGGTTTGTTCATTGCCACTGGTGGAGCCGCCTTCACCCTGGGTTTGACCTACGCTCATTTGCTGGTAGCGCAGATGCTGGGCCAGCCGCCCAGCCTGGATATCTCTGCCTACGATCCTGATCGTTTTAGGAGTTTGACCTTTGCCTGACGCACAACGCTTGTTGCATAAACGCCAGCGCTTCGAGCCAGCTGTGGTGACAATCAATGGTCATGAGACAGCCTGTTATCTCGGTGAAACCGTGGCGACGGTTTTGCTAGCGGCCGGAGTCGGCGCTTTTCGTCGCACCGCCAGTGGTGCGCCACGTCGTCCGGTGTGCAATATGGGCGTGTGCTTTGACTGCATCGTGACCATTGACGGGGTGCAGGGGCAGCGCAGTTGCATGACTACGGTGCGTAGCGGTATGCAGATCGAGGTAGCCGACGATGTCTGACATTCTGGATTTATTGATTGTGGGGGCAGGTCCGGCAGGACTGTCTGCGGCTCGAGTCGCCAGCTCACAGGGTTTAAGCGTGGCCGTGCTGGACGAGCAGCCGCGCTTTGGCGGACAGGTATTCCGGCAGGCACCCGAGGAGTTTGCGGCAGCGGACCCGGACTCCATGCACACCTATCCTTTTTCACACAGCTTGTTTGCCTGGGCGCGGGCCACCACGGCTGTGCAGTGGCATTTCAGTACCCTGGTGTGGGGGATTTTTGACGACCCGCAGGATGAGCATATGCGTCAGATCGGCACTGCTGGCCCACAGGGCGCCTCCGTGCTGAAAGCCCGCCGGGTATTGATTGCGACCGGGGCCTATGACTTGCCCGTGGCCTTTCCGGGCTGGACCTTGCCGGGCGTGCTGAGCGCCGGTGGTGTGCAAACCATGATCAAGAGCCAAAGCCTGATGCCGGGACAGCGTTTTCTGTTGGTGGGCGGCCATCCCCTGCTGCTTCTGGTTGCTGAGTTGTTGCTGGATGCCGGTGCACAGATTGCCGAAGTCGCCATCGCCCGCAGTTTGCCGTCCATGAGGGAAATGCTGCGCGCTACGCGTGCTCTACCGGGACAGTCCCGGCTGGTTAAACAGCTGCTGGCGATCTTGTTGAAACTGCGTCGTCATGGCGTACCGTTGTGCTTTGCTACGGGCATAGAGCGTGTCCATGGAGACGAGTCCGTTCAGGCTGCGACGCTGTGTAACGTGGATCAAGGCTGGCACGCCATTGCGGGTACACAAAGGCGTGTAGAGGCCGATACGGTGGTTGTGGGCTATGGCCTGCTCGCCAGTACTGAATTGGCGCGCCAGGCAGGTTGTGCCGTGCGGTGGGACAGTGCCGCTGGCGGCTGGCTGGTGCAGCATGACGAGAGGCTGCACAGCACTCAGTCAGGTGTGCTGGTTGCCGGGGAGCAAACGGGCATTGCAGGGGCATTCAATGCCCATTTGCAAGGTGAGTTGGCCGCGTGGCAATGTGTGCTGGAGTTGCAGCAGCCAGTTGCCGAGACAGAGATAGCAAAAACCATTGCTGACCTGCAAGTGCGCCTGGGTCGTAATCGTCGTTTTACCGACACCGTTATTGCCTTGTCTGCCCCCAAGCTGGAGGCACTGGCCCAGGCAATCACCCCGGATACAGTGGTGTGCCGCTGCGAGGAAGTCACGGCACAGGAGGTGAATCAGTTTCTGGACGCTCATCCTTATGTGACGGACATCAATAGCATCAAATTGGCCTGTCGTACCGGAATGGGCATGTGCCAGGGGCGCTACTGCCAACACACCGTGGCGCAGATGCTGGCCAGCCGTTTGGGCCGGGGCATAGATCAAGTGGGCATTTATAAAGCCCAGGCGCCAGTGAAGCCTGTGCCGGTCGCGGTGTTGGCGAATATGAAATAAGCGGCCTGCTTATTTTTCTTGCCGATCCCAGTCATAAGTCAGTGTTTGGCCGGCCTGAAATTGCTGTACGCAGTCCTGGTGGTAGCGGGTACTCATGGATACGGCCTGAGACAGGGCCTCCAGGTTGGACAGTGCTCCGTAGTTCATGTCGAAGCTTAGATTGAGAAGACGTTTGCTCAGTGCCAGGGCTTCGGGTGGACCTTCCAGCAGGCGGCGAGCGAATGCAAGCGTGGCCGTGGCCAAGTGTTCGGAAGGATGGACGGCATGGACCAAGCCCAACCGCCTTGCCTGGGCTGCCGTCAGGCTGCGGCCTGTCAGCAGCAGGTCGCGGGCGACTGACAGGCCCACCATGCGCGGGAGCAGATAGTGCGCGCCAAAATCTGCGACGGCCCCAACGCGGGGGAAAGACATGCGAAAGCGACTGCGTGCACTGCACAGAATGAAATCCGCGTGCAAGGCCAGGCTGAATCCCGCACCGGCTGCAGCCCCGTCTACAGACGCTATCAGCAGTGCATCCAGTTCCAGCAATTGGCGTAGCCAGGAGCTGCTGTGATCCAGCCGCTGGCGTGTGGCCATGGGGGAGCTGGCTTGTGGATCGGCATGCCGTTGTGCCATCTCGTGAATATTGCCGCCCGAACAAAAGGCACCTTCGGAGCCTTGCAGGATCAAGACCCGTATCTGCGGGTTGGCTCGAACCTGCTCCAGCATCCGCATGTAGTCCTTGCGTAGTGCCTCGGACATGGCATTGCGGGAGGCAGGATGTTGATGAGTGAAGATGGCGATACCTTCCTCAATATGCAGGCTGGAGACCTCAAGGTGGGCAGACATCAGGGCTCCTTGGGCGTGTACTGAGCCATGCTTTGCAAGCGAGCCCAGGCGGTGTCCATGCCTTTGACTAGGCCCGCCATTTGCTCGGCAATAGTTGTCAATTCCTGAATACCGAAAATGCTTTGGCCTGCAGCCTCGTAAATCAGATCCTGATTGTTGTGCTGATGAATGGAGGCAAATACATCGCCTGTCAGAACCTGTTGCAAGGGCATATTCAAAGGAGTGGGTGCGTCCGCTGTGGCCCAGGCGTCAATCCACTCGCTACGGATGACACGACATGGTTTGCCGCTGTGCGCACGAGAGATGACGGTGTCTTCGCTGTCTCCCTGGATCAAGCGTTGCAGCAGGGCCGGTGGCGTGTGATTTTCCTTGGCGGCCATCCAGAGAGTGCCTAACCAGCCTCCTTGAGCCCCCATCCCTATGCAGCCCAGAATTTGTGCGCCGGTAGCGATACCGCCCGCAGCCAGAACGGGTGTGCTGCCTGCGACGGCAATAATCTGTGGCAGCAGCGCCATGGTGCCGATCGGTCCGGTGTGTCCGCCCGCGTCATAGCCTTGGGCTACCAGTACATCCACACCCAGTGCCATGGCTTTGTGGGCGTGGCGTACCGAGCCGACCAGTGACATGGTCACTTTGCCTCGTGCGCGGGCGGCCTGGATCAACTCAGGCCGTATCCCAATGGCGGTGGCGACAGCACTGGCGTTGGAGTTCAGTACGGCCTGGATCTGCGCCTCAAAAAAAGCCTCCGAGCGCACATGGCTGGTAAAGAAACTGGGCTGTGTGGGTGCTGCTATCTTGAAGCGCTGACGCAGGGACTCCACAAACTCCAGATGCTCATTGGGCAGGCTGGCACGCATGCTTTCGGGGTCTGCCTGGGCGGGGACCTTACCAGGCAGCATCAAGTCGATGCCATAGGGCAGCCCGTTCAGTGCCTGTTCGACCTTGGTGATGATGGCCGGAATGTCGTCCGGTGCATCCCGCCCCAGGCCTAAAACAGGGAACCCCCCTGCCTGGGCAATTGCCACCACCACATCGGGTTCATGAGAAAACCCGAATATGGGGTGAGCAATATTCAGGGTGTCACACAGGGGAGTACGCAGCAGACTCATATCAATTGTTCTCGATATTGGCTTGCTTGATGACCTGGGCCCATTTGCTCTGTTCAGCGGCAACAAACTCGTCGAACTCCTGGGGCGATTGCGGGTTCAGCTCCATACCCAGCATATTGAATTTCTCCTGTACGTCGGGCATGGCCAGAATGGCCTGCATATCGCTGTAGAGTTGATTCACAATCTCGTCTGGTGTTGCTTTCGGAGCGACCAGGCCAAACCACGTCCCGACGGAGTAGTTGGGCAGATTGGCGGATTCCGCCACGGTGGGCAGGTCGGGCAAGGCTTTGGCGCGCTCGCTGGTGGTCACAGCCAAGGCGCGCAGCTTGCCCGCTTTGACATGTTGCATGGCCAGGGCTGCCGTCAAAGGCATCAGGTCCACACGCCCACCCAGCAGATCGTTCAAGGCATCGCTTTGGCCTTTGTAGGGGATGTGTGTCAGGGGAATCTGGGCTTCTTGAGCCAGCAATTCGCCAGACAAGTGGTTGGATGTGCCTATACCCGCGGTCGAGTATGTCAGTGGCGGGTCTTTCTTTTTGGCCAGCTCGATCAGCTGTGCCATGTTCTGTGCTGGCACACTGGGGTGCACCACAATCACATTGGGGACAATCCCAAAGCCAGCAATAGCGCGAAAACTCTCTACCGGGTCCCAGGTAACACGGGGTTGCAAGCTGGTGGTGACGGCATGGCTGGGGCTGACCAGCAGCAAGGTATAGCCATCAGCCGGGGCGCGCGCCGCGTAGTCCGTACCGATAGCGCCTCCCGCGCCGGTGCGGTTTTCCACGATTACCGTTTGTCCGTGCTGCTTGGTCAGTTTTTCCCCCACCAGGCGGGCTACGGAATCCACAATACCGCCGGCCGAAAACGGGACGACGATTTTGATGGGTTTGTCTGGGTAGGCAGCGTGGGCGGCGGCCAATGGGGCTGCCGTGAGCAGGCAGGCAAGGGGCAGGTGCAGGAATCGCATATTGTCTCCGGATTTATTATGGTGTGGGTCTGGCGCGGTGTTCAGGCCCGTGCCAGGGTCTGCTTGGCGATGTTGGCGATATGAATCTGGCTGGTGCCTTCATAAAGACGGAATACACGTACGTCTCGATAAAAGCGTTCAGCAACGTTGTCGGCGATATAGCCGCTGCCACCAAAAAGTTGCACGGCCCGGTCGGCGACGCGACCGCACATCTCAGAGGCGAACAATTTGCACATGGATGCTTCCAGGGTGATGTCCTGGCCAGCGTCCCGTTTGCGGGCAGTCTCCAGGACCAGCGCTCTTGCGGCATAAGCTTCGGTATTGCTCTGGGCAATCATTTGCTGCACCAGCTGGAACTGGGCGATGTCCTGACCGAATTGCTGGCGGGTTCGGGCATGGCGCACCATCTCGTCAACCAGCCGCAATGCGGGGCCCACGCACAGGCCTGCCAGATTGATGCGCTGCTTGTTCAACGCTTTCATGGCGGTGCGAAAACCCTGCCCTTCCAGGCCGCCGATAATCGCGTCTTTATGGACACGTACCTTGTCCAGCACGACCTCACCCACGGGCGAGCCATGCTGACCCATCTTGCTGTAGGCCGGGGGCGTGTGCAGCCCTGGAGTGCCGCGTTCGATCAAGAAAGCGGAGATGCCGCGAGAGCCTGTGGAGTCGGGGTCGGTGCGGGCAAACACAGTGAACAAATCGGCAATGGGCGCATTGGTGATAAAGCACTTTTTTCCGGTGATTTCGAAGTAGTCCCCATCCCGTACTGCGACTGTTTTTTGAGCGGTGGCGTCCGAGCCTGCATCGGGCTCTGTCAGCGCAAAGCAGCCGGTTACTTCTCCGGAGGCTAATAGGGGCAGATAGCGTCTCTTTTGGTCTTCAGTTCCATCCACGACCAACGACTCGGACGCGATGCCGGTATTGCCCCCAAAGCGGGCCCGAAAAGCGGCAGATACCTGGGAGACTTCGATATTGACCAAGGCCAACTCTTCGGTTGTCAGACCGGCGCCGCCGTAGGCTTGGGGAATGCTGTGGCCAAACAGCCCAAGCTCTCTCATGCCCTGCACCACGCTTTCGGGGATCTGGTCGTTCTTGTCCACCAGGGCTTCCAAGGGCAGGCATTCAGCGTGGAGGAACTCGCGCACTTCATGTAGCAAGGCATCGAGTCGGGCGGCATCACGTATCATGGATTTCTCCGAATAAAGAAAGTATCAGTGCAGGCCCTGGGCCAGCTCCAGTTGCAGTACGGCCGATTTCAGCTGTGGCAGTACGTCTTGTGTCAGATAGCTTTTGCGCGCCTGATGGGCAGCAATGGTGCAGTTCATGGCGACGGGTGATTCACCGGGTATGCGGCGCACCGGCAATGCGATGGCATGGATATCGACATGCCAGTCACCTTTGGACAGGCAGTAGCCTTCACGTTTGTAGCGTTGCTCGTCGTCGGTCCATAGCTTCTGGTGGCTCTCGAAGGCGTGTGGATCGTGAATGCGCAGGTAGTTCAGAATGGCGGTGCGTTCGGCCATAGGATGAGCCAGGATCAAGGCGCGTCCAATAGCGCTGGGCAGCAGCGGGCGTGAAGTGCCTATGTCGGGTAGATGATGGTTGGCCGTATCCGCACGCACCGAGTCGATGTAGATCACATTGCCCCGGTCCCGAATACCCAGGTTGACCGTGCAGCCCGTGCTGCGTGCCAGGGCTTCCATAATGGGTTTGGCCGACTGGCGGATCTGCATGCTGGCCAGTAGCGGATGGCCCAGCGAGAGCACGCCCGGCCCTAGCCGGTACTTCTGGCGCTGCGGGTCCCGATCCAGATAACCGAGCAGGGTCAGGGTGTAGGTCAGGCGGGAAATGGTGGGTTTGGGCAGGCCCGTTCGTTCGGCAATCTCGCGATTGCCCAGCCATGGAGTGTGCACGGTGAAGCAGCGCAATACCTCCATGCCGCGCGCCAGGTTCATGGCGAACTGACGGTCGGACGTGAGGTCATGCGGGTTGACCAAGCCGGGCAAAGTAATGGTGTTCACGTGGCAGATTCTCCGAACAGGTGGACTTATGATTCGTTCTCCAAAAGGTGGAGTCAACGATTCGGACAGACTGTTTCGCTGTGCGAAATCCTATATTGCCCGAGTGGATAGGCTGGGTCATAAATGGTGCTCTTCATCACTTTTTGATCCGGACAACCATGAACCAAAATGACTCCCATACCGGCTCGCTTGCTGGGGTGCGTATTCTTGATATGGCCACAGTTCTTGCGGCTCCCAGCGGGGCGACACTGTGTGCGGATCATGGGGCGCAGGTGGTCAAGCTGGAGCTTCCCAATGGCAGTGATGCCTTGCGTCACATGCAGCCGGTCAAGGATGGGCAGCCCTTGTGGTGGAAGGTGGCCAATCGCGGCAAGAAGGGCATCACCCTGGATGTACGCAAGCCACGCGGCAGGGAAATTTTCCTGGAGCTGATTGCGGGTTTTGATGTGCTGGTCGAGAACTTTCGTACCGGCAGCCTGGATCGCTGGGGTTTGGATATCGAGACTTTGCATCGCGTCAATCCACGCCTGATCGTCGTGCGTCTGACGGGCTTTGGGCAGACGGGGCCTTATCGCCAGCGGGCCGGCTTTGCGCGGGTATTCGAAGCGATGAGCGGCTTTACCAATTTGACGGGTATGCCCGATGGCCCGCCCTTGCATGGCAATTTCCCCTTTGGAGATTCGATCGCTGGTGTGTTCTGTGCCTTTGCCATTGCTGCGGAAATTGCGCGCTTGCGCGCCGATCCGCAAGCCAGGGGTGTGGAGGTGGATCTGGCCGCTACAGAGGCCCTTTTCCGTCTGTTTGACCCTTTGGCGGTCGAGTATGAACAGTTGGGCCAGGTCCGGCATGCCGTGGGCAACCGTACGACTTATACGGCTCCGTCCAATATGTACTGCAGCCAGGACGGGGTGTATTTCACTTTGGTCGCTTCATCGCAGGCGGTGTATGAGCGGCTTTGTCAGGCGCTCGGGCATCCCGAATGGATAGAGGACCCGCGCTTCGATACCTTGCCTCATCGTGTCCAGCATATGCAGGCGCTCGATAGCGAGTTAGAACGCAGCTTCGCCAGGCTGAGTTTTGAACGGGTGAGTGCCCTGCTGGACCAGTTCCAGGTGCCGTTCAGCAAGGTTTACGATATTGAGGACATCAAGGCTGATGCGCATTTTCAGTCGCGGCAGATGATCATTCGTTTGGCCGATCCGGAGTACGGTAGCCTGCCCGCGCCTTGTGTTGTGCCCAGAGTGGTAGGCCGTGCGATGCCCGTGCCTCACACCGGGCCAGCGGTGGGGGAACATAACGCCGAGATTTATGCCTCCTTGGGCTTGGATACCGGGGCCTTGGCCGAACTGCGTGCACAAGGCGTCATTTAAAAAAGGAGTAGGCGATGCATGGCAAGGACTTTCAGGCCTTAGTAACGCGACAGAACGGCGAGACGGTCAGTAACGCCTTGGAGTGGCGCTCTCCAGTCAGCCTGTCGCCAGGAGAGGTCCGGATACGCACGGCCTATGCCGGTGTGAATTACAAGGATTGTCTGGCTATTCAAGGGCAGGCGCGCATCATTCGGGACTTCCCGCGGGTGGGTGGCATAGAGGCGGTTGGCCAGATTATTGAGTCGGCCAATTCCTCCTTTGCCGTGGGCGATCCGGTTATGGCCCATGGATTTGATATGGGTATTTCCCAGGACGGCGGCTTTGCACAGCAATTGCATGTGTCGGGTGACCATGCGCAGAAAATCCCGTCAGGGCTGTCCTTGCGGGAAGCGGCTGTTTTGGGCGTGCCGGGGTTTACGGTGGGTCTGGCCCTGGACAGGTTCGAGGCTCAGGGTTTGACGCCACAATCCGGCCCTGTGGCGGTATCAGGGGCGAATGGCGCGGTAGGCATGTTGACCATTGCTCTATTGGCGCAGGCGGGCTACGAGGTCGTGGCTTTGACACGGCGTACTGAGTTGGCCCCCGCTTTGCAGCAACTGGGTGCCAGCGAGGTGCTGGATACCGCGATCACACAGTCCAATCGTCCTTTGGAGACCGCCCGGTTTGCGGCGGCCATCGACAATGTGGGTGGGGCGGTGCTGTCCTGGCTGCTTCGGTCGATGAGCGACTCTGGTCAGATTGCCTCGGTGGGTAATGCGGCAGGCAATACGTTTGAAGGCAGTGTGTTGCCTTTCTTCGTGCGGCGTGTGCAGATCTTTGGGGTGCTGGCCAATGCGCCGTGGGAGCAACGCTACCGTGTCTGGAATCGATTGGCGACAGAATGGCGTCCCGACTTTGCCCTATTGGAACCGTATGTGCATGTCGTCGAATTGGCGGATGTCCCTGATCTGGTGCAACGCCAATTGGAGGGTGCCGCACATGGTCGCAGTCTGGTTGCCTACGGAGACGTCCTATGAATCAGGTGCTGGCAGGGGTACGGGTTCTGGAGATGGAGGCTATTGGGTCGGTGCCTTGGGCAGGGATGATTCTGGCGGACCTGGGCGCTACCGTGGTTCGTATTGCCAGGCCAGAACCAGCTGATATGGGGATCGTGCGTGATCCTCGTTTTGAAGTCACGACACGAGGCAAACAGCGGGAAACAGTGGATTTGAAGTCTGCTGCCGGACGCGCCAGGGTGCTGGAACTGGCCGCAGAGGCCGATGTGTTGATAGAGGGAATGCGCCCCGGAGTGATGGAACGTCTTGGATTGGGTCCACAGGATTGCTGGCAACACAATCCGGCACTGGTGTATGGCCGGATTACGGGCTGGGGCCAGTCCGGGCCTTTGGCCAGGACGGTGGGCCATGACATCAACTATCTGGCCTTGAGTGGTGTGTTGCATGCCATCGGTCCGGCAGACGGTGCACCGGCGGTACCCTTGAACCTGATCGGGGATTTTGGTGCGGGCGGCATGTTGCTGCTGGTCGGAGTTTTGGCCGCTTTGATGCAGGCTCGTAGTACCGGCAAAGGGCAGCTTGTGGATGCCGCCATGGTAGATGGTGCCTTGTTGATGTTGGCCCCGATTTTGGGTCGTTGGCAGGCAGGGCAATGGCAGGATCGGCGTGCCAGCAATTTGCTTGATGGCGGGGCACCTTTCTACTCGACTTACCAGACGGCTGATCATAAAGCCGTGGCGGTGGGCGCTATCGAGCCGCGTTTCTACAAGGCCTTGCTTGACGGTCTGGGTCTGAATTCGGATAACGTTCCCCAGCAACATGATCAGAGCGCCTGGCCTGCAATGAAAGAACGATTTGCCCAGATTTTCAGGCGATATCCTAGAGCGCATTGGGAAGCGGTGTTTACCGGCACTGAAGCGTGCGTGACACCGGTGCTTTCCTTGGCGGAAACAGTGACACATCCTCACTTTGTCGAGCGTGACAGTTTTGTATGTTTGGATGGGGTTGTGCAGCCGGCTGCGGCTCCCCGGTTTTCCTGCTGACAGCTTAGGCATAGTTGTCGTAAAAAAGCCCCTGAACTGCACCCCAAAAGTTAGACACAGGCCCAACCTTTGGGGTGTGCCGCGCCCCTGGAATTTGGACGGTTTAAAACTGGAGAGGGGTTGCCACTTTGGGTTTCACTGCTCACTTTTGGACGAACTTGCTTGGGCTCAGCTCAAAGAGGGGCTTTTTATTAAGGCGTCCTGCGTTGTTAAACCGCAGGCAAATCCATCTGCTGCCTACGCAAGAAATACGAAGCCTCCGCCAGCTTCAGGAACCCCACCATCTCGGTACGCGCATACTCCGGATCCCCGCTGGTCAGGGCTTTGCCCAGCTTTTCCAGCGCCTCTACCGTGGCCTGGTAGTTATCGGTATCGCTGGTATTGGCAAAACGCACCTGGTTGGCGTGGTCGGCGGACATGGCGATGGCGTCTAGCAGGCGCTCGTTGTGTACGCATTGCAGCCAGGCTTGGCGAAAGCTGGCGTTAGCGCTGAACATCAGGGCGGCGTCTTTGTGCACCATGGCTACTTTAGCCAGATCAATGGCTTTGCTAAGACCGGCATGGAGCTGATCGCGGTCGGCGATGTTGACGGCCAGCGCTGCAGCAGCCGGCTCCAGAATGCGGCGTAACTCAAAGATGTCGCGCACCATGGCGTCGGTCAGCACGGGGACCTGAAATCCCCGTGTGGTGCTGTTCAATAAACCTTCGTTGACCAGTCGCAGCAGGGCCTGGCGCACGGGCATGCGGGTGCAACCAAAGCGCTCGGCCAATTCGTAATCCAGCAGGCGGTCGCCGGGGTGCCAGTCGCCTGCATTCAAACGCTTGCGGGTGTCCCGGTAAATGGTGTCTACCAGCGTTTCCGCCTTGCTTGCCTGTGTGGATTTACCAGTCGAAGTCGCCATACGAAACCGATCAGAAAAGAATGGATGATTGTATCGTACAGACCCCGCTGCGCTGATCGGGTTTGTGCCTAGAACTTGGTTCGTATCCCCACCCTTAACAAGGTCTGGTTACGCCCCGTGGAGCTGGGCATGCTGATTACGTTGGCCGTCGCGCCCTCGCCTTGCGCGTGCTGGATGATGGCCTGGGTATAAATATCCGTGCGCTTGGACAGGAAGTAGTCGGCCGTCAGGTTTAGTTGGTGGTATTTGTTCGACCCCAGGGTAGTCAGCCCATAGCCCGGTCCCAGTACCAGATTGGGTGCCGCGCGCCAGGCAAAACCCAGCTGATAGTTGCGGAAGGTATGGTTCTTTTGCTGGCCATCGGGAGCCACGTACAGGGCTTGTGAAAACACACCGTAGACGGTCACTTTATCGAAGGCGTAGTTTGCTCCTATGCCCCAGTCGCGCAGGTAACGGCCACCAACTCGATTGGGCGCGCCGCCGCCGGTCAGCGGGCTGATGTCCAGGCTGGCTTCCTGCACCTCGGTATAAGCGGCACCCGTCGCAAAATTGCCGTTTTTATAGTTGGCCGTAAAGCTGATGGTGCGCCCGGTTTGGGCCTGCCCTTCGCGCCGTTCCGGGAAGCCGTACATGGCACCCAGCTCAATACCGGCAAAGGAAGGCGTCACGTATTTCACCGACTGATTGACCCGCTGGCCGCTCATGCGGTCGTTGTCCAGAGGGCTGTTGGAATAGCCGCCTGCCGACCAGGTGGGGGTGTAGAACGCCTGCAAGGTATCGGTGAAGAAATCGTATTGTCTGCCCAGCTTGATGCTGCCCAGATAATCGGATTTCAGGCCCACCCAGGCTTGTCGGCCCCACAGGGCGCCGCCTTGCCCTGCTTCCCCAGTCGCCACGGAAAAGCCGTTTTCCAGTTGAAAGATGGCAGTCAAACCATTGCCCATCGACTCGGAGCCACGCAGACCCAATCGGTTGCCTTGCATGACGCCGGTATCCAGCGTGGTTTTGGAGGGGCCGTTGGCATTGCTGATCCAGGTCAGGCCCGCATCCAGAATGCCGTACAAGGTGACGTTGTCGCCGGTTTGCGCCGTGGCGCTGGAGCTGGCGATCAGCGTGGCCAGTCCGACACAGCCAGCCATAGCGGTTTTGACGTGACGGCGCATCATTGGGCACCGCCTTTGCTGGGGACAGCGTGTAATTTAGCGGCCTGATCCAGGGCGTTTTGCTGGCGGGCAGATGGCAGGGCAAAGACGCACAAGCCACCCAGCACAGCCAGACCGGCAATGGTCAATACAGCGGTGCTGGTGCTGCCGCTCATTTCTTGTGCCAGACCCATGGCGTAGGGGCCAAATAAACCGCCCAAGGCTGCTACTGCATTGATCAGGGCATAGCCGGTTGCAGCGGCGCGGCCACTCATGAAATTACCGCCCAAGGCCCAGACCAGGGGTGTGCCGCCAATGAACATGGCCGTGGCGATGATGACGCCAATAATGCGCACGGTCGGATCCGGTGCCAGGGCAGTCATCAGCAGGCCGATAGCACCACCGGCGCAGGCAATGGCCAAGTGCCAGCGACGTTCCCCAAAGTAGTCGGAAGAGCGGCCCAGAATCAGCATGGCCAGAGCCGAGGCAGCATAGGGCAAGGCGGCAATATAGCCAATGTGGGTCAAGTTCTTGATACCGGCTTCCTGAATGATGGTGGGTGTCCAGAAGATCACCGCATAAATGCCCAGGTTCAGGGATAGCAGCACGCAGGCCAGCCACCACACATTGGGTTTGCCCAGTACTTCAGCAATTTTGTCCTTGCGCGGCAGCTCGCGTTGCGCGTCCTGGTTCAGGGTGTGCAGCAAGGTTTTTTCTTCCTGGCTCAACCATTTGGCGTCTTCAGGACGGTTGGGCAAGGTCGCCCATAGCAAGGCCGCTACAAAGACAGCGGGCAGCCCCTGCAAGAGGAATAGCCATTGCCAGTTATGCAGGTGCTGGGACTCCGAAAACACATCCATGATCCAGCCCGAGAGCGGGCCTACGATCATGCCGCCCGCAGCAGCGGCAGTAACCAAGGTCGCCATGACGCGGCCCTGGCGTTGTGGGGGGAACCATTGCGCCAGGTAATACACCACGCCAGGCAGAAAGCCGGCTTCCGCCACGCCCAACAGGAAGCGGACGATATAGAACTGTGTGGGGGTGGTGACGAACATGGTCAGCACGGACAGGATGCCCCAGGTAACCATGATGCGTGTCAGCCAGGCGCGGGCACCAAAGCGGTACAGCAAGAGGTTGCTGGGGATCTCGAACAACAAAAAACCCACAAAGAAGATGCCCGAACCCAGGCCATAAACCTCGGCCGAAAAATTCAGGTCTTGCAGCATTTGCAGCTTGGCAAAGCCCACGTTGACGCGGTCGATGTAGGCAACGATGTAGCTGATGAACAGGATGGGCATCAGCCGCCAGAGGATTTTGCCGAAAAGCAGATCCTCGGCCTTGGAGGGAGCCGGGTCCGCGGGGCGCGATTGTTGTCTCATGATAGTCCTTATTGGTAATCGCAGTAAGTGAATTCAATTGAACTCATTTTTTGTGAATATATTCATTTTCATACTTGATGGTCAATAAGTGCTATAGGTATAAAACAAGTTAGAAATTCATTAATATATTGAAATTAAACGAATTTATAAAAATTAAAAAGCCAGTTTATAGTACAAACACCTAGACTCGTTGACAGCGATATACCTGCTCTATAAACTGAATTCAGTTTTAAATAATAGCTATAAGGAGCTGGCATATGAGCAGGCAGGAGGCCCCTTCGGCCCAGGTGATCGAGCATGTTTCGTCCCTGATTGGCTTTGATACGGTAAGCAGAAACTCCAATCTGGCATTGATTGAATGGGCCGCCAACCGGCTCGAAGCGGCGGGCGCGCAAGTGCGTTTTGATTACAACGAATCGCGCTCCAAAGCCAATCTGCTGGCAACCTTCGGTCAGGGGCCGGGGGGCGTAGTCTTGTCTGGCCATACAGACGTGGTGCCGGTCGACGGGCAGGTATGGTCCAGTGATCCTTTTGAAGCCCAGATTCGTGATGGCCGTTTGTTTGGCCGTGGAGCTTGCGACATGAAAGGCTTTATCGGCGTGGCCTTGGCGCAGGCGCAACGCCTGGGTTCCATGACACTGCGCGAGCCCGTGCATCTGGCCTTGAGCTACGACGAAGAAGTGGGCTGTCTGGGCATTCCTGGCCTGATCGAGGAAATGCGTAAAGCCGGCATCCAGCCCAGCGGCTGCATTGTGGGTGAACCCACCAGCATGCGCGTTGTAGCGGCCCATAAAGGCGGCCGCATTTATCGCTGCCGCGTTAAAGGCTGCGCCGCCCATTCTTCTTTGACGCCACATGGGCTGAACGCCATTGAGTACGCCGCCAATCTGGTCTCGCACATTCAGCGTCTGGCGGATGAAGAGGCCCAGGTCGGCAAGCGCATTGAAGGCTTTGATGTGCCCTTTTCCACCATTTCCACCAACACGATTTCCGGTGGCAATGGCATGAATATTATCCCGGCCCATTGCGAGTTCTCCTTTGAATACCGCTATCTGCCTGGCGTGGACCCGGATGGCTTCATCGGCAATTTGCGCCGCTTTGCCTATGAGCAGGTCTTGCCGCGCATGCAGGCACGCCATGGTGATGCGGCGATCGAGTTCGAGTGTCTGGGCAGCATTCCTGCCCTGGATGACGAAGACAGCCAGGAGCTGAAAAAAATGGCGCTGGCTTTGCTGGGTGAGTCCGCCGCACAGCGTGTGGCCTATGGCACCGAAGCCTCGTTTTTCCAGGAAGCGGGCGTGCCCAGCATTGTCTGCGGGCCTGGCTCCATCACCGTGGCACACAAGGCCGATGAGTACGTCAGCCTGGAGCAGTTGGCCGCCTGCGAGTCCTTTCTGGGCAAGGTGATCCAGTCCTTGGCTGCTTAGGGCGGGATGGTTTCCGGCAGGTCTTGGGGCCTGTCTTATTCTGAAGGAACAATTTTTCATGAAGCTAGCAAAACGCATTACCGGCACCTCCCAAAAATCCTTTGGCATGTACGAGCAGGCGGCTCGTCTGCAAGGCGATACCTCGGACCTGATTCATCTGGAAGTTGGCCGCCCGGACGCGGATACGCCAATGGCGATCAAGCAGGCGGCAGCCGATGCCTTGATGCGCGGCGAGGTGCATTACAGCGATCTGCGTGGGGTGCCCGCCTTGCGTGAAGCCTTGGCCGCCAAGCTGCGCAAGCAAAACAAGCTGGATGTCGGGCCGGATGATGTGCTGGTCACCAATGGGCTGACGCACGCCTCCTTTGCCGCTTTCTTCGCCATTCTGGACGAGGGTGATGAGGTGATTTTGCTCTCGCCGCACTACCCGCAACATATAGGCAAAATCGAGCTGGCCGGGGCGCATCCGGTGCTGGTGCCGCTGAACAAGGAACAGGGTTTTGCCATTGATGCGCACGCCATCGAAGCGGCGATTACGCCCCGTACCCGGATGGTGGTGCTGGTGAATCCGGCCAACCCCACGGGTCGTGTGTACCGTCGCAGCGAGCTGGAAGCATTGGCGCAATTGGCCATCAAGCATGACCTTGTCGTGGTCTCGGACGAAGTCTACGAAGACATTACCTATGACGATGCCGAGCACATCAGTATTGCCTCCCTGCCCGGCATGCAGGAGCGTACCGTGTCCATGTTTGCCTTCACCAAGTCCTACGCCATGGATGGCTGGCGCATTGGGTATCTGGCCGCGCCTGCCTGGTTGATGCCCGGCTTGTTGAAGATCACTGCTAACGATGTCACCCATGTGAATACCTTTATTCAGGCGGGCGCGCTGGAAGCGGTGGTTGGGCAGCAAGAAGCCTTGCGCGGGATGATTGCGGACGACGACGCCAAGCGCCGCCTGATGCTGCAACGTCTGAATGCCATGGCGAATGTCAGTTGCGCCCAGGTGGAAGGCACGATTTATGCCTTTGCCGATGTGCGCGCCACGGGAGTGCCTTCGCAGGAACTGGCCGAGCGCTTGTTAAAGGAAGCCCGCGTGGTGGTTGAAGCAGGCAGCTTCTACGGTCCGCAAGGTGAAGGTTTCTTGCGCCTGTGTTTTGGTTCTGCCTCGTATGAGCAGATCGAGCAGGCCATGGATCGTTTGCAACTGTTCTTTGCTCAATTGGAGGCTCAGACCAGCCAAACCGCCGCCTGATAGCGTGAGCCGACAAGATTTCAAGGCCGCTTTCTGTCATGGAAAGCGGCCTTTTTGTGTCTACCAGCGGGTGTTTTGCCCTGACGATCTAGCGAAATACATGCCCAGACCATGACTTTTTCATATAAATATATAGACTAAAGTCCGTACAAATAAACCGACAACCCATGTCGGTGTTTTCCCTTAAATTGGTGCGTATCCCCCTGTAGGAGCTGGTTATAAGGTCATTATCAATCCATATTTCCATAGACAAGTATCGGCTCCTTATTATATTGTTCGTATCAAACAACAATTATGTCCGGTCAATTAATAGGAGCAGGTCCATGAAATACGGGATACGGGGTGTACTGGCAGCAGCAGGGATGGTGGCCGCGCTGGGCGCGCAGGCTCAAACGCTCAAGCTGGGTGTGGTAGGAGGCATGACAGGTCCAGGCGCGCCCTGGGGTCTGGCTATTGATGGTGGCGTGAAAATCGCCGTGGATGAAATCAATCAGGCCGGCGGCCTGGAAGTGGGCGACAAGAAGTACAAGGTTGAAGTGCTGACCTACGACGACCACTACAAGGCAGCGGATGCAGTAACCGCCACCAACCGTCTGATCGATCAGGATGAAGTGAAATACATCATCGGCCCGATTGGCTCGGCTTCGGTCATGGCCATGAAGCCGATTACCGAGCGCAACAAGGTCATCATGCTGTCCAACAGCTACTCGACCGAAGTGCTGGATGCGAATACGCAATACATGTTCCGCGTGCTGCCTACGCAGTACGAATACAACCGTCAGCTGATCGGCTGGTTGAAGCAGGAACGCCCCGAGCTGAAGCGTCTGGCGATCCTGTCGCCTAACGATGCAACTGGCTGGAGTACGCAAAAGATCCAGACCGCTGCATACAAGGACGCCGGTTACGACGTGGCTGAAACCAAGTTCTTCGAGCGCTCGCAAAACGATTTCCGCACCTTGCTGACCAGCATTCTGGCCAAGAACGTGGACTTCATCGAACTGGATACGGTGCCACCCGGCCCGGCCGGGATCGTGATACGTCAGGCACGTGAAATGGGCTTCAAAGGCCAGTTCACCAAGTTTGGTGGCAATAACGTGGCTGAAACCGTGAAGTCTGCCGGTGCGGACAATGCGGAAGGAACCTTGGTGTATTTGTCTGCCGATCCGTCCAGCGAACCGTACCAGAAGCTGAGCCAGGCTTACGCCAAGGTCCACAGCAACAGCATGGATGACTTCGTTTTCTACTTCTACGATGCCACCCGCCTGCTGTTCAAGGCCATTAATGAAGCTGGCACTGTGGACGATACCGATGCCGTGCGTGCCCGCATTGAAGCCAATAGCAGCTTTGACGGTATTCAAGGCGCGATTGTCTGGGGCGGCAAGGATGTCTACGGCGTGAACCACCAGATCGCCACCCCGGCCTACCTGGGTGTGATCGAGGGCGGCAAGGCCAAGGTCATCAACAAGTTCGACGCCCGCTAATTACCGGTTTTGTTTCAGTACGCACTCCGCCACGGCGGTGGAGTGCACCTTGATACGGTTAGCAATTATGCAGATCGCAATGCAAATCGCCATCATCGCCCTGATGTCCACGTTCGTGTACGCCCTGGTTGCCCTGGGTTTCACGCTGGTGTTTGGCATCTTGCGGGTGGTGAACTTCGCTCACGGCGAGTTCTACATGCTGGGCGCTTACGCCATGTATGTGTTTTATGGTCAGTTTGGCTGGCCCTACCTGCCCTCTATCGCGGCCGCTGCCGTGCTGGTGGGATTTCTGGGCTTACTGGCTGAACGCGGCCTGTTCCGTCGCTTTGTGGGCGACGAGATGGGCGGCATGATCATGTCCCTGGCTTTGGCGATTACCTTGCAGGCGGGGATCTCGCTGCTGTTCTCGGTGGACGAGCAATCGGTACGCCGTCCGGTGGAAGGTGCATGGCAAATTGGCCAAGCCTTTTTCGCCAAGGATCAATTGCTGATCGTAGGCATGAGTGTGCTGGCGCTGGCCGCCTTCTATTTTCTGATCGAGCGCACCCGTATCGGCATGACGATACGTGCGGTGGCGCAGGATCGGGAAGTGGCACGTCTGCAAGGCGTCAGTTCCTGGAAGATCATGGCCTTCACCTTTGCCTTGAGCTGCGGCCTGGCCGGTTTGTCGGGTGCCCTGATGGCGCCGGTTTACACCGTGCACCCCTATATGGGCGAAGCCGTGGTGGTGAAAGCCTTCATTATTGTGGTTCTGGGTGGTCTGGGCAGCTTGCCCGGTGCGGTGGTTGCCGCCCTGATTCTGAGTGTTACCGAGGCCGTGGCGTCCACCTTCTATAACGCGACCGTGGCCACCATGTTGTCCTTCCTGATCGTGATGGCCGTGTTGCTGGTCAAACCCAGCGGTTTGATGGGGAAATCGTCATGAGCGCGATCAAAACTGCTTCTTTCTATCCGCGTGATGGCGCCCTGCAATGGGTCTGGCATGCCGTTGTGGTCGCGGTGCTGCTGGGCTGGCCCGTGTGGGCCGGACAGCCTCGCTTTGCCCTGCATCTGGCCATCATGGTGTCGCTGTACGCCTGCCTGGCCATGAGCATGAATCTGGTTTTGCGCATCGGCCAGCTTTCGCTGGCGCATGGTGCCTTGTTCGGGCTGGGGGCGTATGCCTCGGCCATTTTGAGTCGAGATTATGGCTGGTCCTTTCCAGCCGCGTTTTTGGGCGCCGGAGTGCTGACGGCAGCATTAGCTGTGATCACCGGCCCTATTTTTATGCGTATCAAGGGTGTGCATTTCGCACTCTTGACCTTCGCCCTGGGCGAAGCCGTGGTGCTGTGCTTTATCGAGTTCCACGAACTGTTTGGCGGCAATAACGGCTTTGGCCAGATTCCGGCCCTGCAAGCCAGCTTGCCGATTCCTGAAGGGCGTTACGGCGTTTATCTGGTGACGGTCAGCTTTGCCTTGGTGGTGTATTTCGTGCTGCGGGCCCTGTACCGCCGCGAATGGGGCATGGTGGCGGACTCCCTGCATCAGAACGAGCAATTGGTGCGTTCCGGTGGTTTGAATGTGCTGCGCTTTCGGGTCAGTGTGTTTGTCCTTAGCGCCCTGATTGCCGGCTGGACAGGCAGCTTGTATGCCCACTACCAAGGCTATATCTCGCCTGATTCCTTCGGTTTCTGGACAGCGGTGAATGCCGTCATCATGAATGTGCTGGGTGGTGTGGGTGCCCTGGCTGGTGCCGTGGTGGGGGCCGCAATCCTGATCCCCCTGCCCGAGTTGCTGCGCGACTTGCAGCAGTATCAGCGCCTGATCTATGGCCTGACTTTGATTTTGCTGCTCTTGTTCATGCCGCAAGGTTTGGCGGGTCTGTGGCGTAAGTGGCGCGGCGCGCGCAAGGAGGCAGCATGAGCGTGCAATTGAATGTTCAGGGTCTTAGCCGACATTTTGGTGGGATCCGCGCGGTGGACGAGGTGTCCTTCAGCACGGCTCCCGGTCAGATTACCGGCGTGATCGGCCCCAACGGCGCCGGTAAAACCACGCTGTTCAATCTGATTGCCGGTACGACCAAGCCCAGCGCGGGTGCTGTCACCATGGATGGTGCCGCGATTACGGGTCGCCCGGCCGCGTCCTTGGCGCGCCAGGGTCTGGTGCGTACCTTCCAGATGACGCATGTATTTGCAGGCCACACGGTATTTGAAAACCTGTATCGCGCCGCTCTGTTCCGTCAGTTTCCTTCGCCCTGGTCGCTGTTCAACCCTTGGGGTGTGCGTCGTGGCCGCGAAGAGGCCGCGCGACAGGCTGAACAAGCCTTGGCCTTGATTGGCCTGGAATCTGTAGCCGATGAGCAGGCCGATTCGTTGGCCTACGGTTTACAGAAGATTTTGGGTGTGGGTATGGCCCTGACAGCCATGCCCCGCCTTCTTTTAATGGATGAGCCCGCTGCTGGTTTGAACCCGGTGGAAACCGTGGCTATGGCCGACCTGATTGAACGCATCCACGCCAGTGGCATTGATGTGGTGGTGGTCGAGCACGATATGGGCCTGGTGATGCGCCTGTGCCAAAAGCTGGTGGTGCTGGTTAACGGTCGTTTGCTGGCCGAAGGCCCGACCGCACAAGTGCGTCAGGACCCACGGGTGATTGAAGCCTATCTGGGTGCGGATCTGGACAAGGAGCCTGGGCTGGAGCCAGCCGTGGAAGCCCGCGCAGCGCAAAACGGGACGGGACACTCGGCTTCGGTCTCTACAGCTGGTCAGGGAGCTGCCAAGGTCAGCAAGCCTGCGCCCATGCTGGGAATCAAGGACTTGAGCGTGTCCTATGGCGCAGTACGGGCCTTGGACAAGGTCAGTTTTGCGGTGGAAGAAGCCAGTGTGTGCGCCGTGATCGGGGCCAATGGCGCGGGTAAATCGACCCTGATGAAAGCCATTAGCGGTCTGGTGCCGGTTGCTGGGGGAGAAATCCTGTTGGAAGGCCAGCCTATCCAGAACCTGAGTGCAGAACGCCGTGTGAATCTGGGTATTGCCCTGTCTCCTGAAGGCCGTCGCCTGTTCCCGGAACTGACGGTGCGCGAGAACCTCTTGATGGGGGCGTATCTGCGTCGCGATCAGGTCGACATTACGGTGGATCTGGAGCGTATTTATGGCTACTTTCCGCGTCTGCTGGAGCGCGAGCAAAGCCAGGGGCGTCATCTCTCGGGCGGCGAGCAGCAAATGTGCGCGATTGGCCGTGCCTTGATGTCCCGGCCCCGCCTGCTCTTGCTGGATGAACCCTCCCTGGGTCTGGCCCCGGCGGTCACTTTGGAAGTGGCGCGCGCAATTCGCCAGATCAGCCAGGACGGCACCACGATTGTGCTGGTGGAGCAGAACGCTCGCCTGGCGCTGAAGTTGTCGAATCACGCCGTTGTGCTGGAAACCGGGCGCTTGAGTCTGGCGGGCGACAGCAAAGACATCATGAATAACCCACAAATTGCAGCAGCCTATCTGGGCCACGCCGCAGAGGCTTCGCATCATGCCTAATATTTACCAGGTCGCCATGTTCAATGCCGAGCGCTACCCCGACAAGGTAGCGGTTTCGGACGAGCGCCAGGCCTTGTCCTTTGCTCAGTTCTGCGCCCGTGCGCGCGCCTTGTCGGCCTATTTGAAAGGTTTGGGCGTACAGCCGGGGGATCGGGTGGCCATCATGACGCCCAATTCCATCGATTATCTGGCCTTGCTGCATGCCACAGCCGTAGGCGGTTTTTCTCTGGTGCCGGTGAACACCCGTTACGGCGCCGCCGAACTGCGTTACTTGCTGGATGATGCCCAGCCTACCGTGTGCATTGTGGACCCGGCCTACCGTCCCTTGCGCGAGCAGATCGAGTCCGAAGGTGGTTTGAACAGTGCCGTGCAGTGGCTGGAGCATTTGCCTGAGGCCTTGCCCGATCACCGTGCGGATGATCCGGTGCAGCATCGCTTTGGACGTGTGGGGGATGAAGATGTGGCCATCATCATGTACACCTCGGGTACGACCTCAGCCCCCAAGGGGGCCATGCTGACACACGGCAATCTGTCGGCCAATGCGGTGAACTACATCATGGAGCTGGGCATTGATGCCAACAGCCGCTCCTTGCTGGCGACACCCTTGTTTCACATTGGCGGCTTCGGGGTGGTGAATGGCCCCATTCTGTATGCCGGTGGCAGCTTGCACGTGGTGCCACGCTTTGAGGCCGATGCCGTCATGGACGCGCTGCGTCTGTACCAGCCTACGCATGTGTTCCTGTTGTCGGCTATGTGGGTAGGCTTGACCGATCACCCTGAGTTTAAAGAGCTGTCCCTGCCCGGTGCCCAGTTTGTGCAAACTGCGGCTGCGCCTTTGGGTCAGTGGCGTCAGGACTTGATCCGAACCGTGTTTCCCAATGCTGAATTCAGCTGGGGCTTTGGCATGACGGAAAGCTGTGTCACCACCATCAAGAATCGCTACACGCAGGAGATTCTGGAGCATCCCGGTTCCATCGGCTACCTGTGGCGGCATGTGCAGTACCGCTTGGTTGATGCAGACGGCAAGGTGCTGCCCGATCAGCGCGGGCCGGGCGAAATGCAGGTGCGTGGCCCGACTGTGTTCAAAGGCTATTGGCGGCAGCCCGAGCTGACCGCCCAGGTGTTGGATGCCGATGGCTGGCTGCACACGGGCGATTTGATTCGGGTGGACGATGAAGGCTTTGCCTATTTCATGGGCCGCAGCAAAGATATGATCAAGACAGGTGGCGAGAACGTGGCCGCGCTGGAAGTGGAAAACTGTCTGGCCAGCCACACCGATGTGCGCGAGGCCGCCGCCTTTGGCCTGCCCCACGAGTATTGGGGCGAAGAGCTGGTTGCCGCGATTGTGCCCGCTAATGGCCGTGAGCCGGATGTGGAAGTCCTGCGCGAGTTTTGCCGGGAAAAACTGTCCGGCTTTAAAGTACCCAAACGCATCTTTATTGTGGATTCCCTGCCCCAGTCCTCTTCGGGCAAAGTGCAGAAGTTCCTTCTTCGACAAAGGTATGTCTGATGCTGACGTCTTTATCTCTGTTTGACCCTGCCGTGCTGGCTGCCTGGGCCAAGCGCGCCCGCGCCGATGATTTTGTACGGCAGCATAGTGTCCTGGCCGATGTTTGCGTGGCGCTGCGCAATACCGACACCGGCGAGCATAGTTGGCTGGCCGTGTCAGAACAGGATGTGCAGGCGGGCACCGGCCCGCGCGAGGTGCCGTTCTGGCTGGAAGGCGATAGTGCTGCTTTTGCGGATCTGGCCCAGGGCTTTCCATTTAACCGCTTGGTGCGTCAGCACCGTCTGGTTGTGGGAGGCGATTTGCGCGCCTGCGTGCAGAACTGGATGTTGTTGTACGCCCTGACCCGCCTGACGGGCGAGCTGGAGGTCTGAGCATGCCTTATGTGACAACCGCGGATGGTATCCGCGCCTATTACGATCTGGCCGGTTCCGGTCCGGCCTTGGTGATGGTGCACGGCGCCAGTCAGGACAGTCTGTCCTGGCAATATGTGCTGGATCACTTTGCGCCCTTTTATACGGTGTATGCCCTGGATTTGCCCGGTCACGGCAAGAGCGGCATGCCATTGGGTGGACCTCATACCGCCACCCCGCAAAACGCTCAGTATCTGCTGCAATTTCTGGATGCGGCGGGTATTCAGAATCCGGTCCTGATGGGCCATTCCATGGGCGGGGGCGTTGTCGCCCAGGCTGCTGCGATGGCGCCCGAGCGTATTCGTGGTCTGGTGCTGGTTGATGGCGCTTCGGTGAACGTAGTGAAATCTTCCGGCTATAACCCGCGCATTCTGGAGATGGCGCGTATCAATCCGGGCGACTGGTTTGAAGTGACCTTCCGCACCTTGATGGGCACCCTGTCCGACCCGGCCCGTGCGCTGGAAGTGGTGACGGATGCCCGACGTTGCATTCCGGCGGTGGCCTTTGCGGATATCTGTGCCTTTGGCGGTTTTCGCATGGAGCAGATTCTGGAGGATATTCGTTGCCCGGTGGTGATTGTGGAAGGCAGCGAGGATTGGTCCGTGCCGCCAGAGTCCGCCAGAGAGGTCGAACGCTTGCTGCGAGAAGGCAAAGTTCCGGTGGAATATATAGAATGGCCGGGCATCGGGCATTTTCCCCAAAGTGAATGTCCTGAGCAGTTCACCCGCGACACCCTGGCTGCGATGCGCCGCCTGTCTCTTTAAGCTGAAAACCGTATGGCAAACAACGAATCCCAGTCCAGCGCCAAGCCAACCCTGTATCAGAACATGAGCGATCGCTTGTTGGAGCTGATCCGTTCGGGCCATTACCCCGTCGGCTCCAAGCTGCCCACCGAGATGGAGCTTTGCGAGATGTACGGGGTCGGTCGGCACACGGCGCGTGAAGCCATACGCAAGCTGACTGATCTGGGTTTGATCGAGCGGCGTCGCCGTGCCGGTACCACCGTGATACGCCAGCATCCCAAGCCGCAATTTGGCCTGGCGCTGGACACCACGGACCAGTTGCAGCGCTATCTGGAATTTACCGATTTGCACGTGCATAAAAAGGCGGTTTGTGTGGATAAGCAGCCGCCTGAAACCGCGCTGGACGGTGAGCCGGCAGATTGGGTGAAGGTGGAAACCTACCGTAGTGTGCCGGGCAGCAAGCGCGGCATTTCCTGGACAGATATTTATCTGCGCAAGGAATACCAGGCGGTAGCTGACCTGATTTCGACCCAGCCTGGCGGTGTGTACCCGCTGTTGGAGGAGCACTGTGGCGAAGTGGTGGAAACTATCGAGATGGAAATCTCCGCCTCGCGCTTTCCCCCGCATGTTGCCCGCTTTCTGGGCTACGAGGACTCCGACCCGGCGCTGCTGATTATCCGTACCTTCCGCAATCTGGCGGGCAAGGTCATGGAAGTGGCGGTCAGCTTTTACCCACCTTATGAATTCCGCTACGTCACGCGCCTGTCGCGCAGTGATGGGAGCCACCGCTCACAGAGCTGATTTTTCCGAACCTTTGGGGAGACATTCATGAAACGCAAATATGGCCGCAGTGTGACGGTCAAGGTGACGGGCGACCATGCGCTGGTGCGCTTTGATCGCGGCGTGAACCGTAATGCTATTGATCAGGGCACTTTGCTGGCCCTGACGCAAGTGGCGCAGGATCTGGCCTTGTCGCTGGAGATTCACACTGTGGTACTGACCGGGGCCAAGGATATTTTCTCGGCCGGGATTGATCTGAAAGACCCGCAAAAGTGGAACGATGAACAGGCTGGTTTGCTGGAACGCCGTGATGTGGCCCAGCGTGGTGCGCGTTTGTGCCGTTTGTGGGAAGAACTGCCACAGCTGACCATTGCCGCCATTGAAGGCGCCGCCGTGGGTGGTTCGGTTGCTCTGGCGCTGGCGTGTGATTGGCGTGTGGCATCGCAGTCATCCTTTTTGTATTTACCTGAAGCCAAGGTGGGCCTGAACATGGGCTGGGGCGCCATTCCACGCATGGTGAACATGCTGGGTGCCGCTCGTACTAAACGTGCCATCTTGCTGGCCGAACGCTTCGGTGCTGAACAGGCGCTGGACTGGGGGCTGCTGGATGAGGTCTGCGAACCCGGTCAGGCCGTGGCGGTGGCACAGTCTTTGGCCAAGCGGGCTTCGGAGTCGCCTGCCGCGATTATCCGCATGACCAAGGAGTCGGTGAATCAGGTCGCCAATGCCTTGAACCGTCTGGGCATTTATATGGATGCCGATCAGGCGCTGGTGTGTCGCGACAGTGTAGAAGGAGCCCATGCGCGTGCGGGTTTTTTGTCCGCTGGTCGAGCCTAGATAAAACGGCTCTGCTTGGGGGCGGTCAGCGGACCGGCGACCAGGGCGGGAGAAGGTATTTTGTCGGACCGCGCTTGAGCGCACTGCGGGCGCATCGCTTTTGATGTTGCAGAGGTCTGAACAATAAATCCTGAAGCCAGTTGGGCGTACACCCCAGAAGTTGGAGACTGCTCCAGCCTCTGGGGTGTTTTTCATGGCGACGTACGATGAGCAACACAAGCTGCGTGGCGTTAGTGTGCGTAAATAGTGTGTTACGTGCCCCTATCCGCGTTTGCGGACAAGGGGCTATCTACATCGAGGGATCAGGCGGTTTGACGCTCTTGTGCCAGTCGTCCCATCCCCTGCGGAAATAAATCCAGCCCAGCCGTCGCCACCAGATCCCAGAAGCCAGCAGGCGAGCTGGACACAACAGTGACGCCCAGCTTGTCCTCGACCTGACGCACGGCTTCCAGCGACACCAGGCCGCCGCAAGACAGCAGCAAACCTTGTGCCTGACCGGGGGCCTGCTCTTGGGCGATGTCCCACGTCTTCAGACACAGGTCTACCAGCTCCTGCGTGCTGATTTTCGACATGGCCGTGACGTCATTAACGCCCAGTCCATAGGCGCAGACGGCCTGGATCTGGTTCTGGTCCAGAAATCGGACCAGGCGCTGGTTTACGTCATCAATATAGGACGAGGCCACCGCTACCCGTTCGATGCTGCTGACACGCAGACCGCGCAAGATGGCATGGCTCATGGTGGAGCATGGCAAGCCGGTGGATTCGCGCAGACGTGCCACCAGCTCTTCGTTAAAGTCCGAGCCGCGGTAAAAGCTCAGCGATGTTCCCATCAGGGACACGGCCCGGGCGCCACGGGCAGCCAGTTTCTGGGCTGCTTCCACCACCTGGTCGATAACCTGGTCATAGCCTTCCTTGTCCACCGAACTGAGCGCCAGACCTTGGGCGATGAAATCGATTTCCGGGTACATTTCCGGACCTTCCGGAGGCACCAGACCGGCGGCTGGCGGCACGATCAGGCCAAGTACGGGGCGCTGGGCGCCAGAGTTGTCAGTCGTCATAACTTAGCTGCTTATTTCATTGTTTAAAGTCGAGTTGGGCGGTCTTGATGACATTGGCCCAGCGTTCTGTTTCTTCACCCAGCCATTTTTCGGTGGCCTGGGCATCTTGATAACCGGCTACCGAGCCTTGGGCCAGGAAGGCATCCTGTACTTGCTTTTGCTGCATGCTGTTTTCCAAGGCCTTGCTGACGGTGGCGATCAAGGCCGGGTCCACGTTTTGTGGGGCCAGCATGAACAGCGACGGTGTCACGCTATAGCCAGGAATGGTTTCCGAGACGCTGGGCAGATCGGGCATGCCGGGGAAGCGGCGCTCGGACAAGGTGGCCAGCAGACGAATGCGGCCGGAGTTGGCCAGGCCGATCGAGGAAGCCAGGCTGGCAAAAGACATGGACACTTCACCGGAGGCCAGAGCCTGACTGGCGGGAGCGCCACCGCGGTAAGGAACGTGCACCAGTTCGGTTTTGGTCTGCAAGGCGAACAGTTCACCGCCCAGATGGTGCACCGAGCCTACGCCCACCGAGGCGAAGGTTTCTGTTTGAGGGGGCGCCTTGCGGATGGCCTCGATCAATTCGGCCACGGTTTTGACAGGGCTGTCGCCCGGAACGGCCAGCGCCAGATCAGACTGGCCCACCATACCGATAGGGGCGAAGTCACGCTGCAAGTCGTAGCGCAGAGCCGGGTAAATATACGGGGCGACCAGCAAGGAGGTATCGGCAAACAGCAGCGTGTTGCCATCGGCCTGGGATTTGGATACGTAGTCGGCAGAAATGGTGCCGCCTGCGCCGGATTTGTTTTCCACAATTACGGTGCGGTCCAGCTCCTTGCTTAGCGCCTGAGCGGTGACGCGGGCCAGGGTGTCGACCCCGCCGCCAGGGGCAAAACCCACGACAAGGCGAATGGGTTCGGCAGCGTGTAAAGCGGCCACAGGGCTTAATGTCAGGGCGAGCGCAGCCAGCGCACGCCGTGTGAAACGGCTTGCAAACATGAGAAAGTCTCCTCGGTATGAGTGGTAGTTTTTTTAGCTAATTATTAATTCAGTGCCGCATATAAAACCCGGCTAAAGGGTTGAGCTGGGCGTTTAGCCAGCTATAGCGCTCGCGCTTGTCGAACTCCCATTTCTCGGGATGGGCTTGGGCGACACGACGCAGGGATTCGGCCCCGGACAGCACATGGCTGGCCGCTGCCTGCATGGCGCTGGGGCCGTCGCGTTGGGCCAGGGCCTGGGTCAGTGCCTGATGTTCATGCCAGGACTGCTCCATGCGGTTTTCCTGATCCAGATGGCGGTGGCGGTAAGGGTTGGTCAGACGGCGCAGGTGTTCAATTTGCTGCACCATGAAGGTATTGCCGGCAATGCTGTGAATCAGGGCGTGCAATTCGGCGTTGTACGTGGCGTAATCAGCCAGGCTTTTTTCTTGCAGGGCCTTGGCACCGCGCTTTTGCAAACGCTCCAGTTCGCGAATCTGGGCATTGCTGATGCGGTAGGCCGCCAGCTGGGTACAGGCGCCTTCCAGCAGGGCCAGGGTTTCCAGCATTTCTTCCAGCTCTTCAATCGTGTGCTGGGTGACAAAAATACCGGCTCGGGGGGCAATGCGCACTTGTCCGGTGGCTGCCAACTGCAACAAGGCTTCGCGTACCGGCGTGCGTGATACCCGGAAAAAAGTGCACAGCAAGGATTCATCAATGGCGCTGCCCGGCGGCAGATCACCGCTGGCAATGCGGTGCTCCAGTTCGATTCGTACCCGGTCGGTATTGCTAAGCGTCATGTCTGTCTCCCAAGCCTTTTCCTGTTTTTTAGGCTTAAATGATTCTAGGGAGGGGTTTTTGATATATCAATTAAGGCTTATCCGAGGGTAAAGAAAGTTTTGCCCCGTTTTGATTCGGGGAAATTTCACGGATAATCATTTTTTGCGCCCCCTCTGGCCCTGTTCGGTCATAGAGGAAAGCACGCTATTTTTCGGATAAAAAAACCATGAGCGAAGAACGTAAACCGCTGGATGCATTGGCCAGCGGCGCCATGCTGGTCCTGTGCCTGATCTGGAGCTTTCAGCAGATTTTGCTCAAGGCCACGGCCAATGACATGGCGCCTATTTTTCAGATCGGTTTGCGCTCGGGTGTGGCTTGTGTGTTGGTGGCTTTGCTGGTTCTGGTGCGCACGCACAAGCTGGCCTTTACAGAAGGGGCCTGGAAGCCGGGGCTGATGGCCGGCTTGCTGTTTGCGCTGGAGTATTTGCTGCTGGGTGAGAGCCTGCGCTTTACCTCGGCAGCGCACGTGGTGGTGTTTTTATATACCGCGCCTGTGTTTGCGGCTTTGGGCCTGCATATTCTCTTGCCGTCCGAGCGTCTGGCCCGCTTGCAATGGGTAGGGATCGGGCTGGCGGTGGCGGGCATTGCCATAACCTTTCTGGGGCCGGCCAGTATGGACGGGGCCAATCTGGGCCGCATGTTGATCGGGGATTTGATGGCCTTGGCCGCCGGAGCCTTGTGGGGCTTTACCACCGTGCTGATTCGTAGCACGCGCCTGTCTGCCGTCCCGCCCTCGGAAGCTTTGCTGTATCAGCTGTTCAGCGCTTTTGTGATTTTGATGGTGGCCGCTGTCGTGACCGGGCAAACCGATATTCATTGGTCAGGCTTGTTGGGCGCCAGCCTGGTGTTCCAGTCTGTGGTGGTGGCGTTCTTGAGCTTTCTGGTCTGGTTCTGGTTGCTGCGTCAGTATCAGGCGTCGCGGCTGGGGGTGTTCTCCTTTGCCACTCCCTTGTTCGGGGTTCTGTTCGGGGCGTTTTTGCTGGGTGAAACGATCGAGCCGCGCTTTGTCACCGGAGCCTTGCTGGTGCTGATGGGTATTACGCTGGTCAGTGCTTATAGCTGGCTCAATCAATTGCGTAAACGCGTCCGTTGAGCATGAGTGCTCTCTTTTTACAGGCAGCAGGAATATGAAAACGGGTGCCAAATCTGCGCCTATTCCGGTCACTTTGCTGACTGGGTTCTTAGGCAGTGGCAAGACCACCTTGTTGAACCGCGCTTTGCAAGAAGCGCAGATGGCCGACACGCTGGTCATCATCAATGAGTTTGGGCAGACGGCGCTGGACCATCATCTGGTGGCGCATAGCCAGGAAAATGTGATCGAGGCTATGGGCAGTGGTTGCTTGTGCTGCACCATACGGCGCGATCTGGTACAGACCTTGCGCGACATTACCTGGCGTTTTTCGCGGGCAGGCCAGAGACAGTTTCGACGGGTTCTGATTGAAACGACCGGGCTGGCCAATCCTGCCCCTATCTTGCATACCTTGTTAAGCGATCCGCAACTGACCGGGAAGTACAGCCTGGCGGGTGTGGTGACGGTGGTGGATCTGGAGCATGGGCTGGAAACGCTGGCGCGCCATGCCGAAGCGCAACGACAGGTGGCTGTGGCTGATTTGCTGCTGTTCAGCAAGCGTGATCGGGTGGATGCAGGGGCGGAAACGGTACTGCGTGAATACGTGCGTGGTTTGAATCCTTTGGCGCAGCAGCAGATTCTGGCGGTATCGCAGCCTGTTGCGCCCAGTTTGTTGGGCTTGGGTGAGCAAGCGGGGCAAGGACGGGCCTGGAGCTTGGAAGCGTTCGAGGCATTGGGGCAAGATACTGGCGATCACGATCACGATCACGATCACGATCACGATCATGTGCATAGCCATAGCCATAGCCATAGCCATAGCCATAGCCATAGCCACGGCACGGGCACCCTGGCTGGCAACAGCAACAGCAACAGCAACAGCAACGGCAACAGCAGCAGTCAGCCCAGCAGCCTTGAGTCTACTCACCTGCATGGAGCAAGCTCCAACGAGTCCGCGGTCGGCCTGCCTGATGTTTCCCGCCATGGAGATTCCATCTACTCGTCAAGCGCCCTGTTCCCCCAAGCTCTGCCCGCCGACAAACTGCAATCCTGGTTGTCGGATTTGTGTCAGTGGGCAGGCCCTCGCCTATTGCGCCTTAAAGCTGTTCTGCCCGTCCAGGGCATGGACCAGCCGCAGGTGATTCATGCCGTGCAACATCAGTCCTATCCTTGGCAGGCCGTGCCGCAGTGGCCCTGGCCGGATCAACAAGGGCGCATGGTAGTGATTACACAGGATCTGGATTTCCAGGAGCTTTGGGCGCGGTTGCAGGCTTTGGATACGGCGGTTCGAAAGACGGATTGATACTCGCAGAGTCCGAGCCTCTCTTGGCCGGATTTTCTCTAGTCGTTGACTTCGAGCCTTTCTTGATCGGATTTTCTTGAGTCGCCGGGAGCTTGATGGAGCGTTGTCTCTTGGTCATCCGAACAGGCTATCCACCGCTGCGGCAGACAGCACCCCAAAGCCGAAAAAAAGGACGCCTAAGCGTCCTTTTCAAAAGCCTTTGGGCTAACAGATTTTATTGGGGCTCTACGCCCACTTTCTTGAACAGGGCGGCCCACTGGGGCACTTGTTGCTCCACCTTGGCCTGCAAGGCGGCCGGGTTGGCTTCCTTGTCCATGACCGTGGCTCCCAGAGTGGCCATGCGGCTTTGGAAGTCCTTGTCGGCCATACCGGCTTGAAGCGCTTTTACCAGGGTATCCACGACAGGCTGGGGTGTATCTTTCGGTGCCCACATGCCGTGCCAGATGCCTACTTCAAAGTCCTTGAAGCCGGATTCCTCCATGGTGGGGACGTCCGGGAAGGTCGGGACGCGCTCGCGGCTGGTGACAGCATAGACCTTCACCTTGCCGGATTTGATTTGCTGGGTGGTGTTGGTGGTTTGGTCACACATGATGTCCACCTGCTTGCCCATCAAATCCGCGATGGCCGGGGCGGTGCCTTTGTAGGGCACGGTCAGCAGTTCAATACCCAGTGCCTCAGTGAACATGGTGCCGCACAGGTGGCTGGCCGCGCCAATCCCGGCGTTGGCCAGGGAAACCTTGTCCTGGTTGTCCTTCAGGTACTGCACCAGCTCCTGAATGTTGTTGGGTGGGAAGTCCTCACGGGCAATGATGGTCATGGGAACGTCAACGACCAGGCCGATGGGAGACATGCCGTTGATGGCGTCATAGCCGGGCTTTTTGTATAGCGAAGGGGCGGTGGAAAAGCCGATGTGCATCAGCAGTATGTTGTAGCCATCCGGCTTGGCGCGGGCGACCTGGGAAGTGCCAATGGAGCCACCTGCCCCGCCTTTGTTTTCCACCACAATGGTTTCACCCAGAACTGGGCGCATGGCTTCGGCCAGAGCGCGTGCCACGTTGTCCGTGGGACCGCCCGCCGCAAAAGGCACCACCATATTGATGGGGTGGTCCGGATAACCGGCTGCCTGTGCGGTAACCGAGCAGGCCAAGGCCGCGCCCAGACTGACAAACAGCTTGTTTAATGCAACAGCCATAATGCCTCCTTGATAAGGATTACTTATTCTTTTGGGAGATACTTGGGTCCGGTCGCTCTGTGCTGCGAAGCGTTGCAGGAGTGGCTTTATTCTACTGAGGGTGGACGTGTTTCTTTTTCAGGTCTAACCCTAGTAAGGGGCCTGAATGGACTAGGGGAATATACGGGGGCTCGCATGGCGAGCAAGCCACAGCCAGAGGTTGTGGCTTGCCAAGGTGCCTGCTCAGGCAGAGGCCGGTTTATGCAGTACCGGCGTCAGATAGGCGATGATGGAAACAGTCAGTGCGGCGGTGGCGATCAGACTGCAGAAGATCATCAGGCCCTGGTCCAGACCCAAATGGTCGGCCAGCCAGCCCAGACCCAAAATAGGTAGGATGGCACCCAGATAGCCGGTGATCAGGTAGGTAGACGTCAGACCGGCACGCTGATGCGGGGGCGAGACACGCTGCACGATAGACATGCCGCCGTACATGCACAGGCCGTGGCCAAAGGCGGTCAGCAGCACGCACAGGATGAATAACAACGAGGAACTGGCCCACAGATTGATCAGCAAGGCGATACAGGCCAGGGTAAAGGACAGCAGGCCCACGATGACGCTGCGCTTGGCGGGCCAGCGGCGGATCAGCAGCTGAAAGCCCGAGGACAGGAACAGAATAATCCCGATGGAAAAGCCGCTGGTGGCCGGGCCGTGCCAAGGCACCATTTGCGCCATGAAGCTGGGCGCCAGAGAGGCGAACAGGCTGAACATGGCAAAGGCGCAACAGGCGGACAAACAGCCAATCAGATAGGGGCGGCGCAGATGGGTGGCGGGCAGTGTCAGGCGCGGCATCCAGGTGCGCCAGTTGGTCTTTTGCGGTACCGGCTGTTTGCTGGCAATGGGCTTGATCTGAAACAGGGCATAGATGGCCAGCACACCCAGGGCCATGGAGGGGATATAGCTGGAGAACAGTGGATTTGGCACCCACTGTGCAATCAGGCCGCCTACGACCGGGCCCAGGCCAAAACCAAAGGCCAGCATCAGTGAGGTGGTAGCGGCAGCGCGTTGCACGTCTCCGCCTCGGTTAAATTGCCCCAGGCCGATGGAGGCTGAAGTCACAATCATGCTGGAAGCCATCCCGATCATGATGCGGCTGAACACAAAGCTGCCTACATCCCAGGCAAAGGCGGACAGGGTTACGCCGCTGGTCACCAGAATCAGGCCGGTACGCAGCACGGGCATAAAGCCTTTCATGTCGCTCAAGCGGCCCAGAAACAGCAGGCCCGTCAAACCAGCGGCCATATAGGCCACGTACAGTTGGGTAATGTGACTGGCATTCAGGTCCCAGCGGTCCTGATACAGCGGGTATAGCGGGCTGGCCAGGGCCGTGCCCATCACCCCGATACACATGGCGATACTGATCCACACGTAGGGGTCCCACTTGCTCTTCTTGCACGCCGGGCGCGCAGCCGCAGGCTTGTCAGCAGCCTTTTGCTGGGCTGGATGGTTCAGGTTTTGTTCGACCCGTGCTTTTTGCAGGGTCTGAGCGGGGGCGCTGGCGTGAAAGTCCTTGCAGCTTTGGGAGTCTCGCCAGCTTTCATGCAGCACCCATTGTCCTGGGGGCTGGTCTTTGCGCAATACATCGAAGCGTAAACAGGCGCTGTTGGCTCGGGCTTGTTCAGCCAGCGAGTCTACATAAGCGGCCTGTGCCTGAGGGTCCAGATCGGTGAAATGGTAGTTTGTAGTGCGAAAGTACGTATCGCCCATACGGCGCAATCCTTGACAGCGAAATCATTCGGGACCATCAAGGATACTCTTTCGTGTCTGCACTGACATGGCAATTCGCTGACACTAGGCTGGCTGGCGTAAATCCAGATGTATATCAGCCACACGCACAATTTCGGCTTCGTGGTCCGGGTCGCGCCAGGTGTCCTGACAGGCCATCTGGTGCCAGCGCTGCATGGCAGGCAATTCCAGTATGCGATTCATGTAGTCCTGACAGGCTTCGTCCAGTTTCAGACCATAGGTTTGCAGGCGAAATACCACGGGAGCGTAAAAGGCATCGACGGCACTAAAGCGCTCTCCGGCCAGGAAAGGGCCGCCAAAACGGCTCAAGCCTTCTTGCCAGATGGTTTCCAGGCGTTCCAGCTCGCCTTGCAGACGCATGTCCTGCTGATGGTGGTGGGCGCGCAGGGCGACGGCAAAGGGGCAGAGATTTCGCAAGGAAGAAAAGTTGGCGTGCATTTCTGCACTGGCGCTGCGCGCCCAGGCGCGGGCAATAGGGTCTATGGGCCAGACGCCGGGATGCTGTTCGGCCAGGTATTCGGCAATAGCCAGACTGTCCCAAATGATTTGCCCATTGGTGTGTAGCACAGGTACTTGGCCCGCCGGTGCCATTTCATGGAAAGCCAGGGTGCTGAAGGAGGGGCCAAAATTGAACCAGCGTGCGTCAAAGTCTATGCCCAAGTGGCTCATTAATAACCAGGGGCGTAAGGACCAGGACGAATAATGGGGATTGCCCAGAACAAGGGTATAGCTTTTTGAGGGTTGCATGGCGGCAAGCTTTCACGAAGGTGATGGTGTTTGCACTTTAGTAGGCTTTGTTCTGCTTGGGTAGTACCAGTGCCGGCTTAGCGTTTTGGTATGCTGGTTTTTTTTGCGGATTTGGGGAGCGGTGTGCATGGCGTATGACCTGGAGAAACGGCTGGTGATTGGGCTGGCTTCCAGCGCTTTGTTTGATCTGAGCCAGTCCCATCAGGTCTTTCTGGAGCAAGGTGAGGCAGCGTATCGTGATTACCAGCTGGCGCGCGAGCATGAGCCCCTGAAGCCGGGCGTGGCTTTTTCCTTCATTCGGCGCTTGCTGGCCCTGAATGATCTATCGCCCGACGATCCCTTGGTCGAGGTCGTGCTGCTGTCCCGTAATGATCCCAATACAGGCTTGCGGGTGATGAATTCCATTCGCCATCATGATCTGGACATTACGCGGGCAGTGTTTCTGCAAGGGGGCGACCCCAGCCCTTACATCCAGCCGCTGTCCATCAGCCTGTTCCTGTCGGCCAATCAGGAAGACGTGCATCGGGCGGTGCAGCAAGGCTATCCCGCAGGTCAGGTTCTGAATTCCTCTTACGAGGATGCTTATGACGACCAGCCCATTCGCGTGGCTTTCGACTTTGACGGGGTGATCGCGGACGACGAGTCCGAGCGCGTGTATCAGCAGGAAGGTGGTTTGCCGGCCTTTTTCGAGCATGAAGTGCGTTTGGTGCAAAAACCGCATAATCCCGGCCTGTTACAGGCGTTTTTGCTGAAATTGGCGCACATTCAGGAAGTGGAGCAACGGCGACAGGAACAGGATGCCAGCTATGTGCCGCGTCTGCGGATTGCGATTGTGACGGCGCGCAATGCGCCGGCTCACGAACGCGTCATCAATACCATCCGCAGTTGGGGTATCGAGGTGAACGAGGCCTTCTTTCTGGGTGGCATTGAAAAACGTCGGGTGCTGGAGGTTTTGCAGCCCCATATTTTCTTTGATGACCAGACCACCCACCTGATTCCCACCGCGCAGACCTTGCCGTCCGTGCATATTCCGTTTGGGGTGGTGAACCATCCGCCGGCAAAAGTGGTGGTGCCGGAGAAAAAGAAAGGGCGAAAACAGGCCAAGACAAAGCCGCGAACTGATGCTTGATCAGGCGCGGCTTGGTTCCTGGGGGCACCCAGTCCTCAGACTTGGGCCAGGGCGCGGCTAACGGCGCGGGCAGCGGGCTGGATCAGGCTGGCTAGCGCTTCGGGGCTGATCGCCTCAAAGCGTTCCAGCGTACCCAACAAGGTCAGGCTGCCGAAGATACGTTTGGCATCATCAAAAATAGGCGCGGAAATACCGCCTATGCCCGGATTGATCTGCTCTTTGGTGATGCAATAGCCCGCACGGCGCAGTTCCTGCATATGGGCGGAAAACACCGGCCATTCCTTGCCCAGGCGCTGTACATAATCAATCTCCTGATTTTTCTCGTACAAGCGGCGCAGATGGCGGGTGGGCAGATAAGCCGTGACGATACGGGCTGTGGAGCTGCGGAACATATCCATGGTGCGGCCCCGGCCAAACAGCAGCTCGAAACGCTCCGGCCCGGTTTCCTGATGGGTGGTCAATATGCGTTCGCCATATTGCTGGCCGATCAGGACGTCCAGTCCGGTCTGCTCGACCAGCGAACGCAGCAAGGGGCGGCAACGGCTGACCAGCGGATCAAATTCGCGGATCAGCAGATCCATTTCTATAAACCGGGGCCCCGGCGCGTAACCTTCGGGACTGCGTATCAGCAGGCCGCTAGTGCATAACTCTTTCAGGTAGCGATAGGTTGTCGCGGGAGGGTAATTCAAGCGAGCGCAGATGGTTTCCACATCCAGAACCGGAGTGTCTGCACCGTACAAGTCCAGAATTTGCAGCATGCGTCTTAGACTATTCATGTGCCCTCGTAGAAGCGGAGTTGTTGGTTCTCTATTCTAACCATGCTGCGGCGTGTCAGTGGAGCGCAACATCGGGCATTGGCCGAGTCTACTGGTTTATACCTAAACCATCAGATTATTCAAAAATTATTCTCAGACTGCGGTAATAATCTGAGGCATAAGCGGGTCTGTTATGCATTTGCTTACACATGGCCTACTCCTTTTGTGGTGTCGGGTTCTACGCGGGCCCGGACCCGGTTTTTTTTTGAGGCGGACATGGATCAGGCTCAGCCCAGTCAGGTGTCTTTAGAGATCAAGAATGTGCTGTTCATCATGTGTGACCAGTTACGTGCAGACCACCTGTCCTGTTATGCCCCTGGGGGCGCATTAAAGACCCCCAATCTGGATCGCCTGGCCGCCATGGGTGTGCGCTTTGATCGTGCCTATGTGAACTCTGCCGTCTGTGGCCCGTCGCGGGCCTCGTATTACACCGGCCGCTATCCCTTGTCGCACCGGGTCACCTGGAATCGCGTTCCCCACCCCATCGACGAGCTGTATCTGGGCGATTATCTGGCCCAGTCCGGGCGAGACTGCCATCTGCTGGGCAAGACCCATCACGTGCCGGACCCGGCCGGTGCCAATGCCCGACGCTTCCAGGTTCAGCCCGAGGCGGCCGAGCGCTTCTGGCAAGGCGGCTTTACGGCGATTGAACGCTATGACGGTCACTTTGAAATGGGCCCGGATAGTGAATACCGCCAGTATTTGCAGGCTCAGGGTTACGACAGCGAGCGTCCCTGGGAAGACTATGTGATTGGCAGCCAGGATGCCCAGGGTCAGTTTGCCTCCGGTTGGTACATGCGTAATGCCAGCCTGCCAGCACGGGTACAGGCGCAGGACTCTGAAACCGCCTACTTCACCCAGCGGGCCATGGATTTCATCACGGCCAAAGGCGAAGAGCCCTGGGCCTTGCATCTGTCTTTCATCAAACCGCACTGGCCTTATAAAGCGCCAGCGCCCTACCACGATTGCTTTGGCGCGGAAGACGCCTGTACGCCCTTGCGTGCAGAGCACGAGCGCCAGAATGCACACCCCGTGCATGCGGCCTATCAGCAGCATGAAGAGTCCCTCTCCTTTGCCCAGGACGAGGTCTGGCGCACGATCAAGCCTGTCTATATGGGCCTGGTTCAACAGATTGATGATGCAGTCGGCCGTTTGCTGGACATGCTGGAACAGCAAGACCGCCTGAAAGACACCCTGATTATTTTCAGTTCTGATCATGGTGATTTGCTGGGCGACCACTGGCTGGGCGAGAAAGAGTATTTCTTTGAAAACGCCATACGCGTTCCGCTGATCGTGGTTGATCCACGGACTTCAGCGAATGTCACACGTGGTCAAAGCAGTGATGCTTTTGTCGAGTGCGTGGATGTCACCCCTACGATTCTGGATGCCTTGCACCTGCCCGCCCAGGAACACCGGGTGGAAGGCCGTTCGCTGATTCCCCTGTTGCACGGCCAGTCCGACTGGGCGCGTGAGTACACCGTGGCCAGCCTGGATTACGCCTATCGGGAAGCCCGCCAGATTCTGGGCCGTGGCGTGGATGAATGTCGTGGCCTGATGCTGCGCGATAGCGACTATAAATACATACATTGGCAAGGCTATCGGCCACAATTATTCGACTTGAAGCAAGACCCTGACGAGCTGCACGACCTGGGCGCAGACCCGGCGTATGCAGCGGTTTGTCGGCGTATGAAAGAAGGCCTGCTGGACTGGCATGACACCCTGAAAGGGCGTGCCAGCGAGAGCTGGGCTGCGGTAGAGGATCGTACCAATGCGCATGAGCGCATGATGAATATCTTGATTGGACGATGGTAAATGCGCTGCGGGGGGCTACCAGTCGGTGGCGGGCCGCAATCAATAACGATAAGGAGTGGACAATGAAGCAGCTTAAAAATACGACGCTGGCCCTGTTGTTGGCAGGTGTGGGTGCTTTGGCCCCGATGATGGCTCAAGCCGCCTGGCCGACTACGGACCAGGTGCGTATTGTGGTCCCCTACCCACCCGGCACCGAGCCTGACATTCTGGCCCGCGATCTGGGTGTGCATCTGAACAAGGCCACCGGCAAGGTCTTTGTGATTGAAAACCGTCCGGGCGCCAACGCCATTATCGGTACTGACAATATCGCCAAAGCCAAGGGGGACGGCTCGGCCCTGCTGATGGTCGATAGCCTGGCGGTATCGACCAACCCGCTGCTTTACAGCAACCTGCCCTACAAATGGGAAAAGGACCTGAAGCCGGTCACCACAGTCGCTGGCGTGAACCTGTATCTGCTGGTGCGTAATGATTTCCCGGCCAAGGACTACAAGGAATTTATCGCCCAGGCCAAGAAAGCCAATGGTGATACCAATGTGGGCACTGGTGGCCGTGGACACGTCACGCACCTGGGCATGGGCTTGCTGGCCCGTGAAGAAGGGGTGAACTTCACCTACATCCCTTACAAGGGCATGGCCCCGGCGACAAACGCCATTCTGGGCGGTGAGACAGATGCCATGCTGGTCGGTGGCATTCTGGCATCCCAGCACGTAGATGGTGGCAAGGTGCGAGTCTTGGCGGTAGGCGCTGACAAGCGTACTGAACTGCTGCCAAATGTGCCGACGGTGCAGGAAGCAGGTGGCCATGCCAACAGCATTCCGACGACGACTTTTGCGCTGTTTGCCCCCGGCACCACGCCGGATGACACCGTGAAAGAAATTCAGGAAAAGGTGGATGCTGCCCTGAAGACCCCCGAAATGCAGGCTGCCTTCAAGAGCCGTGGTCTGGCCCAGTTCTTCACCACCCCGGCCCAGACGCTGGAGCGCGTGCAGAACGACTCCAAGGTCTATTCCGAGCTGATCCCTACCCTGGGCATTCAGCCTGAGTAATGGGCTATCTGGCAGAGCCATACATCTGATCAGTAGCCTGGCTGCTGACGGTTATGGCTCTGTGAAGCCTCAAGGTTGGAAAGGATAAAAAAAACACCACACACGCCCCGTTCAGGTGAGGCCTGTGTGGTGTCTCTTGAATCTGGAAGTCGCTACAGACCAGGTTCAGAACGCCAAGCCCGCGCTATGCAGGGTTAGAACCGATAGTGTGGCCGGGCGGGCTGCGTTTTACTGATCGTTGTAGTCGTGCTGCTCGGAGATCAGACGCCGCAAGGTGGTTTTGAGGGCGCCGACATCCAGCGGTTGCAGGCGCTGCACCACTTCCTGCTCGTGCAGGCGGGCCTTGGCAATCAGGCCGGAGATCAGCGTCTGGCCTTCCTCGGTGATGCGTACCAAGGTGATGCGACGGTCCACATCGTGGGCCACGCGGCGCAGCAAACCTTGCTTTTCCAGGCGATCGAGCAAGCGTGTGACGGTGGGTTGCTTGGTGGTGGCAATACGAGCCAGATGGCCGATGCTCACTTCGCCCGCGCCGGACAGGGTGGACAGCACACGCCATTCGGAAATGGACAAACCGTTGCTTAGCACCACTTCATGGAATTCGGCAGAGATCAGCTGGCTTGCCTGGGCCAACAAGGCGGGCAGGTAGTTTTCGACAAAGACGGTGTCGTGTTCGGTGGGGCTCATGGTGCTTATTGTCATTACAGGCTAATGGGTGCCGCAAGGCAGCAACAGGGCTCACTATAACCAAGCTGTCCGCTCGCGTGTCGCAAATAATTTAGCTACTTTACTAGGGAAAACCATGAGAATGGATATGTTGAGATATAAACATATTCCGATGAAAATAAATGCTATGTTCACAATGAGCGGTAAGTAAGGAAAGAAAAATGGCTGAGCGATCGTTTGTCGAAGAAGTCAAAAAGCTGCGCCTGGGTGATGGAGACGTATTCAGTGGCGAAGGCATCCTGGCGGTGACCAAGGCCCTGCTGGAATCGGGCGTGTCCTACGTGGCCGGTTACCAGGGTGCGCCTATCTCGCACTTGATGGACGTGTTGGCAGATGCCCAGGACATCTTGCAAGAGAACGGAATCCGTTTTGAAAACAGTGCCAGCGAGGCAACGGCTGCGGCAACGCTGGCTGCATCGGTTAACTACCCGCTGCGTGGCGCCATTACCTTCAAGGCAACGGTAGGTACCAACGTGGCCTCGGACGCGCTGGCCAACCTGGCCTCCGGTGGGGTCAAGGGCGGTGCGCTGATCATTGTGGGCGAAGACTACGGCGAAGGCTCGTCCATCATGCAGGAGCGCAGCCACGCTTTTGCCATGAAATCCCAGATGTGGATGCTGGACCCCCGTCCCAACCTGCCCTGTATTGTGCAAGCAGTTAAAGACGGCTTTGATCTGTCCGAAGCGTCCAACACCCCCGTGATGTTGCAGCTGCGTATTCGCGCCTGTCACGTGCATGGTCAGTTTGTGGCCTCGGATAACCGCCGCGCCAAATTCACCATCAAAGAAGCGATGGAGCAGCCCACACGCGATATCAACCGTATCGTGTTGCCGCCCGCTAGTTTCCTGCACGAAAAAGAAAAGATCGAACAGCGCTGGCCTAATGCCGTCAAGTTCATCGAAGAGCGTCAGTTGAATGAATTCTTTGCTGATGGCACCGATGACGTCGGTCTGATCGTTCAGGGCGGTGGCTACAACACCGTCATCCGTGCTCTGGAGCATCTGGATATGGCTGACGTGTTCGGCGAATCCAAAGTGCCCATGTACGTGATGAACGTGGCCTACCCGCTGATCGAATCTGAAATCGTCCGCTTCTGTGAAGGCAAGCGTGCGGTGCTGGTGCTGGAAGAAGGTCAGCCCAACTTTGTGGAACAGAACATCTCCGACATCGTGCGTCGTCACAATGTGGACGTGACCTTGCACGGCAAGGATCTGTTGCCTCTGGCCGGTGAGTACAACACCGCCACCATGTTGAAAGGCCTGCGTGCCTTCATGGAAAAATACGAGCGCATTGAGCCCCTGCCAGCCCGCAAACCACGCGTGATCCCGATGAAAGTCGAGACCGTGGAGCGTCCCAAAGCTGAGCAAGCCAGCCTGGTGGAAGTGGAAGCGGCTGAAGTCAAACCCTTGGGCAGCCTGGACGAGAACGTTCACGCCCGTCCGCCAGGGTTTTGTACCGGCTGTCCCGAGCGTCCTATCTTTACCGCTTTGAAGCTGGTGGAGCGCGAGCTGGGCGAGCACCACGTGTCGGCCGACATTGGCTGTCACCTGTTCTCCATTCTGCCGCCCTTCAACCTGGGCAACACCACCATGGGTTACGGCCTGGGTGGCGCCGGTTCGGCCGCCTTGAACGTGGATTCGGACAAGCGTGCGATCTCGGTCATGGGTGACGGTGGTTTCTGGCACAACGGTTTGACCAGTGGTATTGCCAACGCCGTGTTCAACCGCAGCGATAACCTGACCATTGTGATCGACAACAGCTACACGGCGGCTACCGGTGGTCAGGACATTCTGTCCTCCAAGGCCAAGAACGAAACGCGCAGTACCGGTCACCTGATCGAGAAAGCCGCGCGTGGCGTCGGTGTGGAATGGCTGCGCATGATTCGTCGCACCTACGACTTGAAGACCATGACGGCAACCCTGCGTGAAGCCCTGACGACCAAGGAAAAGGGTCCCAAGGTGCTGGTGGCGCAAAGCGAATGTATGTTGAACCGCCAGCGTCGCGAGAAAGGCCAGGTGCGTAAAGCCGTGGCGGCGGGCGAACGCGTAGTGCGCGAGCGTTTTGGTGTGGACCCGGATACGTGTACCGGCGATCACTCCTGCATCCGCTTGTCCGGTTGCCCTTCGTTGTCGATTCGCCCCAATCCGGACGCTCTGCGTCAGGACCCCGTAGCGAATGTGATGAACAGTTGTGTGGGTTGCGGTCTGTGTGGTGAGGTTTCCCACGCGGCGATTCTGTGCCCGTCTTTCTACCGTGCACAAGTAGTCAGCAACCCGACTGGCTGGGACAAGTTCCGCGAAAAAACCCGCCGTGGCTTTATCGGCTGGTTGCAGCGTCGTGACGCTGCTCGTCGTGATCGTCTGGCCTTCTAAGCACACCCGTAGAGATTTTTATCATGCAGATCAAACCAATCAAGATTGCTATTTTGGCCATGGGTGGCGAAGGCGGCGGCGTGTTGGCCGACTGGATCGTCAACCTGGGCGAACAAAACGGCTACTTTGCACAGACCACCTCGGTGCCGGGCGTGGCCCAGCGTACCGGCGCCACGATTTACTACGTGGAACTGTTCCCGCACTCGGCCGCCGTGGATGGCAAAAAGCCTGTGCTGGCTCTGATGCCCATGCCCGGTGACGTGGACGTGGTGCTGGCTTCCGAACTGATGGAAGCCGGTCGCGCCGTACAACGTGGCCTGGTGACAGAGGACCGCACCACGTTGATCGCTTCCACCCACCGTGTCTATTCCATTGCCGAAAAATCGGCCATGGGCGATGGCCGTGTGGACGACAACGCCCTGATTGCGCACGCAACCCAGGCTGCCAAGCGCTTTGTGTACTTCAATATGGAAAAAGCGGCCGAGGATTCGGGCAGCGTGATTTCCGCCGTGCTGTTTGGCGCATTGGCCAGCACCGGCGTGCTGCCCTTTAGCCGTTCGCAGTTTGAACAGACCATTGAGCGTGGTGGTGTGGGCGTCAAACCCAGCTTGAAGGCTTTTGGTGCCGCTTACGCCCGTGTTGCGGAAGGTGATGCAGGTAAAGCCGATTCGGAAAACAAGCCGGTTGATATGGCGACGCTGGCCCCCCGCGACCCTGCGGTGGCCAAGCTGATTGACCGCGTCCGTGCCGAAGTACCCGCGCAGGCCCAGCCTATCGTGGTGGAAGGTGTGCGTCGTGTTCTGGACTTCCAGGACGTGGCCTACGCCAATCTGTACCTGGACCGCCTGAAAAAGATCAGCCAGTTTGCCCGCCCTGACGATGTGGCCCTGATCCGCGAAACCGGCCGCTACCTGGCGCTGTGGATGTCTTACGAGGACGCCATTCGCGTGGCTGAATTGAAAACCCGCTCCAGCCGTTTTGACCGTGTGCATAAAGAAGTGCGCGCGGCCGACGGCCAGATCGTGGCGATCAACGAATACATGCACCCCCGCGTGGAAGAAATCAGCGAAATCCTGCCGTTTGCCAGCGTAGGCCGTTGGTTGATGCGTCCTACCTGGGGCAACAAGCTGGTGAAATCCCAGACCAAATCCGGTCGTGTGATTCAAACCAGCTCGGTGCGCGGCTTCATTCCCTTGTACCTGCTCTCGGGCTTCAAGCGCTGGCGTCGTCGTACGTTGCGCTACCAGGCTGAGCAGCAGCGCATTGAAGGCTGGTTGAAGCAGATCGAGCAGGCTGCCGATGCCCATCCGGCCCTGGCTCTGGAAATTGCCCAGTGCCAGCGTCTGGTCAAAGGGTATGGCGATACCCATGCCCGTGGCTTGCGTAACTACCAGACCGTGATGTCGGCTCTGGAACGCAACCCCAGCACCTTGTCGCCTGCTATTTTGGGCGCCCTGCGCGATGCGGCTTTGGCTGACGAGCACGGCGTGAAGCTGGAGGCTGCACTGCGCCAGTACGCACTGGTGTAAGGGCAACACCGGGCCGCTTTCGGGCGGCCTTGGTGAAAACCCTTGAGGAAGCGTTTTTATCCCGCCAAATACTTTATTTCTAAAATATTCATAGTAGAATATAAATTCGGATTGGCACTGCGACCAAGGCCCTGAAAGCCAGACATCCCGTGTCTACTTGGCCACTTGTTCAAGCAAGAATATCCCGCCTGTTGGTCAAACTGAATTAGCCAAAGCTTGGGGGAAAAACAATATGAATCAAAGCGAAGCAGCACTCGAATTTTTGGTAGAACCGGCCGATGCCGGCTTTGAAGGCCGCGTCGGTCCCAAGGACCCCGCCAGCCTGAAATTGTGGTTGCGCATGCTGACCTGCACCAAGCAGATCGAAGACGAAATCCGTCGCCGCTTGCGCCAGAATTTTGATATTTCGCTGGCCCGTTTCGACTATATGGCCCAGCTGTATCGTTACCCGCAGGGCCTGAAGATGGGCGAATTGTCGCGTTATCTGATGGTAACCGGCGGCAATATTACCGGACTGACTGACGAGCTGGCCCGCGAGGGCATGGTGTCTCGCCAGAGCAGCCCCACCGACCGACGTGCTTGGGTGTTGCGTCTCACCCCCAAGGGCAAGAGCAGTTTCGAGGCGATGGCCCAGGCCCACAGCGACTGGATTGCGGAAATGTTTGAAGGTCTGGGCACGGAAGAGGTCGTGCACATCCATCAGCATCTGGGCCTGTTGCGGGTCCATCTGCAAAGCGCGGCTGGCTAGCATAAGGTGCATCTTGCCAGGCCTGTAAAGCCGGCAGGATGCGGATAGCGCCACGAACAGGCGCACAAAACACTTGCTAAAAAGGTGTCTACAACATGGTTTCCAAGCTGTACGAACAAGAACATCGCATCCGTTTTTCGGAATGCGATCCAGCGGGTATCGTTTTTTATCCGCAGTACTTTGTGATGTTTAACGACCTGATGGAAGCATGGATCGACTCCATGACCCCCGAGGGTTTTCACAACATGATCGCCAGCAAACGGGTGGGCATGCCCTCGGTGCATATCGAAGCCGAGTTCAAGTCCATCAGCCGTATGGGTGATGATGTGGTGATGAGCCTGGGTGTGGAACGCATTGGCAATAGCTCCTTGAAGCTGCTGTTGCGCTGCATCGGTAAAGACGGTGTGTTGCGTATGCAAGTGCGCCAGACCGTGGTGACCACCTCGCTGGAGACGCACCTGGGTATTCCTATCCCTGATTTCCTGCGCAACCCCATGCAAGAGTATGTGATTGCCCAGCCAGAAAGCAGCAAGGCTTGATCTAGTTTGAAGTAGTAGCAGGCAGTGTGCAGGTCAGGTATTTTTTTTGATTTAAATAGTTGACTTGTATAATATTTATTAATAAATATACTATGCTCAGAAGCATGTATTCAGACCATACGGACATATCATGAATATCGTATGTATTGGCGGAGGCCCAGCCGGCTTGTATTTCGGTTTGCTGATGAAGTTGCAAAACCCTCAGAACGAGGTTTTTGTCATCGAGCGCAACCGACCGTACGACACCTTTGGCTGGGGTGTGGTGTTCTCGGACGCGACCATGGAAAACCTGCGTGAAGCTGACCCTGTGTCCGCGCAGACCATCGGTGATGCGTTCAACCACTGGGACGACATTGAGTGCCATTTCAAAGGTAGCGCCGTGCGCTCCAGCGGTCATGGCTTTATCGGGATTGGTCGCAAGAAATTGCTGAACATCCTGCAGGCTCGCTGTGAAGAAGTGGGCGTCAAGCTGGTGTTCGAGACCGTGGTCACGGACGAAGCTGAACTGGCCCGCAAGTACAACGCCGATATCCTGATTGCTTCTGACGGCATCAACAGCGCCATTCGTACCCGCTACGAAGACGTGTTCCAGCCCGATATCGACACCCGTAACTGCCGCTTTGTGTGGCTGGGTACGGAAAAAGTGTTCGACGCCTTCAACTTCATTTTTGTTGAAACCGAGCACGGCTGGTTCCAGGCTCACGCCTACCGCTTCCAGGATGGCCTGTCCACGTTCATCGTGGAAACGCCTGAAGAGACCTGGCAGAAAGCCGGTATTGGCGAAATGTCGCAGGAAGAGGCCATTGCCTACTGCGAGAAGCTGTTTGCCGACCACCTGGATGGCAACAAGCTGATCAGTAACGCGACTCACCTGCGCGGTTCGGCCATCTGGATCCGCTTCCCACGCGTTATCTGCAACAAGTGGGTGCACTGGCAAGATTACGGCACCGGCAAGAAGGTTCCTGTGGTGCTGATGGGCGATGCCGCTCACACCGCTCACTTCTCCATCGGTTCTGGCACCAAGCTGGCTCTGGAAGATGCCATTACGCTGGCCCAGCACATGGACCACGAGTCCATGGAAGAGGCCCTGAAAGATTACGAAGCCGCTCGTAGCGTGGACGTATTGCGCATTCAGAACGCCGCCCGCAACTCGACCGAATGGTTCGAGAACGTGGCCCGTTACGCCAATATGAAGCCCGAGCAGTTCACCTACTCCATGCTGACCCGTTCGCAGCGCATCTCGCACGAGAACATGCGTATGCGTGACGCGGCCTGGCTGGAAAAATACGAGCGCTGGATGGCGACCGAAGCTGGCATGAAGCTGGCCGACGGTGAAAAGGCTCCCTCGCCCATGTTCACGCCCTTCAAGCTGCGCGATATGCAGTTGAAGAACCGTGTCGTGCTCTCGCCCACGCTGATGTACAGCGCCAAGGACGGTATGCCCGGTGCGACGCACCAGGTGCATTACGGCAGCCGCGCCATGGGTGGCGCTGGCCTGATCATGGCTGAAATGACGGCCGTGACGCCTGAAGGTCGTGTCACCCCCGGTTGTACCGGTCTGTGGAACGACGAGCAGGCCAATGCCTGGAAACCTGTGGTGGCTTTCGCCCACGAACAGGGTGCCAAGATTGGTGTGCAGCTGGGCCACGCTGGCCGTCGCGGTTCGACGCAGCTGGGTTGGGAAAAAGCCAATCAGCCGCTGGCTGAAGGCAACTGGCCTTTGGTGTCGGCCTCCGCCCTGCCTTACCAGGCTGGCGTCACTGCCGTGCCTGCCGAGATCACCCGCGCCCAGATGGACGAAATTCGTGACGCCTTTGTGGCCGCCGCCAAGCGCGCTGACCAGGCTGGCTTTGACTGCATCGAATTGCAAGCCGCCCACGGTTACCTCTTGTCCAGCTTCATCTCGCCACTGACTAATCAGCGTAGTGATGAATTTGGTGGTAGTCTGGAAAATCGCATGGCTTACCCGCTGGAAGTGTTTGCCGCTATCCGCGCCGTCTGGCCAGAGAACAAGCCCATCATGGTGCGTATCTCGGCAACAGACTGGGCCGAAGGTGGCAACACGGCGGACGACGGTGTGGAAATTGCCCGCCTGTTCAAGCAAGCCGGTGCCGATCTGATCGACGTGTCCTCGGGTGAAGTGGTGCTGGAGCAGCAGCCAATTTACGGCCGCATGTACCAGACGCCATTCTCCGACCGTATCCGTAACGAAGCCGGTATCGCCACCATGGCGGTGGGTTCGATCATGGAAGCGGATCACGCCAACAGCATTATTGCTGCAGGCCGTGCTGACCTGTGCGCCCTGTCGCGAGGCTTTCTGGCCGACGCGAACTGGCCACAACGTCAGGCTGCGGAGCTGGGTTACACCGACCTGGCCTGGCCCGTTCAGTACGAATGGGGCAAGGACTGGTTGCAGCGCCAAATCAAACGTGCGCCAGTGGCCCAGGACGGCCCTGCCAAGTCATAAAACACGAAAGGAGACAGCATCATGTCGGAAGAACGTTTTGACACCCACCGCGAAAGCGTGCTCGGTCGTGCAGATGTTGAGGACACGCCCGAATTGGTGAAGTACTACCAGGATTTGACTCAGTTTGAGGCCGGTGCTCTGTGGACCGTGGCCAACAAGATCGAGCCCTGGGAGCCCAAGTCCGAATCCGTGCCTGTGGTCTGGCGCTACCGCGACCTGCGCGATTACGTGTTGCGTTCGGTGGATCTGGTCAGCCCTGAAAAGGCCGGTCGTCGTGTGATTTACCTGAACAACCCCGGTCGCCAGGAAGTCTCGGCGGCGGTGGGCTGGCTGTACTCTGGTTTGCAGGTCATGAAACCGGGTGAAGCGGCTTCCGCACATGCGCACTCCTCCTCGGCCCTGCGTTTCATCATGGAAGGCCGCGGTGCCTACACCATCGTGGACGGCCACAAGATGACCTTGGGCGCCAACGACTTCGTGCTGACGCCTAACGGTTGCTGGCACGAGCACGGTGTGGAAGCTGACGGCCTGCCTTGCATCTGGCAAGACGGTCTGGACATTCCGCTGGTCAACGCCCTGGAAGCCGGTTTCTACGCGGTTCACCCGGATCTGACCCAGGCCATTACGCACCCCGTCAACGACGCGGTGGGTATCTGGGGTGGTCGTGGTCTGAAGCCCACCTTGCACGACTGGCAAAAACCGTACTCGCCCCTGCTCAAGTACGAGTGGGAGCCCACCTACGAAGCCTTGTCGGCCTACGCCAAGGTAACGGACGGCAGCCCCTTTGATGGCGTCATCATGGACTACATCAACCCGCTGACCGGCGGCCCTGTCATGGCCACCATTGGTGCCAGCATGCAGATGCTGCGCCCCGGTGAACACACCAAGGCCCACCGTCACACCGGCAGCATTATTTACCAATGCGCCAAGGGTGAAGGTTATTCCATCATCAATGGCAAACGCTTTGACTGGCGCGAACGCGACATTTTCTGCGTACCATCCTGGATGTTCCATGAGCACGTGAACGGCTCCTCGTCTGACGACGCTTGCCTGTTCTCGTTCCATGACCTGCCGGTGATGCGCGCCCTGAATCTGTACCGCGAAGAAGCGCTGGCAGAGAACGGCGGCCATCAGGTCCTGCTGTAAGACTACTTGTTTAACTTATTTGGACGGCCTGCCAAGGCGGGCCGACCCGATTTATTCAAGCCATCTGCACAAGATGGCCCAATCTGGAGATAGAAATGCGTCTTGTAACGTACCGTAGTGAAGTTGCTGCCGCTGGCCGCTTGGGTGCCATTGTGGGTGATTTGGTGGTTGACCTGGGTTACCTGGGCGACGCCACAGGCCACATGCTGCCTGACAATATGCTCGATTTCATCGACCTGGGCCCAGCCGCTGTGACCTCCACGGCTCGCTTGCTGGAAACCTACGCCGACGATATGCCTTTTGGTGTGGCGCTGCCTCTGGCCAACGTCAAGCTGTTGGCTCCTATCCCACGCCCACGCAAGAACATCTTTGGTATCGGCCTGAACTACGTGGAACACGTGGCCGAATCCAGCCGTACTCTGGACACCTCCAAAGAGCTGCCCAAGCAGCCCGTGATTTTCTCCAAGCCACCAACCACTGTGGTTGGCCCTGGCGATGCCATCGAGCACAACAAGAACATCACTCAGCAAATGGACTGGGAAGTGGAACTGGCCGTGATCATGGGCACCCGTGCTCAGCGCGTGGCCAAAGAAGACGCCCTGAAGTACGTGTTCGGTTACTCCGTCATGATCGACGTGAGCGCCCGCGACTGCCGTCGTGCCGGTCAGTGGATCTACTCCAAAGGCCAGGACACCTACGCTCCTTTCGGCCCCGTGATCGTGACCGCTGACGAGCTGACCGACCCGCACAACCTGAACCTGAGCCTGACTCTGAACGGTGTGACCAAGCAAAGCTCCAACACCAAGCACATGCTGTTCAACGTGAACGATCTGATCGCTGACATCAGTGCCGGTATCACGCTGGAACCCGGTGACATCATCGCTACCGGTACCCCAGAAGGCGTGGGCGCTGGCCGTGATCCTCAAGAGTGGATGTGGCCTGGTGACGTAGTGCACGCTGTGGTTGAAGGCATTGGCGAACTGCGCCACCCCATCGTGGACGTCACCCCCCAAAACTAAGTAAAGGAGAGCATGATGCTGGAATTGCGTCAGTTCAAGGCCGCCGCCGTTCAGGCAGCGCCCGTGTTCCTGGATACGAATGCGACTATTGAAAAAGTATGTCGCCTGATCAACGAAGCGGCCGATAACGGTGCCGAGCTGATCGCCTTCCCCGAAGTGTTTGTATCTGGCTACCCCTACTGGAGCTGGGTGATGAACCCGATCGACGGTAGCCCGTGGTTCGAGCGCCTGTGCAAATCGGCCATCGAAGTGCCCGGTCCCGAGATCCAGAAGGTTGCGCAGGTTTGTCGCCAGCGCAAGGTCAACGTGGTGTTGGGTGTGAACGAGCGCAGTCCCGTTGGCATCGGCACCATTTACAACACGCTGGTCACCATCGGCGCTGACGGTCGCATTCTGGGCCGTCACCGCAAACTGGTTCCCACCTGGGCTGAAAAGCTGACCTGGGCCAACGGCGATGCGTCCTCGATGCGCGTGCATGACACCACTATTGGCCCTCTGGGTGCCTTGGCTTGCGGTGAAAACACCAACACGCTGGCTCGTTTCAGCCTGTTGTCGCAAGGTGAACTGGTACACGTTGCCAGCTACATCGCCTTGCCCGTGGCACCGAAAGACTACGACATGGCTGAAGCGATTCGCCTGCGTGCTGCTGCTCACTGCTTTGAAGGCAAGGTGTTTACGGTTGTGGCTTGCTCGACGGTTTCCGAGGAAATCATCGAAGCCATGTCGGCCAGCCATCCTGAAGCACGTGATCTGCTGGCTCGTCCCAACAGCGCGTTCTCGGGCATTATTGGCCCCGATGGCCGCGTTCAGGGCGAAGCACTGATCGACAAGGAAGGCATTGCCTACGCCGACATCGATCTGTCGCGCTGCATCCAGCCGCGTCAAATGCACGACATCACTGGTCACTACAACCGTTTTGACGTGTTTGACCTGCGTGTGAACCGCAAGGCACTGACGCCCGCCCGCTTTTACGAAGGCGACGCAGCGTCCCAGCCAGACCTGAATCCTGCCGAGTTCTCCGTTCTGGACGACAAGGAAGCGTAAGAAGGTTCAAGACGGTCCCTTTCCCTGTGTGGATCGGGACCGTTTTTTGACGGGTCTCTTTGCTCAAGCGACCTGCTCAAAAAAAACCGCCGTGGCTTTGCCGCAGCGGTCCAAGATGCAAGCTGCCTTTGTAAGGAAGGCGGTGCCGGGCCTGAAGGAGCGGGCTGTTTTAACGGCTGGTCCCTATCCTGCGCCATGCAGGGCAGGCAACGATAACGACGACATAAGACCCAAGTAGGAGATGAAATGAGCGACACGAACCCATTGGCAGCCTTTATCCAGGCGATCGACAGCAAGCAGGTCCGTTTTGTGGATCTGACCCAGACTCTGTCTCCCAGCTTCCCCGCCTTGCAACTGCCTCCCCAATTTGGCCAGACTGCCGGTTTCTCGATTGAGCGCATCAGCCAATACGACGAAAACGGCCCAGGCTGGTACTGGAACAACTTCACCTGTGGCGAACACACCGGTACCCACTTTGACGCGCCTGCGCACTGGATTTCCGGCAAGGACCATCCAGACAACACGGTCGACACTATTCCAGTCGACAACTTCCTGCGCCCTGCCGTGGTGGTTGATGCTTCTGCTGAAGTGGCCCAGAACGAAGACTTCATTTTGACCTCCGAGTTCCTGTTGAACTGGGAAGCCAAGCATGGCCGTATCCCTGAAGGCGCCTGGGTGCTGTTTCGCACCGACTGGTCCAAGCGCGTGAACGACGCCGAGGCCTTCCTGAACATGCGTGAAGACGGTGCTCACACGCCTGGCCCAGCTCAGGAAGCGGTAGAGTGGATGATTCACGAGCGCAAGGTTCACGGTTTTGGCGTTGAAACCATCAACACCGATGCTGGCCAATCCTACTCCTGGCCTATTGGCTACCCTTGCCACACCCTGATGCACGGTGCCAACCGCTACGGTCTGCAGTGCCTGTGCAACCTGGATCAGCTGCCCCCTCAAGGTGCACTGATCATGTCGGCCCCGTTGAAGATTGAAGGCGGTTCCGGCAGCCCATTGCGCGTGGTCGCACTGGTTGCTCAGTAAGTAGAAAACGGTGGGGAAGTGGCAGAACTGTGTACCATGCGGTTCTGCTGTTTTCTCACCTAGTGGTTTTCCATTATATTCGGCAGTATATATTTATCCGTAAACTATTCATCAATAAAATAAATTCACAAAAGAATGAATAGAGATCCAGCCATACAGCCAGTCTTGGTGTCAGGCAGCCGGTTTTAGCGGAGACAGTAGACGAGCCTTACGCAGCCTTTTTCAGGTTACGCGATACCGTCCCATTGCCCCCTGCGGCGCTACATCATGCCACGGCTTGGCCTTTTTGGCTGGGTAATTGATGTAGTCATGCTCAATGGTAGGCACATGATGGATACTTTTGAACTCGTCATCCGGGACATCCAGAACGCATCCCCGCTGATTCGCAGTTTTACGCTGGAGCCTGCCCAGGCCGGTTCCCTGCCCGCGTTTGCGCCGGGTTCGCACCTGCAGGTACAGATTCCTGATCTGAACGATCACCGCTGCTATTCCCTGATTTCGCTGGACGCCGACACGGCACAGGGTCCGACCTGTTACCGTCTGGGCGTGCGCCTGGAAGACAACAGCTCGGGTGGTTCGCGCTTCATGCACAGCCTGAAAGTAGGCGATACGCTGCGCGTGGCTGGTCCCAAGAATGATTTCCCCTTGCATGCTGCCGCTGAAGGCGAAACCGAAACCGTGCTGATTGCCGGTGGTATCGGTATCACCCCCATTGCCAGCATGGCCGCTGCCTTGCATCACCAGGGCCGCCCTTATCAGCTGCACTATGCTGGTCGCAGTGTGGAACAGTTGGCCTTTCTGGATGAGCTGAGCGCCCTGTCCGGCCCGGCCCTGCGCCACTATGCGGACGATAGCGAAGGCCGTTTCTGCCTGAATACCCTGCTCGACGGTCTGTCCAAAGACCAGCATATCTACGTCTGCGGCCCCAAAGGCATGATTGATGCCGTGATCGAAGCCTGCAAGCAACGTGGCTGGCCTACTGACCATGTGCACTTCGAGCTGTTTGTGACGGCTGCTCCCCAGGAAGGCGACCAGCCGTTTGAAGTGGAACTGCGCCAAAGCGGCGTGACCCTGCAAATTCCCGCGGACAAGACCATTGTGGACGTGATGGAAGAGCAGGGCCTGGACCCCATGATCGACTGCAAGCGCGGCGAGTGCGGCGTCTGTACCTGTGATGTGATCGAAGGCGAGGTTGACCACCGCGACTACTTCCTGAGCGACTCGGAAAAAGCCAGCAACAAGGTCATCCAGATCTGTATTTCCCGCGCCAAGACCCCGCGTCTGGTGCTGGATCTATAAGCCCAAGGGCGACGGAGAACATGATGGAAAAGTATCGTGATAATCCCCAGGCCATCCGCGAATTGGTACGCGAGGCCGAGGTCCACAAGGATTTGTACATCAACCAGGAGCTGTTTGAACTGGAGATGGAGCAGTTGTTCGTCAATACCTGGGTCTACGTTGGCCATGCCAGCCAGGTGCCCAATAAAGGCGACTTCTACACCACGACGGTCGGTACTGAATCGGTCATCATGGTGCGCCATACCGATGACAGCATCCGCGTGCTCTACAACCGCTGCCCGCACAAAGGTGTGCAAGTGGCGGGCGAGACCTGTGGCAACACGGGCAAATTCTTCCGTTGCCCCTACCACGCCTGGACGTTCAAGACGGACGGCTCCCTGCTGTCCATCCCTTTGAAGAAAGGCTACGAGAACACCGGCTTTGAATGCACCGAAGGCAGCAAGGGCATGGCCGCAGTACAGAACGTCAAGGTGTACCGCGATTTCGTGTTCTGTCGTCTGGCCGATGAAGGCATTGGCTTTGAGGAATTCTTTGGCGAGTCTCTGAGCACCATCGACAATATGGTGGATCGCTCCCCCGAAGGCCGTCTGGAAGTGGCCGGTGGCGTGATGCGTTACATGCACCAGTGCAACTGGAAAATGCTGGTTGATAACCAGACCGATACCTGTCACCCCATGGTGGCGCACGAGTCCTCGGCGGGTACGGCAGTTAAAGCCTGGGAAGCGGCCCCTCCGGGTACGCCCAAGCCCATGGCTGTTGAATTGTTTGCCCCCTTCATGTCGCCTTACGAGTTCTACGAAGGCATGGGCATTCGCGTGTGGGAAAACGGTCACGGCCATACCGGCGTGAGCAATTCCATTCACGCTGATTACTCCGAAATCCCCGGCTATTGGGACCAGATGGTCGAAGCCTATGGTGAAGAGCGCGCCAAAGCCATTTTGGGCGATACGCGTCACAACACTTGCTACTTCCCCAACATCATGGTCAAGGGCCCGATCCAGACCTTGCGTTTGTTCAAGCCGCTGGCCGCTGACAAAACCCTGGTGGAATCCTGGACCTTCCGCCTGGTGGGTGCACCCGACACCTTCCTGGAACGCACCCTGATGTACAACCGCCTGATCAACGCCCCGACCTCCATGGTCGGTCACGATGACCTGGAAATGTACGAGCGTGCCCAGCACGGTTTGCAGTCGCGTGGTCGCGACTGGATGAACCTGGCCCGTCTGGTGGAAAAAGATGAAGACCAGCAAAAGAACGTGGTGATCAACGGCACCAGCGAAATGCAGATGCGCGCCCAGTTCCGCGCCTGGTTGAAGTTCATGCTGCCCGAGCAGCAGGCCAAGAAAGAAGAGGAATAACCATGAGCGAAATCAGCCGTCAGGCCCTTATCGATTTTGTGTATGCGGAAGCCCGCCTGCTGGATGAGCAGCGCTACGAGCAATGGCTCGACCTGTTCACCGAGGATGGCTACTACTGGATGCCGCTGGTGCACGATCAGCAGGACGCCCGTTTACACGCGTCCCTGATGCACGAGGACAAGCTCTTGCTGCGTATCCGTGTGGAACGTCTGGCAGGCCGCCGTACCTTTTCCCAGCAGCCCAAAAGCCGTAGCCATCACCTGCTCCAGCAACCCACTGTGGAAAGCATGGACGAGGAAAAAGGCGAATACACCGTGCGTTGCGCCTTCCATTACACGGAAACGCGTGGCGACAACCAAGATATCTATGTGGGTTGGAATACCTACACCCTGGTGCGCCAGGACGACGCCTTGAAGATCCGTCTGAAACGGGTGGATCTGCTCAATTGCGACGCGCCTTTCGGCAATATCCAGTTGTTTATGTGACAGGACAGGAGAATTTTTGATGGCCAACACCACGGTCTACCAGGCTTTTCGAGACACCGCCCAGAAATGGGGCGACAAGCCCTTTGTATGTACCCTGCCTGAGACCGCCGAGATCTACGGTATTGAAGCGGGCGAGCTGACTTATGGTCAGGCGCTGGAGCGTATCGACGCCTTGCGCGCCGGCTACGCCGCTGCTGGCTACGGCCACGGCCACCGCGTCGGCATCCTGCTGGAGAACCGCCCCGTGTTCTTCCTGCACTGGTTCGCACTGAACAGCCTGGGCGTGTCGATTGTGCCAATCAATCCTGATTTGCGCGCTGCCGAGCTGGAATACCTGATCGGCCATTCGGAAATGATCATGGCCATTGCCCTGCCCAGCCGTCACCAGGATCTGGTGGAAGCGGCTCAGCGTGCTGGTCAGCCTTTTGCCATCATGGCCGATGGCGATGTGCCTCCGATGGTGGAGCGCGCCGCCTCCCGTTCCTGTGACATTCCTGATGAAAACAGCGAATGTGCCTTGCTGTACACCTCCGGTACCACAGGCCGCCCCAAGGGCTGCATGCTGTCCAACCAGTACTTCCATTATGCTGGCGAGTGGTACCGCGACATTGGTGGTCTGGCTTCGCTGGAGCATGGCAAAGAGCGCATGCTGACTCCGCTGCCCCTGTTCCACATGAATGCGATGGCCTGCTCGACCATGGCCATGATCAAGACCGGCGGCTGCCTGATCTCCCTGGACCGTTTCCACCCACGTAGCTGGTGGGATTCGGTGCGCGAGTCCGGCGCAACCGTGGTGCATTACCTGGGTGTGATGCCTGCCATCCTGATGAAGGCCGAGGCCAGCGAAAAAGACCGTCAACACAATGTGCGCTTTGGTTTTGGCGCTGGTGTGGACCGTGGTCTGCATCCTATCTTTGAAGAACGCTTTGGTTTCCCCCTGCTGGAAGCCTGGGCCATGACGGAAACCGGCGCGGGTGCCAGCATCATCGCCAATCACGAGCCCCGCTTTATCGGCACCTCCTGCTTTGGCAAGGAAATGCCCGTGGTGGAAGTGCTGTTGCGCAAGGACGATGGCGAACCCGCTCAAGCCGGTGAAAACGGCGAATTGCTGGTGCGCTCGGCCGGTGACAACCCACGCTACGGCTTTTTCTCCGGCTACTGGAAAGACCCGGCAGCAACCGACGAAGCCTGGGAAGGCGGCTGGTTCCACACGGGCGACATTGTTTGCCGCGACGAACAAGGCTATCTGCACTTTGTGGACCGCAAAAAGAACGTGATCCGTCGCAGTGGCGAGAACATCGCTGCCGTGGAAGTGGAAAACATCATGCAGCAGCACCCGCTGGTGCGCTCCATTGCCGTGGCCGCCGTGCCCGACGCCATCCGTGGCGACGAAGTGATGGCGCTGGTGGTGCCGCACAACCCAATTGAAACCCAGGAACAGCGCGAACAGGCTGCCCAGGAAATGGTGCAGTGGGGCCTGACCCAGCTGGCCTACTTCAAGGTGCCCGGCTACGTTCTGTTTGTGGATGCCCTGCCGCTGACTTCGACCAACAAGATCCAGCGCGGTGAACTGAAAACGGTTGCTCTGGCTGCGCTGGAAAACCCGGCCTGCGTGAACACGAATCACCTGAAAAAACGTCAGGAGGCCTAAGCCCATGGCCTTGCCGCAAGCAGCCCGCCAGGGCTATGACGATGTGGTGCTGGTCGCCCCGGTGACCATCCCCTACGAGCGCCATTCCGAGCAGACCGCGCATTGGTGGCTGGGTGCGGCATTGGGCCAGTTGCTGGCCCAGTCCGGCCTGAAAAAAGCCGACGTCGATGGTGTGTGTGTATCCAGCTTCACGCTGGGTTCGGACACTGCCGTAGGCGTGATGCAGCATTTTCAGATGAGCCCACGCTGGCTGGACCATATCCCCATGGGTGGGGCCAGCGGTGTGGTGGCCATGCGTCGTGCGGCCCGCGCCGTGCAGTGTGGCGATGCGTCCATCGTGGCGTGTATTGCGGGTGATACCAACCACCGTGAATCCTTCAAGAACACGGTGTCGGGCTTCTCGCGTTTCTCGCAGGATGCCGTCTACCCATACGGTGCTGGTGGCCCCAACGCCAGCTTTGCGCTGCTGACGGACTACTACATGCGTCACTACGGTGCCACGCGTGAAGATTTCGGCAAGCTGTGCGTCGCCCAGCGCGATAATGCGCTGCGCAACCCGCATGCCCTGATGAAAAAACCGCTGACGCTGGAACAGTACATGGAGGCGCGCGTCATTGCTGACCCCATCCACTTGTTTGACTGCGTGATGCCGTGTGCTGGAGCCGAAGGCTATCTGGTCATGCGTCGTGAACAGGCCGAAGCACTGGGCCTGCCTTATGTGCGTATCCGTTCTACCATCGAGCGTCACAACGCTTTCCCTGAAGACCCTGTGCAGCATCGCGGTGGCTGGGCCATGGACAAGGATGCGTTCTACGAACATGCGGGCCTCACCCCGGCAGACGTGGATTTCATGGAAACCTACGATGACTACCCCGTCATCAACGTCCTGCAGTTTGAAGACCTGGGATTCTGCGCCAAGGGCGAAGGCCCTGAGTTCATCCGCAAGAACACCTTTACCGTGGACGGCAGCTTTCCCTTCAATACCAGCGGCGGACAGCTATCGGTAGGCCAGGCCGGTGCAGCAGGCGGCTACCTGGGACTGGTTCAGGCCTTGCGCCAATTGACGGATACCGCAGGCGACACGCAAGTGGCCAATGCCCGCATCGGCCTGGTGTCCGGCTTTGGCATGATTAATTACGACCGCGGCATTTGTACTGCTGCGGCCTTGCTGGAACGGGGGCAGTCATGAGCGACACCCAAATCTTGCCACCGGGTGCACGCAGCGCCACGGCAGCCGGACTGACCGAAGCCGCCCAACGCGGCGAATTCGCCCTGCAAGTGTGCCCGTCCTGCGGCACGGTGCAGTATCCCGCCCGCGATGTGTGCGGCCATTGCTTGCACACGACGCTGAACTGGCAGGCCGTTGCCGACACGGGTGTTCTGCAGGCCACGACCACCTTGCATCACAGCAATGAACCCTACTTTCAGGCACGACTGCCCTGGCGTATCGGCACAGTTGCCCTGGATTGCGGCCCTTTTGCCATCGCCCACTTGCCCGAAGGCGGGCAGGCGGACGAGAAAGTGCGCCTGAGTCTGGAGCTGGATGCTGGCGGCGTAGCCGTGCTGGTGGCGCGCCCTGCGCCCTGAATTAGCCTGGAGACAATCAAGATGACACAAGCTCAATACACCGCCATTGTGACGGGCGGCAGCACCGGTATTGGTGAAGACATTTGCCGCAAGATGCTGGATCAGGGTTACACCGTGATCAGCATGGCGCGCAATGTCCTGCCCTGGACGCACGAGCGTCTGCACTGCGTGCAGGTGGATTTGCTGGATGCAGCAGCAACCGAAAAAGCCGCCAAGGATATTGCCGAGCGCTTTGAAGTGACCCACTTCATCCACAACGCAGGCGTGATCTGGCCGGCCTTGCTGGACGAGGTCAAGCTGGAAGACTTGCAGGGTCTGACCCAGATTCACCTGGGTGCTGCCTTGCAGATTACCCAGGTGGTCGTTCCTGGCATGCGCGAGCGCCACTTTGGCCGCATCGTGCTGATGTCTTCGCGGGGTGCGCTGGGTCTGCAAACCCGTACTGCCTATGCCGCTACCAAGGCTGGCATGTTGGGTATGGCCCGTACCTGGGCGCTGGAACTGGCGGACCAAGGCATTACCGTCAACGTGATTGCCCCCGGTCCCATCACTACCAATATGTTCTACGACGTGGTCGAAGCCGGTAGCGAGCGCGAAGCCAAGCTGGCTGCCGCGATCCCTGTGAAGCGTCTGGGCCGTGCGGATGACATCAGCCGCGCCACCCTGTTCTTCTCGGACCCTGAAAACAGCTTCATCACGGGTCAGACCCTGTATGTCTGCGGTGGTGCCAGCGTGGGTACGCTGACGATCTGATTGATGGGCAAGGGGACTGCCCGTGATCGCGCTTTGAGTGCGTTCAGGAGCGAGTCCATTTGCTTGACGGCATATAAAACCCCCTTGGTTTTCCAAGGGGGTTTTTGCTTTTGGATGGCACAGCCCCCTTGATGGACTATCTGTTCCAGCATGTCTGACGGCGAGTGTCGTTTAAACAAACGGCTGAAGGGACCGTCTTGATTGGTGGCGGCTGGTCAGCGGTGCCGGGATTTTTTGCTGCCTAAGTTTTTTTCTTTGTCGCAGAGGCCGATTTTGGCTTTTTATCCCCGGTTTTTGGTGTCAAAAGTTGCTGTTTCAGGCTTGCTCGCATCGCATGGAAGTATGTCCAACACGTGAGAGGCCTGTTCATTTTCGGCTCTCTTTTTGTCACATGAAACACCTGGGCCTCAGGGTTTGGCTACCGGTCCGGATGCTGCCTGATTGCTAGTGGGCTGATTCTTTTATTGCCCTTCTTAAAGCCAATGTTCGCCTGCTCGACATTGCGCCAAGCCATGACTCACGCCTGTTCCGGCAGTTTTTATCAGCTCTTGCACAGGACAAGCGAGGCAGTTTGTGACCGTATTTCTTGCTATGTGAGATAGAAACCACGATTCCATGATTTTGGATGGAATTAAGGGTTTCTTTCTATTTACCTGGATTTGTTCATCTATAAACTATTTAGAACAGAAATATAACAATGCGCGTCGATTTTTCGGGGTGCATGATGACCCAAAAAACGGGCCTTCGCTGGCCAAAAAGAGTGGAGCTGTAATGAACGACGATCTGCCAGGAATGGAGCTGGTGCGTTCACGTGGAGTAGTACGAGTTGTAGAGACAATTCTGGATGCTGCCTGTGTGGTCATCTTGATCCTGATGACAGGGATCACTACCGTGGACGTGATAGGCCGGTATGTATTTCACGCCCCTTTGCTGGGCGCTTATGAAGCCAGCGAACTCTTGCTGGGCGTGCTGATTTTTGCGGCCTTGCCGCGTGTTACCTGGCACCAGCAACACCTGACCGTCAGTTTGATTGACGCCTGGCTAGGTCCAGTGGCGCGTCGTATCCAGCAATTCGTGATCAATGTGGTCTCTACCGTCATGCTGGCCGTGCTGACTGTCTACCTGTGGAGTCACGCCAACGAGCTGGCCGACTACGGCGATATGAGCAACGCCTTGCAAGTGCCTATTGCCCCGTTTGCCTACATCATCGCCACCATGACCGGCATTGCCACTGTGGCTTCCCTGTTCAAGATTTTTAGCTCTCCAAGCCGATAAAGACGGAGTTTTTTCATGTTGATTTCTATTATCGGACTGGCTGTCCTTCTGGGTAGCTTATTTCTGGGTTTGCCCATTGCCTGGGGCATGTTGCTGGTTGGTACGCTGGGTTTTGCCTTCTTTACCGGCATGGAAGCGGCCTTGACCATGGCGGCGCAGACCAGCTACGACACGGCCATGAGCTACAGCTTTACCGTGCTGCCGCTGTTCATCTTGATGGGTAATCTGGTCAATGCCTCGGGCTTGTCCAAGGACCTGTACAAAGCCGCTCACGCCTTTATTGGCCACCTGCGTGGTGGTCTGGCGATGGCCACGATTGTTGCCTGTGGTGCCTTTAGTGCACTCTGTGGCTCCAGTATGGCCACCACCGCAGCCATGGGTCGTGTGGCCATGCCCAATATGCGCAAGTACAACTACGACGACCGTCTGGCTACCGGCAGTATTGCGGCAGGCGGCACGCTGGGCATTCTGATTCCACCCAGCGTGATGATGGTGGTCTACGGGATTCTGACCGAAACCGACATTGGCAAGCTGTTTGCGGCAGGCTTTTTGCCCGGCATGATCGCCATGCTGATGTACCTGATCACGGTGATGATCATTACCGCGATCAACCCGAATCTGGGCCGTCCTGGCGAAAAAGCTAGCTGGCGCGAGCGCTTTGAGGCGACCAAAGGCGTGATGGCCATTACCGTGCTGTTCATCGTCATCATGGGCGGTATTTACGGGGGTGTCTTCACCCCGACAGAAGCGGCGGGTATTGGCGCTGCAGCGACCTTCTTGCTGACCCTGAAGCGTCGTGGCTGGCAGCCTCGCATGTACCTGACGGTGCTGATTGAAGCCGCTCAAACCACGGCCATCATGTTTGCTTTGGTGATTGGTGCGCTGGTCTTTACCAACTTCCTGACCGTGGCTGGTTTGCCTAATCAGTTGCTGGGTTTCATCCAGGGCATTGATGTGTCGCCCATTGTGGTGATTCTGATCATCTGCGCGATTTACCTGGTTCTGGGTTGTTTCCTGGAAACCATGTCCATGGTCATGCTGACGGTGCCTATCTTCTACCCGATTGTGGCCTCTCTGGGCTTTGATCTGGTGTGGTTCGGCATCATCGTGGTGGTGGCTGCTGAAATCAGTCTGATTACCCCTCCGTTGGGTCTGAACATTTTCATGATCAAGAACGTGATGCCCGATGTTCCTTTGGGCACCATTATTCGGGGTGTGACTCCCTTTGTAATGATGGATATCGTGCGTTTGCTCTTGCTGGTGTTTGTCCCCTGGATTGTTCTGGTTGTCCCGAACAGTATGTAAACCCGGCCCGGATGCAGTTGTGATCCGGGCAGCAGTAAAGCCGCCGGGTGTGCAGGTCCAGGACCTGCTTAACGTCCCATCAAGTGGCCAAGACGCCGGGCTGTAGTGGCCCGGCAGCAAAATAATTTACGAGGAGTCGAGATGCGTGTTTTCAAAAAATTGGCCTTGAGCCTGGGCCTGGCTGCAGCAGCCCTGGCACCGACCATGCCTTCGGTTGCGGCTGAAGTTACCACCCTGCGGTTTTCCCAGTGGATGCCTCCAGGCCACTTTATTGTGACCAATATGTTCGAGCCCTGGGCCCAGGAAGTGGAAAAAGCCACGGAAGGTCGCGTGAAGGTGGAATTCATCAACGCGCTGGGCAAGCCTCAGGCTCACCTGGATCTGGTGCGTAACGGTATTGCTGATATGGGCATGTCGGTACACAGCTACACGGCTAACCGCTTCCCGCTGATCGAATTTGCTGAACTGCCTTTCACCACGGATGATGGCGGAGTGAACTCGGTTGCCTACTGGCGCACCTACGAAAAATTCATGATGGGTGCCAACGAGCACAGGGGCGTGAAACTGCTGGGTATGTGGACCAGCCCCGCGACCGTTATTTTCACCAGCCAGGACAATGTGCAAAGCATTGACGATTTGAAAGGCAAGAAGCTGCGCTCGCCTAGCCCCTTGTTTGATGCCATCGGTAAAGCGCTGGGTATCGTGACCGTGAACGCGCCTGCATCGGACAGCTACGAAATGCTGTCGCGTGGTGTGATCGATGGTATGTACTTCCAGTACGACCAATTGGATAACTGGAAACTGGACAAGCTGGTCAAGACTGCCGTGTCCGTGGAAGGTGGTTTTGGCAAATCCAGCCAGTACATGTTCATGAACGAGCGCAAGTGGAAGAGTCTGTCGGAAGCCGACCGTGCTGCTATCGAGAAAATCAGCGGCGAATGGATTGCCAATGACTTCGGTTCCAAGTGGCAAGTGGCTGAGCAACAGGCCATTGAAAAGCACACTGCAGCTGGCTTGAAGACCCTGCGCATTGAAGGTGCAGCGGCTGATCAGCTGAAAGAGCGTCTGGCCTTTGTTGAAGAAGACTGGATCAAGGCCGCTGACAAGAAGGGCATCGACGGTAAAGCTGCGCTGGCCTACTTCCGCGAGCAGATCAAAGAGCTGAGCGCTGCCAAGTAATACGCAGCAAGAGACTCACTACAGTCTTGGCCCCGCTTTCCTTTGGGAGAGCGGGGTTTTTTATTTGTAGTGATCTATGCCTGAACAAGCTGGACACACACTCGGGTTTGACGGTGTTTTTAACTATGCTGGCTTATTGAAGAAGTACGGTTGGAGATTGATGAAATCGCGTGCCTTGTTAAGGTCATGCATCAACCTGCGCGGTTCGCCTTTATATTTGTTGCTCAAGGCCAAAGCCGAACGGTTGCCCACTCCAGGCCTTGCGCATTACGGGTGTAGCGCAAACGCTTGTGATTTCGGTCTGATGCACCCTGCCAGAACTCCACTATGTGAGGGGTAAGTGCATAGACGCGCCAGCCTGGTTCCACATGATCGGGATGAGTATCCAAATAAACCTGTGCTTCCTTCAAGCGCTGATGAAGTTCAGTCTCATCGTGCAGAACTTCGCTTTGCCTGGACGCAATCGCACTGGCGCGTGAGCCTAGGGGCCGGCCTAGAAAATCGTCAGCACAAATCTGTTCCGGCAAAAGATGAACATGACCACGCAGGCGAATTTGCTTGCCTAGTGCAGGCCAGTAAAAAGTCAGTGCTGCCTGAGGGTGATAATCCAACTGCCGGGCCTTGGGGCTATTGCCCTTAAGCGCAAAATGCCAGCCTTCCGCGTCCACATTCTTCAAAATAAGCACGCGAGCATCAGGCCAGCCGTGTTCGTCTACCGTGGACAAGGTCATGGCATGTGGTTCTCTAATCCCTGCAGCTAAGGCCTCGTTTAGCCACAAGGCAAATGCTTGCTCCGGAGTTGCTGGCATGTCAGCCAAATCCAGCTCTGGCAAAGGGGCTTTCAAAGAGGGAATCTGACGTAGCGTGTCCTTGATGGAAGCGCCGCAAGAAGCAGATGAAGACATACAGCTTGCCTGTTAAAAAATCGTCGACTTCTGAGCGTCTGCTCAAAGCACCATACTATTGATTTTCACCAGGCATCGTCAAGAAACAGACATGGCTAAAAGGCGGTTCTTTTCATAGTCCGAGGGGGGGCAAATTAGTAGCCTGTGCGGTTGGGCTGAGGTATCGGAGCAGTCATCTACTAACAGCGTAATCGCTCTAAGGCTTGGCTGGAGGAGCCCCCGTCTCCAGGTCATAGTGCTGATTGACGGCATATTCATTGATCACCGCCTTGCTGCGGAAGTATCGGGCCATGGCTTTGGGGTCAAAGTGCATATCGAAGCGATCCCGCGAACGCAACGTGGGCAGGAAAAAATACTTGGGTAGTTTTACGTGATGACGCTGATGCTTGTGGGCATCGGCCAAGATAGCGCGTCGTACCTGATCCTGCTCCCAGGTGCCGTGATAGCTGCGCAGCATTAATCCGCTGGATACCAGCCATAGCGTGCCGCAGGCCCCCAAGGTTACTAACAGGTTGCGCTGCATAGGTATAGCGCGTTGCCCTTGCGCCAATAAATCATGTCCGTAAATAGACAAGGCCACCAGCAGATACATCAAGCCGCCATTCAAGGCTCGCTTGGGGATATTAGGTGCCAGAACCAGAATGGCATTGGCCAGAAGTGATGCGCCAATGAGCAGCCACATTGCCCGGCGTACAGATTCAGAAGACGCAGGCCCTATGGCAAAGCGCCAAACCAGCATCACTAGAATCACCCCCCAGTACCGCAATAGGGCGTCCGGGAAACGACGACCAAAATGCTCCCCAATGCGCCATAAGAAAGGCTGGTCATACCAATGAGCAAAGACCTCTGCGCGTGCTTGATTGCCCGGCGCCAGGACCAGCACGGCGACTCCCAGCCCCATACAGAGCAACCAAACCAGATGCCATGAACCGAGCGAACCTGTGCGCTGAAAGTGCCTTAGGCCCAGATACGCCAGCAAACACCAGCTGATAATGCCGGTGTTTTCATTGGAACAACCGGCCAGTAGGCCCAGAAGGCAGAGCGCCAAGCCTGTGATCACAGAGGGCTTGCCCTTTTGCAAGTAGTAAATAAAGGCCAGCACAAAACCAAAGTTGAACAGATTGGGCCACAGGTAGTTGGCGGCGCCTACCAACCAGAATGTGGTTTGCCCCAGATGGGGGTTGACCAGCCAATACAAGGTGAACACCAGCAGCAGTAAAGACGGGCGCAAGGCTCGTCCGGCCAGTTGGGCCCCCAGTGCTGTCAGTACCGTGACCAGGCCAAACAGGGCCGCTGTATTCAGTGTGGCTTTCAGCCATCCCGGAGCCAGCGTGAGCATGGCGCTGGAGAGCGTATCCGAGACCAGACGACCGCTCCATTGCAGATAATGTTGCTTGATCGACGTCCATGCAATGCCTTTGTTGGCGTAATTGAAGTCGTCCGAGATCATGGGGGTGAGCCAATAAATGGCCCACGTAGCCATCACGGCCAGCACCGCAAAAGTAATAAAGGCCGAGGCACCAAAACGGCGGCCAAGCAAAGGCTGGCTGAATCGGGATTCAGCAAAAGAGAGAGTTGGGCTCATCGAGATGAAGCGGCGTGTTTGTGGCCAGGTCCACGACGACGGTATTACACATCGCTCGCCGTCCTGGGTGTTCAGGCCCAGGTGATATTGATTATTTACTGGGTGGGAAGCGAGGAATTATCTCAGATACCCGTTGAAACACAGCGTTTAACGGCCTTACTGATCGTCATCCTTTAAATCTAAACCAAATCGGGGTTTTCCCTGCTTTTGCGGCTTCTTGCGCTTATTGGCTAGGCGCTGCGCAAAGTGGATATACCGACAAAAAGAGCACTTCTACCATTGGCTCCATCGTCATACCTAAAAAACAAAAGGAGAACGGACGTGGGGGACATCAATAAAAAAATAGCAGCAGTGGTTCTGGGTGCAGGGGTATTGGGCGCAGGCCCGGCCTGTGCCATTGAGGGCAACGGCCTGCCTATTTATCCCGATGGTTTGGAAAACTTCATGAGTGGTGCCCTGCCGCCACCCGGAGTGCACTTGCTGATGTACGGCGGTGCCATGCGTTACGACTCGGTGCGTGACAAGAACGGCGACAAGTTGCCTATTCCTGACTTCAAGGTCGATGTGGCAATGGTTGCGCCGCGTCTGGTCTGGGTGACGGACCAGCAGGTGTTTGGCGGCCAATTGGCGTTCCACGCCCTGGCTCCCTTGCTGACCGTCAAGGCACAGGCCGCCGGTCAGTCCCAGCGCCGTAGCGGTCTGGGTGACGTGGTGTTTGGTCCGGCCTTGGGCTTTCACCCCAGCGAGAAGATGCACTACATCCTGGGAGTGGACTTTGTTGCCCCGACTGGCCGCTATAAAGTGACCGACAGCGCCAACCTGGGCCGCAACTACTGGGCCATTCAGCCCGCTGCTGCGTTCAGCTACATGCAGCCCAGCGGCATCAACCTGGATTTGAAGATGATGGTGGACTTCAACTTCCGCAACAGCGACACCGAAACGCGTACGGGTAAAGCCATTCACGCCGATTACGCCGTGGGTTGGGGCTTTGGCAATGGGCTGGTGCTGGGTGTGGGTGGTTACGCCTATCAACAGATTGAAAGCGACCGTGGCCCCATGGCCGGTGACAGCAAGGCTCGTGCCTTCGCCATTGGTCCCAGCCTGCGTTATGCCAATGACAAGGGTCTGCTGATTACGGCCAAGTACCAGCAGGATCTGGGCGTACGTGGTCGTCCCGAAGGAAAACAATTTTTTGTAAAAGTAGCGGTTCCGTTCTAAGGGCCCGCGGCAGGAGAGCGACATGAAAGGACTGAAGGATAAGGTAGTCATCGTTACCGGCGGCGCAACGCGTGTAGGCGCAGGTGTGGTCGAGGTGCTGATGGGCTACGGCGCACGTGTGGCCGTGTTTGATATTGATGCCGCAGGTGGCCAGAAAGCCGTAGGCAACGATGCCGCCAAAGCCAAATTCTGGGAAGTGGACATTACCAGCGATGACAGCCTGAATGCCGCCATCGAGCAGGTGCAGGCGCATTTTGGCCGTGTGGATGGTCTGGTCAATCTGGCCTGTTCCTATCTGGATGAAGGCATGGCGTCCAGCCGTGCTGACTGGCTCAAGGCTCTGGACATCAACCTGGTTAGCGCCGTGCAGGCGGCCAAGGCGGTGCGTCCCTTGTTGCCGCGTGGTGGTTCCATCGTCAACTTCACGTCGATCTCCTCCTCGATTGCTCAAACCGGGCGCTGGTTGTACCCGGTCTCCAAGGCTGCCTTGTTGCAACTGACACGCAGCATGGCGCTGGACTTTGCTCCAGACGGTATCCGCGTGAACTCGGTCTCGCCCGGCTGGATCTGGTCGCGCGTGATGGACGAGCTGACGGGCGGTGACCGTGCCAAGACCGACCGCGTGGCCTCGGCATTTCACATGCTGGGCCGCGTGGGCGATCCCCAGGAAGTGGGCGAAGTCGTGTCCTTCCTGCTCTCGGATTCCGCCAGTTTCGTGACCGGTGCCGATTACGCCGTGGATGGCGGCTACTCGGCCATGGGACCCGAGCAAGGTGTACCCGCCATTCCCAAATTGGCTGAATAAGAAAAACCAGGACGCCGCCGCAGTGGCGTCCTTAGCTCCCTCAGAAGGAAAAAATCATGCGTAAAGTTGCTATTGTGGGCGCTGGCCAGGCTGGCATGCCCGTTGCATTCGGTCTTTTGGCCAAGGGCTACGACGTAGCCGTTTTCACCAACCGCAGCCCCGACGATGTTCGTGGTGGCCGCGTGATGTCCAGCCAGTGCATGTTTGCCGAGGCGCTGGACGTAGAGCGCCGTCTGGGCCTGAATTTCTGGGACGACGAATGCCCGCCTGTACAAGGCATTGGCTTTGCTCTGCCCAACCCTGAACAGCCTGACACCAAAGCCGTGGACTGGAGCGGCCGTCTGGATCGTGAAGCCCAGGCAACTGACCAGCGCGTGAAAATGCCTTACTGGCTGGAACTGTTCGAGCAGCGTGGCGGCAAGCTGATCATGGAAGATGTGGGCGTGGCCGAACTGGAGCGCATCACCCAGGAGTACGACCTGACCATGCTGGCTGCCGGTAAAGGCGAAGTGGTCAAGTTGTTCGAGCGTGACGATCAGCGTTCCATGTACGACAAGCCTCAGCGCGCCCTGGCCCTGACCTATGTACATGGTCTGGAGCCTACGCCTGAATACTCGCGCGTGTCCTTTAACTTCATCCCCGGTGTGGGCGAATACTTTGTGTTCCCCTCGCTGACTCTGTCCGGTCCCTGCGACATCATGGTGTTCGAAGGCGTGCCCGGTGGCCCACTGGATCGTTTCCGCGATGCCAAGACGCCCGAAGCTCATTTGGAGCAAAGCGTTTCTTTCCTGCGCGAATTCCTGCCTTGGGAAGGCGATCGTGCCCGTAATGTGGAACTGACTGACGCTCAGGGTTACCTGTCCGGTGCTTTCCCTCCCACAGTTCGTAAACCTGTGCTGACGCTGCCTTCGGGCCGCATGGTGCTGGGTCTGGGTGATGCCGTGGTCGTGAACGACCCCATTACCGGCCAAGGTTCCAACAACGCCGCCAAAGCCGCCCAAGTGTATCTGGACAGCATTTTGCAACGTGGTGAAGGCGCGTTTGACCGTAACTGGATGCAGGAAACGTTCGAGCGTTACTGGGATTACGCCAATCTGGTGGTGCGCTGGACCAACTCCATGTTGAAGCCACCAACCGACTCTTCTTTTGCCTTGTTGACCTCGGCTCAGCAATCGCCCGCCCTGGCTCATTTCCTGGCCAACAGTTTCAACCACCCACCGGTTCTGTTCCCGGCCTGGGAAGATCTGAGTGCCGCTCAGGCATTGATCGAGAAGACTCGCAGCCAATCTGTGGCTGCCTGATAGATAGTATTCAAGGAGACGTATCATGACCCCCACCGCAACGCTGCAAGACTCCTCGTCCCAAACCGCTGCCCAGCGGCAGGCCGTGTCTGCCCAAGCGTTGGCAGCCGCTGACGCCAAACCCACACCGTCCAATCTGAATGTGGTCGATAGCCGTGCGTTTCGCCAGGCACTGGGCCATTTTCCAACGGGTGTGGCCATTGTCACGACTCGTTGTCCCGATGGCCGGGCGGTGGGTCTGACCATCAACTCCTTTACGTCCCTGTCGCTGGAGCCGCCCCTGGTGATGTGGAGCCTGGTGAATCACTCGCCCAGCCTGGAAATTTTCGAGAAGTGCAGCCACTTTGCGATCAACGTGATCAGCCAGGAACAAGTGCCCGTGGCCCTGGGGTTTGCCAACTCCCAGGTCAAGGACAAGTTTGCCCTGGTCTCGCATGTGGATGGTGAAGAAGGCGTGCCTTTGCTGGACGACTGTGTGGCGACCTTTGTGTGCGAGAACTACCGTCAGCATGAAGGTGGCGACCACACCTTGTTTATTGGCCGTGTGGTGCGCCACACCACGCTGACCGAACACGAGCCTGCGGTGTTTCACCGTGGCCGTTTCGCCAACCTGACCACGCCTAGCGGAGACCGTTGAAATGAGTGATGCGCACAGCGCTGATGTAGTCATTGTCGGCAGCGGGATGAACTCCCTGACCTGTGCCGCCTTGTTGGCCCAACGTGGCTTGTCGGTGACAGTGCTGGAGCGCAATGCGGTGGCCGGGGGCTGCATCCGTACGCAAGAGCTGTTCCCCGGTTTTACCCATGATGTTCTGTCCAGTTGGTATCCCTTGTTCATGGGCGGTGCATCCTATGCCACTTTGGCTGAACCCTTGGCCAAAGCCGGTCTGGAGTTTGTCAAAGGCGAATACAGCACGGGTCTGGCCATTCCTGGTGGCCCGTCGCTGGCCTTGCGTCAGGATATGGACGACACCGTACGTCGCTTCAATGACTTGATGCCGGGTGAAGGCGATGCCTTGGGTGCCATGGCGGCTCGCATGTTTGGCCCGGATGCCGGTTTGGTATTTGGCTTGCTGGGCGGTGAGCCTTACCGTTGGCCCATGGCCAAACTGGCCTTTGGTGCCTGGCGCGAACGGGGTCTGGATGGCTTGATGTCCTTTGGCTCGCAAGCGCTGGAAAGCTTTCGGCGCTGGGCCATGCGCGAACTGCGCAGCGACCTGGCCCGCGCCATGATTGCGCCCTGGGTATTGCATAGCGGCCTGGGCCCGGATGAAGCCAGCTCGGCCCTGATCGGCAAGCTGACGTTCAGTGCCGTGGTCAGTGGCGGTATGCCTGTCGTCAAAGGTGGCAGTTATCAGATTGTGAAAGCCTTTACCCGCATTATTGAAGAAGCAGGTGGGGTGGTACTGACCAATTCCCATGTGGATCGCGTGCTGGTGGAAGGCAATAAAGCCACCGGCGTGTGTGTGGGTACGCAGCGCTATCTGGCCCGCCGTGCGGTGGTCTGCAATGTGACGCCCGGTCAGCTGTACGGCGACTTGTTGCCGGAAGTAGAACCCGAGCTGTTGAAGTCCGCCCAGGATTATCACTATGGTCGGGGCGGCATGCAGATACACTTTGCCTTGAATTCCCCGCCCGACTGGCTTGACCCGGAACTGCGCCATGTCCCTATGGTGCATGTGACGGAAAGCATGGAGCAGGTGTGCTCTTCGGTGGTGACGGCCAGCAATGGCTATCTGCCTGCCAAACCGACCTTGGCCGTGGGCCAGCCGGTGGCGGTGGATGTGACTCGTGCACTGGAAGGGCACTGGATTCTATGGGTACAAATGCAGGAGCTGCCGCGTCACATCAAAGGCGATGAAGCGGGCGAGATTCCTGTGCCAGCGGATGGACGCTGGAACGAAGCCGTGCGCGAGGCGATGGCCGATCGCGTTCAGGCCCGTCTGGAAACCGTCATGCCTGGCCTGGCTGCCAAGATTATCGGGCGTCGTAGTGTCAGCCCGGCGGATCTGGAAGCCTTGAACATGAATCTGGTGGGGGGCGATCCGTATAGCGGGGTGTGCTCACCGGATCAGTTCTTTTTCATGCGTCCTTTTGCAGGACACAAGAACGCGCGCAGTGGCACCACGCCCTGGCGCAATCTGCATCAAATTGGTGCGTCGGTGCATCCAGGCCCTGGCCTGGGTGGTCAATCCGGCTATCTGGCAGCCCAGCGTATCTTGAAGGGGTGAGAGGACGGGTGAGGCGGTCAGCTTAGTGCTGGCCGCCGCGCACTCGTTGCAGGGTCTCGCTAGGCGTTTCGCCAAAGCGGCTGCGGTATTCGGCGCTGAAACGGCCCTGGTGTGCAAAGCCCCAGCGCATGGCCAGGTCGGCCAGCGTCAGGTGAGGTTCGTTGGAATGGATCAGTTCGTGGCGCAGACGGTCCAGACGAACCTGACGCAGGTACTGCATGGGGCTGACGCCGTAGTGGTCTCGGAAGGCTTGCTGCAAGGTGCGGGAGCTCACGCCCGCAATGGTGCTGAGTTCGTCTACCGTGACCGGCAAATGAGCCTGCTCATGCAAATGGCTGGCTACTTTCTTCAAATGGCGCGGCAGGATGCGAGTGGGGTTCAGGGCCTGAATCTGAGTCGGCGGGTGCAGATCCAGCAAGGTTGTCACCGCCAATTGCTCCAGCTGGTTGATAATCAACGGCGAGCGGCGAATGTCTTCGTAGTTGCGTGCACAGTCCAGCACGTAGCGCAGCATGATTTGCCAGGAAGGCTGGGTATGCGCCTCCAGGCGTACCGGAAACAGCAAACCTTGCGGGCCTACGTCCAGGCCCATGCCACGGGCAGCCTGTTCCACCAGATTGCGGTCTATCTTGAGCATTAATTGCTCATTATTGGCGTGCCAGACCATGTCCACATCCTCGTTGGGATTCAGGATCGTGGCGGCGTAGGGACTGGAGTCCACGGTTTGGCCACCGCAGCGAATTTTGGCGGTGCCGTATTGGGGCATCTGGACCAGGTAGAAACCGGCCAGGTGTTCAGGTTGTATGTGTACGTCGGCGCCATAGCCCAGGCGGCTCAAGGCGACCTGACCAAACTGGGCGTGACGCAGCCGGGTTTGCAGGGTCTGATCGGCACGTAGCTGCTTGAGCTGGTGCGACTTGAACATATCGCTGACAGATTTGCGCACGTGTTCCAGGTCAGCAGAAGCTACACGTGCCCAGTGATCGGGCTTATTTTCCATGTTTCATGTGCCTAGATGGTTCTGAAAGGCAGGAAGGATACGTAAAACCTTGAGTTTCAACGGTTTGCAGCGGCTTTATTTTAGTTGTAAAGTATATCAGTGGGCCACCGGGATTTCCCGCAGTCCCGTTTAGTTTGTTGTGTTTATTAACAGAGAGAACCGTGCAGAAAGACTTTCACTTCTACGAACCCACACAAGGCCATGGACTGCGCCACGACCCGATCAGTTCTATTGTGGGTCCCCGTGTCATCGGCTGGATTGGCACCAAAAGCAAGGAAGGTGTGCTGAACCTGGCTCCATACAGCTTCTGCAACGTGTTCAACTATCGCCCGCCTGTCATCGCTTTTTCCAGCGTGGGCTACAAAGACAGCGTGCGTAACGCAATTGAAACCGGCGTCTTTACCTGGAACCTGGCTACCCGTGATCTGGCCGAACCCATGAACATGACCAGCCTGGAACAAGATGTGCGCGAGTTTGAAGTCGCGGGCCTGACGCCTGTGGATTCCCGCCTGATTGATGCCCCCCGCGTGGGCGAGAGCCATGCCTCGCTGGAGTGCAAGGTGACGACGCACTTTCAGCTGAAAGACTCGGAAGGTAAGGATCTGAACACCTGGATGGTGCTGGGCGAAGTGGTAGGTGTGCATGTGTCGCCCAACAGCATCGTGGACGGCATTTACCGTACCGCGATCCCACGTCCGATTCTGCGTGGTGGTGGTCCTGGCGATTACTTTGAGATTACGGACTTGGCCTTGTTTGATATGCCACGTCCCAAGTCCTGATAGCAGGGCTGTAGTCAGAAGCCGCTGGTTGGCGGCTTCATTAGGATGGTTGCAAATGCATAACGGCGCCGCAAGGCGCCGTTTGCTTTATGTCTGCTCAGAGTGTGGCCGAAGTCTTTGGGCTGTTTTACCTGCTGATATACATTCGGCTGTCTGGCGATCCGGCGATCCGGCGGCCCGGCGATCCGGCTTTTCGATGTTTCCGTCGTGTCGCATCCTGGCAGGCTTGGCGAACCTACTGCTTCGCGATTGCTCGGTGACTGGTCGATCCGATCGACCCAAGGGGCAGATAGCCAGTCACAGACCCGTCAATCCGTATTGCGCGCCGTAGGCGGGCACCTTAGCCCTTGGACGAACCGCCCGCCGCCAGAAATTGCGCCAAACGAGGGCTGCGTGGTGACACCAGCACTTCTTCTGGCGGGCCTTCTTCCTCGATTTGACCTTCGTGCAGATACACCACCTTGCTGGAGACGTTGCGCGCAAAGCTCATTTCGTGGGTAACCACCACCATCGTGCGCCCTTCTTCGGCCAAATTCTGCATAACGCGCAGAACCTCGCCCACACGCTCGGGGTCCAGTGCCGAGGTTGGCTCGTCAAACAGCATCACTTCAGGTTCCAGCGCCAGCGCCCGGGCAATTGCCACGCGCTGCTGCTGGCCGCCAGACAAGAAGGCCGGGTATTGTTTGGCCAGATCGCGCGACAGGCCTACCTTGTCCAGATACAGCTCCGCTTTGGCAATGGCCTGCGCCTTGTCCATGCCCTGTACATGAATGGGCGTGGCGGTAATGTTTTCCAGCACCGTCATGTGGGACCACAGATTGAAGTGCTGGAACACCATGGCCAGGCTGGTGCGCAGGCGCTTGAGCTGTTGTTTATCTACCGCAACCAGTTCGTCCGTTTTGGGGTCCAGACGGGTTTTCAGTTCCTCGCCCTTGATGACGATACGGCCGGAATTGGGCGTTTCCAGAAAGTTGATGCAACGCAGAAACGTACTTTTGCCCGAACCACTGGACCCGATCAGGCTGATGACATCGCCCGGCTCCGCGCTGAGAGAGACTCCCTTGAGGACCTCCAGGGAACCATAGCGTTTGTGAATATTCTCGATGAGCAGGTTGGGCATGGAAAACGGTATCGTATTGAAAATAAAAAAGACCGGCGCGACGCGGCAGAGGGGATTACAGCACAGACTGGCCGTCAGGCAAATCATTGATGCTGTGGTTTTCCCGTACAAATCTGTGGGTCTAAACGGATTTGCGCGCATTTCTGGGTTTATGATGCAGTCTTTCCCGCAGCCCTGATCGGGCTAAGGGCGCAGCGCAAGCCGCGTTTTAGCCAAGCTTAGGTGTCCGTTACAGGGGACCTGTTTCTAGAGAGTGTTGTCATGAAAAAAGTGGTCCGTGCCAAGCTGCATGGTATCAAGGTGACCGGTGCCGACTTGAACTATCACGGCTCGATCACACTGGATCCTGAAATCTGCGAACAAGCGGGCATTTTACCCATGGAGTTTGTGGAAATCTGGAATAAGGACAGTGGCGCCCGTATTTCTACCTACGTGATCTTCGGTGAACCCGGCTCGCGCTGTGTGGTCCTGAACGGCGCGGCGGCCCGTACCTGTCAAAAGGGCGACACCGTCATCATCTGCGCAACCGAATACGTGATGAACTCCGAAGACCTGTATTCCCTGCGCCCTACCGTGCTGACCTTCACGCCGGAAAACGAAGTGGATGAAGTCATGCACTACGAAGTGGCCAAGACCGCCCGGCGCGATTACGACTTCCGCGTGGTTCGCGACGACCGCCCTCGCGGTGCAGAGCGCCCACTGGCCCGTGTGGATGTGGACGCCCTGTCCGCAGACCTGCGCTCTCGTGGCCTGGATGATCGTGCCATTGCCGACATCCTGTCCTGCCACCTGGCCGATTTCGCACCTGCGAACCAGAACTGATTGAATGTCACCGGGCCGCATCAGGCCCGCTGATGGCTTTATTAAAAAACGCGGTGTTCACTGCCTCTGGCAGCAAACTCCGCGTTTTTTGCATTTAGCCCGTTCGTGGCCCAATGACTTCTGGCGCTCAAGCCTGAATATGGCATTTGGTGCAGCGCCGTAGTGCAGCGTATCGTCAGATCACAAGATACCCAGAGCGCTGCGATCAGAGCGCTTGAGTACCTTGTTCATCACGTTCAGCGTCAATATTGGGCGCGCAGCGTCAGCATCACGTTGCGTGGGTCGCCGTAGTAGTTGTAGGCGCGTTCGTGGGCAATATAACGGTAGTACTTCTTGTCGAACACGTTGTTCAGGTTGAGGGTGGCTGAAACCTTGGGCGTGAAGTCGTAGCGCACCATCAGATCAGCCACGGCGTAAGGATTTTGCTCGATACGGATCGTGCCGGCCGTGTTCTCGTACAGGAATTTGGTCTGCCACGTGAAGCCACCCCCCACTGTCCACTGGCGCAACGAGCCGGGCAGGCGGTAAGAGGTAAAGAGCTTGAACATATGTTCTGGCGTGCGCGTGTTGAAGGGCTTGCCCTGGTTGGCCGCATCTTTCACGTACTTGGTGGTGTTGTAGGTATAGCCAGCCGTCAGATTCCAGCCTGGGGCCAGTTCACCTGTCAACTCCGCCTCAATCCCTTCGCTGCGCACTTTGCCTGCGGCAATCGAGCAGTAGTCGCTGGTGGTATAGGGGCACGGTTTGGGGCCGTCCAGATCGGTCTGGGCGCGGTTGGTTTCTTCGATACGGAAGGCCGCCAGCGAAGCCTGCACGCGGCCATCCTGGAATTCACCCTTGATACCCGCCTCGTAGTTGGCACCCACGATGGGCTTGAGCAAGGAGCCGTTGCGATCGATGGCGTTTTGCGGACGGAACACGTCGGTATAGCTGGCGTACAGCGAGTAGTTATCGTTCAGATCGAATATCAGACCGGCGTACGGTGTGAACTCGCCACTGACCTTGTAGCTCGAGGAGGCCGTGTTGGCGCCGGTGAGCAGATTGGTGCTGTCGCTGCTGTAGTCCCACCAGCTCCAACGACCACCCACGATCAAGGTAAGCGGATCGGCAAGGCTTAGACGAGCAGCGGTATAGATGCCCGACTGCTTGGTGATGGTGGCGGTGCGCGATTCATAGGGCCCAATATTGGGCGGAGGCAGCGAGGTGGGGTCCCAGTTAAAGACATCGGGCCGAATGCTGGCGTATTCACGCAGCGGCACCTGGTCGGTTTCGGTGGGATTGCGGCGCATGTTCGCACCTACTACCAGCTCATGCTTGCGGCCCAGCAAGGAGAATGGGCCCGAGGCGTACAGGTCCACGCTGGTCTGGGTGCGGTTCAGGCTGCTGGCTCGTGCGTAGTTCAGGAGTGGGCCTTGGTGCGTGTTGCGGTCCACGCCCGCGCCCGAGGCGGACAGAAACACCGTGTCTACGTCGTAGTGCTGGCGGTTGGCCGACAGCTTGGTCTGCCAGCCGTTGTCCATCTCCCAGGTCAGGTCGCCGAACACGGTGGTGCTGCGGGTGGCCCGGTGGTTCCAGTCGGCACCCAGGTAAGTGCTGCGTGGCAGTTCGAGATCGCCGCCATCGTCAAAGAAGACGACGCCAGTGCCGTTGGGCGTACCCTTGGTGCGCTGATGGTCCACCCCCACGGTGGCCGTGATCGAGGGAGTGAAGTCGTATTGCAAGGCGCCATACAGCACTTCCTTGCGTTCCTTGACGTGATCCACGAAGGAGTCGCGGTCGTCGTGCACGGCCACCACCCGCCCGCGCAGATCACCGCTGTGGTTGAGCGGACTGGAGACGTCGGCTTCCACACGGTAGCTGTTCCACGATCCCACCATCGCGCTGCCGCTGGCGGCAAATTCACGGGTGGGTTGCTTGCGCACCAGATTGAGCGTGCCGCCCGGGTTGCCGGCCCCCTGCAACAGACCCGCCGCGCCGCGTACCACTTCCACGCGATCGTAGATGGCCATGTCGGCGGCCGCTTCCGAGCCGCCTGCGCCCAGCGAGACAGGCACGCCGTCAAGCTGTGCCGTATCCAGCGAGAAGCCGCGGACCTGATAAGTCGTGCCCAGCACTTCGCCTTCTTGTACCTTGACGCCGGTGGCCTGCTTGAGTGCGTCATTAAGCGTGAGCAAACCCTGGTCGTCGAGCCGCTGGCGCGTGATCACGCTGACCGACTGCGGGGTTTCACGTGCAGTCAGGTTCATGCGCGTGGCCGAGCTTGCCGATGCGTTGGTGTAGCTGCCTGTGCCTTCGGTTCTGGGATCGAGTCGTCCCCGTACGGTTACGGTGCTCAGCTGGGTGACGTCACCGGCAGGTGCCTCTGGGACTTGGCGCAGATGGTAGCTGCCATCCGAGCTGGCAACAGCAGTCAGGCCAGTACCGGCCAACAGTGCATCCAGCGCGGCCTGGGGCGAAAACGTGCCGGAAACGCCTGGGCTGTTTCTGTCCCTGGCCAGCTCACCGGCTCCAGCGACCAGTACGCCGGATGCGCTTGCAAAGCGAGCCAGCGCTGTGCTCAAGGGGCCCGCTGGAATGCTGTAGCTTTGTTGTTTGGCAGACGCACTGTTGATCGTTTGGGCGTGGGCTTGAGGATGCCAGCTTGCCAGGCTCAATGCACCGCTGGCCAGGGCAAGTTGCAGCACGCAGGCCAAGGGGCTTAGTTTGAAACCGGGTCGGAAAAAGTGCATGGCACCAAAAGAGTTCGCCCCTCGGGCGACAGGCTGGGAATAGCCGGGCATGATGAATTCTGCTCCTTGGAAGCGGTGTAGTCGGCGAGAGCGAGCCGGTTTGCATGTGTCCTGGTCAGATTCTGGTTTTGTGCCAGGAGACGGGTAAAACGATGCCCTCATCAGGTATATCGAACACGCCAAGGAAAAGCGGAACTCGGAAAAGTGGAAATAGCCGGTTTGAAGCATTGGGCCGCTTGAATAGGCCCGTAAACCGGCTTGTCATGCACGGCGGCTGATGCCCGTGAATGTGTGTCTGAATCAAGGTCAGTGCTCGGCAAGTTCAATGCTGACCCACCAGGGCAGGGTTCGTTTGATGCGAATGGGCAGCACCCCTTCCAGCATTCTCAAGGCCCGGTCCGGATCGGTGGAGGGATAGCTGCCAATCACAGGCAGCTGGGCCGCCTCGGGTGAAACGCTAAGGTGGCCGCCGCGATAGCGCTGCAATTCGCGCACGACCTCGATCAAGGGTGTGTTGTCGGTGACGAGGATGCCTTTGGTCCAGCTTTGTCGCTCGGGCAGGACAGCAGTGGTAGCCGCAATCGCGGTACGCGAAAGCTGTGTCTGCTGACCGGCATGGATAATGTGCTGCTGGCGCTTGTTTGCCGTGTCCACCTGTACCGCGCCTTGATACACCGCCAGAAAAGTCTCCTGACCGTCCAGCCGCACCGTAAAGCGTGTTCCCAAGGCACGCAGCAAGCCTTGACGGGTTTCGACCAGAAAGGGCCGTGCAGGATCGGCCGCTGTATCGATCAGAATTTCACCCTGAACCAGGGAGAGCAGCCGTTGATTGCCTCGGTAGTCGTGGTTCATTGCAGTGTCGGAGCTGAGCCAAACGGTAGAGCCATCGGGCAAAGTCAGTTGGTGGACTTCACCACGGGCGGTGCGATGCTCGGCTGACCAGGCCATTACTGTGCCGGGCAAGGACGTATGCTGCCAAGCCAGCCAACTGCCCAATCCGCTGCCTGCCAGCGTGCCCAGACCCAGCAACAATTGGCGGCGTCGCCCCATGCGTTGGTTGGCCATGCAATAGCTTTGGACGGCAGCCTGGCGGCTGTCGCTGCTTTGTATCGGCTCAAAGCGGCCACTGATGCGTTCCACGTACTGCCAGGCCTTGCGATGCTCGGCCTGAGCGGCCAGCCAGCCTTGCCAGCGTTGCTGGTCCTGGGCCGAGGCCTCATCCGAGCGCAACAGGGCAAACCATTCGGCGGCCTGTTCCAGCGCGTCAAACGAGGGCTCCAGCATATCGTCGGGATGCAGTTCGGAAGTGCTCATGGGGCGGGTAATCAGCGTGGCTCGGGCAGGCTGGACGCCTGATGCACGGGCATGTCAGCGGCGGTATGGCGGGCTTCCAGTTTCAGGCAGCACAGCATGGCCTGGCTAAGGTATCGGTGCACCATGCGTGTGGACACGCCCAGCGCCTCTGCAATTTCCCGGTTGCTCATGCCGTCGGCCATGGCCATGAAAAAGGCATTGCCCACTTTGGCAGGCAGGGTCCGCAACATGCTGTCTATTTCGTGCAGGGCTTCCAGCACCAGGGCCTGGTGTTCGGCAGAAGGAACCAGGGCGGCCGGGCGGTTGGCCAGCTCTTCCAGCCAGGCTTGTTCAATCTGACGGCGTCGCCATAAGTCCACGCACATGCCATTGGCCATGAGCCGCAAATACACACGTGCTTCGGGTTCGCTGCCGAATTGACGGGGTTTTTGCAGCAGTCGGACAAAAACGTCTTGGGCCAGATCGGCCGCATCAAAGGAATTACCTAGCCTGCGTCGCAGCCAGCTATGCAACCAGCCGTGGTAATTCCGGTAGAGCGATTCCGTGTCGGGTGAGAAGGCGGCATTGTGCATGATGCGTTCCAGTGGTGCCTGCTCGACCAGAAAACGGTAGAGATTCGGGCAATGAGAACTGAGAATAATTCTCAATTATCAGAAAAAACCGCCCATTCGGCAAGTTGCCGTGGGCGGTTTTACTGTTGGCATCGCAAGCGATCAGGCCTGATCGCGCCCTTCTTCTACGGCATGGCAAGCCACTTCGTGCTGCCCGGTTTGCAGCAAAGCCGGGGCTTCGCGGCGGCAGCGATCATTGGCCAGCGGGCAGCGTGGATGGAAGGTACAGCCTGATGGCGGGTTCAGCGGGTTGGGCACTTCCCCCGCTACCGGAATGCGACTTTTGCCCGCCCCGCTCATGTCGGGAATGGCTCCCAGCAGCATCCGGGTGTAGGGATGGCGAGGCTGCGCGAACAAATCGTCGCGTGGCGCAATTTCCACAATCCGGCCCAAATACATGACGCCAACCCGGTCGGCCACGTGATGCACCACGGCCAGGTTGTGTGAGATGAACAGATAGGTCAGCCCCAGTTCGCGCTGCAAATCCTTCATCAGGTTCAGGACCTGTGCCTGCACCGACACGTCCAGCGCCGAGGTCGGCTCGTCACAGACGATGAATTCAGGTTGCAGGGCCAGAGCACGGGCAATGGAAATACGCTGGCGCTGGCCGCCGGAGAACTGGTGCGGGTAGCGCTGGGCGTCGCTGGGGTTCAGGCCCACTTGCGTCAGCAGCTCAGCCACTTTGGCGTCTTGCTGGGCGCGGCTCATGTCCGTGTGGGTGACCAGTGGTTCTGCAATGATGCGGCCCACGCGCCAACGAGGATTCAGGCTGGCATAAGGGTCCTGAAAAATCATCTGACGGCGCTTGCGCATGGATTTTTGGCTGGCCTTGTCCATGGTTTTCAGGGACTGGCCATCAAACAGAATCTCGCCACGTGTCAGCGAATACAGGCCGGTCAGCAGACGGGCCACGGTGGATTTCCCGCAGCCGGACTCACCCACCAGCGCCAGGGTTTCACCCTTGTTCAAGGTGAAGCTGACGCCATCGACCGCGCGCAGGTTTACCTTGGGTTTGCGGTAGACCAGACGTTCCAGCAAGGGCGGGGACACATCGAACCAGCAGGCAGCGTCCTTGACCTGGACCAGGGCTTGTTTAGGGGCGCTCATGCGGACTCCTGTGCATGCAGCCAACAGGCCGCCTGTGTTTGTGGGGGAACAGGCAACAGCTCGGGGCGTTCGACCAGGCAGCGATCAAAGCGACGATCACAGCGTGGATTGAAGGCGCAGCCGGGCGGGATGGCGTTCAGGCGCGGCATGCTGCCGGGGATTTGTTCCAGACGCTCCAGCCCCGCGTGCAGATTGGGAATGGAACGCATCAAGCCACGGGTATAAGGGTGGCTGGGTTTCTGGATCACGTCCTGTACAGGGCCGATCTCGATAATGCGACCGGCGTACATCACGGCCACGCGGTCGGCAGTCTCGGCAATCACCCCCATATCGTGGGTAATCAGCATGACCGAGGTGCCATGCGAGCGACAGAGCTTTTTCAGCAGGTCGATAATCTGCGCCTGAATGGACACGTCCAGTGCCGTGGTGGGTTCGTCCGCCACGATCAGCTTGGGCTCGGCCGCCAGGGCCAGCGCAATCACCACCCGTTGGCGCATGCCGCCGGAGAACTGGTGCGGATAGTGGTCGATACGCTCGCGCGCTGCCGGAATGCCGGTAGCTTCCAGCAATTCGATGGCGCGTTCCTGTGCCTGTTTCCAGGACAAGGGCAGATGCGTGACGATGGTTTCAGCCAGTTGATGACCCACGGTATAGAGCGGGTTCAGCGAGGTCAGCGGGTCCTGGAAAATCGCGCCAATCTTGCGGCCACGAATCTTGCGCATCTGGTCCTGGTTCAGATTGTCGATGCGCTCGCCTTCCAGCAGGATCTGGCCGCCGCTGATGCGACCGGGGGCATCGAGCAAACCAATAATGGAGGAACCCGTCAGGGATTTACCGGCACCGGACTCCCCCACCACTCCCAGCACTTCGCCGGGGGCGATGGAAAAGGACACATGATCCAGGGCTTGGAGCACACCACGCCGGGTCGGGAATTCGACACACAGGTCTTGGACAGTTAAGAGTGCAGTCATGGCTTAGCTCAATTTGGGGTTCAGGGCGTCACGCAACCAGTCGCCCAGGAGGTTGACCGACAGCACCAGCAGCACCAGCATCAGGCCAGGGAAAATCGTGATCCACCATTCGCCCGAGAACAGGAAGTCGTTACCGATCCGGATCAGGGTGCCCAGAGAAGGCGAGGTGGCCGGAACGCCGACGCCCAGAAAGGACAGCGTGGCTTCGGTGATGATGGCGGTGGCCAGATGCACGGTGGCCAGCACCAGCACGGGGCCCATCACATTGGGCAGCACATGGCTGAACATGATGCGCGGGGAGGACACGCCAATCACGCGGGCAGCCTGTACGTATTCACGGTTTTTCTCCACCAGCGTGGAGCCACGCACGGTACGGGCATATTGCGGCCAACCGGCCAGCGCAATCGCCCCGATCAGCACCGGGAAGGCGACTACATCGTGCATGTTCAAGGGGAACACGGCACGGGCCACCCCGTCGATCAGCAAGGCAATCAGGATGGCCGGGAAGGACAGCTGCACATCGGCCACACGCATGATGAAGGCATCCACACGGCCACCGGAGTAACCGGCCAGCAGGCCCAGCACGATACCGACCACCATGGACAAGGCTACCGAGGCCAGACCGATCAGCAAGGAGGTGCGCGTCCCGTACAACAGGGCCGAATACAGGTCACGCCCCTGGCTGTCTGTTCCCAACCAGTATTGGGGCGACCCGTTTTCCGACCAGGCCGGGGCCAGCAAGGCATCCATCAGATCGATGGAGGTCAGATCGAAGGGATCGTAAGGAGCCACCCAGCGGGCACCCAGCGCGCCGATAAACAGCAGCAAGGCCATGATGGTGGCCGCAATGGCGACGGGCGAGTGACGCCAGGACCAGACCAGATCGCTATCCCAGGCGGTTTTCAATTTAGCGAACATATTAGTGCCCCTTGGCGCCCGACAATTGGGTGCGCAGACGTGGATCGACCAGGAAGTACAGCAGGTCTACCAGCAGGTTGATCACAACAAATACCAGGGCAATCAGACAGAGATAGGCCGCCATCACGGGGATGTCGGCAAATTGCACGGCCTGGATAAACAGCAGACCCATGCCCGGCCATTGGAAAACGGTTTCCGTCACGATGGCAAAGGCGATGATGCCGCCCAGTTGCAGCCCCGTGATGGTGATAACCGGCACCATGGTGTTTTTCAGAGCGTGACCAAAGTGGATGGCGCGTTGCGACAGGCCACGGGCACGAGCAAATTTGATGTAGTCGGCGCGCAGTACTTCCAGCATCTCGGAGCGCACCAGACGCAGGATCAGCGTGAGCTGGAACAAACAGAGCGTGATGGCGGGCAGGATCAAATGCTTGATCCCGTCCCAGCTAAGCAGGCCGGTACTCCACCAGCCAAACTTCAGGACTTCGCCCCGGCCATAACTGGGCAGCCAGCCCAATTGCACGGAGAAGATCAGGATCAGCAAGATACCGATCAGGAAGGTGGGCAGTGATATGCCCAGCAATGAAAAGGCCAGAATGCTTTGCGCCATGAAACCATTACGCTTCAAGGCGGTGTACACGCCCAGTGGCAGGCCTATCAGCAAGGCCAGTATGGCGGCCACCACGGAGAGTTCTACGGTGGCAGGCAGGCGGTCTTTGAGCAGGGTGGAAACCGGTTGGGCTTGCCGCAGGGACAGGCCAAATTCGCCTTGTACGGCCTGGGACACAAAGCGTCCGAATTGCACGGGGGCGGGTTGGTCCAGCCCCAGGCTGGCACGCAGTTCCACGCGATCTTGTTCGGTGGCGTCCTGTCCCAGCATGATGGTGACCGGGTCACCAATGTAGCGGAACAGCACAAAAGCCAGAAGGCTGACCGTCAGCATCACCAGAACAGCCTGGATCAGACGGCGAATAATAAATACCAGCATAGGCGGTCTCCTGGTAGAGCGCGAGGATCACTCGCGACCAGTGTCGTCCTTAATGTGTAGAAAGGGCCCGGCAAGGGGGCTGGTGTAGAACGGATGACTACAGCGTAATGGGAACCAGCCCCGCACGGAGGCGGGGCTGGGGTATGAAAACAACTTAGTCGATGGTGGTCCATTGGGCCAGCATGCGGTTGTCCGCACGATGTACCACGTTGACCTTCTTGGCCATGGCCCAAGGAATGATCTGGTCATGCAGGGGAATGTGGCCCACTTCCTTGGCATGAATTTCCAGAACCTTGTGGATGGCCGCATCGCGCTTGGCGGTGTCGGTTTCGGTCTTGATCTGGTCGATCAAGGCGTCCACTTCGGCGTTTTCGTAGCCACCAAAGTTAAAGGAGCCGTCAGCGCCCTCGCCCTTGCTGTGCATCAGGCTTTGCAGGGTGTACAGCGCATCAAAGGTCGGCACGCCCCAGCCAAACATGTAGGCGCTGGAGTCAAAGCTTTGTACCTTGGGGAAGTAGGTGGCGCGTGGCATGGCGTTCAGGTTGGCTTTCACGCCGACCTTGGCCCACATGCCCACGATGGCCTGGCAGATGGCCTCATCGTTGATGTAGCGATCGTTCGGGCAATCCAGGGTGAAGGTCAGGGAATTGTCGTAACCGGCTTCTTTCAGCAGTTCCTTGGCACGATCCTGGCTGTAAGGCAGGCGCTGGGCCAATTCCTTGGTGTAGCCGTGAACCTGAGGGGCCACCATGGTGCCGGTGGGGGCGGAAGAACCGCGCATCACGGCTTTCTTGATGGCTTCAATGTCGATGGCCACGTACAGGGCTTCACGCACACGCTGGTCAGCAAAGGGGTTCTTGCCCTTGATGCTGCTGTACTTCAGTTCCGGATTCTTTTGGTCCAGACCCAGGTAGATGGTGCGGTACTCGTTGCCTTCCACAATCTTGGTTTGCTGGCGCAGACGCTGCAAGTCCTGCGCAGGTGGGTCCAGAACCAGGTCCACTTCGCCCGACAGCAAGGCGGCGGTACGGGTGGCGTTCTGCTTGATGGGTACGTAGATCACTTCGGTGACATTACCCACCTTGTTGCCCTTGTTCCACCATTCTTCGTTTTCGACAAAGACGGTGCGCACGTCCACTTCACGCGACTTCAGCTTGTAAGGGCCGGTACCGTTGGTGTTGCGAGCTGAGAAGGTTTCTTCGTTCTTGTTGAAGTCCTGAGGCTGGGTGACATTGTTCTTTTCCGACCAGGCCTTGTTCATGATGAACACACTGGTCAATTGGCGCAGCAGAACCGGGTTGGGAGCGGCAGTAACAATGTCCACCGTCTTGTCGTCCACTTTTTCTGCCTTGACGATGCCGTTCACGTAGGCCTTGAAGTTGGACGTAGGGGCCATGGCGCGCTGAATGGAGAACACCACGTCATCGGCGGTAAAGGGAGCGCCATCGTGGAATTTCACCCCTTCGCGCAGCGTAAAGCGCCAGACAGTAGGTTCACGCTGTTCCCAGGCCGTGGCCAGGCTGGGCACAATCTGGAAATCCTTGTCGTAGTCCACCAGCGCCTCATAGACATACATGCTGCCTGTGATCGTGAGGTTTTCGTTCTGTGCGTGTGGGTCCAGCGTCATGAAGTCGCCCTGGCTGGACCAGGTAAGCGTTTTGCTGTGGCCCACCAAGGGCAGGGCGACCAGAGCTGCCAGCGCAGCAGCCAATACTGTTTTTTTCATGAAAACCTCCTGTTGGGGTGCTTGGTGTCGCTGATAGAGAGGCTGCATAGTAACCGGGCGCTTGCTGCCGATTCAATACGTAGTTTCAGCCTGCTGTCAGCTTAATGATGTTTAGTGATTTATATCATCCCGGCGCTTATTCAGTGGCTCTCGGTGCACCGCTGACTTGTCGCTATAATGGTGTACATATATACAGTTAACAGGCTGATCAAGGTGGCGGCACAAGAAGAAAAACCTCTGGAGCGGCGTATTGCTCATGTGGATATGGATGCGTTTTATGCCTCGGTGGAGCTGCTGCGCTACCCGCATTTGCGCGGCAGTCCCGTGGTGATTGGCGGGCGCAGTGCTGATGCGCCCAGGCAATTGCCCGATGGCAGCTGGCAACATGCCCGTCTGGCCGATTACGTTGGGCGCGGGGTGGCCACGACTTCGACCTATGAAGCGCGTCAGCTGGGTGTATTCTCGGCCATGGGTTTAATGAAGGCGGCGCAACTGGCCCCCGATGCCATCTTGCTGCCTGCCGATTTCCAAGCTTACCGCCATTATTCGCGCTTGTTCAAACAGGCTGTGGCCACGGTATCGGACCATATCGAAGATAGGGGTATCGACGAGATCTATGTGGACCTCAGCCATAAAACCGAAGACAGCCACGAACTGGCCGAGCAGATTCGACAAGCCGTGAACCAGGCCACCGGCCTGACCTGTTCGGTAGGCATTACGCCCAACAAGCTGCTCTCCAAAATTGCCTCAGAACTGAACAAGCCCAATGGGGCCTGCGTGTTGACCATGGACGATGTGCCTACCCGCATCTGGCCGCTGGCCGTGGGCAAGATCAATGGCATTGGTCCCAAGTCGGTCGTGAAGCTGACGGAAATGGGCATACAGAAGATCGGGGAACTGGCTGCCACACCTGCAGAAAAATTGCAGGAACAGTTTGGCCTGCGCTACGCGCAATGGCTAATGGCCGTGGCTCAAGGCCAGGACGAGCGCCCCTTATCCACCGACCGCACGCCTAAATCCATCAGTCGTGAAACCACCTTCGAGCGTGATCTGCACGTGCGCATGGATCGGTCCCGCCTGTCTGCCGTGCTGGAGTCCCTGTGTGAAAAGCTGGAGCAGGATTTACGCAAATCCGCCATGTGCGCCCAAACCATAGGCATCAAGCTGAAGTTCGAGGACTTCAAAACCGTGACGCGCGACCTGTCCCTGCCCGCTCCCGTGCTGGCGGCGGATGCCATTTTGGCCGCCGCCCGCCAGAATTTGAAACGCGCCGTGCTGGATAGACGCCTGCGCCTGCTGGGTGTGAAAGCCAGCGCTCTGCTGCCCATCAGTGAAATGCCGCAGGAGCAGCCTCGTCAACTGGATCTGGACGGTTTGTTTTAGGCAGGCAGATCTTTGGAAAGCCGCCTGGATGACAGGTTTTATACAAACGCGTCCCGGCGACTCCCACCCCGATACCGTGCAAAGATTTCAGGCTTAAAACGCTTTGGCGCCTGCCAGGGCGCGGATGTGTACCAGAAAAGGGACAATCCACGGCCAGATGGCCATTGTCCCAGGCATAAGCGTCCTGCTGGGGGTGTGCTGCGTTAGAATTAATTGTCCAGCCGCCGGGCTGGTTTATTTTTTCTTCTTTCATTTTCATCAAGGTTTGCCGTTATGGAATTCGATCGGGCCGGTGTACGTGCATTAATGGAAATTACCCAGCGTCCGGAGTTGGTCTTTGTGCGAGGAGAAGGTTCCTGGCTGCAAGATCACAACGGCAAGCGATACCTGGACACCGTCCAGGGCTGGGCCGTGAACGCGCTGGGCCACAGCCCTGCCAACGTGATCAAGGCGATCACCGAACAAGCGTCCAAATTGATCAACCCCTCGCCTGCGTTCTACAACGAGCCCTCTATCGAGCTGGCCAAACGCATCGTGGAACACTCCTGCTTTGATCGCGTGTTCTTTGCCAACAGTGGTGGCGAAGCCAACGAAGGCGCCATCAAGCTGGCGCGCAAATGGGGTCAGATCAACAAGAACAACGCTTACAAGATCATTTCTTTTGAGCACTCTTTCCATGGCCGTACCCTGGCCACCATGTCCCTGTCCGGCAAACCCGGCTGGGATCGCATGTTTGCTCCACAGGTCGACGGCTTTCCGAAAGCCAAACTGAACGATCTGGAATCCGTGCGCGCGCTGATCGACGATCAAACCGTGGGCATCATGCTCGAACCCGTACAGGGCGAGGCCGGTGTTATTCCTGCGACCGTGGAATTCATGAAGGGTCTGCGCGCTCTGGCCGACGAGCACAAATTGCTGCTGATCGTGGACGAAGTGCAAACCGGCATGGGCCGTACCGGCACCATGTTTGCCTACGAACACTCGGGCATTCGTCCTGACATCATGACCTTGGGTAAAGGCATTGGTGGCGGCGTTCCTTTGTCGGCACTGTGCGCACGCGAAGAAGTGTCCTGCTTCCAGCCAGGCGACCAGGGCGGTACCTACAACGGTAACCCCCTGATGACCGCTGCTGGCGTGGCCGTGTTCGACGAACTGGCTGCTCCTGGCTTCCTGGCTTCGGTCAACGCCCGCGCCAAGCAGCTGTCCGAAGGCCTGCTGGCCATTAGCGCCAAGTGGGGCATGAATGGTGAGCGTGGTGAAGGCCTGTTGCGTGCTCTGATCCTGGATCAGGACGACGGCCCGGAAATCGTCGCTGCTGCTCGCGACCGTGCTCCAGAAGGCATGCTGCTGAACTCGCCACGTCCTAACCTGCTGCGTTTCATGCCAGCTCTGAACATCACGGCCGACGAAATCGACCTGATGTTGGCCTGGCTGGACGAAATCCTGGTCAAGGTTCGCGGCTAAGCGGCCAGCTTGCTGTAAAGAAATCCGCCTTCGGGCGGATTTTTTTTGGTCTTTGGATTTTTGTAGCCTTGCGGGTCTGGTGGGCTTGCAAACCGCCGTTCCTGGCTTAGAAGTCGAGTTGCTCAGGTGTAATCCCAAGCGCGGCGGCAATGCGCTCCAGGCTGCTTTTGCGTAGCCGCTCGCTGCTCTCTTGCTGAGCATAGGCAGATTGGCTGATACCCAGACGAGCGGCCAGCTCTGCCTGTGTCAGCCCAAGGTGTTCACGCCATGCCCGAACCGGTGTTGCACCGTCGATCGTGCTGCTGACGACGGCGTGGGGGATCAGCCCGCCGTCTTGGGTCTGGCTGGCGAGGTAGTCTTCGTAGGGAATCACGACAAAAGCGGGATTGCCGTCCGGGCCATTGATGATCTGAATGTTAGTACGTGCGTTCATCGCGCTTTCTCACTTCCTGGATGTCGATAATTCTTATCTCTACGTCCCAATCAAACAGGACGCGATAGTTTCCGATGCGCAGGCGATAGCCATACTGGTGATTCGTCAGCGCTTTGATGTTCTGCGATCCGGAGCAATTGGGCATGTCAGCCAAGTTGCCGACACCGTCGCGGATAGCGCCTTGGTGTTGCCTGTCGATCTTGCGCAGTTGTTTGGCGGCTTTGGGTGTCCAGAATATCGAGTTCATAGACGAAATATAAGTTAATTATAAGTTAAGTTCCTTGATATAAGTTTGGAAGAATTGCGCGGAGGCAGGCAAAAAAACATTTGTGACCCCTGTTCTTGCACTTCCACGGCTAACTTGAAACGCGCATGAAATATCACAAATGCCATCGTTGGCAGTATTTAGTTTATTTTCAAAAATAATATAAATATCAATAACTTGAGGTAATTTTATCCAGCAGTTAGCCAGCATAAGTAAATGATTGTTCTGTTGTGGTGTCAGGAGAATGGAGTCGATGTAATAGAAGCTTCCAAGATTTGCCTGCAAGCGCAGGCCCACCCCGTGAGGCACTGTTTACCATGCTCCAGCAACTGTCCAAACTCATCGTAGCTAGTGCCCTTGTGCTGGCTGTTTCTCCGGCCATCGCCGCCGACTCCTTACGCATTGGCGTGGTGCCGGGCGCCTATGCCGATTCCATCAATGCCGCGGCCCAGGATGCCAAGGCCCAAGGCATTAATGTCGAGGTGATCGAGTTCACCGACTGGACCACGCCCAATGTGGCGGTGGATAACGGCGATATTGATATCAATTACTTCCAGCATCAGCCTTTCCTGAAGAACGCCATCGAGAAAAACGGCTACAAGCTGGCCAGCGCGGGCACGGGTATTTTGGCCAATGTGGGTGTGTATTCGCTCAAGCATCAGGCGGTGGATCAGGTCCCTCAGGGCGGCAAGGTAGGCATTGCCAACGACCCCGTGAACCAGGGGCGTGGTCTGCTCTTGCTGCAAAAAGTCGGGCTGATCAAGCTCAAGCCAGAGGTCGGTTATCTGGGCAGCCTGGATGACATTGTCGAGAACCCCAAAAAGCTCAGCTTTGTGGAAGTAGAAGGCCCGCAGCTGGTGCGTATTACGGGTGATGTGGATATTGCCCAGGGCTATCCGCATTTCATCGTGGCGGCCAAAGCCTTTGATCCTTCCAGTGGTCTGGCCTACTCCGGTATAGAAGATGCGCAGTTTGCCATTCAGTTCGTGGTGAAAGCGGACCGTACTAACGATCCTGTCATTCAAAAGTTCATTTCCATCTATCAAAACTCGCAGTCTGTGCGTGACGTGTCGCGTGCGGCATTCAATAACGACGAGCGCCTCTACACCCTGGCCTGGCTGAATGCACAAGGAGGGGCGAAATAATGACGGCGATTTTCTCCTCTCGCGTGCAGCGTTGGACGCTGGGCATTCTGTTTGCCGCTGCCCTGCCGTTCAGCAGCTCTGCCGCCGTGATTAAAGTGGGCTCCATTCCTGGTGCAACCTCGGATGCGGTGCAAGCGCTGATCCCGGAAGGCAAAAAGCAGGGTCTGGATATTCAGTTGGTGGAATTTACGGATTGGACGCTGCCCAACGAGGCCGTCAACAACCGCGATATTGATGTGAATTTCTTCCAGCACCAAGCCTTTCTGAACAATGCCATCAAAGAGCGTGGTTACGACCTGGAATTGATCGGTCTGGGCTTGCTGCAAAACATTGGCCTGTACTCGAACAAGTATCAGTCTCTGGACCAGGTTCCCAAGGGCGCAACCGTGTCCTTGCCGAATGATCCGGTCAATCAGGGCCGTGGCCTGTTGCTGCTGCAAAAAGCGGGCCTGATTACCTTGCGCCATGGTCTGGATACCGGGGCTACGGTCAATGATGTGGTGGACAACCCCAAGCAGCTCAAGCTGGTGGAAATTGAAGGCCCGCAACTGATTCATTCCCTGCCGGATGTGGATCTGGCCGTCGTCTGGCCCAGCTATTTCGTCAGCGCTGGCCGCAAGGCGGATGCGGGCAAGGCCCTGGTCTATTCCGGCATTGCCGACACCTTCTATGCAATGGGTTTTGTTACGCGCAAAGATCGCGTCAACGACCCTGCCCTGAAACAGTTCGTGGAGCTGTTCCAGCAGTCGCAAGCGGTACGCAACACGATTGCAGACCGCTTTGATCACAACCCCCATCTGTACACCTTGCCCTGGCAAGGCAGCAGCACAGCGAGCAAGTGATATGGCATACACATCAGCACTACGACGTAATTTGGACGAGTTGCGCGATAACGCCGAACAGGCTGCAGGACAGCGCGAGGTTCACAAGGCCAGTGCGTCTGTCAAAGCGGAACTGGAACAGCAGCCCAGCGTCGTCAAGGCAGGCAGCGTGGCCTTCCGTAATCTGTCCAAAATCTATCAGTCCTCGGCAGGCGCCGTGCCTGCCTTGCAGGACATTGATCTGGACATCGCGCCAGGCAGCATCTTCGGCATTATTGGCCGTAGCGGCGCGGGTAAATCCAGCTTGCTGCGCACCATCAACCGGCTGGAGCGCCCGAGCAGCGGCCAGGTACTGGTGGATGGCGTGGATATTGCCCGCTTGAATGAATCGGAACTGGTGCAACTGCGTCGCCGCATTGGCATGATTTTTCAGCACTTCAATTTGTTGTCTGCCAAAACGGTGTACGAGAACGTGGCTTTGCCCTTGAAGGTGGCCGGGGTGTCGGCACAAGACATTGCTCAGCGTGTTCAGGAACTGCTGCAACTGGTCGGCTTGCAAGATAAGGCCGATACCTATCCCAGTCGTTTGTCGGGTGGGCAAAAGCAGCGCGTGGGCATTGCTCGTGCCTTGGCAACCGGCCCGGAGATTTTGCTGTGCGACGAAGCCACTTCGGCACTGGACCCGGAGACCACGCAGTCCATTTTGAGCCTGCTCAAGGACATTAACCGCCGTTTGGGTATCACCGTCGTACTGATTACGCACGAGATGAGCGTGATCCGTGAAATTGCCGACCGCGTGCTGGTGCTGGAAAAAGGCCGCATTGCCGAACTGGGCGAGGTCTGGCGTGTGTTTGGCAAACCGCAGCATGACGCCACCAAGGCGCTGCTGGCCCCCTTGCAGCACACACTGCCAGAGGATCTGCAGGCACGTCTGGTGCAGCAGCCTCCTAAATCCGGCACGTACAGTCGCATTCTGCAATTGAGCTATAGCGGCGAAGGCGGCTGGGAGCCGGATTTGCTGCGCATTGCCCGCAGCCTGCCCGGCCAGCCGCAGCTGGTTCATGGTGGCGTGGACCGCATTCAGGGCCATGCACATGGACGTTTGCTGGTCGCCATTGAGGGGCATGTGAGCCTGCCCGATTTGACATCTTTGACGCAAGGCCCGGCGGCCATCGCGCATCACATTGAGGACATTGGATATGTTGTGGAATCTGAGTATCCCCGCTGAGCGTTATTGGCAGGCTTTTCTGGACACGTTGATGATGGTGGGCGTGTCGGGGGGCATCGCCTTTCTGGCTGGTATTCCGCTGGCGGTGCTCTTGATTGTGACGGCCCCTCATGGCTTTTGGGAGTCGCCCAGGATCAACCGGGCGGTGGGTAGCGTGGTGAATGGTTTTCGGGCCACGCCCTTCATTGTTTTGCTGGTCGCCTTGATCCCCTTCACGCGTTTGCTGGCAGGCACCACGATTGGAGTGTGGGCGGCTATTGTGCCCCTGGCAATCAGCGCCACGCCGTTCTTCGCACGGATTGCCGAGGTCAGCCTGCGCGAGGTGGACTCGGGCCTGATTGAAGCGGCTCAAGCCATGGGCTGCAAGAAGTGGGACATCGTGCGCCACGTCTACTTGCCCGAGGCACTGCCCGGCATTGTGGGTGGTTTCACCATCACTATCGTGGCTTTGATCAGCTCCTCGGCCATGGCCGGTGCGGTCGGTGCCGGTGGTCTGGGTGACTTGGCAATCCGCTACGGCTACCAGCGTTTTGACACGCAGGTGATGTTGATCGTGATTGCCGTGTTGATTGCTTTAGTGACTGTGGTGCAGTTTGCCGGCGACCGCTACGTGCAGTGGCTGCGCGCACGTTGATCCGAGTTTAGCCAAGGGCTGGCGCACGTAGTGGCGTCGCCTATCCCTACCGTTTTTAGTCATTGAAAAGAGTGCCGTATGAATGATCGGATTACTCAGGGCGGAGCTTTGCCCGAAGCATCTGCAAAGCCGCGTCTGCCCTTGCCCCCCCAACAGCCTCATGTGATTGGCAGTGAAGCCGAAGCCATCGCCATTGCCCGGCAATTGGCTGCTGAATTTGCCCAAACTGCGGCCGAGCGCGATCGCCTGCGCCAGCTTCCCTGGGACGAGATAGAGCGCTATACCGCCAGTGGCCTGGGTGCCATCACTATCCCCAAAGCCTATGGCGGCCTGGGAGCCTCCAACGAAACGCTGGCGCAGGTTTTTGCCATCATCAGCGCGGCTGACCCTTCTCTGGGTCAGATCCCGCAAAACCATTTCGCGCTGATCCAGAACCTGAAAGACACCGGCACTGAATCTCAAAAGCAGCGTTGGTTCAAGGCGGTGCTGCAAGGCGCGCGTTTAGGTAATGGCGGGCCGGAAAAAAAGGGCAAGGCAGCGGTGATTACCGACATCACTGCCCATCTTGCTCGGGCAGCGGATGGCCGCTTGCGCGTTAGCGGCACACGCTTTTATTCAACCGGCGCCTTGTTCGCGCATTGGATTCCTTTCCGAGCTGCGGATGAGCAAGGCCGTGGCGTGCAAGTCTGGGTGCGTCGTGATGCGCCTGGTGTGCAGGTGATTGATGACTGGAACGCTTTTGGGCAACGCACCACCGCCAGTGGCAGTGTGGTGTTCGATCAGGTTTTGGTTGAGGAAGACCATGTGCTGGAAAGCTGGCGTTTTGTGGACAAGCCTTCCCTGTCGGGTCCTATTTCTCAACTGATTCAAGCCAGTATTGATGCCGGTATCGCCCAGGGTGCCTTGCAGGATGCACTGGAATTTGTCCGTAATCGTGCGCGCCCCTGGACCGATTCGGGGGTGACCAGTGCCACGCAGGACCCTCACATCATTCAGGAAGTGGGTGCCTTGCAGATTGAGGTGGATGCCGCTCAGGAAGTTTTGCTGGAGGCAGCGCGTTTGCTGGATGAGCTGGCTGCCAAGCCCGTGGATGCAGACAGCAGCGCCCGTGCTTCTGTGGCTGTTGCCGAGGCAAAAATCCTGAGCACAGAAGCCGCCCTGAACGCCAGCGAACAGCTCTTTGCCTTGGCCGGCTCGTCGTCCACCCGTGCGGCTCATAACCTGGATCGCCACTGGCGCAACGCCCGCGTGCACACCTTGCATGACCCGGTGCGCTGGAAATATCACTTGCTGGGCAATTACCTGCTCAATGGCGCCTCGCCGTCTTATCACCAATGGAACTGAGGCCATGACAACACAGCTTTCTACATCCGTACACATCATCCAGTCCGAGGCCGAAGCGCTGCAATCCGCCGAGCAGTTTGCACAATCCATTGCCCCCCATGCGCTGGAGCGTGATCGCGACCGTATCTTGCCGCATCGAGAGGTGGAGCAATTCAGTCAAAGTGGCTTATGGGGCATTACGGTCCCCAAAGAATACGGCGGCGCGGGCGTTTCCGCCGATGTGCTCACCCGTGTCGTGCAGCGCATTGCCAAGGCCGATGGCAACTTTGGCCATATCCCGCAAAACCACTATTACGCGTTGGAAGTGTTGCGCGTGGGGGCGACGCACGAGCAAAAGGCCTTTTTCTACGATCAGGTGCTGCAAGGCAAACGCTTTGGCAATGCATTGGCAGAGATCGGCAAGAAGGACTTTGTCCGTCGCACGCAATTGCTGAAAGAACCGGATGGCTGGTTTGTGGATGGCCGCAAATTCTATTGCACGGGTTCGCTGTTTGCACACTGGATTCCCACGCTGACGACCTCGCCTGATGATGGCCGCCTGTATCTGGTTTTTGTACCGCGTGGGGCTGCAGGCGTCACGCTGACAGACGATTGGGACGGCTTTGGCCAACGTGTCACAGGCAGTGGGACGGTGGAGTTCACGCGTGTTCCTGTGCAGCCGCAATGGGTTGTGCCGTTCACGGACTCCTTCGAGCGTCCGACCACCATTGGCCCCTATGCCCAGATCATCCATGCAGCACTGGATTTGGGCATAGGCCAAGGGGCTTTCGAGGCCACCTTGCCCTTTATCCGCGAGCACAGCCGCCCCTGGATTACCGCTGGCGTGGACAGCGCCGCACAGGACCCCTTGCTGCTGCAGGAGGTGGGCAATGTGCATGTGCGTTTGCGTGCCGCGCAAGCGCTACTGGCCCGCGCCGCCCGCTTTGTGGACGCCGCCCAGCAAGCACCGGATGAGGACAGCGTGGCTCAGGCCTCCATTGCCGTTGCGCAGGCCAAGGCTTTGGCGACCAGCGCCAGTGTGCTGGCAGGCAGCAAGTTATTTGAACTGGCAGGCACCAGCGCTACGCAGGCCCAGCATGGGCTGGATCGCTACTGGCGTAACGCCCGAGTCCATACCCTGCATGACCCGGTGCGCTGGAAGTACCACGCCATTGGCAATTACGCCCTGAATGGCGTGCGTCCGCCGCGTCATGGTGCTTTGTGATGCCACCTGGAAAGCTGTGTTTGGGCATGGCTGCAGGGGTGAAGAAGCGTTGCGCAGTATGGCTCAAAGCATGTCAGTAAATACGTTCTAGCAAGACACATATGCGCTTCGATATGGCCTGTTTTCCAGGCCACGAGCCTTTCTCTTTTATCTGGATGTTGATTGATGACTATCTCGAAGATTTTGAAAAAACTGACGGCGTTTAGCCTGGTTTCTACTGCCGTTTTGTTGAGCAGCACAGCGACCGCTGCGCCATTGAAAATCGGCGTTGTTCCCGGCATTTTTGCGGACTCGGTGGCCGTTGCCGCGCAGGAGGCCAAGAAGCAGGGTGTGGATGTGCAGGTGATCGAATTTACCGATTGGGCCACACCGAATGTGGCGCTGGATGCGGGCGATATTGATCTGAACTACTACCAGAACAGTAATTACCTGGCCAATGCGGTGCGCGACAAGGGCTTCAAACTGGTCAGTGTGCAGCCGGGCATTTTGTCTTACCTGGGCCTGTATTCCCTCAAGCACGCCACCTTGGCTGATTTGCCCGATGGCGCAAAAGTGGCAATTGCCAGTGACGCCGTCAACGTAGGCCGTGGGCTGCGCCTGTTGCAGCATGCGGGCTTGATCACGCTGCGCCCTGAAACCGGCTTGCTGGGCACTCCGGATGACATTGTTTCCAATCCCAAAAACCTGAAGTTTGTGGAAGTGGAAGGCCCGCAATTGGCACGTGCCACGCAGGACGTGGATCTGGCTCAGGGCTTTCCGTATTTCATCCTGGCATCCAAAGCCTTCGATGCCACCAAGGCCTTGTCCTTGACCAGTTACGAGGACGATTCCTGGGCGATTCAGTTTGTGGCCCGTAGTGACAGGACGGAAGATCCGCGCATTGCCCAGTTCCTGGAGGTCTACAAAACATCGCCCGCTGTGCGCGAGGCAATCGATCAGTTCTACCAGGGCGAGAAAAAGCTGTATCGCCTGACCTGGTTGCCGCATTAAGCAAGGAGAACGCCCCATGACGCAGCCCAAGAAACACATCCATATCAACGCTTTCAACATGAATTGCGTCGGCCACATCCACCATGGTTTGTGGACGCATCCGCGTGATCAATCCACGCAGTATCACACTCTGAAGTACTGGACGGATCTGGCCCAAACGCTGGAAAAAGGCTTGTTCGACGGCATCTTTCTGGCGGATGTGGTCGGCTATTACGACGTTTACCAGCAAGGTGTGGACTTGACGCTGCGCGAGGGTATTCAACTACCGGTGAACAACCCCTGGCTGCTGGTCTCGGCCATGGCAGCCGTCACGCAACATATTGGCTTTGGTCTGACAGCGTCAGTGGCGGCGCATCACCCTTACACCTTCGCACGCGATGTCAGCACGCTGGATCAGCTAAGCAATGGCCGCATAGGCTGGAACATCGTGACGGGTTATGTGGATAGCGGGGCGCGGGGTTTGGGGCAGGATGGTCTGGATGCACACGACAGCCGTTACGACCGGGCCGAGGACTTTCTGCAATTGGCTTACAAGCTGTGGGAAGGCAGCTGGGAAGATGGCGCGCTGATTGCCGACAAGCAGCGTCGTATCCATGCCCTGCCCGAGAAAGTGCATACCGTGCATCACGAAGGGCCGTTTTATCGCAGCAATGCAATTCATATGAGCGCGCCCTCTCCTCAGCGCACGCCTCTGCTGTTCCAGGCAGGCACTTCGGCGCGGGGGCTGCAGTTTGCCGGGCAACATGCTGAAGGGGTTTTCATCGGTGCGCGGGACCCGGAAGCGGCCAGGGACTCGTCCCGCAAGCTGCGTCAGGCAGCGGTCAATGCGGGACGGCAAGCGCAGGATCTGAAGATTTATGCGGGTGTAGCGGTCGTTACGGGTGCTACGGAAGCCGAGGCTAAAGAGAAGTATGCCGACTATCTGGCCCATGCCAGTTCCGAGGGCGGCCTGGCGCATTTTGCGGCCAGTACCGGCGTGGACTTTGCCCAGTATGACCTGGATGAACCCATCAGCTTTGGCCCCAGCAACGCGATTCAATCCGCAGCGGCCGCAGCCCAGAAACAAGGCTGGACGACGCGCCGCAAGCTGCTGGAGCAATTCACGCTGGGTAGCCGCTACAAAACCATTGTGGGCGACCCGCAGCAAGTGGCGGATGCGCTAAGCACCTGGATTGATGAAGGCGAGATCGACGGCTTCAATCTGACCCGCATCGTTGTGCCTGAAACCTGGGAAGACTTTGCCAGCTACATCGTGCCCGAGCTGCAAAACCGGGGCCGCTATCGCACGGCCTATGAAGGTGGAACCCTGCGCCAGCAATTGTTTGGACAAGGAGATCGGGTATCTGCCACGCACCCTGCCGCGCAGTGGCGGCATTTGGTGCCCGGTTCGACCCCGGAGGCGGGATCGGATGAGGCGGCTACCTCTGCCTTGCAGGCAAGCTGATTAGGGCGAGAAAGAGCCAGTATCTGCTGCGTTGAATCATTTTTTACGACCCCTTTTTTAAGGTCAGGATCATGTTGTTTGCCCGTTTTTCTATTCGTGCCGTGTTTGCCTTGGCAGCTTTGAGCCTAGCGGGCCATGTGTCTGCTGCTGCATTGAAAATCGGCGTCACGCCCGGCTCTTTGGCCGATTCTGTTGCCGTGGCAGCCAAGGAGGCCAAGAAACAGGGCCTGGAGGTCGAGGTGATTGAGTTCACCGACTGGACCACGCCCAATACGGCCTTGGCCTCCGGGGATCTGGATTTGAATTATTTCCAGCATCAGGCTTTTTTGGACAATGCCGTCCAGGAAGGTGGCTATGCCATTGAAAGTGTGGCTTATGGTTTATTGCCCAATATTGGCTTGTATTCCAAGCAGTATTCGTCCTTGGATGCGCTGCCCGAAGGCGCTTCTGTTGGGGTGGCGAGTGATCCGGTGAATCAGGCGCGCGGTCTGCTGCTTTTGCAGACGGCTGGCCTGATTCAGCTGAAAGAGGGGGCAGCTGCGCGTGCCTCGATTCATGATGTGACGGCCAACCCCAGAAAGCTGCGCATTGTGGAAGTCGAAGGGCCGCAATTGGTGCGCGCAGCCGATGACCTGCCCTTGGTCCAAGGTTATCCAGCCCATTTTGTGAACGCCGGGCAGGCCGAGCTGGCCAGCAAGGCCTTGCAGTATTCCACGGTGGATGATCTGTACTACGCGATTCGGTTTGTGGCTAGAAGCAGCCATAGAGAGGATCCGCGCATACGCCAGTTTGTGGATCTTTATCAAAACTCCCCTGCCGTGGCCGCGCAGATCGACAGGTCTTTTGCAGGAGACAAAAAGCTGTATGCCTTGCCGTGGAAGACGGCGGGTCATGCCTCCATTACGCAGGTTCCTTGAGGGCTGCACATCATGATGACTGACACTGCCGTTTTGACCTCTGATGTTGCGCCACGCCGGACTGTGCCAGAAAGGGCTGCGCCAGAAAGTGCACGAGCTTCCGATCTGGGCGCCTTGCGTGCCCGTTTCGGCGCCCTCTTTCAACGCATTGCCGATACCGCGGCAGAGCGCGAGCATACCCGTACCTTGGCCTATGCGCCCATTCTGTGGCTGAAAGATAGCGGTTTTACGGCTCTGCGTGTGCCGCCTCAATGGGGTGGCAGCGGTGTCTCCATCCCGGTGTTCTTTGAGCTGTTTCAGGAGCTGGCTGCGGCGGATTCAAATGTCGCCCAAATTCTGCGGCCTCATTTTGGTTTCATCGACCGCTTGCTGATTGATCGGGATGAGGCCACGCAAGCGCAGTGGCTGCCGCTGGCAGGCCAAGGAGCGATCTTTGGCAATGCCACAACCGAGACTGGTTTGGGCGCTGTAGGCCAGTTGCAAACCACGCTGGAGCCCGATCCAGAGCAGGCCGGTCAATGGCGTCTGAATGGCCGCAAGTTCTACAGCACGGGCACCTTGTACGCGGATTGGGTCACGGTGGTGGCCCGCAGCACAGGAACGGAGAAGGAGGATGAAACGGTACATGCCGTGGTCGCCACCGATCAGGAAGGGGTGGAGCGTCTGGATGACTGGCATGGCTTTGGCCAAAGGCTGACGGGATCTGGCACGACGGTGCTGACGGATGTGCTTGTGCCCGAGAGCGCCATCATCCGTTTTCCGCGCCAGGAGCCCACACCCTTGGTGGCTTATTTTCAGCTGGTGCATTTGGCGACCCTGGCCGGTATTGCTCAAGCCGTGCAGCGTGATGCAGTGGCCTATGTGCAGGCGCGCAAGCGTGTCTTTAGCCATGGTAGTGCGGCGCTGCCCAAGGACGACCCCTTGGTGCAGCATATTGTGGGAGAGCTGGCCAGTACGGCTTATATCGCCCAGCTGGCGGTACGTGATGTGGCGGCTCATTTGCAAAGCATTGCGGATCAGCGGCAGGCGGGTGTGGAGGTCTCCCGCGAAACTTTGGACGCTCTGGAGCTACGCACTGCACAGGCGCAAGTAGCCGTGGTGGAGCCCGTCTTGCGGGCGGCCACGCGCCTGTTTGATGTGGGTGGCTCTACGGCCCTGGAGGAGTCCCGTCGTCTGGATAGACATTGGCGTAATGCGCGAGCCCTGGCCTCGCACAATCCGGTGATCTACAAGGCTCGGTCGGTGGGGGATATTTTGCTGAACGAGGCCGAGCCTGTGTACTACTGGCATGTGGGGACCAAGGGGAGTTGAGCTGATGCGGCCAGAGGCGGGGCCGCCTCTTGGAAACATAAAGGGCACGAATTAATCGTGCCCTTTATGTTGTCAGCCGTGAGCGCGCAGCCTCTCAGGGTAAATCAACGACAAAATAGTACGCTAAGCGCGTGATGAGGCTGGCACCCAGCGATAAAGCGTAGGAACGGATACGTCCAGGTTCTTGGCCACGTCCTTGAGTGGTACACCGCTGGCCAGCAGCTTCTTGGCTGACTTAATTTTGTTGTCGTTCATCTTGGGTTTGCGACCACCCTTGCGGCCAAGCTGCTTGGCGACTTCCAGCCCGGTACGGGTACGTTCGACTGTCAGTTCGCGCTCCATCTCGGCCAGGCTGGCCATGACGTGGAAGAAGGACCGACCAGACGGCGTGCTGGTGTCGATGGAGTCGGTGAGGCTTCTGAACTGGATACCTTGTGTGCGCAGTTTGTTGACCAGATCGACCAGTTGCTTGACTGAGTGGCCCAAGCGGTCCAGCTTCCAGACCACCAATGTGTCGCCCTCGCGCAGCATTTCGAGCGCTTTGACCAAGTCTGGACTATTTGCTCGCGTGCCACTTACCTTGTCTTCAAAGACCCTCTGGCACCCGGCCTGAATCAAAGCTTTGCATTGCAATTCAAGGTTCTGATCTTGCGTCGAGACGCGCGCATAGCCGATCAGCATGGCGTGTCGCCGTCTGCATCCTGACGAACGGCAAGTAACTGTTGAAGCAATTCCGGTAGTGCTGTCTGCACGGTGTCCCACACGACATCGAGGTTGACGTCGAAGTAGCCGTGGGCGATGCGGTTGCGCATACCGCGCATACCGCGCATATTACGCCACGGCACTTGTTCGTGTGTCTGAGTGAACTCGATATAGCCATCCATGACCTTCGTGGCAGCCTCGCCAATAATGATAAGGCTCATGATGACGGCTTGCTGGGTTCGTTTGTCCCCAAGAAAATCTTCTCTGGTCAGGCCCTCTATGAAACCGCATGCATCGGTTGCAGCTTGCTGTATGTGGTCAAGGTAATCCGGAAGACGGTACTTGCTCATACCGGTTGCGCCTCTGCAAGCACTTTGGCCCGGAATTTAGGCGGCAGGTCGCCGGGCGTCAGCAAATCGACGTGAATACCAAGCAGCGATTCCAGCTCGTCTTGCAGGCCTCCCAGGTCGAACAGCGTCGCATCAGGCAGTGCGTCAACCAGCAAATCAATGTCGCTGCCATCCTGGTCGGTGCCATGTAGTATCGAACCGAAGACACGTGGATTCGCCGTGCGAAAACGGCTTACGGCTTCACGCACTGCATCTCGGTTCATGTCGAGCACAACAGATGGTCGCATGGCCATCCCTTGTTATCAAAACTCATCAAAATGGTAAGTTATTGAGAATGGGATTTCAAGGCCTGGTTCCTCAGATCGAAATTATTACGAGAGTTGAAACAGCCTGGCCGCATTGTCATAAAACAGCTTGTCCAGAATTACATCCTTGAAACCCAGCTGCTGGAAGTCCTCAATACTCTGGCGAATCGGGCGGAAGGTATAGGACGAGCCAAACAGTAATTGCTCGGACAGAAAGCTATTGGCTGCCTGCACATAGCCCTCGTTTCCCGGCTGAAAAATGTACATATCCGGCACCAGATGCACGTTCTCGTACAGAAAGGCCAGGCCTATGGCCTGTTGCACATTGGGCCAATAGCCGTGATAGACCACTAAAGGCAGATCCGGGAAGGCTTTGGCCACTTTGGCCAGCCCGGCCGGGTCGTTGTAGCGCGGGTCCGGTGTGGTGGGGCCACTCATCAAAAAGACGGGTACTTTCAGGTGGCGCGCCAGTTCGTAAACGGGCCAGTAAACCGGGTCATCGGGGTGACGTGCTGGAACACCAAAACCCGGCTCGATATCAATGCCGGACAAGCCCAGCTCCTTGATGGCGCGTTCCGCCTCGGCCAGGGCTGGCTGCTCGCCTTGCAGAGCCGGATCAATACCGGCAATGCCCAGCAATTCATCGTGTCCGTGCACGATCTGATGAATGGTGTCGTTGGGCAAATGTTGCGACGGTGTGTGGCGGCCTACGACGACCGCTTTACTCAGTCCGGCCTGGCGCACTTCTTCCAGAAAGCCTTCCTGGCTAAGTGACTTTTCAAAGTGAGTATCGCTGCCACGAGTGCCAACGCGGCGGTTTAGCCAGCGCGCGGTGGCATGTTCTGGCGTACCAGGTTCGGCCCCGAAAAACTTGTGCAGAAAGGCAGGTCGGCAGCGTAGATCGATTATTTTCTGGCTCATGATGCAGAGGAAAGTTGCTGATTTTGAACACCGCGTGCGTCAAAGGCACCGCCGGTCTGGGCGCGATCACTGACGGTGACGGCCCGTTTGCCCAGAAGTGGAAACACCAGCTCGGCAAAGCGTATGGATTCTTCCAGATGGGGGTAGCCCGAGAGCACAAAGGAGTCCGCACCCAGGTCTATGTATTCCTGCAAGCGCTGGGCCACGGTTTGGGCGTCGCCCACCAGTGCGGTGCCTGCCCCACCCCGTACCAGCCCCACCCCTGCCCACAGATTGGGCGAGACTTCCAGCTGATCGCGACGGCCACCATGCAAGGCCGCCATGCGTTTCTGGCCTACCGAGTCCATGCTGGCGTAGTTGGCCTGTGCTTTGGCAATGTCCTCGTCCGTCAATTTGCTGATCAGACGATCCGCCTCGGCCCAGGCTTCTTCATTGGTTTCACGTACGATCACGTGCAAGCGCACCCCCAGCCTCAATTTGCGACCACGGGCGGCGGCACGGCGGCGGATGTCCTCAAATTTCTTGCCCACAGCAGCCGGTGGTTCGCCCCAGGTCAGGTAAGCATCGACATGCTCGGCAGCCAGTTCATGGGCGGCGTCCGAGGAGCCGCCAAAGTACAAGGGCGGATAGGGTTTTTGCACAGGCGGGAAAAAGTTGCGGCCATTCTCTACCTTGAAATGCTTGCCCTGAAAATTCACGGTGTCGCCAGAGAGCAATTGACGCCAGATCGTCAGGTATTCATGGGCGTATTCATAACGGGCATCGTGGTCCAGAAACACGCCTTCGGCGGCCAGTTCGGTGGCATCGCCGCCGGGCACCACATTCAGCAGCAAACGGCCATGCAGGGCCTGGTCCAGGGACGCTGCCTGACGTGCGCTGGAAACGGGTGCGCCCAAAGAGGTACGCAGTGCCACCAGCAGCTTGATGCGCTGGGTAACAGGAACCAGGCTGGCCGCCACCACCCAGGGATCCAGGCAGGAGGCGCCGGTAGGAATCAGCAAGCCGTCATAACCCAGGTTCTCGCTGGTGACGGCAATGCTGCGCAGATACTCGTTGGTAGGCGCGCGGCCAAAGTCGGATTTGCCCAGATAACGGGTATCGCCCGAGGTGGGCAGGAACCAGAAAATATCGGGTGTGGTGGAGGTGATTTGGCTCATGCTGCCTGCGCCTCCAGAACAGAGTTTCGCAGTGGCAAACGCGTTTGAATACTGTGCAGTACCGGCACGGCCAGATCAACGGTGCGCTGGATGTGCTGTTGCAGGGCGGCGCTGGTGACTTCGCCGTCCTGAATCTCCTCGGGCGTGGCATAGACCCCGATGGGCAGGGTCAGCGCCTGGAAGAAGCTGAACAGGGGACGCAGCTGATGTTCGATGACCAGGGCATGGCGTTGGCTGCCGCCAGTGGCGGCCAGCAGTACAGGCGTGCCGTTCAGGGCATTCATGTCGATCAGATCGAACAGGTGCTTGAGCAAGCCCGGAATGCCCGCGCGAAAGATGGGCGAGCCCACGATCAGAAAGTCGGCCTGCTCAATGGCGGTGATGGCCTGATGCGCATGGGCGGGCAAGGCATCGGTGGACAGGGCCGCGCCCAGTTCGGGCAGCAGGCTGACCAGTTCGATGTTTTGCACGTCCAGTGCCAGTTGGTCGTTCAGTGTGTCGCGTAGCGCATCCAGCAGCACTTGCGTGCGGGAGGGACGGTGCAGGCTCCCATTCACAATAACGGTTTTCAGAGGGCGGCTCATGGCAATTCCTTGCAGTGAAATCAGGACAAGGTGCCGCCAGAAAACGGGGGCACCTGTGCGAGTCAATGTCTTGTATTACATGCCTGATCGTCGCGACCACGAAAGACAATTCGCTCATGTGTTTATGGTCGATAAGCGTCCTTACTCTTTTGATTTGCTTATGAAAATCAGTATTGTTGAATGTGAAAAAATGAGCTGCCAAATGGCATGAGCATGAACTGTGTCAGGAGTTCGTCGCCGGTCTTTTTCGGGGTCAAATAAAGCGATCGGAACGGGAGTGCCAGAACTGGATAGTGCGCCGCTACGTTGTGCCAAAGCTGGATAGTTCGGCGCCAAATGGCTTCATAGAATGAAACCAGGTCAATCCGGGGGGATTGGCATCCGACTGTGTGGGAAACACAGCGGCTTTTATTTCTATGAGAGAGACAAGTCATGACTCAAAACAGCACCCCACCCTATATCGACATTGAAAAACGCATCGACAAGGTACGCGACGAATACGCGCTGGTTGAAGGCCACTTCGATACGTCCGAGGAAACCTCCCCCTGGATTCCTTTCGGCCCCAATATCTGGCTGCGTCACCTGAGCTTTGATATTCGCAACAACACCTCGGTGCACATCATGCGCGCTGACAAAGGTGGTTCTTTGGGGCGTCATCGCCACCGCGCTGTGGTGACCGGCTACATTCTGTCCGGCAGCCTGCGCTACGAGGAATACGATTGGGTGGCCCGCGCCGGTCATTACATCCACGAAAGCCCCGGTCGCACGCACACCCTGGTGTCCGACGAAGGCATGGAAACCCTGTTTCACCTGGGCACGCCTATCGAGTTCCTGGACGAGAACGACAACATCCTGGAAATCATTGATGTGTTCTGGATGATCGACCACTACACCAGCTACTGTAAGAAGCACAATCTGCCCATCAACAAGTCCATGTTCATCTAGGACTGTTTGATGCTTGTGTGCCGTGTCTGCCCCGTTTGATGGGGCAGTTCCTTGAAGCGTTGCTGGTAGTAGGCAGAAAACCGCCCCAGATGCCCAAAACCATGCGCCAGTGCCACCTCGGTGACGTTGGGGCGGGGTCGGCTTTGCAGCACCTGATGGGCGGCGTCCAGACGCAGATTGCGTACCCAGCTCATGGGGGACTGTTTGTAGTGACGACGGCACAGCAGATGCAGGAAGCGGGGACTCACACCCGCTGCCTGCGCCAGATCATCCAGTGAGATGTTGCTGTGCAAATGCGCCAATACATAGTTTTTAGCTTGGAGCAGACGCATCTGCCCTGCTCGGGCCGCCGCTCCCATGGACTCATCCACCAGAGTCTGCACGGCTTGTTCATCGGCAGGATGACACAGCAGGAACAAGGCCAGGCTGCTTTCAATATGCTGTGTCCAGTTGGCTGGACGGTCGCCATGTTGCGTCGGTAGCAGAAGCAGATGCTGGATGAGGTTGGCCCATTGTGGGCCCATACAGGGGTCCAGTTTGTAGACGCAGCCTCGGGTCATGCCCTCTTGTGTCAGCGTCTGATGGCCCACACCGTCAAATAGGCTGTAGGGGATTTTCACGATCAGCTGTTCGCAACCGGCTTGCCACAAGGTGCGCACATGGTGGCGAGGGGATACCACCGCAATATCGCCGGGATAGGCCGTTAGTTTGTGATGGCCATCGCTGATGAATTCGGCCGTACCCTGCAAAGGCATTTGCACCAGACAGAAGTCCCCGAAGGCATCGGCCTGGATTTCCACTTCGGCCCCGTAGCCCAGTCGCATCAGGCTGATCTGATCAATATCGCGACGGTACAGGCTGGTGTTGATGCGCCCGCGACCCCAATGCAGGGCATGCCGGGAAATGGCCCGGCTAAGCGGCTGATGAGATAGCTCGGCGCTGTGCGAATGAAAGATTGGATGGCGGTACAACACCGACAGATCCAAGCCATTTTCTGCCGACATTGGGAACCCCTTGTTCCAGAGCATAAGGATGCGCGTGACCAGCGCCTAGTGTAAAAGTTGAGCGGCTGGGTGGGCATGGGGGCTATCCCTGATCGGGGCTGGTCGGTTTCAGAATATTATTTATTTACAGATAGATAGCCAGTTTTCTATTTTATTTAAGTTTAAAAGAAGCTGTCTGCTTCTTGGTGCTGTGGTTGAGGCTTGAAGAAGTCGGCAGCAGGAGTTTTAACGCCCCTGGGCCCGATCCCCTTTCAAGGTCATGACGGCGCTTTCCACTGTCGCAATCATCTTGCCGTCTTCTCGCTGGATTTCACAGCGGTAATGGCTGATGCTGCGCCCGCGATGCGTGGCCCAGGCATGGGCTTGCAGCCGCTCTAGCCAGACTGGCCGCAGAAAGGTGGCTTTCAGATCAATGCTGGTAAAGCTCTCGCCTTCCTGCATCAAGGTGGAATGGGCCGTGCCGATGGCGGCATCGGCCAGTTCGCACAAGAGGCCGCCATGGACCGTGCCCTGCTGGTTGCCATGCAAGGCAGCGTCTGCGTCCAGTTCCAGCGTGGCGCTGGCTTCATCTATAGCAGTAATACGAAAGTTCAGTAGCCGGGAAATCGCGGTGGGGTAACGCATATGCGTGTGCTCGCCTTCGGCCAGTGTGCCATTCAGTTGGCGTTGCAGATATTCCAGTACGGGTAAGTGGCGAGATGAGCTTGGCATGGTGGCTCCAGTCGTTGCTAGGCGATTTGAGAATGTGGTGCTGGCCGTGAGGGTGGCTCTTGGCGGATCAATACATAGTGAATGACGTTGTCAGTGTGGTGGCTTAGCTTAAAAGCGCTTGCACCGGCGGATTCACGTCGCAAACGGAGAGGGTCATGCTGCGGTCAGCCTTAAATAAAAGGTCGAATAATCAGTTGTAGACCCAGGGCCGCCAGAAACAGCAGCAAGCATTGCTTGAAGCGGCGCGGGCTGATGCGTACGCGGATCTTTTGCCCCAGCCACATACCCAGCAAAGCCGGAACAATCACCAAGGTGGACATGCCCAGCTGGTTCAGCTTGAACACATCGTGCATGAACAGACCGCCAGCCAGCGCGATGGTGGAGATTGTGAAGGACAGCCCCAAGGCTTGCACCAGCTCGTCTTTATCCAGATTCAGGGCCTGCAGATAAGGGACGGCTGGCATCACAAAAACGCCGGTAATGCCGGTCACCACGCCGGTCACCAGACCAATCAAGGGTGACAGCCAGGGCTCGAAGCGGGGCGACACGGTCAGGGCGGGGGCGATAAGCGCATAGCCTGCATACACCAGCAGCGCGATGCCCAAGGCCATGCCCGATAGCTGTGGTGAGGTACTGGCCAGCAGCGTTGAGCCCCAGAGCGTGCCCAGCACAATGGTCAGCATCATGGACCAGAGTCTGCGCAGCAAAGCCAGCATGGACGGCCCGGCAAAGCATTGCCAGACATTGGTGATGAAAGAAGGCAGCACCAGCAAGGCGGCGGCCGAGGCGGGCGACATCACCAGACCCAGCAAGCTCATGGCGACCGTGGGCAGTCCCATGCCGGTAATGCCTTTGACCATGCCCGCTATCAGGAAGATGGCACTGAGCAGAAGAAGGAAAGAGAGAGATTCGTGCATGCCTGTATTGAAGCGTGGCAGGCAGGTGCACACAATGTGGATTTAAGGCGCTATCCTTCGGTTTATCCGAAGGTTTTCAGGAGTGGTGATGCGACTGGGTCTGGCCGATCTGCATTTGTTCTTGAGCATTGTGGATGCAGGTAGCATCACACAGGGGGCGGTACGCGCGAATCTGGCTCTGGCTTCGGCCAGCGAGCGTTTGCGCCGTATCGAGGATGATGCCGGCGTTGCTTTACTGGAGCGTCTGCCACGGGGAGTCGTCACCACAGAGGCAGGCGAGGCGCTGGCCCACCATGCCCGTTTGATGCTGCGTCAGCATGATCTGCTGAAAGGCGAGTTGCAGGATTTCGCTGTTGGAGCGCGGGGGACTTTGCACCTGTATGCGAATACGGCGGCCTTAACCGACTTTCTGCCGTCCCGCCTGGCACCCTGGCTGGCACAACGGCCGAATCTGCATATCGAGCTGAAAGAGCGTACCAGCGCAGATATTGTGCGTACGGTTGCCGCCGGTTTGGCCCAGGCCGGTGTGGTGTCGGATGCAGTGCAGGCACCGGGGCTGGTGCTGGAGCCGGTTGCCAAGGATCATCTGGTGCTGATTATGGCTGCGGCTCACCCCTTGGCGGCACACAGCAAATTGAGCTTGCAGGATGTTCTGCATGAGCCCTTCGTGGGCCTGATGCCGGGTAATGCCCTGCAAGACCATCTGGACGAACATGCTCGCGCAGCAGGCCATGCTTGGGTGCAGCGCATCCGTATGAAAACCTTCGAAGGGCTGTGCCAGATGGTGGCCCACGGTGTGGGCCTGGGGATTGTGCCGCAAGGCGTAGCCAGCCGCTACAAGCGTCGCCATGGCTTTGTGGCGCGGCCTTTGAGTGACGCCTGGGCCAAGCGCTCCTTGTGCCTGTGTTATCAGGACTGGGGCGCCCTATCCAAACCCATGCAGCGCTTGTTGCAGCATTTGGGGTCTAAGGAGACTGTTTGAGTCCACATTTTTTGTGGAAACGTGTTCACGGAGCTGCATGCTTTCCAAGCAGCCAGGGGACAGATGCCAGGCGTAAGGTTCGTGCTGGTTTCCGCATTTGTTGGCGGGCTCAGCGATCTGTTTTTCTATTGCTGGTGCTTTGCAACTCTGTCGTTTGATGACTGGCTCTAATGCCGGAGCTCACCTTCTTTGTTTTCGCTTAACACCCTAGTGGGCCAGGCTGACAAATAGTGAGCGGCCGGTGACCTTATTCCAGCCCTTCCAGTTTGCTGGCAACAAGCGGCTCTTGCGATTCTGCTGGCTCTGCCAAGTTGATCTTCACTCCAATATCGGCCGGTTTCGCGTAGTGCAGGCTGCTGGTCACCAAGGCATTGACACCCGTTGCGGCATAGGCGGCTGCGTTACCTGCATGAATCCCGCCCGCTGCCAGAATGGTGACGTTGGGATGCGCTTTGCGCAGCGCAGGCACAATTTGTGCCAGGGTCTCGGGCGGGACTTTGTCGAACTGCACCACGTCCGCACCCGCCTGAGCCGCGCTGTAGGCTTCGTCCAGATCCGCCGCTTCAATCACGATTTTCTTCTCGCACAAGGCGTATTTGTGACGGGCAATCGCATGGCCCACCTCCTCCCAGCCACCCATCAGCGCGCGGTGCTGGGGGAAGATCAAAATGGTTTCGCCCAGTCCCAGCCGATGCGGCATGGCTCCGCCCGATAGTGTGGCTTTCAAGGCCAGCTTGCGTACCCCAGGCGCATGTTTGCGAGTGGTCAGCACAGCCACCGAGGCATCTACCGTTTGCACGGCTTGCACGACTTGATGTGTCAGGGTGGCGATGCCGCAGGCAAACTCCAGCAGGTTCTGGCCGACCTTCCAGGCGCGCAGCAAGGCTTTGGCGGGGCCTTGTGCCAGCAAAATGGTCTGGCCGGGCATGGCCGCCACACCGCTGGGGGTGTAGTGCTGAGTCCGGCCGCCGCAAGAGCGCACAATCTCGGCCACCTCCTCAGTGCCTGCCACGCGGATATGGTCACGCACGACGTAACGCAGTGTGGTGTTCTGGTTGTGCAGTCCCAGCATGTGGCTGGTCAGATCCAGGTAGGAGGCATCCTCGCCAATCCATTGGTCGATTTGGCTTTGTTCAAAAAAAACCGTCATTTTTGATTCCCGTAGCGCCGCAGCGCCCAAAAGCAGGCTAATGCCGTCAGCCCCAGCAAGCAGGACAGCGCATTGGCACAGTCTGTGTCGCCATCCAGGACGGCGTTGTAGATAGATAAAGACAGGGTTTCGGTACGACCTGCGATATTGCCACCCAACATCAGCGAAATGCCCACTTCTCCCATGGCCCGTCCGCCTGACAGAATCAGTCCGGTGGCCAAGGCAGGACGCAGCAAGGGCAATTCCACCCGGAAGAAGTAGGACCAGGTGCCGTGGCCCAGTGTGGCTGCCGCTTCACGCAACCGTGGCGACAGGCTGTTCATGCTGTTTTGCACGGGTTTGACCATCAATGGCAGCCCGGCGATAAAGGCGGCGATCAGCAAGGCCGCGGGCTGAAAAACAATATTGGGTGACCAGCCGGTGGCACTGGCCAACCAGCACTGCCTGCCCAGGGCAAGCAGCAGCAAGTAACCGATAACAATCGGTGGGAAAACCAGCGGCAGGCTCACCAGTGAATCGAGTAATCCGTGGCCTGGGAAGCGCTTTCTGGCCAGTACCCAGGCCAGGGTTACCCCCAGAACCAATTGGGCCACCAAGGTGGCGGCCAGCACATATACACTCAGGCCCAGCGAGCTACTGGAGCAGCTCATCCAGGCGGACATCACAGGCCGTGACGCTCAAGAATGGATTTGGCCTTGTCCGAGCCCAGGAACTGGGCCCAGGATTGCAAGGCAGGGCTTGCAGGACGGTCCTTGAGCACGGCCAGGCTCAGATCAATCGGGTCGTGACATTGGGCTGGCATGGGCAGGATGGTGCCCAGCTTGTCCTTGTGGGCCAGCGCTTCGCTGCGGTTGATGAAACCGGCGTCCACCTCGCCATTGAGCAGATAGGTGGATACCTGCGGCAGCATGGCGACTTCAATGCTGCGACCCTCGGCCTGGATTTTTTCGCGTTCCATGCAGGTGGTGGCGGCGCGGCCGTAGACGGTTTTCTTGGCGTCGCCGATAGCAATGCGGGCATAGCTGGGCTGCTGCAAGTCCTGGATGGAATCAATGGTCTTGCCCTTGGGCACGGCCAGCATCAGGGCACCCTGGCTGATGTTCACAAACTGCTGGGCAATGCCCATGGGTTCCAGAAAAAAGCGGTCGCCAATAATGGCAGCAATGTCTGGATTTTGCTCGCTCTGAGCCCGGACCTGCTGCATATTGCCAAAGCTGCTCTCTACCGTCAGGCCTGTTTCTTTATTGAAGGCTTCCATCAATTCCGTGACGGGTTTGCGGTAGCCTGCGCCAGTAGCGATTAGCAGGTCGGAGGCCTGAGCGGTGGTGGACAGTGCCAGCAGGCTGGCGGCAGAAAGCAGCAGAGATTTCATAGGGTTTCCTGTCAGTAAAATTCGTTATGAGTTTGAGTTTATAACGAGAAGAAGCAGACAGGGATGTTCGTCACGCTCTGAAGCCGGAGCCCCGAGACTTTAGCCTGCTTGAAGACTTGGAAATGCTGCTTGTGCCGAGCGACGACTCAACTTCCTCTTTGCCACAAATCTGGAACTAGGAGGCGAAAAAAATCCCCATCCTGAACCAGCAAGATGGGGATTTTGGGACACTGTTACCCGGAGTCAGGCTCCGGGCGACATCGTGTGTTTCAGGCTTGAGCGGCTTTGAATGCCAGACGCCATTGGTGCAGCAAAGGCTCGGTGTAGCCGTTAGGCTGTTCCAGACCCTTCAGAACCAGATCCTGAGCGGCGCGGAAGGCAAAGGAGCCTTCGAAGTTGCCGGCCATGTTCTGGTAGGCTGGGTCGCCTGCATTTTGCTGGTCAACCACAGCAGCCATGCGCTGCAGGGTTTCAACCACTTGTTCGTGGGTGACGATGCCGTGCAGCAGCCAGTTGGCGATGTGCTGGCTGGAGATACGCAGGGTAGCGCGGTCTTCCATCAGGCCCACGTCGTGGATGTCCGGTACTTTGGAGCAGCCCACGCCCTGGTCAATCCAGCGCACCACGTAACCCAGGATGCCCTGAGCGTTGTTGTCCAGTTCTTCCTGGATTTCCTTGGCGGACCAGCTGGTGTCAGTGGCCACAGGAATGGTCAGGATGCTGTCCAGGTAGTCGTTGGTGTCGCCTTCCAGACCCTTCTGGACGTCGACCACGTTGACTTGGTGGTAGTGCAAGGCGTGCAGCGTGGCAGCGGTAGGCGATGGCACCCAGGCGGTGTTGCCACCGGCCTTCACGTGACCAATCTTCTGTTCCAGCATTTCAGCCATCAGGTCAGGCATGGCCCACATACCTTTACCGATCTGAGCGCGACCACGCAGACCGCATTGCAGGCCGATCTGAACGTTGTTGCGCTCGTAGGCAGGCTGCCAGTCAGCTTGTTTCATGTCGGCCTTGCGCACCACGGCACCCGCTTGCATGCAAGTGTGGATTTCGTCGCCCGTGCGGTCCAGGAAGCCGGTGTTGATGAACACGACACGCTCGGTGGCCTGGGCAATAGCTGCTTTCAGGTTCACGCTGGTGCGGCGCTCTTCGTCCATGATGCCCAGCTTGACGGTGTTGGGAGCCAGACCCAGCAGGCTTTCCACACGGTCAAAGATCTCGCTGGCAAACGCCACTTCGTCAGGACCGTGCATTTTGGGTTTGACGATGTACAGCGAGCCGCTGCGCGAGTTCTTCTTCAGTTCCAGATCGCGCATGCCGATCAGGGTGGTGATCACGGCGTCCAGAATGCCTTCAGGGATTTCGCGACCTTCGCCGTCAATGATGGCGGGGTTGCTCATCAGGTGACCGACGTTACGCACGAACATCAGGGAGCGGCCAGCCAGAGTCTGGGTAGCGCCCGTCAAGTCGGTGTACTGGCGATCGTCAGCCAGGCGGCGCGTAAAGACCTTGCCGTCTTTCTTGATTTCTTCGGTCAGCGAACCGGTGACCAGACCCAGCCAGTTGCGGTATGCCAGGACCTTGTCGTCGGCGTCCACGGCAGCCACGGAGTCTTCGCAGTCCATGATGGTGGTCAGTGCGGCTTCCAGAACGATGTCTTTCACGCCAGCCGGGTCGGTCTTGCCGATGGGGCTGTTGGGGTCGATCTGCAGTTCAAAGTGCAGGCCGTTGTGCAGGAACACGATGGCTTCAGGCGCATCGGGCTGACCGCGGTAACCCAGCAGGGTCGAGGCGTCTTTCAGACCGGTGGTGCCGCCGTTTTCCAGGGTGACGCGCAAAGCGCCGTCAGCGATGGTGTAGGAGGTAGCCTGATCGTGGCTGCCTTGAGCCAGAGGAATGGTGTCGTTCAGGAACTGACGGCCAAAGGCGATAACCTTGGCACCGCGCACGGCGTTGTAGCCACCGCCACGCTGAGCACCGTCAGTGTCAGGGATGGCGTTGGTGCCGTACAGCGCGTCGTACAGGCTGCCCCAGCGTGCGTTTACGGCGTTCAGCGCGTAACGTGCGTTCATGATGGGCACAACCAGCTGAGGACCACCTTGTTCGGTGATTTCGGTGTCGACGTTGGTCGTGTTGACCTTGACGTCGGCAGGCGCTTCTTTCAGATAGCCGATGGAGCTCAGGAAGCTCTTGTAGGCAGGCATATCGGTGATGGGGCCTGGGTTGGCCGTGTGCCACTTGTCCAGTTCGACTTGCAAGCGGTCGCGTTCGGCCAGCAAGGCGCGGTTTTTAGGTGCCAGATCATGGACCAGCTTATCGAAACCAGCCCAGAAGGCTTCGGAGGAGATACCTGTGCCGGGCAGGGCTTCTTGTTCGATGAACTGATGAAGCACCTCGGCGACTTGCAGTCGCTGGCAGGAGATTCGAGTGGTCATGTGTACCCTTGCTGATAGTTAAAAGTGATTCGGTACAGCGGCAGGCCAAAACGGCCTTGCTAACTGCAATTACCTGGTCAAGAGCACTTTCAGATCTTGCTGAAATCGCGGGTGACAAAACCCACGCGGCGCCAGGACACAAATGACATCAGAGGGCGAGCAAATGCTTGAAGCGAAAATCATTAAAATACGCTAACCCATTGTAAATTAGCCTAAATACAAGCTAATTTGCGCGATGACGAGCTATGTCTCACACGCATGCCGAGCACACTGCCAGGTTGGATAACTTAAATTATGAAGGACTGACGCTAGCTGGATTTAATACTAAAAGTATTAAGACTACATACTTAATGTATTTACTGGATTTGGGCAAGTCTTATATATGAGGTAGAAGACGTGCCTGACTTCCACTTGCCATCATAAGCTGCCTCATCTGGTCCCGCTTGAAATACCTGATATGCCCGCCAAGCCGCTTGTCTAGCGCCATTAGCATAAAAACAGGGTCTTGGGTCAAGGGCTTGCGCCAGGGCTCTACCTGCCTGATCCCGGGAAAATGGAATTTGCCTAAAACCGGGGTAAAGCTGCCTGTTTAAATGGGGCCTGTGAGTAAATTCAGTCTCAAAACCAACGATAGTCGTGTCCATTGTGTGGACAGTGGGGCTTGTGATTCAGTCAAAAACCAGTAACGACATTTGCTTTGGGTGGGTCTGGGGCTGGGCTGCCTTGCTCGGATACGGCAAGACACTGGGGCGCTAAGCGAGCCATTGCAAAGGTATATGGGTGATGGCTTTAAGCACAGGCGAAACCGATAGCCGAACGTCTGTATTGGGGAGCGATGGTTCGCGAAAGCGGCAGACGGTCAGGCCTGTCTGTTCGGCTGGTGCGTGAGCGTCAGGATCAGGCGGCTGAATTTGTCATGGAGTCGTGTAGGAGGCGGAACAATAAACAGCTTATGATGCTTGCAGATCTGCTTGTCTTTGTTTCCCCTTGGAATACTTGTTATGTCTGATCCCAGCGGTTTTTCTCGTATCACGTCCACGCCGGAGCTGATTCCATTCAATGGCTATCAGGATGCCGGCCAGGCTTTGGAGCAGCTGCGCCATATTTACGACCGCAACACCGCTTTTTTGCGCGACTCTTTTGCCCAGTGTCTGGAAACCGGATTTCCACGCGGGCAGCGCTTCAGAGCCTGCTACCCTGCCGTGCGTTTGCGCGTCGATACCTATCAGGAAGTGGATAGCCGTCTGTCTTATGGGCATGTGGTCGAGCCCGGCGTGTACATGACCACCATTACCGCTCCTGGCCTCTATCACGATTACTTGCTGGAGCAACTGGAACTGCTGCTGCGCAATCACGGTGTGCAGGTGGAAGTGGGGGAATCCTCCGTGCCTATCCCGCTGCATTTCGCCCTGAATAATGGTGTGCAGTCCACGGTGACAACCGTGCCTGAATCGCCCGGTGACACCTTGCGCGATCACTTCGATGTACCGGATCTGGCGTATATGGACGATGCCATCGTCAACGGTACGTGGGAGCGCGTGCATAACGAACCCTTGCCGCTGGCGCCTTTTACTGCGCCGCGTATCGATTACTCCTTGCATCGTTTGCAGCACTACAGCGCTACTCGTCCCGAGTACTTTCAGAACTTTGTGCTGTTTACCAATTATCAGTTTTATGTGGACGAGTTCTGCCAGTGGGCGCGTGAAGTGCTGCAGGCGGATGATCAAGGCTATATAGATCTGGTGGAGCCGGGCAATATCATCACTCCGGCGGGTGCGAATGCATCGACAACCGGTTCGCCTTTGGCTCGCGCGCCGCAAATGCCCTCGTATCACTTGCGCCGTGCCGATCATTCCGGCATCACTCTGATCAATATCGGCGTGGGGCCATCCAATGCCAAGACCATTACTGACCACGTTGCCGTTCTGCGCCCTGCTGCCTGGCTGATGCTGGGCCATTGCGCCGGTTTGCGTACTACTCAGCGCCTGGGTGATTACGTACTGGCACATGGCTATGTACGTCAGGATCACGTGCTGGACGAGGATTTGCCTACTTGGGTGCCCATCCCTCCTCTGGCGGAAATTCAGGTTGCCCTGGAGCAAGCCGTGGCCGAGGTGGCCGGGCTGTCAGGTTGGGAGCTGAAGCGCATCATGCGCACGGGTACGGTGGCGTCTATTGATAACCGTAATTGGGAATTGCGAGACCACCACGAGCCGGTGCGGCGCTTGTCGCAGTCGCGGGCGATTGCGCTGGACATGGAGTCCGCCACCATTGCTGCCAATGGTTTCCGCTTCCGTGTCCCGTATGGCACCTTGCTGTGCGTGTCGGACAAGCCTTTGCATGGCGAGCTGAAACTGCCGGGTATGGCCAGCGAATTCTATGCACGTCAGGTTGGCCAGCATCTGCATATTGGCATCCGGGCGCTGGAACTGCTGCGCGAGATGCCCAAAGAAAGGCTGCACTCGCGCAAGCTGCGCAGCTTCCTGGAAACGGCGTTTCAATAAGATATTGCAGGCCTTGTCAGTGCCTCTGCGCCTGGGTGAGCTGTTGGCTCGTAGCACTGACTCACCATTTTTAGTGGTTTGAGAGCAGGCCGGGCTACCAAGTGGAGCACGGCCTCTTGGTTTCTTTGAGGACAGCAGATACTCATATGGTTAAAGCGTTTCAAGATTTTTATGCCGACAACTTCAGCCATTGCTACGGTTGTGGCAAACACAATCCCGACGGGCATCAGCTTAAGAGCTACTGGGACGGCGACGATACCGTGGCCTGCTACACCCCCAAGCCGATTTACAGCGGTGGCGTGCCCAATCATGTGTATGGCGGCTTGATTGCCTCCTTGTTGGACTGCCACGGTACTGCTTCTGCGGCAGCCTTCATCTATAGGGATCTGAATATCGAGATGGGCACCAGCGAGGAGCCGATCCGTTGCGTGACAGCCTCCCTGAAAGTGGAGTTTCGGCGTCCCACTCCAATGGGGACAGAGCTGACGGTACAAGGCAAGCTGCGTGAGCTGGATGGACGCAAGGTCTGGGTGGACCTGTCGCTTAGCGCGAATGGCGAAGTTTGTGCGACGGGTGAAATGCTGGCGATACGCTTCAAGGAATAAGCGGGATTTTTTTGGGGCTCAGCGGTCAACGTGCTTTGACACGGTGTCTTGGACTTGCTGATCGCTCAGAAGGAAGCTGGTTTTTGATATTTGTAGGCTGTAAAGAATGCCCTCAGGTTGTGCCGCCGATTTATGGCATTTCTTTCTTCGAGGGTAACCCGGAGGTTGAAAGTATCCCCACGCTGCGCTCGTAGGCTGCTGCTTTCATGAGGTTTGTTTTGTGCGGGGCAGCCAGACAATAAAAAGCCGGGCCCATTCAGGCCCGGCTTTCAGTCTTTCAAACCCAGCTAATTAGCGGCTGGCAGCAATCGCGTCGCGTGCCTTCTTCACCAAGTCTTCACCGATGGTCTTGGTCCATTTCTCGACCACGCCTTCGGTTGCCTTGGCAAAGGCAGCGTGCTGCTCAGGCGTCAGGCTGGTGACCTTCACACCGTGGCTTTCGATTTCTTTGAGCAAGGTAGGATCTTCCGCCGTGATGCCGGTACGGGCAATCACGATTTCACGCTTACCAGCTTCAATAGCGGCTTCACGCACGATCTTCTGGTCTTCCTCACTCCAGGATTTCCACACGTCGCGGTTCACCACAAATACCAGTGGGTCAGACACGTAGTTCCACAGGGTCAGGTACTGCTGCTGCACGTCGTACAGCTTGGCACCGGCGTAAATGGACAGGGGGTTTTCCTGACCGTCTACGGCCTTATTAGCCAGTGCGGGTTGTGCATCTGCCCAGCTCATTTGCGTGGGGTTGGCACCCAGGGCGCTGAAGGTGTCCATGTACAGCGGCGAACCGACCACGCGCAGTTTCAGGCCCTTCATGTCTTCAGGCTTGGTCACTTCGTGCTTGGAGTTGCTGAGCTGACGGAAACCGTTTTCACCCCAGGCCAGAGGCACCACACCGGCTTTCTCGATGTAGCCGAACAGGTCCTTGCCCACTTCGCCGTTGATCAAAGCGTCGGTGGCTTTGGCATCCGGTTGCAGGAATGGCAGGGAGAACAGGTTCAGCTGCTTGATCTGGGGGGACCAGTTGATGGTCGAGCCCACGGCCATATCAATCATGCCTTGGCGAATGGCGGTGAACTCGCGTGTCTGGTCGCCTTGTACCAGCGAGGTGCCGGGGTAGATCTTGATATTGATGCGGCCATCGGTACGCTCGCGCACCAGGTCGGACCAGATCACCGCCCCTTGGCCCCAAGGGAAAGTGGTACCCACCACGATGGACAGCTTGTACTCGGATTTGTAGGCGGCTTGGGCAGCGGGAACCACGGCCAGGGTGGCGGCTGTACATGCCAGAGTGGCCAGAATGTGACGTAATTTCATGGGTCAGGTCTCCCTTTCTATGAGTTGTGTTTCAGTCTTGTGGTTTTAGTTAAAGCCTAGGTAGCGCGGCAGCCACAGGGCAATCTCGGGTTCAGCGATAACGAGCAGCATGGTCGAGCCCATGCCCAGCAGCAGCCAGCCTACCCAACGCAGGGTGCTTTCCATGGGGACGCCCGCGATACGGCAGGCGACCATCAGGTTGACGGCGACTGGCGGAGTGAACTGGCCCAGAGCCACGTTCAAGGTCAGCAGGACCCCGAACCAGACGGGGTGCCAGCCAAAGTTGTAGGCAATCGGCATGAATAGCGGCACGAAGATCAGGAAGATCGAAATGCCATCCAGGAACATGCCCAGCACAATCAGCATGACAATCATCAGCGCCAGAATGCCGTACTCGCCCAGACCGGAATTGATGATGGCATTGGTGACGGGGTCAATAATGCTCAGGGTGGACAGCGCCCAGGCAAAAATACCGGCCAATGCCACAACCATCATGATGACGGCTGATAATTCGGCGGCTTCCCGCAGGATCAAGAAAAGATCGCGGAACTTGATGGTGCGATGGATGACCATGCCCACGAACAGGCCGTAGAACACGGCCACTACAGCGGCCTCAGTAGGGGTGAACAGGCCCAGGCGCATCCCACCCAGAATGATGACAGGCGCAATCAGGCCCCAGGCGGCTTCTCGCAGGCTGCGCCAGAATGGTGGACGTGGCAGCTCGGCCTCGGCCAATCCCAGCTTGTGACGGCGCGATAGCCAGATGGCCGGAATAATCAGGCCAATCCCCGCCAGAATGCCGGGGAACATACCGGCCGCAAACAGCGCAGGTACGGAGGCCTCGGGCACCAGCACCGAGTAAATAATGAAGGCGATGGAGGGGGGAATCAGAATGTCGGTGGCTGCACCCGCTCCCACAATACTGGCCGCAAAAGGACCGGGATAGCCCGCACGTTTCATCGCGCCGATCATGACCGCGCCCACGGCGGCCGCGCAGGCCGGGCCGGAACCGGAAATGCCACCCAGGAACATGGCCACGCCGATGGCAACGACGGGCAGCATGCCAGGGCCGCGGCCAACCAGCGCTACCGCAAAGTTCACCAGACGGCTGGCTACGCCCGAGCGGTCAAAGATCGAGCCCACCAGCACGAACATGGGAATGGCCAGCAAGGGGTATTTGGCCAGACCGGCATAAAAGCTTTGTGGCACGGCCATCAGGCCAAACCAGTGCGTATCCAGGTTGGACATCAAAATCGCAAAGGCACCACCTATACCCAGGGACACGCCCACCGGCACGCCCACCAGCATCAGGCCGATGAAGATGACAAACAGCAAGGTTGCAATCATGATTTAGCCTGCCAACGACGCACCCACATGCCCAGCAAACGCAGGCTCAGGGTAGTAGACAGGATGGGCAGCCACATGCTGTACCACCAGGTCGGGACACCAATGGAGGGCGAGGTATCGCCCCACTCGAACTCGTCCAGGGCCATGCGGCCGGACAGAATGGCCATGCCGACAAAGAACAGCAGGCTCATGCCAATGCCAAACAGGGCCAGGCGGCGTTGACGACGCACCGTGCCCGCATCGGCAAAGACTTCAATACGAATGTGCAAGTGGCGCACACAGGCGCTGGCACCGGCATTCATGGTCAGGACCACCAGCAGGAAGATGGAGATTTCCTCGGTCCAGGCAAAGGAGCTATCGGTCAGATAGCGCACAAACACGTTGGCAAAGGTAATTAAAGCCAGGGCCGCCATGATCAGGACCGAAGCCCAGTCTTCTATTTGCAAAGGAATACGCAGGCCGGATTCGGCGGGCGAGGCGGCGTGATTATCAGGTGTATCTGTAGAACTTGAATCCATGAGGTCTGTCAGATTTGGCAATAAAGCTACATGCTAGCGGTCAAAGACGGGGCTGGCAGTGAGTAATTTCCCCCGGTGCAATAGCACCCGCGGGCCATCATTGGCCTGGGGAGAGACGATAGGGATGGGGGCGAGGGCACACGCAATATGGGGGTTGGTGCTTCGCCTAGCTGATGAGGTCTGAAACCTGGCCCGGCACGACAGATGGGCCTGTGTGTGGCGCTCTGAGAGGCCCGACAGGGGTGTTGCCGGGCTTGCTGTGCGGGTGATTAGCAAGGGTGCAGGCTGCCGGTGAGGCAGCCTGGGCTAATGCAAGCTGGGGGACAGCTTACTCTTTTTTACGGTCCTTTTTCCCTTTTTTGCCTTCTTTGTCCTTTTTGGAAGGCTTTTTGTCTTTATTTTTATCCTTGTTTTTGGCTTTTTCTTTTTTCTTCTTTTTGCTCTTCTTATCCTTTTTGCCTTTCTCGCTTGAGGATTCTTTATCGCTATCCGCGTCCTCATCTTTATCCTGATCGGACTCGCCCTTTTCTGCTTGCTTAATGGCAGTGGCCTTCAGATCAGCGGCTTTTTGTTTGGATGAAACCGGCGTTTTGCGGGCCTGTTCCATTTCCGCATCCAATTCTGCGGCCACTTCGCGTAGCTCGTCGGCAACAGCCTGGGAGCGATCTGATTGCAGGGCAATCATGGTGCCACGGCACTGGGGAGCGCCACACAGGCAGCGGTAGTTCTGCTTGAGCTCCTCGGTAATTTCATCGTCGATGACCAGCGAGTAGTCATACAAAAGCTCTTCCCCGGCAGGAATATCGCGCATGGCCACAATAAAGACGCGCGAGCCATCGGCGTTCTCGTGACCTTCACAGTTGGGGGCGCAAGAGTGGTTGATCCAGCGTGAATCATTGCCTCCCTGACCACCGTCCACAATTTTGCCATTGCTCAGTGCAAAGAAAAAAGTGTGGAAAGGCTCATCCGGATTGACGGGGAACAAGGCATCGGCCTGTTCCGGCGTAAGCCGCTTGCCAGCATATTGCAGGATGCGCGTTCCGGCTGGAATATCGCGTAGCGCAAAGACGCCATTGCCATGCAGTTTGGATGGTTTAACGACGTGCCAGGGTTGGCGTTGAGTGACCATGGGGAATCAGCCTGTAAAAGGGGATAAACTGGACGGCGATCTCTATCTTACAAAACATGCAGGGCTACGCAACCATGTCACTTGAAACGACCGCCCACAACGGCGCGCAAATCTTGCTCGAAACCTTGATCGCTCAGGGTGTAGATACCATTTTTGGTTATCCTGGCGGAGCGGTGTTACCGCTCTATGATGCTCTTCATGCCCAACCGCGAATTCGTCATATTTTGGTTCGTCACGAGCAAGCTGCCGTACATGCGGCCGAAGGCTATGCCCGCAGCACCGGCAAACCTGGCGTGGTGCTGGTGACATCAGGCCCCGGTATGGCCAATACCACCTCCGGTTTGCTCGATGCCTTGTGTGATTCTATTCCTGTCCTGTGTATTAGTGGTCAAGTAGCGACCACCGCAATTGGTACCGCCGCTTTCCAGGAGTGCGATGCGATTGGCATTTCCCGCCCTGTGACCAAGTGGAATGCCCAGGTTCGTCGTATTGAAGACGTGGCCTCCCTGACGGCCAAGGCCTTGCGCCTGTGTACCCAGGGCCGCCCCGGTCCGGTGCTGCTGGACTTCCCCAAAGATATTCAGATCGCCACCCTGCCCGCTGCCAGCAGCGACGCGCCGGCCCAGGACGAGGCTGACAGCCTCTTGGCTCCTGCCGCTCCGGCCTCTGCCCAGGAAGCGGCGATCAAACGTGCCGCCGCCATGATTGCGCACGCTCGCCGCCCCGTGTTTTACGGTGGTGGTGGCCTGATCAACTCCGGGGCCGATGCCAGCCACGCCTTCACCAGCCTGGTTCAGGAAACTGGTGCACCTTGCACACTGACCTTGATGGGCCTGGGTGCCTACCCTGCACGTGATGAGCAGTTCGTGGGCATGTTGGGCATGCACGGCACGCTGGAAGCCAACTTGGCCATGCACCATGCGGATCTGATTATCTGTGTGGGCGCTCGCTTCGACGACCGCATTACCGGCCGTCTGTCCGATTTCTGCCCCCATGCCAGCAAGATTCATATTGATATCGACCCCGGTTCCATCGACAAGGTGGTGCGTGCTGATGTGGCTCTGGTGGGTGATTGCTATCCCCTACTGCGTGCCCTGCGCAAAGAGCTGTCGCATCACGAATTGCCCGAAGGTCGCTTGAATGATTGGTGGCAGCGCATTGGCGTGTGGCGTGCTCAAGAGTGCTTGAAAGTGACGCCTCATAGCGACGCCATCTTGCCGCAGCACTTGCTGCAACGTCTGGACGCGCATCTGGAAGGCCGTGATGCCATCGTCTCTACCGATGTGGGCCAGCACCAGATGTGGGCTGCGCAGTACATCAAGTTTGATCGTCCTCGCCGTTGGCTGACTTCGGGTGGAGCCGGCACTATGGGTTACGGCGTGCCGGCCGCTTTTGGGGCGCAGATTGCGCATCCGGACAAGCTGGTAGTGTGCGTCAGTGGTGATGCTTCGGTGCTGATGAATATTCAGGAACTGGCCAGCGCTGTGCAGCATCGCACGCCGATCAAGGTGATTCTGTGCAATAACCGCCACATGGGCATGGTGCGCCAGTGGCAAGAGCTGATTCACGATGGTCGTTACAGCCACAGCTATAACGAAGCCATGCCGGATTTTGTGGCCTTGTCGCGCGCCTTTGGTTGGGAAGCCGAACGCGTGGAACATCCCGATCAGCTGGATGCGGCGCTGGAGCGTTGTCTGGCCCACGATGGCCCGTTCTTTCTGAACGTGGAAGTGCTGGCGCTGGAAAACTGTTTCCCCATGATGCCAGCGGGCTATGGCCATCAACAGGTCATGTTGTCCGAAGATAACTGGTACGTAGAAGAATAAGGTGCCCGGCTGGGACACAGGCGTAAAAACCCCTATGTCCCAGCCCGAGCACTACGCATTAAATACACTGATCCATTCAGACAGGAGGGGCATGCATGATGTACCGTCACATGAAGAACCGTCTTTTGGCCGCAGGTTTGATGCTGGGCTTGGGCCTGGCGGCGGGAGCGGCCACGGCCCAGACTTCCTTGAAGCTGGCTTACGCTTTGTCCACCAGCTCTCACTATGGTGCGGGTGCAAAAGCCTTTGCCAGTGCCTTGGAAAAGGACGGCAACTACACCATCGAGGCCTTTCCCAACAGCGCCTTGGGCGGCGAGCGCGAAGTTATTGAAGGCTTGCAACTGGGCACGATTGATCTGGCGATTGTGTCTACCGGCGCAACCCTGAACTTTGTGCCCAAGACTGGCGTGTTCGATATTCCTTTCCTGTTCCGCGACCTGCAACATGCCCGTCATGTGCTTGATGGCAAGATCGGTCAGGACATGCTGGCTGAATTTCCCAAACGCGGAATTGTGGCGCTGGCCTGGGGCGAGCAAGGTTTCCGTCACCTGACCAATAATGTGCGTCCTGTCACCACCCCAGCTGATGCCAAGGGCCTGAAGATACGCACCACAGAGAACCCCATTCATATTGCCGCTTTCCGTGAAATCGGCATTCTGGCTACGCCTATGGCCTGGCCGGAAGTGGCGACCGCCCTGCAACAAGGCACCATCGACGGCCAGGAAAATCCCTTGTCCGTGATTGTGTCGGCCAAGCTGCCGCAGCTGCAAAAGTACCTGTCGCTGACGGCTCACGTGTATGGCCCGGCCTTGGTGCTGATGTCTCCGGCGGTGTATGACGGCCTGTCCGATCAGGACAAGCAGTTGATGAAAGATGCCGGCGTAACGGCTGCCCAGGCCATGCGTGACTACGTGGACGATATCGAGAAAACCGGCGTGGATGCCGTCAAGGCCGAAGGCATGCAGGTCAATACCGTTGACCATGCCGCGTTTGCCAAAGCGGTAGAGCCTGTCTATCCCCAGTACTACAAACAGTTCGGCCAGGAACTGGTCGAATCTATCCGTCAGACTCAGTAAACGGCATTCATCATGAAAGCTCTGTTGTCCGTTCTGGATAAGGGCCTGTTTCGTCTGGTGTCCTGGGTGACGCAGTTGCTGCTGCTCTCGGCAGTGGCGGCTGCGTTCTATCAAGTGATCGCTCGTTTCGTGCTCCAGTCGCCCGCCGACTGGAGCGAGGCCTGGTCACGTGCCGCTCTGATCTGGACAGTCATGCTGGGTCTGTGTCTGGCCTTGCGTCAGGGTGCCATGCTAAGCGTGGATGTGCTGCGGCTCTGGGTCGGAAAGCGGACGCAGCATTGGCTGGATGTGGCCGTGCTGATTACGTGTCTGGCTTTCTTCGGCCTGTTGACCTGGGTCGGCATTCAAATGACCTGGCGGGTGCGGTTTCAGACCATGCCTAGTCTGGAGTGGTCCATTTCCTGGGTGTATATCGCGATCCCGATTGGTGCCGTGCTGGCCATTTTGGGCCTGTTGGCCCGTTGGCTGGAGAAACCAGCGCCTGCTGTGGTCGATAACACGCAGCTCTAATTCAAGACCTGATTCCGTGCCTGTAAAGCACCACCGAACTCTGGATGCCCTACGGGCATCTGTTTAGACCGGAGACCGTATCGTGTCCCAGATCATGCTTGTGTCCATGCTGCTGTTTTTTGTATTGACGGTGCCCGTGGCGATTGCCGTGGGGCTGGCCAATATGGCGGGAGTAGCCTGGGAGGGGCGCATGACTTTTCTGGTCATCGCCCAGCAGTTGTATGCAGCTCTGGACAAGTACCCCCTGGTGGCGGTGCCCTTCTTCATTCTGGCAGGCAACCTGATGGAGTCGGGCGGCATGTCCAACCGTATGGTGGAGTTTGCCAAAAGCCTGGTGGGTGGTGTTCAAGGGGGCCTGGCTTGTAGCTGTGTGCTGACCTGCATGATTTTTGCGGCAGTGGCCGGTTCCAGTGTGGCAACCACTTTTGCGGTCGGGGCAATTCTGATCCCTGCCATGGTCCGGCATGGCTACCCGGCACCGTTCGCGGCATCCTTGCAGGCTTCAGCGGCGGAATTAGGGGTGATCATCCCGCCGTCCATTCCCATGATTCTGTTTGCCGTATCCACGGACACGTCGGTAGGCGAGCTGTTCGTTGCGGGGATTGGTCCAGGCTTGCTGATCGGCGGCGCCTTGATGCTTTATGTGTGGCTGTATGCACGTCGCCATGGTCTGGGTTTGCAGGACGGCGTGGGTCGTTTGGGTGTCTGGACGGCATTCCGTCAGGCGTGGCTGGCCTTGTTGATGCCGGTGATTATTCTCGGCGGGATTTACGGGGGTATTTTCACGCCTACCGAGGCTTCGGCGGTGGCGGTAGTCTATGCCTTGATCGTGAGCATGTTTGTCTACCGCAGCGTTAAATGGGGCGACCTGTCCAAGGTGCTGCATCGTTCCGTGGTGTCCACGGCGGTCATCATGTTCATCATCGCCAATGCGGGTGTGTTTGGTTTCCTGCTCAATCGCACCGGCATTCCGGCTGCCATGGGGATCTGGCTGGGGGAGTTGTTCAGCAGCCCCATGATGTTCTTGCTGGGTGTGAACGCGGCCTTGTTTGTGGTGGGAATGTTCGTCGAAACGTCGGCCTCGATTGTGGTGTTGGCTCCGCTCTTGCTGCCGGTAGCCATGCAGTTTGGCATTGATCCGGCGCACTTTGGCATCATCATGGTAGTCAATCTGGCCTTGGGGATGGTGACACCGCCCTTTGGTGTGAACCTGTTTGCGGCTTGTTCAGTGGCCGGGATTTCTCTGGAAAAACTGATACGTCCACTGCTGCCTTTTGTAGTCGTCATCCTGGCTTGCTTGATGCTGATCAGCTATGTGCCAGAAGTCAGTTTGTGGGCGCGAGACCTGGTGTACCGTTGATGAATCGTCTGCTTTCCTGAGCGCTGTTCATGAGCTATTTCCTCCTGTTGTTGGTTCACCTTCTGGCTGCGATTTTTTTTATCGGCACTGTGTTTTTCGAGGTGCTGATGTTGTCGCCTTTGGCGCGTCAGGTTTCCCGCCCATCGATGCGGGAGTTCGAGTATGCCTTGGGGCGGCGGGCGCGCCGCATCATGCCTTGGGTTCTGTTGTTGCTCTATGGTGCGGGCTTGAGTCTGGCCTGGCAGCATCGTGCCTTGTTTGAGGTCGGCGGTGCTCGTGCCTGGATACTGGGTGTAAAGATCACCCTGGCGCTAAGCGTATTTGGGCACTTTCTATCTGTAATGGTGATGAGCCGACGCAAGACCATGACAGCGCGGCGATCACGGATTATTCACCTTAGTGTTTTTGCACACGTGCTGCTGATTGTGGTGCTAGCTAAGGCTTTGTTTTATTTGCCGCTTTAGTTGCGGTTTTGATGCTGCTGCATTGTTGGTTAGAAGGGTTTTGGGCTTCGGAGTAGTGCTTGGGACGGAGTTTGGCATAGGAGAGGTGATTAAAAGCCAGGCTCGAGTCCGTGGGGCGCTGGGGGTGGGCTGAGCACTTGCCGGTGCTGCGCACCGGTGCCCTAGTCAGGAGATAGCGCAGGGCGCATCCTGAACTCGCACGATGGTTTGTCCACCGGACAAACCATAAGCGTCGTGCTCAAACAGCAGGATGCTTGTACCCCTGCGCTATCTCCTGCCCGCGGCAAGTACTCTGACCCGCCCACCCCCAGCGCCCCACGGCCTCGAGCCTTCACACCGTTTTAATACCTCGGCCTTGCAACACTGTTTCGGTTGGGTTTGCATTGGCTGTGGCTGCGTGCTATGCACTATGTGTTGTTGTTGTTTACTTTTCGATGCTTATGTTTGGTTAGCAGCCTATGTTTCGGTCGTTTCTTTATGTCATGTCCAGGGGCATACATAAGTATTTGGGTGGAATTGAGGTCATAAGGGTAAGAAGCCTTACAGCTTCTGGGCAAAGAACTATTGTGAGCCGTTCAGGGACCGGGTTTGGGTCTCGGGGCGGTTCAGAGTACTTGCCGCAGGCGAGTGCGGGATCCGGGATGCAAGCGCCCTGCTGTTTGAGCCCGACGTTTGTGGTTTGTCCGGGGGACAAACCACCGGGCGAGTTCAGGGTGCGCCCGGATCCTGTACTCGACAAGGGAACCGGTGCGCAGCACCGGCAAGTGCTCAGCCCGGAGACCCAAACCCGGTCCCTGAATGGCGTTTTCACAGAGACTCTCTTCCCCAGCCTGCAAGCCCTACACGACTACCCATAAAAAAAAGGCCCCCCAAAAAAGGGAGGCCATTTCTTCCAACCAAGCCGAGCTTTTTACTCCGCCTTGCTGGCCGTCTTTTTAACAGCTGTTTTTTTAGCTGCCGTCTTCTTGGCCGCCGTCTTCTTCACTGCTGTCTTTTTAGCCGCTGCTTTAGTGGCCGTTTTCTTGGCGGCTGATTTGCGTCCTGGCTTCTCTGGACGAGGTTCGAACTCAAAGCCGATCTTGCCGTCTGCCTGACGCACCAGGAAGGCCTTGAACTTGCGGTTGGTACGCGAGGACACGAAACCATCCAGCAGGTCTGTCTTGCCTTCGCCCAACAGCTTGGCCATCTGTTCGCGGGTAATTTCCTGCTGCAAAATCACCTTGCCGCTACGGAAGTCGCAGCTCTTGGATGGGCCGACCGACTTCTCGCACAAGTAACGCAAGCCGTGCTCAAAGACCGGGGACTGGCACTTGGGGCAGGGGCCGACCGGGGTCTGGCCGCTGAAATCCAGGGCTTCGTCATCATCGTCGTCGTTCTGGCCGAAGTCGAACTCCAGCTTGTACTCGTCGGTAATGCGTAAAAGTGCCGCAAAGGGACGACCCATCTTGCTGATGAAACCGGGCAGTGGGCCCAGTTCTTTCTTGGCCAACAGCTCTTCAACTTCAGGCAGCTCAAAGGTGCGACCACCGGGGTGCTTGCCGATAGAGAAATCGCAAGCCGTGCAGGCATAACGACGGTAATTTTCTTTGACCACGCCACCACATTTAGGGCATGGCGTCTGCAAGGTCGCGTAATCGCCCGGAACCGTGTCGCGTTCGTACTCTTTCGCGCGCTTAACGATAACTTGCGTCATCTGCGCGATTTCACGCATGAACACGTCCCGATCCAGCTGACGTTGCTCGATCTGCTTGAGCTGGTGCTCCCACTCGCCAGTCAGTTCGGGCGAAGTCAGTTCGCTCACGCCCAGACCGGACAATAAAGTCATCAGCTGACGTGCCTTGGCGCTAGGCACCAGCTCGCGGCCTTCACGACGCAAGTAGGCTTCGTTCAGCAGACCTTCAATAATGGCAGCACGAGTGGCTGGTGTACCTAGACCGCGCTCGGACATGGCTTCGCGCAAGGCTTCGTCATCTACCAGCTTGCCGGCGCTTTCCATGGCCGACAGCAGGGTCGCTTCCGTAAAGCGTGCAGGTGGCTTGGTCGCCAGCGCTTTGGTGTTTACATCTTCAGTGCGAACCTTCTCGCCGTCAGCAACCGGCACCAGGGACGCATCTTCACCTTGGGCATCGCGGCCGTAAATAGCCAACCAGCCCGGTTTGACCAGCACTTTGCCTTCCGTCTTGAAGTGGTGACCGGACACCTGCGTAATACGCGTGGTGACGCGGAATTCCGCAGCCGGGAAGAACACGGCCAGGAAGCGACGGCTGATCAGCTCGTAAATCTTGTGTTCGGCATCGCTCAGCTCCCGAGGCACCTGCAAGGTAGGGATGATGGCGAAGTGATCCGAAACCTTCTTGTTGTCGAAAATCCGACGGTTGGGCTTGACCCATTTCTGCTCGACCACTTCCTGCGCAAACGGTTGCACCGAAGCGCTGGCAGGCGTGCCGCTGTCAGCCAGCGCACGCATGGTTTCTTGCACTGTACTTATATAGTCTTCAGGCAGATAGCGCGAATCGGTACGGGGGTAAGTCAGCGCCTTGTGGCGTTCGTATAGCGTCTGCGCCAAGGACAAGGTGGTCTTGGCAGAGAAGCCGAAGCGCGAGTTGGCTTCGCGTTGCAGCGAGGTCAAATCAAACAAGGCGGGCGACATCTGCGTGCTGGGCTTGGATTCCTCGGTGACTACGCCGGGTTGCTCGCGGCACGCGGCCACAATGGTTTGGGCCGCCGTCAGGGACCACAGACGCGAGTCTTTTTTCTCGGGGTCATGCTCGTCTTTGACGAACTTGGGATCGAACCAGCGGCCGGTGTACAGGCCTGCAGCGGCAATAAAGTCCGCATGTACTTCCCAGTAATCGCGCGACACGAACTGGCGAATGCGGTTCTCGCGCTCGTTCACGATAGCCAGCGTGGGGGTTTGCACACGGCCCACGGGAGTCTTGAAAAAGCCGCCATCCTTGCTGTTGAAGGCCGTCATGGCACGGGTGCCGTTAATGCCCACCAGCCAGTCCGCTTCGGCGCGCGAACGGGCCGCCGCTTCCAGCGGTTTCATGTCTTCATCGTCGCGCAGGTTTTCAAATGCTTCACGGATCGCCGATTGTGTCATCGAACGTAACCAAAGCCTTTGCACCGGTTTTTTCGCTCCAGCGTACTGCATAATGTAGCGAAAAATCAGCTCACCCTCGCGCCCCGCGTCACAGGCATTAATAACAGCGGTGACATCTTTTCGTTTGATCAGCTTGACCAGCAGTTTCAAGCGCTCAGTCGATTTCTTGTCAGTCGGGTTGAGCTCAAACTGAGGGGGAATAACAGGTAGATGTGTGAAGCTCCACTTGCCGCGGACCGGATCATTAGGGGCCACCAGGCCCAGCAGATGGCCGATGCTGGAGGCCAGCACATAGCGATCGCTTTCGAAATAATCACCTTCTCGAGTGAAACCGCCCAATGCCCGCGAGATATCTACGGCGACTGAAGGTTTCTCGGCAATGATTAGTGTTTTATCCATATGATTCCAGTGACAGCAACTGCGCTGCAATGCGCGAAATGATACGAGGTGCTTATCCCTCTATGCAAGTTATGAGACCTGACAAGACTAACGTATGGCCCACAGACTGGCGAGTGTTTCTGACAAAACTGGCCTGGGGTTTGGCCGTTTTGCTGCTCGCTAGTGGTCTGGTGACCTGGATTGCGGCCAATTGGGAAAACTGGGGGCACGTAGCCAAATTTGCCCTGGCTCAAGGCGCCGTGCTGGTTTCTGCAGGGCTGGCCTTGCTGTTTCGCCGACGTTCCGGTGGCTGGGGTCATGATCTGGGAGTGCCTGCTGCGTTGACCGGCCTGGCCGCCGTGGCCACGGGCGGTTTGCTGGCGCTGATTGGCCAGACTTATCAGACTGGCGCAGACCCTTGGCAGCTTTTCGCATTGTGGACTGTGCTGATCATACCTTGGGTATTCACAGTGCGCAGTGTCTTTCTGTCGGTGCTGTGGCTGGTGCTGATCAATACCGCCTTGTACTTGTGGATTGATGTTGCCCGCTTGGGCTGGTTCGGGCGCAGTTACACCTCGCAGACCTTGCTAGCTTTGGCAGTCAATGCGCTGTTGTTGCTGGCCGCCGAAACCATCTGGCGTGCGCGTCATGACCCGTGGCGCATCGTGCCGCGTGTGGCAGCAATTGCGGTGGGTTTTTTCATCGGTGCCCAGGTCATGGAAGGCAACTTCCTGCTGGGACTGGTCCTGTTCCTGGTGCTGTACGGTATTTATCACTACCGCCGCCCGGATTTGCTGATCATGTCCTTGGCCTCGTTCGGTGCGTATGGCTCCTTGAGCATGCTGATTATTGAGTATGCAAGCGATGCGTTTCTGCTGATCGTGGTGGTGATTGTGGGCCTGGGCCTGGGCTTGCTGCGCTTCCTGCAGCAACAGGTCGTCCATTGGCGACGGACTCATGGTGGCGAGGCGGCAGCAACTCAAGCACCAGTGAACGCAGCAATGGCAACAAGTCCTGCCGCCTCAACAGCAGAGACCTTGGCCAACGCACAGGCTAGTGTTCAAGCTGACGCTCAGGATAGTGACGAGCATCACCCCTGGTATCTGCGCGTGATCAAGCTGTTCCTCTACCTGCTGTTACCGCTGATTATTCTGCTGTACCTGGCTGTTTCTCTGGATTTGAGTCTGGAAGCGCTAGGTGTACTGGGCGGCATCATGGCTCTGGTGTCCCCCGTGCTGTTTGGCAAGGCTCACACCGTACCCAGCCGGGATCTGGTCGGCGGCTGGGTTGCGTGTGCGCTGCTCTTGCTGAGCGTGCCGCTTGTGGACATGCGCTACCCCTGGCCACCTGAGGCCAGCGCCATGATAGCCGTCGTGATCAGCACCTTGCTGTACAGACTTGCCAAAGGCCAGTTCGTATTGCGCATGTTGCTGGTGATTTGGGCACTGGCCGCGATCGAGTTTCTGGTGATCGAGCGCTTGTTTGATCGCTGGACCATGATGCCTTATTGGGTGCTGGAAATGCCCGCGGCATTCATGTTTTTTGCCGCCTTGTTGCTGGGGCATTTTTATCTGCGTGGTGAGCGCAAGCCGCATTTCTGGCTGCCCTTGTTCTGGTCCTTGCTGCTGGCTTCCCAGATTCATCTTGTTTCGGCGGGCACGCTGTTTTATTCCATGCCCTTCTGGGACGAGTCGCGGCCGTACCTGACCGTAGCTGGCTTTCTGCTGGCCATGGCTCCTTTGGCGATACTGGCGTTTTATTGGCGCGGCTGGCGTGACCAGCCCCTGGTTTATGGCATTGCCTTGCTGGGGATGGCCGCTTTGTGCGCGGTCTGGACACCCTATCCGCCAGTGGCCCTGGCCTTGAGCTGGATTCTGGTGGCTTATGCCTGGCGTTATCTCAGCTTGTTGGCGGTGGCCGTGGCAATGGGCCTGTTCTGCCTCTGGCGTCTGTATTACATCCTGAATATCAGTTTGCTGGACAAGGCCGAACTGTTGCTGGCAACCGGAGTGGGATGTCTGGTCTTTGCCTATTTGGGTCAGTTGAGCCGCAAGAAGAAAGCGGCGTTAGCAGCGCCGCAGGAGGCACCCAAGGGTATTGTTGCCAGTGTTCTATTGGGGACTGTGTTGGTGCTGGGTGTGGCCAACGTGGCCATCGTGCAAAAAGAACGTATCTTGAGCGATGGTCAGACGGTCTTGCTGGAGCTGGCTCCGGTGGATCCCCGTTCGCTGATGCAGGGCGACTATATGTCCTTGAACTTTGCCCTGTCGCAGAACTTGTCTACCCTGTCCTGGGGCTTGCCCAAGGATGCGCTTGCCAAGATGGACGCTCAGCAATGGGTTGTTGTGGCGGTGCAGCTGGATGAGAACAAGGTGGCGCAGCTCAAGGGTGTTTATCTGGAGCAGGACGGCCAGGAGCGTCTGTGGAGTGAAGGAGGCCCTGTGGCTGAACCTTCCGATGTGATGCGCTTGCGCATGCGTCGTCACCGCAGTAACTGGACGCCTGGAACAGATGCCTGGTTCTTCGCTGAAGGTTCGGCAGATCGCTTCGATGCCGCCCGTTATGGCGAGTTTGCGGTGGTCGAGGGTGGTCAAAGCCTGCTGCGCGCGATGCTGGACAAGGACAGAAAGGAAATCAAGTAAGCCTGAGCTGAACAACTGCGCTCAATAGCTTGTAGCCGGATTGTCTCTAATAAAGACAATCCGGCTTTTTTGTATCTGGGGTTTGTTTCGCTAGAGGCAGTTAAGCCAGAGCCAGTCAGCAGCAAGCCTAATCAAAAAGGCCCGAATCCGATGTGGCGTCGCATTCGGGCCTTGGCTTTTTGTGTTGAAGGACCCTCTTTATCGGGGCCGTTTCTTGAACAAAAAATAGGTTCCTGTGTATCAGCTTAGTGGGACTGACGGGTGGAGTCGTCGCTGAGCAGCTCTTCAAAGATCAGGTGATCGATTTCGGCTTCGTGGCTCCACAAAACCATCAGGGCGACAATTTTTATTTTGTCCAACGAGACCGGGCTTTCGTCCACCGTCATGGCGCTTTCAATCAGGATTTCGCGCAGGTGGGCGGTAAGAGCGCCGGAATTTTGCAAAAAGGTGATGAAACCCATGGCATCAGCGCCCAGCACATGTTGTTCGTGCTCAGAAAAAATACGCTGACTGTTGGGACTGAGTTGAGCCGTAGGCTGGCACTGCTGCGAGGTCTCGCCCAGTGCATGTAACCAGCCCAGTGCGTCGTTGATGTCCTCGTCTTCAAAGCCAATAGCCGCCAGCTTGTGGGCCAGAACCTCCGCCTTGGGACAGGACTGGGGGTTGTAATACGTCTCGAATAGATAAACCAGGATATCAAACATGGGTATAAGGTTGCCGTCCTAAGTGATTAAAAAAACTGCGTGATTTCGGTAACCAGTGACCAAACTTTACGCTGATTTGCGGTAGGGGGCAAATGGGGTGTTCAGGGGATGGATGGGTCTTGCCTTGCGCATCCAGACTGCTTTTTGCCTGGGTCTGCTCTGGCAGACGCCCTTTGCGGCAGGGCGTCTTTATGATTGAAACATAAATCGATTGTTGGGGCAGAAACTGTCGTTTATTTGAAACCCTGCAAGTGGGACCGCAGCGGTTGAAAGGCCACTAAACTAGCTGGCATCCGCATCCGCATCCGCATCCGCATCCGCATCCGCATCCGCATCCGCATCCGCATCCGCATCCGCATCCGCATCTAGCCTCGGCTCGTGGCTCAGTTGTTCGGGCTTGGCTTCGCAGGCAGCGGGAAGCGCTGCGCCCACGCACTGATGGCCTGGCTCCAGAACCCGTCCAGGGTGTTCGCAGCCACGGGAGCAAAACCCAGAAAGGCCCAGACGCGTTGAAGCGTCTCCATAGGATGCTCCAGGTCAAAGGCCGGGGCATGGTTCTGTTTGGAGAGCTTGCGGCCTTGCTCATCGCAGGCCAGCGGCACGTGCAACGTGCGCGGGACAGGCAGGCCCAGGACTTTTTGCAGTACGCTCTGGCGGGCTGTGGAGCTGAGCAAGTCTGCGCCGCGTACAACATCAGTGATCCGGCTGTCCGCATCATCAATGACCACGACAAACTGGTAAGCCCAGAGCTTGTCGGCGCGCTTAAGGATGTAGTCCCCGACTTCTTTGGCTACGTCCTGTTGCTGCGGCCCGGCCCAGCGATCGGTGAAGTGTTCCACCCCTTCCGGGACACGTAGCCGCCATGCACGGATGGTACGGTCTGCCGGGATGCCGTGGCGGCAGGTGCCTGCATAGGGGTATTCATGCGAATCCGGGGCAACCGGCATGGAAGCCGCCAGAATTTCCTGACGGGTGCAGGTGCAGCCGTAGACCAGATCTCGCTCGCGCAGGCCATCAAACACTTCCTGGTAGCGTGCCAGCCGCTGGCTTTGCCAAATCACCTCGCCATCCCAATGCATGCCCAGGCCTTGCAACTGCTGCATGATGATCTGGTCAGCCCCTGTGACCACGCGTGGCGTGTCTATATCTTCAATGCGTAGTAACCAGCGCCCGTTCTGGGCACGTGCATCCAGGTAGCTGGCCATGGCAGCAACCAGCGAACCCTCGTGCAAGGGACCACTGGGACTAGGCGCAAAGCGACCACAGTAAGGGGTAAGGGGCTGGGCGGTCATGAGTCGTTCTTAACGGCAAGAGCCCCTGGACGGGGGCTCTTGTTAGTGCGACTTTACGCCTATTTTTCCAGCCCGGCAATGCGTTTTACACGGGCTGGAAGGGAGGAGTTTTAGCTCTCCATGGTGACTAGTTCAGCGCCCTCGGGCACTTGATCTCCCACGGCAAAGAACAGCTCGGCCACGGTGCCATCAGCCGGTGCCTGAATGGAGTGTTCCATTTTCATGGCTTCCATGACCAGCAGCACATCGCCCTGTTTGACGCTGTCACCTGCGCCCACATTCAAGGCAATGATCTTGCCCGGCATGGGAGCGGTCAGGCGGCCTCCGTGGGCTTCCTGGCTGTTGGTGCCGGCACTGGCCAAGGTGTTGACCACGGCCAGGGTCCAGTCTGAACCAGCCTGGGCAACTTGCAGATGGTCGCCATCTTGCAGCACCTGGGCGCGGTACTCGACCTGATCCAGCCACAGACGCAAGGTCAGGGTGTTGGCCAGACCAGCCCTTGCCTCGGCTTGCCAGCGCAGCGCGTGTTGGGTTTCGCCCAGCGTGATCTGCCACTGGTTGTCACGACGTTGCAGCAGCACTTCGTGGGCTTCTTCACCCAGTTGCAAGGCCACTTTCTGATCGTAGTCCCCGCTCAAACGCCAGGCGTCATGTACCGCCCACGGGTCGGAGTTGGGGGCTTGCCCGCTCATACCCTGATGAGTCAGCACGGCGCAGGCGGCGAAGGCCAGCACAGAAGCTGGAACGTCCTGATTGCTGGGGAACAGCGCATCGTGACGACGTGGGATCAGACCCGTATCCAGATCGGCCTGGGCAAAGGCTTCATCGCCCAGCAGACGTTGCAGGAAGGTCTTGTTGGTGTGTACACCGGCCACCTGAGTGTCAGCCAGCGTGCGAATCAGGCGACGACGGGCCTGTTCACGATCAGCACCATGGGTGATGACCTTGGCAATCATGGGATCGTAGAAGGGGCTGATGACGCTGCCTTCACGCACGCCGCTGTCGATACGCACATCACCGGAGGTGAAGGACGCATGGGCGGGGTACTGCAAGCTGCGCAGCGTACCGATGGAGGGCAGGAAGTCCTTATCGGGGTTTTCTGCGTAAATGCGAACCTCAATGGCGTGACCATTGATGCTCAGTTCTTCCTGCTTGGCAGGCAAAGGCTGGCCATCGGCCACACGCAGCTGCCATTCCACCAGATCGTGGCCCGTAATCAGTTCGGTGACGGGGTGCTCCACTTGCAGGCGGGTATTCATTTCCATGAAGTAGAAACGCCCGTCCTGCTCGGCAATGAACTCCACCGTGCCTGCACCCACATAGTTCACGGCGCGTGCCGCTGCAATGGCCGCTTCACCCATGGCCTGGCGACGCTCGGGCGTCATGCCGGGGGCGGGAGCTTCTTCAATCACTTTCTGGTGACGGCGCTGTACCGAACAATCGCGTTCGAACAAGTAGACGTAGCCACCGTGCTGGTCACCAAAGACCTGAATTTCGATATGGCGTGGCTTGGTGATGTAGCGCTCGATCAGTACGCGGTCGTCGCTAAAGCTGCTGGCGGCTTCGCGTTGGCAAGAGCGCAAGGCTTCCAGGAACGCGCCGGACTCTTCCACAATGCGCATGCCCTTGCCGCCGCCACCGGCACTGGCCTTGATTAGCACGGGGTAGCCGATTTTATCGGCTTGCTGGTGCAGAAAGTCGGGGTCTTGATTGTCGCCGTGGTAACCGGGCACCAAAGGTACACCGGCTTTTTCCATCAGTGATTTGGCGGCGGACTTGCTGCCCATGGCCGCAATGGCTTGAGCGGGCGGGCCTACAAAAATAATGCCGGCTTCTTCACAAGCGCGAGCAAAGTGCTCGTTCTCGGACAGAAAGCCGTAGCCGGGATGGATGGCATTCGCGCCAGTGGCACGGGCGGCTTCCAGAATGGCGTCGATCTTCAGGTAACTGTCGCGTGGCTCGGGGCCACCGATGCGCACGGCTTGATCACAAGCACGTACGTGCTGGGCGTCGGCGTCCGCGTCGGAGTAAACCGCAACGGTACGCAGCCCCAGGCTGCGGGCAGTGGCGGCCACCCGGCAGGCAATTTCACCGCGATTGGCTATCAGCAGGGTCTGAAACACAGTGTCTCCTTGTCTTACATGCGGAACACGCCAAAGCGGGTGTCTTCAATAGGGGCGTTCAAGGCGGCGGACAGGCCCAGGGCCAGAACGCGCCGGGTATCCGAAGGCTGGATGATGCCGTCATCCCACAGACGCGCAGTGGCGTAGTAGGGGTGGCCTTCATGTTCGTATTGTTCGCGGATGGGGGCCTTGAAGGCTTCTTCTTCCTCGGCGCTCCAGCTTTGGCCACGAGCTTCCAGGCCATCACGGCGCACGGTAGCCAGCACGCTGGCTGCCTGCTCACCACCCATGACCGAGATGCGGGCATTGGGCCAGAGGAACAGCAGGCGCGGGCTGAAGGCGCGGCCACACATACCGTAGTTACCGGCACCAAAGGAGCCGCCCAGAATCACGGTGAACTTGGGGACGGCCGCGGTAGATACGGCGGTGACCAGCTTGGCGCCATGACGGGCAATCCCTTCGTTCTCGTACTTGCGGCCCACCATGAAGCCGGTGATGTTTTGCAGGAACACCAAAGGCGTCTTGCGCTGGCAGCACAGTTCGATGAAGTGGGCGCCCTTCTGGGCCGCTTCGGAGAACAGAATGCCGTTATTGGCGATGATGCCTACGGGCATGCCGTGAATATGGGCAAAGCCGGTCACCAGCGTGGTGCCGAAGCGGGCTTTGAATTCATCAAAGTCCGAATCGTCCACAATGCGGGCGATCACTTCGCGCACATCGTAGGGCTTGCGGGTGTCGGCAGGGATGATGCCGTTCAGCTCTTGCGGGTCGTAACGTGGCTCGCGCACTTCTTTCAGCGGCCAAGGCAGTTTCTTCTCACGGTTCAGGCGACCTACGCAGCGGCGCGCCAGCTCCAGCGCATGAAGATCGTTTTCGGCCAGATGGTCGGCTACGCCGGACAGACGGGTGTGCACATCGCCACCGCCCAAGTCTTCGGCGCTGACTTCTTCACCGGTTGCGGCTTTGACCAGTGGCGGGCCACCCAGGAAGATGGTGCCCTGGTCGCGCACGATGATGGATTCATCACTCATGGCTGGAACGTAGGCACCGCCAGCGGTACACGAACCCATCACGACCGCAATCTGGGCAATGCCCTGAGCCGACATATTGGCCTGGTTGTAGAAGATGCGGCCAAAGTGGTCACGATCCGGGAACACGTCTTCCTGGTTGGGCAGGTTGGCCCCGCCCGAGTCCACCAGGTACACGCAGGGCAGATTGTTCTGTTGGGCAATTTCCTGGGCGCGCAAATGCTTCTTCACCGTCAGCGGGTAGTAAGTACCGCCCTTGACTGTAGCGTCGTTGCAGACCACCACGCATTCAATGCCTGCAATGCGGCCAATGCCGGTGATGATGCCTGCGCCCGGAGACTCGTTGTTATAGACATCCTGGGCAGCCAAAGGCGAAAGCTCCAGAAAAGGCGTACCGGGATCAAGCAGACGTTCGACGCGTTCACGGGGCAGCAGCTTGCCGCGACCCACATGGCGTTGCCGGGAGGATTCGGACCCACCCAAGGCGGTTTTCTGTAGCTTTTGGCGCAGATCAAGGATCAGGGCCTGCATGATCGAGGCGTTGTCCTGAAAGTCTTGGGAACGCGGATTGATGCGGGATTCAATAACTGACATGGCGTGCCTGGAAAGAGAACAGAGAAAAGCCCATAAAATCAGCCGGGCCGCAGCCCGGCTGATGAGCTTGCTTTAGACCAGCTCGACGGCCAGGGCGACAGCTTCGCCACCGCCAATGCACAGCGAGGCAATACCGCGCTTGCCGCCGGTCTTGCGCAGTGCGCCGATCAAGGTTGCCAGAAGGCGAGCACCCGATGCACCGATGGGGTGACCCAGGGCGGTAGCACCACCGTGGATGTTGACCTTGTCGTGCGGGATGTTCAGCTCTTTCATGGCGGCCATGGTGACCACGGCAAAGGCTTCGTTGATCTCGAACAGATCAACGTCGGCCACGCTCCAGCCGGTTTTATCCAGCAGTTTCTGGATAGCAGCGACTGGAGCGGTCGTGAACCAGGCCGGTTCTTGCGCGTGCTGGGTGTGAGCCACAATGCGGGCCAGTGGAGTTGTGCCCAGTTCCTTGGCTTTCTCTTCGGTGGTGATCACCATGGCGGCGGCACCGTCCGAAATGGACGAGGCGTTGGCAGCGGTAATCGTGCCGTCTTTCTTGAAAGCGGGACGCAGCGTGGGGATCTTCTCGGGCATGGCTTTGGTGGGGGCTTCGTCCTTGGCAACAACGACATCACCCTTGCGGCCAGCGATGGTGACTGGCGCAATTTCCCATTCAAAACTGCCGTCATCGCTGGCTTGGCGAGCGCGGCGCAGCGACTCCAGCGCGTAAGCATCTTGCTCTTCGCGGCTGAACTCGTATTTGCTGGCGCAATCTTCGGCAAATACACCCATGGCGGTGCCACGACTGTAGGCATCTTCCAGGCCGTCCATGGCCATGTGGTCATACACGGTGGAGTGACCGTATCGGTAGCCTTCGCGGCCTTTCAGCAGCAGGTAGGGAGCATTGCTCATGCTTTCCTGACCGCCGGCCACCACCACGTCCACGCTGCCTGCCTTGAGCAGGTCGTGGGCAAACATGGCGGCTTTCAGACCGGAACCGCAAACCTTGTGAATGGTGGTGCAAGCTACACCCTGGGGCAGACCGGCGCCCAAGGCAGCCTGGCGTGCAGGAGCCTGGCCCTGACCGGCTTGCAGCACGTTACCCATGATCACTTCGTCGACCTTGTCGGCCTGAATGCCCGAGCGCTCCATGGCCGCCTTGATGGCGACCGCGCCCAGTTCGTGGGCGGCTAGATCGGACAGGCTACCCATCATGCCGCCCATAGGGGTGCGGGCGATCGAGACGATGACAACGGAATTAGTCATGAAAGACTCCTGGTTGCAAAGAGGAGACCGGCGCGCGTTTGGCAAACTCGTGCAGCTGCCGATCTTTGTTATACGGAAAAATATTTTCGATCCGACCTTGCGTCACTCGCAAGCGGCACTGAGTCCACCATTCAGGCTCCAGCAGTTCTGCATGGTGGGCCATGAAGGCTTTGCGAATACGAGGGTCGGTCAATAGAAAGTAGCCGAATTCTTCGGGAAATACATCGTTCGGGCCGATGGGATACCAGGGTTCGCTGGCCATTTCGGCTTCTTCATTTGGTGCAGGTGGAATAGCGCGAAAGTTCATCTCGCGCATGTGCTGGATTTCGTCGTAGTCATAGAAGACGACGCGGCCCAGACGGGTCACACCAAAGTTCTTGAACAACATATCGCCCGGGAAAATGTCGGCGGCGGCCAGTTCCCGGATTGCCTTGCCGTATTGCTCCACGGCGGCATTCAGGGCGGGGTCGCTGGCTTTGTTCAGATACAGGTTCAGCGGGGTCATGCGCCGTTCAATGTAGACGTGGCGCAGCAGGATGGTGTCCTCGGACTCTTCCAGCAGGCTGGGCACTTCGCGGCGCAGCTCTTCCAGCAAGGCTTGCGAAAAACGTGCCTTGGGCAAGGCCACCTGGGCGTAATCCCAGGTGTCGGCCATGCGCCCGACACGATCATGTTTTTTGACCAACTGGTATTTGCTGCGCACCGTGGCGTGGTCCATGCCCTGCTTTTGAATCCGGTCACGGATCAGTTTGAAGACGTAGGGGTAGGACGGCAGGGTGAATACCGTCATCACCATACCGGCAATACCGGGTGCCAGATCAAAGTGATCGTGCGAGTGCGACAGGTGATGCAGAAAGTCGCGATAGAACAGGGTCTTGCCCTGCTTTTGCAGGCCGATGGCGGTGTACAGCTCGGCCTTGGGCTTGCGGGGCAGCAGGCTGGACAGGAAGTCCACATAGGCTGACGGGGCTTCCATATCGACCAGGAAATAGGCGCGGGTAAAGCTGAACAGCGTGGACAGGTCGTCCGTGGTGTGCAGCAAGGCGTCTATATACAAATGTCCTGATGGGCGATGCAAAATGGCAATCGAAAACGGCAGCACTTCACCCTGATTGATCAGGCGGCCCACCACATAGGCACCCTTGTTACGAAAGAACAGGGAGTTCAGCACCTGAATCTGGCAGTCCGAGCCAATGCGCGAGCCATAGCCACGTGGCAGGCGGCGACATAGCTGACGCACCGCCATGCGGGCCAGCGTGCGCACATCGCGCGGCAGGTCGGCAAAGGGGGCGGCCAGACCGAAGTCGGCCAGCATACTGGTCAGACTGGCTTCCAGACCTTCTTCGGTGGGGTAATAAACCCGATACGAAGGCAGCGCGCCGTCCAGATAATCCGTGGCAACAGCTGGACGCACGAAAATAAATTCGTTGCGAAAATAGTGCCGATGCAGCACACGGCAGGAGACGGAGTTGAAGAAAGTCTCGGCACATTCCGGCTGACGGTGGCCCGACAGCAAACGCACAAACTCCGCCTTGGCTTGCAACCACAACTGCTGCTGGGCCTCGTCCAGATGGGCCGGATCGGAAGGCGTGGGCTGATGCAAACGCAGATTCTGGCTAAGCATGGCCGCGCATTCGCGCACCCGTGTGGCGTAGTACTCGATACGTTCGCGCGAGAGCTGCTGAATACCATGCCAGTCGCCTGATTCGTACAAAGACTTGGCGCGCTGGGCGCTGTAGCGAAACAGCGCATAGTGGCGATTAAACCCATCCAGCATGGCCTGGGCCACCTGGATAGCCGTCATCCCCGGTTTTTGAACCGGGGTAATGACGGTGGTTTCGCCAAAATCAGGGTTGGACATGCCTCTGCCTTTTTAGGCGGTTTCGGCGAACAATTCGCGGCCGATCAGCATGCGGCGGATTTCACTGGTGCCCGCGCCGATCTCGTACAACTTGGCATCGCGCCACAGGCGGCCTGTGGGGAATTCGTTGATGTAGCCGTTGCCGCCCAGAATCTGGATACCTTCACCAGCCATCCAGGTGGCTTTTTCGGCGCTGTACAGGATGGCGGCTGCGCAGTCTTTACGCACAGAACGTACATGGCCTGCACCCAGACGGTCCAGATTCTTGCCCACGGCATAGCACAGGGCGCGGCTGGCTTGCAGGGTGGTGTACATATCGGCCACCTTGCCTTGAATCAGCTGGAATTCGCCAATGGCCTGGCCGAACTGCTTGCGGTCGTGGATGTAAGGAATCACCACGTCCATGACGGCTTGCATGATGCCCAGCGGACCACCGGCCAGCACGGCGCGTTCGTAGTCCAGGCCGGACATCAGCACTTTGACGCCACCATTGAGTTGGCCCAGCACGTTTTCTTCAGGCACTTCACAGTCCTGGAACACCAGCTCGCCTGTGTGGCTGCCGCGCATACCCAGCTTGTCCAGCTTTTGGGCAACGGAGAAACCGGCAAAATCTTTTTCGATCAGGAAGGCGGTAATGCCGCGTGCGCCGGCTTGCGGGTCCGTTTTGGCGTACACCACCAGGGTGTCAGCGTCCGGGCCGTTGGTAATCCACATTTTGGAGCCATTGAGCACATAACGATCGCCCTTTTTGTCGGCGCGCAGCTTCATGCTGACTACGTCCGAACCGGCACCGGGCTCACTCATGGCCAGAGCACCGATATGCTCGCCGCTGATCAGTTTGGGCAGGTATTTCTGCTTCTGGGCTTCTGTACCGTTGCGGTTGATCTGGTTCACACAGAGGTTGGAATGCGCGCCGTAGGACAGGGCCACCGAGGCGCTGGCACGGGAGATTTCTTCCATTGCGATCATGTGGGCCAGATAGCCCAGGTTCGCACCACCGTATTCTTCGCTGACGGTCATGCCCAGCAAACCCATCTCACCGAACTTCTTCCACAAGTGCATGGGGAACTGGTCATCATGATCCAGTTGAGCCGCTAAAGGGGCAATTTCGGCCTGGGAGAAGTCGGCGACAGCGTCGCGCAGCATGTCCAGGTCGGAGCCAAGATCGAAATTCAGGCCGGGCAGGCTCATGAGACACTCCGTGGAAATAAATGGGTTGTGGAATTGTATTTATATTACGTTTACGTAAACGTCATATATATGGGTTTTCCCTTATCGGGACTCCAACTTCAACTGTTCGCTCATGGTGTGACAGATGTCGAGCTGGTCCTGAATTTCCTGCAAAGTCTGGTCCAGGTCCTGCCGCTGGCGCTCCAGGCGCAGGCGATGCTCGTTCAATACCTCCTGATAGTGCTTAAGCTGGGAGGCCGTGTCCATCGGGGATTCATACATATTGATAAGCCGCAGAATCTCCGATAACTGCAGCCCCAGGCGCTTGCCACGCAGAGCCAGCTTCAGGCGGGCACGATCGCGGGGCTGATAAATGCGCTGTGTACCTTGGCGCAGCGGGCTCAAGATCCCTTGGTCTTCATAGAAGCGCAGGGTGCGAGGCGTGATGCCAAACTCGTGCGCCAGATCCGATATTGTCCAGGTTGTCGTTGTCATTTTTAGTGTGGTTTACGTAAACGTAAACTATCATGCCATAGAGCTAGAGAGGGAACTAGGGCCTTTTAGTATGGACAGCCCTTACGCCCTACAAGAGCCATTCATTGGAGCGAGCATGAATCCTAACGAACAAAAATTGAATTATCCCTGGGCAGATACCCTGCCCCCAGCGGGTGGCAGCCTGGAAGTCGCGCCGGGGGTGCGTTGGTTGCGTATGCCTTTGCCTTTTGCGCTGGATCACATCAATTTGTGGCTATTGCGCGACCAAATCGAGGGGCGCGAGGGCTGGACCATTGTGGACTGTGGCGTCGCCCGTCCCGAAGTGCGCGAGCTGTGGGAACAGGTTTTCCAGAACGAGCTGGAAGGCTTGCCCGTGCTGCGCGTAATCGTTACTCACATGCACCCGGATCATGTCGGTTTGGCGGACTGGTTGTGCCAGCGCTGGAATGCACCTTTGTGGATCAGCATGACGGACTACGCGACCGCCAGGCTGTGGTCGGGGACGGGTGGACGCCAGACTGGCGCGGAAGCCGGTGGCCCGAATGGTGTGGCGGCAGAAGCGCATTTTGTCCGTCATGGCCTGCAAGATGAGAAAGCCCGAGAGCAGATTCGCAGCCGTGGGGATTACTACCCTTCGATGGTGCCTTCGGTGCCCGAGCGTTTTGTGCGCTTGATGGATGGTCAGCGTGTGGTGATTGCCGGTCGCCCCTGGCGTTTGATCGTGGGCTACGGCCACGCTCCCGAGCATATGTCGTTGTACTGTGAAGAACTGAAGGTGCTGATCTCCGGTGATATGCTCTTGCCGCGTATCTCCACCAATATCAGCGTGTTCGATACCGAGCCCTTTGCGAATCCCTTGCCTTTGTATTTGAACTCCCTGCTGTCCTATCAGGATCTGGCCCCGGATACTTTGGTGTTGCCTTCGCATGGCAAGCCTTTCCGTGGCATGCACGAGCGCATTCGTCAGCAGCAGGAGCATCACGCCGAGCGTCTGGAAGAAGTGTTGGAAGCCTGTGCCCAGCCCTGTACCGCCGCCGACATTCTGCCCGTGCTGTTTCATCGCAAGCTGGACTCGCATCAGATGACCTTTGCCATGGGCGAGGCCATTGCTCACCTGCACGCCTTGTATTTTGATGATCGTTTGCGTCGTGAGATGGGCGAGGATGGGGTTTACCGTTTCCAGCGCATTTAAACACTGGGGCGCCTCTTAATAAGAAGGGGCAATATAGCGACTGTTGGCAGAGGCGACCGGGCCCGCTCGCCTGTGGTAGCGTAGAGCTTTTCTTGCTACCGCCTGCCAACACTATGAGCTCTGATCTCGCCCTGGACACCGCCCTGCAACATACGGGTCTGGCCCCGTTCGATCCGCATACCGATGCGGCGCCGGTGGCCGTGCCCATCATGCGCACCAGTACGGTGCGCTTTCGCAATCTGGACGCTCTGGATCGAGCCCAGGCGGACAAGGCAGATCCTGAAAAACGCTCGGTTACCTACGGGCGCTCGGGCATGGATACCCACGCTGCACTGGAGCAGGTGTTCTGTCAGCTGGAATCTGCCACCCAGGCTTTGCTGGCACCGTCCGGCATGGCAGCGATTACCTTGGGTTTGCTGGCACTGCTGGATTCTGGCGATCACGTGCTGATTGCTGACAGCGCTTATGGCCCCGTGCGTTATCTGGAAAAGACTGTGTTGCGCCGCATGGGCATACAGGCCACGTTCTGTGCACCGACCCCCGAGGAAATGGCCCGTCATCTGCAGGACAATACCCGCATGGTGTACGTGGAGTCACCCGGCTCCTTGTTGATGCAGATGCTGGATATGCCCGCCTTGGCGGAGTTTGGCCGCAAGCACGATTTGCTGCTGGTTACTGACAACACCTGGGGCTCGGGCTATATCTACCGTCCCTTGGAATTGGGTTTTGACGTGTCTATCGTGGCTGGGACCAAGTATGTGGCAGGCCACTCCGATTTGATGCTGGGTGCGGTGATGTCGGCCGACCCGGAGATCAACAAGCGCTTGCACGATAATCACTATGCTCTGGGCTTTTCCATCAGTGCGGACGATGCTTGGCTGGCTCTGCGTGGTGTGCGCACCCTGCCTATCCGTATGCGTGAAAGCGCCGCCAATGCCCTGGCTGTGTGTCAGTTTCTGGATAGCCGTCCCGAAGTCACCCGCATCTATCACCCGGCATGGCCGCAAGATCCAGGCCACGCTTTGTGGCAACGCGACTGCACCGGCTCTAACGGCATGTTGTCGGTGCAGCTACGATTGAACAATGCGCAGGCACGCGCATTCGTAGATGCCCTGACCCTGTTTGGTATCGGCTTTTCCTGGGGTGGTTTTGAAAGCCTGGTGCAGTTGGTGGATACGGCGTTTCTAAGTGGCCATAGCTACTGGCAGAGCAGCCAGGATAGTCTGGTGCGCCTGCATATCGGTTTGGAATCGACCAAAGACTTGTGCGCTGACCTGACGCAGGCTTTTGAGACGGCGGCGCAGGCTTAGGCCTTTCACTGCCTGCTCCAGCCAGGGACGCACCCTGGCTTTAATAAATGGCCCAGACTTGCAATGACGTTGGAATCCCGTACCTTCTTGTAAGCCGCTGTTATCGAATGACTTACGAGTTACCGGCAGCTAATAGATCACAGATATAGAAACGCCAAGGGCCCTCAAAACCGGAACGAATCCAGTCTTGAGGGCCCTTGGCGGTATGGCTCAGCCAGATCGCTAATTAGCGATTAGTGACCATCTTCACCAGCTCTTGAGCTTTGGTGATGCTTTCGTCGTAACCATTGGCCAGTGCAGGTGAAGTCACAAACTTGCCGCCTACTGCCAGACTAGGTGTGCCCTGAATCTGGTAGGTGTTGGACAGTTCGTTGGCTTTATTGGCCTTGGTCTGCACGCCAAAGGAGTTGAAGGTCTGCTCGAAGCGAGCCTTGTCTACGCCTTGTGCGGCTGCCCAGGCCGTGATGGTCTTGGCATCAAAAATGCGCTCACGTTTCTGGTGGATGGCTTCAAACACCTTGGGATGCAGGTCCAGACGGTCCATGGCTTCCAGGGTGTAGTACAGCTTTTGCAGATCAGTCATGCCGGCATTGAAGGCAACAGGCACACGGCGCAGCACGACATTGTCTGGCAGGGTCTTGGACCAGGCTTCGACCTTGGGTTCCAGGATGGCGCAGTGTGGGCAGCTGTAGGAGAAGAACTCCAGCACTTCGGTTTTACCGACGCTGTCCGAGGGCTGAGCCGCAGGCAGGGTAACGTAGCCTTGGTCGGCTTGTTGAGCCAGCGCGCTGGTGGCGGGCAACAAGGTCGCACCAGCCAAGAGACTGGCACCGACCAGGGATCGTACAAACAATGCGTTCAGCTTCATGAATCAATTTCCTTAATGGGGAAGATGAGGTCTATGACCTGTGCAATGGCGGAAAAGTTCACCTTGGGGCTGCCTTTGGCACAAATTGCTTAGGGCCGGACCACCGAAGTATCAATTTTTTCCTCGGCCAGACGGCTGCGTGCCCGGTTCATTTCGTCTATGCCCTTGAAGGGGCCCATGCGTACCCGGTTCACCGTGCTGCCATTGACCTGTGCACTTTGCACTGAAGCGTCAAAGCCTAGCATCAACAAGCGGGCCTTCATGGCTTCGGCGTCCGCATTGTTGCGAAATGCGCCTGCTTGCAGGTAGTAGGGGGTGGAGGTGGTGGCTGGCTTGGTCGCCGCCGGGGGCGCAGCCGGAGCTGGTGTGGCGGGTTTGCTGGTGGCCGGTGCCGGGGTGCCTGGAGCGGCAGGCGTTGTGGCCGGAGGCGTTACCGCAGGAGCGGTATTGCGGGTCTCTGGCTGGCGAGCTGGTTCCGTGCCTATGGCGGGCAAGGTGGCGATCAGATCACCCAAGGCGTCCGGTGCAGCAGGCTTGGACGGGATGCTGGGCAAATTCACGGGGGGCAAGGTCAAACCGGGAATGGTGTCGCCCGGCGGAGGAGTTTGTCCACTGGAGCTGCCATACAGGTCCCGGTTCGGGTCCAGCAAGTCTCGCCCTTCAGGCAAGGCAACGGTAGGTTTGTCCCGGCTGGCCTTGTCCACAAAGGGCATGGGCACTTTGGTGACAAACAGGGCAACGGCGACCGCCGCGCCCAGACCCAGAATCAGGCCAATCAGAATGCCGGTATACGTACCGCCGGAACTACTGGATTTTTTACGTGCTCTTGCCATATCTGCCTATGGGTTTACATACGTTCGGGTGCGGACACACCCAGCAGGTTCAGACCATTGCGAATGACTTGGGCGCAGGCCTGGGCCAGACGCAGACGGGCCAGACGCAAGGTGGTGTCGTCTACCGACACGCGCTCGGCGTTGTACCAGGAGTGGAAGTCCGCCGCGCAGTCGCGCAGCCAGAAGGCAATGTGGTGAGGAGCCAATTCGCGAGCGGATTGGGCCAGCACATTGGGGTATTCGGACAGGCGTTGCAGCAGGGCGATTTCGGTGGGGGCGGTCAAAGGCGTGATGTCGGCCTGAGGAACCTGATTCAGCAGTTCTGCCGACTGGTTCAACACGGAGTTGATACGGGCATGGGCGTACTGGATGTAGTAAACCGGGTTTTCTTCGCTCTTGGACAGGGCCAGATCGATATCGAATACGAATTCGGAGTCGGCACGACGCTGGATCAGGAAAAAGCGCACGGCGTCCTGGCCTACCCATTCGATCAGGTCACGCAAGGTGACGTAGCTGCCTGCGCGTTTGGAAATTTTCACTTCCTGGCCATTGCGCATGACTTTGACCATCTTGTGCAGGATATAGGCCGGGAATTCCTTGGGGATACCCAGACCCAGACCTTGCAGGCCAGCGCGCACACGGGCAATGGTGCCATGGTGGTCGGAGCCCTGAATATTGATGGCGTGGTGGAAACCGCGTTCCCACTTGGCCACGTGGTAGGCCACGTCCGGCACGAAGTAGGTGTAGCCGCCTTCGGATTTGCGCATCACGCGGTCTTTGTCGTCGCCTGTGCCCAGTTCGGTGGTGCGCAGCCACAGCGCGCCGTCTAGCTCGTAAGTGTGACCGGCGTCGATCAGGGCCTGCACGGTTTTTTCAACCTTGCCGGAGGTGTACAGCGAGCTTTCCAGGTAGAAGTTGTCGAACTTCAGGCCGAAAGCCTGCAAGTCCAGATCCTGCTCGCGGCGCAGGTAGGCCACGGCAAAGCGGCGGATGTCTTCCAAATTGTCCAGATCACCACTGGCGGTGACGGAGGCGCCATCGGCAGCCTGAACCGTTGCACCGGCCTGGTAGTCGCGGGCGATATCCAGAATGTAGTCGCCCTTGTAGCCGTCAGCGGGGAATTGCTCGCTGTCGGGCTCGATGCCACGGGCACGGGCATGTACGCTGGTGGTCAGGTTGTCGATCTGGTTACCGGCGTCGTTGTAGTAGAACTCGCGGGTTACGTCGTAGCCTTGGGAGCTGAATACGCGGCACAGCGAGTCGCCCAGCGCGGCTTGGCGGGCGTGGCCCACGTGCAAGGGGCCGGTCGGGTTGGCCGACACGAACTCCACCATCAGTTTTTCCTGGGTAGGAGCAAGGTGACCGAAGTTATCGCCCTGTTCAGCAATGGTCTTCAAGACGGCCTGATGCGTGGCGGTGGACAGACGAAAGTTGATAAAGCCCGGACCGGCAATTTCCGCGCCTGCCAGCAAAGCGGCGGCGTTCGGATCAGCCAGGAGGGTATCGACGATTTGCTGAGCCAGCTCGCGCGGGTTGCGACCGGCTGGTTTGGCCAGTTGCATGGCAATATTGCAGGCAGCATCACCGTGCGCAGCCACTTTGGGGCGCTCCAGCGTGATGTTGGGTTCAGCCTGGGGCAAGATGGCACGGACGGCAGCCTGGAGGCAGGCGATTAATTGAGATTGTTGCTCAGCAAGCATAGGAAAGGTCTGGATTGGTAGAAAGACAACTGCGGCGTGTGGAACACGCCCCAGATGGAAGGCGCGACATTGGCCCGCCGGATAGCCCCACATGATAGCGTGATTTGACGCCAAATTCTTTTCAAGAAGCCTGGCGCTCCCATCCCAGGTGGTTATGTAACCACGTATCGTAAGCGTCCATGTCTACCCAACCCACTTGATTTCCGGGACGGATGCGCCAGCTGTTATGGCGTTTGATCACGGTTTCAATGGATTGTTGGGTAGCCTGCCCCAGACGTGGATGCAGGTCCTGATACATCAGGTTTCGACCCGCTCCGTGATAGTCCACACCCCGCAAACTGCCTTTAGTCAGTCGCAGCCCAGGCAGGCGCATGTCCAGTAATACAGGGTGAAGGACGCTAAGGTCTGTGTGCGCCAGTTCCGCCAGCGTCAGGCCCGTCGCCCTGGCCTGCCAATGCATCCAGGCCAGCGCTACCTTATCCAGATCGCTGATGGTTTCTTCGTTTTCATCCGGCAGCGCACCGCCGCCAATTTGGCTGTGCGCGCCGATAAAAGGCATTTCCACGGTGTTCATGGCCTCTGCCAGGGCGCTTAAAGGGAAGTAGGCGCGGTGTTCATGCATGGCGACGGCATGAGCAACCCAGCTCCAGGCGTCAGACACACCCAGGCGGTATTGGGAGTTGCTGCCGCCTCCCAGCCCGAACTGGGCCACGGTGTCGAACAGCCCTAAAAAACGGGGCGTGATGCAGGCACGGATGGCGCCGCGCTGCGGATCATTCAGCACAAACCAGCCCTGCTGCACGTGGTCCAGAATTCGATTGGAAAAGTCTCGTGCCAGTGCCGCTCCCCGAGAAAAACCCAGCAAGTCCACGGGTACAGCGATAGGAGCCGGGCCTTGTTCCTGCATGCGATTCAGAAAATTGTTCCATTGCGACTCCAGAATCTGCCCCGCTCGCCAAGCAGTCAGTGCATCCCAGTTCAGGGTGACTGGATCCCCCGGCCCTTCGGTGTAATGCACCGCTCCATCCTGATACAACTGCGACAGTTTCCACACATTGCTATTGGTAATAGGAGCCTGTCGTGTGCCATCAAAGGCGAACAGGAGCAGGCCGGTGGGATCAATATGACGCAAAGGCTGTTGCTGTGCGTAACCCACGGCCTGGGTCTGCGGCCATGGTCCTAGAGGGTCCGCTTCCAGATACTGCCCGTGATCGGGTAGATAGGTACGCAAGAGATTGTCGTGCCAGCCGGTAGCCGATTCCGCGTACTGCCCCGGCAGGCGTAGGTTGAATTCCAGGGTTTCAAGCAAAGGCTCGGCCCGTCCTAAAGGGTTCAGGTCGGCAGCCCAAACCGGCTGGGTTTGCTGATCGCTAATCAGCCGCACAGCTCCCATCAAATCACTATGCAGGTAATACAGCTGCCCTTGTCCGTCTGGCTGATAAACAATCATGCCTATTGGTGTCAGCCCGGCATACAGATAGCGCCTGGAGATGAGCTGGCCGGGTGTAGCTGGTAAATCCAGCTCAGCCATTAATTGCTGGCCGTGAAAGAAGAAGGCACGCTCTTGATTGCCTTGCTGGCGCCAGATACGTTGGCCAAAGGCATCGTGCCGGTATTCGACCAGTGTGGAGCTTGCTGTTTGCACACGCTTCAAGCGACGGTTGGGGCCGTAGTCCAGATTCAGGTTTCCGACGGCTTTCGCCGTGCCGGAGGGAGAACGCTGAATGGAGGCGGCTGGCTTCGGGTGGCGTGCAGCAAGGCCACCGTTGTGGCTCCAGGCCAGCCACTGTTCGGGTTCTGTCTGGTCCTGGCGGAAAGCGATGAGCCGGCTTTGGGCGTCGTAGTGCAAGAGCCAATGACGGGTTTGCTGTAGCAGCGGGTATTCATGACGATCCTCCAGCACCCTGCCTTGGGCATCCAGACGGCGGGCTTGTGTCCAGGCAGGTTTGCCATCCGGCTGCAAAAGCATCAAATCCACCGCTTGCCCGCTGCTGTTCGCATGGCTGATCAGTTGCAGGCCATTTCCCCAGGCATAGCCCACCTCTTGTGCGTGGATCACGGTCTGGCTTTGCCCGGTTTGCTTGATCCACTCCAGAGACAGCAATCGTCCGCTTTCGTCCCAGTGATAGCGTAGCTGGCCACCTTCCGGCAGGGTGTGCCGCGTCAGCTTGCGCTGCTCGTCGTACTCAAAGCGCTCGGTCCAGCGTTGGCCGGGACTATGGCGGCGTTCCAAGCGGCGCTCTTGTAGTAAACCGGCCCGCAATTTGAGCCATTGCGTTTCTGTGGGATGACGAATACGCAGCGCGCCAGGCCCGAGCCAGTCCAGCTCACTGCGTTCAGTGTCCTGACCTTGCTGATGCTCAAGACTGCTCAGGCGTCCCTGTTGGTCGTATTGAATTTGGAGCGCGCCTCCTTCGGCATATTCGAGGTACGTCAGTTTGCCATTCGGGTTCCAGCGCCGTGTTTCGCTTCCATGCTGGCTGGTGGCCCAGCTTTGCAAGCGCCCTTTTTCATCCAGCTCCAAACGTAATGCTCCCCAGCCGCCCTGCCTTTTCTCCAGTCGAGAGAGCGTTCCATTTGCCCGGCGTTGCGCTGTCCAAGGTCCGGCCTGCAACCAGCGCCCTTGCGGGTCATATTGCCACTCCGTGCTGTGGACCGGGCAGTCCCTACACAAACGACTTTCCAGCTTTTGTAGCCGCTGCAGGCCTTGATAGTCTCGGTAATAGAAGCGATGTCGCTCCGTACCTATGGACCATTCGCTCAGACCTGGCTCATAGCGTGCCGTCCAGTCTTGCTTGAAGGCGTGGGAGATCAACCTATTGACTCGGTCTTGGGCGTCGTACTCCCATTGTTGGACTGGCTGAGGGGCTTGCCCCGGTGCTTGCAGGCTGCTGCCACCCAAACGGTGCGACCAAGCTGCGGGGGCTGGATGATAGAGGCGTTGCATGCCGTCCGGACGGCTGACGCTGGCCAGCCAGATTTGTTGATCCTGCTGTTCCAGAAGCAAGCGAAACGGCCCGGCCGGGGTTTTAATATTGATAGCCGTAGCCGTAGCCGTAGCCGTAGCCGTAGCCGTAGCCGTAGCCGTAGTTGCCTCCGTCGTCGCTGCTACTGCGGCCGTTCCCGCTGCCCTTACCGCTCTTGTGACATGGGTCAGGGAACTGGTTTTAGTTTGGGATTGAACCTGTCCTGATGCCTGAACTTGAGTTTGGTTTTGTCCTGGTTCTTGACTCTGCTCCGGCCCTGGTAGCGACACCGACTCCTGCGTTTGGCTTTCCCAGTCAAACACCAGCGCTTGGCCCAAATGATTACGGACAGTGTTAACCGCATACGCCTGCGGATGCGTGCCCGCAAAACGTTCTATATCCAGCCACTGCTGGGTAGATATACGCACATGGATTAACCAGCCCTGCTCATCAAACCGCAGAATCAAACCATTCGGCCCTTGCCAGAACCAGCCCGAACTTTGCCGCTGTGCAGGTGGGTACAAGCGCGTTTGTCTTCCATCCGGCATGAACAAGGCATGGCCTTGCTGCCGCAATTGCAGGTCGTAATTCAAGGCCCAGCCAGTTTGCCCAAGTGTCGGTGTGGGGTTTCGCCCCTGCCCATTCCAATGACGCTGTAATTGCAGCAAAGGCCAGGCCTGGCTTAGCGGCAGGTCTGTATCACTTTGGTATTTTTGTCCGCTGAGCAAATCCACTGGATTGAGCAAACCCATATCCGTTGCGGGCTCGGCCTGTTCTCCCAAGGCGGCCGCTGGTGCGCAGCGGGTGGAAGATGGAGGCAATGGGCATTCAAGCGAGCTTTGTGACCAGACCAGGGACGGCAAGGTGGTCAAGAGCAAGATTAACCATGGCAGAAACGCGGCAGGCATGAAGGACTCTCCAAGACGGGGAAAATCCTGCTATCTTGCAGGGGTGTGTATCCTGAAAGTCGAATCAGAAACACAAAGATCCATAAGGAGAAACCGTATGCTAGTCGTCTTTAAAAGCAAAGCCGCCGCCGATGTTCTGATGTTCTCTGAACATGCCATGCCTATTCTCCGGGCCGCGGGGCGTTCCTATCCTGATGGTTTGCCCGAGCGTGGCGTGTTCACGGCAGAGCAACTGTCCGAAGCTATTGGCAATATTGAGCGAGCGATCGGGCAGGACCGGGAAAACAAGCATTCGCCCCACGAGGACGAAGACGATGAAAAGGAACACCCGATTTCACAGGCCGTGAGTTTCAGCCAACGCGCCTATCCTTTGCTGGATATGTTGCGGCAGGCGAATAACACTGGCGTGCCGGTGATGTGGGAACCGGCTGATAGCTCCTGGTAGTCCCTGGAATGTCGGCCTGCCGACAATTTGGCAGGCCTTCTTTGCTTAAGCTCCAAAGTTGATCTATTTTTTTTCGGAGATCGTCTATGAGCGCTATGGTGCTTGTGATCTTTAGTCCTCGCCAGCACATAGAGCTGGTCACTCCTATACAAACCATTGATGCGGACAGCGGCAAGCAATCGCGTGACTGGTTTGATCGCACCTGGCAAGAGCTTGGCTGTGAACCCCTGCGGGCCAGCGGCAAAGTGCTGTTGCTGGACAAGATTATGGGCGTGGCCGATGCCCTGGGTTACACGCTGCTGTCGCAAGACGATGAGCGCGCCCAGGAATTTGCACGTCATTGCTTGCAAGCGGTGGGCTCCATGCAAGTTACTGTGGATTTGCCGGGTTTGGCGGTCACGTACTGATCTGCGGCAAGGCAAACAAAAACCGGCTCTTGGGCCGGTTTTTTTTCTTTCTGATTCTTCGGCAAGGGTTGCCGTGTGTGCTGTGACACCCTTATCCTTGCCTGCACCATCTTCAACTTCTTCCTTCCCAGCGCCATGGATCTGAACACGCTAGAAAAGTACCTTGATGCCTCACCTGTGCTGCAAGCGCATAAACAGTATTTTCTGGACCTGGCGCAACCGGCGGTTGCGATCCGTTTGGGGAAAGGCCAGGGTCAGCCTTTGCAAAGCCGCTTTGGTGGCCAACCTATGGTTCCTCCAGGCTTTACTTGGCCCGAGCATCCGGACGGTGAATATTTATTTGTCGGCCAGATCAATTTTGCGGAGCTGCCGGAAGGACCGGATCGCCCAGCGAATTTGCCCACGAGCGGGCTGCTGTCGCTGTTTTACGGTATGGATCAGGAAGACGCCATTTTCTGGCGCGATGAGGACTATCTGAAGGCTTTTTACTGGCCGGACACCACTGATTTTCAAGAACTTCAGGCCCCTCATGATTGGGGTACAGCAAGTCGGGAAGTGCTGTTCGAAAACTGCATTGATATTCCTCGCCATGAAGAGCTGCGCAAGGATTGGCCAGTGGATATGGACGAGCTGTATGACTGGTTTGAGGAGCTGGAAGAAAGCGGCGACTTGCCGCGCGACTATCTGCTGGGTCGCCCCTCTTGGGACAGCCTGGGCTATGACCCTACGCCGACGCAGGACAAGTATCCCAGTCAGTCGCCGTGGCGTTCACTGCTGACCTTGCAGTCCCATGATGAGTTGAACTGGTGCTGGCAAGATGGTGCCCGTTTGATGGCCTTTATTGAAGAGGACAAGCTGCGCGCCAAGGACTTCAGCCGTCTTCAAGTGGATTGCGGCTAAACAGGGGGCAAGCGCCGTGTGGTGAGATTGGTCGTTTAGAGGCATATTGGCACAGCCATTTGTACTGTGCCGCGAGCATTGGCTTTACGCTCTGGTGCCGAACAGCCGAACAGCCGAACAGCCGAACAGCCGAACAGCCGAACAGCCGAACAGCCGAGCCAACTGGGCTAGTCAAACTGACCAGGTCCAGTCCGGTCAGACCTGGCCGAGTCCGGTTTATCTACGGTGTGGGGCCACAGACTAATGGCCCGCCCACGAAAAACCCGCCTTGTGGGCGGGTTGCGGGCAGAGCGACGATAAGCCGGGCTGCGAAAGCGGGTCAGGCGCGGTTATGGTGAACCGGGCGGGCGCTTGGGTGGGATCACCACCCAAGTCGCGACATGAAGACGGTATTAAGCCGTGGTGGCTTCAGCTTCTTGCTGGGCGATGGTGTGGCGGTTAACCGCACTCAAGATCGCCAGGAAGGAGGAAGTCACGATGTCGGCGTGGATGCCCACACCAAAGCCCGATGGGCTGTCGCCGATACGCATTTCCACGTAAGCGGCAGCGCGGGTTTCAGCACCGGAACCGATGGCGTGCTCGTTGTAGTCCATGATCTTGATGGACAGATCCAAGGCATTCACAAAAGCAGAGATCGCACCTTCGCCCGAACCCTTCAGGGTGCGAACCTGGCCGTCGTGCTCCACATCCACTTCAATCGTGAATTGCTGGCCGCTGTCGGCGTGAGGCTGGCTGATGATGTTGTGCTTGAGCAGCTTGTAGTGCTTCTTGCAGTTCAGGTATTCGGATTCGAAAATGCCGTACACATCTGCAGGCGTCACTTCCTTGCCGGAAGAGTCGGTGACGCGCTGAATGGCGCGGCTGAATTCGATTTGCATGCGGCGTGGCAAGACCAGACCGTGCTCTTGTTCCAGCAAGTAGGACACACCGCCCTTGCCCGACTGGCTGTTGACGCGGATCACCGCATCGTAGCTGCGGCCCAGATCGGCCGGGTCGATAGGCAGGTAAGGGACTTCCCAGATTTCGTCGGCTTTTTGCTGGGCCAAACCTTTCTTGATGGCGTCCTGGTGGGAGCCGGAGAAAGCGGTAAAGACCAGATCGCCCGCGTAAGGGTGGCGTGGGTGCACGGGCAACTGGTTGCAGTACTCGGCGGTGCGACGCACTTCGTCGATGTCCGAGAAGTCCAGTTCAGGGTCTACGCCCTGGGTGTACAAGTTCAGGGCCAAGGTCACCAGGCAAACGTTGCCGGTGCGCTCGCCGCTACCGAACAAGCAGCCCTCGATACGGTCTGCGCCCGCCATCACAGCCAGTTCAGCGGCAGCGACCGCAGTGCCACGGTCGTTGTGCGGGTGCACGCTCAAGGTGACGTTGCTGCGCTGTTCCAGATTGTTGTGCATCCATTCGATCTGGTCGGCGTACATATTGGGTGTGGTGGCCTCAATCGTAGCGGGCAAGTTCAGGATGACACGTTCGTCAGCGGCTGGACCCCAGGCTTTCACGACGGCGTTGCACACCTCCAGAGCAAATTCGGGCTCGGTAGTGCTGAACACTTCGGGCGAGTATTCGTAACCCCATTGGGTTTGCGGATACTTGGCCACTTCGTTCTTGACCAGGCGTGTACCGGTCAAGGCAATTTCCTTGATCTCGTCCTTGCTCAAGTTGAAAACAATCTTGCGAAAGGCGGGTGCACAAGCGTTGTACAAGTGAATGATGGCGCGTTTGGCACCGGCAGCCGCTTCAGCCGTGCGCTTGATCAGGTCTTCGCGCGACTGCGTCAGGACGATGATGGTGACATCTTCAGGAATGCGGTTTTCGTCGATCAGCTTGCGAACGAAATCGAAGTCGGTCTGCGATGCGGATGGGAAACCGACCTCGATTTCCTTGAAACCGATTTTGACGAGTTGCTCGAAAAAGCGCAGTTTGCGAGCCACGTTCATGGGCTCGATCAGGGACTGATTGCCGTCACGCAAGTCAGTGCTCATCCAGATGGGCGCTTTGGTAATGCGCTTGGAAGGCCAGGTGCGTTCAGTGAAGTCGCGATCAAAGGCGACAAAAGGACGATACTTTTGAGAGGGGTTTTTCAGCATTGCCATGGGGATACCTGTCGGACAAAAAGTGTTGATTACTTCTTGCCGTCACCAGCGATTGCAGCATTTACGTAGGCCGGTGGCGGCACAAATGACGTAGATGTGGCTGAGTATTGGCTGCCGAACTGCCACGGGACACTAGGCCCGGCAACCGGACGCTAGTAGTAGCAGCTGGGATAGGCTGGAGGCAGGGGCCGAAGAACGGCCTTCACGCACGGAACGCGACAAGGCTGCTTCAGCGGCGGGGCTGAAACCTTGGCAGGCGTAGGAGAATTGGCGTGCGTGAGTCATGACCGTTAGTCAAACACAAAAAAAACAGGAAGGCAAGCTTTAGGCTTGTGGCTCGTGACGTTCGTAGTCGGCTTGCAGCAGGCGGCTTTGCTGCTCGGCCAGTTCGATTTTGCTAAAACGTCCGGAGCGCAACTCGCTATGGGCTCGTTGTAAATCGCCCACAGTCAACGGGCTGCGCTGGTCGGGCCAGCACCACAAAATCACTTCACGGGCCGGACGGCTGAGTGATCGGGCCAGTTGAGCTACCGTGGACTCGTCGATAATGCGTTGCTGGTTGCGTCGCATGACCCCTTGTACGAAGCCATACAAAAGATAGGCAATAATGAGGGTTATGACGCCCACGACCGTCCACCAGAAAAACGGGTTGTATTGCTTGATCAGCGCCAGGTTTTGAATGCTCAAGGCCTGCAGGCCGGAGTAATCCAGGCCACGCCCAAAGCTGATAAGACGGTTGAGCAGGTCCCACCAGATAATGGCGACCACGATAGTGACTACGGTGCAGATAATAGTGGCCGTGGCGCACAGCTTGAACAGTGTGCTGCGCAGAGCCTGACTATCGTTGGCGGTGGGTGTCTGGGCGTTGTCAGTTTTCATGGAAACGATTGTACCTATGCTTACGCGTCAGTCACTAGATTTACGCCAGCAGCAAACGCTGGTTTTGACGCCGCAATTGCAACAGTCTATTAAAGTGTTGCAGCTATCGGGGGCCGAGCTGGAGCAGGAGTTGGCTCAAGCTTTGCTGGATAACCCCTTGCTGGAACGTCTGGACGTGCAGACGGATGTCGCCGCCGAGCCATTGCCCGAAGCCGCTTCGGGCGAGGCGGAATCCTCGTGGGCGAGCCTTGAGTTTCCCAAACATCAGGGAGATTCGGACGACCCTGACTGGACCCCTGAATCGGCCATTGCCCAGGACTTGGCGGCTTATTTAAGCGAGCAGCTGGGACTGTTGCGTTTGAGCGACCGTGACCGCGCTTTGGCCCAGTTATTGATCGATGAGCTGGACGATAACGGCTACCTGCCCGTCTCGCTGGAAGAGGTGCTGGACTGCCTGCCCGACGAGCTGGATATTGATGAAAGTGATTTGCGCTGTGCGCTGGCCCAGGTGCAGTCCCTGGACCCGGCCGGTGTCGGTGCGCGGGATCTGGCCGAGTGTCTGGACTTGCAACTGATGCAACAGGCTCAGCAATTGGAACCTGCCTTGCTCGACTGCGCCCGCTATCTGGTGCGCGAGCATGTCGGCATTCTGGCCTCTCCTAGTCAGTTGCGTCAGCGCTGTGCCGGCCGCTATTCGGCCGAGCTGGTCGAGCGCGCCCATCATCTGGTCTTGAAGCTGGACCCCAAGCCGGGGCGGGCCTGGACGCAGGACGTCTCGGCTTATGTGGTACCCGATGTGCTGTTGATTCGCGGCAAGGACAATTGGCAGGCGGCCTTGAATCCCCTGGCTGTGCCGCGCCTGCAATTGGTGAATCTGCACGATTACGAAATTGAAGCGCACCCTGCCTTGCTGGCAGAGCGCCAAAAAGCGACCGGCTTGCTGCGCAGCGTTAACAGCCGTTTCGTGACGATTTTGCGGGTGGCCCAAGCGATTGTGCAGATGCAGCAGGACTTCTTCACGCAAGGTGTGTCGGCGCTCAAACCCATGCAATTGGCCGATCTGGCAGCCGAGCTGGATTTGCACGAGTCTACGATTTCTCGTGCAACGCGGCAAAAGTACATGCAAACACCGCATGGGGTGATGGAGCTTAAACAGTTCTTTACCGTGGCCTTGGCCAGTGCTGATGGCAAGGCTGATCTGTCGGCGGCTTCGGTACGGGCACAGATCGCGCAGATGATTCGTGACGAGTCGCCAGCCAAGCCTTTGTCGGACCAGCAGATTACCGACCTCTTGCAGGCTCAGGGCCTGACTTTGGCGCGCCGTACGGTGGCGAAGTACCGGGAAGCGGAAGGTTTGGCACCAGCTTCACAACGCAAGATGCGGGCGGCGGCTGGAGTTTAGGAGCTAAACGCCATAGCAGCTTAAAGATGCTTGGTGGGCCCAGAGGCTCACCGTTCTGGCTGACAAGACCTGTCAAAAAAAAACAGGGCCCGCATACACGCATGAACAGGCCCTGCAAAAGCGGAGTTAGACCCTGCTAGCCAGACGGAGAACTGGATGGCAGGGGGATCGCTGGTCTACTTAGAATTTCATGGTGGCCGAAGCCAGGAAGGTACGTGGCGAACCTTGGCCATTGCTCAAGGGCACGACCCAGTAGGCCTTATTACCCACGTTTTCCAGGCTGGCGCGCAAGGTCACTTCCTTGCCGGCAAAGCGCGTTTTGTAGCGCATGCCCAGGTCATAGGTGGTCACGCCCGGCATGTAGTAGCTGTTGCTGGCGTCGGCATATTGCTTGGACTGGCTGTGCAGGTTGGCATTCAAGGTCAGGCCCTGAACAAAAGGCGTATCCCATTCAATTCCGGCTTTGGCGACCCAGCGGGACAGGCCCACGGCCATACGCCCTTCGTTGCTCGGGTTGCTGGCCTTGCGAATCTTGGGGTCCAGGTAGGCAATACCACCGGTCAAACGCCAGTTTTCGGCAATTTGACCAAAGACCTGCACTTCGACCCCTCGGTTGCGCTGACGGCCGTCGTAGCTCAGGTTGGGCTTGCCGTTGAAACGTTCAGCGCTCTCGTAGCTATTGGGTTGGGTGATGTCGAACAGGGCCGCTGTCAGAGCGTAATCCCCGCTGTCGTACTTCATCCCGATTTCGTATTGACGTGTTTTCTGGGGCGCGAAGATCTGGCCTTCGTTGGCGTAGTCGTCACCGACGATCATTCCTTGTGTCAGACCCTCGGCATAGTTGGCGTACAGCATCCAGTCGTCACGCAATTGCCAGACACCGGCAATGGTGGGCGTCAGTGCATTCTTGCTGTAGTTGTCGCTCTTGCCGCTTTTGTCTTTGGTGCTGACCCACTGCTGGCGCAGGCCCAGCGTCAGCTGATATTTGCCATCCGCAAAAGACAGGGTATCGGCTAACGCTGCACTGTACAGATAGCTGACGTTAGGCGCACTTAGCCCATTCATGGGGACATAGGGACGAGCCGGGTAGTCTGGGTCGTAAATATTGATGGTCTCGGACCAGCCTTTGATGGACGTGTTGTCGCTGCGCGAGCTTTTGCGGTTCCAGTCCACTCCGGCGCTGATGGTGTGGTGCACGGAGCCGGTGTCGAAGTTGTAGAACAGACCACTATTGGCGGCCAGGTTGTAGCCGGTATTGTTGCGGCGGGTCGCAGCCAGTTTCAGGTCCCCTTGCTCGTTCAGCAAGGTGCTGCCCTTGGTGTTGTAGTTGCTCATCTCGGACTTGCTGTAACCCGCAGAACCGTAGACCGCCAACTTGTCGTTGGCAGCCCAGTCTGCACGTACCAGTGCGGTGGTTTCACGCGTCAGGCCAGCCGCCCACGGTACGCCCAGCAAGACATTGCCTTTAGGTGGTGAGGGCAATGGGTTCTTGTCCAGCCCCTTGGCCAGACGCACGCCCCGGTTCAGACCGGAAATGTATTCTTCCAGGTGGTACAGGTCGGCAGACAGTTTGACTGTGCCCAGGCGATAGTCGGCCCCCAGAGAAATCAGCTTGTCGCGATTGGTGCGGTGGTCCACCACGCCCTCGCCGTCCTTGAATACGCCGTTCAAGCGCAGGCCCAATTCATTGGATTCCCCGAAACGGCGGCCCAGATCCAGATGCGTCCCGAATTGGGAAGGCTGGATGTAGGACAGGGTGACGTTGCTAATGGGATCATCCGTGGCGCGCTTGGACACCAGATTGATTGAGCCGCCCACATCATTGCTGGCATTCATGCCGTTCAGCACGGCAGAGGGGCCTTTGAGAATTTCTAAACGCTCTGCGATGGCCATCACGCGGCGGCCACTGGTCAAACCTTGCAAACCATTTAGAGACACGTCACCGGCACGGAAACCCCGTATATACATGGTGTCTTTGCCGCCCGTTCCACCTGCACCGGGGGTCTGTACGGAAGGATCGTTCTTGCTGATCAGAATGCGCAGTTCCTGACCTTGCAGATCTTCGATGTAGTCGCTGGTGTAGTTGATGGTGCTAAAGGGAGTGTTCATGACATCCCGGTTGCCCAGCAAACCCAGGTTGCCGCCGGTAGCGACATGATTGCCTTCATAAGCGGGCGGCAAGTCAATGTATTCGCTGGCTTTGACTTCAATGGTGGACAAAGACGTAACTGGGGGAGCATCGGAAGATTGAGCCCAACTGCTGCCCGCGCTGAGCAGGCTCAGGCCAATAAGATGAGAAATGCGCATGGATCTGTAAGTTAAATATAAATAAAAATGATTCTCATTAATGTTTCATTTGTAGCATTTGCTTGTAGGTGCTTCAAGCAGTTAGGCGCCTTTGTGATATAAAAACGACCCTAAAAAACTTATGGGTATAAGTAGACGGAGTAGTCGATTTTGCTCCGAAACCGCGCCGGAATCAGGGTTTCAGGGGGATTTTTGAGCAAAATCGAGGCCTCGTCTGACGCGAGGGTGGGAGTGCGTCCCATGGAACAGTTTTGGCAAGAACAGGTGATCTTTGCTTGGCAAGGGGGAGGCAAGGGAGCGGTGATGGCTCCTGGCTAATAAGGGAGCGGCTCAAGAAATTATTCTATTTGTGACTTGAACAGGCTTGAACTGTGTTTCGATACTTGTCGACTGCGACTGCGACTGCGACTGCGACTGCGACTGCGACTGCGACTGCGACTGCGACTGCGACTGCGACTGCGACTGCGACTGCGACTGCGACTGCGACTGCCAGGGCGGGAGGCAGGGCGGGAGGCAGGCAGCGGCAGAAGTCCCCTTCCGCCGCTGCCCCTCTATCTATCATGCTTAGCTAAATAACCAGGGTTCCTGTTCCCGGCGCCGTTGCTCGTAAGCCTGGATCTGATCCATTTTTTGCTCTGTCACGCTGATATCGTCCAGCGCCAGCAGCAGGCGGTGGCGGCGTTCAGGCTCCACCTGGAAACGGATGTGCTGGTTGGGACCGATCAACATGCAGGCCTCCAGATCTACCGTCCATTCATCCCACGGATTTTGTGTGGCTGTGGTGAATAAACCATCAATTTGCTCCGCAGCCATCTGGATGGGCAATATGCCGTTTTTAAAGCAGTTATTGCGGAAGATGTCGGCAAATGAAGGGGCGATCAGCACGGCAATGCCCAAGTCCTTCAAGGCCCAGACGGCGTGTTCACGGCTGGACCCGCAGCCGAAGTTCTCGCGTCCGAGCAGAATCTGGGCTCCCTGGGCGTGCGGCTGATGCAGGCAAAAACTGTTGATGGGTTCACGCTCGTCCAGTGGTTTGCCGGGGTAGCCAATGTCCGCGTACCGCCAGTTGTCGAAGGCATATTGTCCAAAGCCAGTGCGCGACAAGGATGTCATGTACTGCTTGGGTAAGATAGCGTCGGTGTCTACATTGGCGCGGTCCAGCGCAATCACGCGCGAGCGCACGGAAGTAAAAGGTGTGTTCATGCGGCGTCCCAGTTACGGATATCAACAAGATGGCCCGCAATTGCAGCGGCAGCAGCCATGGCGGGGCTCATCAGGTGTGTACGTCCCAAGGCGCCCTGCCGGCCCTCGAAATTACGGTTGGAGGTGGAGGCGCAGCGCTCGCCCGGGTTCAGGCGGTCTTCGTTCATGCCCAGGCACATGGAGCAGCCCGGCTCGCGCCATTCAAAACCGGCTTGCGTAAAAATCTGGTCCAAGCCTTCCTGCTCGGCCTGACGACGTACCAGTCCCGAGCCGGGTACAACCAAAGCTTGCAGCACTGTGCTGGCCACGCGTTTGCCTTTGATCATGGCAGCGGCGCTGCGCAGGTCTTCAATACGGGCATTGGTACAGGAACCGATGAACACCCGGTCTATGGTGATGCCTGCCAGCGGCTGCCCGGCCTGCAAAGCCATATAGTCCAAGGCGCGTTGGGCATCAGCTTGTTTGCCCGTGGCAGCGGCTAATGGATCAGGTACAAGCTGGTCGATGGCCGCCGCCATGTCGGGCGATGTGCCCCAAGTGACTGTGGGGGCGACCTGCGTGGCGTCGATCAGCAAGTGCTGATCGTATTGGCAGCCTTCATCGCTGATCAGCGTGCGCCAGTACTGCTCTGCTTTGTCCCATGCCTCTCCTTTTGGTGCCAAGGGGCGGCCGCGCACATAGTCCAGGGTCTTGTCGTCCACAGCGACCAGACCAATACGGGCCCCCGCTTCGATCGCCATATTGCACAAGGTCATGCGCCCTTCCATGGACAAGGCGCGGATGGCGGGGCCGGTAAATTCGATGGCACAGTCCCGTCCTCCATCCGCACCCATGCGGGCAATGATGTGCAGGACCAGATCCTTGGCGGTGCTGGTGGCAGGCAATTCACCTTGCACATCGACCTGCAGGCTGCGCATGCGTTTTGCGGCCAAGCATTGCGTGGCCAGAACATGCTCCACTTCGGAGGTGCCAATACCAAAGGCCAAGGCCGCAAACGCACCATGCGTGCTGGTATGGGAATCTCCTGCCACGATGCTGGAGCCGGGCAAGGTCATGCCCTGCTCGGGTCCGATCACGTGGATGATGCCCTGGCGCTCGTCATCCAGGCCAAAGTAGCGCAGGCCAAACTCCCGGCTATTAATCTCCATCTGGTCGATCTGTGCCTGCGCCAACGGATCTTCCAGACGCTGATTGCGGCGGTGCGTGGGCACGTTGTGGTCCACCGTGGTCAGCGCAGTTTCCGGGCGACGCACTTGGCGTCCGGCCAAGCGCAAACTCTCGAAGGCTTGTGGACTGGTGACTTCGTACAACAACTGGCGGTCTATGTAGATCAGATCATGCTCATCGTCTACCGTCGCAACGCGATGTGCATCCCAGAGCTTTTGAAAAAGGGTGCGGGCCGTGCTCATGGTTGGCATACTTTCAAGGCGTAGGCGGGTCCCGCTTTGTGCAGGCGACTTTGAATGGGCTCTTGCGTCAGGGCTGCGATTTCTTCGGCTAAGGGCTGGAGTGCTTCCAGATTCAAGCCTGTTTCCACACCGCTGATCTGGAACATATGGGCCAGATCTTCCAGGCTGGCATTACCGCTGGCACCGGGGGCGTAAGGGCAACCGCCCAAACCGGCCAAGGCTGCGTCGAACCGACGCCCTCCTTCGCGATATGCGGCCCAGGCATTGGCCAGAGCCAGCCCGCGGGTGTCATGGAAATGGCCGGTGACGCCTTGTTCACCATATAAGCTCAAGGCAGCCTGAGTCAGGCGTTCTACATCCACGGGCGAACCCATGCCGGTGGTATCGCACAGGCTGACGGAGCTGGCTCCCATGCGCTGCACTTGCTGCATCAGTGCAATCACGTGCGTGGGGGCGACGGCGCCGGTAAAGGGACAGCCAAAAGCGGTGGACAGGGACACGTTGACTGGCGTTTTGCCCGCCGCTTCCAGCACTTGCTCCAGCTGGGCCAGTGATTGCGCAATGTTCATGCGCAGATTGGCCAGGTTATGCGCTTCAGAGGCCGAAAATACAAAGTTCAGCTCGTCCATATTGGCCGCTAAAGCACGCTGTGCACCGCGCAGATTGGGAACCAGGGCGGTGTAGCAGACTTGGGGCGCGCGCGCGGTCAGGCGAGCCAGCTCGTCGGCATCCGCCAGGGATGGGATGGCTTTGGGCGAGGTAAAGGACGTCAGCTCTATCTTGCGCACGCCGCATCGAGGCAGTGCTTGCGCGATACGCAGCTTGTCCGGCGTAGGCACCCAGCGTGGCACAATTTGCAGGCCGTCACGCAAGGTGACATCAGTTAATAACACGGTACTCATTCCACGATTCCTTGTTCACGCAGAGCTTGGCGGCGCTCCGGGCTCATGCCCAGTTCTTGCAGGATGCTGTCTGTGTGTTCACCCAACTCCGGCCCCAACCATTGGGTGGCACCGGGGCTGCGGCTTAGCTTGGGGACGATGCCGGGTATGGTCAGTTCCTGGCCGTCCTCCAAGGTGTGTTTCTCCAGCATGCCGCGGGCCTGGTAATGCGGGTCATCAAGAATGTCGGCGGCGGTGTAGATGCTGCCGCTGGGGACTTCCGCCAGATCCAGCACGCTCAGTACCTCTTCCAGACTGCGGGCGCCTGTCCAGTCGCCAATAGTCTGGTCCAGCATGGCGCTGTGTTCTACACGTCCGGCGTTGTCGGACAAGCGTGGATCGCTGGCCAGATCAGGGCGGTTCATGGCCTGCATCAGACGGATGAAAATCGCGTCACTATTGGCGGCAATCACTACCCATTTACCGTCGCCGGTGGGATAGGTGTTGGAGGGGGAGATACCGGGCAGGCTGGCCCCGGTACGTTCGCGCTGATGACCGTTCAGTTGATAGTCTGGAATCAGGCTTTCCATGATGGCAAAGACAGATTCATACAAGGCCACATCAATCATCTGCCCCTGCCCGCCTTCCTGACGTAGATGGTGCATGGCCAGCAGCGCACCAATAGTGCCGTATAGCGAAGCCAGCGTATCGCCCAGGCTGACACCGGCTCGTACAGGGGGCCTATCCGGATAGCCGGTGCCATAACGCAGGCCACCCATACATTCTGCAATGGCGGCAAAGCCGGGACGACGGTGGTAGGGGCCGTCCTGCCCATAACCGGAGACGCGCACCATGATCAGGCGTGGGTTCAGTGCGTGCAGCGTTTCCCAGCCCAGGCCCCAGCGTTCCAGCACGCCGGGGCGGAAGTTTTCAATGACGATATCGCTTTGCAGGGCCAGTTCACGAGCAATCTCCTGGCCGTCGGGCTGGCGCAGATCCAGCGCAATGGAACGCTTGTTGCGACTTTGCACGCGCCACCACAGGGAGGTGTCTTTGTGCAACTGCCGCCAGCGGCGCAGCGGGTCGCCCTTGCCGGGCGGTTCGATCTTGATGACATCGGCCCCGAATTGGGCCAGCAGGCTGCCGGCATAGGGGCCGGCAATCAAGGAACCCAGCTCCAGGACTTTGATGCCTTTGAGCGGGGGTTCGGTAAAGCTGTTCTTATCCATTTCTGTTTCCTCCAGTTATTGATTTTGGGATAGAAAAAGAAAGTAGAAAAGCAATCAAATATTATGCTGCCATCGTAAAAAACGTGGATGGAAAATTAAAAAAACCCGCATGAAGCGGGTTTTATTTTTTAAAGCGTTCTGGGTAACCAAAGAATGATTTCGGGGAAGATTGTCAAAATCACAATCGCCAAAATTTCCAGTGCCACAAAGGGCAGAGCCCCGCGTGTAATCTGCTGTAGCGATATTTGTGGGGCAATGCCCTTGATCACATACAGGTTCAAACCCACCGGCGGCGTAATGACGGCCATTTCGCAGGCAATAATCATCACAATGCCAAACCATAATGGATCGTAGCCCAGCGCCACAATTACAGGCAGTAAAACAGGTGTGGTGATCAGGATAAGAGAAACAATATCCAGGAACATGCCCACGACAATCAGGAACAACAGCACAAACAGGAGAATGACCCAGGCTGGCTGAGACGATGCCGTAATCAGGGCCACCAGCTTTTGCGGAATCATCAAGCGGGTCATGATGTAGCCAAACAGCAGCGCTGCGGCCAGAATCAGCAAAATCATGCCACTGGTGACGGCGGTGGAGCGCAGGATCTGCAAAGCCGTGCGCCAGTTCATTTCCTTGTAGGCAATGGCAATGATGAATGCCCCTGCAGCACCAATACCGGCCGCCTCTGTCGGAGTAGCAATACCCAGATAGATCGTGCCCAGCACCAGCAGAATCAGCAAGGAAGCAGCCCAGATGTCTTTCAGGGCGGCCAGTTTCTGTGCCCAGGTAACGACTTCCGAATTGCGCGGGGCGGACTCTGGCTTGAATATCGCAACCAGAGCGACATAGATCACCATCATGACGGTGACCATCAAGGCGGGTAGCAAGGCACCAATGAACAGCTTGCCGATGGATTGATCCGCCATTTCGCCATACAGCACAAAGCCAATGCTGGGTGGAATCAGCAAAGCCAGGGCACCGGCCGCAGCAATCGTGCCGCCAGACAGGCTGGGCGAGTAACCACGCTTGAGCATTTCTGGGATGGCAAAGCGACCAATCGTGGCGGCACCCGCCACGCTGACCCCGCTCATGGCACCGAAAACGGCCGAGCTGCCCACACTGGCTACAGCCAAACCACCGGGCAGGCGGTTCAGCCACAGATAGAACAGCTGATACAGCTTGCCGCCAATACTGGTGCGGGCAATGACCTCACCCATCAGAATGAACAGCGGAATGGCGATCAGGGAATAGCTGGCCATGCCTCGGTGCAAAGTGGCGGGAATGACGTCCAGGCCACCCAGGCCGGATTTCATCAGAATGCCGGAAATACTGGCAACACCCAGTGCGGCAAAAATGGGGGTGCCGATAACCATCAGGATGGCAAAGCAGGCCATCATCAGGCTGAAAATGAGCATGGAATCCATGTCAGAACTCCTTGATGCTGTCGTTGGATTCCACACTGTTCGGGATGAACAGCTGGCGCAGAGTAGCCAGGCCCAGCAAGGTGCCGCCCAGTGGGATCATGCCGTAGGCAATCCACAGGGGGAAGCGCAGCATGGAGGCCGAGCGGTAGTTACGGGCAATCGCTGTTTCCACCACGGAAATACCGGCCCACAACAGCACCAGGCAGAAGAACAAGATGCACAGCTGCGAAATGCAGGTGGCCAGGCGCTGGCCGCGTGGCGAGAAGCGCATATGGAAGGCTTCCACGCTGACGTGGCGGTTTTCCAGGTGAACCCAGCCGATGGACAGCCAGGAGCAGACCAGCAGCAAGTACACGCACACTTCGGTGATGTAGATGCTGGGGCTATTAAAGACGTAGCGTGCAATGACGCCGTAGGTGCAGGCAATCATCAGGGCGGCCAGTGCAACTTCGGCCACCAGAATGGCGAGCCGATTGCTACCGCGCGCAAATGCGCCCAGAAAATGAATAAGTGGATTCATGGTGTCTCCACACGAGGGATGCGCGCCGGTTTGTGGTCCGGCGCGCAGTCACGCGTGATCAGGGCTGGCGGGTTTTTTCGATCAGTTCCAGATAAGCGGGACCGTTTTCAACCTGCTTGCTCCATTCATCAATGGCGGCTTGGGTTTGCTGACGCATTTCGGCCAGTTGAGCGGGCTCAACACGATTGATGGTCACACCGGCTTGCTCGTAGCGTTGCAGGGCCTGGCCTATAAAGGCGTTCACGCGCTCAAACTGTTCTTCGTCGCGCTGGTGGGCGGCCTTGCTGATGATCTCTTGCAGATCAGGGGGCAGGGATTCCCACTTTTTGCGGTTGATGGTCAGCACGGACACATCAATACCGAAGTTGGCGATGGACAGGTACTTGGCCACTTCATACAGGTTGCGGCCAATGCCGGTCAGCAAGGGACGTGGGGTGGCGTCGATCACGCCACGGTCAAAGGCCAGGTACAGCTCGGAAGACGGCATGCCGGTAGGTGAGCCCCCCAGCAGTTGCAGGGCGCGTGCGTCCATGGAGCTGGTCGATGCCCAGACTTTGCCCTTGATGTCCGCGGCCGAGTTGATCGGTGCCTTGCGGCTGTAAAACTCGTACGGGTCCCAAGGGGCCAGGCCCAGCACCACGGCATCGTGGGTGTCACGCAGTTCCTGCTCGGCACCCAGCTTGAACAGACCTTGATCCAGGGCACGCTTCAGGTGGGCCGTGCTGTCAAACAGGAATGGCAGGGTAAAGATGTTCAGCGCTGGCACGGTGCCGCTGGGGTACGTGCTGGTCATGTTGACGATATCCACGTCACCGCGCGACAAGGCTGGCAGCTCCTCGTAGCCATCGAACAGTTGACCGGAATGGAACACGTTGATCTTGATGCGACCCTGGCTTTCTTTTTCCACGGTCTGAACGAAGTTCTCGATGGGTTTCCAGGCGTATTCGTAGGCCGGAGGTAAATAGGTTGAGAAAGTCAGCTCAACTTCTTGGGCTTGGGCGGGCGAGATGCCCAGCGCCAGGGTGCAGGCGGCCATCGCCGCTGTCAGGGCTTTTTTCATGAGAGTCTCCTGTGGTTTCTTTTTTTGTTGCGCGTTTAAAGCGTGTGTAGATGAGCGATCAAGTCTGCCGAGGGCAGGACTTCGGCGTACTTGCTGGCCATATCGATCAGATTGCTGCGATGTTGGGCTGCCGAGCGGTCAGCCACCGCATCTTCAGCCACGAACGGGGCAAATCCCGACTGCAAGCTGTCCACCACGCTGGCACGCACGCAACCGCTGGTGGTGGCACCGGCCACAATCAGCATGTCGCAGCCCTGATGGGCCAGCAAGGCGGGCAGCGGCGTGCCGTAAAAGGCGGAAGCCTGGGTCTTGTACAGGATGATGTCTTGTTCGGGGTCGTAGTCCAGCCGCGGGTCCAGCTCACAGGCAGGCGAACCACGCAGCAGGCAGCGCAAGGACGAGGCCTTGGTCAGCCAAAGATTGGCGTCGGCCAGATGGGCTTCGTAGCCGATGATGGTGAAAATAACGCGACCCTTGCCACGCATGGCGCGAATCAGGGTGTTGGTTTGTTCGATCTGGCTGTCGCAGTTCGAGGCCAGTGGCGTCAAGCCAGGCTCGGTAAAGCCGCGTTGAAAATCGATAACGACCAAAGCCGGTTGTTGCCCCATGGGCAGGGTGCCGTCAAAGCCCCCTTTCAGATTGTCGCTGTCGCGCATCTTGTTTCTCCCCTCACTCTCTATTCCTGACTTAAATAATCAGGTTCCGTATTATGTGCGTAGTCTGTCATCGCTAATGACGTGAGTACAGCGTCAAATTGCGATGGTGCTATCGCAATTGATGATGGCAGAGTGCTTGTCGACCCGCCCTTCCTAGGATGGAATACTGGCTTATGAACATCGATCCCAAATCTTTACGGCTGTTTTTATTGGTGCTGGAACGCGGCACCATCTCGGGGGCGGCCGAGCAGTTTCATATTGCGCCTGCCGCGGTCAGCAAGCGCCTGAGCGATCTGGAGCAGCAACTGGGCGCAGCCCTGATCGAGCGCAGCAACAAGGGTGTGTATCCGACGGCAGCGGGCAAATCATTGGCGGCCATGTCCCAGCGCCTGCTGGACGATATGGATGCCATGGGCGCGCTGATGCGCGACTTTGCCGGCGGGGCCACTGGGCATGTGCGGATTGCGGCCAACCTGTCGTCCATCACGCAGTTTTTGCCGCAGGCTTTGAGCTCCTTTATGGCGCGGCATCCCAAAGTGCGGGTGTCGCTGGAGGAACGTATCAGTGCGGGAGTGGCCCAGGCGGTGGCCGATAACAATGCCGATCTGGGCGTGCTGATACGCGGTGTAGGTAGTGCGGAGGTGGAGTACTACGACTATCGCCAGGACGAGCTGGTGTTGCTGGTGCCTGCTACCCATCCTTTGGCAGGACGGGGAGAACTGGCCTTTGCCGACACGCTGGATTTTGACTACGTAGGTATGCATACCGGCAGTCACCCCAATCTGTTGCTGTTACGCGCCGCCAGCGAGCTGGAGCGCACCTGGCGTTGCCGCGTGCAGGTGACCAGTTACGATGCCCAGTGCCGCATGATTGAGGCGGGGCTTGGAATTGGCGTGTTGCCACGTTCTGTGGCCGAATCCTATGTACAAAGCCTGGGCCTGGCCTTGTGCGTGATCAAGGAGCCCTGGACCTCACGCCGCGTGGCCTTGTGCGTGCGTAGCCGCTATAGCTTGTCGCCCGCCGCGCGCTTGTTGATGGACCATCTACTGCAGAATTGATGCGACTGTCGTTTTCAGGCCAAGACCGCAAAGGCAGGCTGCAAGCCATTCCCAAGGCCATATCGAGGTAAGACAGTTCTTAATGAGAATGACTCTTGATATTTTTAGGTTTCTTGATAATAATAGTTCTCATGTTTATCTGCATATGTAACGCGATCACCGAGCGTCAAGTACAAGAAGCAGTACGTGGCGGCGCTTCCAGCCTGGCAGACCTGCAAGGTCAGCTTGGCGTGGCGTCTTGCTGTGGCTGTTGCGCGGAGACGGCTCAGGACTATTTGCCCGGCGGACGCTATGCCAATCAGACCATGATTGCCAGTCTTGAAACCGCCCGGGTGGATTACGCTGCCAACGACAGCCTGATTCCTGCCCCTGAGTTCGGCCGTCTTGTTTGCCGCGCCTAAGCGCGTGTTTTTGATCAGGATTTTCCATTCCCGCTATTGCTAGTGGGAATGATTGTTATTGGTCCTGTTACTAACCCAAAAGTGCAACGCTTTCTGGGTGTTGAGCTGTTTTTTAAGCCATGGCACATGCGTGCATGGTAGCCTGTCACATTCATCCCCCACTGTGTTTTTGCCTGCATCGCGCCTGCGTGCGATCTGTGGCGTGAGCGGCATTTGTGGGGGCTCGGCGGCTCCTTGGGGGGAGCGCCGTCAGATTTACAGGAGAACAGCATGTTTGGCGATAAAGTGGTAATTCAGCATCTGAACAAGCAGCTAAAGAACGAACTAACAGCAATCAATCAATACTTCTTGCACGCTCGCATGTTGAACCATTGGGGCTTTAACAAGCTGGGCAAACACGAGTATGACGAGTCCATCGGCGAGATGAAGCACGCCGATATGCTGATCGAACGTATCTTCATGCTGGACGGCCTGCCCAACCTGCAGGACATGCACAAGATCATGATCGGTGAGAACGTGCCTGAACTGCTGGGCTGTGACCTGAAGCTGGAACAGGCTGCCCGTCAGACCGTGGTAGAGGCTATCGAGTACTGTGAGTCCACCCGCGACTACGTGTCGCGTGATTTGTTCTTGAAGATTCTGGACGACACCGAAGAGCACATCGATTGGCTGGGTACACAGCTGGAGCTGATCGAAAAAGTGGGCCTGCAAAACTACCTGCAATCGCAGATGGGCGACCACGACGAGTAAGCGACACAGTTCTTGCTGGTGTGATGCCGACAAGACATAAGCGGCTTGCTCTGGAATGCAAAACACCCCATAGCCTGGATGAGCTCCAGTGCTATGGGGTGTTTTTTTATGGCTATCGTACGGCTTCGGTATCAGGATGCTAGGGCTGGATCGGCGGGAAGTACGCCAAGGTCTGCCCCAGGCCCCATAAGAGCAGCAGCACTACGGGAATATGGACCAGTAGTTGCACGAAGGTAAAACCAATCAGATCTCGCGCCTTCAAGCCCAGCACACCCAGCAAGGGCAGCATGTAGAAGGGGTTGATCAGGTTGGGCAGTGCTTCGGCCGCGTTATAGATCTGTACGGCCCAGCCCAGGTGATATTGCAGGTCATTGGCTACCTGCATCACATAAGGGGCTTCAATAATCCACTTGCCACCGCCCGAAGGAATGAAGAAACCCAGGACGGCCGAGTACACGCCCATCAGCAGCGCGTAGGTATCGTGCGAGGCAATCCGAACGAAGAATTCGGAGATGTGGTGGGCAATGGTTTCCCCGCCCGAGCCTTGTACCGTCGTCATGATGGCAGCAATCGAGCCATATAGCGGGAATTGAATCAGCACCCCGGTGGTGGTGGGCACGGCGCGAGACACGGCTTCCAGGAAGCTGCGAGGACGCCAATGCAGCAAGGCGCCTGCCATCAGGAACAACAGGTTATAGGTGTTCAGGCCTGAGATCGCCAGAATCGCAGGCTTGGTAGCGAATTCTTGCCACAACCAGCCACCGGCCAGCGCGACCAGTACAAGGATCAGGAAGGGGCTGTGCTCCAGCCATTCGCCAGGACGTTGTGGCTTGGGTGTCTCAGGCAGGACAACCGTAGGATCAATACCGCAGGCCGCCGCATCTTTTGCACTGGCGTCGCTGGGTGCGGTGGCATAGGCCACGATCAGGGAGACGACAACCAGGACCAGCAGCATGATGCCCGACTGCCATAGGAAAATGGTTTCCGTAAAGGGGATGACGCCTGTAATGGCCAGGATGGAGGGTGGCAGACTGGCAGGGTTGGCTTGCAGCTGCGCAGCCGACGACGACAGACCCAATGCCCAGACGGCGCCCAGACCCAGATAGGCGGCTGCGCCAGCTGCGCGGTAGTCCATCTTCAGGTCGGTACGGCGGGCCAAAGCCTTGACCAGCAAGCCGCCAAATACCAGGCTCAAGCCCCAGTTCAGCAAGGAGGCTGCCATGGAGATCAGGGCGACCCAAGCCACGGCGGAACGTCCGTTGCGCGGCACGGCAGCACAAATATCAATCAGGCGGGAAGCCGGTTTGGAACTGGCCACCACATATCCGCCAATCACCACAAAGGCCATTTGCATGGTAAAGGGGATCAGACTCCAGAAACCGTCGCCAAATGCTTTGGCGGTTGCGGTCACAGGTGCGCCGATAGCCAGGGCGGCCACGGCCACAATCAGTACGGCCAGGGTCGCAAATACCCACGAATCCGGGAACCAGCGTTCAGCCCAACTTGCACAGCGCATTGCAAAACGTGCTGAGCGGCTTTCTTGTAATGCTCCAGACATAAAGTGCCCTCCACTTATTGATATGAAAACAAACAGCCGCACCTCTTCTCGGACGTGCTGATCTGGTCAGAGGTATCGGCTGTAAAGACTTCTGGGTACAAAGCTTGAGGTCGCTAAAACAAGCGGCCTGACCATCTGTTCCCAAGTGATCCCATGCCGTTGTTGAGCAGGACAGTGCGTGTCCGTTCCCCGGTCTCCGTCTGGAATTATTGATTTGCTTGCTACTGGCGGTTATTACGCACAGAAAAAGACAGGAAGGCGACCCAACCTGACGACATACCTTTTTTATATACGCGGACGCGGTGAGGCGATCCCACCGGGCATGGGCTTGACAATGACTGGGTCAAGCCTGAGCCCGGGAATATCAGAAGGATTTGCTAGGACAGCCTGCAACTTTGCCCCACGCATTATTGGGACCGCAGTACTTGTTGCGAGCATCCCAGGAACAACTTGGGCGATCGAAAAAGCCTTTTTGGCTACAGGCATTCAACTCTTGCTGCAGTTGTGCCTGCCAGGCGCCGTTATTGTTGCCGGCCACTTGAATATCCTGTGGTGGCGGTGGTGGGGGCGTGCCTACATCTACCGGCTGGATAGGCTCGGAGCCGCCCAGGTTTACACGAGCAATCCCTTGCAACTCCCGGTTCTGCTCGGTCATGGCAATTTGAATGGCCTGCTCCAGCGAAATGGACGTGGTGGCCAAGGCAATAGGTGGCTTTTCTTCCGTCAGCGTAGACGTGTCGATTTCCCAAGCGATCGGGGTGGGTGCTTGTGGCACTCCCAGGCGACCATTGGGTAAAGGCTGCGGCGGTTGCGCGGTAAAGGGTTTGCCATCGGCATCAAGCGTAGGCAAGTCTGACGGGTCGGGGGTGCTGACCGCCATGGACTTTTCAGGGCCGTGCGCGATTAGCCAGTTCCCCAGTTCCAGGCCGCCCCACACTGAAGCACCTGCGGCCAGCAGCAAGACAGCAATGATAAAACGCCAGGGCATAAGCGATGTCTCGGTTGAATCAGGGGCAATCCGGTCGGCCGGATGCGCGTAATTAAAAGAAAAGAGCCGTCATTGTAGCGAAATGTCGGCCCTGCTCTTGTGACAGAATTAGACGGCATCCCCGAAAACGTGTCCACCATGTTCACGTAATGCGTGGAATTCAATGCCTGGATTCAGCTCCTGAGCCACGCGCAACTGCGCAGGCGAGGTTGCTAAAAAGGCAATGGCCTCGACCACGTCATAAGCAATATTGCCCGCGTTGGTCTCGATAAACTTCTTCATGTCCTTGGGGTCTTTGGCTGTTACCCAGCGAGCCATATTGAAGCGGCTGGAGGACAGGCGCGCTTCCACACCGTACTCCGTTTTCAGGCGGTGGGCCACCACTTCAAACTGCAGTTGGCCAACCGCGCCCAGCAGCATCATTCCGCCTGCCATATGGGGACGGAACACCTGAATGGCGCCCTCTTCACCCAGCTGGGTCAGGCCGGTACGCAATTGCTTGGTGCGCAATGGGTCTTTGACCTCAATGGACTGGAACAGTTCGGGGGCGAAGAAAGGCAGCCCGGTAAATTGCAGGTTTTCGCCTTCGGTCAGCACATCACCCAATTGCAGGATGCCGTGGTTGGGCACACCGATAATGTCGCCAGCAAAGGCATCGTCCAGAAGTTCACGGCGTTGCGACAGGAAGGACACCACGTTATTGGGGCGGATTTCCTTGCCGGTACGCGACACTTTCAGTTTCATCCCGCGCTTGAAATGGCCGGAGCTGACGCGCACAAAGGCCACACGGTCGCGGTGGGCGGGGTCCATATTGGCTTGCACCTTGAACACCACACCACTGAACTTGGGCTCATCGGGCTGTACTTCGCGCTGCAAGGCGGCGCGTGGGCCAGGAGCAGGCGCCAGGTCAACCAGTGCGTCCAGCACTTCCTGCACACCGAAGTTATTGATGGCCGAACCAAAGAACACAGGAGTTTGCTTGCCTTGCAAGAACAGGTCCAGGTCGAATTCGGGCGCTGCAGCATTGAGCAGCTCGATTTCTTCCTGAACCTTTGCAAAGGGCTCGCCAAAGCGTTCGGCAATCACGGGATTGTCCAGGCCGGGGATGATTTCATCCTCGCCATGACGTTCCTGACCGGGCTTGAACACACGCATATGGTTGGCGCGCAGATTGAACACACCGCCAAAGCGACGTGCCATCCCGATAGGCCAGGAAAACGGCACCACTTCCATGCCCAGGTGCGATTCGATTTCCGACAGTACATCCAGCGGCTCTTGAACTTCGCGGTCCAGCTTGTTCACGAAAGTGATGATGGGCGTATTGCGGGCCCGGCACACTTGCAAGAGGCGAATGGTTTGCGGTTCCACACCGTTGGCCGCGTCAATCACCATCAAGGCGGCGTCCACGGCGGTCAGCACACGGTAGGTGTCTTCGGAGAAGTCCTGGTGACCGGGGGTGTCCAGCAAGTTGATCACGCAGTCGCGGTATTCCATCTGCATGACCGAGGAGGCCACCGAAATACCACGTTGCTTTTCAATTTCCATCCAGTCCGAGGAGGCGTGACGGCTGGCTTTACGGGCCTTGACGCTACCTGCAATCTGAATCGCACCCGCGAACAACAGCAGTTTTTCTGTCAGTGTGGTCTTACCCGCGTCAGGGTGAGAAATAATGGCAAAGGTGCGGCGTTTCTTGACTTCAGAGCGTATGTCACCGGACGACATTGAAAATCCTTGTGGCAGCGCCAGTCTGGCGCGTGGAAAACAGTGAGCGAATTATCCGTAAAGCAGGGCTTGGGGGCAAGCTGATGCGTGCACAAGGCTAACGCGACACGCTGGCCAATACCGTCCCTGCCAGAATAAATAGCGAACCGAACACGCGGTTCAGCAGCCGTACATGGCTGGCCTGACGCAGCAAATGCAACATGCGAGCGGCCAGCGACGTGTAGCAACCCATGGCCACCAGATCCGTAAAGCACAGGGTCATGGCGATCAGCAGGTATTGCAGCGGCATGGGCCGATTCAAGTCCAGAAACTGGGGCATGATGGCCAGCAAAAATACCAGACCCTTGGGGTTGGTGATATTGATCAGGCAACCCCGTATCAACAAATCGCGAATACGAAAGTCGCTGGGTTCCTGACCTGTGACCTGCACCGGCATGGCGTCGGTGCGCAATTGCTTCCAGCCCAGATAAATCAGGTAGGCGGCACCCAACCATTTAAGCGTGGTGAACGCCAGTTCCGAGCGCGCCAGGACTTGGCCCAATCCCAGGCTGATGATGAATATCTGGATCATGATCCCGATATTCAGGCCTATCGCCATCCAGTAGCCACGCTTGAAGCCGTATTTCAGGCCGGAGGACATGGAGGAAATCGCACCTGGGCCAGGTGAAAACGAAATAACCCAGGAAGCCGCGAAAAAGGCGAGCCAGGTGCTCAGTGCCATGGTGTGCTCGGTTCAAAGGCGGGCGCTGTGCCCGCCTTTGGCAGGCACAGCCCCTTTGCAGGGTTTAGGCTTTGGCTTGTGCGGAACTGCGGTTGCTGCGGTTCGGGCCGCGGCTGTCCTGACGGCCACCGGGGCGACCTTGGCCAGCACGGGCTGCGCCACCGCCTGCACCGCCAGGAGCGGCGCTGCGACGTGGGCGGTTGTCGTTGCCAGGACGGCGCGGACGGCTTTCGCCATTGCCACCACGGCCTTCAGCGGAGCGACCTTGACCACCACCGTTAGGGCGACGGGCACCAGGAGCACGAGCGCCAGGAGCGCTGTTGAAGCGGCGCTCTGCGTAGGTGTCTTCCTTGGCTTCTTCAGCCAGAGCGGCGCGCGAAGGAGGCGTCCAGCCTTCCACCACGATGCGTTCGATAGGATTGCGGGTCATGCGCTCGATCTGCTTGAGCAAACGCATTTCGCTGCGATCTACCAGCGACAGGGCCACGCCTTCGCTACCGGCACGGCCAGTACGGCCAATGCGGTGAACGTAGTCTTCAGGAACGTTAGGCAGTTCGAAATTGACCACGTAAGGCAGTTGATCAATGTCCAGACCACGTGCGGCGATGTCGGTGGCAACCAGTACCACAACCTTGCCGTTCTTGAAGCCGGCCAGCGCACGGGTACGAGCCGCCTGGCTCTTGTTGCCGTGCAGGGCTTCAGCGGCCATACCGTCCTTGGACAGTTTTTCGGCCAAACGGTTGGCGCCGTGCTTGGTGCGGCAGAACACCAGAACCTGGTTCCAGCCGCTTTCGCGGATGATGTGGCTCAGCAGGTCACGCTTGTGTGCCTGGTCAGCCAGAATCACTTGCTGGGTAATCAGTTCGTTGGTGGTGTTGCGGGCAGCAACGGCCACTTCGTCAGGGTTGTTCAGCGAACCACGGGCCAGTTCACGGATTTCGTCCGAGAAAGTCGCCGAGAACAGCAGAGTCTGACGATCAACCGGCATCAGGCTGATGATCTTGCGAATGTCGCGGATAAAGCCCATGTCCAGCATGCGGTCGGCTTCGTCCAGCACCAGGATTTCCACGCCGGTCAGGTCCACGGTGCGTTGACGCACGTGGTCCAGCAAACGGCCAGGAGTGGCTACCAGAATGTCCAGGGGCTTGCGCAGCGCATGGAACTGGGGGTTGATGTTCACGCCACCAAACATGACCATCGAGCGCAGACGGGTGTGCTGGCTGTACAAACGTACCGATTCTTCAACCTGGGCGGCCAGTTCACGGGTAGGGGCCAGGATCAGCGCACGCGGGCGGCCTGGTTTACGGTTTTGCTGAGGGTTGTTCAGCAGACGGTGCAAGATAGGCAGGGTAAAGCCTGCGGTCTTGCCGGTGCCGGTTTGAGCGGCAGCCAACAGGTCGCCACCTTCAATGACCTTGGGGATGGCCTGGGCTTGAATAGGGGTGGGGTGGGTATAGCCTGCGTCGGTTACAGCACGCAACAGAGGTTCTGCCAGCTCAAGAGAGGCAAAAGTGATTTGAGAGTCCAAGAATTTTCCAGTGACTAGCCCAAAAGCCCTCTTTGGGGCCCTACCAATCCAGGCTAAGGTGTTTTGTTATGGCGACAATGCCACGGCAGGGGCAAGAACGCCGCCTGCTGCAAGAGGCGCAGTGATTGGTGCGCTGCGCAATCTGCCATTATAGCGTGAAATTAGTAAAAATCCTCATTGACCATCTTGTATCATTTTGAGCGGTAGCGTTAAAACAACCTGCTTCAAACGTAAACGGTCAGGCGGATTGCCCTGTCGGATTTGACAGAAATTGTTAAGCGCCGCCATAGACGTACTTGTTATGCTGCGGTACGCGGTTTACGCTTGGCGTGCACGGACCGCCGGGCTCTGTTTGGCACGTGCCCGAGCAAATGGGTCGTAACCCGTTTTTGTTGTTTATCTGCTTATTTTTGCAGGAAAAAAATCATGACATCATGGATACGATGGGTCTTTATCAGCAGCGTGGCGGTTTTGCTGTCGGGTTGTGGGTATAACGAGATCCAGCGCCTGGACGAGCAGGTCAAGGCCGCTTGGTCGCAAACCTTGAATCAATACGAGCGCCGCGCCGAACTGGTGCCCAAGCTGGTCAGCTCGGTCAATGCCTATATGGTGAACGAGCGCGCGGTGCTGACGCAGGTTACCGAGGCGCGCGCCAAGGTCGGCACCATTCAGATGAAAGTGGATGATCTGGACAACCCCGAAGTGATGGCTCGCTTCCAGGAAGCCCAGAATCAGTTGTCTTCGGCGCTATCGCGTCTGATCGCCGTGTCGGAAAACTACCCGCAACTGAAAAGCGATGGCCTGTTCCGCGACTTGATGACGCAGCTGGAAGGCACGGAAAACCGTATTGCCACCGAACGTGGCCGCTATGTACAGACGGTGCAGGAATACAACCTGTTCATCCGTCAGTTCCCTACCCTGATTACCGCCAAGCTGTTTGGCTACAAGGTCAAGGAAAACTACGGTGTGGATCGTCAAAGCGAAATCACGCGTGACCCCGAGGTCAAGTTTGATATTCCTGCGACCCCCGCTCCTGCTGGGTATTGATTAATTCTGGAGGTGGAGTCATGAACGTGCACGATCTTGCACTGACTGCTGGGCCTGGGTCTGCACGTTCTGGCAGGCTGGCCTGGGCCTGTGGTTTGTTGATGGCCTTGTTATTGCTGTGCTGGCCCTGGACGCAGGCGCAGGCCAAACCTGAACCTGTTCCTGCCATTGCAGGGTGGGTAACGGATACCACGGGCACCCTTAGCCCGGATCAAAAAGACGCCCTGAACCAGCAGCTCAAAGCCGTGGAACAGGAAAAGGGCGCGCAGGTCGTGATTCTGATGGTACCTACCACAGGCGAAGAAACCATCGAACAATACGCGTTGCGTGTCTTTGATCAGTGGGAAATTGGCCGCAAGAAAGTGGGCGATGGCATCTTGCTGCTGGTGGCCAAGGATGATCGCCGCATGCGTATCCAGACCGGCTATGGTCTGGAAGGCGCGGTCACGGACTTGCAGGCGGGGCGCATCATCCGCGAACAGATGACGCCTCGTTTTATCGAAGGCAACTTCTATGCCGGCATCCAGGCCGCAGCCGATAGTCTGGTGGGTCTGGTCAACGGCGAAGAGCTTCCCCCTCCTCCTAAAAATGCCCCTGTCACCTCGTCGGGTGAAGAAGGCGTGTTCTGGGAGCCTTTGCTGGCTGTAGGCGCGATTGTATTTTTTGCTTCGCCTTTGTTTGCCGCCTTTGCTGCTGGTGTGTTCACGCTGGTGGTGTCGGGCAGTATTGGCCTGGCCCTGCTTGCCGCTGTTGTCGGTGCAGGCTTGAGCATGATTGGCCGACTCTTTGGGGCAGGCGGCAAGTCCAGTTCCGGGCGTGCCTCGCGCCGGGGTGGTGTCATTGGCGGCTTGGGCGGTTATTCCTCCGGTGGTTTTGGCGGGAATGGTGGCAGCAGCGGTGGTGGCTTCGGCGGTTTTGGCGGGGGCAGCGGCGGCGGTGGTGGCGGTAGCGGAGGCGGTGGCGCTTCCGGTAGTTGGTAAGGCCACAGGGGAGCGACATGAGTGTGAATTGGAAAGAATTGTCGGGTTGGGCATCGGTACAAGGCCAATGGCTGCGCCGTCGTCATTTCAATGCCGAAATGTTGGGCCATCTGGCTGAGCAGATCCGCAAGGGTGAAGAGAACCATAGTGGTGAACTGGTCGTGGCGATTGAAGCGGTTTTGCCCGCCCATGAAGCCGATAGCGCCCAGCGTGCCCTTGAAGTCTTCGGTCGTTTACGTGTCTGGGACACACCCTTGAACTCCGGCGTCTTGCTGTATCTGGCCTTGGGTCAGCGCCGTATCCACATCATTGCAGACCGGGGCATCAAGGCCGATCAGGCTCAATGGACACAGATCTGTCAGCAGTTGGAAAAAGATCTGGCCTCGCGTGAGTATTTGTCTGGTTTGCTGGCCGCTGTCAGCGCGATTGAAACCGTCTTGCAGCAAGGCGCTCCGGCGCAGACTCCAGGCGTGGCGGCAGTCAATGCCTTGCCTGACGAACCTGTACTTCTTTAAGTGATGGCCAGTGCCATGAAACCGTCTGAATCCGTCGGCTCCTGGCAGCAGCAAACTCTGGTTGAAGCCATACGTTTGCGCGAGACCCTGTGGGGGCCTGTTGAAGACCTGTCTGAATCGCGCCGTGCGCGGGCTGCAGGCGGCTCCTTTGCCCAACGTGTGTCGGCTCGGGCCTTGGCGCTGGCGCGACGCGATGGGCTGGAACAAGCCTGGACGCGCTGGTGGCGTGTTGCCCGCCTTCTATTGATTGCCATGGCGGTGCTGGCTTTGCTGGCCGGGGCTGGTACAGCTGCGGGTGCATTGGGCGATGGCAGTCGAGCCGTGAATGTAGTGACGGCTTTGGGTGCGTTGCTGGGTCTGCACGTACTGACTTTTATTTTCTGGCTGTTCAGCCTGGCCTGGTCGGGCAAGAGTAGCGGCACAGGCAGTTGGGCCGGTGATGCCTGGTGGTGGCTCAGTCGCCGCTTCGTCAAAGGCGACGCCAGTCTGGTTCCCCAGGCTTTTGCCGCCGTGCTGGCGCGCCGGGGCAGCCAATCCTGGTTGGCCGGTCTGATCAGCCATAGCTTGTGGGTGCTGGCCTTTTTGTCGGCCCTGAGTACCCTGCTGCTACTGCTGGCCTCACGCCGCTATCACTTCAATTGGGAAACCACGCTTTTGACGCCGGATACCTTTGTCTGGCTGGTTGAAGGCCTGGGCGCCCTGCCATCCTTGTTGGGCTTTGCCCTGCCCGATACCCTCACCATACGTAGCAGCGATGGCCTGCAAATGCTCGATGCCCAGGCTCAGGCCTTGTGGTCCAGCTGGCTATTGGGTGCCGTGGTGACCTATGGTTTGATCCCCCGCGTGCTGGCTCTGGGCTGGAGCTTGTGGCAATGGCGCAGACATACAGCGCGTCTGACGCTGGATGACAGCTTGCCGGGTTTGGCGGAGCTGCGCCCGCGCCTGATGCCCGCTAGTGAGCCCACCGGTGTGGATGAGCTGGCCTCGCCCGATCGAGTGGCCCGTATTCAAAACGACACCCACCCTCCCTTGGAGGCGAATGCCTTGTGTGTGGTGGGGTTGGAGCTGCCACCAGAACATAGCTGGCCCCCTGCTTTCATGCAGGCGCAGATGCAGGATCTGGGGCGGGTGGACTCGCGGGCTGAGCGTCTGGATATTCTGGGCCGCTTGCAGTCCGCCCACCCTCGTCATTTGTTGATGGTCTGTGATTCCGCTCAGACGCCGGATCGCGGGGTGGTGGCAACGCTGGTTGAATGGGCACAATTGGCGCAGCAGTCCGATGTGGTGTTGTTGGATGAAGCTTTGGCCGACCCGGATCAAACGCGTCGTCGTAGCTGGCATGAACGTTTGGTGGCGGCAGGCTTTGCGCCTGGGCAGATTCACGATCAATGGCCTGACTTGTCTTTGAAGGAGCCATCATGAGTGCTGCGGCTTTGACGCTGGCGGTGGTGGGTCACACCAATACGGGCAAGACCTCTTTGCTGCGTACCCTCACGCGAGATACGGAGTTCGGCCAGGTCAGCAATAGCCCTGGCACCACACGGCATGTGGAAGGCGCCAGGCTGACGGTGGACGGCGAGGCTTTGGTGGAGTTGTTCGATACCCCTGGTCTGGAAGACAGCATGGCCTTGTTGGACTTCATGGATCAGCTCAGCCAAGCCGGTGAACGTATTGATGGGCCAGAGCGGGTACGTCGTTTTTTGGAATCCCCAGCGGCACAGGGCCGTTTCGAGCAAGAAGCGCGCGTGTTGCGCAAGCTGCAATCCTGCGATGCGGGCTTGTATGTGGTGGATGCGCGCGATCCGGTCTTGAGCAAGCATAAGGACGAGCTGACCTTGCTGGCCTATAGCGGGCGGCCTTTGCTGCCTGTACTCAATTTCGTTCGTAGTCCACAGGCGCGGGTGCAGGAATGGCGCAGTGCCTTGGCACGCTTGGGCCTTCATGCCTTGGCGGAATTCGATACGGTGGCACCGGCTTTGGATGGCGAGGCCTTGCTGTACGACAAGCTGGCGGTGCTGCTGGAGACGCATACTGGGGTGTTGCAGCAGTTGAAGGTGGATTTGGCGCAGCAGGCAGCATTGCGGCGGCGGGATGCCTTGCGCTTGCTGGCAGAGCTGTTGATTGATGTGGCGGCCTGGCGTGTCAGTACACCCTCGGACAAGGAGTCCATGGAGCTGGCCGCGCAACAGTTAAGGGAGCCGGTGTTGGCCCGCGAGGCCAAGAGTGTGCAGGCTTTGCTCAAGCGCTACAGCTTTGGCCGTCAGGATGTAGTGGCCGATTTGCTGCATTTCGAGGGCGGCCGTTGGGGCATGGACTTGTTTGATCCCCAGGCTTTGAAGGAATTTGGCGTGCAGTTGGGCAAGGGCGTGGCCGCAGGTGCCATGGCAGGCGCCACGCTGGATGTGATGACAGGTGGCCTGAGCCTGGGAACCGGGACGGTGCTGGGTGCCTTGGCCGGTGGTTTGTGGCAAGGCGCGGATAAGTGGGGCCAGCGTTTGATGGGCAAGTTGCGGGGCGAGACGGAACTTAGCGTGGATGATGCCGTGCTGCGTTTGCTGGCCGTGCGGCAGCTAAGCTTGATTGCGGCTTTGGAGCGGCGCGGTCATGCTGCACAGACGCCGATTCGCCTGGGCGAGATTGATGCCGAGAATTTCGATCAGGCCTTGCAGCGGGAATTGAATGTCTGGCGGGCGCAAGGCCTGCCGGAGGAACTGGCGCAGGCACGGATACATCCGACCTGGTCTACCTTGCGCTCAGACTATGCGCCGGATTCGCGGCGGGAGACCTGTGTGCAGAGCTTGGTGCAGCGTTTGCTGGGGGCGCGTAATGGGCCGAATGCTAACGCTGTCGGGCAGGCGCAGGAATAACAAACCCCGGATTATTTCTTTTCATCTTTCATTAAGTGCGCATAGCAAACCGGCGAGCTGGGTTCATTGCCGTCGTGTATGCGATCTTCTTCAAGCAAAGCCTGAATCACAGCCTGTTTGAGCACCGTCAGGTACGAGGTTTGCGGGTCGTGGGTGGCGGTTAGCAATTGCAGTTCGCCTTTGCGGGCCAGCTTCATCAAGGAGAGCAAGGAATCAGGGTCGTGCTTGAGCTGTTCCTGATAGCGACGCTGGAATTGTTCGGGCGAAATATCGCCGCTATGAAAGCTTTTGCGTAATTCGCTTGTGGGGCTGGCCTCGTGCAGCCACTGGATGTCGCCCAATTCGTCTTTGCTCAGGCCGCGTGGCCAGAGGCGGTCTGTGAGTACACGGGCCGCTTTGCCGGCAGGCTCATGGACGGCGTCGTAAATGCGACTCAAGGTGATGGTGTAGGGCATGACTGGCTCCGGGAGCGTCAGGCTTTTTGTGTTCACGCGCTGGCGGTCAATGACTTATTGCCTATTTTTTCTGTGGGTCAGAGTCGCGTATCGACAGGTATCGGCGAATCGAGCCTCATGCAGACTAGCAAATTGTTGTGTAGCAGCCTTGCAGCCGTGTGTGGTGAGGTTTCGGATCGCCAATCACATAAGCTGCAAGGCTGCTGTTTTGTATTTATACGGCGTTTTACGCTTTCTTGCTGACCAGTCCGTAGACAAACAGGACGATGATGGCACCCACAATGGAACCGATCCAGCCTGCGCCTTCACCAGGCACGTACCAGCCCATGGTTTGTCCCAGGTAGCCTGCGACAAAGGAGCCGACAATACCCAGGATGGTGGTCATTATCCATCCCATTTTTTGATCGCCAGGCATGATGGCTCGTGCCAGCAAACCTACGATAAAGCCCACAATAATCATGGAGATAATACCCATCGTGCTACTCCTGTTCTGTGTTTGCCGGTCTGGGATTCGGACCGCTCTGCTTATCTTAGGTATGGAGTTTTTAGGCGTCTATCGTTTTGCGTTTTTGAAACAGTTAAAAACGTCAGGTTTTGTAAATGGATGGTGTGTAATCAGCTTTGCTTAAGTCAGCAAGGCAGGTTTACGCTTTTGCACCCACTGTGTGGCCTGCTCATAGGCGTAGGACAGCTGCAGCACCGCCATATCGGCCTGGGCAGGGCCCATGATCTGCAAGCCCATGGGCAATCCGGCTTCGTTAAAGCCCGCAGGCACGTTCATGACGGGCAGCCCTGCCAGAGAGCCGCCGATCACGATTTCCATCCAGCGGTGGTAGGTGTCCATTCTGCGCCCGGCGATTTCGCCAGGCCAGTGGGTGGTGCCAGCAAAGGGGAAGACCTGGGCGGTAGGCAGCACCAGATAGTCGTAGGTCTGGAACAGCTTGCGCAGGCTTTCGTACCATTTGCTGCGGTTGATGGAGGCTTGATAGACCTGCGCCCCGCTCAGGTTCAGGCCCCCCGCTACTTCCCAGATCGCCTCAGGCTTCATTTGGGCGCGCAGTTCCGGTTTGGCGTACAGGCCCTGTGCGCTTCCGGCTACGGTGAAGTGGCGCAGCGTCAGCCAGGTTTGCCATAGCTGCTCCATGGAGTAGTCGGGCTGGGCTGCTTCAACGGTGCAGCCTATGGCTTCAAAGCTCTTCAATGCGCTTTGGCACAGGTCCATGATGCCGGCTTCCATAGGCAGATAACCGTTGTAGTCGCCCAGCCAGCCAATGCGGGTGCCTTTGAAGTCGCGTTGCAGTTTCCCGGCAAATTGTTGTGGGTCTTGACCGATGCTAAGGGGGGCGCGAGCATCGAAACCGGCCTGGGTGGACAGCAGCATGGCCAGGTCGGACACGGTACGGCCCATGGGGCCTTCGTAGCCCATTTGCTGGAAGAACACTTCGGAGGACGGGCCATAGGGCACGCGGCCTTGGGAGGGGCGAAAGCCGTAGACGTTGTTGAAAGCACCGGGGTTGCGCAGGGAGCCCATCATGTCGCTGCCATCAGCGACGGGCAACATGCGGGTGGCCAGGGCCACGGCGGCCCCGCCACTGCTGCCGCCAGCACACAGATCGGGCTGGTAGGCATTGCCGGTGGTACCGAACACGGAGTTGTAGGTGTGCGACCCCAGGCCAAATTCCGGGGTATTGGTTTTACCGATCAGAATGGCACCGGATTGCCGCACGCGCTCCACGACAATGGCATCTTGTTTGGGCAGATAGTCCTTGAAAATCGGTGAACCGCTGGTGGTGACAATATCGACCGTGGCCGCCAGATCTTTGGGTGCCTGGGGCATGCCGTGCATCCAGCCCATGTACTGACCTGCTTTCAGTTGCTGATCGCGCTTGTCGGCCTGGGCCAGCAGGCCGCTGCGCTCTTGCAGGGACACAATGGCGTTGACCTTGGGGTTCACACGGTCGATGTGGTCCAGATAGGCCACCATCACTTCGCGGCAGGAGACTTGGCGTTGTGCGATCCAGCCCGACAGAGTCAACGCGTCGGCCATGATGATGTCTTGAGCCGTGCCCGGACCGGGAGCGGTTTTTGCGAAGGCCTGGCGTCCCAAGGAAGGGGCCATACCCGCCAGCGACAGCAGTCCGGTGGTTTTCAAAAAGCGGCGGCGTGTACCCAGCGGCGTTGGGGAATCAGTCATGTTTGTCTCCGGTGTTTTTGTAGGGCCATCCAAGTGGCCAAGCCATTCTATGCAGGTACAATGCGCGGCTCAAACGCCAAAAAATCATCAAGTTGATGCGGTCTGTGCATAAGCCGGTTCAAGCGTCAGCAAGGGGACAAGCATGGACTTTCGCAAGCTACGGCACTTTGTGGCCGTTTGCGAACACGGTACGTTTCACCGGGCCGCGCAAGCTGTCCACTTAAGCCAGTCTGCCTTGAGCCGTAGCATTCAGGCTCTGGAGCAGGAGCTGGGTGTGCCGCTGTTTGATCGCAGCAGTCAGCGCATTTTCTTGACGCCTTATGGTCGGGTACTGCTGGAGCGAGCTCCCCGGGTTTTGCAGGAAGGCCGTGCCTTGCAGCGCGAGCTGGCCCTGCTTCAGGGCGAAGACGCAGGCAGCCTGCGCTTAGGCTTAAGTTCGACCCCCGCTGCGGTCTTGCTGCATCCGTGCATGGTGGCGCTGCTGGACGAGTACCCGCGTTTGCGTGTGGACGCGGTGATTGGCCGCACGCTGGAACTGATCGAAGGTTTGCGCCGGGAACGCTACGATATGGTGGTGCTGGACGTCAGCGCGGTGACCGATGTGCGTGGCCTGGATATTGAGTATTTGCCCGCCATGCAAGGCGATATGCTGGTACGCAAAGGCCACCCGCTGTTGCAGCTGGAGTCGCTGGACTTTGCTGCGATCAGCCAGTATCCCGTGGCCTGCTCCGTGATCAGTGATGATTTGACCGACCGTCTGATTGCCGAGTTTGGCGCCCAAGGCCATCCCGGCAGCTTTGTACGCTTTTGTTGTGATAGCTTCAGCATTCAGCGCGATGTGGTGCTGGATAGCGATATGGTCTTGATGAGTGTGCTGGCGGCGGTACGGCGCGATATTGATGCTGGTGATCTGGTGCCGCTGGGCCTGTTCTCTTCATCCTTGTCCGGTCACTATGCCTTGGTGCGCCTGTCGGGCCGTACGCAATTGCCGGCTCTGGATATTGTGTACGATCTGGCGCGTCGCCTGTGCAGGGCCTAGGCTAGACGCCCCGCTTTCTGATCTGCCTTGTTTGAGGGTTTGCTGATGACGATTCCCTTGCCCATTCTGGACCTGAAGCACTCAGGTGCCGAACACGTTTTTCGCGCTTTCATCGGCTGGTGGCCAGACGCGCAAACCCGCGCCTGGCTGGCGGAGCAGGCGCTGCACGCACATGCGATTTACGGCGGGCGGATGATGCAGCCTGATCACTTTCACTTGACCCTGGCGTTTCTGGACGGCAGCCGTGTGTCGGATCTGCAGACTTTGGCGACACAGATGGCGCAATGGACGGTGCCGCAGATCAAGTTGGATCTGACCATACGGGATGTATTCGAGAAGCCAAGGGTAGTGTGGGCCGGGCCGGACGAGTCGCAAACTCAGGCACTGGCGGCCTTGCAGCAGTGGCATGATGAGATCTGGGCCAAGCTGAGTGCTTTGGGCTGGACGCAGCCGCCGCGTCGTTTTCGCCCGCATGTGTCCTTGCTGCGCCATGCGCGGATTGCCGCCGATCAGTCCCATTGCCATGCTTTGCCCACGCAGGCCTTTGTGGGTGCTGGTGCCGGTCTGATCGTGTCCGTTCCCGCAGAGCTGCGTAGCCAATATCATCTGGCCGCCCTGATGAAGCCTGAAAGGACAGGTACATGAATATCCGCTTTTTAGAAACTTTTATCTGGATTGCCCGTTTGGGCAGTTTCCGTGCGGCAGCGAACAAGCAGCATCTGACACAAGCCGCCGTGTCGGGGCGGATTGCAGCCCTGGAAGCCGAGTTCCAGAAAACCCTGTTCGAGCGGGGCCACCGCGATCTACGCCTGACTCCGGCAGGTCGAAAATTGATGCAGTACGCCGAGCAGATGCTGGGCATGGAGCACGATTTACGTGAAGCTCTGGCAGGCTCCAGCCGCTTGAGTGGTCGGGTACGCCTGGGCGTGGTCGAGTCCATTGTGCATACCTGGTTCAAGGATTTGATTCGTCAGCTGCATGCGCTCTACCCCGAACTGGAAATTGAGCTGACCGCCGAGTCCACCTTGCGCCTTCACGACTTGCTCAAGCGCGGCACCATTGATGTGGCCTTGCAGACCGACCCCATCATGGGGGACGGTATACGCAACTTGCCCATGGGCTCCATGCGCATGGGCTGGGTATGCATGGCCGATGAGTCCATGCCGGTACGCAGCGGTTTGCAGGAGCTGGTGCAACGCTGGCCTTTGGTGACCTTCCCTCGTGGTTCCCAGCCGCATCTGGCCTTGGTGCAGCTGCTTGAGCCCTTGCCTGTGGATCAGGCCCGGATTCACTACGTTTCTTCAATTGCCGCCAGCACGCAATTGATCGAAGCCCAGCCTTGCATTGCCACCTTGCCCCTGGCGGCAGTCAGCCGTCAGCTGGACAGCGGTCTGTACCAGGAAATTGTTTGCGAACATGCTTTGCCTGATTTGCGCCTGGTCGCCAGTTGGCGGCCCGACCCTTTAACGCAGACCGCTCAAGCGGTGATTGGCGTGGCGCTGGAGCGCATGCACCATTTTGCTGCCCAGCATCCTGGCCTGGCTTTACCCCCGCCAGACACGCGTGTCTTCGCGATTTAGCCTTTGAGGGTTTTCCCCTTGCCTGCGCATGTGTACTGAGCGTGGGCTTGCTTGATAATCTATATACCGCGCCATTCGCTTGATCTGATCGCTTTTTCTTATTGCCCCAGGCTGAAATAAACCGTTTGGAATCTGCTTAGCAGCCGTTGGACACTCCCACAAAGAGTGTGCAATGACCTTGATTCGGGAGGGCTGTCGTGTCTGCTACTTTTCGCACTGATCGTGATGCGCCGGGGGAACTGTTCATCTGGACAGACATCGCCCCAGAGCATGAGCAGGATTTCAATCAATGGTATGAGCGCGAGCACATGGCTGAACGCGCTGCCATACCGGGTTTTCAATGGTCGCGCCGTTATGTGCGCCAAGGCGCCGGGCGCAAGTATCTGGCCTTGTATCGCACCGAGTCCCTGCGGGTTTTTGGGACGGCAGAATACAAGAAGGCCTTTGAGCAGCAAACGGATTGGTCCAATACCAACTTTGCCCGCATGAGCAATACCCAGCGTCGCGTGATGGCGGTGTCCTTGCTGGGAGGGGTTGGCACCGGGGCCGTGGTCTTGCTGGTGCGTTTGCCGGAGGCAGCACAACTGGATGTGCTGGCAGCTCAGAGTTCAGCCTATCTGGAGCAAACCGATGGCCTGCTGGCCTTGCGTGTGTTGACGCCAGACCCAGAGCTTTCGACCCCTTTGCCGTCCGAGGATACGCAGCAGCGCAGCCTGGACCCCTACCTGGTGGCGGATCTGACCACCTTGAATGCTGCTCGTACCCTGGCTGCCCGTTTGCAGCAGGATCTGGGGGTGGCGACCAACGATGTATCCGAGTTTTCTTTGTTGTGGGATCTGCAGTCACGGGATCTGAATGCAAGCCGCTCATAAGGCGGCCATCACCTCAATTCTTGGGAGAAGCGACATCATGATCAAAAAACTACTTTCCATGGCTTGCGTTCTGGCGCTGGCTGGCACCGCGCAGGCGGCGACCAACTGGAACATGAGTACCGAGCAGCCTGATAACAACTTCTTGACGCAAAACGCGCGTGAGTTTGCGGCAGACATCAAGGCGGCCACCAACGGGGAACTGAATATCAACGTGCAATCGAACTCGGTGCTGCTCAAGCGCCCCGAGGTCAAGCGCGGTGTACAGCAAGGTGTGGTCCAGGCTGGTGAAATGCTGGTGGCGGCCATTGGCAACGAAGATCCTTTGTTCGAGGTCGATAGTGTGCCGTTCCTGGCCTCGTCCTTCGATCAGTCGGAAAAACTGTGGAAAGCCACTCGCCCTTTCCTGGCGGAGCGTCTGGACAAGCAGGGCATCGTCCTGGTTTATGGTTCGCCCTGGCCACCGCAAGGCATTTACACCAAAAAGCCGGTGGAACAGCTGTCTGATCTGGCCGGTGTCCGTTTCCGTGCCTACAGCCCCGCTACCAGCCGCCTGGTTTCCTTGATGGGAGCAGTGCCCACCACGGTGCAAACACCCGAAGTGCCTCAGGCGTTTTCTACCGGCATTATTGATGCCATGCTGACTTCGCCCGCAACCGGGGTGGATTCGCAGGCTTGGGACTACGTGAAGTATTACTACGACGCCCAGGTCTTCATTCCACAAAGCTTTGTGATCATCAATAAGCGCGCCTTCCAGCGCCTGCCTGAAACTGTGCAAAAAGCCGTGCTGGATGCGGGTGCACGTGCCGAGGAACGGGGTTGGGCCATGTCGCGCGAGCAAACGTCCAAGTTGACGCAAACCATGGCGGATAAAGGCATGGTAGTGGGTAATCTCAGCGAAAAACTGTCCAGCGAAATGCACGCGATTGGCCAAACCATGACCGAAGAGTGGCTGAAGAAAGCCGGTGCAGATGGTCAGAAGTTGCTTGACGCTTACCGTCAACCATAAGCAAGGGGTGCGTCCATGATCGTTCTGGAGCGTATGGCCAGAGTCTGCGGCGCACTGGCCGCATTCTTCCTGTGTTTGATCGGGGTTGTGGTGACTGCGCAGATTGTGGCGCGCCTGTTTTCCATGCAAATACCCGCCTCGGATGACTTTGCGGGCTGGTTTATGGCGGCGTCTATTTTCCTGGCACTGCCTTATGCCATGTTGCGCGGGGATCATATCCGCGTCACGCTTTTGCTGCAGGTGATTCCCGAGCGTTTGCATCGCCCGTACGAGCTGCTGGCCACCACGATTGGTCTGGTGCTGGCCGCCTGGTGCACTTGGGAGACGGCTCATTTTGTTTATGAGTCCTTTATCTACAAGGAAGTGGCACAGGGAATGGTGGCGGTACCGCTGTGGATTCCGCAGCTGGGTATGCCGATTGGTCTGGGATTGTTGACCCTGATGCTGTTGCGGCGCTTGCTGCACGCGGCGCAAGGTCAAACACTGGAGGCAACTGAACATGGCTGATTTATCTCAGGCAATAGTGCTGTTTGTTGTTCTGCTTGCCTTGCTGGCCAGTGGCGTGTGGGTGGCGCTGGTTCTGATCGCTTGCGGTATCTTGTCCATCATTTTGTATGCCGATGCACCGGCGGGCATTATCTTTGCCACCAAGGCCTGGGACTCTTCGGCCAGTTGGGCCTTGACGGCCTTGCCCCTGTTTATCTGGATGGGGGAAATTCTGTATCGAACGCGGTTGGCTGAAGATATGTTCAGCGGCCTGGGGCCTTGGGTACAGCGCTTGCCTGGGCGACTGGTGCACGTGAACACGTTTGGTTGCGGTATCTTTGCCGCGGTCAGTGGTTCCTCGGCGGCAACGGCGGCGACCATCGGGCGCATCTCCTTGCCCGAGCTGAAAGCGCGTGGCTATGACGACAGCATCAGCATTGGCTCCCTGGCCGGAGCAGGGACCTTGGGCCTGCTGATTCCACCGTCCATTGTGATGATTGTGTATGCCGTTGCTGCTCAGGTTTCCATCATTCGCCTGTTTGTGGCGGGGGTGCTGCCCGGCATCATGCTGATGTGCCTGTTCTCGCTGTACATCGCGATCTGGTCCTTGCGTCACCCGGACCGTGTGCCTGCTGATGTCGAAACCTTGACCTGGGGCGAGAAAATTCGCCGTCTGCGCTTGCTCTTGCCCGTGGTGCTGCTGATTATGGCGGTGATCGGCTCTATCTACGGCGGTATCGCCACCGCCACCGAAGCCGCGGTGCTGGGTGTGATCGGCTCTTTGGTCATCGCTGCGTTTGGACGATCGCTTAACTGGAAGAATTTTGTGGAGAGTTTGCTGGGGGCGGCACGGACCTCCTGCATGATTTCTTTCATCCTGATCGGCGCCGCTTACCTGACCAGTGCCATGAGCTTTACCGGACTGCCTGCGAATCTGGCCGCCTGGATTGGCTCCCTGGGCCTGAGTCAGTACGCGCTGATTGCAGTGCTGACGGTGTTCTTCATCATTCTGGGGGCATTCCTGGATGGCATCTCGATTGTGGTCTTGACCACATCGGTCTTGCTGCCTGCCGTGATCGCTGCGGGTATTGATCCAATCTGGTTTGGTATTTACCTGATCTTGACAGTGGAGATGGCGCAGATCACCCCGCCTATCGGCTTTAACTTGTTCGTGATTCAGGGCATTACCGGGCGCAACTTGTTCGAGCTGGTGCGCATGGCCTTCCCCTTCTTCCTGGTGCTGGTTCTGGCCACGGTGATTGTGACGATATTCCCGCAAATCGTCATGGTCTTGCCCAACGCCATGTAAGGGGGATGGGAGATGGCAATGGCTTACGTAACTCTGGGTTCTCAGCGCTACAAGGTAGAGCGCGCCTGGACTCAGGCGGACATCAGCAGCATCACCAGTGTGGCGGTGCTGGTTGATGGGCGCATCGCGGCCTTGCTGCGTCGCCCGGCCTGCGTGCTGGTGCTTGGTCCGGATGGGCAGGTGTCGGCGCGCTGGTCCCTGGAGGAAATCCTGTGTCCGCACCATATCAGCGCCCGGCCGCAAGGCGGGGTGCTGGTCACGGATCTGGACGGGCATCAGGTTCTGGCGCTGGACACCCAAGGCAATGAGCAATGGCGTTTGGGCAAACCCGAGCAGCCTCGCTGGCAAGAGCCTTTCAACCATCCTACGCATGCGGTCGAGTGCGCCGACGGGGGCTTATGGGTCACTGATGGCTACGGCAATACGGTGGTCCATCGCTTTGACCCGCAACGCCAATGGCTGGCGGCATTAGGCGCGCCGGGCGCTGGTCCCTTGCAGTTCAGCACCCCCCATATGCTGGCCTGTGCCGCCGACGGCTCGGTCTGGGTGGCTGACCGGGAGAACAACCGTGTCCAGCATCTGGATGCGCAAGGCCGTTATCTGGGTGAGCTGCGCCCCATGCACAAGCCCATGGCGGTAGCTGTGCAAACAGACGGTGCGGTGCTAGTTAGTGACCAAACGGCCAGTCTGTCCTTGTTCGACCCGGATTCGGGCACCTTGGTGGGACGTTGCCGGGTGCAAGGCGTGTACGGGCACGGCCTGTCCGCCGGTTTGGATGGGCGCATTTATATAGCGGAAATGTTGCCGGATTGTTTGACCTGCTTACAGCCTGCTTAATTGTCCACAAAGCATGAAAAAGTAGTCGGTGCTATGGAAGCTCTCAGAGCAAATCCATTAGACTATGCGCATGAATACGTCCGTGCCTCTGTATGTTCGTACAGATTCCTCCGGCCAGCTGCAATTGCTAGGCGATTGGTCCTTGCGTCACTACGAAGCGCTGCAAAGCAGTTTGCGCTCGCTCAGTGACAAGCAGGGCCGTTGGTCTTTGGATTTCAGCGAACTGAAGTCCTTGGACACCACGGGAGCTCAAGTTCTGTGCGAATGGCTGGGTGCCGAGCGTGTGCAGGCGGCGCTGGACAGTGCGCAAGGCTTGTCCAAAGAGCGCCATCAACTATTGCAAACCGTTGCCAAGGCGATGAGCCGCATGGACCATGAGCAGTTGGTTCCGGCGCGTTGGGGCATTACAGATTTGTTCGAACGCGTGGGCCTGTCCATGGTCCACATCTCGCGCAATGTGCGTGAGCTGTTGGGTTTTATCGGCTTGACGCTGGAAACCCTGATTCTGAACATGCTGCGGCCCAGCCAGTGGCGCGTTACGTCGATTGTGGCGCAGCTGGAAGAGACGGCCTTTAACGCCGTCCCTATTGTGGCCTTGCTGACTTTTCTGGTGGGCGCAGTGATCGCGTTTCTGGGGGCGACGGTGTTGGCGGACTTTGGTGCCACCATTTACACCGTAAACCTGGTCGGCTTTTCCTTTTTGCGTGAATTTGCGGTGCTCTTGACCGCCATCCTGATGGCAGGCCGCACCGCCAGTGCCTTTACCGCGCAGATCGGCTCCATGAAAGCGAACGAGGAAATCGACGCTTTGCGCGCCCAGGGCTTGAATCCCATGCTGATTCTGGTCATTCCGCGTGTACTGGCCATGTTGCTGGCCATGCCTATTTTGACTTTCGTGGGGATGGTGGCCGGGATCTTTGGCGGTGGGTTGGTCTGCGCCCTGATTCTGGATATTTCACCCACCATGTTCATCAATATCTTCAATCAGGATATTGATTTGCGGCACTTTGTGCTGGGTATGGCCAAGGCCCCGATCTTTGCCTTTTTGATTGCCGTCATCGGTTGTCAGGAAGGCTTCAAGGTGACCGGTAGCGCACAGTCCGTGGGTGAACACACGACCTCGGCGGTGGTGCAGTCCATCTTTATCGTGATCCTGATTGATGCGCTGGCAGCGCTGTTCTTCATGGAGATGGGATGGTAGAGGCCACCGCTCGTCCCATTATTCAAGTACGTGACCTGGACAATCGCTTTGGCGATCACGTCGTGCACGAGCATTTGGATATGGATGTGTATCCCGGTGAAATCGTGGGCGTGGTGGGCGGCTCCGGCACGGGCAAGTCCGTGCTGCTGCGCTCCATTCTGGGATTGCGCCCACCTACTGGCGGTACAGTACGCATTTTTGATCAGGAAATAGGCACGTTGTCGCCCGAAGCCCGTTCGCGGCTGGAGCGTCGTTTAGGCGTGCTGTTCCAGCAAGGGGCTTTATTCTCCTCGCTGACGGTGGTGGAAAACATTGCCATGCCCCTGATCGAGCATATTGGCTTGTCCCGGTCTTCTGCAGAACATATCGCCGCCATGAAAATGTCTCTGGCGGGTTTGCCGGCCAACGCGGCCACCAAATATCCGGCAGAGCTGTCCGGTGGCATGATCAAGCGTGCCGCTCTGGCGCGTGCTCTGGCACTGGACCCGGAAATTCTGTTTCTGGACGAACCCACTGCCGGGCTGGACCCGGTCGGTGCGGGGGATTTTGACCAGCTTATTTTGACCTTGCGCGATGCGCTGGGATTGACCGTGTTTCTGGTTACACACGATCTGGATACGCTCTACACCATTTGTGATCGAGTGGCCGTGCTGGCGCAAAAGCGTGTGCTGGTTAACGACACATTGGCGCGCGTAGAGCAAGTTGATAACGACTGGATCCGGGAGTATTTCCACGGTCCACGGGGACGGGCCGCCGAACAGGCCCAAAACCGTCGTCAGGAGCATAGTTAATGGAACCGCGTGCCCATCATGTATTGATCGGGGTCTTTACCTTGGTAGTGGCTGTGGCTGCTGTCCTGTTCTCGCTTTGGCTGGCCAAGGCGGGGCAAGATGCCGAGACCCGCGATTACGATATTGTCTTTCTGGAAGGTGTGCGTGGTCTGTCTCGTGGCAGCGCCGTGCAGTACAACGGCCTGCGGGTTGGTGAGGTGCGCTCGCTGCGCCTGGACCCGAACGACTTGCAGCGTGTGCGTGCGCAAGTGTCAATTCAGGCCGCCATCCCTATTCACGAAGATACCCAGGCTCGCCTGGCACTGGCTGGCATTACCGGCCAATCCGTGATCGAACTTAGCGGGGGGACTCCGAACAGCCCCTTGCTGGAAGCCACCGGCGATAACCTGCCCATGATTGTGGCTTCGCCTTCCCCTCTGGCCCAGTTGATGGCCGGTGGTGAAGAGTTGATGACGCAAATTTCCAAGCTGCTGGAGAACGCCAATACCTTCTTGTCGTCCGAGAACTCCAAGTCCCTGTCCGCCAGTTTGCAAAAGCTGGAAGCCTTGATGGGCCAGCTCTCGACCGCTAGCGAAGGCGTGCCATCCTTGGTCAAGGAGTTGTCCCAGGCCAGCCAGCAAGCCACCACCCTGCTGTCGTCTACACAAGGTCTGGTAGACCGTCAGGGTACGCAAGCCATGAATGCCATCCAGAAATCCATGGAGGATTTCAGCCGTGCCACACAAAGCTTGAACAAGCTGTTGGAGCAGAATTCGGCCGCTATTGGCCGGGGTGCTCAGGGTCTGACCGAGATCGAACCCGCCTTGCGTGAATTGCGTCAGGTGCTGGCCGGTTTCCGTGCCGTCACTTCCCGTCTGGAAGATAATCCAGCCGGCTACCTTTTGGGTCGCGACAAATTACAGGAGTTCACACCATGATGCCCACTGTTGTGCGTCGTTTCTTGCAGGTATCGCTAGTCGGTCTGGCCGTCTTGTCCACCGCCTGCTCGGTCCTGCCTCAGGCCGAATCCCTGACGTATTATCAGCTTCCCGCTACCAGTTTGAAGGCCCAGCAAGCGCCCGCTTCGCATAAGAGCCTGATTATTCAGGTGAACCGGCCCCACGCCGAGCGCCTGCTGGCCAGCTCGCGCATTACGGTTCTGCCTCAAGGTAACGAGCTAAGTGCCTACAAAGGCGTACGCTGGGGTGACGATGTGCCCGCCTTGTTGCGTAATCGACTGGCCGATGCCTTGCGTGACTCGGCTCAGTTCCGGGCGGTTGTGCTGGATACCGAATCTGTCATCGCTGATGTGGAAGTGGGCGGGACGCTGGGAGCATTCCAGGTCGAGTATATTCAGGGCGCCCCACGGGTACGGATTCAGTTTGATGCGCTAGTACGCGATCAGCGCTCGGGCCAGTTGATTCAGACCCGTCGCTTTGTCGCTCAACAGGATGTTGTCGGCACGGCCGTGCCACAGGTGGTTGAAGCATTTGGGCAGGCCACGGATGCCTTGTCCTTGCAGGTCAGCCAATGGTTAGCTTCTTTAACGGTCCAGGCTAATACTCTTTAATGACATGTATGAGTCACGTGATGAGCCCCTGATTACGGGGTGGCAATTTGCCAAGCGCCTGTTGGCGCATGCCCTTATCGGTATTGTTTTTGTGGCCTTTTCCCTGATGTTGGGTGCATTGGGCCATATGTGGTTTGAAGAGAATGTGCACTGGCACGATGCGGCCTTGAATGCCGCCATGATGGTCGGTGGGCTGGGGCCGATGGCCTTGCCTGAAACGTGGGCTGGCAAGGTATTCTTTGCCATTTATGGCGCGTATATCAGTCTGGTACTGGCCGCGACTTTCGGTCTGATTATTGCCCCTGTGCTGCATAGAATTTTGCACACCTTCCATCTGGAAGACTAGGCAACAGAAAAAAGGCCCCACACTACGCTTTTCGGTTTGCTGCCGCCCGAGGGGGCTTTTTATTGGCGGCACCGAGTCTTAAGACGGTCTGGCGGCAAAAAAGGCGCTGTGTTTTGAGCAGTTCCAAAAGGTGGGATCTCCCTCTTTTGAAGAAACTGCCTAAAACACAGCGCCTTTTCTATTGTTTCGCTGTGAATCAGCTTTGTACCCGTTCCTGCTCCAACTTGGCGATCAAAGCGGGTAGCTCGTCCATGCGGCGGAAGGTGTCACGCACACCCAGGCGGCGCAATTCCTCTTCCTTGTCAGGAACCGGGCAGTAGCCCAGCACGGTTGCACCGGCGGCCAAGCCTGCACTTGCGCCAGTCACGCTGTCTTCCACGACCAGGCATTGTTGCGGGTCAACGCCCAGCCCTTGAGCGGCGGCCAGATAGACATCCGGGTAAGGCTTGTTGCGTGGCGTTTCAGCGCCGCTATAGATATGGGTGCCGAAGTAATCCAGCAGGCCGGTCTGGCCTAATTGCAGCACCAATTTGGCGCGGTCTGCGCCAGACGCGCAGGCAATCATGCCGGGCTTGTCGCGCAAGATCGCATCCAGCGTGTCCTGAATACCGGGAATGGCCATGACTTCATTGGTTAGGGCGTGGTTGCGGCGCATGCGAAAGGCCATCACCCATTCCATGTCCAGATCTTTACCTGTCATCTTGCGCACGGTGGGCAGCTCGTCGGGTAGCGCCTTGCCAATGAACCAGTCATAGCACTGCTCATAAGTCATCACCCAGCCTTCTTCTTGCAACATATCCCGCAGTACACGAACCGTGATTGGTTCGCTGTCTACCAGCACACCGTCACAATCAAACAGCACAGCGGAAAATGTCATGGGTAATACCTTTTAAGCCAACAAAACTAGAAGTCTGTGATGATACAGCAGGCCGTCCGCATACAGAATTCAGGTGCAATATCGGCGCCAGACCTTATGGGCCCGTAGCGCGCTTAGTGAAAACCCCGACTTATAAATAATTGATTATTGATATATTTATATCTAAACTAAAATTTCATAACAAACCTTTCTGCGGAAGTTCCGTCATGGTGAATAAAACAACTCGGGTGGTGGCAGCGGCCTTGCTGGCTTTGGGAATGGCTGGCGCGCAGGCAGCGGAAGTAACGCTGAAAGCGGTATCTGTCTTTACGATGGACACCTTCTTTACCAAGCGCTTCAAACAGTTTGTGGATAAGGTCAACGCAGAAGGCAAGGGCCTGGTGCAGATCAACGTGATTGGTGGTCCAGAGGCCATTCCTCCTTTCGAGGTAGGTAACGCGCTACGTTCCGGCGTGATTGATTTTGCCAATACCACAGCCGTATTCCACGCCAATCTGGTGCCTGAAGCATTGGCTTTGACGCTGACAGAAAAACCCATGAGCGAGCTGCGTCAGAACGGTGGCTACGAGCTGATGGACAAGATTCACCGCGAGAAAGCCAACATCACCTGGCTGGCTCGTACGACAGATGGTTTGCAATACCACATCTATACCAACAAGCCTGTGACCTCGGCAGACCTGTCGGGCTTCAAGCTGCGTGGCGTGCCCGTGTACCTGTCCTTCTTCCGCGAAATTGGCGCAACGCCGCTGCAGATTCCACCGGGCGAGGTCTACACCGCGCTGGAACGCGGCGTGGTTGACGGCTATGGCTGGCCTTCTGTGGGTGTGATGGAAATGGGCTGGCATGAAAAGACCAAATACCGTGTCGAGCCAGGCTTCTACAACGTGGAAGTGGGTTTCTTCATGAACCAGAAGAGCTGGGAAAAACTGGACGAAGACCAGAAAGCCTTCATGCGTAAGCAAATCGAGTGGATGGAGTCGCAGAACGTGACTGAACACCAGATGGCAATTGATGAAAAAGCGGCCACCGAACAAGCCGGTGTGCAAGCCTTGGTTCTGGAACCTGAAGTGGCTCGTGCCTTGCGTACCAAGGCTTACGAAGCAGGCTGGGCCGGTATCGATAAATCCAGCCCCAAATACGCCGCGCAACTGCGTGAACTGTTTGGTGGTTATCAGCCTTAAACAAGATTGCTGATTACGTAGTTTTTGACAGTGGACATTGCGCCCTTGGGGACAGTGTCCACTTTTTGATGGTGCCATACGGGCGGCAAGATGCCCGCCCTTTCAGTGACTTTGATCTGCGGAGAAGACGCGATGTCTGCTGCAACTGCCCCGGAAGGCCAGCCTTCCAACACGACCTGGGGGCGTCCTTACGCCCTGTTAATGAACGCTTGCGGAGCCGTTGCGGCGCTGACTTTCGGGCTGATGAGCCTGCTGGTTTGTGCCGACGTGGTGCTGCGCAACCTGGGTTACGACGCGCTGTCCACCAGCGTGGAAGTAACCGAATACATGCTGATCATTGCCACCTTCGTGGCAGCGCCGTGGGTGCTGTACCTGGGCGGTCATATCCGTATCGACGTGCTGTTCAACAATCTGCCCACGTCTGTCCAGCGCTTGCTGGACCTGATCTCCAACCTGCTGGGTCTGGTGGTTTGTGGTGTGTTGGCCTGGCAATGTGCCGTCGTCGCTCTGGATGCTCACGAGCAAGGAGCCATGGTATTTAAAGCCCTGGTGTTCCCGGAGTGGTGGCTGAATCTGCCTTTGCTGTTTGGTGCATCCATGTTGGCGCTGGAATTCCTGCGTCGCCTGATTTCCCGTCCTGTTGAGCAAGGAGTCTGAGCATGGAATGGCACATGGCCTTGATCCTGCTGCTGGGATCACTTTTTCTCTTGATGGCCATCGGCACACCGGTGGTCTTTGCCTTCCTGTCCGTGAATTTGCTGGGCGCGTGGCTGTTTCTGGGTGAGGCGGCTGGTTTGGCCCAATGGGCGCGTAACACCACCGCCTCTATTGGCAGTTTTTCCTTAACTCCTATCCCATTATTCGTCCTGATGGGCGAGGTGCTGTTCCACACTGGATTGGCCTTCAAAGCCATCGACTCCATCGAACGCATGATCTCGCGCGTGCCGGGCAAACTGTCCATCGTCAGTATTCTGGGCGGTACGACCTTCGCTACCTTGTCGGGTTCGTCCATTGCCAACACCGCCATGATGGGCGGCGTGATGCTGCCAGAAATGCTGCGTCGCGGCTATCACCCCACCATGGCCATGGGCCCCATCATGGCCGTAGGCGGCATTGCCATGCTGATCCCACCTTCGGCTCTGGCAGTCATGCTGGGTAGCCTGGCTGGCATTTCCATCGAACGACTACTGATTGGAGGCATCCTGCCCGGCATGTTGATGGCAGCAGGCTTTCTGGCCTACGTGGTCGTGCGCAGCCGCCTGCGTCCGCAAGACGCCCCCATGAGCGACGAAGATCCAGCCACTCGCCTGAAAGGCTGGGCCTTGTGGAAACCCTTCGTGTTCAACGTCGTGCCGTTGTTGGGTATCTTTATTGCGGTGGTTGGCTCGATGTTGGCCGGCTGGGCATCGCCCACTGAATCGGCCGCGATCGGCGTGGTGGCTTCGGTGATCGCCACCATCGCCTACCGTGCCCTGACCTTGAAAGCCTTGTGGAAAAGCCTGATCGAAACTGCCAAAGTCTCAGTTGTGATCCTGTTCATCCTGGCTGCGTCCACCACCTTCGCACAACTGCTGAGTTTCTCCGGTGCTAGCGCAGGCTTCCTGGGCATGATCAAGAACTACAACCTGTCGCCTTTCGAACTGGTTGTGTGCATGTTGCTGGTCCTGTTGGTCATCGGTACCGTGCTGGATCAAATCTCCATGATGATGATCGCTTTGCCCTTCTTCATGCCCTTGGCTCTGGCCGCTGGTGTGGATACCGTCTGGCTGGGTGTAATGATCCTGATCGCACTGGAAATTGGCTTGCTGACGCCACCGTTTGGCCTGTTGCTGATCGTGATGCAAAGCGTGGCACCCCCGTCCATCCGTTTGCCCCACATCTACCGAGCAGCCGTGCCCTTCCTGGTCATAGAAGTCGGCATCCTGGCCCTGGTCTTGTTCGTTCCCTGGATTGCCGTGGGCCTGCCAGGACTGATCGGCTAAGACAGAGCAGGCAGTCTGAAAGCGGGACAATAAGGATGTTGTCCCGCGAAGAAAGCCAGAGTCTGGAAAAGCTTTCCAAAACAAAAAAACCTCAGTTCGGCAGATGCCAAACTGAGGTTTTTTTATGCTCGATAGCGTTGATCACTTTTTGCCGCATATCTATGTGCAACAAAGTGATTTATGTGGGAGCGGCGCATAAGAACTTTAACGATCTTTCTGCCTGTTGCTGAGATCGATTTTGGAGGTGAGCAGGACGCAGGTTGTGTGCGTATCGACAGCGTTCAAGTCAGCTTTTAAGGCTTAAGCGCATAAGCCGCTACGTTTTTAACCTGTATGTATTAAAGCGCACTCAGACATTGGCAAATACGGGCGTAGGACAGCGACTGTCTACTCCTATCTTTCCAAGTAATCCCTTTCATCAAGCAGCTCTACGATCAATCATTTCTACGATCAGCGATCCCGTTAAGAACACTAAGTCGAAGCATTCAAACCCCAATCAACAATCGTCCGATAAAAGATGCTGTGAGCTGATTGAGGGGCTGTCCCCGTGTTGGGGCGGATCAGGTGACTTGCCGCAGGCAGATAATTGCGCAGGGGTGCAAGCACCTTGCTGTTTGAGTCCGACGCTTGTGGTTTGTCCGGGGGACAAACCACCGGACGAGTTCAAGGTGCGCCCGTAGCGATTATCTGACCAGGGCACCGGCGCGCAGCGCCGGCAAGTTGCCAGCCCCAACACGGGGACAGCCCCTCAATCAGCGTCTTATAGTCACCTTCTTCATCGCGTCGAACAGTTGCTGACTCCAAGCCTTGCGTCATCCCGATCTCTACACGCTGGGCATCTAAACCCAACCCCATCCAATTGAGCCATTCCAAAGAAAGCTGTTGAGAACGTGCCTTTACTCTCGCACAGGATCAGCATAGATCCCGCCATCCCGCAAAGCCAAAGCGACCTTATCTCCCCGCTGTACTGCTTCATCCAGCACACGAGCAATCAACACCGGCCCTGCATCGCTGGTCACCGTTGCCAGCATATACACGCTTGGCTCCTCGCCAGAGATGGCACTACGCGTCAGTTCTGTGATCACACCAGACGCACACGTCTGCGCCTCAAACTCATCCCCATGACACTTCGGACACAAGAACCGCGCCGGAAACACCCGATGATCACACTGCACACAGCGAAATACAGAAGGACTCATCACAAGGCCTCCAAAACAAGAGCCGTTGAACACATGCCATAGCGATACTCCACCATGCCGTATCCCGTGACCAAACCATAACGGGCCTGCGCCACTTGACGCTCCCCCGCCTGATTGCTCAACTGACGCATCACCTCCACCAGTCCATGCAGACTGCAAGCAGCCCCAGCCTGCCCAGCCGACAATTGCCCGCCAGAGGTATTCAAAGGCACACGTCCCGTTGCAATCGACTCGTGAATAAACTGCTTGGCGTTATCAGCCCGAAAGAAGCCCAAATCCTGCAATTGAGCCAGAACCATGACGGGGTAGTCATCATAAATACTGAGGACATCCATATCAGCCGGACTCAGCCCCGAGTCCGCCCACAAAGCCGGAGCCAAAGCCGTCAAACCCGTGCTCAAGCCATCGCCTTGCTGATCATCAATATTATGAAAACTGCGTAAAGCCTTTACCGTAATCGTAGGCTGATTCTGCGCCGCCGGATGATCCGCGCGCATCACAATCAAGGCATTGGCTCCATCCACCACCGGCACACAATCCAGCCGCGTCAAAGGATCTGCCACTTGAGGCGCATTCAAGTACTCATCCAGATTCATGGGACTGCGATACGCAGCACCCGGATTCATGCTGGCCCATAGCCGCTGGCGCATCACCAGAGCTGCGTAGTCCTCTCGCTCCAAACCCAGCTTGCGCATTTGATTCGCCGTCAGCATGGCAAAGCGATGATTCGGACTGCCCGCGCCCAAAGGTCGCAAATGATCGTAAGTTGTCTGGTTATAGTTTTCGACCAGTTGCTGGAAGTCCTTGGCCTGAAAATGATCCCCGGCCACAATCGCAATACAGCGGGCATCACCCGCCTGTACCGCACGAATAGCGTGCTGCAGAATGTTCAGACCACTGGCGCCGCCATTGCTGTCATCCATGATCCAGCCTACCTTCAAGCCCAGCTTCCAGGCCAGATCAATAGCCCGATCGGGAGCGTGGGTGAACGAGGCTACCCCTAAACCGTCAATATCACTGGCCTTTACGCCGGCAGCCGCAATGGACTGTTTGAAAGCCTGGGCCAGCAGCTCGGAGGTGCCAAGCTGACCACGCCGGGTGTAGGTGACCTCGGTTGCGCCCAGCAGGCGCACCGTGTCCAGATTGAAATTAGGCGTCATCTTGAATTCCTGTGGCAGCCATTAGCGGCGAACCTGATAGCCCGCTTTTTCTCTATCCCAGGTGTCGGGACCAATGCCGCGATCACGTAGGGCAAACTTCTGAATCTTGCCATTTTCCGTGGTGGGCAAGACTTGGGCAAACTCAATAAAGCGCGGCACCGCAAAGTAGGGCAGACGGCGCTCGCAATGCTGCAGCAGCTCCTCGCAGCTGACCGTGCAATCCGGACGCAACACAATCATGGCCATGACCTCGTCTTCGGCCAGCTCGGACTTGGCGGCATAGACAGCAACCGTATGGACCGCAGGATGGCTGGCCAAAGCCTGCTCGACTTCGTAGGAGGAAATGTTTTCACCACGACGGCGAATCATGTCCTTCAGGCGGTCCACAAAGCGGTAGTAACCATCCGCATCGCGCACGACGCGGTCACCCGTGTGGAACCACAGGTTTTTCCAGGTTTCGACTGTCTTGTCCGGTTGACCGTAGTATCCCAGCGCGAAGGCGTAGGGTTCATCGGCGCGCAGTAACAGCTCGCCCACTTCACCGTCTGGCAGGGGGTTGTCATTCTCATCCACCACCAGCGCCTCAAAACCTTCCGACACACGGCCCATATAGCCATTGCGCTGTTCCTGAATGCCACGGCCCATGACATAGTTGGTCTCGGTAGAGCCAAAGCCATCCAGCAGATGCATGCGGCAGCGCTCCAGAAACTGGCTATGAAATTGCTCGGGAACACCGGGGCCCAGGGCAATGCGCGTCCTGTGCAGCTTCTCTGCCGCCGTCTCAGGTTTGGACAGCAGGATAGGCACCATTGCGCCTAGCAGATAGGTAATCGTGGCGCCGGTTTCATACAGATTGTCGAAGAAACGGCTGGCCGAGAAACGCTTGTCCACCACCATGCAGGCGTCGCTGACCAGAGCCTGGAAAAACGTGTTCAAGGCATTGGTGTGGAACATGGGCAGGCAGGTGTACAACACATCATCGGGCTTCATGCCCAGCTTGCTGGCAGTGTAAATGCCCCACCAGTAGAACTGGGCGTGCGGGCACTGAACGCCTTTGGAAGGGCCCGAGGTGCCGGAGGTGTACAGAATGGCCAGCGTATCGCCGGGGCCTATATCGGCAGGCTCGCAGTAATCGCCCAAAGCAGGCAGATCGCAGGTGCTCACCGCCAGTGTTTGTGCCGCTTCCTGGCCTTGAATCAACCAGGCTTGCTGGACGGCGGTAGCGCCAAGGTCCACATCGGCCAGCAGCGGCGTCAGATCCGTTTCCACGACCAGCAAACTGGCTTGGCTATTGCACAAGATGTGCTGCAACTGCGCCCCGCGCGAGGCCGTATTGATAGGCACCACAATCGCGCCCAGCCAGCCGCAACCCAGAACCATATCCAGGAATTCGTGGCGGTTGGTGCACAGCAAGGCAACACGGTCGCCACGTTTGATACCGGCGCGGCTCAATCGACTGGCACTGGCAGCGGCCGTCTGCAAGGTTTGCTGGCCGGTGTAGTGAGTGTTGCGGTCTGAAAACAGCGGAGCATCACCCATGCGCTCTGCGCGCAGGCGCAACAGGGCGGGTACCGTGCGTTGCGTGGCAGGTATTGAAAACAGCGGCAATTCAGAAGCAGGAATGGAATGGGCGTGCATGATCTATCTGTCTCCCGGCCAACGCGCGATCAAGGCGGCAAGCCGATATGCATGGGTGAAATTACTAATATCCTGCAAACAGTATACTGCAATATATTATTTTGAAATTCCTGTCCTTCACCGGAAAAACCCGAAGTAGCAGAGCTCACCAGGCAGTGGTATTTCGCGCAAACCAGGGGCGGAGCAAGGACAGAAAAGGGGGCGTTTTGCAGGCCGGAGCAGGATGGCCAGCAAGACGGTTGATCAGGTTTATGGACGACAGTCGATCAGCAACAAGCAAGCCAGGCTCACGTGTTTGAGCCAATGTGCTTCACAATGACTTTGAATAAGCCCACAGGGGCAACGGGGATAGAACAATGAAGGTATGGCTTAAATTAGCAACGTGTTGTGCGCTGATGTTGGGTGCACAGGCCCATGCTCAAAACAAGAATGTGACGCTGGTTGTGCCTTACCCACCGGGCGGTGCGGCTGACCAGTTGGCGCGGGTGATTTCTCAGGAAATGGGCACACGCTTTGATCAGAAAGTCATTGTGGAAAACCGCCCGGGTGCGGGTGCCCAGGTTGCCATGAACGTGGTGAAAAACGCCAACCCCAGCTCCTTGGGTACGGTGTTGTTCCTGGCCGATAGCGGTGCTTACTCCTTGAACCGCCACCTGTACCAACGTCTGAATTACGACGTGGCTACCGACCTGATCCCCATGACGCTGGCTGCCAAGGCGCCGGTGTTCCTGCTGGTCAATAAAGACAGCCCCTTCAAGACGGTTCAGGATCTGGTTGCAGCTGGCCAGAAGCAGGAGCTGACATACGGTTCGCCTGGTATGGGTACGGGCACTCATCTTTTGGGCGAGATGCTGCGTAAAGAAACCGGCGCTCGTCTGGTGCACGTGCCTTACAAGGGCGCAGGCCCCGCTTTGATTGATGCCGTCAGCGGCCAGATCGACTTTATCTTTGACGTGCTGACGGGCAGCCGTGGCTTCCTGGAAGATGGCCGCCTGCGCGCGATTGCCGCAGCGACAACGGAGCGCAGCCCTCTGCGTCCAGATGTGCCTACCATTGCCGAAGCCGGTATCCCCAATGTGGCATTCACCATCTGGTGGGGTATTTCGGCCAAAGCTGGTACGCCTGATGAAGACGTGGCCCGCTTGACCGAGCAACTGACGGCTGTCCTGAAAGAGGATGCAGTGGTCAAGAAATTCGTGGACTTCGGCATCCAGATCGAGCCTTCCACTCCCAAAGAGTTTGCTGATCTGATCGAGCACGATGCTCAGGCCATGGGACCAACCATCAAGGCCCTGGAAATCACGCTGGACTAAGACGTGACGGCTTGAAGAAAAAAGGCGCTACGGCGCCTTTTTTTGTTGTGCGTGGGCTGTTCCCGGAGCCAAGAGGGGACACTGTCTTCAGCACACTAGACAGTTGCTTGGGCTGACGGGCTAAACCTTGTATATGGGTTACAGCCGGGGTTTTATATTGCCGGTGATTGAGCAGGAAGCATCGGCGGCGGCAATCACCGCCTGCCTTGCAGCTTCCTGCTTATGCTGAATCATTAAGCCAGTAGCTCCGCCTGCTTGAGGCAGTAAGCCGAGCAGCAAATGACCAGATTTTCCATAATCAGATGAGCTGCCTGCTCTTCCTGACGCTCACTGAAGGCCTGACAAATCCCCTTGGCCCGCTGCATGGTTTCCAGACGGAATTGAGGGTCTTGCAAGCAGGCAATCCGGGCCTGATCGGCCTGGTCATGCAGACGCGCCATCGTATCGACCAGCTGCTTGTTGGGCACCATGCTGATCCAGGCGCTGCGGAACGCCCAGTTGGCCTGAATATTGTCGATGGGATCGCCTTGCTGATGGGTAGCTTCAATACGGCTCAAGGCCTGTTCCATGGCCTGCATGCCCACTCTGCTTTGATTGACGCAAGCCAGCTTGGCGGCAGGCGGTTCCAGCAACAGGCGCACCGAGAAAATATCTTCAATATCCTGGGCGGTGTAGACCCGCAATACAAAACCGCGCGAAGTTCCTTCCAGCACCCCTTCGTTTTTCAGTTGCAGCAAGGCTTCGCGCACCGGCATGCGTGAGACATTCAGGCTGGCGGCAATTTCGTTATCCACCAGCCGCACATCAAAACCGATTTTGCCCAAGGCAATGTCCTGGCGCAGCATGCCGTAGACTTGTTCACGGATATTGGGTTCGCGTTTTTTATAAGGATTGGCAGCCATAAGCTCGCCCGGCGCTTGGCGCACGGCAAAAGACTCAAAGGGCTATAGGATACCAAGTAAGCACCGGGGACTGACGCGTTTTATGTCAGGCCAAGTTGCAGGATAATACCTTGTTTTCAGACCAGTACGCAGCAGGAGGGCCAAGCGATGCGGTGGCGGCATGTGGAAATTTTTGATGCGATTTGCCGTGGCGGCTCGTTGACGCAGGCCGCGCAGCTGCTGCATATCTCTCAGCCAGCGGCCAGCAAAATGTTGGCGACTGCAGAAATGCAGCTGGGCTTTCGATTGTTCGACCGTGTGCGCGGCCGCCTGATCCCTACGCGTGAGGCCAGCATTCTGGCTCCCTACGTTGCGCGTCTGCATCAGAATCTGGATGACGTCAGCCGCTTGGCGCGTAATCTGCGCTCCCACCATGAAGGCTTGTGGCGTATTGGCAGCAGCCCGGCTTTTGGTTTGGAGCTATTGCCGGTGGCCTTGAGCCGTTGTCGTCGGGCTCACCCGGCCATGAGTTTCGAGCTGCGCACACACCACAGCGGTGAGCTCTTGCAAGCTCTGGAGACGCGCGACCTGGATATGGTGATGAGCTTTGATCAGGGCGAATCTTCCGGTGTGCAACAGCAGGTGCTGGCCCATACCGAACTGGTGCACGTTACCTTGCCGGGCGTTGCACCCTTACGCCATTGGGAGGAGATGGCCGAGCGTGCTTTCATCGCTTTGGACGCTGACGATCCCGTTGGCGCGATGGTGGAGAATCTGCTGCAAAGCTATGTCCCCGATGTTGCGCCCTTCATGCGTGTGCAGACCCATTACGTGGCTTGTGGTCTGGTTTTACAACAGGTGGGCGAGGCTCTGGTGGATCTGGTTACGGCCCGTGCCATGCAGGGCCGAGGCCTTGCCATACACCGCCTGCCCGAGCCTTTGCCAATTCCAGTCAGCATTTTGACGGCTCACGACGATGCCGGTTCTGGCTCGCGTGAACGTGTGTTGGACCACATCCGGCAGGCTCTGCTGGAATGCCGTTTTCCGGATTGAGTAGAACGCTGATTCCATAACCCAGGGTTATGGAGTGCGCCAACTATTCATTGGCGCTCTGCAGCGACCCCCAAGACAATAGAGGCCAGTTATTGGGGGTATTTCCATGCATGTATGTATTATCGGCGCCGGTGTCATTGGGATGAGCACCGCGTTCATGTTGCGCCAGAAAGGGGTGAAGGTCACGGTACTGGAAGCTGGTTCGCAAGTAGCCGGACAGACCAGCTTTGCCAACGGCGGACAACTGAGCTACAGCTATGTGGCCCCCCTGGCCGATCCCGGTGTGTTCAAGGATTTGCCACGCTGGTTATTGAATAAAGACTCGCCCCTGCGCTTCAAGCCTGCGTTGAGCCCGCAGCAGTGGCGCTGGCTGCTGCATTTTCTGAAAGCCTGCCGAGGCGATGTGGTGCGCCGTACCACCGCGCAGATGCTGACCTTGTCCTATCTGAGCCGCGATATCCTGCACGACTGGCAAGAGCGCTTCAATCTGGAGTTTGCCCATCAAAACAATGGCAAATTGATTGTGTTCCGCAGTCCCGGCCCGTTCCAGCATGCGCGTGAACAGGCGCAATTGCAGGCGGATATGGGATCGTCACAACAAGTGCTGGAAGCGGCCCAAGTGCTGGAGCTGGAGCCTTCTTTGCAGGCGTTGGGCTCGCGCTTGCAGGGTGCGATTTACACACCTAGCGAAGAAGCGGGCGACGCTTATCTGTTTTCCGTGGCCTTGCATGAGCGCATGCAAAACGATAGCGACTACCAGTTGAAGTTGAACACGCCGGTGCAGCGCTTCGTGATGGAAGGGCGTGATATTCGTGCGGTGCAAACCGCTGAAGGCGAGATACAGGCGGATCAGTTTGTTGTGGCCAGCGGTATGGGCACGGTGCCTTTGCTGCGTCAGCTGGGTGGCCGTCCCCTGATCTACCCCTTGAAGGGTTATAGCTTGAGCCTACCTCTGGAAGGCTTGAAGCAGGCCGTGCCGGCTATCAGCGTGACCGACTACGAACAGCGCATTGTGTACGCCCGTCTGGGTGAAGTGCTGCGTATGGCAGCGATGGTAGATATTGGTTTTGATGGCCTGGATATTCCCGCTGCCCGTATGGCAACTTTGAAGCAACAGGTGAAGGATCTATTCCCTGGCCTGCCGCTGGAGCAGGCGCAGACCTGGGCCGGTTTGCGCCCTGCTACGCCTTCGGGCAAGCCCGTTGTGGGGGCCAGCAAGCTGGCAGGTCGCTTGTGGGTGAATGCAGGCCACGGCGCATTGGGCTTCACCTTGGCTTGCGGCAGCGCGGCGATTCTGGCGGCTCACCTGACGGGCGAGGCTTCGCCTATTGATGATGCTCCATTTCGTCCTTAGACCTTGAAGCGGATGATGGGTACGTGGCAATCAATTGTCCGTGGCCGGTCATGGGTTTACGGTAGCAGGGCGTGGTATTGAACGTTTGGCGCTGGGTAATTGGCCGCTAGTAATCAGTAGCGATGATTGCGTACCAGTAGATGGAGATGGGCAAGTTTTCCCTTGGAAGCTTGCCCATTTTTTTTGACGTATTTGTTTTTAGACGGTTGCCCGCAAAACCGGCGTCGCTTTGAAGCCCGCCGTCAGCAACAGGGATAGCCCATAAATAGCTACCGCCAGCACAGGAATCGACCACAGCGCATTGAAATCCAGTGCCGTGAACAGGTAGCGGTACATCAGGTCGATCAGCCAGGGGTGGATCAAATACACCCCCAAGGTCAGCTCCGCCAGATGGGCGCTGATACGCGAATTGATCAAAGGCTGATCCCAGTCACGCAGCAGCAGAATCAGCGCGATGGACATGGGGATGACGGTGATGCTCAGGTAATCATAAAAGTACGCACCCGTTTGTCTATCGTGCGTGATAGCCAGTGCATAAAAGCCCCAGGCCGTTGCCACGATACTGCCCAGCAGCACCGTGATAGTCAGCCAGCGGGGCACATTCACCGGCACTTTGCGCAGCAGGTAACCGAGCAGGAAATAGGGCAGATAGGACAGGAACCAGGTAAAGAAGGGTGCAGAGTGAGTGTTCAAATCCGGATTACTGAGGGTGCTAAGGGCGGACAGCACAAACGCCGCTCCGGTCAGCGCAGCCAGCTGCTTCAAGTTGGTGTTCTGAACCATGCGACGCAAAAAGGGCGTGAACAGGTACAGGAACACAATCATGTACAGAAACCAGAGATGGAAATAAGGCCGACCCTGCAGCAGCCGCTCCAGATAGGGATAGGGGGCCGCGTCCGGCGTCCACCAATGCTGCTTGAAGGCCGTCCAGCCCAGATAGAAAGCGGTCCAGAACAGCAGCGGCAGCAAGACTCGCGATGCTCGCTTCCGATAAAACAGCTTCATGCCTTCCTGGGGACGAGGCTCCAGCAAGAGTGCGCCGCTGACCATGACGAATACCGGCACACACCAGCGGGTGGCAGCATCGTAGAAGTTGCCACTCCACCAGTTTGCAGTACCCAACTCGGCGTTCAGGACGGCATAGGCGGCGATATGCAGGCAGACGACAGAGAAAATCGCCACGATCCGTGCATTGCTGATCCAGTTCATGACAAGACATAAAAATCAGAGACCTCCCCATCCTAACGAGCAGACGTTTCTGATTTGTCCCCCAAATACGGGATTTAGCGTCCAGTTTTATCTGGATGTGACTGTATGGCTGAAGGTGGTATGTGAATGCGGATTGGATGAAATCATCCCGCTCCCTTTCGAGAGAGACTGTAAAAGGGTGTATAAATTACCAGCGTTATACGGTTAAATAGCAGGCTTAGCCAGACAGACCCGCCAGGGCATTCCTGAGCGAGCGGTGCTGGGCAGGAGTACGGTAGATGGAGCTGGATTTGAGGGGCTTGGATGTGCTGATTGCCCTGGTCGCCTTGGCGCTGGGTTTGCTGATCGGGCTGTGGCTGCGGGCGCGCATGAGTGCGCCTATCGAGCAGGCACTGGAAGATCGCTGCACACGTCTGGAACAAGATCTGGCCCATGCTCAGGAGCAGACTCAGGATGCGCAGGATAGGGCAGTGGAGCTGGACAAAGAGCTGATACGCCGCGATGCCCAGTTGCAGGCTCAGGAGATGCGCAATCAGGCCATACAAGAGGACCTGGAGCATAGCCGCGAGCAGATGCGTTTGCAGTTCGAGTCTTTGGCCCAGCAGATTCTGGAGGCTAAAGGACAGACCCTGCGTCAGGATAGTCAGCGCACTTTGGATGAAATGCTGCGACCATTCCGGGAGCAATTGGCAGGCTTCCAGCTGCGTGTGAATCAAGTGCACGATGAATCCGTCAAAGGCCAGACTGCCTTGAGTCTGGAGCTGCAGCGCATGCAGGAAATGGGTCTGCGCATGAGTGCCGAGGCTCACTCCCTGGCGGTGGCGCTGAAGGGCGACAAAAAGACCACTGGCAACTGGGGTGAAACTCAGCTGGAAAAAACGCTGGAAGTGGCCGGTTTGGTACGAGGTGTCCACTTCGACACACAATGGCAGGCCCGCGACGAGCAAGGCCGCTTGCGATACCCCGACTTCGTGGTGCACCTGCCGCAGGACAAGCATCTGGTGCTCGATTGCAAAGTGTCCCTGGTGGATTACGACCGTGCTATCCGCGCTGAGACTGACGAGGAGCGTCAACAAAGCCTGCAAGCGCATGTGCAAGCGCTACGCAATCATATTGATGATCTGGCCTCCAAGGATTACAGCGCCTTGGCAGGCTTGAACAGCCCCGGCTTCGTGTTCATGTACGTGCCCATTGAAGCGGCCTATATGCAGGCTTTGCAGCATCATCATGGCCTGTTTGACTACGGCCTGGGCAAGAACGTCCTGATGGTCTCGCACACAACCTTGCTGCCTATTTTGCGTACCGTAGCCAATATCTGGATGATGGTGCGCAGCAACGAGCAAGCCCATGAATTAAGTCAGCGCGCAGGTGATATCTACAACCAGGTATCCATCCTGGCCGAGCGCCTGAAAAAGCTGGGCGAAACCCTGGGGCAGGCGGGCAAACACTACAACAGCACGGTGACTGCACTGGCCGGCCAGCAAGGCTTGTACGGCAAAGTCAGCCGCTTTGCCGAGCTATCGGCCAGGGCTAAACGCACTCAACCTGGCATTGAGCCCTTGCATACGGATATAGAGCACGAACGTCTGGATTGGGTCTTGCCGGAGGATGAGGTGCCTGGCCAAAACAAGGAAGCTGATGCCTGATGGTGTTTAGATCAGTGTTTGGGGGCGAATCAAGCTTTCGGCTGGGATACCAAGGGTGGTGTGCAAGCGCCAGATCATTGGCAGTGTCAGGCCACGTTTGCGATTCAGGACCTCGTAGACGCGATTGCGCTTACCGATCATCGGCTCCAAGTCTTTGGCCGTCAAACCACCTTGTTCCATACGGAATTTGATGGCCTCTACAGGGTCTGGCAAATCAATCGGATAGTGTTTGGCTTCATAGGCCAATACCAGTGTGGTTAGCACATCCAGACGATCGCCATCAGGCGTGCCCAGATCTGGGTCAGACTCCATAAGCCGAGAGATTTCTTTCAGAGCCGACTTGTAATCGGCCTCGGTGTGTACGGGGCGGATTTCCATGTTTACTCCATTTCAATAGTTTCGGCGTCGACCTTGTCGTACTCCTCGTGAGTGCCGACAAATTTTATGTAGACGATGCCTAGTTTGAATGCCACTGCAACAATCAGGCGGTAGTTGTTGCCTTTGATGTTGAAGACGACACGCCGATTCTTCAAGATACTGGCACTACGATAGTGAGCCTTGATATCGGTGGGTTGAGTCCATTGCGCCTTAGTCGCTTCATCGACCCATGCTTTGATGGGCTGCTCTGCATCGGGGTGTTTCTCCCAGAATTGGCGAAGGGTGCTGACGGCTATAACTCGCATGACCTGATATTAGTCCCATTTTGGGACTAATGCAAGATTGTTGGAAGGGTGATGCAGGAGCTTACTGCGGCTCCACCGGTCCGCAGTCTTGCTGAATCACTTCCAGCCACTGCTCCACCAATTGCGGTGCGCTGAACAGATAGCCTTGCAGTGCATGGCAGCCGCGACGCAGCAGAAATTCTTTTTGCTGCTCGTTTTCCACGCCCTCGGCCACGACATGCAGGCCTAGCTGTCTTGCCATCGCCAGAACGGTGCGCACAATGGCGTTGGCTTCCTGTTCCATGGGTACGCCCAGAATCAGGCTGCGGTCCATTTTCAGCTCGTACAGAGGCAGGCGGCGGATGGCGGCTAGGTTAGAGTAGCCTGTGCCAAAGTCGTCCATGGAAAAGCGGATGCCCAGGTCTTTCAGCTCTCGCATCATGCTGTTGGCAGAGGCAAAGTCCTCCATCAGCACGCCTTCGGTAATTTCAAAGATCAGGCGGTGGGCGGGAGCACCGCTGCTCTCCAGAATCTGGCGGGTGCGGCGAGCAAAGTCGGGTCGACGGAACTGAATCGGGCTGACGTTGATGGAAATGGGGAAGCTGCATTCCTGGGTCTGTAGCAGCAGATCACAGACGGATGCCATGATCCAGTCGCCCAAGGGGGTGATCAAGTCCGTGCTTTCGGCCAGCGGAATAAACAGGTTGGGTGTCAGCATGCCGCGTGTCGGGTGCAGCCAGCGCAGCAGCACTTCGGCCCCGCAGATGCGGTTTTGCTTGTCGTACTGAGATTGGACAAACAGGCGCAACTGATCCGAACCAATGGCAAATCGCAGGTCGTGCTGTAGGCTCAGGTGTTCTTCAAGCGCCTCTTGCATGCCAGGTTCGTACAAAGTGATCTGGTTGCGGCCATTCTCCTTGGAGCGATACATGGCGGTGTCGGCCTGACGCATCAGGTCCTCAGAGGTCAGGGTGCTGTCGGTAATCAGCGCCAGGCCAATACTGCTGCTGCTCAGATAGGAGTGGCCTTCGATGCTGTAGGGCTCCTCCAGGCGGGTGCGTACCAGTTCGGCAAACTCCAGGGCCTCCTTGTAGCAGTCACGCACAGTGCCGGGATGCAGGATTTTCAGGATGACGAATTCGTCTCCGCCCAGGCGGGCCACGATATCCTGGGGATCAATCATCAAGGACAGACGGCGCGCGACTTTGCGCAGCAAGGCATCGCCAATTGCGTGTCCTCGTGCATCGTTAATGTGCTTGAAGCGGTCCAGATCCAGGAAGTACAGCGCACCTGGCCGTTTGTACGGTTCTATGGTCTGCAGGTGACGTTCCAGACGCTGCAGCAGCAGGCGGCGGTTGGGCAGCTCGGTGAGCGGGTCATAGAAAGCCAGCCGGTAGTTCTCTGACTGCGTGGCTTTCAGGGCCGAGATATTCGTGGAGATACAGTACAGACTGGTCTGCCGGGTCTCGGGGTCTTTGACCGGCATTTTGATGGAAAAGAATGTCGCGCGGATATCGCCTTTCCGGTCGCGTACCACTTCTTCCACGGCCAGGCGTTCACCGCTGTACAGCACCTGCTCGTCGTTATGGCGAAACTCGTTAATAGTCTGCTTGTTAGCGTACAAATCCTGGTCGGTTTTGCCCACAATGCTGACGGTCGTGTAGTTCAGGTCTTCGCACAGCTTGCGGTTGGCGTACTGATAACGAAACTGATCGTCCTTGATGTAGACGTAAGCATCAATCGCATCCAGTACCGTATGCAGATGGTGTTCGGTACGGACCAGCTTCTTGCGTTGACGACGCAGGCCAATGCGCATCAGGGTGACAGTCAACAGGGCAATGGTCAGCAAGACACCCAGTGTCAGCAAGGCGGGGATAATCCAGGGCTTGGTCGGTTTCTCGATCAGGCGCAGGCCCCATTGGTTCAGTGTTTCTGTGTAAAACGGGTCGTTGTTGTCTTGCCATTGCTTGATGTGGGTATCAATGGCGGCCAGCAGGTCCAGGTGGCGGTCTTTGGCCGTGACAAAGTAGGTATTGGTTGGCTCCAGCCGGATGGGGGCGGTTTTCAGGCCGTGCTCGCCCGCATGGCGCACTCCAAATAAATGGCCGACTACGGCGGCGTCGGCCTGTTTGCTTTGGACCAGTTTCAGGGCGTTGTATTGGGAGTCAGTAATGACCAGCTTGGAACCCAGCTCCAGTTTTTGCAAAATATTGTAGAGCTGGGTTAGTTGCAGAGTTCCGCTCATGACAGCAATGCGCTTGCCATTCAAGTCGTTCAGTGCACCGATATGGGTGGTTTTACCTGTGAAGATCTGGGACCAGTCCTCCAGCACGGCGCGACTGTGAAAGCTGTACAGGGCGGCGCGCTCAGGGGAATAAGCCAAGCCGGGCACAATGTCCAGCAAGTCATTTTGCAGGGCATTCAAGCATTGCTGCCAGTCGCATTGCACGGCTTCCAGAGCCCAGCCTTCACGCTTGGCAATCTCCAGCAGGAGTTCGCCCATGATGCCGCCGGGCCTGGCTTGGCTGTCCAGCAGCAGTTTGGGTGGGTTTTCGTAAATACCCACGCGCACAATATGCTGCTGGGAATGCGGTGCAGCATGGGCGGCGGGGGCGACGAACCCCAGAGCGGCCAGCATGCCTAGCACGTACATTGCCCTGCGCAGCGATAGAGTAAAAAGGCGGGGCAAATTCATAGGGTAGAGGCTGCACAAAGCAGGTAAGCGGGGGCGGGTGCGGTCATGCAACAATGATGCGACTAATTTAACTGAATATTGAGATGCGGGGCGGATGCTGCCACATTTCGGGCACAAATAGCAGGGAGCAGGCTAATGGCGGATTGTGAAACGGTAGAAGTGTGTGTTAAAGGCCGGGTGCAGGGGGTGGGGTTTCGGGCAAGTGCGCTACGCCATGCTCATCTATACGGCGTCAAAGGTTGGGTCAGTAACGCGGCCAACGGCTCGGTCGAATTGGTGTTGCAGGGCAGTACGGATGCGATTGATCAGATGGTTAGCTGGCTGCATATCGGCCCTGAACAGGCCCAGGTCGAGCAGGTAGATATCCAGCGTTCTTACACAGACAAACGCTACGATTTTTTTGATATACGCTAGCTCGGCAGCGTTGACGGCAGAAGCTGGTGGGGCGCATTTCACCGACAAACAAGTGGTTACGTGCCAGATAGTTTGCGGGCAAACCCTAGGAAAACACTTGTTTTTTTTTAGTCGGTTCAGATTACCATTCGTTTTATTTCCAGCAGAACGTCGATGGAAGCCGAATGGAACCTTTGCTGCGACTGCAACGCATTTTGCCAGAATTGACGCCTGAGTTGCTTCGGGCTGCCCAGTGGGTGGAGCGCCATCCTGTTGAGGTCAGCCTTTGGTCCATGCGCAGGCAAGCTCAGGCCTTGTCAGTGGCTCCCGCCACGATGCTGCGTTTGGCACGGGCTGCCGGTTATGACAGCTATGACCGTTTCCGGGCGCCGTTTCAACAAGCCTTGCATCGCAATGACGACACCATGGCTTCGCGGGCTCAATCCTTGCAAGGTAGTCGCGCTGCCGAACAGCAGACCCAGGCCTTGGGCCAGCAGCAGGAGGCAGCGGTGGAGTCTGTCCTTCGGCTTAATCCGGCAGGCAGGCTGGATGCGTGTGCGAAAGCCATTCTGGCGGCACCCAAGGTTGGCTTTCTAGGAGCGGGCGCCAGCTTTGCCTGCGCCTTCCAGATGCATTATGCCTATCAACTGATGTGTGGCAACGGGGTGTTGCTTAACCGTGCCGCAGATGTATTGGTGGAGCTGGAGACTGGCCTGGAAAGTGGTGGCGTGCTGCTTGTGATCAGCCAGGCTCCGTATGTGAAGGCCGTCGTGAACAGCGTTCGCTCTGCGGTGGAGCGTGGCACGACCGTGGTGGCCCTGACCGATAGCGTCTTGTCACCCATTGCACAAGGTGCCAAGCATGTATTGCTGTTTGATCCTCATACGGGCAAGCAGCCCATGGCCAGCTTTTTTCATTCCTTGGTAGGGCCTGTGACCGTAGCCGAACATCTGCTGGCTCGTATCGCTGCACAGGGCGGCAAGACAGTAGTAGAGCGTCTTGCGCAGCTGGAGTCCTCATTTCGCCGTCAGGAGATTTATTGGCAGGATGGTGATGTTGCTGTCACCAATCCGCCTTGAGCACCACGATAGAAAGTAAACCGGACATTCCGGCAATTCAAATGGGGTCCACCCCAGGGGAGACAAAAGATGAAGCACACTGCAAAGAAAACAGGTAAGAAACTGGTGTTGGCATCAAGCACAGCCGCCGCTTTATGTGCCATGTTATTGAGCCCTTTGCCGGCCAGTGCCCAGCAAAAATTTGTCAGCATTGGAACGGGTGGGGTGACAGGGGTGTATTACGCGGCCGGCGGAGCTATTTGCCGGTTGGTGAATAAAGACCGTGGGACCGATGGCGTGCGATGCTCTGTCGAGTCTACCGGCGGTTCGGTGTTTAACGTCAATACCATCAAGGCGGGCGAACTGGATCTGGGGGTGGTGCAGTCCGACGTGGGCTACAACGCCTATAACGGCGAAGGGCAGTTCAAGGACGGTGGTGCCTACACCAAGCTGCGCTCGGTGTTTTCCATCCATCCCGAACCCTTTACGGTGTTGTCGCGCAAAGAAGCCAATATCAGTACCTTTGACGACTTCAAGGGCAAACGGTTTAACGTAGGCAATCCGGGTTCGGGCACACGAGCATCGATGGATCAGTTGTTGCAGGCAATGGGCCTGGATAACAGCTTTTTCTCGCTGGCCTCCGAACTGCGCCCGGACGAACATGGTCCAGCCCTGTGTGATGGCAAGATTGATGGGTTCATCTATGGAGTCGGGCACCCTTCGGCCAATATTCAGGACCCGACCACATCTTGTGGCGCCAAGCTGGTTCCTCTGACGGGGCCTGCTGTAGAAAAACTGGTCGAAACCTATCCTTACTATGCCAAGGCCGTCATTCCGGGTGGTCTGTACCCCAACAACCCAGACGATGTCCAAACTTACGGTGTTTTAGCGACTTTTGTGACGTCGGAGGATGTCCCTGAAGAGTCCGTTTATAACGTCGTCAAAGCCGTGTTCGACAACTTTGATGATTTCAAGCGTTTGCATCCTGCATTGGCAAACCTGAAAAAAGAAGACATGGTCAAGAACGGCCTGTCTGCTCCTTTGCACAAAGGGGCTGAAAAGTACTTCAAGGAAAAAGGGCTGCTGTAAGGCGGCCTGATATTGACCAGGCTGGCTACGCTGGCCTGGTCGCAAGTGCCACCGCACCGGCTGTGGTCTTGCTTCTGGTTTGGAGTTCCTGGGCTGCCTGGCCCAGGTGATCGGTGCTTGGTCGTTTTACCCGGCTGCATCGGCGCTTCAAACCAGGCTTTCCTGGAGACATATGCAAATGACACAACAAGAACAGAAGAAAATGGGGCCGGACGTCGCCCTGACACAGGATGAAACGGCAGAACTGGAAAAGCTGGTTGCAGACGTAGACAGGGGCGGGCGCACTGTTGCGGGCGCAGCGGGCATGGTTTTGTTTCTGGCGGCCATAGGCTGGTCCTTGTTTCAACTTTGGTACGCTTCCCCGCTGCCCTTTGCCCTGAATCTGGGCATTTTCAATGACACTGAGGCGCGTGCCCTGCATTTGGGCATTGCCATGTTTCTGGCCTATCTGGCTTTCCCTGCACGCAAAACGTCGGCTCGGGATCGTATTCCAATTCATGACTGGGTCCTGGCTCTGATCGCTGCTTTTTGCGGCTCATATTTGTTCTTTTTCTATAAAGAACTGGCCATGCGCCCCGGCATCCCGACCACAATGGATGTGGTCGTGGCCAGTGTTGGTCTGGTGTTGTTGCTGGAGGCTACACGTCGCTCTTTGGGCGCGCCAATGGCCGTGTTGGCTCTGATCTTTATCGCTTATATTTTTCTCGGCCCCTGGTTGCCGGATGCGCTGTCTCATCGTGGTGCTTCATTGCAGCGCCTGGTCTCGCATATGTGGCTGACTACCGAAGGGGTTTATGGGGTCGCACTGGGCGTTTCGGTTTCTTATATCTTTATTTTTGTATTGCTGGGCTCCTTGCTGGATCGTTGCGGGGCGGGCAATTACATGATGCAGGTCTCGTTTGCCTTGCTGGGGCATTTGCGTGGGGGGCCTGCCAAGGTTGCCGTGGTGTCCTCGGCGGTGAATGGCATTGTGTCTGCGTCCTCCGTTGCCAATGTGGTGACGGGCGGTATTTTCACGATTCCCCTGATGAAGAAAGCCGGTTACGGCGGTATTCGGGCCGGGGCCATTGAAACGGCGTCTTCCGTCAATGGCCAGATCATGCCGCCTGTCATGGGAGCGGCGGCCTTCCTGATGATTGAGTATGTTGGCATTCCCTATACCGACATCATTCGGCATGCGCTGCTGCCCGCGGTCATTTCGTATATCGCGTTGTTTTATATCGTGCATCTGGAAGCGCTCAAGCTGGGAATACAACCGATGATGGCATCGGGCAAACCCAGAACGTTCATGCAGAAGCTGGCCGGCTGGGGCATGGGTACGGCGGGCACCTTGATTGTGATGGGACTGGTGTACTGGATAGGCGTAGGGGTTCAGGCGGTAGCCGGTGCCGCCGCTATCTGGATTTTGTTGTTCCTGCTGCTGGTTCTGTATGTGTTTTTGCTGAAAGTGGCTGCAGACCACGAGGACCTGCCCACCGATATCAATGTCAACACACCGGTGCGCCCCGAACCGTGGCCAACGGTGCGAGCCGGTTTGTATTTTCTGATCCCTATCGGCATTCTGGTCTGGTGTCTGACGGTAGAAGTGATGTCTGCGGGCCTGTCGGCCTTCTGGGCCGTTGTGGCCATGTTGTTCCAGATGGCAACCCAGCGTCCCATCATTGCCTGGTTCCGCAAGCAGGCGACAGCTCAGCCATTGCGCCAAGGAGTCAGTGAAGTCTGGGTGGGGTTGCAGGAAGGTGCCCGCAATATGGTGGGCATCGGTATTGCTTGCGGGACGGCCGGCTTGATTGTGGGTGCTATCACCTTGACGGGTCTGGGCCTGCGCATGACAGCCTTTGTGGAGCTGGTCTCCATGGGCAATGTGCTGGTCATGCTGTTTTTTACCGCTGCGGTGTGTCTGGTTTTGGGCCTGGGTATGCCTACCACTGCCAACTACATTCTGATGGCTACCTTGATGGCGCCGGTGGTGGTGGAGCTGGGGGCGCAAAGCGGCATGATCATTCCGCTGATTGCCGTCCATATGTTCGTGTTTTATTACGGGATCATGGCGGACATCACCCCGCCTGTGGGCTTGGCCACTTTTGCAGCCGCTGCCATTTCAGGGGAGGACCCGATCAAGACAGGGGTGCAGGGCGTGACCTATGCCATGCGTACAGCCGTGCTGCCCTTCATGTTCATCTTCAATCCCATGCTCTTGTTGATTGGCATACATAGTGTCTGGGAGTTGATTATGGTCGTGGTGGGTGCGACCGTGGCTTCCCTGACATTTGCAGCGGCAACCATGGGATGGCTGCGCATCAAAACAAGCTGGCTGGAGACAGTCTTGCTCTTGTTGGTGACGTTCATGCTGTTCCGACCCGATTGGTTCATGGACCATATCAGCGAAAAGTATCAGAGTCGTCCCGCGTCAGAGTTGATGCAGATTGTTCAGAACACGCCAGACGGAGGCAATCTGGTGGTGCAACTAGCAGGGATGAATCTGGAGGGTAAAGACTTGCAGAAAACAGTGGCTGTATCATTGCCCGGCTTGCCGCAAGGAGATGAGGCGACCGGCTTGGCAGCGGCCAGCAAGCGCTTGTCTCAGGCAGGGCTGACGGTGATGGCTTTTGGAGATACGGCGCAAGTGGCATCGGTCGCTTTTGGCAGTTCAGCGCTTAGAGCCGGGTGGGAGCAGGGCTGGGATATTCTGGAGGTGAAAGTGCCTCATCCAGATCGACCGTCCGAGTTTTGGATCTATATTCCCGCGTTCCTGATTTTGCTCTGGCTGTGGCTAAGGCAAGGCCGGCGGATGCGTCTTGATGCCATCCCACAAGCTGCAGTCCAGAGCTGAGCGAGCCAGCCGCCCTGAGGGTGGCTGGTAGTACACTGATGGCTCTGGATGTCTGGCCCGCTGCAATAGCGGGCCATTTTCTATTTGGTTTTTGTAATGACACCAACAACAAGTGCGCCGCCTGTCCCTTCGCGCGGTGGGGTCAGCCCCAGCAAAGTATGGTGCCCGCGCGGGCACTGGAACTTGCTGGAGGAGTTCTTGCTGGAACGCTTCCCCCATGTCAGCCCCGAGATTCTGTTGGACAGGCTGGCACGAGGCGACATTCTGGATCAGGACGGGGTGCCGCAACATTTTGGTTCGCCTTATCAGCCCGATCGTTGGTTATGGTACTTCCGCATGGTGGAAAACGAAGCGGTCGTCCCTTTCGATATGCCCGTTCTATACGCGGATGAGCGTCTGATTGCTGTGGACAAGCCGCACTTTCTGGCTACAACGCCGGGCGGTCGCTACTTGTACGAAACCGCGCTGACTCGTCTGCGGCGGGACTTCGGAGAGGATGGCATCAGCCCCATTCACAGGCTGGACAGGGAAACGGCGGGTATCTTGCTGTTTTGTCGTGATCCTGCGGCTCGCGGGGCCTACCAGTCCCTGTTTCAGCAGGGCGGGATCGAGAAAGAATATGAAGCGGTCGCGCCGTTTCAGGAAAAGCTGGCAAATGGGCTGCTGTACAGCAGCTGCATGAAAGAAGTGCCCGGCAAGTTTGTCATGTGTGAGGTTGAGGGCGAGGCCAATAGCAGCACCGAAATTATTTGCGAACGCCACTGGCAGGATGAGCAGGGTCAGGAGCTGGCCTTGTACCGCCTGCGTCCCAAAAGTGGCCGCAAGCACCAGTTACGCGTGCATTTGAGCAGCCTGGGGGCACCTATTATCAATGATGTGTTCTACCCCGAACTGTTGCCGGAGCGTGACGCGGACGATTTCAGCCAGCCCTTGCAGTTGCTGGCTCGGCACATTGCCTTTGTGGACCCCATAACGGGTGAGCAAAGACGCCTCAGCAGTCAGCGGCAGCTGGAATTGGCTTGAGCCTATTGGCATTGCGCTTGAGTACGCTATTGCCGAACAGCCACAGCCACAGCCACAGCCACAGCCACAGCCACAGCCACAGCCACAGCCACAGCCACAGCCACAGCCACAGCCACAGCCAGTCTTGCTGCTGGTGCCCTTTATCTAGCCAGCTAGTCCAAGGGACGACGGCGAAAGCCCGAACCTTAATAGTCGCGGAAAGCCGCCTCTATCTCATCGTGCTCCAGTTGAGCAGCCAGACACAGCATTAATAAAATTCGGGCCTTTTGAGCAGGCAAGTAATGCGCGGCAATGGTGTTGTGATCCTGGTCATACGCACTGTCTGTCACAGGTCCTGCATGGATGCGAGAAGCCCGCACACACACCACGCCTAGTCGGTGTGCCCGGCTGACACCTTCCAAGGCTCCGGGGGTCAGGCTGCCGTTGCCAGTCGCCGCCACCACAATGCCTTGCACACCGCTTTGTGCGGCGTGGCGGTACAGTTCGGCCAAAGTATCGGGGTGATCGTAAAAAATCTGCACTTTAGGAAGGCTGTGCAAAGAGCGCACATCGAACAGGCTGCTGTGCGTATGGGGCAGCAGCGTACGCATCATGAAACGCGGCTGCCCGCCTGCAACCAGACCCAAGGGGCCGGCATCGGGTGAACCGAAGGCGCTGGTCTGAGTGGTGTGTTGCTTGCTCAGGAAACGGGCGCTGTGTATCTGGTCGTTCAGCAGTACCAGTACACCTTGATCCTGTGCCAGCGAAGAGCAGGCTACTTGCACGGCCTGATACAGATTCAGTGGACCGTCGGCACTCAAGGCCGAAGCCGGGCGCATCGCCGCCACCATAACCACGGGTTTGTCGGTTTTCAGGGTCAGGTGCAGGAAAAAAGCGCTTTCTTCCAGCGTATCGGTGCCGTGGGTAATGACCGCGCCGTTGATGTCCGGTCGTGCGAGCAGAGCATTGAGCTTGTGGGACAGCTCCAGCAGCATCAGCGAGCCCATGGCCCGGCTGTCCACGTTGAAAATCTGATGGCATTCCAGATCGGCCAGCTCGGTGATACCGGGCACGGCTTGCAATAGCGTTTCTACGCCCTGGGTGATGTCGTAGTCCGTCAGACCAAGATTGGATTGGGTTGTGGCGGCAATGGTGCCGCCGGTGCCTACCAGGGCCAGTTTGGGGCGAGTCGGCATGTGAGGGTGCTCCGCGTCCAGTTGTTGCGCTAGGGGGTGCGGAGAGCCTGGGGTGGCGCCGGTTTAACGGCGCACTTTCAACCAGCGCTCGACCAGGTGCACCACCGATAGCAGGGTAAAGTTGATCAGCAGGTACAGCAGACCCGCAATAACAAAGGTCTCGATGATGGCGTAGTTCTGGTTCATCAAGCGTTTGGCATGACCGGTCAGGTCCATTACGGCAATGGTCGAGGCCAGACTGGTGCCTTTGATGGCCAGCACAATTTCATTGCTGTATGCGGGCAAGGCCTGGCGAATCGCCAAAGGAAACGCCACGCGACGAAAGCGCATCCAGGCGGACATGCCGATGGACTTGGCTGCCTCGATCTGGCCCACTGGCACAGCCTGAAAACCGCCCCGGAAGACTTCACTGACGTAGGCGCCACTGTTCAGACCAATGGCCAGAATCGCGCAGCGCATGCCGTCGCTGAACAGCCACCACAACGTGGGTGAGTCCTTTACAAAACTCAGGGTGCCCACACCGTAGTACAGCAGGAACAACTGCACCAGCAATGGGGTGCCACGAAATACCGTGCTGTAGCTAAAGGCAAAGCTGCGCAAAATGCGGCTATGGGACTGGCGCATCAGGGCCAGTGACAGGCCGATGAACAGCGACAGCACAATGCCCCACAGACCGATATAGACGCTCATGCCGAACCCCTTGAACAGGGTTTCAACGGTGGTATTGAATAATTCCAGATCAATCATGCCTGGGCTCTCATGCCTTTGCCGGTATAGCGTTCGGCCAGCAAAAACAGGGCCTGACTACAGGCACCAATCAGAAAATAAAGCACGCCTGCAATCAGGTACATGGCCATGGGTTCGCGCGTGTTGGCGGCTCCCAGGGTCGCGGCCCGCATGATCTCGACCAGACCCACCAGGGAGATCAGAGCCGTGTCTTTCAGTGCGGTTTGCCAGACGTTATTGGCGCCGGGCAGGGCGTACCAGAACATTTGCGGCAGGATAATGCGGCGCAGGCGCTGCCAGGGGGACATGCCAATGGCTTTGGCGGCCTCGATCTGGCCTTCGGGAATGGCTTGCAAGGCACCGCGAAACACCTCCACGCTGTACGAGCCTGCAATCAGGCCAATGGCCAAAATGCCGACCAGTGCGGGGAACCAGCGCGTCATTACATCTTCCATGCGCATGAAATCGGCCAGATCGGAGACGACTTGGACCGAGCCAAAAAACAGCAGGTAGATGATGAGCAGCTCGGGGATACTGCGAACAACCGTGGTGTACAGGCTAACGGGGCCACGCAGCCAGCGTGGCCCGTTGGTCTTGATGCTGGCTCCTGTAATCCCAATGACTACGCCCAGGGCCATGCCCAAAACGGAGATCAGCAAGGTCATTGCTGCTCCGCGAAGGAACATCCAGCCCCAGCCTTCGCGCAGCACATTAAAAATGGTCTCTAGCATCAAGTGGTACTTCTCGACTTATTTCTTGCAGATCTCGTAGTTGGCGATGTCGATGTCAAACCACTTTTCGCTGGCGGTCTTGACGGTGCCATCGTCGATCAGCTTGCACAGGGCAGCGTCAACCTTGGCTTTCAGTTCTGCATTGTCTTTGTGAATACCGACGGCAATGCCATAACCCAGAGTTTCAGGGTCGGAAGAGCCTTTGATGACCAGCTTGGACAGGGCAAAGTTGTCCTCGCCGACTTTATGCAGGAATTTGGACTGGGAGGTCAGGTCGGCAAAGGTGCCGTTCAGACGACCGGCGTCCAAATCGATTTGCATCTGGTCCAGGGTCTCGTAGTTCTTGACGGTGGTCTTGGGGGCTTTCTTGGACAGGAAAGCGCCGTGAGTGGTGCCACCTTGAACGCCAATGGTTTTGCCAGCCAGACCATCAAAAATAGCTTGTTCGTTGTCGGCACCGACCAGTTCACTGTTCTTGGGCAGAACGAAAATGGCGTCTTCAACGGCGTAAGGAATACTGAAATTCACGCGCTTGGCACGCTCGGGGGTGTAGGACATACCCGAGATGATCAGGTCAAAGCGTTTGGCATCCAGCGAAGGAATCAGGCTGTCAAAGGCTTGCACGATGAATTTGCAATCGCTGTTCAGCTCCTTGCACAGGGCAGCGCCCACGTCGGCGTCAAAGCCGGTGACTTTACCGGCTGCGTCCACCATGCTCCATGGTGGGTAACCGCCTTCGGTACCGATTTTCAGGGTGTCTGCCATTGCAGCCTGGGAGCCCAACAGGGCCAGGCTGGCACAGATCAGGGTCTTGCTGAGGAAACTCATGGTCTGGCTCTCCTTTGTGGATAGGCTGGTCAGAGCCGTATTGGCCCTGCTGGTTTTCCAGCCGGTGTCGTATTCACGAAGCGATGATCTTACTGCATTGGTTGTAGAAACTGCTGTAGACGCTCGGATTGTGGCCTATCGAACAGATCTTTGGGATGGCCACGTTCTTCAATCAGGCCGTTGTGCATGAAAATGGTCTCGGAAGAGACGTCACGCGCAAAATTCATTTCGTGGGTGACCAGGATCATGGTGCGGCCTTCCTGGGCCAGTTGGCGAATCACGCGCAGTACTTCGCCCACCATTTCCGGGTCCAGCGCCGAAGTCGGTTCGTCAAACAGCAAGACATCCGGGTCCATGGCCAGCGCACGTGCAATGGCCACGCGCTGCTGCTGACCACCGGACAGTTCGGCTGGGTAGGCATCGCATTTGTTGCTCAGGCCCACCTTGCCCAGCAGTTCGCGGGCGTATTCAGCCGCTTCACGGGCCGGGCGGCCTTTGACATGGATGGGGCCTTCGGTGACGTTTTGCAGCACCGTGCGGTGCGACCACAGATTGAAGTTCTGAAACACCATCCCCAAGCGGGCGCGGACTTGTTCCAGCAGGCGCGGATTGTCTGTCTGGCAAATGCCCTTGCGATTGCGATGGCTGCGCAAAATGTCATTGCCGATCTGGATTTCGCCCTGATCGGGGACGACCAGATGGTTAATGCAGCGCAGCAGGGTACTCTTGCCCGAGCCGGAAGCTCCAATAATGGAGAGCACATCGCCCTTGTGAGCTTGCAGGGAAATACCCTTGAGCACCTCGTTGGTGCCAAAGCGTTTGTGGATGTCGCGTACCTGGACCGCCGCGTTCAGGTCATTGTTATTCACAGCAACGTCCTTGCGGTCAAAGAGAAAGGGGGTAAGGGTTTCATACGGGTGTCATATCCTGGATGCCCCGATTCTACCGCTTTCCCCCTGTTTTTTTTGCACAAGCGCTGTATTTTGCTCATAAAAAGCGGCATAAACCGGGTACGCCGCCTTATGACCTTATGGATACAGGCCGCGTACCTGACGAGATTCCAGAATGCGGGCGCAACCCACGATAAAGGCAGCCGTACGCAAGGTGACGTTGTGCTCTTTGGCAACTGCCGCCACCGTGGTGTAGGCCGAGCGCATCATCATTTCCAGACGGTTGTTGATCTCGTCCTCGGTCCAGAAGAAGCTGGAGAAGTCCTGGACCCACTCGAAGTAGGACACGGTCACGCCACCGGCGTTGGCCACTACGTCCGGAACAATGATCACGCCCTTGTCGTTCAGGATGTCGTCGGCTTCCGGGGTGGTGGGGCCGTTGGCGCCTTCGATCACAATGCGGGCGCGGATGCGGTCGGCATTGTTCTTGTTGATCTGGCCTTCCAGCGCGGCCGGGATCAGCAGATCGGTTTCGATATGCCAGAAGTCTTCGTTGGAAATGGCCTCGGCATTGGGCGCTCCGGCCAGACCTTTGTGCTGTTCCATGTGGTTCAGCAGGGCCAGTACGTCCAGACCGTTGGGGTTGTATACCGTGCCGGTGTGATCCTGTACGGCCAGCACCTTGGCACCGGCTTCCTGGAATAGGCGGGCAGCGGTGCCACCCACGTTACCGAAGCCTTGCACAATGACGCGGGCGCCATTCAGGTCGATACCGGCGTCGCGGGCCGCTTCACAACCCACGGTATACACGCCGCGGCCAGTGGCTTCCACACGGCCCAGGCTACCGCCCAGGGAGACAGGCTTGCCGGTGACCACGCCGGTGCTGGTGCCACCGACATTCATGGAGTAGGTGTCCATCATCCAGGCCATGGTCTGGGCGTTGGTGTTCACGTCCGGGGCTGGAATGTCCTTGTTGGGGCCAATAATCACACCGATTTCGCTGGTGTAGCGGCGGGTGATGCGCTCCAGTTCAGCCTGGGAGTGGTTGCGCGGGTCAATACGAATACCGCCCTTGGCACCGCCAAATGGCAGGTTCACGGCAGCCGATTTGATCGACATCCAGGCAGCCAGAGCCATCACTTCGGACAGGGTGACATCCTGGTGGTAGCGCACGCCGCCCTTGCCTGGGCCACGGGAAGTATTGTGCTGAACGCGGTAGCCCTCGAAGTGGGCCACGGTGCCGTTATCCAGTTCAATGGGTACGTCGACAATCAGCGTGCGCTTGGGGCGCTTGAGTGTTTCAACCCATCGGGACAGTTTGCCCAGATACGGAGTGACTCGCTCCACTTGTTCGAGATAAATACCCCACGGGCCGACGTCGTCGGCGTTCAGGTATGACGGCAAAGCATGGGTGGGACGATCTGTCATGAGCTCCTCGATAAGGTTGGGGAAACGGGATACGAGTACACAGTGAAGACGTGTGATTGCGCACAGACGCAGAACCTGGCAAACACGCTGTGGATGGGCTTAGCGGTGGCCGTGTGCAACAGTTATGCTATCGGAAATGGCCGCTGTTGTGTTTGCAGCGTTTGCGATGGTTTTATCTGGGTGCGTGTGCATTGATGGCTTCTTCTGACTCTTCCCTTTCTGGTCGCTTGGCGCAATTGCGCCAACGTATCGAACAGGCTTGCTTGCAGGCCGGCCGCCCTGCTGATGCGGTGGCTCTTTTACCGGTAAGCAAAACCTTTCCTGTGCCCGTGCTGGCTCAAGCCCTGGATTTGGGCCTGTCGCGAATGGGCGAGAACAAGGTTCAGGAGATTCGAGACAAGCAGGCAGAGCTGGCCGATCGCGCGGTGCAGTGGGTGATGATAGGCCATCTGCAGAGCAATAAGGCCAAAGATATTGCACGCTTAGCCAGCGAAGTACAGTCTTTGGACCGTTTGTCCCTGGCTCAGGCCCTGGATCGACACCTGCAACACGAGCAGCGTAGCCTGGACGTGCTGATCCAGGTCAAGACCTCGCCCGAGCCCAGCAAATTTGGTTTGGCACCTGAAGAACTGCCCGCTTTCATGCAGTCCCTGCGTTCGCTCGATACCTTGAAGGTCCGTGGTCTGATGACTATGGCCGTCAATAGCGATGACCCCCAGGCAGTTCGCGCCTGCTTTGCCAGCCTGCGCCAGTGGCGCGATCGTCTGGTGGAGTTGGGCCATGAACAGGTGCAAGGCCTGTCCATGGGCATGAGCGGTGACTTCGAGCTGGCGATTCAGGAAGGTTCCACTGAAGTGCGAGTGGGTTCGGCCCTGTTTGGCGCACGCGATTACAGCTAATCGATATCCGCATCGTTACTAATGCCCTGTGCAGGGCTGTCCGCGCATAATGTCTCTGCGCATCCCGGACGGGATGCTTAAAACTTAAAAAAAATAGCGCCAAAAGCGCTGTCTACACGCATGGAGGAGACATCATGCATTGGAAGAACTTTGGAGCCGGTGTGCTGTTGCTAAGCGCCAGCCTGACAGGAACGGCCTTGGCAGCAGACTGGCCCCAGTCTGCCGTCACCTGGGTAGTCCCTTATCCTGCAGGCGGCGGTTCAGATGTGATTGCCCGGCTGGTCGCCAAGCAGCTGGAAAGCAGCCTGGGCCAGACCTTGATTGTGGAAAACAAACCGGGGGCCGCCACCATTATTGGCGCAACCTACGTCAGCAATGCCAAGCCCGATGGCTATACCGTAGGCACGGCTGATTCAGGCACGCTGGCCTTTAACTCCTCTTTGTACAGCAAGCTGCAATACGACCCGGCTGCCTTCACCTATGTGGGCGGTCTGGCCCGCTTCCCCCTGATGCTGGCAGTGCCACAGGAGTCGCCCTATAAAACCGTGGCCGATCTGCTGGAAGCAGCGCGTAAACAACCTGAAAAGCTGACGTCCTCGTCCGCTGGCAGTGGCTCTCCACACCATTTGGCTCTGGAGATGTTCAAGCAGCGCACGGACACCAAGATCGTGCACGTTCCTTACAAGGGAGCTGCACCCGCCATTCAGGATTTGCTGGGCGGCCAGGTGGATATGTCCTTTGTGGATTCTGCCGCAGCGCTATCCAATATCAAGGCTGGCAAGTTGCGGGTGCTGGCGGTTGCCACGCCTGAGCGCAGTAGTCTGTTGCCTGATGTGCCAACCATGGCCGAAGCGGGTATTGCCGACTTCTACGCCTATGCCTGGCAAGGTTTGGTGGGCCCACCCAAGATGGACGAAGGCGCCCGTCAACGCTTGAGCCAGGACTTGATGCAGGCCCTGAAAACGCCCGAGCTGGATCAGCGTATTCGCGAGATGGGGGTGGAACCCATGCCCATGACGCCCGATGAATTCCAGGCTTACGCCCAGCGTGAACGCGCTGAATGGGCCACGGTTATCGAGCGTGCGGGCATCCGTATGGATTGACGTCCATGCGGCCCACAGTGGCCGCATAATCAGGCGGCATATTCATCGCCGTAACGTTTCAGGCCGTCCAGGTCCAGCACCTGGACGCCACCATACTTGATCAACAACAGCCCTTCGTTTTCCAGTTGGCGCAGGGCCTGGTTGGCTCGTTGGCGCGACACACGCGCCAGGTAGCCGATCTCTTCCTGGGTAATGTCCAGGCGCAGACCTTTTCCGGGGTAGAGCAGCGGGTTGAATAGCTCTGCCAGACAGCGTGCCACGCGGGCATCGGGGGTAGACAGGCTGTTGTATTCCGCCTTGCCGATAAATTGCGCCACACGTTCATTGAGCTGATGCAGGAGGTAGCGGTTGAAAGCAATGCTCTGGTCCAGCAAATCGTTAAAACTGTGTACGGGCAAGCGGGCCACCTGGCTGTCGCGCAAGGCGACCACATCGTATTTGCGCTCTTCGTTTTTCAGCAAGGAGCCTTCGCCTATCCAGCCACCGGCAGGTACCCCGGTCATGGAAGCGATCTTGCCTTCGGAATTTCCCACCGACACTTTGAGCAAACCCGAGAGCACGCCAATCCACGCGGTGGCGCGTTCTCCCTTGCGTTCGACGATGGCCCCGGCCTCGTATGCGGTGATCAGTGTGTCGCGGCGGACACGCTCTTGCAGCTCGGGTGTCAACAAGCGAAACCAGGCGGCTCGCTCCGATAAAGCATCTACAACATGCATGAGGATTAACCCTCGATAAAGGTCGAATGTCATGTCCGTGACAATCTTCGGGACGGGCAGCCGATAACTTGATTATTAACAGGCTGCAAATAGCTTGAGGGCATAACATCTGCCTTCTGCCGCAATCATAAGCAGCCTCCTGGACCATAACAAGCCGGGAAAATTCGGAGGAGACATGGTTGTGCGGATGGATAAAGAGCAGGTAGCGGGTTTACCCGGCACCTTCCCAGCCTGGATAGAACACCATGCCCAGGTGCGCGGCAACAAAGTTGCCATGCGCGAAAAAGACCTGGGAATCTGGCAGACCTGGACGTGGCAGGAGCTGGCCGAACAGGCCGAGCAACTGGCTGCGGGCCTGGCCGGGCTGGGTGTCAAAGACGGTCAGCACGTCGCGGTGATCGGTGAAAACCGCCCGCGCCTGTACCTGGCCATGATGGCGGCGCAAATGCTGGGCGCTGTGCCCGTGCCTTTGTATCAGGATGCGGTAGCCCAGGAAATGCTGCACGTATTGCTGGATGCCAGCATACGCGTGGCCGTGGTCGAGGACCAGGAGCAGGTCGACAAGCTACTGGAAGTCTGGGATCAGTGCCCCGATCTGGATGCGCTGATCTATGACGACCCACGCGGTCTGCGCAATTATCAGCAAGAGCAGCTGCAATACATCGAGCAGGTCATGGAGCAGGGCCGCCTGCAATTGGCGCGGGATCCGGACTGTGTGCGACGTATCTGGAAGGCCATTACGCCTGACCATGCTGCCGCCATGTTCTACACCTCCGGCACCACCGGCAAGCCCAAGGGGGTGGTGCTGACTCACGGCGCTCTGGTGGATCGTGGCCTGGCCATTCAGGAACTGGAATCGCTGACCGATGCCGAGGAAGTGCTGGCTTATCTGCCTCCCGCCTGGATCGGGCAGAACATGTTTTCCTACACGCAGTTCCTGGTCACGGGCTTTACGGTGAATCACCCTGAGTCACCCGAAACCGTGTCCATCGACCTGCATGATATTGGCCCGACCTATTACTTTGCGCCTCCCCGCGTGCTGGAAGGCTTGCTCACGCAAGTGACTATCCGCATGGAAGATGCCGGTGCCCTGAAGCGCGCCTTGTACAAGCGTTTCATGTCTCTGGCGCACCGTGTGGGTGTGAAGATTCTGGACAAGCGCCCCGGCGTGGGGATGTGGGATCGCCTGTGCTATGGCCTGGGCAATATCCTGATCTACGGCCCCTTGCGTAATGCCTTGGGCATGAGCCGCGTGCGTGTGGCCTATACCGCTGGTGAAGCCATCGGACCCGATCTGTTCGACTTTTACCGTTCCATTGGCATCAACCTGAAGCAGCTCTATGGCGCTACCGAGACCTCGGTATTCGTCTGCGTCCAGGAAGACGGCCATGTGCGTGCCGACACCGTAGGCCCACCTGTGAAAGGCGTGGAAATCCGCGTGGCCGATAACGGTGAAATTCAGGTGCGCAGCCCCGGTTTGTTCAAGGAGTACTACCGCAACCCCGAGTCCACCGCCGAGTCCTTTACCGAGGACGGCTGGTACCACACGGGTGATGCCGGTTATCTGGACACCGATGGTCAGTTAAAGATCATCGACCGTGCCAAGGACGTGGGCAAACTGGCCGATGGCTCCTTGTTTGCACCCAAGTACATCGAGAACAAGCTCAAGTTTTTCCCCTTCATCAAGGAAGCCGTGGCTTTTGGCGATGGTCAGGAGGAAGTGTGTGCCTTTATCAATATTGATCTGGAAGCCGTGGGTAACTGGGCCGAACGTCGCAACCTGCCCTATGCCGGTTACACCGATCTGGCCGGCAAACCCGAGGTCTATGCCCTGATTCGGGATTGTGTGGCTCAGGTCAATGCTGATCTGGCTAACGACCCCAAGCTGGCCGGATCGCGCATCAGCGCCTTCCTGATTCTGCACAAAGAGCTGGACCCCGATGACGATGAACTGACCCGTACCCGCAAAGTACGTCGCGGCTTTATCGCGCAAAAGTACAAGGTTCTGGTCGATGCCCTGTTCAATGGCCTGGACAGGCAGTTTGTGGAGACAGAAGTGAAGTTTGAGGATGGGCGCAGCGGTCGCATTTCGGCAGACCTGCACATTGAGCGCATGACAGACGCAGCAGCAAGGAGCGCATGATGAGTGAGGCGCAAATGCCGGGCCGTCGCATTGGCCCAGTGGTACTGGATTTGAAGAATATTTCGCTGTCCTTTGGTGGTGTGAAAGCGCTGACCGACATCTCGTTCAACATCCGTGAGCACGAGATCCGCTCCATCATCGGCCCGAACGGCGCAGGCAAAAGCTCCATGCTGAACGTCATCAATGGCGTGTATGCACCACAACAAGGCGAGATTGTCTTGCGTGACCAGAGTTATGCCCGCATGAACTCGCGTCACACCGCCGAGCAGGGCATTGCCCGCACCTTTCAGAACCTGGCTCTGTTCAAGGGCATGAGTGTGCTGGACAACATCATGACCGGCCGCAATCTGCACATGAAAAGCGGGGTGTTTGCCCAGGCTTTCCGACTGGGCGGTGCCGAGCGTGAAGAGATTCGCAACCGTGAATACGTGGAAGGCATCATCGACTTTCTGGAAATCCAGGCCTACCGAAAAACGCCGGTAGGACGCTTGCCTTACGGCCTGCAAAAGCGGGTTGACCTGGGTCGGGCACTGGCGATGCAACCGAGCATTCTGCTACTGGATGAGCCCATGGCGGGCATGAACATCGAAGAAAAGCAGGATATGTGCCGTTTCATTCTGGATGTGAACGAAGAGTACGGCACCACGATTGTTTTGATTGAACACGATATGGGTGTGGTCATGGATATTTCGGACCGTGTGGTGGTCCTGGACTATGGCAAGAAAATTGGTGACGGAGTACCGGACGAAGTACGACAAAATCCGGACGTCATCCGCGCCTATCTTGGCGCTGGCCATTGAGGGGAACGGACATGGCATTTTTTCTTGAAACTTTGCTGGGCGGCCTGATGAGCGGGATGTTGTACGCCCTGGTCGCGCTGGGCTTTGTGCTGATCTTCAAAGCATCGGGTGTCTTTAACTTTGCACAGGGCGCCATGGTGCTGGTGGCCGCGCTGGCCATGGCCCGTCTGTCCCAGTGGATTCCGCAGTTGCTGGGCATGGAGCCGGGCATCCTGGGCAATGTGCTGGCTTTCATTGTCTCGGCCATCTTGATGTTTGTGCTGGCCGTCGTCATTGAGCGCTGGGTGCTGCGCTATCTGGTGAATCAGGAAGGCACAACCTTGCTGATGGCCACGATCGGTATCAGCTATCTGCTCGACGGTCTGGGTCAGATCGTGTTTGGCAGCTCCGTGTATTCCATTGATGTGGGCATGCCCAAAGACCCGGCTTTCATTCTGGAGTCCATGTTTGAAGGCGGTGTTCTGGTCAGCCTGGAAGACCTGAGCTCGGCCGTGGTTGCAGCCTTGCTGGTTGTGGCCCTGGCCATCTTCTTCCAATACACCAGCGTGGGCCGTGCCCTGCGTGCGGTGGCGGACGATCATCAGGCAGCGCAATCCATTGGTATTCCCTTGAACCGTATCTGGGTGGTGGTCTGGACCGTAGCCGGTTTGGTGGCTCTGGTTGCCGGCATTATCTGGGGCTCCAAATACGGGGTGCAGTTCACCTTGTCGACCGCAGCGCTGCGCGCCTTGCCGGTGGTGATTCTGGGTGGTCTGACCTCGGTGCCCGGCGCTATTGTGGGTGGCCTGATTATCGGTGTGGGCGAGAAGGTGTCCGAGGTGTACCTGGGCCCTTATGTAGGTGGCGGCATCGAGATCTGGTTTGCTTATGTGCTGGCCCTGGTGTTCTTGCTGTTCCGACCACAAGGTCTGTTCGGCGAGAAGATTATTGATCGCGTCTGAGGTGGAGTCGATATGATTTACCGCGAAAATGGTCAGTTCAAAAGCAGCTATCGGGCTGACCAGCAGATTTTTCCCATCCGCCAGGATCGCTATGTGGTGTTGGGCTTGTTGCTGGTGGCATTTCTGCTGGTGCCAGCCATGGCATCCAACTACTTCCTGCAAGCTATTCTGATCCCCTTTCTGATCCTGTCTTTGGCAGCGATTGGCCTGAACATTCTGGTGGGCTATTGCGGCCAGATTTCCATCGGTTCGGGTGCTTTCATGGCTGTGGGTGCGTATGCCGCCTGGAACTTTGGTGTCCGTATTCCGGAGCTGCCACTGGTCCTGCAGATCCTGCTGGGCGGCGTGTTCGCCACCTTGGTAGGCGTGGCCTTTGGTATCCCCAGCTTGCGTATCCGTGGCTTGTACCTGGCCGTCACAACCCTGGCCGCACAGTTCTTTGTGGATTGGGCTTTCCTGCGTATTGCCTTCTTCACGAACTACTCGCCCTCGGGCAACGTGTCGGTGCCTGCCTTGAGCGCCTTTGGCTTGCCGGTTCAAACCCCCATGCAGAAGTACTTGTTCGTGCTGATCTTCGTGGTGGTGTTTGCTCTGCTGGCCAAGAACCTGGTGCGTGGCGCGATTGGCCGCCAATGGATGGCCATTCGTGACATGGACGTGGCCGCAGAAGTGATTGGTATTCGTCCGGTCTACGCCAAGCTCACCGCCTTTGCCGTCAGCTCTTTCATCATCGGTGTGGCCGGTGCCTTGTGGGCCTTTGTGCACCTGGGTTCCTGGGAGCCGCTGGCCTTTGACCTGAACCGCTCCTTGCAGTTGCTGTTCATCGTCATCATCGGGGGTCTGGGCTCGATCGTAGGCAGCTTTTTCGGTGCCGCGTTCATGGTCTTGCTGCCCGTGTTCCTGACCAACGTGCCGCACTGGTTTGGTGTGTCCATTGGCGTGGATACAGCCTCGCATATTGAACACATGGTGTTCGGTGCCCTGATCGTATTTTTCTTGATTGTGGAGCCACACGGTTTGGCTCGACTCTGGAGTATTGGTAAGGAAAAGCTGCGCTTGTGGCCCTTCCCCCATTAACAGCAGGTAGGCAGTTCATTACAACAACAGCCCCGCCATCGGGACGGGGTACTTAGACAAATGGTACTTATCGGAGGACCAGGAGATGACAACACGACTGAAACGCGCTGTGCTCGGTTTGAGTGCTTGCGCTGCAATGCTGACCATGAGTACAGCCGCTGTAGCAGCCGAGGAACAGTACATTCCCTTGCTGACCTACCGCACCGGCTCCTTTGCCCCACTGGGTATTCCATGGGCGGACGGCAAGCTGGACTATCTGGCTTTGGTTAATGAACGTGACGGCGGTGTGAATGGCGTCAAGCTGGTATACGAAGAGTGTGAAACAGCGTACGCCACCGACCGTGGCGTGGAGTGCTACGAGCGCATGAAAGGCAAGAACGGGGGCGCTTCGGGTTTTGATACCCAGTCCACGGGCATTACCTTCGCGCTGACCGACAAGGCCTTTGTCGATGGCGTGACCATTGAAACCATGGGCTACGGCCTGTCGCACTCGGCTAACGGTGCGGTATTCGAGTGGAACTTCCCGCTGCTGGGTACCTACTGGACTGCGGCTGACGTCATGATCCAGGACATCGCCAAGCAAGTGGGCGAGGACAAGCTGAAGGACCAGCGCATTGCTCTGGTTTATCACGACTCGCCGTACGGCAAGGAGCCTATCGCCCTGTTGCAAGCACGCGCCAAGGAACAAGGCTTCAAGCTGGATCTGTACCCTGTGACCGCCCCTGGCGTGGAACAGAAATCCACCTGGCTGCAAGTGCGCAAGAACCGTCCTGACTTCGTCCTGCTGTGGAGCGCCGGGATCATGACGCCTACCGCCATCCGTGAAGCTCAGGCTGTGGGTTACCCACGCGACAAGATCTACGGCATCTGGTGGGCAGCTTCCGAGAGCGATGTGGTCGATCTGGGCCAGACCGCCAAGGGCTACAAGGGCATCACCATTCACAACAGTGCTGGGGACGGTCCGGTGCATGACGCTGTGCGCGAGATGCACGCCAAAGGCAAAGGCGCTGAAAACGGTGACAAGTACGTCGGCACGCTGGCTCACACCCGCGGCATGATGATCTCCATGATGCAGGTTGAGGCTATCCGCACCGCACAAGAGAAGTTCGGCAAAGGTCAGCACATGACCCCCGAGCAAGTGCGCTGGGGCTTCGAGAACCTGAATCTGGACGAAGCACGCCTGAAAGAGCTGGGCTTTGAAGGCATCATGCGTCCCGTCAAAACCTCGTGCAACAACCACATGGGTGATGACTGGGCCCGTATCGTGCAGTGGGACGGCAGCAAGTTCGACGTCGTGTCCGACTGGTATCAGTCCGACAAGAAGTTTGTCGATCCTTTAGTCAAGGAAATGTCGGCTAAATACGCCGCCGAGAAGAAAATTACGCCTCGCACCTGCGAAGGCTAAACCCAGGCGCCCAGGGTTCGCCCTGGGCACTGCATTGCGTGGGGAAGATTATGAGTGAGACCGTAGGCCAAGTGGATGAGACGCCCATCTTGTTGGACGTCAATGGCATCGAAGTGATTTACAACCACGTCATTCTGGTGCTCAAGGGCGTGTCCTTGCGTGTGCCAGAGGGGCGGATTGTTGCCTTGCTGGGCGCCAACGGTGCCGGTAAAACCACGACCTTGCGGGCCGTATCGAATTTGCTGCGCGCCGAGCGTGGCGATGTGACCAAAGGCCAGATCCATCTGCGTGGCGAACGTATTGACCAACTGACTCCGGCTGATCTGGTCAAGCGCGGCGTGGTGCAGGTGATGGAAGGGCGCCACTGTTTTGCGCACTTGAGCATTGAAGAGAATCTGCTGACCGGGGCTTATACCCGTACCTTGTCACGCGGCGATTTAAGCGCCGAGCTGGACAAGGTGTACCAGTATTTTCCGCGTCTGAAGCAGCGCCGTACCAGTCAGGCCGGCTATACCTCGGGCGGGGAGCAGCAAATGTGTGCCATTGGCCGTGCCTTGATGGCCGACCCGGGCATGATCTTGCTGGATGAACCCTCCATGGGCCTGGCACCACAGGTGGTGGAAGAAATTTTCGAGATCGTGCGTGACCTGAATCAGCGCGAGCGCGTCAGCTTCTTGCTGGCCGAGCAAAACACCAACGTGGCCCTGAAGTATGCCGACTACGGCTACATCCTGGAAAACGGCCGCGTCATGATGGATGGACCCTCCCAGGCCTTGGCCGAGAACGAAGACGTCAAGGAGTTCTATCTGGGTGTGTCCGGGGGCGAGCGCAAGAGCTTTCGCGACAATAAATTTTATCGACGACGCAAGCGCTGGCTGGCTTAACTCCCAAGGATTTCCAATGTATCAGCAGGGCCTGGCCTGTATTGAAAGCAGCAGGATCAACACAGGAGCAGGCTACCGATCGGGATGCACACAAGGTGCCGCCCTGACCCCTTTTGACGTTTTTAGTTTTGGGCAGCTTCTGGCTACACGGGGTGTGGTAGCAGAGCTTGGTATCGACACCTGTCTGTCTGCGGACAGAACGTCGGCTGGGCGCGGGAGTGTTTGAATGCCAATTCATCCCACTGGAGGAGAGATGAGCGAATATTACGACGAGCGCGAAACCCTGGAGCCGGACGAGCGCGAAGCCGATTTACTGTCCCGTTTGCCGCAGGTCTTGCAAGCGGCCGCAAAAGGGGCCCCTGCGATTGCCAAGCAACTGGGTTCGGTTGATCTGGCCGCCGTGCGCAGCCGCGAGGATCTGCTGGCCATTCCGGTGTTTCGTAAAAGCGAGCTGCTGAAAGCCCAGCTGGAAGCGCGCGAGCAGGCTCGCTCGGGCGGGCCATCGGCTGATTACGCGCAGTCCGTATTCGGGGGCTTTTCCTCCATTGCCTGGGGTGCGGCCCGCAAGGTGTTTGCCTCGCCCGGTCCCATGTACGAGCCAGAAAGCCGTCGCCCGGATTATTGGGGCTTTGCGCGCGCACTGTACGCGGCTGGCTTTCGTCGCGAGGAACTGATTTTCAACTGCTTCTCCTACCATTTCACTCCGGCTGGCTCCATGATGGAGACCGCCGCACATGCCCTGGATTGCACGGTGTTTCCAGGCGGCGTGGGTCAAACCGAACAGCAAGTACAGGCCATGGCCGATTTGCGCCCGCATGGTTATACCGGCACACCCAGTTTTCTGAAGATCATCATGGAAAAAGCCCAGTCCATGCAGATTGCTCTGCCAGGGCTGAGCAAGGCCTTGTTCTCCGGCGAAGCCTATCCGCCTTCCTTGCAAAAGTGGTTCAGCGAGCACGGCGTGGCAGGCTACCAGGCCTACGGCAGTGCTGATCTGGGCATGATTGCCTATGAGACACAGGCCCGCGAAGGCTTGGTGCTCAATGAAAACCTGATTCTGGAAATTGTGCGTCCTGGTACAGGCCAGCCGGTTGCGCCGGGCGAAGTGGGCGAGGTGGTCGTGACCTCCTTTAACCCCGACTATCCGCTGGTGCGTTTCGGGACAGGAGACTTGTCTGCTGTCATGCCCGGCCAGTCTCCCTGCGGTCGTACCAACCAGCGTATTCGCGGCTGGATGGGGCGTGCTGACCAGACCACCAAGGTGCGCGGCATGTTTGTGCATCCAGGGCAGGTGGAGCAGATTCGTCTGCGTCACAAGGAGCTGGGCCAGGCGCGCTTGGTGGTGCGTGGTGCCAGCGGCCAGGATCAGATGGTGTTCCAAGTTGAAGTCTCCGCCAAGCCTGAGGGCTTGGAAAGCGCTTTGGCCGACTCGATTCGTGAAATTACCAAATTGCGTGCTCAGGTGGAGTTCATGGAGCCAGGAGCCTTGCCTCGGGATGGTAAAGTCATCGAGGACCAACGCAGCTACGATTAATTAGCCATGTAGATATGCACACAAGTAGCAGTCGGGCTGCGGTACTATGCTGGAAAATAGTCAATACCTATATCTTTGAGGAGAGCCCGATGCGCTTTGTGCCAGTTTCTGCTGTAGTCCTGGCCTTGATGGCCAGCATGCCTGCTGCCCAGGCCGACACCCTGGACAACGTCAAACAGCGCGGTCACGTGCTGTGTGGTGTGACCACCGGATTTGCCGGTTTTTCTGCCCCTGATGACAAGGGCACGTGGACGGGGCTGGATATCGACGTGTGTCGCTCGGTAGCCGCCGCCACCCTGGGCGACGCCAGCAAATTCAAGGCTGTGCCCTTGAACTCGCAGCAGCGCTTTACGGCTCTGCAGTCCGGTGAGATTGATCTGTTGGCTCGTAACACCACCGTGACCCAGCAGCGTGACACCGCTGTCGGTGCGATCCACGCCGGTATCAACTTCTACGACGGTCAGGGCTTTTTGGTGTCCAAGAAACTGGGCGTATCCAGCGCCAAGGAATTGAACGGTGCCACGGTTTGTATGCAGACTGGCACGTCTAACGAAAACACCATGGCTGACTGGGCACGTGCCAACAAGGTTGAGTACAAGCCTGTAGTAATCGAGCAGTTCAACGAAGTGGTTAACGCTTTCGTGGCTGGCCGCTGTGATGTGTTCTCTACCGACGCTTCCGGTCTGGCGTCGATCCGTATCTCCAAAATGGAGAACCCGGACGACTACCTGGTGCTGCCTGAAATCATTTCCAAAGAGCCGCTGGGCCCATTCGTCCGTCAGGGTGATGATGCCTGGCTGAACATTGTGAAATGGTCCATTCAGGCCAGCTTCAACGCCGAAGAGCTGGGTGTGACCGCTGCCAACGTGGACGAGAAGCTCAAGAGCAACAACCCCAACATCCAGCGTTTGCTGGGCGTGACTCCCGGTGCCGGTAAAAACCTGGGCCTGGACGAAAAATGGGCTTACAACATCATCAAGCAAGTTGGTAACTACGGTGAGTCCTTCGAGCGCAACGTGGGTAAAGGTAGCCCGTTGCAAATCGAACGTGGCCTGAACGCCTTGTGGATCGACGGTGGCCTGATCTACGGTCTGCCTATTCGTTAATTCTTTCGGGATTTGCGATATGCAACAAGCAGCTCTCTTTGAGAGCTGCTTTTTTATTGACTGTTCGATCTGGGGGCGATGACGTTGATATGCTTTTTGCCTCGCCCGGCGATATGGGCTGCCCTGAACCCTTGGTGTATGTATCGCCGTGTGTTGGAACACGGCGATAGATAGGCTACGTAACTGTAGTACGCGGTTTTCGGATGGGAGACGTCCAGCATTGTTTCCCCCGATATGGCAAGCCGTATGGGGCAAACAGGGAGACTTAGCTCTTGCGCCGCAATACCAGCGAAATCTTGGCAAAGGCCACTTGCAGATCCTGTGTGGCACCTTGGAAAATCACAGGGCGGCCACGCCGGGTAAAGCAGATCAGGCGCTTGGAGTTGAACAACGGCACAAACTTGGCAAAGTGAATGTCTTGCCAGTGCACTTCCCGCTTCATGATCCAGTTCTGGCGTATACCGTTCTGGTCAATCGTGGTGATGCCGTGCCACATATGCCAGGCAATCAGAATCAGGCCGGTAAACAGCAGGACCAGGCAGCCCGCCAGGACGGGGCTGATGGCGGCCCCTTGTGGGGAGCTGGCCACCAGCGCGAAACGCACGCCGATTAGGGCCAGCACAATCCAGGCGCTGGCTGCTACCCATTTGGGCCAGGAACGGCCTTGAATGGGAAGCGAGCCCAGATCCTTCAACATGGCATCAATTTCCTCTTTCGAGGGAGCTTGGCTCATCAGCACGCGGCGGCCCCTTGCTTGCGGGCGGCCAGAGCGTTACCGGCGTTGCTGGCCGATTTGCGCTTCAAATGAGCCGAAATCCATTGCCCCGTGTCTACCACGGCGTTCAGATCAATGCCGGTTTCAATATCCAGGCCTTGCATCAGGAACAGAACGTCTTCAGTGGCGACGTTGCCGGTTGCCCCCTTGGCGTAGGGGCAGCCGCCCAGACCGGCTACGGAGCTATGAAAAATATGGATGCCAGCTTGCATGGAAGCAACGATATTGGCGATGGCCTGGCCGTAGGTATCGTGGAAGTGGCCGGACACATGAGCCGGGTCAATGTGCTCGGTTACCATGCGCATGACGTCATACACCTGGCGGGCCGTGCCTACGCCGATGGTGTCGGCCACGTCGATCTCGTCACAGCCCAGTTCGATCAGGCGTTTGCCCACTTTCAGCACATTGGAGGGAGCCACAGCGCCTTCATAGGGACAGCCGAAAGAACAGCTGATGGAGCCGCGCAGACGCAAACCGGCTTCTTTGGCAGCCTGGGCAACCGGGGCAAAGCGCTCCAGCGATTCTTCGATGCTGCAATTGATATTGCGCTGGGAAAATGCCTCACTGGCGGCGGCAAAGATCACCACTTCGTCAGCCTTGGCGGCCAGGGCACCTTCAAAACCACGCATATTGGGTGTCAGAACCGAATAAATCGTACCGGGACGTCGGTCGATAGCAGCCATTACATCTGCGCCGTCCGCCATTTGCGGCACCCATTTGGGCGAGACAAAGGACGCGGCTTCCACGTTCACAAAACCGGCGTGGGACAAGCGGTTGACCAGTTCGACCTTGATGTCGGTGGGGATGAATTCTTTTTCGTTCTGCAGGCCGTCCCGAGGACCGACCTCCACAATCTTGACGCGCGATGGGTATGACATGAAGTTTCCTGAAGGGGTAGATGGCTGGGGCTGGAAGGCCCTTACGTAATCGTCATGATACCTCTTGAAGGCCAGGGCTGGCGTCCTAGGAACTGCCCTATGGTCTTTAAGGTTTCAAGCGTTGAAAGCGTCCGTCTGCCAGGGGCTCGATGCAGCCTGCCAGCTCCAGTTCAGCCAGAACGGCGGGCAGTTCGGTCGCCAGCAGGCCTGTGCGCCGCATCAGCTGTTCGGGGCTGAGGGGCGCAAAGTCAATGCGCTCAAGAATAGGGCGTAATTCCTCGGGCAAGGCTTCATAAGGATTGGGTTTTGAACCAGTTTGTGGAGCCGTATCCAGATTGAAGTCGCCTTGCACATTGCCCAGTTCGTCCAGAATATCCTGGGCGCTTTCCACCAGTTTGGCACCTTGGCGTATCAAGGCATGGCAGCCGCGAGCCAAAGGGGAGTGAATGGAGCCGGGAATGGCAAAAACTTCTCGACCTAATTCTCCGGCCAGACGGGCCGTGATCAGGGAGCCACTTTGTTTGGCCGCTTCAACCACCAGTACGCCTTTGGCCAAGGCAGCCACAATGCGATTACGGCGTGGGAAGTGATGGGGCATGGCCCGGGTGCCCAAAGGAAACTCGCTCAGCAATAGACCGTCAGCGCTGATCTGATGAGCCAGATCGCGGTGTGCTGCCGGGTAGACCAAGTCCAGCCCCGTCCCCATCACGGCAATAGTGCCTGCGGAAGAAGGGCCGGTTTTTAACGCTCCTTTGTGTGCCGCCTGGTCGATACCGCTGGCCAGGCCGCTGATGATGCACCAGCCTCTGGAAGCCAGAGTAGCTGCAAAATCTGTCGCGATTTCCTGACCGGATTGGGTGGCATTGCGGGCTCCCACAATAGCCAGTCCTTTGCGTTGCAAGGCTCCCAGATCGCCGTTGGCATACAACAGCAAAGGTGCGTCGTGCAGGTCCAGCAAGGAGGCGGGATAGGTGGGGTCCGCCAGCGTCACGATATGGTGATTGGCTTGCTTGAGCCATGCCACCGCTTGTTCAATCTGCGCCTGCAGCTCGTCCAGTGGTTCCTGGCTTAATTGCACAGCCAGTTCGGCCGGAAGATGGCGCGACAGGGTTTGAACCGAGCTTTGATAGATTTGCGGTGGCAGCCCACAGGCAGCCAGCAATTGCCGGGCCTGGGCGGGCGCAAGCTCTGGCTCCAGCGACAGGCGCAACCAGGCACGCAATTCTTCCGAGATTTCATCCGAGCTAAAATGATCAGGCATAAGGTAGTGTGGCACGAAACCGATCTTTGTTCTGTGTGGCCCGGACGTTTGTATCCAGTGTGACTGCCGCTTTGTGGGCTAGGGCTTCATATGCTGCCGGGGCAATCGGGTGCCGCCCTGAAACTTGTTTTATTATATCGACTTATCGCTTTTTCTTCGGACATGACAATGGCTTTGCTTCCTATCCTTAAATTTCCTGACCCACGTCTGCACACGGTTGCCAAACCCGTGCAGGAGGTCGACGACCGTATTCGCAAACTGGTCAAGGATATGGCCGAGACCATGTATGACGCACCCGGCGTAGGGCTGGCCGCGACGCAGGTTGACGTGCACGAGCGCGTGGTGGTCATTGACGTATCGGAAAGCGGCAATGAATTGCTGGTGCTGATCAACCCTGAGATCACCTGGAAAAGTGAAGAGCTGAAGGTCTACGAAGAAGGCTGCCTGTCTGTACCTGATACCTACGACAAGGTTGAGCGCGCCGCCAATATTCGCTTCAAGGCCCAGAATGAAAAAGGCGAGTGGTACGAGAAAGAAGCCGATGGCCTGCTGGCCGTGTGTGTTCAGCATGAACTGGACCACCTGGATGGCAAGGTGTTTGTGGAGTACCTGTCCGTGCTCAAGCGTGAGCGTATCCGCAGCCGTCTGCGCAAGCAGCAACGTGAAGCACTGAAGGCAGGGCAATAGTCGCCATGCGTATTGTTTTTGCCGGCACTCCGGATTTTGCCCGTATCGCCCTGGAAGCCCTGTTAGCACAGGGCTTTGATGTTCCTTTGGTCATGACGCAGCCAGACCGTCCAGCTGGCCGTGGCATGAAGCTCAGTCCCAGCCCGGTCAAGCAAGCCGCTGTGAACGCTAATATCCCGGTGCTGCAGCCGCACAGCTTGCGTCTGGATGGCAAGTATCCCGAGGAAGCAGCCCAGGCCCGCCAGACCTTGCTGGATTTACAGCCGGATCTGATGGTGGTGGCAGCCTACGGTCTGATTTTGCCCAAGTGGACTTTGGAGCTGCCGCGCTATGGTTGCTTCAATATTCATGCCAGCCTCCTGCCTCGTTGGCGCGGTGCGGCACCGATCCAGCGTGCGATTCAGGCGGGTGATGCGGCCACGGGCATTACCATCATGCAGATGGATGAAGGCCTGGATACCGGCGATATGCTGGTGCGCAGCGAGCTGGCGATTCGTGATGATCACAGTGCCGCAACCCTGCATGACGATTTGGCGCAGCTAGGTGCACAGGCCTTGCTGGAAGCCTTGCAGCAAGTGCATGATGGCACCTTGCAGGCGACTCCCCAGCCAGAAGAAGGCGTGACCTACGCCGAGAAACTGTCCAAGGCCGAATCAGTGCTGGAGTTAGGCCAACCGGCCAAGGAGCTGGAGCGCCGTATTCGCGCGTTTGACCCAGTGCCTGGCTCCACCCTGTCCCTGCCCGGTTTGGAGCAGCCCGTGAAGGTTTGGCGCGCTCAGGCGCTAGAGCAGAAGCATTCAGCAGAGCCTGGTCAGGTTCTGAACGTCAGTGCCCAAGGCATTGACGTGGCTTGCGGGGAAGGTGTGTTGCGTTTGCTGGAGCTGCAAAAAGCCGGTTCCAAGCGTCAGCCCGTCGCCGTCTTTGTGCAGGGCTGGCAGTCTCGCTAAGCCTTGCCACCTGGACTCAGGCGCCAGACCTGTTCTGGCGCCGCCACTCCAGAGTCCCAATCACAATGCCGCTGGTACACACCACGGCAATCCCGATCCAGGTAAAGACATCCGGGAACTGACCCCAGATCAGCCATCCCAGCGCGGCTGCGGCCACAATTTGCAGATACACAAACGGGGCCAGCAAAGACGCCGAGGCGCGTTGATAGGCCTGTATTTGCAGCAGATGGCCCAGACAACCCCACAGCCCGGTCGAAATCAGAATCAACCATTGGAAAAAGCTCAGCTCTTTTAAGGCAGGCAGGGCGGCGGGCAGTAAAAAGGGTAAGGCAATGGTCAGGCAGATGCTGCCGACTGCACCGCTCCAGATCAGGGTGGTCAGCGAATTGTCCACGGCCACGCGACGTGTTGCGATAAATTGCGTGGCGAACAGACAGGCGGTCATCAAGCCAAACAGCACCCCTATTGGGTGCAGGCCAGCGGTAGGCCGGATGATGATCAGCACGCCCAGAAAGCCGACTCCGGCAGCTACCCAGCGACTGATGCGCGGTGGCTCTTTCAGAATCCAGGGGGCAACAGACAGCACCAGCAAAGGGGCCAGAAAGTTGATGGAGGTGGCTTCGGCTTGAGGCAGATAGCTCAAGGCGTTGAAAAACGAGAAGGTGGACAGCATCATCACTGTGCCACGCAAAATTTGTGCTTTGGGGCGGGAGCTGCGCAGGATCTTGCGGCCCTTGACCGGCAAGACCAGCGCCAGCACTAATCCCAGATGGATGACGTAGCGAAACCAGCACATCACCAGCAGGGGCACGCCAAAGCCCATGATCCATTTGCCGCTGGCATCCAGACCCGACAGGGCCCAGGAAGACAGAATCAGAATGAGCACCCCCGCCAAGGGAAAGACCGTGGGTGTCAGGGTCTGGGGCAAGGAGGAGGACTGGGGTGTGCTCATGACAGGCTCCTGACGAAAAGCACAAGGACGGCCGGATGGCCGTCCTGGAAGGAACGTAAATCTTACTGGATTAGCGTTTGCGCAGGGGTAATACCCGTTCGATTGCTGAACCTACTGCCAGCAGATGTTCGTCGTGGTAGGCAGGGGCTGCCACCATCAGGCCCACAGGGGCTTCATCAGCGGCATGACAAGGCAGCGACAGGGCGCAGCCGTCCAGGAAGTTGATCAGGGTGGGGTTGCGCAGGACCAGGCCGTTAGTGGCGAAGTAGACGTCGTCCGACTCTTTCAGATCGGCAATGCGGGGAGCGACAACGGGCACGGTAGGCATCAGGACGGCGTCGTAGCGCTCCAGACGGCTTTCCACCGCGCTGATCCAGGCCTGGCGGGTGTCTTGCAGTTCGATGTAGTCGGCGCAATCGATGTCCTTGCCGCGCAGGATGCGGGAGGCCACGCGTGGGTCATATTGCTCGCCCTTGCTTTGCAGGGTGTCGCGGTGCACGGACCAGGCTTCGGCGCAGACAAAGCCGCCTTTGCGGTTGATTTGCGGCAGTTGGTCAAACTCGGGCAAGTTGATTTCCTCAACCACAGCACCTTGCTCACGCAGCAGGGCGATGGCGCGGTCAAAAGCAGCACGCACGGTTTCATCAATGCCGTCAAACACAAAGGTCTTGGGTACGGCCAGACGCAAGGTGTCCAGGGCAGGCGTTGCCACGGGCACGTAAGGCTGGTCGGTCAGGATGGAGTCCACAATGGCGCAACACTCTACCGAGGCAGCCAGAGGGCCATTGGAGTCCAGGCTGCGCGACAAAGGCATGGTGCCTTCGCTGGGAACGCGCTCGGCGGTGGGTTTGAAACCGGTCAGGCCGTTAAAGGCCGAAGGGATACGGATGGAGCCGCCCGTGTCGGTACCAATGGAGAATACCGACATGCCTTGAGCGACGGCCACACCGGCGCCGGAGGACGAACCACCCGGGATGCGGGCATTGTCACGGTCCCAAACGGAACGAGGCGTACCGTAGTGGGGGTTGATGCCCAGACCGGAGAAGGCAAACTCGGTCATATTGGTGGAGCCGATCAGAATGGCACCGGCGCGCAGCAGGCGCTCCACAATGGTGGCGTTCTGTTCGGCCGGTTCGGCGTCTTTCAGTACAGCCGACCCACCCAGAGTGATGTAGCCTGCGATGTCATGCAGGTTCTTGACCGACATGGGCAGACCTTCAACCAGCGAGCGGCTCAAACCGGCAGCGCGCAAAATGTCGGAGGCTTTGGCGGCGGCCAGAGCCTGTTCAGCAAACACTTCGATGAACGTGGCAGCGCCGTCACGGCTTTCGTCCTGGATACGGTCCAGGGCTTGCTGGGTCAGTTCGACCGAGGTGGTTTCGCCACGATCAAGAGCACGTTGCAGTTCGGTAATAGTCGCTAGCATGGGTCACTCGCAAAATAAATGGGTGGGGCGGGCTGGGCCAGTTTAGGCTACTTCAGGCAGGATTTCGGTTACGTAGGTATGACGGATGCTGCGTTCGCGGCGGGGGTCATACAGTTCCATGGTGAACTGGGTAGCAGGGCGAATGCCACCAATGGCACCCACGGTACCGCAGGTCATGCCAAAGCCTTCAGGCATGGTGGTGGACTGGAAGTAGCCTTCGATCAGCTCCAGCGGGTTCTTCAGGGTGGACAAGGGACCATCCTGGTACAGGACTTCCTTGCCGTCTTCCTGAATGTAGGCGCGGATGATCAGCTCGTCCCAGTAGTCGGCCACATCGCTGAACAACCAGGCTTCGCGGGCAACGGGCTTGGCGCAGATCTGCTTGGACAGGGCCACGCTGTGGGCTTCCAGCACGCGGTCCGTGTGGTCCGAGGCCAGGCTGACCAGCAGGCGGCCCTGGTGGTTGAACACAAACACTTCGGTCTCGCCGGACGAACCGGAGCCCACGACCTGGATGTCGGCATCCTGGATCATCTGGTTGGCGGCGATGCGGTAGTACAAAGGCACCGAGCTAGGGCGTGGTACGCCCAGTTCGGCCAGCTCTTCAATGTGGTGCTCGATGGCAGCCAGATCGCGGCCAGCCCAGCCGGCCACGATGCAGTGCTGCAAATCAGCTTCGATGATTTCAGTGTGGGTGGCCTGGGCCAGTTCAAAGGTCAAACGCATAGCAGTACTCGTTTACTCAAAGACAGATTGGGATTAACCGAACAGGCGTGGCAGCCACAAAGCCAGATCCGGGAAGATAGCCAGCAGGCCCACCATGGCCAGCAGCATGATCACAAAGGGCAGGCTGCCAATCATGACGTCATTCATGCTGCCGCTCTTGCGCAGGCTCTGGACCACAAACAGGTTCAGACCAACAGGCGGGGTGATCAGCGCCACTTCCACCAGAATGATGATGGCAATACCCAGCCACACCGGATCAAAGCCCAGGGCGATCATAATGGGAGCCACGATAGGGATGGTGGTGATCATCATGGACAGGGTTTCCATGAAGCAGCCCAGCACCAGGTAGAACACCACAATGATCAGCAGCATGACCATGGGCGAGACACCCAGGCCCGTGATGGCATCGGTCAGTGCGTTGGTCAGGCCGGTGGCGGCCATGACAAAGTTCAGGAAGGCCGAACCGATCACGATCAGCATGATCATGGCGGTGGCTTTCATGGTGCCTTCCAGCACTTCCTTGATCATGTTCCAGCTCATGCGGCCCGAGAAGGCAGCCAGAATCAAGGCGCCGACCACACCCAGGGCAGCAGCCTCGGTTGGAGTGGCAATCCCGGCGTAAATCGAGCCCACGACCAGCAGGAAAATACCCAGTGGTGGAACCAGATGCACCAGGCTGGCAAAACGCTGTCCCCAGGAGGCCTTGATCTTCGCACCGCCCCACTTGGGTTTGACCATACATGCAGCAGCAATTGCCAACATGAACAGCAAGGCCATACCCAAACCGGGGATGATGCCGGCCAGGTACAGCTTGGGCACAGAAGTATTGGTCAGTACGCCGTAGATCACCAGGTTGATCGAAGGCGGAATCAGAATGCCCAAGGTACCGCCAGCCGCCAGACTACCCAGGAACAGAGGCTCGTTATAGCCTTGTTTCTTGATTTGCGGCAGGGCCACGGTGCCCACGGTGGCGGCAGTGGCCACGCTGGAACCGGAGGTGGCGGCAAACAGGGCGCTGGCACCAATGTTGGCGTGCATCAGGCCGCCGGGCAGCCAGGACAGCCACAGGCTCATGGCGTTGTACATACGTTCAGCCATGCCCGAGCGCAGCAGGATCTCGCCCAGCATGATGAACAGGGGAATGGCCACCAGCAGGAACTCGTTGCTGGTGCCCCAGGAAATTTCACCCAATGCGCCGGTCAGGGGCAGCATGGAGTACAGCGGGTCCAGAATCAGGCCCAAAACACCCAGGGCAGCGCCCACGGGAATGCTCAGTCCGATCAGAACGAGCAAGAGAGTCAGTGCGGTTGTAATCATTTGGCGTCTCCTTGCACCATGCGTTTGCCAGCCTCGGCTTCTTCAGAGGCTTCTTCCTGGGTGCTGCGGATACCGCACAGGGATTGGATACCGGCCAGGTCACCTGTAATCAGGGCCAGGCTGGAGCGCAGCAGCATCAAGGCCAGAACGACGCACAGCCAGATCAGGCCGCCCACCCACAGGAACTGGGGAATCCACAAGGGAGTGCCCATGGCGGTGTTGGCGGTGGACTGGTTGGTCCAGGACAGGCCGGCCACGTCGGTGGCGTACAAGGTCAGGTAGACAATGAAAACAGACAGGGCCACCAGAGCAATCCAGTCCAGCAGGGCAGCCAGACGAACAGGTAAGTGCTGATAGATGGCGTCGATACGGATATTGGCCCGTTGCAGGGTGGCAAAGGACAGTGCCCAGGAAATGCTGATGGCAAAGGCATAGCCGGACAGTTCATCCGAGCCGCCCAGAGAGCTGCCACTGAATTTGCGGAACAGGACGTCCGCGGTGATGTAGAGGGCGCTGATCAATGTCAGGCTGCCTGCGAACCAGATGGCGACGCGCGACAGGGATGTGGCGGCGGACAGCAAACGGTTCAGCATGGCGAATTTTTCGGTATTTTCCATGATGTCTACCCCGTACAGGGTCTAGGAGGGAGGGGCCTGGGGTACAGGCAGCCTGCCACCGTGAGTCTGGTGGCAGGCAGGACGTACAGATTTACTTCTTGGCTTCGAAGCCCAGGATCGGGCTCAGGCTGGTGTTGAATGCAGCCACGGTGTCGGCGGCGCTACGCTCGGCCCACTTGGGAACCACGGTCTCGCTCATGACTTTCTTGAGCAGTTCACGGTCAGCGTCGGTAGGCTTGACCAACGTCATCTTGCCTTTGACGGGCTGCGTGCAAGCGTCGGCGCCCGTGTTGCAGTCATAGCCTTCCTGTGTTTCCTTGGCAGCGGCAACCCAGATTTCTTCGGTCATGGCCTTGATGTTGCTGGCCAGGAACTCTTGAACTTTGGGGTCCAGCTTGTTCCAGGTGCCCAGGTTGGCAGCGTGAATCTGCTGGTTCCAGTTGATGGGCATTTCGTACAGCTTGGAGCTGACTTCGTACCATTTGGCCGAGTAACCGGACATGGAGCCGGTAATGGCGCAATCGACCACGCCGTTTTGCAGTGCGGGAACCACTTCACCGAATGGGATGGTTACGCTGTTGCCGCCCAGAGCCTGAACGAATTCAGCCTGAGTACGGCTGCTGGTACGCACCTTCTTGCCTTTCAGGTCGCTCAGGCCATTGAAGTTGCCATTGCAAAACAGAACTTGGGCAGGGTAGGTGGAAAAACCCAGAACCTTGACGTTGCTCTTGGCGTAGAACTGTTCGTAGGCGGGAGTGAACGCGTCGGTCAGCTTCTTGGCCACTTCAATATCGGGAGCCAGACCCGCCAGGTCGATCGCTTCGTTAATGGAGTTGTCGCTGGCAAAGTAAGCCAGGGTGGCGGTACCGAAAGGAATCACACCTTGGCTGATCAAGCGCATGATTTCAGGACCTTTCAGGCCCATGTCGTTAAAGCCCTTGATATCGGCCGTGATCTGGCCGCCGGACAGCTCAGGTACTTTCTTGGTCCAGAAGGGCTGCTCGGTGTTCTGGTAGGCGGTCAGGTTGCTCAAGCCACCGACAACTTTCAAAGAAGTCTTGGGCAGTTCCTGGGCCATGGCAGCAGAGCCCAGGGCCAGCGAGCCCAAAGCCAGGGAGGTCAGTACGATTTTTTTCATAAGGTGCTCCTAATAGCGGTCCAGCTGTATGGTTGATAGAGTGCGCGCCCTTGTTGTCAGGGAGCTGCATATTGAAACCAAAGGGGCGACCGGTTTTGTGTCGGTCAAAACTTGCTTAAAGCGCGGCCAGCCGTGTGTTGGGCAGATCGGTAATCAACATATGGCCAGGGGCATGCGTGATACAAAACTGCGGCTTGGCCTGGGCAGCAACGGCTTGAGGGGTGACGCCGCAAGCCCAGAAAACGGGTAATTCGTCGGGGCCGACTGGCACTGCATCGCCATAGTCGGGTTGTTGCAGGTTGCTGATTCCAATCAGGGACGGGTCGCCGATATGGACCGGGGCACCGTGCACGGACGGAAAGCGCGAGGTGATCTGAATGGCACGAATGGCATCGGCCGCACGCATGGGGCGCATCGATACCACCAGCGGGCCAGACAGGCGCTGTGTGCCCTGGGTCTGGATAGAGCTGCGATACATGGGCACATTCACACCCGCGCTGATATGGCGCACATCAATCCCGTCGGCCAGCAGCGCTTCTTCAAAGGAGAAGGAGCAGCCAATCAGAAAGGACACCAGATCATCGCGCCAGACATCTTCGATGTTCAGTGGCTCGGCGCTGAGCTCGCCGTTCTGCCAGACACGGTAACGAGGGAAATCCGTGCGCAGATCAATCGAGCCACCCAAGGTTGGCACCTGAAACTGACCGGGTTCCGTCACGGCCAATAAAGGGCAGGGTTTGGGGTTGCGCTGACAAAACAGCAGGAACTCATCGGCCCAGTCTTTGGGCAGAATCATCAGGTTGGCCTGCACATAGCCTGCGGCCAGTCCTGCGGTAGGACCAGTATGAGTTTCTTGACGGATCAGCTCGCGGCATTTTTCAGCCTCGGGCGCCAGCACAGGCAGGGTTTGCAGGTTCATGATGACCACTCGCACAAAGGGGGTTGATCACAGCCTCGGATTGCAACCGATCAGATAATTTGTGTCCAATCGTATGTTTGAATCCTAGGCCATAACGATTACTTATCGGACTGCACGTATTGTTGGGCGATTTCTTGGGCGTGATTGGCCACGACGCGGGCAATATGACTGTCCGGAGAATCCATCCAGCAGGCAAAAAATTCGATGGCCGGCAGGGGCTGATCCACCTTCAAAAGGCGCAGTTTTCCCTCGGAAAGCTCGTCTTTTATGACCTCGGGAGCCAGCACGCTGGGGCCCATGGCATGACGCGTCATTTGCACGATTGTGCTTAGCGATGCACTGCCAAAAATACGTGGGGATTTGACGCCGGCACGCAGCAAAGCTTCGCGTGTGGCGAGGTAGGGAACGCTACCGGATGGATAGGTGATTACAGGGTAAACCCCTAGCTCGGAAACGCTGACTTTGCGGCCATGCAACTTCAATTCGGGACTGGCGACCCAGCCTAACTGATAAGCGCACAGTCGAATGCATTGTTCTTTGGGATCCTGGCCTACGCCCACAATCATGGCCATATCAATCTGGAAGCTGGCCAGTTGCTGGCGCAGCACGCTGGTGGTGTCGACATGAATCTCGATGACCAAAGCCGGGTATTCCTGATGCAGCTTGTCGATCAGCTCATGTAGCCAGGTCTGCACAATGGTTTCAGCCACCCCCAGACGCAGCAGGCCGCGGATGGCGTTCTGCTCTTTGGCGGCGCGCAGCATCTCGGTACGCAGATCCAGCATGCGCTGTGCGTGCGACAACAACTCCTGGCCTTTATCGGTCAGCTTGATGCCCCGGGCACCCCGATCAAACAAGCGCAGCTCCAGACTGGATTCCAGTCCGGCGATACGCTGAGAAATAGACGGTTGGGTCGTGTTGAGTTTTTCGGCAGCTGCCCGGAAACCGCCAAGCTCGGCAACCCATACAAAGGCTTCGATCTGTTTGAGATCAATCATGTTTCCGGTCCAGAAAATAGGCAGTCTTATTATGCCTGATGGCAATTGGCGGGCATAAGTAGAGCAGGCGGATATTTTTCTGCATCTTTGTTTGATTGGACGCGGCCACCACTATAATTCGCCCATGACTTGCAAGATACTGATTGTGCGTACGTCCTCTTTGGGAGATCTGGTGCATATGCTGCCAGCAATCTCGGACATTGCACGCCATGTGCCCGGTGCACAAATTGATTGGCTCGTAGAAGAGAGCTTTGCTCAGATTCCGGGCTGGCATCCGGCAGTAAATGAAGTGATCCCGGTGGCGCATCGGCGCTGGCGCAAACAGTGGTGGTCTGCCCAGACACGCCAGGAACGCGCCGCCTTGCGCGAACAACTGCAATCACGCCAATACGATGTTGTGCTGGATATGCAGGCGCTGATGAAATCCATCTGGCTGGTACGGCAGACTAAAGGCCGTCGTCATGGGCTGGATTGGAAGTCGGCGCGTGAACCGCTGGCCTCGCTGTTCTACGATGTGCGTCATCGCGTCGGTTTCTGGCAGCCTGCTGTGTTCCGTCAGCGCAGCTTGGCCGCGTCTGCCTTTGGCTATCAGTTTGAAGGCGCTCCTGATTTTGGTTTGCAGGGTTTGGCCGCGCAAGCCCCCAAGGACGAGGATCCTTACGCCATCATCATGCCGTCGGCCAGCCGCGACGATAAGCTCTGGGAGCCGGAGAACTGGCAACAGGTCTTTGATCGCCTGCAAGGGGAAGGGATGGCATTGCGCTTGTTGGCGGGCAGCCCTGCCGAGTCCGCCCGTGCCGAGGCGCTGATTATTGGTCGCAGCCAGGCTCAGGTGATGCCACGAATGGATTTGACGCCTATCGCTCTGCAATTGGCTGGAGCGCAAGTCATGGTGGGTCTGGACAGTGGTCTGACGCATTTGTCAGCCGGTTTGGGCCGTCCTACTATTGGTATCTATAAAGCCTCGACCCCAGTGCGTACCCCCCTGGAAGGTTCCGCTTACACCGCCAGCCTGGGCGAGCGTGGGCATCCTCCTTCAGCGGAAACGGTGCTCTGTGCCATCGATCAGGCGCTGGGGCGGACAGTAGTGCCGGAGGCGGCCTTGTTGGACGCGCTAAAAGGCTAGTTCGGGTCTGATCGCCAATTCGTTTTTTTGTCAGCCGGCTTTGTGCTTACAATACGCGATGCTAAGGGGCCTGCAGCCCCGCCTGGGTGCAGGCCCTTTGTCTGCCTGACATTATTTTCTATTCGTCTTCCTGGTAGCGCCGAGCGTGGCTTGGCTGCTGCTGATTTCGTACTGAGGCTAAGCGGGTGAACCGATTCTTCTATACCGCCTCTATTCGCATATTGGCTCCAGCCTTGATGGCCTGGATGGGCTTGCGTGCCCGTCGAGCTGGTGGCGAATGGCAGGTGTTATCGGGTCCCCGCTTTGGTTTTTATGGTTCGCTGCCTGCGCCCAGGAAAGCCCCGGTGTGGGTGCATGCGGTCAGCCTGGGTGAAACGCGTGCGGCGCAGCCTTTGATTCGTGCTTTGCTGGATCAGGGTGAGACGGTCCTGTTAACCCATATGACAGTTACGGGCCGTAAAGAAGGTGCGACTGCGTTTGCAGCTGAGATTGCCAGCGGGCAATTGTTGCAACAATGGCTACCCTACGACTTTCCGGGCTCGGTACGACGTTTTTTCGCCCATTACCGGCCATGTGCCGGGGTGCTGATTGAACGCGAGGTGTGGCCCAATCTATTGGCTGCGGCACGCCGGCAAGGTGTTCCCATGATGTTGGCCAGTGCCCGGTTCTCGGAAAGTGCATTGCGTACCAGCCTGAAAGCAGGTTCGGTCATGCGAGAGGCCTACCGCTCCTTCAAGTTGATCTATGCACAAAGCCTGGCTGATGCACAGCGGCTGGAGTTGGCGGGCGCACAAGGCGTGCGCGTGTCAGGGAATCTGAAGTTTGATGTAGTTTTGCCACAGGACAAGATTGCACGTGGCCGTGGCTTTGCCAGTGACCTGGGACGGCGTGTGGTGGTGATCGCCAGTACGCGCGAGACTGAGCATGTCGATTTCATTGATGCCATTGCCCATTACCTGCGCCGTGAACGAGAGCATGGTAGCGAGCTGCATAGCCCAGTCCTGTTTGTTGTGATTCCACGTCACCCGGAGCGGTTTGAAGAAGCGGCAGATTATCTGAATCAGCTAGGTTTGCGTTCCGTGCGGCGTAGCGAGTTGCTGGAGCAGGGCGATACCAGCACCAGTGCGATCAAGGCTTGTCGTGAAGTGGATGTGCTGCTGGGCGACACCCTAGGTGAAATGCACTGGTATTACGGCCTGGCACGAGTCGCCATTGTGGCGGGCAGCTTCCAGCCTTTGGGCGGGCAGAACTTTATCGAGGCCTGCGCAGTGGGTGTCCCTGTGATTGTGGGCCCGCATACTCATAATTTTGCCCAAGCCATGCAAGATGCCATGCAGGCCGGCGCTGCGATACGTGCGGGTACGCCAGCCTTGGCGTTGCAGCAGGCGCTGGAGCTAGTAGATGATCCAGCACGCCATCACAAAATGGCTGATGCGGGTTTGCATTGGGTTCAAATGCACGAAGGCGCAGTGCAGCGCGTACTTTCTGGATTGGCACAAATCCGCGATTAAATACGTAGCTGTTTATTAGCTAATAAGTATTTAGTTTTACGTGTTTTGGAATTTGTGGCGATTTGAGGACAGCTCGTCTTGATTTGAATCAAGTTAAATAAAAAAGCCCGCATTTAGCGGGCTTTTTTGAGATCTAAAAACTAATCGAGATCGATTTACAGTTTTTGGATGCTCTTAGCTTGTGGACCCTTTTGGCCTTCAGCCGACACGTACGAAACGCGCTGGTTTTCTTCCAAGGATTTAAAGCCCGTGCCCAAGATGTCGGAATGGTGAACGAAAAGATCTTTGCCACCGTTGTCGGGGGAGATAAAGCCGTAGCCTTTTTCGTTATTGAACCATTTCACGATACCGGTTTCTGTTTGCATTTCCTGCATTCCCTAAAAATGACGAGCAATCTGCTCAAAAAAGATTGTCAAGATGTAAAAATCAGGGCAATGAGTATTAGAAACAATACCGTATTGAACAAACTTCGACGAACTTGAAATCCTGCACCGCCAATCGTAGGGGGTATTTAACCTGTAAGTCAAGCTAAATCGACCCTCTGCGTGGTTTTAAGGCAGTGTTTGATCAACAATTGCAACCAAGCTTGTTATCGTAACGGACCCCTCTGCGCCCCTCGTTAAAGTCCGTGGTATTTACGACCAAATTCAAGCGTAGCATGAAAGAAACCGGACTTGCTACCACAGTCGTAACGTGTGCCTTCATATTCATATGCATATACCGCACGACTTTCCAAAAGACTGGCAATTCCATCCGTTAATTGAATCTCTCCACCTACCCCTGCTTGAGTGCGTCGCAGGTGGTCAAATATTTCCGGTTCCAATACATAACGGCCTACAACGGCTTGTGTAGAAGGGGCTACTTCGGGTGCGGGCTTTTCAACAATTCCATTAAGTCGAGTTGCTTTTGAGTCGACTAAATTACCCGAAACAATTCCATATTTATTTGTTTCATTTCTATTTACATTTTGAGTTGCCACAATACTTCCGTTGTATTGATGCGCAGCCTCAACCAGTTGCCGCGATACAGGTGTGGTGGCGTCGATCAGGTCGTCCGCCAGCAGGACCAGGAAGGGCTCGTTGCCCACAATGGGGGCAGCGCACAGCACGGCATGGCCCAGACCCAGCGCACGTGGCTGGCGGGTGTAAATACAGCTGACATGGCTGGGAATGATGTTTTGAACGGCATCCAGCAATTCCAGCTTGTTCTTGCCTTCCAGTTCGTGTTCCAGTTCCGGGATGCTGTCAAAGTGATCTTCAATGGCTCGCTTGTTGCGGCCAGTGATAAAGATCAGTTCTGTGACTCCAGCGGCAATGGCTTCTTCAACGGCATACTGAATCAGCGGCTTGTCGACAATAGGCAACATTTCCTTGGGCATGGCCTTGGTGGCAGGCAAAAAACGCGTGCCTAGACCAGCGACGGGGAAAACAGCTTTGCGTATGGGTTTCATAGTGTCGTCAATCGGGGATCAAGGGGAAGCTGGCATTGGATGGGCCGGGGTTCCAAGTTGAATGGCATCTTGGTTACGCTGCGAAAACTGTCTAGGCTCACGGCCTTGTTCGCTGGGGGGCGTGCCAAAAAAGCCTTGTCCAAAAGCCAGCAAGGCCAGGTTTGCCACCAGGATCAGTATGAAAAGCAGTCGCATCGCAAATGCCTTGAAAAATACGGTTCAACCCAAGATTGTACGGGTAGGGGAGTTTAAGTTCATCCGTTTTAATGCCAATCGTATCTATGGGTCACCGGCAGTTCACAGGCAAGAGGGGGCAGAGGGACCGTTATAAGCTCGAATCGACTTACGGGTGCGCCGCAAACAGCGATAGACCTCGCAAGGCAGGAGTTTCCAGCTCGTGTAGATGGGGGGGCTCTATATTGAGCAAACGGCAATGATGACTTAATTGTTCTAACAGTTCTTGCTGGGCCAGTGCGCGGCCACCGCCCGCCAAAAAGACCAATGGGCTGTGTCCCAGATACTGACGGCCTTTCTCCCATTGTCGCAACACGGCTCCGGCCTGTGCGGCAGCCACCCCGGTACTGATAGCTTCTTGAGTATTGCGTGGGAACGCCGCAGTTTGCCCATGCGCCTCAGGGAGCTGCGCCGTATTTTGCTTGAGTGAAGCCAGCATCAAGCTGGGACCGGGCAGAATGGAGCCACCTAAAAAGTGACGCACTCCATTTTGTGCAGGTCCCAGCAAGTCAATCGTGGTAGCAGTACCAAAGCTGATCAGCAAGGCGCCTTGGTCGACCGGGTATTCCTGGGTTAGCAAATCGCTTAACCCTAATAAGGAAGCCCAGCGGTCGGCACCCAATTGGCCCGCCTGTTCATAATCGTTGTGCAGCCCAAAAGCCTGCTCTTGGGCCTGCAACCAGCGTACCGGGCCCAAGCCCAGACGGCTGACGGCCGCATCAATTTGCGCTTGGACCTGTGGCCCGGCCACATTCACTCCTAGTGCTTGTACACCTTTTTGTTGGGCGAATTCCTGCAGCGGGGCCTGGCCTGCCTCCAGCCAAACCGCCAATTGATCCAATTGGTCGGCATGCAAGCTAACCGGCTGGCTTTCGCGCGCGCCGCTTAAAGGATGACACCACCCTAGTTTGATACGGGTGTTGCCAGAGTCGATGAGCAGGGTCATGCCGGATCGTCAGAGCTAAAAAGAGTGCAGTATAGCGATCAGCGGTGAGCGCGAACGGAAACTTCGCCCACTGTGACCGCACGTTCGGAACCATCGGGGTGGCGCAATAATAATTGCCCCGAGGTATTGATGCCCGTCACGATGCCTGTATGCAGGACTTGGCCATTGTCAATGATATGGACTTGCTGGCCAATTAGTGCGTCAACTTGCGCGTAGCGTGTAGGCAGATCACCAAAACCGTGGGCTGTAACATGGTTCAGGCTCAGGTACAGGCTTTGCGCGACTTTGGCCACAAGGTCCGAACAGCGTGCCAGAGACGCTTGTTGGGAGTGTTCAGCAATGCTGGTCCAGTCTGCAATGGCGCGTTGCGTGTTCTGGCTGATGGTCTCTGCTTCACGCAGGTTCAGGCCTATGCCGATAATCACCACATGATGGTCACTGGAGCTGGGCGCTGCACTGGCGCGGGTCGCCTCAACCAGAATGCCGGACAGCTTGGCCTGATCCCACAGCACGTCATTTGGCCATTTCATGGCCAGACGATTACGCACTGCCGGTTCCAGAAACTGGCGCAGCGCCTCCGTCGTTGCCAGACCGGAAAGCGGCGAAAGAGTAGGCAGTTGCCGCGCAGGCAGAAAAATATCAAAGGCACAGGAAAACATCAGGTTTGCACCGACGCTGTTTTCCCACGTGCGTCCGGCACGCCCACGACCACGACTTTGCAGATGTGCGCCCAGCAACCAGGGACGCACACGCGGCCCGGATTCCTGACGAGCCAGGGCAAGCAAATCGGCGTTGGTCGATTCGGTCGAGTCTACCCAGCGTATCTGGGGAAAATGTGGCAAGCGCGTACGCAGCTCTGCCACCATATCGCGCGGGCTGGGTAGGGTGAATGCAGAAGAGGTATTCATGACAATCCGGTACACTGGATGAGTTAAACGTAATCTTATGTGATATTTGATCTGAGCATGTCTGAACGCGTAGATACAATCCAATTTTCCGGCCAGGCCGGTGTTATTGACTGTGCTCTGGACTGGCCAGCGGGCGAGCCCAAGGGTTGGGCCTTGTTGCTGCATCCTCACCCTTTGCATGGTGGGGCACGTAACAACAAAGTGGTGACAACCTTGTCGCGCAGTGCCACTCAACATGGTTTGCTGGCAGTACGCCCGGATTTCCGTGGTGTCGGAAAGTCTGCCGGGGAGTTCGATAGCAGCCGCGGCGAAACTGCCGATATGCTGGCTTTGATTGAGCAATTCCCATCACATTTCCCGCAGTGGAGTTCCGGCCCATCCATGTTGGCCGGGTTTTCATTTGGCACTGCAGTCGCTGCTCAAGTGTATGCCAGCCTGCAGGAAGCCCAGGCACCTTTGCCCGGCGCCTTCATCCTGACTGGTACTGCGGTCAATCGTTTCCGCTTCCGGGATGTCAGCCCTCCTGCCGATACCTTGCTAGTGCACGGTGAAACCGACGATGTCGTTCCCTTGTCGGAAGGCATGGACTTTGCGCGTGAGCATCAGTTGCCCATGGTTGTGCTGCCCGAGGCTGGCCACTTTTTTCATGGCAAGCTGATTCAGCTGCGTGAGTTGGTCAGCCGTCATTTGGCCGGGCTTGGAACCTAAGCCGGGTTTTGCTTTCAAATCGTTGCGTTTTCCTGTTCAGACTCAGGGGCCTTGCCCCTCACAGGCCCAGATGGCTCTGCCATAATGGGTTCTTTCCGCCACTGTCAAAGCAATCGATTTTTTCCATGACTTCTATTCAAAAATTTGCATCTCCAGTCCTCTCTCGTTGTGTGGTGGCACTTGCCCTGGCGCTGCCTATGGTGGCTCAGGCACAGACTCAAACCCCTACCCCGACAGAGTCGGCTCAAGTGCTTGGCGCTCAGACGCCTGCCTTGCCAGGTGATTTGTCCGTTGTACCCGCACCTAGCCTGACGGCACGTGCCTGGTTGTCCATGGACGTTAATAGTGGCCAGATCATCGCGGCAGAAGGGCTGAACGAACAGGTCGAGCCTGCCTCCCTGACCAAGCTGATGACGGCCTATCTGGTCTTTGATGCTTTGGAATCCGGTCGCCTGAAGCTGGATCAGACCGTTGTGATTTCGGACAAGGCATGGCGCACCGAAGGTTCGCGCATGTTCGTGAAAGTTAATTCGCAAGTGGCCGTGAATGATCTGCTGCAAGGTGTGATCGTGCAATCGGGCAATGATGCCTCTGTTGCCTTGGCCGAAGCCGTTGCGGGTAGCGAAGGTGCTTTTGCCGCCTTGATGAACGAAGAAGCCGCCAAGCTGGGTTTGACGGCTACGCATTTCAAGAACTCCACCGGCTTGCCTGATCCCGAGCATCTGACCTCGGTACGTGATCTGGGCGTGTTGTCCGCGGCACTGGTTGCCCGCTTCCCCCAGTATCTGCACTACTACAGCCAAAAAGAGTACACCTACAACAATATCAAGCAGCCCAACCGTAACCGCCTGCTGTGGCTGGACAATACAGTTGATGGTCTGAAAACCGGCCATACCCAATCGGCCGGATACTGCCTGGTGTCGACGGCCTTGCGCGATGGTCGTCGTGTGGTGTCGGTTGTCGTGGGTACAGCGAACGATGCCGCCCGTACAGAAAACAGCCTGAAGCTTCTGAACTGGAGCTTCCAGAACTTTGAAACGGTCAAACTGTACGACGCCAGCAATCCTGCTGTCACCGCCCGTGTTTGGGAAGGTGAGGTCGAGAATGTAGGCCTGGGTACAGAAGGAGCCTTGTGGTTGACAGTTCCTCGTGGCAAGTCCTCGGAAATCAAGCCGGTTGCCAACTATACCCAGCCTTTGCTGGCTCCGTTGAGCAAGGGTGACAAGGTCGGTACACTGACTTTGTCCCTGGATGGCAAAGTTTTGGCAGAGCAGCCTTTGCTGGTGCTGCAAGATGTGCCCGAGGCAGGTTTTTTTGGTCGTATGGCCGACAAAGTGCGCTTGATGTTTGAATAATTCCTTGGTGCGAGGCTAAATCCTATGATTGCAGGCATTGACCCCGACAGCATTGTTTATTTGAACGGCGACTTTGTGCGCTTGGGTGAAGCGAAGATCTCGGTACTGGATCGTGGCTTTATCTTTGGCGACGGCATTTACGATGTCGTGCCTGCTTATCACGGGAAACCTTTTCGTATTGATGGGCACCTGGGGCGCTTGGAGCGCAGTCTGGCAAAAGTGGGCATCACCAACCCGTTCACTCGCCGTGAATGGGAAAAGCTGGTGCTGGATATGCTGGCACGTTCGGGCCGGGGTGCTGACTGCATGGTCTACATTCAGGTGACGCGCGGTGTTGCCAAGCGCGACCATGCCTTCCCCAGCAATGTGCCGCCCAGCATCTTCATCATGGTCTCGCCCTTCAAGCGTGTGCAGCAAGAACGCGAAACGGGTTTGAAGGCAGTGGCTATTGAAGATGAACGCTGGCTGCGTTGCGATATAAAATCCGTTTCCTTGCTGGGCAATGTGTTGGCCAAGCAGCAGGCTCTGGAAGCCGGTGTGGACGAGGTTATTCAGTTCAGAGAAGGTTTTCTGACCGAAGGGGCCTCCTGCAATATCTGGATTGTGCGCGACGGTACTTTGCTGGCACCCATGCGCAACAATTTGATCCTGGAAGGGATTCGCTACAGTTTGATGGAAGAGCTGGCCGCCCAGGCGGGTATAGCTTTTCAGGCGCGTCAGATCTCTCGTGAAGAGGTCGACACTGCCGACGAGATCATGATGACGTCAGCTACCAAAGAGGTGCTGCCCATCGTTGTATTTAACGGTCAGCCCGTCGGCGACGGACGACCCGGCCCTGTCTTTGCCAAATTACGTGAAGGCTATGACAAGGCCATCAAGGCTGCGGAGCAAGCATGACAATTTCCCCCGAAGAATCGTTGATCGAATACCCCAGTGACTTTCCCATCAAAGTCATGGGCCAGACTCACGAAACCCTGCAAGACGAATTGCTGGCTATCGTGCTGGAACATGATCCAGGCTTTGACGCTGCCACTATCGAGGTGCGTCCCAGCAAGGCAGGCAACTACACGGGCCTGACTTTCACGGTGCGCGCTGTTTCGCGTGAGCAACTGGATAATCTTTACCGTGCCCTGCATGCGCATCATCTGGTGCGTGTGGTGATGTAAAGCAGGGATCAGGCGTTCATGTTCGACTCAGTTCGTATCAAGTGGTTTGAGCGGCCTAGCGCCTATGAACCTATCTGGCAGGCAATGCGCGACTTTACCGAGCAGCGCGAGCCGGAGACTCCTGATGAAATCTGGCTTGTCGAGCACACGCCTGTCTACACTCAAGGGCAAGCCGGCAAGCCGGAACATCTACTGAATCCCGGTGGCGTCCCCGTGGTGCAAACCGACCGGGGCGGGCAGATTACCTATCACGGCCCAGGGCAGTTAATGGTGTACTGCCTGTTTGATCTGCGCCGGGTAGGCTTATACGTCAAAGAATACGTACGCCTTTTGGAAGAGGCTGTTATTGCCTGTCTGACGCATTTTGGTGTCGAAGGTGCTTGCTGCAAGCCAGGGGCACCGGGTGTCTATGTACCGCAAGGGGTGGCAAGGCAGGAGTTGGCCAAGATTTCCGCATTGGGGATCAAGATTCGCAATGGCCGCTCTTACCATGGACTGGCCTTGAATATAGGCATGGATCTAAGCCCATTTAGCGGCATCAATCCCTGTGGCTATGAAGGGCTGCAAACAACAGATATGCGTTCGCAAGGCGTCGTGGTCCCCATGGACGAGGTTGCACAGTATTTGTCTAATTATCTATCGCAAGCGATGGCTCTGCGCCTACAGGCAGCGGCAGCTTAAATAGTGCAGCGATAAAGCGCCGCATGTGGCGGCGCTCATCTTTATATTGTTATTTATTCGTCAAGTGCCGCCTCAGGTTCCGCTCCAGTGTGGCGCGCGTTTTTCGATAAATGCATCAATACCTTCGCAGGCATCATTGCTCATCATATTGTCAGCCATGACTTGGCCGGCGTAGTCGTAGGCTTGTTCAATAGCCAGGCTGCGCTGGCGGTAGAACATGGCCTTGCCTGCACGGACGGCAACCGGACTCTTGGCCATGATGCTGTCGACCAGTTTCTGTACGGTTTGATCCAGCTGGTCTTCGGCTACGGCGTAATTGATTAACCCCAACTCTTGAGCACGTTGGGCGCTGATAAATTCGCCCGTCATCAACATTTCCATGGCGGCCTTGGGCGGCACGCAGCGCGACAGGGCAACAGCGGGGGTGGAGCAGAACAGGCCAACGTTAATGCCGGAAACCGCAAAGCGAGTGGACTCGGTGGCTACAGCCATATCGCAGGTAGCAACCAGCTGACAGCCCGCTGCAGTGGCCAGCCCTTGCACACGAGCAATCACCGGCACGGGCAAGGCCAGCACACCTTGCATGACGCGGCTGCAGCGGCTGAACAGATCCCGGTAGTAGTCGTGTTCGGGCTTGGAGCGCATCTGTTTCAGATCGTGCCCGGCACAAAAGGCCTTGCCTTCCGCCTGGATAATGACGCACTGCAAGCTGGGGTCCTGGGCCAGCTTGTCCAGAATGTGTTGTAAAGAGTCCAACACCTCTTCAGACAGGGCGTTGTACTTGGCGGGCTGGTTTAAGGTGATGCGGGCCAGTCCCTGATGCTGTTCCAGCAGGACGGGATCGGCGGGGTGCTCTTGTGACATGCAAGTCTCCGTACTTATAGTATGTGCAGGTTTTATTTTCGGGTGTTGCTGCATCGTTAGGTCGACCTCTATATTAGAGGGGTCTGGTACAAACTATCGCCCTTGTTCTAGGCGCTTGTAAAGCGAAGGGGCTACAATTGACCACTGCGCCCATCGTTTAGTGATGCTGCCCGCACGCTGTTTTTCTATTTAGACGCCTATGACCACCCCTACAGATACGTCCGTCGATTCCAAACCTACTGTACGCCCTCGCGTTGTCGAATACGACGCAACGCAAAAGCAGAAGGCCGAGGCCAAGACCTCGCGCATTCCCATTAAGGTCGTGCAGGCAGAGCGTTTGAAAAAGCCTGATTGGATTCGGGTGAAGGCGGCTGCACCGAACTCCCGTTTCTACGAGATCAAGGAAACGCTGCGCGAGCACAAGCTGTTCTCGGTGTGTGAAGAAGCCTCCTGTCCCAATATTGGGGAGTGCTTTGGCAAGGGCACGGCAACCTTCATGATCATGGGCGACAAGTGCACACGTCGTTGCCCATTCTGTGATGTGGGCCACGGTCGTCCTGACCCGCTGGACGAGAATGAACCTGCCAACCTGGCCAAGGCCATTGGTGCCATGAAGTTGTCCTACGTGGTTATTACCTCCGTAGACCGTGACGATTTGCGTGATGGTGGCGCTGCCCACTTTGTGGAATGTATCCGTCAGGTGCGCGAGCATTCGCCAACTACGACTATTGAAGTGCTGGTGCCGGACTTCCGTGCTCGTCTGGACCGTGCGTTGGGGATCCTGAATGCCTGCCCTCCAGATGTGATGAACCACAACCTGGAAACGGTACCTCGCTTGTACAAGCAGGCGCGTCCTGGTTCGGATTACCACCACTCCTTGAAACTGCTGCAAGAGTTCAAGAAGTTGCATCCAAACATTCCAACCAAATCCGGTTTGATGGTTGGCTTGGGTGAGACCAACGAAGAGATTCTGGAAGTGATGCGCGATATGCGAGCTCACGATATTGATATGCTGACCATTGGCCAGTATTTGCAGCCATCCGGCCACCACTTGCCCGTGATGCGCTACGTGACGCCTGATGAATTCTTGATGTTTGAGCGCGAGGCCTATGCAATGGGCTTTACCCATGCGGCGGTTGGTGCCATGGTGCGTTCGTCCTATCATGCAGACCAGCAGGCGCACGCAGCAGGTGTGCAACCTTAAAGATAAGAGAACAGAAGACTTGGCTTTTATTTGAAGAACCCGGCCTTGGCGCCGGGTTTTTTTATGACTTCCGGGTTTTCCGGTGTTGTTGATCCGCGTCTGCCTGTTTTTTTTACAGGTTCCAGGGCAGCCAGCAAGCCGGAGAGTCGTTAGCGGTTTTTGGGGCATGTATCCCTGACTGCCTGTATCAATGCTTGCCGGTGTCTTTTTATTCGGACGGTGGACTTTCTACTGCATCACTCTGGGCCAGGGCCTTGGTAGACAGGCTCTCTATATAAGGCTCCAGCACTTCGTCGTAATCTTCGACGCCCAGATACCAGGCCGTCAGACCTTTGCTGTCTTGTTTAAGATCAGTCCAGCAGAATAAAGAGCGATCAAAAGAGTCCTTGATGGTCTCGTTCACAAACTTGAACAATTCATCCAGCAAGGGCAGGCTGCTTAAGGGGACGGCAAATGGCGTTTCTCCCTGAAATTGCCAGCCATATTGTTCGAGCAGTTCGTTCGACCAAAGAGCATGTTGTTCTTGAGAGCTTAATTCTGGATTGGCAGGGCTTAAAGGCATGGTTCTGGATCAGGTAAGGGGAACGGATGGTCAAGCGCCGGTGGCAAACCATTGTATGGGAGTGACGCCTTGCTCTTTGAGCCACTCATTGGCTTGCTGGAAATGACCACAGCCAATAAAAGGAACAGGGGGGCGGCGAGCAGCCAAGGGGGAAGGGTGATTGGCCTTCAAAATCAGGTAAGGATGCTGGGAGTGCTGCTGAATCAGTGCTTCTTTGGCTTGGGCGTGAGCACCCCACAACATATAAACAATAGGGCGTGTAGTCTGCTGGGCCAGGTTCATCAGCAGGGAGTCAGTAATCTGCTCCCAACCTTTCTTGGCGTGAGAGGCAGGCAAACCATCTTCTACAGTCAGCGATGTATTCAATAGCAAGACTCCTTGTCGACCCCAGTTGCTCAGATCATGACTGCTTGGCAAGGTGGTGTCGGGATATTCCAGCTCCAGCTCTTTAAAGATATTGCGCAGACTGGGTGGGGCCGGGCAAGTGTCAGGTACGGAAAATGACAATCCCTGCGCCTGATTGGGCCCGTGATAAGGATCCTGGCCCAGAATCACTACGCTGACTTTTTGCAATGGCAGCAGTTCCAGTGCGCGGAAAGGGGCGGCCGGGTAAATAGAGGCACCATCCTGGCACTCCTTGTCCAACCACTTGGCCAGAGTTGCCAGTATGTCTTGCAGTTCCGGGCGATCCAATGTGGCACGCCAGTCGCTGGGAAGGCGGGCAGCTTGCGTCAGGATGTTCTCGGTCAGGAGATTGCCGGAGAGTATTTCTTCGCCAATCAGGCTGAGCTGTGCCGCAGGGGCTTGAGAAGATGAGCGAGCCATAGTCTGCATACAGAGTTATTTGTCCGCCTATTGTAATAGGGGAGATGTGGCTTACCTATCTGCCTGGATGGGGTGTCTCTATATAGAGAGGGGTTTGTGGGTCAAAAGTAGGGCGATTGGTATGCCTCTATATATAGAGGGATGACCGGCGCTCTATATATAGAGTGTTGTAGACCAGGTTCTAGATTAGCGGCCCATGGTGATAGCCGGGTCTTTGTGCAGTCTTCCCCAGGATCGCAACTGCATTCTTATCTTTTCTGTCTGTCTGTCTGTCTGTCTGTCTGTCTGTCTGTCTGTCTGTCTGTCTGTCTGTCTGTCTGTCTGTCTGTCTGTCTGCGAAAACACGTTTGGGGCGGGAATTCAGCGCGAAACAAGAGAATCGTTGCTGAGCTGGAGAGGAAAAGCCCGGAATCGACCTGTTCTGCGATGGGGCATCCTGGCGTTTCACCTGCCAGTTCTGGTGTCTCTCCAGCTATGAACGAGATACAGTCATTTCAGTATTATTTAGTTTCATTTAAGATTTGTTATATATAACAATGATCTAAGTGGAAAGCTACTGTAAACCGCCTCTTTTACATGAAATATTCAGGTAAAAAACTTGCCAAGTCGAAAATCGTCGTGCTATAGTTCTTTTCTCGCTGCAGCACACACAGGGTTTACCCGAAGCGCCGCAGAGAGCAGTTAGACAAGTTTCACCGCCTTGGCCAAGAGGCCCGCACCGAAGCTTGAATGACTGGTCAGGAAACTGACAGGGTGTAAAACCCGG
>NZ_JAPKMZ010000005.1:0-388192 GCF_026344155.1 Alcaligenes nematophilus | reverse complement strand
AACCACAAGCGTCCCGCTCAAACAGCAGAGTGCTTGCACCCCCGATCGAGCCCTCGCCTGCGGCAAGTACTCTGAATCGCCCCTCCGGGTGCCCACCGCCCCCAAGGGCTCATACCGTGGCTATTCAAGCAATCATGTATTGAGGGTCTGGGTGTGAGATTTGGGATTTGGGATTTGGGATTTGGGATTTCGGATCTCGGATCTTGGGTCTGAGGTTTGGCGTCTGAGGTGAAGGGACTGAGGAGAGAGGTCGGAGGTGAAAGGTCTCAGGTGATAGGTGATAGGTGATGGGTGATAGGTCAGAGGTCAGAGATTCGACGCAGACCAGGAAAGTGCCACACGCCATTCAAGGATGCAGTTTGAACTGTCCAGAAAAAAACGATTGTGAGCCAGTTGAGCCTAGCTTCAGGGTGTCCGGGCGGTTCAGAGGGTTTGCCGCGGTCGGGAGATAGCGTAGGGGTGCAAGCATCCTGCTGTTTGAGCCGGACGTTTGTACTTGGTCCGGGGGACCAAGTACCCGGCGAGTTCAGGATGCGCCCGTAGCTATCTCCTGACAAGGGCACCGGTGCGCAGCACCGGCAAACCCTCAGCCCGGACACCCTGAAGCTAGGCTTAACTGGCGTCTTCAGCAACGATCTCTTCTGACTGTTAAACCTCGCTTTCCAATCAAATGAGATGACGGAGCTCCAAAAAGAAAAAGCCCCAGGCAGAAAGAATCCACCCAGGGCTTTAACCCATCAAGGCCTGATCAAACAAAGATCATGTTCACACCAGGCCCGTATTCAACGCAGCATCAAGCCTCCTGATACAGCTTGCTGCCCTGTTGAACAAACTGCACTGACATTTCCTTCATCCCCTGATCCACAGCGGACTGTTCATCCAGACCATTAGCCTTGGCATAGTCCCGTACATCCTGCGAAATCTTCATGCTGCAGAACTTGGGCCCACACATGGAGCAGAAGTGCGCCACTTTCATGGAGTCTTTAGGCAAAGTCTCGTCGTGGAACTCACGCGCTGTATCCGGGTCCAGACCCAGATTGAACTGATCATCCCAACGGAATTCAAAGCGTGCCTTGGACAAGGCATTGTCCCGGAATGCCGCCGAAGGATGCCCCTTGGCCAAGTCCGCGGCATGTGCTGCGATCTTGTAAGTGATGATGCCGTCCTTCACGTCCTTCTTGTTCGGCAAGCCCAGATGCTCCTTGGGCGTCACATAGCACAGCATCGCCGTACCTTGCCAGGCAATCATCGCCGCACCCAAACCGGAAGTGATGTGATCGTAGCCCGGCGCAATGTCTGTTGCCAAAGGCCCCAAGGTGTAGAAGGGGGCCTCATGACAGTGCTCCAGCTGCAACTGCATGTTCTCTGGAATCAGATGCAAAGGCACATGACCAGGACCTTCAATCATGACTTGAACATCATGCTTCCACGCTACCTGGGTCAACTCGCCCAGGGTACGCAGTTCCGCGAATTGTGCCTGATCATTAGCGTCATAGCCCGAGCCGGGACGCAAGCCATCGCCTAGCGAGAAAGCCACGTCGTACTGCTTCATGATCTCGCAGATGTCCTCGAAATGCTCGTACAGGAAGCTTTCGCGGTGATGCGCCAGACACCACTTTGCCATGATGGAACCACCGCGCGAAACAATGCCTGTCATGCGGCTGGCCGTCATGGGAATAAAGGGCAAACGCACACCGGCATGAATGGTGAAATAGTCCACGCCTTGCTCGGCCTGCTCAATCAAGGTGTCGCGGAAAATATCCCAAGTCAGATCTTCGGCAATGCCGCCGACCTTTTCCAAGGCCTGGTAAATAGGCACCGTACCGACAGGAACCGGCGAGTTGCGAATAATCCATTCGCGCGTCTCATGGATATTCTTGCCCGTGGACAAATCCATGATGGTGTCCGCACCCCAGCGAATCGCCCAGGTCATTTTTTCGACCTCTTCGCCAATGGTGGAGCCCAGGGCGGAGTTACCGATATTGGCGTTGATCTTCACCAGGAAATTGCGGCCAATAATCATGGGCTCGGTTTCCGGGTGGTTGATATTGGCGGGCAAAATGGCTCGGCCACGCGCAATTTCATCACGAACAAACTCGGGGGTGACCGTGGTGGGCAAGCTGGCGCCGAAACCTTGACCAGGGTGTACCTTGGTCAGGCGACGAGCCATCTCTTCGCCTTGCGGACCGCTGGCCCGCAAACTTTCAATGTATTGCTCGCGTCGCAGATTTTCCCGAATCGCCACAAACTCCATTTCGGGAGTGATGATGCCGCGCCGTGCGTAATGCATTTGCGTGACATTGGCTCCTGAAATGCTGCGTCGAGGCTGACGCTTCAACTCGAAGCGTAACGTGTCCAGTTCCGGGTCGGCCTGGCGGGCTTGACCGTACTGGCTGTTGAGTCCTGCCATCAACTCGGTGTCCTTGCGCTCGCTGATCCAGGCTTGGCGTAGCGGTGGCAGGCCTTTGCGAATATCGATCTGCACCGAGGGGTCCGTGTAAGGACCACTGGTGTCATAAACGCTTAAGGGAGGATTCGGCTCGGCGCCGAAGTGGCTGGGCGTATCAGCCAGGGAGATTTCCCGAAAAGGCACACGCAGATCAGGCCGTGAGCCGGTTTGGTAGATTTTTCGGGAGTTGGGTAAGGGCTGGATCGCAGCCGGGTCTACGCTGGCCGCTGTGGCCGTAAAAGAAGGGGTTTTGCTTGTCATTGCAGCTCCAAAGAAATGGTGGAGCCGATATAGGAAGAAGTGCCGTGCAGGCATTGCACCTGTGGCACACGCTCCCAGCATCGGCATTATCCGTACTGGTACGAGGGTTTATCTCAACCCGCCAAATGGCGAGTACCCCTGCGTGCTGACAAGTATAGGTATCTTGGAGCTGCTTGTGGACGTATAAGGCTTATTTTCTTTTCATACCGTTGAGCAGATGACGGATGGTTTGATCCAGGTGGTCACGCTCTTTGGGTGGCAAAGCCACAATCTCGTCCACGGAAAAGCGGTTGAAGGGCCAGGTCACAATCGGTGGGCCTTCGCCGGAGTCTTGCAAGGTGGTGGCATGGGCTGCACTCAGCTCCATATTGCCCAGCCCGTTTTTCAGCCATTGAGCACTGATATTCAGGGCTTTGGCCAGATCCAGTATTTCGCGCGCGTCACGCCGCGTACCACTCTCGTAATTGGAGATGGCGCTTTGACTGAGGTTGCACAGACGAGCCAGCTCGGCTTGAGAAAAGCCGCGTTGCAGGCGGGCGTGGCGGAGGCGATCAGAGAAGTGTTTCACAGTACAGATTGTTCATGGAACGCCCTGCACGATGGTTTTGAGTAAAGATGTCGTATGTGATAAAAATGTCTGGCTTAACCGGCTGAATGAAACGAAGAGAAGCTTAAGATGGGGGCAGCACCAGATTTGTCGGGTTCAAGCCTGTGCTTAAAGCTTGAATGTCAGGGGCGTTTAACAAGGCAGGCGGTATAGGCGGGTAGAACGTACGGTGCCTAGCGTTTTTTCATGCCGTCCAGTAAATGACGCAAAGTGCGATCGAGCAAATCACGTTCGCCATCTGCCAAAGCAACCACTTCATCGACGGAAAACAGACGGAAAGGCCAGGTAACAATGGGAGGACCATCCAGGGGTTCGGACAATGTGTAGCTGTCCTGCGTGAACTCCATCGTGCCGATACCCTTGCGCAACCACAAAGCGCTGACATTCAAGGCTCTGCTCAACTCCAGAATTTCACGTGCATCCCGACGAGTGCCATTTTCATAATTGGAGATGGCGCTCTGGGTCAATCCGCATAGACGTGCCAAATCTGCCTGAGAAAGACCGCGATGTTGACGTGCGTGGCGAAGGCGTTCGGAGAAATGTTTCACACAACAGATTGTTGATGTAAAGCCAAACACGATGGTTTTAATTAAAAATCACAGTCGTGATTTATACTGTCCGGCATAGTCATCAGATGTCATTATAGTTAAGGTATCAACTATGTCGGTTGCAAATGAAATTGCTGGCGGTCCTGTTGTTCTGTACCTGGCCACGGCTATCCCTGATCGAAACTTACTAGAACAACAAATTCAGGCTCTGGCAGAACGTGGTTATCGTCTTATTTTTTGCCCGGATGCGACGGCTTTGCTGCAGTTGGCCCAAACGCGGGGCCGTTACGCCGGTTCGATATGTATTGCCTGGTTGGGCGGGGCCTTGGCGGAAATCTGCTCGGCGGCCGTGCGCTTACGTATGCTGTGTCCGCAAATTGGAATCCTGATGCAGTCCGATGCGACGGACTCGGCCATGCTGCAAGCCTTGCATAGCGGCGGAGATCAGTTTTGCCCCAGGGATGCGTCTTTGGAGTTGCTGGCAGCCAGTTTGCACAGCTTGCAGCGGCGCATGATGCAGATGCCCATCATTCCTGAACCGTCTCAGCCCCAGGAGTGGGTGCTGGATCAGGAGGGCTGGGCCTTGATATCGCCTGTCGGGATCTCGTTTAGCCTGACCAGCACGGAGCGCGCCTTCATCGTCCGATTGCTGCGCGAAGAGGATCGCCGGGCCAGTCATTACGAGTTGATGCGGGCTGTGGCTAGTAAAACGGATGTAATCAGCAATCCGCCCGGTGCTTCGCATATCAACCGCCTGGGCGTTCTGGTCAGCCGTATGAGACGCAAATTCAACCAGGGAGGCACGGTTCTGCCTATCCGCTCGATTCATAACTGGGGCTATATGTTCGCTGCTAATTGCCAGTTGCTGGCCTAGTCAGGATGTCATCAGGGCAGGGCAGTTGAAAAAGGCCCTGTCGGTTATACCGGCAGAGCCTTTGTTCATGCTGTGGGGGGCAGGGCTTAGTAGTAGCGCTGCACCGACAAGTCGTCTGCACGGATGGCAGGCTCCTTGTTGCTGATCAGATCAGCCAGCAATTGTGCACTGCCGGTAGCCAAGGTCCACCCCAGCGTACCGTGGCCGGTGTTCAGGAACAGATTGGAGTAGCGGCTACGCCCCACAATTGGGGTGCTGTCCGGCGTCTTGGGACGCAGGCCGGTCCAGAAATGCAGATCTGCATCGCTTTGATAGCTGCCGGGGAACAGATCATTCAGGACCATCAGCAAGGTCTGTTCACGGCGGGGATTCAGGCGCTTGTTAAAGCCGACGACCTCGGCCATGCCGCCCACGCGAATGCGATTATCAAAGCGGGTCAGGGCGATCTTGTAGCTTTCATCCAGCAACGTGGACTGAGGCGCACGCGAGGCATCCGCAATTGTGGCGGTAATGGAGTAGCCCTTCAACGGGTAGACCGGGATGGCCTGCAGGTCTTTCATCAAACCCGTAGACCAGGAGCCCAAGGCCACCACGTAGGCATCGGCAGTCAACAGGCCATCGGAGCTTTGGACGCCGCTGATCTGCGTGCCGTTGCTGTGAATGCGCTGAATGTTCTGGTTCCAGCGGAATTCCACGCCTTCCTTCTCGGCCAATTCGCTAAGGCGGCGGGTGAACATCTGGCAGTCGCCGGTTTCATCTTCCGGGAAGCGCAGGCCACCGCTTAGTTTGTGCTCTACGTGGCGCAGAGCCGGCTCAATCGTGTGCAATTCGGAGGCGGACAGCAGCTCGTAGGGCACGCCAGCTTCTTTCAGGACCTCGATGTCGGCGGCAATGCCGTCCAGCTGCTTTTGCGTACGGAAAAGCTGCAAGGTGCCTTGGGCACGGTGCTCGAATTGAATGTCGGTCTGGGCGCGCAACTCGGCCATGCAGTGGCGGCTGTATTCAGCCAGACGCACCATGCGTTCTTTATTGATGGCGTAGCGGTCTGCTGTGCAGTTGCGCCACATGGCCAGCAGCCACTTGATTTGTGTCAGCGTGCCATCCGGGCGAATCGTCAGGGCCGGATGCTCGTCGAACATCCACTTGATGGCTTTGCGCGGGATACCCGGCGCAGCCCAAGGGCAGGCATAGCCAAAGGACAACTGACCGGCGTTGGCAAAACTGGTTTCCAGAGCGGGCCCAGCCATGCGGTCGATGACCGTTACGCTGTGTCCTTGGCGGGCAAGATAATAAGCGCTGGTTACGCCTTCTACGCCAGCACCTAGCACGAGGATCTTCATACGGTTCCTTGGGCGCATCGCCCGAAAGGGAAAGTGTTGCAATCAGGCGCGCAAAAACCGCGCGCACTGTCGCAATTCGATACGTTTTATCCGTCTATTTCAACAGGCGGGCAGGGTAGGGGTCAAGGATTAGTCCTGATCCGGTGCACTGCGTGGGAACACCATATTGTTACGGTGTATCAGCTCTGTATCGTGTTCGCTGCCCAGCAATTCATTGATCAGGTGGCTGGGTTGGCCCATGATGCGGCGGGTGTCGTCCGAGGAGTAGTTGATCAGACCACGGGCGTATTCCACGCCGTGCTTGTCCACGCAGGCCACCACGTCGCCACGGTCAAATTCGCCTTCTACATGGGTGACACCGACGGGCAGCAGGCTCTTGTGACCGTCTACCAGCGCACGTACAGCGCCTTCGTCCAGCGATACGCGACCACGCACACGCAACTGGTCGACCAGCCAGCGTTGGCGGGCCGAGCGTACGGGCAGGGTGGCACGCAGCTCGGTGCCGATGCGCTCACCTTGCGCCAGGCGGGACAGGACTTGCTGTTCGCGGCCAGAGGCAATAATGGTGTGGCCACCGCTTTGCGCAGCGCGTTTGGCGGCCAGGATTTTGGTGATCATGCCGCCGGTGCCGATATTGCTGCCCGAGCCGCCTGCCATGGCTTCCAGCGTCGGATCGCCCGCCTGTCCCAGCGAGATGAACTGCGCATCAGGATTGCTGCGCGGGTCGGCACTGTAAAGGCCAGCCTGGTCGGTCAGGATAATCAGGGTTTCGGCTTCGATCAGATTGGTGACCAGTGCGCCCAATGTATCGTTGTCGCCCACGCGGATTTCATCCGTGACCACCGTGTCGTTCTCGTTCACGATGGGGACTACACCCAGGTCCAGCAAGGTGTTGATGGTGCCTCGTGCATTCAGGTAGCGATGGCGGTCGGCCAGATCTTCATGGGTCAGCAGAATCTGAGCGGTGCGCACACCATGGCGGGCAAAAGCCACTTCATAGGCTTGAATCAAGCCCATCTGGCCGACGGCCGCCGCCGCTTGCAACTCATTCATGGCCTTCGGTCGGCGCGGCCAGCCCAGGCGGGCCATGCCTTCGGCAATGGCACCGCTGGAAACCAGCACCAATTGCTTGCCTTGGGCATGCAGTTGAGCAATCTGGGTAGCCCATTGCTCTACGGCATCCAGGTCAATCCCTTTGCCCTCGTTGGTGACCAGGGAGGAACCTACTTTAATAACCAATCGGCGCGATTGCGCAACGGCCGATTCAGAATGAGAAGAGTGCTGCATGACGAGTTCAGAAATCCATCGCTTGGCGTGTAAATAGAGAAAATGCCAGGAGTAGGGCGGTTGGCTTAACCGCGTCTTCCGGGCATTTTGGGGTTCAGTCCTGGAGTCTAGATCCTGGACCTGTGTAGCACGATCAGTCTGGGGCAAACCTCTCGTCGTAAATATGGGTGCCGTCGGCAATATCTTGCTCGATATGCTCTTTGCGGCTTTCTTCATCCAGCCAGGACTGCAGCTGATAGACCAGATCCTGTGTACCGACACCGGTCAGGGCGGAGATACCAAAGACCGGGCCTTCCCAGTTCAGCTCTTTGAGCAGGCGGGCTTTCAGGTCTTCCGGGTCCGAGACCATGTCCAGCTTGTTCAGAACCAGCCAGCGTGGCTTGGCGTACAGCTCTTCGCTGTACAGACGCAGTTCTTCAACAATGGCACGGGCCTCTGCAGCCACTTTGGCTACAACATCCTCGTCCGGGTCCAGGCTGGATACGTCCAGCAAATGCAGCAAGATACGGGTGCGAGTCAGGTGGCGCAGGAACAAGTGTCCCAGGCCGGCACCTTCGGAAGCGCCCTCGATCAGGCCAGGAATATCGGCCACTACAAAGCTGTGGGCTTCGGACGAACGCACCACACCCAGGTTGGGGTGCAAGGTGGTGAAGGGGTAATCCGCAATGCGCGGCTTGGCGTTGGAAATGCGGGTGATCAGCGTGGATTTACCGGCGTTGGGCATACCCAGCAGACCGACATCAGCCAGCACCTTCAGTTCCAGACGCAGCTTGCGATGCTCGCCTTCCTTGCCGTAGGTAAATTGACGCGGGGCACGGTTCACACTGGATTTGAAGTGCAGGTTACCCAAACCACCGGCGCCGCCTTGGGCCAGGGTTATTTTTTCGCCATGACGCTTCATGTCAAACAGCTGCTCGCCGGTTTCTGCGTCAAAAATCATGGTGCCAACGGGCACACGCAGGGTGATGTCCTCGCCACCCGCGCCATATTGGTCGGACCCACGGCCGTTTTCGCCGTTGCGAGCGCGGTGCAGGCGGGCGTAGCGGTAGTCGATCAAGGTGTTGACGTTACGGTCGGCCTCGGCATAAATGCTGCCACCGCGTCCACCGTCGCCGCCATTGGGGCCACCTTTTTCAATAAATTTTTCTCGGCGGAAACTGGCAGCGCCGTTTCCACCTTTGCCTGCGACCACTTCAATGGTCGCTTCGTCTACGAATTTCATGGTGATGAGTGCTGTATAGGTCCAGGGGCCGCAGAACCGTATGGGCTGCTGGTCTGGGAGCAGACCATTTTAAACAAAAACCCCAATTGCTTAGTGTATAGGAGATTGGCTTATCTGCCGGTATGTGCCGTGATAGTGGCCGATTTTTAATCTCTTGCTGTGGCCGTAGGGAGACTGGCTAAGCCGGGTGGGCGGGTTTGGGCGATGGCGGGTTGGCCATGCATAAAAAAAGCCCTGCCTAGGGCGGCAGGGCTTTTTCGCAGCGAGTACGCTTTGATCGGGTGGCTTATTCGCCAGCAACGACCGAAACGGTACGCTTGTTCAGAGCACCAGTGATGGAAAATTTAACTTTGCCATCGACCAGGGAGAACAGGGTGTGGTCTTTGCCAATGCCCACGTTCACGCCGGGGTGAAACTGAGTGCCGCGCTGACGAACAATGATGCCGCCAGCCGAAATTACCTGACCGCCGTAGACTTTAACGCCCAGACGTTTGGCCTGTGAGTCACGGCCGTTCCGCGTAGAGCCGCCGCCTTTCTTCTGTGCCATTTCTTTAGCTCCTAGATGAAGAAAATACCAAATTCGCTTTTAGCAACAACTTAGGCGTTGATCGCTTCGATGCGGATTTCGGTGTAGTTTTGACGATGGCCTTGCGTTTTGCGGTAGTGCTTGCGACGGCGCATTTTGAAAATCTTGATTTTGTCGTGACGGCCTTGCGCAAGAACAGTAGCCTTGACCACAGCGCCAGCAACGAAAGGAGCACCGATTTGCAGTGCTTCACCTTCGCCGACGGACAGAACCTGGTCAAGCGAAATTTCTTGCCCAATGTCTGCCGGTATCTGTTCTATTTTGAGTTTTTGGCCAGCAGTAATGCGATATTGCTTACCGCCGGTTTTTATAACCGCGTACATAGGGAATCCCTTAAAGAGTCAAACAGGCATCGCGTAAAAGGCCAATAACAGCCCGCTGTAATGCCATCTAACATAAAAAAATCTTGACACGCAAAATGCCAAGCAAAAAATAATAGGGCAAAAAGGCTTTGCTGTCAATGGCTTGGGCCTTCTCCTGTCTGTATTTTGCATCCAATCCTTTCGTTTTTCACTGGGTAGGCAGGGGAGGCCCCTTGTCTTGGGGTCGTAAAGGACGTGTGAGGGGACCTGCCTCGTTCAGAACAGGGCATATCGCTAATTTGTTACATTTCTCCTCAATCTGTGGCCTTTGAGTGGCTCGCCTTCCGCTACGGTAGAGCTGTTGCGTTCACAGAAGCGTAAGTCATTTATTTTTCGGACCTACTAAGGGGAAACGTATGAATAAGGACACGATCGAAGGCAAATGGAAACAACTGGCCGGTAAAGCCCGCAGCGTCTGGGGCGAAATTACGGATGATGAGTGGGCCAAGGTGAAAGGGGATGCCACGCAATTGGCCGGTCTGGTGCAAGAGCGCTATGGCCGTACCCGCGAAGAGGCGGAGCGCGAGGTTAAAGACTTCTACGACAAGTACGACCGTTAGCGGGTGGGAACCTTTTTTTGTCTGTAGGTATTTCATGAGCTGTCGTTGAGATGGCCCGTCAGACAAGGTGCTGTCCCTGTACGTACTGATGATGAGGAGAATCGTATGCTTTACTACGCCGTAATCTTTTTTATTGTAGCTATCGTGGCTGCTGTGCTGGGTTTTGGTGGCATTGCCGCTGGTGCTGCTTCGATTGCCAAGATCCTGTTTGTCGTGTTCCTGATTCTGGCGGTGCTCTCGCTGGTCAAGGGCATGGGCAAGAAATAGAACAAGCCCGCCAGCGGCGGGCTTGTCCGTAAGGAAAAACCGTCTCCACCGATTGGGTGGAGGCGGTTTTTTTTATCAGGAGCGGTAGTCCGCGTTGATAGTGACGTACTCGTGCGAGAAATCGCAGGTGTAAACCGTTTCGCTGTGTTGGCCACGGCCCAGAGAAACACGTACCAGAATTTCGGCTTCCTGCATGACGCGCTGGCCATCTTCTTCCTGGTAGTCGGGGTTGCGGCCACCGTCCACGGCCACCAGCACATCGCCTAGCCACAGACGCAATTTGCTCACGTCCAAATCGCTAATGCCTGCGTAGCCAATGGCGCACAGAATACGGCCCAGGTTCGGGTCGGAGGCAAAGAAGGCTGTTTTCACCAGAGGTGAGTGAGCGATGGCGTAAGCCACTTTCAGTGCTTCTTCGCTGGAGCCGGCGTCATCAATCTGAATGGTCATGAACTTGGTAGCGCCTTCGGCGTCACGCACGATTTTCTGGGCCAGTTCGCGCGAGGCGTCGACCAGGGCATCCAGCAAGGTGTTGTAGTTCGGGTCTGCAATCGACTCTACCGTGACACCGCTTTGGCCGGTTGCCATGATGATGAAGGAGTCGTTGGTGGAGGTGTCGCCATCAACCGTAATGCGGTTGAAAGAGCGGTCCGCTGCCAGACGGCACATATCGCGCAGCAGTTCGGGAGCAATACCGGCGTCCGTAGCCAGGTAACCCAGCATGGTGGCCATATTGGGGCGAATCATGCCCGCGCCCTTGCTGATGCCGGTCAGTGTGATGGTTTTACCCGACAACTGGATTTGACGAGACACGATTTTGGGTTGCGTGTCGGTGGTCATGATGCTGTGAGCAGCATTGAACCAGTTGTTGTCGGCCAGATCGTTCACCGCCGCAGGCAGAGCGCCCAGCAGGCGATCCATGGGCAGAGGCTCCAGAATCACGCCGGTGGAAAAGGGCAACACTTGCTGGGGAAGGATGTTCAGCAGGCGCGCGGTTTCCGTGCAGGTTTGCTGTGCTTTTTCCAAACCAGCCTGACCTGTGCCAGCGTTGGCATTGCCGGTGTTGATGACCAGGGCGCGGATGCCATCGTGCGTAGCCAAGTGGGCTTCGCACACTTGTACTGGAGCAGCACGGAAACGGTTGGTGGTGAACACACCGGCCACGCTGGTACCGGGGGCCAATTCAAACACGGTCAGGTCGCGTCGGTTGGCCTTGCGAATACCGGCTTCGGCAATACCGATTTTGACACCGGCAACGGGGTGAATATCAGATTCAGAGGGAATGAACAGATTGACGGCCATGACGCGATCCGAAAAACAATGTTAAAGGCGGCTCAAAGCAGTAATGATACTTGCTTTGAGCCGCCTGAGCATATCTTTGGTCGCGCCGGAGCGCTTAGCTTTCGCGAGCAGCCATGGCCACGTTGTTGCGAGTGATCAGCTTGAGTTCGCCCAGGGCTTCAAACAGGTTGACGCGCGCTTTTTCCGACAGGTTGGCAAACATCTCCTGTAGCCACTGCTCGTGGGAGGCCGCCATTTTCTTGAACTGGCGCTTGCCCTTGGGTGTCAGGCGGATCAGGGAGCTGCGACGGTCGGTGAGCACCTTGATGCGTTCGACCAAACCTTCTTTTTCCAGCTGATCGGTAATGCCCGTGATATTGCCGTTGGTGACCATCAGGTGACGGGACAGCTCGCTCATTTTCATGCCAGCGGGCTGACGCTGCAATTGAGCCATCAGGTCAAAACGGGGCAGTGTGGTCGTGTGCTCGGTACGCAGGCGACTGCGAATTTCGCCTTCAACCAGATTGGTGCAGGCCATCAAGCGCAGCCACAGGCGGGTGTCGAAGTGGTCGTCGCTATGGGCACGGCTTTCCAAGTCGGGAGCGGCATCGGCGACGGCGGAAGCGGGGATATCGTTCATGATCATAGATAGCTTGCCTTAATGGTGCATGTCCAAAATGTTTAGCTTTGAAGGACGCAGACCGCAGCCATGAGCAAGCTGGGTTAGCTTGGTGGGTATCTTAGGGGCTGGTTCGAAGTTTGACATTGCGACAGATCAAAGTAAATTCGTTTTTAAGCTTAAATTAATCAACTTGATAGAAAGCACCGGCAAAGCAGGCAAAGCATTGGGTAAGGAAATGCAAACTCTTGTCTGCTATTTACTTTTAGGGCCACGGCTTTGAATAATCTTCGGACGGCGCTCTAACTTTGATCCGACACGATAAGCTGGCTAAATTCAAGTGATTATTTAGTTGAAGTATAAGGCATTTGCCTCTGTATCGCCTGTTCGCTTAATCACTTTTCTGCTTTTTTTGATACTTTTTTTTGTTTCAAAAATAATGCCTGCCGTAATTTTTCTTAATTGAAAAAAATGCATGCAGAAGATCGATTTATTTCTTATATCCTGAAATTCATTATTGAATTTTGCGTTGCGCGGGCAAGGGCCTCAGAGGAGCCGGGATCAGTCTAGGATACCCCTTGAAACAGCGGAGGATGATGCGCTACTGCGGATAACCCGTAGTCGGGATTGCTGATACTGGAGCGTTTTTTTTGCTAATATCCTTTAGAACTAAACAATATAGACCTTGCCAATTTGGCTGGCGCCTTTGATGGACCAAGGTCTACGCCTGAGTGGGGCGTAATCTACGCAGGAGATAAGGATGGAACGTTCAGCGCACCTTGATACCTTTGCACGCGATAATCTGCCACCCATGGAGTGGTGGCCAGAGATGTTGCTGGAAGGCAATCCGGATGTGGACTATCCCGCTCGTCTCAATTGTGCCGTGGCGCTGTTGGGAGAGCAGGTAGCAGCGGGGCATGGTGATCGCGTGGCTTTGCAGTGGGCACAGGGCGATGAGAATCGCAGCCTGACCTACAAGCAGCTGGACGTGCTGACCAACCGTATTGCTCATGTTCTGGTTGAGGACATGAAGCTGGTGCCCGGCAACCGGGTTTTGCTGCGTGGTCCCAATAACCCCATGATGGCCGCCTGCTGGTTGGCCAGCATCAAGGCCGGTCTGGTCACGGTTCCCACCATGCCTTTGTTGCGGGCGGTGGAACTGAAGACGATTCTGGACAAGGCCGAGATTCATGCTGCCTTGTGTGACGAGCGCCTGCGTGAAGAGCTGGAACACTGCATGGACTCCACGCATGATTCCTACACGCCTGCTCTGAAGCAACTGCTGTGCTTTAACGATGAAAGCGCCAAGGGTCTGGAAGCCTTGTTGGCTGACAAGCCCGAAGAGTTCACCGCTTGCGATACGGCGGCTGACGATGTTTGTCTGATCGCTTTCACCAGCGGCACGACCGGCCAGCCCAAAGGTTGCATGCACTTCCATCGTGATGTGCTGGCAATGTGCGATACCTTCTCGCGTCACGTACTGCGTTTGACCCCGGATGATGTGGTCTGCGGTACGCCTCCTTTGGCCTTTACCTTCGGCCTGGGCGGTCTGCTGTGCTTCCCGCTGCGTGTGGGTGCATCCACTGTCCTGCTGGAGCGTCTGACGCCTTCCGATCTGCTGGGCATGATTGATCGCTTCAAAGTGACCATGAGCTTTACCGCACCCACCTTCTATCGTCAGATGGCTGGTTTGGTGGATCGTTACTCCTTGGCCAGCTTGCGTGCCACCGTGTCGGCAGGCGAAGCCTTGCCAGATGCGACGCGTCAGCTTTGGAAGCAGGCCAGCGGCATCGAGATGACAGATGGCATTGGTGGCACGGAAATGATTCACGTGTACGTGTCCAGCCCACCTGAAAAAGTGCGTGCTGGTGCCATTGGCCAAGTGGTGCCCGGATATGTCGCCACGATTCTGGACGATGATCTGAATCCGGTGCCAGTCGGTACGGTAGGCCGTTTGGCCGTAAAGGGGCCAACAGGCTGCAAGTACCTGAACGACGAGCGTCAGAAGCAGTTTGTTCAGGGCGGTTGGAACTTCCCTGGCGACACCTTCAAGATGGACGAGGACGGCTACCTGTATTACCAGGCTCGTAACGACGACATGATTGTTTCCTCGGGCTACAACATTGCCGGTCCTGAAGTGGAAGGCACCTTGCTCAAGCACGAGGCTGTGGCCGAGTGTGGCGTTGTAGGTGCCGCCGATGAAGAACGGGGCCAGATTGTGCAGGCCTTCATTGTGCTCAAGCCTGGCTTTACCGGAAACGATGAGCTGAAAAAGAAGCTGCAGGATTTTGTGAAAGAGAACGCAGCGCCGTACAAGTATCCACGCGCCATTGAGTTCGTGACTTCCTTGCCTCGTACCGAGACAGGGAAGTTGCAGCGCTTTGTCTTGCGGCAGATGGCGCAAGACTGATTGTTCAGCGTATAAAAAAAAGCGGGCATATAGCCCGCTTTTTTGTGTCTGGTACTTTTAGTTTTTGAAGGTGGCAAAAACTTCGCGTGCCGCTTGCACAGTGGCGTCGGTAATGTCCGGGGTGTGCTGCACCGAAACAAAACCTGCTTCAAAGGCCGAGGGTGCGAAGTACACGCCCTTGTCCAGCATGGCGTGGAAGAACTGCTTGAAGCGCTCGATGTCGCCAGCCGACACTTGGGCCAGGGAGGTGGGCACGGTTTCGCTGAAGTAGATACCGAACAAGCCGCCCTGGTGGTCTGCCGCAAAAGGTACGCCTGCTTCTTTTGCAGCGGCCTTCAAACCCTGGATCAGGTTGGCGGTGTTGGCTGTCAGGGTGTCGTAGAAACCGGGTTGAGCCAGTTTCTTCAAGGTTGCCAGGCCAGCGGCCACAGCAACAGGGTTACCGGACAGGGTGCCTGCCTGGTAAACGCCACCGACGGGAGCGACGCATTGCATGATGTCGCGACGGCCACCGAAAGCACCGACGGGCATGCCGCCGCCAATCACCTTGGCCAGGGTGGTCAGGTCAGGACGAATGCCGGTCAGGCCTTGCACGCCTTGAGGGCCAACACGGAAGCCGGTCATGACTTCGTCAAAAATCAGTACGGCACCGTATTCGGTACACAGTTCGCGCAAGCCTTCCAGGAAGCCGGGGGCTGGGCGCACCAGGTTCATGTTGCCGGCAAAAGGCTCAACGATAATGCAGGCGATTTCGCTGCCTTTCTGTTTGAAAGCATCGCGCACGGCGTCCAGATCGTTGTAGTCCAGCACCAGGGTGTGGCCGACAAATTCGGCTGGCACGCCTGCAGAGGTGGGGTTGCCAAAGGTCAGCAAGCCGGAACCGGCTTTGACCAGCAAACTGTCAGCGTGGCCGTGGTAACAGCCTTCAAACTTGATGATGGTGTTGCGGCCGGTAAAGCCACGGGCCAGACGAATGGCGCTCATGGTGGCTTCGGTGCCGGAGCTGACCAGACGCACTTGCTCGATGGACGGCAGCATTTTGGTCAGAGTTTCAGCCAGCACGACTTCGCCTTCGGTAGGCGCGCCGTAGGACAGGCCGTGTACGGCGGCTTCCTGTACGGCTTTGATAACGTCCGGATCGGAGTGGCCCAGAATGGCCGGTCCCCAGGAACCCACGTAGTCCGTGTATTGCTGGCCGTCTGCATCCCAGATGTAAGGGCCCTGAGCGCGTTCGATAAAGCACGGGGTGCCGCCCACGGAACCGAAGGCACGGACGGGCGAGTTGACGCCGCCGGGGATGACTTTGCAGGCACGTTCAAAAAGTTCGGAGTTACGGGACATGAGGCAAGAATCCAGATGTGAAAAGGTCAAGGCCAGGCAAGGGGTCAGCGCATAAAGCGCGATGAGTCCTGGGCGTGAAAGTAGTCGGTAAAGCGTTGCGCCGTGGCGCGTATATCGCTGGTTTCAAACAGGCTGCTGATAACGGCAACGCTATCGACCCCTGCTTCCAGCAGTTCGGGCATTTTCTCGGGTGTGATGCCGCCAATCGCAACAATGGCAGCACGCCGTCCCTCGTGTTCTTGTTCTTGGCAAAGCAGTCGAGCTTGTCGCAAGGTGTTCAGCTCAGCCGGGGGGGCTTCGGGTTTGACGCTGGAAGGGTACATGGCCCCAAAGGCAATGTAGTCTGCATCGTCTGCCAGGGCCTGGCGAGCCAGATCCAGACTGTTATAGCAGGAGCGTCCCAGCAGGGCTTGCGGCCCCAGTGCCTGACGGGCCTGGGTCAACTCGCCATCGCTTTTACCCAGGTGCGCGCCTTGCACGTCAAACTCTTGCGCCCAGCTCCAGTGATCGTTCACCAATAGCGGCAGATCCAAAGACAGGCACAGCTTGATCAACTCTTTGAGTTGTTGCTGGCGGATTGGTTCCGGGCCGTTCTTGCGACGGAACTGCAAGACCTGCAACCCCCCTTCGTGAGCGGCACGCACGGCGTTCAACAAGCGGGCGGTGTCGTCCCATTCGGGAGTAATGCCGTATAGACCGGCAGGAAAGCGCAGGGTGGTGGCGTCAGTCATTTTGGGGAGCAACAGGGTTGAACAGGCGGTGGCCCATACCGGGCTGGAAGGTGTCACTGGCACGTGCCTGCAGGTGCAACAAGGCTGATTCTACCGCGTTATCCAGCTCGTGGCCTTGAGCCAGAAAGCTCAGGCAGGCGGTAGCCAGCAAACTGTCTATGTCCTGCTGACGCAGGCCGCCATCCAGCGGCATGCTGTAGTCCAGACGACCGTGATGTCCCTGAAAGCGCGTATGCCATTGTCCGGCAGCACCGGGGACGCCGGTGACCAGTACGGCATTGGCTCCGTTATTCAACAAGGTTTCCACGGCATCGGGGGTGTCGCCCAGCAGCTCGTCGGCCTGCCAGCGCTCCAGGCTGGGGTGGTCGATCAATAATAAGGAGCTCAGGGGCAGGAGCAGGCGTAAACTGGCATCAAGAGCATCGTCCGCATCCAGTTCGTCCAGGCCGGTGGGCATGGCGCTCAGGTGCAGGACCAAGGGCAGTTCAGGGTAGTCGGAGCAAAGCTCGGCCACCATGCTGGCGATTTCAGGACTGTAGACAGGACCGCACTTGATGGCCTGAATGTTCATGTCCTCCAGCAAGCAGCGCGCCTGGTCGTCGGCAATGTCCTCTGCCAGGGTCTGAATGTTTTCTTGCTGCGCGCTATCGCGCACCAGCAAGGCGGTGGGCACGCTGACGATATGGCAGCCCAGATGAGCGCCAGTGATGGCATCGGCGGGCAGGTGGGCACCGCCGCTGGGATCATAAGGAGCCAGCACGAGCGCCAGAGCAGGACTTGAATTTTTGATTTCAGCAGCCATCTTGTCTTGGTTACCCATGCAGGGCCGGCAAGGCTCTGGATGTCACGGGTTGAGTAATTTAGTAATATGAACCCCATTTTAATGGATTGCCCCGATTTGCACGCGGATCGGACTATGTTTACAAATACAGTAGGAATACTATGCGTACGTGGATGTGCCTGATTTGCGGCTGGATTTATGATGAAGAAGCAGGTTTGCCTGAGGAAGGCATTGCGCCGGGCACACTCTGGGAAGACGTCCCTCCGAACTGGGTCTGTCCCGAATGCGGCGCTCGTAAGGAAGACTTCGAAATGATCCAAGTGTGATCATCTCAAGTTCCAAGGTGGTTTGTTTTGACGGGAGGTGTGTATGAGTGCCACTAGCCAGTCCCCGCTAATCCAAGAAAGCGCTGATCTAACGCACCACCTGTTACTTGCCATGCCCGGTGTGGTTTCGGGCAGCTTGGCCGACACGGTGATTTATGTCTGTGAACATAATGAGCAAGGTGCCTTGGGCCTTGTTATCAATCGACCAACGGATCTGAGCCTGGTTGAGCTGCTGTCTCGTATCGAGGTGGATGTGGAAAACCGGGCTGATCTGGCCGCGACTTCTGTCTACTTCGGTGGACCGGTGCAAACGGATCGCGGCTTTGTTCTCCATGATTCCGATAAAACCTATACCTCCAGTCTGGGGGTAGGTGATCTGACTCTGACTACTTCGCGGGATGTGCTGCAGGACGTGGCCCAAGGCCAGGGGCCAGTGCATATGCTGGTCACGCTGGGTTATGCCGGTTGGGCTGCGGGCCAGCTGGAAAGCGAGATGGCCGACAATGCCTGGCTGAGCATCAAGGCTACCCATGAAATCCTGTTTTCTACCCCGGTTGGGGAGCGCTATGATCGCGCCCTGGCCTTGCTGGGAATCAGTCCTTTTACCCTGACAGGTGCTGCGGGCCATGCCTGAACACGAAACACCGTCAATGGTCAGCTCGGCGCAAACCTTGCTGGCCTTTGACTATGGCCTGAAAAAAATTGGTGTGGCGCTGGGCAACACCTTGACGCGCCAGGCCCGCCCTTATACGATTTTGCGGCCCGTTACACGGGAACAGCGCTTTGCGGCTATCGAGGCTTTGCTCAAGGAATGGCAGCCCGATCGCGTCGTGGTAGGTTTGCCTTTGACCCTGGATGGTGGCGAGCAGTATGCTTCGCTGCGGTGTCGGCGTTTTGCCAACCAACTGCACGGTCGCTATGGCGTTGCAGTAGACCTGGTCGATGAGCGGGGCTCCAGCATGGAGGCTCAAGAATTGCTGGGCAATAATGACGATGATGATGCCATGGCAGCTTGCGTGATCCTGCAGCGATATCTGGACAGCCTGCCACCGGCCTGAGCTCTCTACAAGGTTGCAGCCTTTTGATTAGTTTATTTCGTTTTAGTTGGCGCGCTGTCGCTCTGATTGTGTGGATCGTGGTCGGCTTGTTAAGCGTCGGTCTGCTTTTTCCGGTATTGCGTCCAGGCGGGCGCCGCGTCATGGTGTTGCGCATGTCGCGCCTCTTGATGCTGATCTGCGGCGTGCGTGTACTGCAGCACGGCCAGGCCGTTCAGGATCGATCCGTGCTCTATGTGTCCAACCATATCTCCTGGTTGGACATTTTTGTACTCAACAGCGTGCGTAGTACCTCTTTCATTGCAAAAAGCGATATTCGCCGTTGGCCAGTGATTGGCTGGCTGGTGGCGGGTGCAGGGACGGTTTTCATTGAGCGCGGACAGCGTCGCGCCATTCAGATTGTCAGCCAGCAAATGGCTGTGTGCTTTGAGCGTGGTGATGCCGTAGGTCTGTTCCCTGAAGGCACCACTTCAACCGGACTGGATGTACAGCCTTTCCACGCCAGTTTGTTTGAGACGGCTATCAGCCTGAATGTGGATATTCAGCCGGTGGCTCTGGTATTTGAGCAGAAAGGTCAGCGCAGTGAGCGCTTTGCCTTTGTGGGCGAGCAGTCTCTGGTTGGCAATATCTGGGTTCTGCTCAGTGCGCGTAATGTCTCTGTGCACTGCCATTTTCTGGACCTGATGCCGGCTCAATCCTGTACGGAGTGGGGACGTTCGCAAACGGCACAAACAGCTCGTGAACAGATCCGTGCGGTCGTGTGCCCCGAGGCCGTCACTGTCGAGGCCTGATGGCTTTAGCCCGGTTTCTTGCTTTCCGGGCAGTGAATCTGAACCAGATGCCGGTCTTGCAGGCGTACAGCACTAAGCTGGCGACCCCAGACGCAGCCGGTATCCAGACTGATCACGGTAGGCGTGTTCAGCAAGCCCAGCGTAGACCAATGTCCAAAAATAATAGGGACCTGGGCACAGGCGCGATTCGGCATTTCATACCACGCTAGCAAGCCGGACTCGGCATCCGGCGCACCCTTGTGCTTGAAGTCCATGCGACCATTCACATCGCACATGCGCATGCGGGTCAAGGTGCTGACAATGGCGCGCAGGCGATCGTAGCCTTGTAGCCCAGCATCCCAGCGATCCGGGTTGTTGCCGAACAACTCAATAATCTTTTCTTGCCAGTCATCCGCACGTAAGAGTGCTTCCAGCTCGTGGGCGTATTCCAGCGTTTGCTCCGGGCTCCAGTCGGGGTGCACTCCGGCATGTACCATCAGATGGCCATGCTCATAATGAGCCAGCGGTTGGTGTCGCAGCCAGTCCAGCAACTCTTGTGCGTCCGGCGCGGCCAGCAGTTCCTGCAAGGTATCCTGTTTGCCGGGCTTGCGCACCCCGGCAGCGACTGCCAGACAGTGAATGTCGTGGTTGCCCAGTACACAGACGGCGCGATCGCCCAGAGAACGAATCAGGCGCAACGCTCCCAGAGAGTCCGGGCCACGGTTGACCAGATCGCCTGCAAACCAGAATTTGGCCTGGCTGTCGGCTGCAACATCAGGATGGCTGAGCAAGCTGTCCAGGGGGTGGCAGCAGCCTTGAATATCACCAATCGCCCAGATGGCGGGGGAAGTAGCTAAGGACATGATTTAGTTGGTTGTGCTGGAGTTGCGACGACGCCGGTTGTGCCGGTTTTCCATCATGATAAGAGCACTCAAGGCCATGGCCATGGCGATCAGGTTCGGAACCAGAGCGGTGACCCACGGCGCCAGATTGCTGAGCATGGCCACGTTCAAGGCCAACTGATTGATCATGAAAAAGCCCACGCCCAGCAAGATACCGGTAAAGACCTTGGTGCCCACACCGCCGTGGCGGGTCTGCATGAAGCCGATAGGCGCAGCAATGGTAATCATGACCAGCAAGGTAAAGGGGTAAGCGACTTTGCGCCACAGGGCCACAACCTGACGTTTGGTCTGCAGCTTGTTCGCGTCCAGGTAGCCGATGTAATCCTTCAGGTCCAGAATGGACATGCGCTCGGGTGTCACGACGCGTGCAATCAGTCGATCCGGCGTTAGCGTGGTGGTCAGCGTCAAGGTGGGACGTTTTTCAATTTTGACCAGCGCTTGATCAGGTGCCTTATCCTGTGACAGAGCCGTGTGGGCCTGCTCATTGACTTGGGTCTCGGTAACGTCCTGCAAGTCCAGCTGGTTCTTGTGGAACTGTCCGCTGGGCGCTTGAGTCATTGCACTCAGGCGCTGCCCATCCGCGAAGTCGAACACGCTGACATCGCTTACTTTGCCATCGCCCTGCAGGTTGGCAATATTGATGATGCGCACCCCGCCACTGTCATTGCTCTCCTTGAACCAGTAGCCACTGTCCAGACGGCCGCCACCGGAACGTCCCAGCAAGGCCATGCCTTGCTCACTGGATTTGATCTCGGCCATGGGGGTGACATACTCGGACAAAACAAAGGCCCCCCCTACCAGGGGCAGGGTAATGGTCCAGAGCATCAGCATCATGTGCAGGCCGCTAACGCCTGACGCACGCAAAATTACCAGCTCATTGCGCTGAGCCAGGCTTGCCAGGGCCAGGGTGGCACCAATCAACAGGCCAATGGGCAGCAGGTCGTACAGACGGGTGGGCAGCTCCAGGGCCTGGATGTAAAACAGATTCATCAGGGTGAACTTGGAACCGACCTTGTCCAGCTCTTCAATCAGGGCGAAAAAGGTGAACAGGCCAAGCAGGGCAATCAGCACCACGGCGCTGGAGCGATAGATTTCGGAAGCGAGATAGCGGCGTGCGGTGCGCATGAAAATAGGGCCCAGGAAAGACGTGGCTAGCTTAACAAAAATGCGGATTGCAGTCAGGGAATAGCGACTTGTCGCATACGTTGACTGATAGTGCGCGTGCGCGATTGCAAATAGGGGCTGTTACGGTTTTTGTCATAGTAGGCCGGGTTGGGCAACATGCCCGCCAGACGGGCGGCCTGCATGGCACTGAGCTTGGCCGCATCAACCTTGAAGTAGTGGCGTGCCGCCGCCTGGGCACCAAAAACGCCTTCTCCCCATTGAGCTACGTTCAGGTACAGCTCCAGGATGCGCTCCTTGCTCATGACGGTTTCAATCATATAGGTCAGAATCAATTCCTGACCTTTGCGCAGATAACTGCGTGATTCCGATAGAAACAGATTCTTGGCCAGTTGCTGGGAAATGGTAGAACCACCACGACGGCGGGTAGAGCCCTTTTCCGACTGGCGGCGGTTGTATTCCCAGGCTTTGCGAATGGCATCCCATTCGACCCCCGAATGGTTCAGGAAGTTCGAATCTTCGGAGGCAATCACTGCGCGTTTCAAATTGGCGCTGATCTTGTCGTACGGCACCCATTGATAGCGCAGTTCGGCATCCGCATTGGCGCTGCGCAACTGGCCCTGCTCGGCCGCCATGAAGGTGGTCATGCGGGGCGGCACCACGCTGTACCAGAGCACCATCAGAAACAGGGCGATCTGATAAAGCAGAACACCAGCGGCCACGGCCAGAACGGCCAGGCCAGCCAGTTTCCAGGGATGGGCCAGAAGGCGACGCACGTCAGATTTGTCCGATGTCCTGGCGCAGCTGGGCCAGTACGGGTTCGACATCGGCCTCTACGCCGTGCCAGATCTGAAAGCTGGCGGCCGCTTGGCCTACCAGCATGCCAAGGCCATCTTTGCTATGTGTGGCACCGGCTTGCTCGGCGGCACGCATGAAGGCAGTGGGTTCGCTGGCATAAAACATATCGTAGGCCAGAGAGTTGCTGCGATAACGGGCATCTGGCAGTTCGGGCAGATTCTGGTTCAGGCTGGCCGAGGTGGCATTGATCACAATGTCCCAGTCGCCACAATGATCGTCCAGACCGCCCGCGCTCAGGCGGCGGGAGGCATCCGGGTCCAGAGCAACGACCTGCTCACGAATGTCGTAGGCTTTGGCGCTGGTGCGGTTGATGATGTGCAGCATTTCGCAACCGGCTTCCAATAAGGGGAACACCACTCCACGCGAGGCACCACCTGCACCGATCAGCAAGATACGCTTGCCTTCCGGGTTGTGGCCGACACGCAGCAGGTCCGAGCACAAGCCCACGCCATCGGTATTGCAGCCATGCAACTGTCCATCTTCCAGCCATAGCGTATTGACGGCTCCGGCCATGCGAGCGCGACGGCTCAAGCGTGGGCCCACCAGATCATAAGCCTGCTCTTTGAAGGGCAAGGTGACATTCAGGCCGCTGCCGTCTCTGAAAAACTCCTCCACGGTGGCGTTAAAGCCATCCAGTGGTGCCAGAATGCGCTCGTAGCTCAGGGCCAGATTGAACTGGCTGGCAAACTGCGTATGGATTTGTGGAGAGCGGCTGTGCTCGATAGGGTGACCAATAACGCCGTAGCGCTTGGCGGGAGTCGTGTCGGGCATGGTTGAGCGATGCTTGTCTTGTTGTGAGGTGTCAGCCCCAAGGCTGAAAGCGCATATTTTACCCTAGGGTCTGCTTTTGCCAGAGCTTGCTGTGGACAATACGATCTTATTGCACATCCGTGCCGTGCATACTGAGCCTGTCATGCGTAAAACTCCAGCTGCGGGTAATGACGAGTACATCCGCGCCAGGAGCCACTTGTTCGGGCAGGGGGGCGAAGGGGGAGGCCAGTTCCACAATGCGGCGGGCCGCCAGATTCAAGGCGGCCTGATCAGAAGGCTCAGTAATCTGGGCACGCAGCAGGCTGCCATCGCGCCGGATATAGACTGTCATTTGCAGCTGACCGTACAGTTGCTCGCCATTTTGCTTCGGATAGTGGCGGGTGCCGGTCTGCTCAATTTTTTGACGCCACTGATCCAGGTACTGGGCTTGTTCGCTGGCTTTGGCGCTGGGGCCTACATAGTGGTAGCGGGGCTGGCGTTGTTGTTCACGAATCTGCTCGCGCAAAATCGCCAGTTGGCTATTTTGCACTTGTGGGTCCAGATCATGGTCGTCCGGGCCGGGCTCAATGGACGCGCCAATATATTCAAAGCTGGGTGTCGACAAAGGTGCCTTGTCCTGACTTTCCAGCTCGCCCAGCAGGCGCTGCTGTTCAGCTTCCAGGCTTTGCTGGCGTGCACGCAAGGCTTCCAGCACTAACTGATTCGGCAGATTGGGATCGGTCAGCGGCAAAGGATTGCTGGCTTGCCCTTGCTGATGCTCTCCGCCGCCATCCAGATTCAACTGCGCCAACAGTTGGGGGCTTAACGGTGCCGAGTCGGTACTGAAATTGACCAGTGCTACATCCAGACTGTTGGCTGGTGTGGGCGAGGGCGCGCGAGCCGGCCAGAAGATCAGCAAAAGATGAATCAGTGCCGAAAGGGCGACCGCCAGCCACAAATAGTCTTTGGGCGCGTGGCGGCGGTCGAGCTTGGTCATGATCGTCAGTCAGCCGTGGCGACCGAGCGCAAACGGGCTTCCACCGTCAAAGCCAGTTCGTCGAAGGACAACAGATCCAGCGTGACTTCCTGACCACGTTCAAGTGCTGGCAGCCCGGGGACATGAAGAACCAGCGGCGCATTGCTCAGGCGCACCAGATCTTCCTTGATGAAGTTGGCCTGGACTTGCTTGATGTCGTTTTGTTGCAGCCAGCGCAGGCACCAGAAGCGCTCCAGAGACGACTGGTAGTCCGACCACTGGGTGTATTGCGATTCAAAGGCGCCAATAATGGCGTACAGATCCGCATCCTTGGGCTGGAAGGGGGCGGCCAGGCGTGCGGAGATGCCGTGCTCGGCCGCCGCCAGAATCTGGCCCTGATTGATCAGGTCCACATAACGGCGCAGAGGCGAGGTCGACCAGATGTATTGCGGCACACCAATGGATTCGTGCGGGCCGGGGGTGGTGGACATACGCGTACGCATGAACTGCTGGGAGCGGTAAATACCGGGCACATTGTGCTCGGCCAGCAAACCGCCCCACAGCTGATTGGCCAGAATCATGTATTCAGCCACCAGCAGGCTTAGCGGCGCATTGCGCACGCGTGGCACCAGACGAATGATGGAGTTTGGATCGTCGTGCGGGCCATCCAGCTCGAAGCTGTATTCCACACGGTTATTGTTTTCCGGTTTGCCACGCACGGCTTCACGCTGGGCTGATAGTTGGCGCGAGAAGTTCCATAGCGGACGCAGCCATTGTGCATAGGGCAGTTCGGCGTTTTCGTCGGCCAGAGCTTCTTCGCTGATGAGCGGGTCCAGCTCGTGTTGGCGCAGGTTGCCCGCCACGGTAATGCGTTCCAGACGAGTCTGATGCGACAGGATTTCACCAGTGCTGATGTCGGCGTCTACATACAGCGACAGGGTAGGACGAGTCTGCCCTTGATCCAGGGAGAAATGCGCGATCAGCTCAGGCGGCAGCATAGGGATCTTGTAGCCCGGTGTGTATACCGTTGCCATGCGATTGCGGGCAATCTGGTCGATCTCGTTGCCACGAGCCAAGGCCAGCGAAGGCACGGCAATGTGAACCCCGATACGCAGGCGGCCCGGTTCCGGATGCTGGACGGACAGGGCGTCGTCAATTTCAATCGTATTGGCGTCGTCCACCGAGTAGGCGGTGACATCGGCCTCGGGCAGGTCCTGCCCCCAATTTTGCAGGGCAATCTCCGGAAAGCCTGTCCCTTTGGGGAAGTGCGCGGCCAAAAAGCGATGTTGATGCAAAGTCAGTGGATTGGACCAGGCACCCAGCGACAGCAGCAGCTTTTCCGTGCTGACACCTAGTTCTTTCTGGGCCTGATCAAACGCTTTCCACTCCAGCGTGTTCTTGTCTGGCTGAGTCAGGAAGGTGCTGGCTTTCTCGGCAACTTCGGGCGGCAGTTCGCCCTTGATCATCTGTTCGGTCCAGGTCTGGATCTGCTCTTGCTGCAGGCGTTTCTTTTCAATGGCGGCCAGAGCGGCTTGCAAAATTTCTGGCGGAGCAGGGCGGTACAGCCCTTTGCCACGACGGTGAAAGTAGGCGGGTGCGCTGTGCAGGGCAAAGATGGTGCCGGTTTTTTCGACAGCGCTGGGCGCGTGACCGAAATAATCCTGTGCCAGCGTGGACGCTTCAAACTCCTCCTGGGGGGCGCATTCCCATAAAAAATTGATATCCAGGGATTCGGCCAGCGCTTGGGCTTTTTCCAGCAGTTCTGCCGGGGCGGGCTGCTCGAAGGTAAATAGAACGCTGTTTTTCTTTATTTTGCTGCGTTTGCCAGACGCGGATTCCACCTGCATGGTGGTATCGCTGTCAGAAAATATTTTTTCTGCTTTGAAATTACCGCTGTCTTCAAAAAGGACGTACATGATTTTCCATCTGGATGGTGCTGGCCATCCGGTAAAGATAGTTAAGGTTGTTGCAGGGCAAAGCGCAAAATTTCGTCGATCCAGGGATCAAAGTCGGTCAGACCGTGATCTCCGCCTTCCAGAATGTGACCTTGGCTGCCTTTGTACCAGTCCGCCATCTCGCGCCAGTTCAGGACTTCATCACCTTTGGCGGCCAGCAGGTAAAAGCGCTGGGGATCGCTGGGGCGTGGTACGTGAATGTCGTTAAGCTCATCCACATAGTCGGGCAGGAAGTGAAACGGGTCGGGCGAGTGATAACAGACATGCTCGCCCACCTGCGTAGCCAGATCGCGCCCTGCGTAGACCACCGGGTTAAGCAGCACGGCGCGGCTGTGATAGTGCTGCGCCAGGTGGCTGGCATAGTAACCGCCCAGCGAGGAGCCGATCACACACAATTGATCGGCGCTCATGCCTGCCTGCATTTCCGTGTCCACAATGCGCTTGCACATGGCAATGGCCTGGGCCGGGCTGGCGGGCAATTGCGGGCAGCGCCACAGGTGCAGCAAGCCCCTGTCCTGCATGGTTTGTTTCAGGCGCTGCGCTTTGTAGGACGAAGGCGAGGAACGAAAGCCGTGTAGATAGAGGATCATGGAGGCACCTGCTATATAGATAAGAGGGTCAGCGTGACAGTTGATCCAGCAGGCGCTGATGAATGCCGCCAAAGCTGCCGTTACTCATCACGACAATGGCATCGCCGGGCTGGCTGGCCTGAACAATGGCCTGAACCATTTTATCCAAATCATTCCACGCTGTGGCGCGATCCCCTAAAGGAGCCAGGACCTTGGCCGCATCCCAACCCAGCGCGTGCTTGCCCTGGGTCTCGCCGTAGCAAAAAACCAGGTCGGCATCTTCCAGCGAACCGGGCAGGCGGGCAGCCATGGCACCCAGCTTCATGGTGTTGGAGCGTGGCTCCAGCACGGCCAGAATTCGGGTGGCTTTACCTGTCTGGCTGCGCAAACCGGCTAGCGTAGTAGCAATGGCGGTAGGGTGATGGGCAAAATCGTCGTAGACGGTAATGTCATTGACCACGCCACGCACTTCCATGCGGCGCTTGATGCCAGCGAATTGGCTCAGTGCCGCGCAAGCCTGTTCAGGTTTGACGCCCACATGGTGGGCAGCGGCGATGGCGGCCAGAGCGTTCAGGCGATTGTGTTCGCCGGTCAGTGTCCATTGGACGATGCCTTGGGACTGGCCTTTGAACATCACGTCGAAAGAGGTGGCGCTGATTGCCTTGCTGTCCCAATCTCCGTCGGGGCCAAACTGTTCAACCGGCGTCCAGCATCCACGGGCCAGGGTTTCGTCCAGGCTGGGGGTGTGGGTGGGACGCAGAATCAGCCCGGTGGAGGGGATGGTACGCACCAGATGGTGAAATTGGGTCTGGATGGCGTGCAGATCAGGGAAGATATCAGCGTGATCGTATTCCAGATTGTTCAGGATGGCCGTGCGGGGGCGGTAGTGAACAAATTTGGAGCGCTTGTCGAAAAAGGCGGTGTCGTATTCGTCGGCCTCGATCACAAACAAGGATTGTTCTGGATTGAAGCGGGCCGACACACCCAGGCCGGGGGCCACGCCACCGATCAGGAAGTTGGGGGACAGCTGGGCCTGTTCCAGGATCCAGCCCAGCATGGAGCTGGTGGAGGTCTTGCCGTGCGTGCCGGCCACGGCCAGAACGTGCTGCTTGTGCAGAATGTTCTCGCCCAGCCATTGCGGGCCGGATGTATAAGGCAGACCCTGATCCAGAATGGCTTCCATCAGAGGATTACCGCGCGTCACCACGTTGCCCACTATATAGAGATCAGGGGACAGCCTGGTTTGCTCTGCGCCAAAGCCTTCAATAAGCTCAATGCCTTGTTCTTCCAGCTGCGTGCTCATGGGCGGGTAGACCCCGGCATCGCAACCGGTAACCGTATGGCCAGCCGAGCGGGCAATCAGGGCCAGACCACCCATGAATGTGCCGCAAATTCCTAGTATATGTATGTGCATGACAATCCTCCGGCCTGTATTCTAGACGACTGTTTGATCTGATGCGTGAGCTTTGGTGAGGGCCGGTGCTATCATCCCCAGATGATATTTTTTCAGGTGTGAGCCGGTATGCGTAGGCGTCTTTTTCTGCAGAAATCGCTAGTGTGTGCAAGTCTTTTGGCCCTGCATCCCGCCCCTTGGGCCAGTTTGCTGCCTTCAGACCCCTTCCTGGCGCAAAGCTTCAAGGATCTTCAGGGCGAAGATCGCGCGCTCTCTACTTATATAGGCAAGCCCCTGGTGGTCAATTTCTGGGCGACCTGGTGTGCACCTTGCGTCAAGGAAATGCCGGACCTGCAGGAACTGCACAAACGCTACCCCGAGGTGAACTTTGTGGGTATCGCAGTGGATTCGCTGGATAACGTGAAAGAGTTTCTGGAACGCGTGCCGGTCAGTTACGACATTTTGCTGGCTGGTTCGGGTGGCTTGAAACAAATGCGCAGCGTGGGCAATAAAAAGGGCGGATTGCCCTTTACTGTCGTGTTTGGCAGCAATGGCCGGGTCAGCGAACGCATTTTGGGCCAGATAGATCCCGAAAAGTTGAACGAAGTTATTAAAGCTCAACGCTAACTGGCCGACTTTTTCGCTTAATTTCGTCAAATTGTCGGTCTGGTCCACCCCTGTTTCAAACGGGATGGGACCAATGCTAACTGTTTGTAAGCCAAGCAGGTTTATGGACAAATGACGTTATTTAGCGTAAAAAGGCGGTCTGTCTTGACGAAAAATCCGCTATGGCGAAACATGTCCTGGTCCTTAACGGGCCCAACCTCAACCTGCTGGGTACCCGAGAACCCGATGTCTACGGACATCAGACTCTCGACGATATCAACAGTGGTTTACAGGTGCTGGCCGACCAGCATGGCGCGCAGTGTCATTTTTTTCAAAGTAATCACGAAGGCGGGCTCGTCGATCGAATTCATCAAGCCCGTACCGAGGGCGTGGATTTCATCCTGATCAATGCTGGGGCCTACACCCATACCAGCGTGGCGATACGGGATGCGCTTGCCGGTGTCGGTATTCCGTTTATTGAAGTTCATCTGTCCAATGTTCACCGTCGTGAGCCGTTCCGTCACCACTCCTATCTCTCTGACATCGCTAGCGGTGTCATTGTTGGTTTGGGGGCCTACGGTTATGAAGCCGCGCTGCGGTTTGCTTTGAATAGTTAGGCGGTTCGTTTCGTTTTTTTGACCAATATTTTTTTAATGCCGTCCTGACCCAGTCAGTGGCTAGTGCGGCGTTGCGGGAAGTACGCATGGATCTTAGAAAACTCAAAACCCTGATCGATCTGGTAGCCGAGTCTGGCATTGCCGAACTGGAAATCACTGAAGGTGATGACAAGGTTCGCATTGTGAAATTTTCGCAAAGCTCGGCAGCTCCCGTGGTCTATGCTCCCGAGGCTCCTGTAGCCCAGGTGGTAGCCCCCGCCGCTGGCGCTCCTGCCGCAGCTCCCGCTGCACCCGCCGTTCCCGAAGGCCACGCCGTCAAGGCTCCTATGGTCGGCACGTTCTACCGTGCTCCTAGCCCAGGCGCTGCTCCTTTTGTGGAAGTGGGCCAGACGGTCAAGGAAGGCGAGCCTTTGTGCATTATCGAAGCCATGAAGCTGCTCAACGAGATCGAAGCCGACAAGTCCGGCGTGATCAAGGAAATTCTGGTTGAAAACGGCGGGCCGGTGGAATACGGTCAGACTCTGTTCGTCATCGGTTGATGATATGTTTGAAAAAATCCTAATCGCCAATCGGGGCGAAATTGCCTTGCGTATCCAGCGCGCTTGCCGCGAGATGGGTATCAAGACAGTCGTCGTTTATTCTGAAGCTGATCGTGGTGCCAAGTACGTGCGTCTGGCCGACGAGGCCGTGTGTATTGGCCCCGCCCAAGCCCGTGACAGCTACCTGAGCATGCCTGCCATTATCTCGGCAGCAGAAGTCACCGATGCGGAAGCCATTCACCCTGGCTATGGCTTTATGGCTGAAAACGCGGACTTCGCTGATCGTGTCGAAAAGAGCGGTTTTGTCTTTATCGGCCCACGTCCCGAGAACATCCGCACGATGGGCGATAAGGTCATGGCCAAAAAAGCCATGATCGAGGCCGGTGTGCCTGTGGTTCCCGGTTCGGATGGCGCCTTGCCCGATGATCCCGCAGAAATCGTGCGCATTGCCCGTGAAGTGGGCTACCCGGTCATCATCAAGGCCTCTGGCGGTGGTGGTGGCCGCGGTATGCGCGTGGTCTACACCGAAGCCGCTTTGCTGACGGCCGTTGCCACGACCAAAACCGAAGCCGCCGCTGCGTTCAATAATCCCGAGGTCTACATGGAAAAGTACCTCGAGAATCCTCGCCATATCGAAATTCAGGTATTGGCTGATGGTGATCGCAATGCAGTCTGGCTGGGTGAGCGCGACTGTTCCATGCAGCGTCGTCACCAGAAAGTGATTGAAGAAGCACCGGCTCCAGGTATTCCACGACGCCTGATCGAACGCATCGGCGAGCGTTGTGCTGATGCCTGCCGTCGCATGCGTTACCGCGGTGCTGGTACGTTTGAATTCCTGTACGAAAACGGCGAGTTCTTCTTTATCGAGATGAACACCCGTATTCAGGTCGAACACACCATCACTGAAATGATCACCGGCATTGATCTGGTCCAGGAGCAGATCAAAGTGGCCGCAGGCGAGAAGTTCGTGCTGCGCCAGCGTGACATCGAGTTTGAAGGTCACTCGATCGAATGCCGTATCAACGCGGAAGATCCATTCAACTTCGTACCAAGCCCGGGCTTGATTACCAAGTGGCACACTCCCGGTGGCCCTGGCGTGCGTATCGACTCGCACGTGTTCACCGGCTACACCGTGCCGCCGTACTACGATTCCATGATTGCCAAGCTGATTACCTACGGTAAGACGCGCGAGCAAGCCATTGCCCGTATGGACATTGCCTTGTCCGAAATGGTGGTGGAAGGGATCAAGACGAACGTGGATCTGCACCGGGAATTGATGCAGGACGCCAGCTTCAAGGCAGGCGGCACCAGCATTCACTACCTGGAACAAAAGCTGGCCCAACGTAGCAAGTAAGGGCAGCAACAGGTCAGGCCACAGGCCTGACCTGACAAGAATGATGACTACGTAAAACAGGGGCGAGCCCCCTGTTTTGCTTTATGGAAACTATGTATGCGTGAACTCTTACTGAGCTGCCAGGAACACGAGGCCGAGCGCTTGTCCGATGCCTTGCTTGAGGCGGGCGCCTTGTCGGTGTCGGTGGAAGATGCCGATGGTGATACCGACCAGGAAAAGCCCCTGTTTGGCGAACCTGGTATCGAACCGGATGTGCTGGCCTGGGACCGAAATCGGGTGGTGGCCTTGCTGCCCGAGGAGCTGGAGCCTGAAGAGTTGTTGCAACCACTTTTTGAAGCCGGTGTGCTGGATCCTGCAAAGGCCCAGTGGAGCGTGCGCGAAGTGCCCGACGAGGATTGGGTTCGTTTGACGCAATCGCAGTTTGGTCCCATCCCGGTGGGCGATCGTATCCTGATCGTGCCCAGCTGGCACAAAGACGATGAGGATCTGCCAGCCGCCCAGGAAGGCGATGACGGCCTGGTGCGCATTGAATTGGACCCCGGCCTGGCCTTTGGTACCGGCAGTCACCCCACGACGCATTTGTGTCTGGATTGGCTGGCCCATCATGTGCAAGCGGGTCAGACCGTGCTGGACTACGGTTGTGGCTCCGGTATTTTGGCGATTGCCGCCCGCAAGCTGGGTGCTGGCCATACGGTTGGTGTGGACATTGACGAGCAGGCCGTGATTGCCACGCGCTACAATGCGCAAGTCAATCAGGTCGAGGTTGAAGGCTTGCTGCCCGATGCCATGCCCGCCGGGCAAACGGATCTGGTTGTCGCCAACATTCTGGCCAATCCCCTGCGTATGCTGGCTCCCATGCTGGCCAACCGTGTCAAACCGGGCGGGCATTTGATCCTGTCCGGTATTTACGATTGGCAGGCCGAGGAAATGATCGAGGTCTATTCCTCCTACTTGCCCATGTCGGTTTGGCAGGAGCGCGATGGCTGGGTGTGTTTGGCTGGTCAACGCCCGTTATAAGACGGCAGAACTTAAGGTGAGTTCATGGAGCTAAAGACTCGCTGCCCCCGTTGCGGGACATCGTTTGCAGCCAGTGTAGAAACGCTGCAACGCCGCCGGGGCTATATACGCTGCATTCAATGTGCGCATATCTTCGATGGCTTTGAAGAAGTCATTGATGAGCAAGCCCCTGAGCCTTCCTATCATTCCCCCGCCACGCCGGTTCAGATCGAGCCGCGCCTGGCGCCCGAGCCACCTGTTTCGCCACGGCAGGAACAGGTGCAGTCGGTGGACCTGCAAGCGCCCATTCCAGGGCCGCGATTTGTGGAGCACTCCCGTCACGCCCCGCCGCGTGATGAAGGCACGGCCCACGAGTCCTTGCAGGTACGCAAATTCCCCGACTCCATCCTGACACAAGCACCTGTCACTCCGGCCGCGCCTGCTGCTGTAGCTACCGAGCCTTTTGTCCGCCCGGCAGAGCCTGCGGTTGAGTCGGTAGAGCCGTCAGTCATTCGCGCCCGCTCCAGACACGAGCCTTTGCCGCAGGATGATCAGGACACCTCGTTTTTCGTATCGACCGGCTCTGTTTCTGAGCCAGATGGGGACCATCATATTGGTCAGGCATCGTGGTCGGCTGCCGAGCCTGAGTTCAGTGTGGGCGACCGTGCCAGTGCCTTGCGCGCCTCTTTCCCCTCGCGTCAGGCTGATGGTACGCATGATCGTGATGGCGAGGATTTTCAGCAGGACTGGGTCATTGACCCCAACCCAGCCTTGCAACGCGAAACACGTTATGAGGGCGAAGCCAGCTTTGGTCAGCGTGTGGGTTCGCTGATCTGGACCAGCTTGTGCGTTCTGGGTGTTGTCCTGTTCGTCGTGCAGCTGATGTACGTGTATCGCGTACAGATTGTCAGCCAGATACCCATGCTGCGTCCCGTGTTCGAGAGCGCGTGTCAGACCTTGTCGTGCAAGGTTCCCTACGAACGTCGTCTGGACCAGATTCGCGTGCAGGCTTCGGCCTTGCATAAAGCGCCGAATCAGCCCGGACAGTCCACCTTGGGCTTTACGCTGCGCAACGAGTTTGAACGGCCCCAGGAGTGGCCTACGCTGGTACTGGATTTGAAAGATTTTTCCGGAGCCTTGATCGCCCGGCGCAATATTACGCCCGATCAGTACCTGGCTTCCGAGCGACGTGAGCCTGCTTTTGCAGCGCGCAGTGAAATCATGGTGCGCCTGCCTTTGAATACCGGGCAGCTCCAAGTTAATGGCTACCAGATTAGCCCTTTTTTTCCTTAAGGTAATTTATGACCGAGCGAGTGCTGGTATGTGGTTCGATCGCGTTTGATACGATCGCGGTTTTCGAGGGGTACTTCAAAGATCACATCTTGCCCGACAGCATCAAAACCCTGAGCGTGTCCTTCTTTGTGCCCAGCTTGCGTAAAGAGTGGGGCGGTTGTGCGGGTAATATCTCCTACACCTTGAACATGCTGGGTGGCCAGCCTGTTCCTGTGGGGGCTGTTGGCAGCGACGGTGTGGATTATGTACAGCGTCTGCAGAACCTGGGTATTGATACCAGTATGGTGAGTGTGATGCCCGAGATGTTCACCCCTCAGTGCTTTATCACCACAGATCTGGCCGCCAGCCAGATCACCTCTTTCCACCCGGGCGCCATGATCAATTCTGCCCAGATCGATTTGTCTGGTCAGGAAGCGGCATGGGGCATTGTGGCTCCGGATTCCAAAGACGGCATGTTTGCTCATGCCCGTCACCTGCATGCGCAGGGTACGCCCTTTATTTTCGACCTGGGTCAGGCCATGCCTTTGTTCGCGGGTGAGGACCTGCTGGAGATGCTGGAACTGTGTCAAGTTCTTACGGCTAACGAATACGAAGCTGAAGTTATCGAGCAGCGCACCTCCAAGAGCATGGCCGAGATTGCCCAGGGCTTGCAAGCCGCTGTCGTGACGCGTGGAGAGCATGGCAGCACGCTTTATCACAATGGTCAGACTTACGAGATTGCCCCTGTGCCCGTGGAAAATGTGGTGGATCCCACCGGCTGTGGCGATGCTCATCGCGCTGGCTTGTTATATGGTCTTACAAAAGGCTGGAGCTGGCAGGAGGCTTGCAGCTTGGGTAACTTGATGGGCAGTATTAAAATTCAGGCGGATGGCCCGCAAAATCATGAATTTAAACGGTCAGATATCTCGGCCATGCTAAAACAGCACTATGGTATTGAGCGCAGTCTGTAAAAGAGCGCTCGATAGTTTTTTATGATTCGGCCAGCTACGTTTTTTGGAGTAAACCGTATGTACGTTTCTTTTTTCGATCGACCCAAAGTGCGTCTGCTGGTAGTGGCGAGTCTGGCAGCCCCCGTGTTTTTGCTGGCAGGTTGTGCCAATAAATCGGCATCCAGCTCGGTGTACAGCTACGGTCAGGCTCAGCGCGAACAGATCGTGCGTTTGGGTACCGTGGTGTCGGTACGCGCCGTCACTATTCAGGAAGACCAGAACTCGGGCGTGGGCACCGTGGGTGGCGCAGCCTTGGGTGGTGTCGCTGCCAGCAGCATTGGTGGTGGCCGCGGTAGCATCCTGGCCAGTATCGGTGGTGCGATTCTGGGCGGTCTGGTTGGTAATGCGGTTGAAAACCGCATGGGCAAGACCCAGGGTCTGGAAATCACGGTTCAACTGGATAATGGCGAAACCCGTGTGGTGGCCCAGGAAGCCGATGTACCTCTGTCCGCTGGTCAGCGTGTACGCATGCTTAGTGGTAATGGCCCAACTCGCGTGGTGCCCTTGTAATCAAAGCCTTAGTGCTTTGTGCATAAAGAACCCGGCCATTGGCCGGGTTTTTTTACGCCTGTCAGCGCTGGGCCTTTTGGGCGCGTTCGCGCTCCAGCAAGGTTTTCTTGCGCTCCAGGCCCCAACGATAGCCCGCCAGATCCCCGCTTTGCCGCACGACCCGATGGCAGGGGATGGCAATGGCCAAGGTGTTGGTGGCGCAGGCTCGTGCCACGGCACGGGCGCCTTTGGGCATGCCCAGACGTTCGGCAATCTCGGTATAGCTCAAGGTCTGGCCTGCTGGGATATGGCGTAGAAACTCCCAGACACGTTGTTGAAAAGGGGTGCCCTGGATGTCCAGGGGTAGATCCAAACCCAGGGTCGGCTTTTCTACCATGGCAACGACCAGGGCCACTCGTTGATTGAATTGCGGATCGGCTTCGATCAGCTCAGCGGCCTTGAATTGCTCTTGCAGCTGTTCCAGTAAGACTTTGGCATCATCGCCCAGGGAAATCGCACAAATCCCGCACTCGCTTTCGGCAACGAGCAATGCACCCAAGCTGCATTGGGCAATCGCAAAATAAAGACGGCTACTTGGAGTTTGTTGGCGAACGGTCTTGTCCTGCGAGCGCGGAGCGCGATGTAGCTCGTTCGAAGAAGGCGCCAATACTGGCGCCTGTTTGGGCATGCGCCACAAGTACCAGGAAGCCACGCTGCGGTAGGGTGCCCAGGCTTGGCCAATTTCACGCAAGACACGGGCTGAGGGAGCTTTGTCCAGCTGCTTCAAATTGCGATAGCCCTCGCGCACCCCAAAGTCGTCCGCAGGCAGAATGTCTTCATGCTCTAGCGTGTACATCATCATCATTTCCACCGTCCAGCGACCTATGCCGCGCAGCGTGGTCAACTGCTTGATCAGCTCTTCATCCGGCATTTGCAAAGCGGTGGCCTGGTCGGGAATGATGCCATCCAGGCGCGCCTGGGCCAGGCCCAGAATGCTATTGGCTTTGGCACCGGACAAGCCACAAGCGCGCAGGGTGTCATACGGAGTCGCCAGCACTTCCTCGGGCGTTGGGCAATGGCCGTGCGGATAGATATCAATCAGGCGTTGCAGGATGCGCTCAGCCGCACGGGTATGCAACTGCTGATACACAACAGAGCGGATCAGGGCTTCGTAAGGGTCGCGCTCGGGGCGTGGCTGATGGATGCAAGGGCCCACGTGGGCGACCAGCGCTTGCCAGTCGGGGTCCAGTGCGGCCAGGAATTGTTCGGCCTCGCGGTAGCGGCTGGATGTGTCTGGTTTTGATGGAAGGCGAGTCATGGAAGTGGCCTGCTGATTGGTGGTGAGGCCAGTATAAGGTCCACTTTCGCACAAGACACCCTGATTCTTGCTCTTGAATTCAGCATAAAAAAAACCTGGGCATAGCCCAGGTTTTCCATGTGTACAGTCCGCTGTGCTTAGATTGGTACCAGACTGAAAGCGGTGCGCGTGATGACCATATTGAGCACTTGAGTCAGCAGCAGGACGACCAGCGGCGACAAATCCAGACCACCCAGGTCAGGCAAGACGCGACGGATCGGGTCCAGCAAGGGGGCTGTAATGGAACGCAGCAAGGGCATGCTGGGCGATTGTGGCTGAATCCAGGATAGCAGCGCTTGCAGCAGGACCACCCAGAAGATCAGGCTCAAGGTCCAGCGCAGAACGGTGAAGACGGCTGCCAGCAAGAACATGGGGAAGTTCGAGAGCATGGACACCGATCCGGTCAGTACCATGGCGCTCAAAACCAGGTATACCAGGGCGCTAAGCCAGGCGGCGAACAAAGAGGTCCAGTCCCAATGGTTGCCGCTTTTAATGACACGGCGCAAAGGCATGACCAGCCAGTCCGTGACCTTGAACATAGCTTGCGAATAAGGGTTGAAGGGATGGATTCTGAGCGCATACACCCAGGCACGCAGTAGCAAAATCGTGCCCAGCAGCGACAGAACAATATGGATTAGGAAGAGGGCGACTTCACTGAACATAGTTGCTTGGTATGAATTGATGGGAGAGGGAATTGTCGCATGCAAGTGCTACAAACCAAAGAGCCACCCTGATCAGGGTGGCTCTTTGGGGAGAAACATAAAAGTAGCGTGTGCTTAAGGACGCTTGCCTGTCGGGAAGGGCCAGGAGCCAGCAGGATTGACATCTTCGCGGCGAGGTTCGGCAGGCGCTGCTGCTGTTTTGGTCGCTTTGCGAGCCGCTGTTTTATTGCCTGCTTTAGCGGTGGCGTTAGTCGTTGTGCTGGTCTTTGGGGTCTTGGTTTCTGCGGTCACGGATTTAACTTCTTTCTTCTTTGGAGCTACGGGTTTCTTGGCACTGGTAGCAGGACTGGCTTTTTTAGCCGCGGTCTTTACAACTGCTTTGGTGCCGGTTTTGGTGGCAGGTTTCGCTGCCGCTTTGCTGGGGGTGGCTTTTTTGGCCACGGGTTTGCTTGCCTTGGTGCTGGCCGGTTTTTTTGCGGCAGCGGTGGCAGCAGGTTTGGTGGTAGCGGGTTTGGCACTGGCCGTTTTGGGCGTAGCTGCTTTTTTAGCTACCGTTTTTTTGGCAACCACTTTCTTTGCCACCGTCTTCTTGGCTACCGCTTTTTTAGCGACGGCCTTTTTGGCAACGGCTTTCTTGGCTACCGCCTTTTTAGCGACTGTCTTTTTAACAGCTGCTTTTTTGGCTACGGTTTTAGCGGTGCTTGTCTTGGTCGCAGCGGCTTTAACAGCCGTGGTTTTTGCTGGAGTGGCTTTCTTTACCGCTGTTTTTTTCGCAGCCGTTTTCTTGGCAGATGCGCTGCTTGCAGACTTGGCAGGGGCTTTTACAGCAGCCTTGCTGGTCTTGGTAGCGGTGGTTTTAGCGGGGGACTTGGGGGCAGCGGTTTTGCTGCTGGGACTGGTCTTGGTAGCAGTAGCTTTTACGGGTGCTGCGGCTGCTTTTGCTGGCGTTGCTTTTTTGGGGCTAACGGCTTTTGTGCTTGCTGCTTTTGCTGCGCCTTTCTTGGCTGTTGCCATGATCATGCTCCTTGAGAACAAGTCTTTAGTTTGTCCACACCCATTTGACCTGGCCTGGAAAACTGCAATGGCCTTTTTCAAATGACGCAGGCGTTTAAGGTCGATACCTTATACGCTTAGAAGTCTAACGCAAGCCCCTACACAGTCAAGCATTAATCATGGCTTGGGGCTTATGGAATTAGGAATCGGTGTCTGCTGTCTCAAATAAGTTGCGTTCTGGACACGTGCAATCGGCCCATAGTCGCATCCAAGTCTCTGATTTTTGACGCATTGCTGGATCGATTGCATGGCCTTTTCATGCTTTGAAAGACCTGTGTTAAGCATGGAAAAGCGGTTTGAAAACGGACTTCAATTCACGACTGAGCTGCGGTTTTCAATGTCTGTTCAAACCAAAAAAAAGCCCTGCATAAGCAGGGCTGAAAGGGCAGGTTAATCGTTTCAAAAGTCGCAGCGGGCAAGGCTCAGGCGGGAACTGCCTGAATTTCCGGGCCAGTGTTTTTCAACTGCTGCGACAACTCGGCAAAGCGGGCTTCATACTTCTTGGCCGATTCAATTTTCACGGGACCGAAGCCGCGCAATTGTTGGGGCAGCTCGGCCAGTTCCAACGCTGTGGCGTAGTTGGCTTGATTCAGGTTCTTGCTCAAGCTGTTGAGCAGGCTCTGATATTCGCGCCAGAAGCGACGTTCCATACGACGCTCATGGGTGTAGCCAAATGGATCCAGCACCGTGTTGCGCAGACCTTTGCCTTTAGCCATCCAACGCAGCAAGGTGGCGGTGCGTGGGCCCAATGTGATCTTGCGCGGGCGACCGGTAGATGGATCACGGCGTGCCAGCAAAGGAGGTGCGAAGTGGAAGCGCAAGGAGAAGTCACCTTCAAATTGCTGTTCCAGATCCTGGCGGAAAGCGGGCGAGCTGAACAGGCGGGCCACTTCGTACTCATCCTTGTAGGCCATCAGCTTGTACAAGCTGCGTGCGGCTTTTTCAGTCAAGGCAGGACGCTGACCCGGACGCAGTTTCTGCTCGGCTTCGCGCAGCGCAGTGATGGTGCTGGTGAAGCGCTGGGCATAAGCGGCGTTCTGGTATTGCTCCAGGCTGCTGGTGCAGCGCTGCATGATTTGTTCCAGTGTTTCGCGGCGCTGCAAGGTTACGACCTGAGCGGCTGGAGCCAGGAGGCTGGCCAGTGCTTTTTCATCGTGAGCCAGAACGCGACCCAAATGGAAGGCATCCAGGTTGGCTTGAATCGCCACACCGTTCAGACGGATGGCCTGTTCAACCGCTGCGCTGCTCACTGGCATGGAACCTTGCTGCCAAGCCATGCCCATCAAGAGCATATTGGACAACAGGCTATCGCCGAACAGCAGCGTGGCAGCCTGGTGAGCATTGAAAGAGCGCACCTGGTTTTCGCCAGCGGTGGTCTTCAGTTGGCTCAGCAAGTGCTGGGCATCCAAAGGGGCATCCGGGTTGCGGGTGAACTCGGCCGTGGGGGCCAGGTATTCGTTGATGATGGCGTGGGTATGACCAGGACGCAGGCAGGAAAGGGCATTGGGGTGAGCGGCGGCCACCACGTCGCACAAGATCGCCAGGTCGGCTTGACCGGGATCGACACGCACCGCACCCGTGTTCTCTTTATTGGCAGATAGACGGATGTGGCTGATGACGGTGCCGCCTTTTTGTGCCAGGCCCGTCATGTCCAGCACGGAGCTGGAGCGGCCTTCCAGGTGTACCGCCATGGAGAGCACCGCACCAATAGTGATCACGCCGGTACCACCTACACCGGCCACAATCACATTGCAGTCCTTGGCTTGAATATTGGGTTGCGGCAGCGTGTCCAACTTGGCCAGCAACTGGGCCTTCATATCGGCCTGACCGTTTTGATCGCCACGGCGCAGTGCACCGCCCATCACCGACACAAAGCTGGGGCAGAAACCATCCACGCAGGAGTAATCCTTATTACAGCTGGACTGGTCGATCTGGCGCTTGCGGCCTTCGGGAGTTTCAGCAGGCACCAAAGACAAGCAGTTCGATTGCACGCCGCAATCCCCACAGCCTTCGCAGACTGCCTTATTAATAAAGAGGCGACGAGCAGGATCGGGGTACTCGTTCTTTTTACGACGTCGGCGCTTTTCAGCCGCACAGGTCTGATCGTGAATCAGAATAGTGACGCCGGGGATCTCGCGCAGTTCACGCTGCAAACGATCCAGCTCGCGACGGTGATGAACGTCCACACCGGCAGGCAGGCTGACACCGCGATAGCGCTCTGGCTCATCGGTGGTGATGACCACACGACGCGCACCTTCACCAATGGTCTGCTGACAAATGCGAGGCACAGATATCGGGCCGTCAACCGGCTGACCGCCTGTCATGGCAACCGCATCGTTGAACAGAATTTTGTAGGTAATGTTGGCACCCGCGGCAATGGCCTGACGAATTGCCAGATAGCCGGAGTGGAAATACGTGCCTTCACCCATGTTCTGGAACATGTGGCCGGTCTGGATGAAGGGCGACAGGCCCACCCAGTCCGTGCCTTCGCCACCCATTTGAGTCAGGCCACGGGTTTTGCGGTCCATCCAGGTAGCCATGTAGTGGCAACCCACACCCGCCATAGCCTGGCTGCCTTCGGGTACTTTGGTGGAAGTATTGTGCGGACAGCCCGAACAGAAGTAGGGGCGACGTGTCAGACCATTGGTATCAATCGGTGCCAGGTTTTGCACCGTACAGGCAGGCAACTGCACATTGGCATGATGGCCCAGCCAGCGACGCAGACCCACGGCCACACGGGCAGGGCTGAGCTGGCCATCGGCAGGGATCAGCACTTCATTTTCGATATCGCGCTTGCCCGACACAGTAGGGCGCTGGGCACGGTTAAAGAGCAGATTCTTTAACTGGTCTTCAATGATCGGGCCTTTTTCTTCAATGACCAGAACGTGGTCCAGGCCTTCAATAAAATCGTTCAGTGATTGCGGGTTAACAGGCCAGCTCAAACCAATTTTCAGATGGCGAATGGCGGGCAGATTATCCAGACCGCTGAGCTGTTGCAGCGCGTCCAGCGTATCCAGTGTGGCTTTGCCGGTGGACACAATACCGATACGCGCATCAGGTGCCGCTTCCAGCACGCGGTCCAGGCTGTACTTGTGCGCAAATTCACGCACGCTATCCAGGCGGGCGTCCAGCGTACCTTCCATGGAAGGGGTCAGGAATTTGCTCGGGTCGTAAGGGTGTTTGCCGCCTTGCTTGTCGGCCAAGGCCGGGGCCAGATCATCCAGAGGGGCAATCTCGAAAGAGCGGCCGCTTTCCACGGTTTCGGTAATGGCTTTGAAGGCCACCCAGGAGCCGGAGTAACGCGACAAGGCCCAGGCCCAGATACCAAAGCGTTCGTATTCTTCAACCGAGCTGGGGTTGACCACCGGGATGCCCCAGGCGATCAGGGATTGTTCGCTGGCGTGGGGAATGGACGAGGACGAGGCCACGTGATCATCACCCACAATCATCAGGACGCCACCGTGTTGGGAGGCACCGGCAGCATGGCCGTGGTGCAAGGCATCGCCCGCGCGGTCTACACCGGGGCCCTTGCCATACCACATGGAGAACACGCCATCGACGGTACGGTCGGCACGCTCGCCAGCTTGCTGGGTGCCCATAATCATGGAGGCGGCCAGGTCTTCGTTAATAGCGGGTTGGAAACGGACCTTGGCCTGGTCCAGATACTTCTGGGCCTTCCACATGATCATGTCCACGCCACCCAGCGGCGAACCACGGTAGCCGGAGACAAAACCGGCGGTGTTCAAACCGTGTTCTTTATCCAGGCGAGCCTGGGTCAGCAACATGCGCACCAGGGCCTGTGTGCCAGTTAAAAAGATGCGTCCTGATTGTGCGGTCAGGTTGTCGCTTAGCTTGTATTGAGTGTCGACGGACTGCGTCATGATGAAACCTCCAGATAGAGATCATGATAGAGAGTCTGCCCTCGCTTTTTTTTGCGTTATAGTTGCGTGTATTCCCTATTCTTTGAAATGTTCATTTCGTAAATATTCAAATATGGATAAAACTGACTTAAAAATATTGGATGCCTTGCAACTGGATGGCCGAGCCTCGGCTCAGCAGGTCTCCGAGCAGGTGGGTTTGTCCACTGCGCCCGTGTGGCGGCGCATCAAAAATCTGGAAAAAAACAAGGTTATCCAAGGCTATTATGCGCGCGTGGATCGCCGTCAGGTGGGACTGCAAAGTTGCATGTTTACCCAGATCAGTCTGGACCGTCACTCGGGTGAAATAGTCGATAACTTCATTCGTGCCGTGCGCGATGCGCCCGAGATTCTGGAATGCCACGCCGTGACTGGCGATGCGGATTTTCTGCTCAAGATCATGGTGCCCAGCGCGGAGTCCTACGACGATTTCCTGCATCGCTTTCTGTTCAATATGCCGGGCGTGCGTCAAACCCGTACGATTGTGGCCATGCGTGAAATCAAAAACGTGACCCGACTGCCTTTGCCACTTTGAAGCATCTTGTTATGGGGTAATACAAGCGCCTTCGGGTAGAATAATCAGGATTCGCCGGCCTGTGGTGGGTCGGTATGTACGCATGAAGGACGGGGTTTTATGACGAAGGCGAATATCTTGCGACGCACTTCCTGGGTTGCTGTGCTGGCTACTGTGTTTTTAAGCGCCTGCGCGGTCAAAGCGCCGGCTCCCGAGCCTGCTGCACAAGCGGCTGCCAAGCCTGTCCATCCTGCATGTCAGCCTGCTGCGGCGGGGGACCAACTGGCTGGTAACTGGCTAAGCAAGCACCGCCAGAAAGGCGTGGTTGGCGAGCTGCGTACCTTGTTCACCTTGCAAACTGACGGCTCCATGGCGTACACCGAACAGGTCAAGCGCCCCAACAAGCCTTCGCAAGGCTTGAACGAAAGCGGTTGCTGGGTGCGCAAGGGCAACGACTTGCAAATCAGCACGCAAGAATCCAATGGGGTCACAACCGAACCGGGCGACCCGATTTATGAAAACCACTACAACATCGTCAGCCTGACAGCCCGCAATCTGGTGCTGCGTGACCAAAGTGGTACCACCTATCGCTTGACCAGAATGTCGCCTGGCTACCGCCTGCCATTCTGATCTCTGCTTGCTTGAATGATTCCTGGCCGTCCTGGGGGCGGCCAGTTTTTTGTCTGTTTCTTTTGCTGGACGCTCCATGGCTCTGCGCGCGACGATTTATAAAGCTGAACTTAATGTGGCCGATAACGACCGGGCCTACTACGGCAGTCATACCCTGACGCTGGCCCGTCACCCCTCCGAGACCGAAGAGCGTCTGATGGTGCGTTTGTTGGCTTACGGTTTGTATGCGCAAGCGGACGAAGCCTTGAGCTTTTCGCGCGGGCTAAGCGACTCGGACGAGCCCGCCTTGTGGGAACATGATCTGGGCGGCAATTTGCTGCATTGGCTGGAAGTGGGCCTGCCGGACGATAGACGTCTGATCAAAGCCAGCGGCCGTGCTGACAAGGTGACGGTGCTGGCCTATGGCCGCAATGTTTCCGTCTGGTGGAGTGGCATCAAGGACAAGATCAGCCGCGCCCGCAATATACAGGTCTATGCGCTGGATACCGCCGGGACTGACGCCTTAGCCGCCCTGGCCGAGCGTGGCATGACCATCAATCTGAATGTTCAGGACGGCACGGTCTGGGCCAGTAGCGACAAAGGCGAAGCCACTATCGAAGTCAGCCACCTGAATGCTGCCGCTTGATATGAGCCAGCAGCTCACTACGAAATAAGGTAGCTGCTGGGGCTAAAGAGCGCTGCCGCAGTTGCAACAGGCTTACCTGCCGGGGTAGCACCGGGGCCTTCAAGGGGCGAAATATAATTTGCGCAGCTTCGGGCAGGCTTTGCGTGTTCGCCGGCAGGATCGCCAGCCCCAAACCATGCCTGACCATGCTGAGCACTGTGGTGTGCAAAGACACTTCATGCACCTGCGCAAAGCGTATGTCCAAAGCCGTCAATTGCCTTTGTATGGCCTGGCCTAAAGGGCTGTGCGAGGATAAGGCAATAAACGGATGGGCGGCCAGATCATGCCAGCGTATTTGCGCCTTGGCCGTTAGCGGATGATGGTGGGGCAGCAGGGCCTGATACTGGTCCTGCATCACCGGATGCGCCTCAATTGTGTCGGGCCGATTCCAGTCTGTACCCAAACCAAAATCAATCGGCTCCTGCTCCAGACGGCGGCTGATGTCCTGCTCTGCCATATCCAGCAACTCCACCCGAATGCCGGGGTAGCGCTGCTGAAACAGGGCAATAAATGGAATCAGCAAGCTGGAGGACAAGACCGTACCGCTGGCAATGGACACGCGGCCCCGTTGGTGACTGGTCAACTCCCTGGAATGGCGCACGGCTTCTTCCACCTCGGCCAATACACGCCGCGCCGTCCCCAACAACTCCTGACCCGGTTCGCTGAGCACCACTTTGCGGGTGTGCCGATCAAACAGCCGTAGCCCGGTCTGGGACTCCAGCTCCCGAATCAACATGCTTAATGCCGATTGAGTGACGTGCAGATTGCGCGCTGCCTGAGTGAACTGGCCCGCTTCCGCCACAGCGACAAAAGCACGAAGTTGTCTAAGCGTTATATTCATCAGATTATCTTACTAATAAATCAAATAAATTCAATTGTTTTATCAAATTGCGGGTGCTTAAATGTTTTCCATAGACCGCAGCGGGGGCTGCAAAGGTCAGATAAGAAAAGGAGGCATGAGCATCATGAAATCCTGGATACGCAGCATACGCATCGAGGCCGAGGGCATCCGTTCACTGGAGCTCTGTCCACAGGAAGGCCGCTTCCCAGCTGTGGAGGCGGGGGCCCATATCGATGTGCATTTGCCAGGGGGCCTGGTTCGGCAGTATTCGCTGCTGGCGGGAAGCCACGAAGGGCAGTACCGGATTGGCGTCAGTCTGGACCCGGCCAGCCGGGGCGGCTCACGTGCGGTTCATCAAGTCTTGAATGTGGGCGATGCACTGGAAATTTCCGAGCCTCGCAATCTGTTCAAGCTGGATGAAAGCCAGGCGGCAACCAGTGTCTTGCTGGCAGGTGGCATAGGCATCACGCCTATTCACGCCATGGCACAACGTCTGCAAGCCTTGGGCCAGCCCTGGCATCTTTTCTATTGTGTGCGCAGTCGCAATCGCACCGCCTTTCTGGACGAACTTCATCAATTAGAAGCGAACAGCCAAGGTCTGGGGCGGCTGGATGTCCTGATCGAAGACGAAATGAATGGTGCGCGCATGGATATGGACGCCGCACTGGCTCCCTATAAAAACCAGGGCAGCCATTTCTATTGCTGTGGCCCGGCGGGCATGTTGCAAGCCTACAAGCAGGCCTGTGCCGATCTACCTGAGCAACAGGTGCATTTCGAATACTTCGCGGCGGCGCCTGTTAGGGCTGCCGATCAGGGCGAGGACAGCGCATTCACCGTTCATCTGGCCCGTACTGGCGGCTCCATTGAAGTCCCGGCAGGCCGCAGCATCCTGGAATGTCTGCTGGACCAGGGCATACGGGTGTATTGCTCGTGCCGCGAGGGGATTTGCGGGTCCTGTGAGACCAAAGTCCTGTCGGGCACACCCGAGCACCGCGACCACGTCCTGAGCGAACAAGAACGGGCCGCATCTGAAAGCATGATGATTTGTGTTTCCCGCAGTCGCGGCGAGGCACTGACGTTGGATTTATAAGAGCAGGGCGCAAACGCCCATACACGGAGGAGAGAGGAAAATGAATGCTTCATTGAAAGGCAGGACGGTTATCGTCACCGGCGCCGGGGGGCAGATTGGTTTGGCGTATTGCGATGCCTTGGTCGAGCAGGGAGCCAATCTGGTCATGGCCGATCTAGGCGATTTAAGCGACAAGGCCCGACAATACTGTGATCAGGGCGGCCAAGCCATCGCCGTTCAGGTGGACGTCTCCAATAACGACCAGACCCAGGCCATGGCCAAAGCGGCTCTGGATGCCTTCGGTTCCATCGACGGCATTATCAATAACGCCGGGTTTTTCCGCGGCTGTACCTTTGGCTCCCTGATGGATATTCCTGCCGAGGAATGGGACCGCTGCTATGCCATCAATGTGCGCGGCCTGTGGCAGTGCTGTAAAGCCGTAATCCCGGCCATGAAGCAGCAAGGCGGCGGCAAGATCATCAATGTGTCTTCCAACACTCCCTACAAAGGCGTGCCCAATTTTCTGCACTACGTCTCGTCTAAAGCGGCAGTTGTGGGCTTAAGCCGTGCCATGGCGCGCGAAGTGGGGGTATTCAACATTCAGGTCAACACCTTGTGCCCGGACTTGATTCCCGACGCGGGCATTACCGCCACCCAGGGCGATGAGGCCGACCGCCGCACCGTGGCGGGACGCTGTCTGCAACGCACTCAAAAACCCGAAGACATGGTGGGAGCAGCCCTGTTCCTGTTGGGCAGCGGTTCGGACTTTGTGACGGGGCAGAGCCTGCTGGTGAACGGCGGCGCGCATTTTCTGTAAACAGAATCAGCTGGAATTTTCAGGAGTAGACCATGACAGTCATGAATGAGGTGCCGATGATCCAGGCCCGTCATCCACAGGAGCAGAGCAATCCCCTGTATCGCGCACTGGCGCATTTCTGGCACCCCGTGGCCTATAGCAGCCAGGTTCTGGACAAGCCGTTTGGCGCGCGCTTGCTGGGTCAGGATCTGGTGCTGGCACGCTTGAATGGCGAGCTGGTTGCCATGGATAGCCGTTGCCCGCATAAAGGGACCAATCTGGCTTTGGGCGAAATTGTCGATGCTACGATCGAGTGCCCCTATCATGGCTGGCGCTTTGATGCCCAAGGTGAGTGTGTGCGCATTCCGGCCCGTGAAGAGCTGACCTGTGCCATGCGTGTAAATGTGAAACGCTTTAACGTTACCGAGTCGGGCGGCATCGTCTGGGTGGCGTTGGAAACACCGCAAATGCCTGTGCCGGTCTTTCCTGAAATGAACGATCCCAGCTATCGGGTGCTGCAAGGCAAGACGTACGACTGGCGCACCAGTTCGCCGCGCCGTCTGGAAAACTTTGTGGACTTCAGTCACTTTGCCTACGTGCACGACGGCACCATTGGCAGCCGGGACAACCCACGGGTGGAGGCTGTAAAAGTATGGCGCGAAGAGCATGTCCTGCGCTTTGATCGCAGTGGCGTGAAAGAGCCCGGCGTAGGCTTGAAGAAAAAACTGCTGGGTATTGAAGAAGAGCTGATCGAGCCGGTGAATGAATACCACGTCACCATGCCGCATACCGTGCATCTGAAGCGCACTTTTCCCAACGGCAAGCGTTATGTGCTGCTGATGGCCGCCTGTCCGGTGGACGAATTTACCACCCGCAGTTTCTGGTGGCAGGCACGCGATTTCGGGACCGAGCCTATGTACGATGATTTCTTCATGGACTTTGAGGACGAGGTGCTGGGTCAGGATAAGCCCATTATCGAATCGCAGCGGCCCTTGTGGATCAATCTGCAAGGCGATCAGCCCCAGGAACGTGAGACACCTGTGCGGGGTGCGGATATTGTCACGGTGGAATACCGTCGCTGGCTTAATGACCTGGTCGCGCAGGTCGAGAGCTTGCGATGAGCCAATCCATCTATGTACAGGGTGGCGCAGGTTTGCTGCACGCCCGTCAGTACGGCACTATCCGTACCGCACAGGTGCCCCTGGTCGTGATGCATGGCGTAACCGGCCATGCGGGGCTTTGGCATCACGTGGCCACCGCCTTGTCGCAGAACCGGGCAGTGATCGCCCTGGACCTGCGCGGCCATGGTTTAAGTGACTGGTGTGCGCAGCAGGACTATGCCACACCGGCTCATGTGCAGGATCTGGCATGCCTGCTGGAGGCATTGGGTCAGTCCCAATATGATCTGGCCGGTTTGTCATGGGGGGGCTTGGTCAGCCTGCAGTACGCGGCCCGTTATCCGGAACGGGTCCGCCGATTGGCAGTGCTGGATGTCGAGCCCAGTTTTACCCAAAGCGAGCACGAAGTGATGGCGCGGCCGGCGAATTTTCCCAGTCGTGCTGCGGTTATGGAGTACGAGCGCAAAGCCAACCCGCAAGCACCGCAGCCCTTGCTGCAGTTGTTTGCCTACGAGTCCGTCAATCAGGTGGACCTGGGCTTATGGCAGCGGCGGCATGACCCGTACTTTCTGAGGCGTTGGCCATTTCGTAATGACGATGTCTGGGCGCAGCTGGAGGAGCTGCGCTGCCCGACCTTGTTATTGCATGGCGAACGCAGCTTTGTGCGCCTGGTCATCATGCAGGAAATGCACGATCGCTTGCGGCATCCGGCGGGTCTGTACGAGTTGCCGGATACAGGCCATTTATTGCCTCTGGAGGCACCTGAGCCTGTAGCCGCCTATTTGGAGGAATTTCTGACAGCCAATTAACGATGGATGCCCCTGGGTCCTGCACCGGCAGGGGCATTTTTATAGAGCGGCCCGGACAGGCAACAAGGGGGACGGTGCCGCTATTCGATGTATTGAGTAAAAAAATAACGGGAAAAAGATGAGGAGACAAACCTATGAACACCCGTCAAATTCAGGACAGTATTGACGAGCGGCTGCCTGTTGGACGCTCTTTCTTGTTTGGTTTGCAGCATGTGTTGGTCATGTATGCGGGAGCGGTGACCGTACCCTTGATTCTGGGCAGTGCTCTGGGTCTAAGCCAGGAAGACATTGCCATTTTGATCAATGCAGATCTTTTGTGCTGTGGGATCATTTCCATCATGCAATCCATGGGGGTAGGGCGCTGGGTAGGAATACGCTTGCCCGTCATGATGGGAATTTCCTTTGCGGGGATTGCCCCCATGATCGCCATCGGGCTGACACCCGGTATGGGCTTGCCTGCCTTGTATGGAGCCATTATTGCGGCCGGTTTCATTGCTGTGCTGATGGTGCCTTTGATTATTCGTCTGCTGTGGCTTTTCCCGCCCTTGGTAACGGGAACGACACTGGTGTCGCTAGGCGTGGGTCTGTTTGGTGTAGCGATTACCTGGGCGGGGGGCGGACATGGTGCCAAAGACTTCGGTAGTCTGGTGTACCTGGGCATTGCCGGGACCGTGCTGCTGGTGACCTTGCTGGTCGCCCGATTTGGTCGTGGTTTCTTGAGCAGCATCGCCGTGCTGGTGGGCTTGGCTGCTGGCATGATACTGGCGATCCTGATGGGACGCGTCACCGTAGAAGGGCTAGACCAACTTCCCTGGATTGAGCTGGTTACGCCTTTTCACTTTGGCATGCCCACCTTTTCCTTTAGTGCCACCTTCACCATGTTGCTGGTCGTGATTGTGACCATGGTAGAAGCCATCGGCCTGTTCTATGCCCTGGCTGTGATATTGAACCGTCCATTGAGCCACGAGGATTTTGCCCGTGGTCTGCGCGCCGATGCCTTGGGTGCGGTGATCGGTGGCGTATTCAATACCTTCCCGTATTCCTCGTATGCCCAAAATATCGGCTTGATTGGAGTGACGGGGGTACGTAGCCGTTACGTCTGTCTGGCCGCGGGCCTGATCCTGATTATCTTGGGGCTGGTGCCGCGTATTGCCCATGTTGTGGCTCTGGTTCCACAGTATGTGCTGGGAGGCGCAGCCATTGTGATGTTTGGCATGGTGGCCGCCTCTGGTGTACGTGTCTTGCAGACCGTAGACTTCAAGAACAACAAACACAACACCTTCATCTTTGCGATCAGCCTGGGCGTGGGCTTGATTCCCGCTATCGCGCCCACCTTCTTTGACCAGTTCCCGCAGTACCTGATCCCTCTATTGCATAGCGGGGTACTGCTGACCGTAATCTCATCGGTGGTGCTGAATCTGTTTTTCAATGGAACCAGCGGCCGGCAACACACAGAAGAGCTGGTGATGGAAACACAGGAAGAAACGCCTCTGAGCGTCGTGCGGGTGACACCGCAAGGATAAGAAACAGGAGACAGACAATGACAAGTCAAATATGCGATATCGTGATTCACGCAGGCAAAGTGGTCACCATGAACGACCAGAACGAGGTCCTGGAAAACGGCGTCGTGGCCATCAGCGGCAATCGAATCTGTGCCGTGGGTCAGGCTCAGGACATGCAGCATTGGCAGGGAAAGAAAACCATCCATGCCCCCATGCAGGCCCTGATCCCTGGCTTGATCGATACGCATAACCACCTGTTCCAACTGGCTGGACGCGGTTTGGGAGATGGCATGGCCCTGTGGCAATGGCTGGGTGAGTTCATGCTGCCCTTGGCTGCCGACATACGCCCGGCAGAAGCCTTGGCTGCGGTACGCCTGGGGGCACTGGAAGCCGTCTCTTCCGGTGTGACCACCGTGCTGGACAACCACTACGCTCCCGCAGATCCGGAAACCACCATCGCCGTTGCCCAAGCCCTGCAAGACACTGGTTTGCGCGGCATCGTGGCCCGAGGCATGTTCGGCCCCTTTACCCCCGTCGCCCGTGACAACGGATTGCAGGACACCCTGTTTCGCCACAGCGTGAAACACGAGCTGGACACCATGCAGGAGTGTTTGAGCAACTGGCAACAAGGCCGCGTGCAGATCTGGCCCTCGCCCATCAACATCATCTACAACGACCTGGATCTGGTGCTGGGTTCCGCCGAAATGGCCCGCAAATTCGACGTGCGCTGGCAAACCCACTGTTCAGAAGCGCCCGTAGACCCGGATATCTTCCAGAAAGCCTACGGCGCACGCCCTTTCCGCTGGCTGGATGAGCAAGGCTGGCTGGATGAACGAGCCGGATTTGCCCATGCCATCTGGATGGACGACGATGAAATCGAGCGCGCAGGCCGCGCCGGATGCAGCATCGCCCACAACCCCATGTCCAACGAGTACCTGGCCTCCGGCCCCATCCGCCTGAAAGAACTGCTGGAAGCTGGCGTGCGCATAGGCCTGGGCGCAGACGGAGCCGCAGGCCACCAGGTCGACCTGTTCCAAATCATGCGCCAAGCCGTCTACGTCCAACGCCTGGCACGACTGGACCCACAAGCGAGCAACGCCCAGGACGCCTTCTGGCTGGCTACCCGAGGCGGCGCAGAAATGCTGGGCATAGACGCTGGTCAACTTAGCGAAGGCAAGCTGGCCGATATGGCGCTGGTCAACCTGGACCAAGCCCACCTGAGCCCCTGTTTCGACGTAGTCGCCAGCCTGGTCTACTGTGCCAGCGGCCGTGACGTCACCACGACCATCGTGAACGGCCAAGTCATCTACGAAAATGGTGAAAGCCAGTGCGTCTCCAAACAAGAAGTCGTGGCCAAAGCAAGAGAACATTGCACCGCCTTGATTACACGGCTTGGAGTCCTGAAACCAGCAGGTCTGATGCCAGCTTAAAAAGCAGATAAGAAAAAAGCTGACACAAAAGAGTAGAAGGGGAGGAGGACCAAAGGCCGAGGGGCAACCCCCTCGGCCTTTGATTTATGAGCTTGGAGGTCAATATAGATAGACCCCCTGCAGTGAAGAGAAACTGCTACTCCTAAAGCTGGAGCGAGCTGCTATCTTGCTTTTGACCTTTAGTGAGAGCGCTATTAATGATTTTTTTCATCGCCACCACTTTTTGAGTAGCTGGGTTGTCCGTTGTTTGCGGCTTGTTGTTGTTGTTGTTGTTGTTGTTGTTGTTGTTGTTGTTGTTGTTGTTGTTGTTGTTGTTGTTGTGCCAATTAGATGGGGCCAAAGCAGAAGTGGAGTATCTATTTATCGTGGGAGAGGCGGATGAATAATTTTTATCCTCTGGTCTATGGAAACCGTTCTTCAAGCGGGATGGGGAATTGATTCATCGCCGCTTTCCAATCATAGGTAGCCCGTACGGAGAGGCTCGTAGACGTTGGTTTTAAGCTGTATTTGTTTTTTCAAACTCTTGATTTCTCAAACGAGCCTAGCCCTCGTTCTTGAGCAGCGTCATAGAAACCCAAAGAGCCCCTTTCTAAGCAATCTCTGGAATTCGAAGCAATTCTGAGTCGTTCGAGTGGGTGGAGCTCTGGCGGGGCGATTCAGATGGCTTGCCGCGGGCGAGTAATTGCGTAGGGATGCAAGCGACCTGCTGTTTGAGCGGGGCGCTTGTGGTTCGTCCGGGGGACGAACCACCCCGTGAGTTCAGGTCGCGCCCGTAGCAATTACTCGACAAGGGCACCGGTGCGCAGCACCGGCAAGCTATCAGCCCGACCAGAGCTCCACCCACTTGAACGACGTCTTCAGAGCGCCTTCCTTCAATCCAGAGACGGCACCCCAGCCCCACATGGTCTTCAATCGCTCTCACTTAAGCCCCAGGCTTGAGGCAAACCCCGGCAAGCCTCATTAGCCATCCAGACGCAACACCGCTCAAAACAGTGTTCTGCAGAACGAAGCACAAAACAAAAAGGGCATCCCATAAGAGATGCCCTTCAAGTGCTTAGCAATAATGCTTACAGCCCAGCCAAACGTCCCAACACCTTGTCGCGTCCAACCAAAGCCAGCACCGCATCCACCGCAGGCGTCTGCTTCTGTCCTGTCACTGCCACGCGCAAAGGAATCGCCAGCTTGGGCATTTTCACCTCGTGATCCGCCAGAACCTGCTTGATCAAAGCAGCCAGATTCTCCGTATTCCACTGCGGCAAGCTAATCGCCTTGCTGGCAAAATCACGCAGCAAAACACGCGCTTCCGGTGTCAACACCTCGGCCATCAGCTCATCGCTGGCGGGCTCGAAAGGACGGCAGAACAGCAAAGCACCTTCAGCCAGCTGATTCAAAGTCTCGGCACGGTCTTTCAACAAACCCATGATGCCGGGCAAATCCTGACCATCCGTCTTGCCACCCAAGGCCTCAATACGGGGAGCCACACGCTCGGCCAGATCCGCATTGTCACTGGCCTTGATGTAATGGGCGTTCACCCAGTTCAACTTCTTGGGATCCCACTGCGAAGCCGACTTGCTCAGACTGCGCGTATCAAACCACTCTACCAACTGCTCGCGAGTGAACAGCTCGTCATCACCATGACTCCAGCCCAAACGGGCCAGGTAATTGATCATGGCTTCAGGCAGATAACCGTCCTTGTCGTAATCCATGATGCTGACCGCACCATGACGCTTGGACAGCTTCTCGCCATCAGGGCCCAGAATCATGGGTACGTGACCGTACTCAGGCAAAGTCGCGCCCAAAGCCTGCAAAATCACAATTTGACGTGGCGTGTTGTTCACGTGATCGTCACCGCGAATCACATGAGTGATCGCCATGTCCCAATCGTCCACCACCACGCAGAAGTTGTATGTAGGCGTGCCATCCGGGCGGGCAATGACCAGATCGTCCAGCTCGCTGTTATCAAAGCTGATGCGGCCCTTCACCATATCGTCCCAGCTGGTTGCGCCGGACTGGGGGCTCTTGAAACGAACTACAGGCTTGCGATCAGCCGGGATGGCAGGCAATTGCTTGCCAGCCTCAGGACGCCAGGTACCGTCATAACGAGGCTTCAAACCCTGAACACGCGCTTTTTCGCGCATGGCTTCCACTTCCTCGGGGCTGCTGTAGCAGTAGTAAGCATGGCCGTCTTTCAGCAGCTGGGCGATGACCTCGCGGTAACGATCCATGCGCTGCATCTGGTAGAACGGACCTTCGTCCGCATCCAGGCCCAACCATTGCATACCATCCAGAATGCCTTGCACCGCCTCGGGGGTGGAACGCTCCAGATCCGTATCCTCAATACGCAGCACAAAAGTGCCTTGATGATGACGGGCAAAGGCCCAGGAGAACAGTGCAGTGCGCGCGCCGCCCAGGTGCAGATAACCAGTGGGCGAGGGGGCAAAACGGGTGCGGATGACGTTGGAAGTAGACGTGCTCATAACTTGTGTGTGGCCTTGACCTTGGGAAGCCCGCATACGGGACCGAATCTGCGTATTTTAACCCAGCACGCCAACTAGGAAAGAACCGCCGCGTAGAACTGTCCTAATGGCCGCTTTCTGTATTGAGTTGATCGAACTGGCGCACCAGTTCCGCCAGCGACCCGGCTTGCATTTTTTGCATCACGCGGGCGCGGCGAACTTTGACCGTCACTTCCTTCACATCCAGCTCGGCCGCGATCTGTTTGTTCAGCAGGCCTTGCACCACCCGCTCAAAGACATCGCGCTCGCCGGCGTTCAGGCTGTCCCAGCGTTGCTGCAAAGTCAGCCGGGTTCTGGCTTCTTCCTTGCGCTGCGCATCAGCAGCCAGAGCCGACTGCACGGCATCAATCAGGGCCTGATCTACAAAAGGCTTGGTCAGAAAATCCCAGGCACCATGCTTGATGGCCTTGACCGCCATATGAATATCGCCGTGACCAGTAATAAAGATGACCGGCATATGCAGCCCGCGCGACTCCATCTGCAAATGAAAATCCGTGCCGCTTTGCTCGGGCATGCGCACATCCAGCACCAGACAGGCAGGGGCGTCAGATAAGGGATGCGCCAGAAAGTCCCGCGTAGAAGCAAAGCTCAGCGCGTTCAAGCCTACGCTGGCCAGCAAATCGTCCAGGGCAGCGCGAACGGACGGGTCATCATCAATGATGTAGACGGTGGGCGTGTTCAGAGAGGAATCCAGATTTTCTGTCATGGCGCCAAAGGTAAGGTGAAATGAAAGGCAGCACCACCATCGGCTTGGTCAGTGGCCCAGATATGGCCGTTATTGGCATCAATAATGGTGCGGCTGATGGTCAGACCCAGACCCAGGCCGCTTGCCTTGGTGGTCCAGAAGGTATCAAACAATTGGGACAGCTGCGTGCCCGACAAGCCGGGACCATTATCCTTGATGGAAAACAGCACCTTGTTGGCTTGCGGCTTGTCGCCGGGCAAAACGCTGGTTTCTATGGTGATATGAGCCGCATGATAGTCCGAGGGAGGGGATAGGGCTTCGATGGCATTGAGCAGCAAATTGGCCATCACCTGCTGAATCTGAACCCGGTCGGCAAAGACCTGGGGCAGATCGGACTGCAAGGCCAGACGCAGATCAATATGCTGACGTCGCATCTCGCCACCGGACAGGCTAAGCAGTTCGGTCAGAGCCAGATTCAAATCAAACGCGCTGCTGGTGGGGGCTTCGTTACGGGTAATGCTGCGTACCCGATCCAGCACATCCTTGGCGCGCTGGGCGTCGTACACAATACGCTGCGCGGCAGCCTGTGCCTTCTCGACATTAGGGGGCGAGGCTTCCAGCCAGCGCTGACAGGCGCCCGCGCTGCTGTTGATGGCGGCCAAAGGCTGGCTGACTTCATGGGCAATCGAGGTGCTGAGCTGGCCCAGGGTAGTCAAACGGGACAGTCGCAGCAAATGCTCGCGTGTCTCATGAGCCGCTGCCTGTACAGACTTGAGCTTCAGCCCCAGATAGGAGGTGATCGCGATGGCAATAATACTGATGCCGGTATTGACCAGGCCCACGTCGTAGTCGCCCGAGCGGGTCAGCAGAAAACTGACCACGGTCAGCACCATGCTGATGGTAGTCAGGGCAACAACTTGCCGTGCCGACAGAAAACGAATCGCTATCAGCAGCAGCGGGGTGTGAAAGACCGCAGCGGCGATAGCGTAGTTGGTGACGGTATCGGCAATGAAGACCAGCGCCATCAAAATACAGATGCCGGTCAGGGCCAAGGCTCGGTAGGTTTTGCTCGATAGGAAGCGAAGGGGTGGTGTCATATCTTTCGTGTATGGGCCAGGCTGCAGGATGGTGTCTGTCGTGTGGCCATCATATACCCGAGGTTCTTTCAGAAGGTGCGTTAAGGCCTGGGCCCCCGGAAGGAGTTCCGGGAGCCCAGGCCTGTCCGACTTAGAACCACTGGCCAAAGCGGCGGATGTACAGCATTTTCATACCCTGTGCGACCAGGCAGTAAGCCAGCAAGGTGCCGACCAGCCATGGGAAGTATTCCCAAGGCAAAGGCTGCAGGCCAACCAGTGCACCGACGCCCGAGAAGGGCAGATAAATACCAATAGCGGCAATCAGGAAGGTCATCAGCATCACAGGCAGGGCTGCGGTGCTTTGGATGAAGGGGATCTTTTGGGTACGCAGCATGTGAACAACCAGTGTCTGCGAGAGCAAGCCTTCAATAAACCAGCCGGACTGGAACAGCGATTGCAGTTCAGGCGTATTGGCGCCAAACACGTACCACATCAGGACAAAGGTGGTGATGTCGAAGATGGATGAGGTCGGGCCAATCCAGATCATGAAGCGGCCAATATTCTTGGCATCCCATTTACGCGGTTTGCGTAGAAAATCCTTGTCCATGCGGTCCCAGGGCAAAGCCAGCTGGGAGATATCGTAGAGCAGGTTCTGAATCAGCAAGTGGATGGCCAACATGGGCAGAAAGGGGATGAAAGCACTGGCCACCAGCACCGAGAACACATTGCCAAAGTTGGAGCTGGCTGTCATGTTCAGGTACTTGATGATGTTGCCAAAGGTCTCGCGGCCTTTGATCACACCTTCTTCCAGAACCAGCAGGTTCTTTTCCAGCAGGATGATGTCTGCCGATTCCTTGGCAATATCCGTGCCGCTATCCACCGAAATCCCCACGTCGGCATCGCGCAGGGCGGGGGCGTCGTTGATGCCATCCCCCAGAAAACCGACGGTGTGACCATTGGCCTGTAGCGCTTTGAGCACACGCGATTTTTGCAGGGGAGTGAGCTTGGCAAAAACCGAGTGACGTTCGACAGCGCAACGCAGATCGGGGTCTTGCATCAGCTCGATTTCAGGTCCGAGCAAAGGCTTGCCGGGCTCCAGGCCCACTTCACGGCAGATTTTCGCGGTAATGATTTCGTTATCGCCGGTCAGCACTTTCACGGCTACACCGTGTTCGGTCAGGGCGGCAATGGCTTGGGCAGCACTTTCCTTGGGTGGGTCCAGGAAGGTCAGCAAGCCTTGTACCGTCATCTCGCGTTCATCCTGGGCTTCGTAACGGCTCTTGGCCTGCTCGATGGAAATACTGCGAGTGGCAATCAGCAAGACACGGAAGCCGTCCGAGTTGTAGCGGTAAGCCATTTTCAGCAAACGGGCACGTTGCTCGGTATCCAGTGGCAAGCGCTGGTCACCGTCTTGTACGTGGGTGGCAATGCTGAGCATTTCCTCCACCGCCCCCTTGCAGACCATGAGCTGCTCGCCTTGCGGATTTTGCACGACAACTGATAGGCGACGACGCACAAAATCAAAAGGCAGTTCGTCGATCTTGCGGTAGGAGCCGATGGCTTGCAGGGCAGAGGGTGTCTTTTCTGCAAAGCGCAGTACCGCCTGATCCATCAGGTTCTTCACGCCGCTTTGGTGCAGGCTGTTGAGCAGAGCCAGTTCCAGAATGCGGGGGCTGTTGCGATCATCCAGACCCAGATGGTGTTCCAGAATGATGCGATCTTGTGTCAGGGTGCCGGTCTTGTCGGTACACAGCACGTCCATGGCACCAAAGTTCTGGATCGCGTTCAGACGTTTGACCACCACCTTGTTCTTGGCCATGGCCACCGCGCCCTTGGCCAGGTTGGAGGACACAATCATGGGCAGCATTTCAGGGGTCAAACCGACGGCAACGGCCAGTGCGAACAGGAAGGCTTCGGTCCAGTCGCCTTTGGAGAAACCGTTGATCAGCAGCACGATGGGCACCATGACCAGCATGAAGCGAATCAGCAGCCAGCTGACGCTGTTAACGCCCCGGTCAAAAGAAGTTTCGGCGCGCGAGCCGACAATGGCTTTGGCCAGCGAGCCGAAATAGGTCTTGGCACCGGTGGCCACAACCACTGCCGTGGCCGTACCGCTGACCACGTTGGTGCCCATAAAGCACATATTGTTCTGTTCCAGCACACCAGCCTGGGAACTGGAAGCAGAGGCACTCTTGCTGCTGACGGCGCTAAAGACATCGTACTTTTCAACAGGCAGGGCTTCACCTGTCAGGGCGGCCTGGCTGACGAACAAGTCGCGGGACTCTATCAGGCGCAGGTCTGCCGGGATCATGTCCCCAGCCGACAGGCGCACAATATCGCCGGGCACGATCTGGCTCATGGGGATTTCGCGCATGACCGTAGCGCTGGACACGGTAGAGCGTCGTTGTACGCTGGCGGTGGTACGAACCATGGCTTTCAGAGCCTGGGCAGCTTTGCCGGAACGGTACTCCTGCCAGAAACGCAGCAGGCCGCTCAAGGTGACCATGACCACAATAATCAGCACGCCGGTGTAGTCCACGTCTTCGCCCGAGCGCATGGGCAAGATGATGTCGGTGACAGCGCTGACGGCGGCCAGCACCATCAGGACCGCAATAAAGGGATTTTTAAAGGCCAGCGCCAATTGAATCAGGGCGTGGGCGGGCTTGTCCCGGGCGACCTCGTTAGGGCCGTATTCGGTCAGGCGGCTCAAGGCTTCGGCGTCGGTCAGGCCATTCAGATTGGCTTGTACAGAGGCCAGGGTCGTCTCCAGGCTAAGCCCGGTTTCGGTGGCCGTGCGCAGCTTGGCGTCGTAGTCCGCTGAGCGCAGTGGCGGACGATGTTGTTGAATGCTCATGTAATGCTCCTGGTGTACAGGCGTGACGGTGCTGTCCATCCCAAGAGATGGACACAGCAGGTCCTGCCGACCGGTTTGAGAGTCGGCAAACTAAAGATAAGAACAAGCGGATTTAGTAAGCGTCAGGCCAGCGTTTAGTGGCTGGGCAAGGTGCAGCGCCACACTCGCGCTGAGGGTGGTTTGTCACTGTCTGCAATCCAGTGAATTTCTGGTTTGCGACTGGCCGTGTTGATACGCCAGGCAATAGCGGGGCGGCGGCCAGGAACAGCGCGCTCGCGAGGGCAAGGTGTGGCAAGATGCGAACCCGACGAGGTCAGGGCCCGGATCGGTCCAGTATGAATAATGCGGTGCATGGTTGACTCCTGATCGTGCTGCGCAAGCCACATCAGCAGACAACCCGGTGGGTCAGTAGCGTCTGAGGGGCCTGTGCAGCATCTTTCTTCGACTGTCTTCGCTGGACATAGTGTGTTTTTTCCTGTCAGAGAGAACGAAAGGTCCTGCTTTCCGAACGGGTGTTATTTTACGACCTGCAAGCCGCTTTGCGACTGGCTTTGCGCCCGTTTTGCCCAGGCATTGGCGTATGGTTGCTATACGAAAGTATATGAATGGCCCGCCACAGGATAAAAACCGGCTGCATGATGCAAGACAGAGATAGCCAGCCAAGTCTCTTTTATTTGTAGACGGCTGTGCTTAAGATGGGAGAATTCATTATTTTGGTGTGTGGTTTTCTTATGGCGGAACAATCATGGCAGCCCTAAGGCATCGTCTGACAGCATTGTTTGAGCCCCGTTCGGTGTTGGTCGTGTCCACCTTGCCTTTGCCCCTGATCAACGAGATGCCAGCCCGATTGGCTGGGCGGATCACGCAGGCACGGATTACAGCCACGCAAGTGCTGGTGCCCGATCGTCTGGAAGGATTGACCGATACACAGCGCCTGGATCTGGCGCTGGTGTGTATCGAGCCGGTGCGTTTGCCACAGGCCCTGGATGCCATCCGGGTGCATAAGCCACGTGTGGTTCTGTTGCTGCCCTCCAATCTGGCCTCCCGCGATCCTATGGAAGACATGGTGTATGCGCGCTCCTGGGCCCGTATCAATAATTGTCTGGTGCTGGGGCCGCGTGCCTTCGGGATACAACGGCCGCATCTGGGCATCAATTTAAGTCACGAGCCGCAAATGGCTCTGGCGGGCCGTGTGGCCTTGGTGTCTCAGTCGCGCTCCATTACCTCGGCCTTGATGGACTGGGCTGAGGATGTCAGCCTGGGTTTCTCTGCCATTGTGTCGGTCGGGGACGAGGCCGTTATCGACGTGCCCGAGGTGCTTGAATATCTGGCCATGGACCCGCGCACGGACAGTATTGCGCTGTACCTGGAGCACACACCTGCTTCTCGTCGTTTCACCAGTGCCTTGCACGCCGTGGCGGCCGTCAAACCTGTGGTGGTCCTGAAAGTAGGCGGTCAGCGTCAGCAGGGCGAGGCCCACGAGGCGGTCTTCAATGCCTTGATGCGGCGTGTGGGGGCGGTGCGCATTCGTTATTTTGTGCAGCTGTTCTCGGCCCTGAAAGTGCTGGTTTACACCCGCCGTCCCAAAGGGCGGCGTATTGCTTTGTTCTCCAATGGGAATGGGGCCGCGCAGATGGCTTTGGATGTACTGGGTTCGGATGCCGCGGTGACCTGCCCGGAGCTATCGCCCTCTACCCAGCGGGCGCTGGATAATCTGCTGGCTCCTGGCGACCAGGTTCAGAACCCGGTGGTCACTTATGTACCACTGACGCCCATGCGCATCGACTCGGTCATTTCTACCTTGCTGGACGATAAGGATATCGACGGGGTGCTGGTCTTGTTGACCCCGGACCCTTTGGCCGATATGCCGGCGGTATCGCGTGAGTTGGCCATGTTGTCGGCCAGTGCTCGCAAGCCCATCATTACCTGCTTGATTGGGGATGCGGATATGCGGCCCCTGCGTCACCTGCTGGATGGGGTGGGGACACCGGCGTTCCGTACCCCGGACACGGCGGCCAATGCCTTTGACCTGCTGGCTCGCTATCACTATAACCAGCACTTGTCGCAGCAAACCTTGCCACCTTTGCCGCTGGGCACCTTGCCAGAGGTAGAACCCGCTCGCGAACTGGTGCGCCAGATTCAAAGCGAGCGACGCGAGGCCAGTGAGCAGGAGTGTCGTGATTTGCTGCGCTACTTCCACGTGCCTGTGGTGGACTTGCGCGTGACGCACGATCAGGGAGAGCCTGATCCCGATGTTCCGCCCATGGGTCTGCGTTTTGAGACCGATGACAAGTTGGGCCCTTACGCTGTCTTTGGTGGGGCCGATCACGCGGATTGGCTTTCCTCATCCTATCCGGCGGTAGAACTGCCACCGCTGAACCGCTATCTGGCGCGCCAGTTGGTGGAGCGTAGTCCCTTGTGGCGCAAGAGCTTGTCCTCGCAATTGACGCCTTTGGTATTGACGCAGCTGTTGCAGGTGCTGGAGCGCCTTTCGGATTTGATGAGCGAGTTGCCCGGCGTGCGCCGTGTGGTGCTGGACCCCATCATGGCGGGCGAGAATAGCCTGTACATCAAGAGCATTTCCATTTCCCTGAGCAAGCAGTCCATGCTGGTACTGCCTGAAACGGCTGGCTATCGCCACATGGCGATTCATCCCTATCCGCGTCACATGATTGAGCGGCGTCAGTTCAAGGATGGGCAGCGCTGGACCTTGCGCCCTATACGTCCCGAGGACGCCGAGGCCTTGCAGACCTTTATGCGTGGCTTGTCGGATGAAAGTCGCTACATGCGCTTTGTGTCCATGCTGCGAGAACTGACTCCACGCATGTTGTCGCGCTACACCCGTATCGACTACGACCGGGAGCTGGCGCTGATCGCTACCGTGCGTTCGCCCAATCCAGATAACCGTAACCATCCCCGTGACGAGATTATTGGCTTTGCCCACTATCTTCGTAATGGTGATGGCCGGGGGGCAGAATATGCCCTGGTTATCGGGGATGCCTGGCAGCGGCGTGGTCTGGGAGTCATCCTGATGGAGGCGCTGATACAGGCTGCCGCCGAGCAGGGGCTGACCTACATCGACGGCTATGTGCTGGCCTCCAATGCGCCTATGCAAGCCTTGATGAAGCGTCTGGGCTTTCAGAACGATGCGGACCCGGAAGACCCCAGCATGCGTCGTGTCTGGCTGGATCTGGGTGAGACCCGTCGCTCGGACTGATGCTCAGCTTGTATTAGTCCATAAAAAAACGCCACTGGTATCCAGTGGCGTTTTTCCTGCATGTGGCCTGACCGCCAGCAATTGGCTCAGGCAGACGTGAAGCCTATTTCAGTACCTGCTTCAGAAACTGGCCAATCGCGCTGATTTCTTCCGGGCAAACAGCGTGGGGCATGGGGTAGACATTCCATTGCACCTGATAGCCCATGGCTTCCAGTTGCTGACGGCTGGCTTCGGCACGTGTCAGAGGCACGACCGGGTCCATGCTGCCATGCGCCATGAATATAGGCGTGTTCTGATTGGCCTGATGACGTTCTTTTTCCACCGCTGCCGCCAAAGGCAGGTAACCGGACAGGCAGAGCATGCCAGCCAGACGCTCTGGCAAGCGCAAGCCGGTTTGCAGCGTCATGGCACAGCCTTGCGAGAAACCGGCCAGAACAATATTTTCCGTGGGAATGCCGCGAGCGTTTTCGCGGGCAATCAGGTTCTGCACTTCGATCTGCGATTGGCGCAGGCCGCTTTCGTCCTCGTGGCGCACCAGGTCCGCCACATAAATGTCGTACCAGGAACGCATGGCCATGCCGCCGTTAATGGTGACGGGCTGGATGGGGGCGTGCGGGAAAATGAAACGAATAGCGGGGGCGTTTTGCAGGCCCAGCTCTGGCACGATAGGGGCGAAATCGTGGCCGTCAGCGCCTAAGCCATGCAGCCAGATAACAGCGTGCTGAGGGTTGGCACCGGTTTCAATCTCAATCGACTCAAGCAGAGGGTTCATGCGGACTCCGAAAGATCTACCAAGGTCTTGATGTACTGGTACAGGGCGCGGTAGTGCTTGCGCTGTGGGTCCTGGCCTTGTACCAATGTGGAATTTTTCTCGGCTTCTTTGCGTGCGGCACGAATCAGGGTGCGCAATTGCTGGATATCGGCGCCGGAAAATTCATTCATGAATTCGGTCAGAGCGTCGTCATCACGCAACAACAGGTCGCGTAGCGCTTCCAGCCTGTGCATGGCACGGGTGTCTTCCTTGGAGCCGTTTTCCCAGACGTCCAGTTGTTTCAGGATCGGTTCGGGTTCCACATTGCGCATCAGCTTGCCCACGTAGTGGATTTGACGGCGGCGTCCTTCGCGGGCCGTCGGGCTGATGCGCTTGGCATCCTTGATGGCAGCCATCAAGGGCTCGCCCAGATCAAGTTGTTTGAGTCGGTCGTCCGAGAGCTCAATCAGGCGTTTGCCCAGGTCGAGCAGAGCGTGCATTTCGCGTTTTACCTGCGATTTGCTGGGGCGGTCGTAACCGTTTTCATCGATTTCAGTGCGTGGACGGGCCATAAGAAGTGAAATAGCAAAGATTGTCGCCAATTGGCTATGATAACCGCCTAACCCTCAAAGAGTAGCAATGAGTCATCCAACTATTTCCCAATTGTCGATCAGCGCCAATCAGTTCCAGTTTTGTGAATTGGTGGATGAAGCGCTGCGGCATGCCAAAAAACTGGGCGCCAGTGATGCTGCCGTCGATATTTCAGAAAACAAAGGTCTGGCCGTCTCCGTGCGCCAGATGGAACTGGAAACGGTAGAGCAGACGCAGGACCGCTCCTTGGGTGTGACCGTGTTTGCAGGCCAGCGCAGTGGCTCGGCCTCCACGTCGGACTTTTCGATCAAGGCGCTGCGTGAAACGGTAGAAGCCGCCTGGCATATTGCCCGCTACACCGCTGAAGATCCTTTTGCCGGGCTGCCTGAAAAAGACATGCTGGCGCAAAGCTATCCCGATCTGCACCTGCATCATCCCTGGCTGCTGGACGCGGATCAGGCCGCCAAACTGGCGATTCGTGCCGAGCAGGCTGCGCTGGAGTTGAGTCCTCTGATCAGCAATTCCGAAGGCGCGTCGGTCGATACGCTGGAAGGGCATTTTGTGATGGGTAACAGCCGCGGCTTTCTGGGGGGCTACCCCTATAGCCGTCACTCGCTCAGCGTCAGCCCCATTGCCGGCAAGGGCGACAATATGCACCGCGACTACTGGTACAGCAGCTCGCGTGACCCTTCCCGCCTGGCCAGCCCCGAGTCGGTTGGGCGTTATGCGGCCGAGCGCACTTTGTCGCGCCTGTCGGCCCGCCGTATCCCGACCGGCCGCTATCCGGTGTTGTTTGAAGCCCCGCTGGCTGTGGGCTTGATCGGCTCTCTGGTGCAGGCCACCAGTGGCTCGGCCCTGTATCGCAAAACCAGCTTCCTGCTGGATTCTTTGGGCAAGTCCGTCATGGCCAAGCACATTGACGTGCTGGAGCGTCCGCATCTGGCTGCCGCCATGGGCAGTGCACCGTTTGACTCGGAAGGGGTGCGTACCTGCGACCGTGATGTGGTGCGTGGCGGCGAGCTGAAAGGCTATTTTCTGTCTTCCTACGCAGGCCGCAAACTGGGCATGCCTTCTACGGGGAATGCCGGTGGTTCGCACAATTTGCTGCTGAGCTCGCGCCTGACTCGTCCCGAGGACGACCTGGATGCCATGTTGAAGAAAATGGACCGTGGTCTGCTGGTAACCGAGCTGATCGGCCAGGGTATCAATTACCTGACCGGCGACTACTCGCGTGGTGCCTTCGGCTATTGGGTGGAAAACGGCCGCATTCAGCACGCCGTGGAAGAAGTAACGATTGCGGGCAATCTGGCCGAGATGTTCGCGCAGATTGTGGCCGTGGGTGCTGATACCTTTGCGGCTGGCTCCAAGCGTACGGGTTCCATCCTGATCGAGCAGATGTCGGTGGCCGGTTCCTGATTTCTGCTGTCTGGAAAACCGGTTTAGCCCCTTATGTCTTGCCACGGGCAAGAGGGCGCTCAATAAACAGATGTTTACGGCCTGAGTTCGGCATTGCTTCCGACTCAGGCCGTTCTCTATGGAGCATCCTTCAGGTGTTTCAGATCAAAGACCCGACAATATAGGGCCGGATTTGCGGGATAATCCGGGCTTTCCCAGCCCCCCATTCGGGGCGCGCCAGTGTACTATCCATAGCATAAAAATATTTCCCAGTTACCGAATACCCACAAGGAGGTTATTCATGCAGCGTCGCTCGTTTCTGAAAAAGGCAGGTCTTGGCGCCGTAGCCAGTACCGCCGCTATTGCTGCTCCTGCTATTGCCCAAAGCAATCCCAAGGTTAATTGGAAGCTGACATCGACTTACGGTCCCGCTACCCCGGCTCTGTTTTCGACAGCCCAGTCGTTTTGCAAGATGGTGGAAGAGGCCTCTGACGGCAACTTCAACATTCGTCTGTATCCTGCTGGTGAAATCGTCCCCGGTTTTGGTGTGATGGACGCTGTTAGCAATGGCACGGTGGAATGCGGCCAGACGGCCTCGTATTACTACTACGGTAAAGATCCTTCTTTCAGCTTTGACACAGCGGTGCCATTTGGTCTGAATGCTCGTCAAATGAATGCCTGGATGCAGGAAGGCAACGGTACCAAGCTGCTGCGTGAGTTGTTTGCCACTCGCAACATCGTCAACTTCGCTTTCGGTAACACGGGTACCCAGATGGGTGGTTGGTACCGCAAGGAAATCAACTCTCTGGAAGACCTGAAAGGTCTGAAGATGCGTACGGCCGGTTTTGCTGGCGAAGTGCTAGCCCGCATGGGCGTGGTGCCTCAGCAAGTGCCACCAGGCGATATTTACCCATCGCTGGAAAAAGGCACGCTGGACGCTGTGGAATTCGTCGGTCCTGTGGATGACGAAAAATTGGGCTTCCAGAAAGTGGCCAAGTATTACTACTATCCCGGTTGGTGGGAAGGTTCGGCCCAGGTTTCGCTGTACGTGAACGACGCTGCTTTCAATGCACTGCCCAAGCAATACCAGTCCCTGATTGAAATTGCTTCGCGTGCTGCGGGCGAGCGCATGATTTGTCAGTACGATGCCCAAAGCCCAGGCGCACTGCGTCGCCTGATCGCCAGCGGAGCTGTCCTGAAATCCTTCCCGCGCGACGTGATGGACGAGTCCTTCAAGACCTCCAACATTCTGTACAAGGAATTCTGCGACAAGGATCCCATGTTCAAGAAGATTCACGACGACTACATGGGCTTCCGTGACGCGATTGTGCCTTGGTTCCGTGTGGCCGAAGGCTCTTACGACAACTACCTGGGCATTGCTCTGGCAAACCAGAAAAAAGGCTGATCTCTGTAGTTGGGACCGGGCAGGGCAGTCTGCTCCGGTTCCACAGGCCAGTCTTGTTAACCCCTGTTTTCCACTTGGAAAGCAGGGGTTTTTTATGGGCTTCCCCTCTATGAGAGAGCTCCTGTTTGTGGCAAAAAACCTGTGTTTTTGTGCAAAACCCTAGTGTTATCCACTATTTATGTTATTATGGCGAGCTATTTGGCAGAAATGCACGGGCGGAATATAACGCCTTGGCAGGGTCAGGTAGAGCTGCCCGGCTTGAAAAAGCGGGTGGATTGTATGGGCCAGGCATGTTGCTTTGACCCAGAATTTTAATATTTAGGAACCATCATGAAGACCTTCGTGGCCAAGCCGCTTGAAGTCAAACGTGACTGGTTTGTGATTGACGCTAAAGGCAAAGTCCTTGGTCGTGTGGCCAGCGAAGTCGCACGCCGTTTGCGTGGTAAGCACAAACCCGAATATACCCCTCACGTTGATACCGGCGATTACATCATTATCATCAACGCTGCTGACATTGCCGTGACCGGTAACAAGGCACAGGATAAGAAGTACTATCGTCACTCGAACTACCCAGGCGGTATTTACGAAACCAACTTCCAAACCATGCAAGAGCGCTTCCCAGGCCGTGCCATCGAAAAGGCCGTCAAGGGTATGTTGCCAAAAGGCCCTCTGGGCTACGCCATGGCCAAGAAACTGAAGGTTTACGCTGGTGCCGAGCATCCTCATAGTGCTCAACAGCCTAAAACTCTGGACATCTAAGGATAGGTCATGATCGGTAACTGGAATTACGGTACGGGCCGTCGCAAGACCTCCGTCGCTCGTGTCTTCATCAAAAAAGGTTCGGGCCAAATCGTAGTCAACGGCAAGCCTGTTGACGAATACTTTGCTCGTGAAACGGGTCGCATGATTGTGCGTCAGCCTCTGGTGCTGACCAACCATGTTGAATCGTTCGACATCAAGATCAACGTGCATGGCGGCGGCGAAAGCGGCCAGGCCGGTGCTGCCCGTCACGGCATCACCCGCGCTCTGATCGACTACGACGAAACACTGAAGACAGCTCTGAAACAAGCTGGCCTGGTGACTCGTGACGCTCGTGCTGTTGAGCGTAAGAAAGTCGGTCTGCACAAAGCACGTCGCCGCAAACAGTTCAGCAAGCGTTAATTCGCCTCGCGACCTGTTTATGGTGCTCAAAAACCCCGGACACGTCCGGGGTTTTTGTTTGCTGGCTACATTTGTCCTGCTTTGCCCGGTCTGGTGCTTGAGAACAGGCAGGACTACGTTAAGATAGAATTTTTGCTCGTCTCTCTTTCAGGAAAGTTCATGGCTACACATAGCGATACCCGGATCAAGGTAGGGATTGTTGGCGGTACAGGTTACACCGGGGTCGAGTTGCTGCGTCTGTTAAGTCAGCACCCCCAGGTAGAACTGGTTGCCATTACCTCGCGTAAAGAGGACGGTGTGCCGGTATCGGATATGTATCCGAACCTGCGTGGTCATGTGGACCTGAAGTTCTCCACGCCGGAAAATGCCAATCTGGAACAGTGTGACGTGGTCTTTTTTGCCACTCCACATGGCGTGGCCATGAGCCAGGTCGAACGTCTGCTGGAAGCGGGTGTGCGCGTCATTGACCTGGCCGCAGACTTCCGCCTGCAAGATACGGACGTATTCCAGAAGTGGTACAAGATGGAGCACAGTTGCCCGGACATCCTGAGCCAATCGGCTTATGGCCTGCCAGAGCTGCTGCGCGACAAGATTGCTCAAGCCAAGGTTATTGGTAACCCGGGTTGCTACCCCACCACCGTCTTGTTGGGCCTGGCTCCCTTGCTGGAAGGCGGCAAGGCGCTGGTTGATACCCAGCATCTGATTGCAGACTGCAAATCCGGTGTGTCCGGTGCTGGTAAAGGGGCTTCGGTTCCCAATTTGTTTGCTGAAGCCAGCGACAACTTCAAGGCATATGGCGTGTCGGGTCACCGTCACCATCCGGAAATTGTGGAACAGCTGCAGCGATTGGCTGGTGGCCCGGTGGGTCTGACCTTTGTGCCCCATTTGGTGCCCATGATCCGAGGCATGTTCTCCACGATCTACGCACGTATCAAGCCCGAAGCCATGGATACAGACTTTCAGGCCCTGTACGAGCAGCGCTATGCCCAGGAAACCTTTGTAGATGTGCTGCCTGCCGGTACTCTGCCAGAAACCCGCTCGGTACGCGCTTCCAACCAGCTACGTATTTCCGTGCAGCGTCCTGGCAATGGCGATCAGCTAATTATTCTGGTGGTGCAGGACAATCTGGTTAAGGGTGCTTCGGGCCAGGCTGTGCAGAACATGAATATCTTGTTCGGTCTGCCAGAACAAACCGGCTTGAATCACGTTGCAATTTTGCCTTAAAGGGAACTTGGTCTTGGTGAACAGGTCAAATGTTTATGGCTGAATCACCGCAAACCAATTCTTCTACTGTCGCTCCTTCCCGTTCGCGGGGCGGGGCGACTACGATTGGGCTGGCCGTATTGCTGGGAGTGTTGTTGGGCGGTGGAGGCCTGTGGCTTTACCGCAGCCTGACTCAACCGGCCGATCAGTCCGAACAAATACAGCTGGCCATGCAAAATCTGGCGCGTAGCCAGCAATCCCTGCAGCAAATTCAAAGTGAATTTGAAGGGCTGCGCGGGCAACTGGTTCTGGAAGAGAGCACGCGCAAGGGTTTGGAAAAGTCCTTGTCGTCTACCCAGGCCGAACTGGCGCAGACGCGCGAACAGTTGGCCTTTTACGAACAGTTGCTCCCACCCGGTCCCAGTGGTTCTGTTACTGTCCGAGCCCTGGACGTTGCGAAAAGGGGTGATTTGCTGGAGTACAAGGTACTGCTGCAACGTAACGCCCCAGAAGGAAAGGCTTTTTCCGGGCGCCTCCAGTTTCAGCTGACTGGGCGGCAAGACGGAAAAAACGTTAAAATCGATCTATCACCCAGTTCCGGGCCGGACTCGGTACTGGCAGAGTCGTCTGTAGAACAGATCGATCCCTTGGTTTTAAACTTCAACCAGTTTCAGCGCGCCATGGGTTGGCTGGCTTTGCCGCCAGGCTTTGAACCCACCGCCTTGACGCTGAACGTCCTGGAAGGAAGCGTTATCCGCGCCTCTCGCCAGGAAAAAATCGCCCAGCCAGACTAATCACCTTACCCGCGGGTGGTCATGTGCAAGGCGATCACATGATAATTATTCATGCCGGCGGGGGCCGGCAGGAGAACCACATGAGCACTCTTACCGAATCCGTTGATCTGCAAGCCCCTCCTTCCCCACTGATCTTTACCGATTCAGCGGTTGAGAAGGTCCGTGAGCTCCTGATTGAAGAAGGTAGCCCCGAACTGAAGCTGCGCGTCTTCGTGCAAGGTGGCGGCTGTTCCGGCTTCCAGTACGGCTTCACCTTTGACGAACTGGTTAACGACGACGACACCATTATTGATAAGGATGGCGTGCAACTGCTGGTTGACGCCATGAGCTTTCAATACCTGGTGGGCGCTGAAATTGATTACAAGGACGACCTGGACGGCGCTCAGTTCGTGATTCGTAACCCGAATGCCACGACTACCTGCGGCTGCGGTTCTTCCTTCACGATGTAAGAAGGCAAGGCTGGCGCTGATTGCTTAGCGCTCCAGGCCTTGGCAAGTTGCTACAAAGTACACCCCAGACTCTGAGTCCAGAGTCTGGGGTGTTTTGGTTACGGGGTTTTGTTGAAGGCCGTGCAGCGTCAGGTTTCAGGGCTAATCCGTTGTAGGGCGCTTCGCGGTTCAACTTGGGGGGGCTCGTTCGTAGCCTAGGTAGGGCGGCGAAGCAGCTCAATGCTGTTAATGGCACGGCCCAAAGAAAAGAACGGCTTGCTTCTATTTGCTTGAATAGGAGGGGCGCTGCCTTGTCATGTTCTGCTTTTTTGGCAGGTGCTTGGCTAGCGAATTATGAGTCCGCCGCTGTATTTTAAAGTTTTGCGAAGCTAAACGTTAAAAGCAGTTCTCAGGCCGGATAACAAGCGCCCAGCACCGTAGCGCGCCGTGCGCCTGTCACAGCGGGCAGTCCCGCAGGAATACGTTCGATATGCGCGTAAGCCAGCCAGGCAAAGGCCAGGGCTTCGATGGATTGCGGATCCATGCCCAGCTCGGCGCTGGAGCGGATAGGCATAGTCACCAGATCGCCCAGGCGTTTTAGCATGGCAGGATTGGCAGCGCCACCACCACACACAATCAGCTCTTGAATCTGATCTGCGTAAGGCTGGATGGCCTGTGCAACGCTGTGTGCGGTCAAATCCATCAGAGTGGATTGCACCGTAGCAGGCTGAAGCTCGCCTTTCGGATCAACACGATCCAGATGCTCCTGCAGCCACCCCAAATTGAACAGATCACGACCTGTAGATTTAGGAGCAGGCAGAGCAAACCAGGTTTCGCTCAACAGGCTGGCAAGCAAGGCAGGATCAGAAGCGGCGCTATCAGCCCATTGTCCGTCCTTGTCGTAGGGCTGGCCTTCATGTTTGTTCACCCAGGCATCCAGCAGCATGTTTGCCGGGCCAGTATCAAAGCCAAAAACATCGCGTCCAGGCAGCAGCAGGGAGATATTCGCAATTCCACCCAGGTTCAGAATGACGCGGCCATGTTTGTGACGGAACAGGGCTTCATGGACGATGGGCACCAAAGGTGCACCTTGGCCGCCCGCCGCTATATCCCGGCTGCGGAAATCCGCAATCACGTCCACTCCACAGCGTTCGGCCAGAAGAGCAGGGGCATTCAATTGCAGGGTATAGCCCTGGTCAGGTGCGTGGCGGATAGTCTGACCGTGTACGCCAATCGCACGGATCAGGTCTTTCTCGGGGCCTTGAGTCCAGGGCGTGCAAGCCTGAGCATAGAGCTCGGTCAACTGCTGGGCGGCGATGCTGGCGCGGGCCAGTTCGTTGTGCCCTGGATGCTGCAAAGCCAGCAGCTCGTCTCGCAGAGCGGCTGGCATGGGCAGGCTATGGGTTTGGTGTATCTGTGCCCCCTGTGGGCCGAAGGATGCCAGCACGGCATCCACACCGTCCATGCTGGTACCAGACATCAGTCCGATAAACAGGGGGGCTTTCATGGTTTAGCGGCTGGCCAGCTTCACGGGCTCAGCATCTGTGTGCAGCAAGGCAAAGCTGTTCTGGTAGGAAGCCAGGGTTTGCTGGAACTGCTTGCGCTGCGGGGCATCCAGAACGCGTGCTACTGGCAGGTCTACCGACAGGGGATCAACGGCTTTCTGGGCGATACGGAATTCGTAATGTAGATGTGGGCCTGTTGCCCAGCCCGTCGAGCCCACATAGCCAATCAACTGGCCTTGTTCTACGCGGTCGCCTTTGCGCAGTCCAGCGGCAAAGCGGCTCTGGTGAGCGTACAAGGTGGTGAACTGACCGTGATGCTTCAGGATGATCGTGTTGCCGTAGCCGTTCTGGCGGCCAATAAACTCGACCGTGCCATCCGCGGTAGCGTGGATGGGGGTGCCGGATGGGGCAGCATAGTCCACACCCTTGTGGTCACGCCATCCGCCATGCACCGGATGGCGGCGACCGCCAAAGGTGGAGCTGATACGGGTGAACTTCAGTGCGGTGCGCAGGAAAGCGCCTTTCAGGCTTTGGCCGCTGAAATCGTAATAACCACCGGAGCCATTTTCAGGCTGGAACCAGGCGGCCTCATGAGTTTTGCCCTGATTGATGAACTCCACTGCCAGCAAGCGGCCCGAACCCACGTCCTGGCCTTCATGACCGTAGGACTCGTAGACCACGCGGAAACTGTCGCCTTTGCGCAGATCTTTCAGAAAGTCGATCTTGCTGCCCATCACATCCGCCATTTGCAGCGTGATGTTGTCGGGGATGCCGGCCTGATCGCTGGCGCCAAACAGCGAGCTGTTGATCGTGGCTTGAGCCACGCGCACTCGGGTCTGGGTCAGGTCGGTTTGTTCCTGGGCGATAAAGCCATTGTTACCGTCCGGGCGTACTTCCAGCCAACTGGCCAGACCTTGGCCGGACTGATCGGAGTAGGGAGTATGACGGTAGCGCAGCCATTGCAAATTGCCATTGGCATCCAAGGCAGCTTGGATGGTACGGCCAGGGTAAAGCTTGTAGATGGAGCGCGCTTTCTTGTCGTGCGTCAGAAATTGCAACAAGCCTTCTTCACTGACTTCCATGCGCTGGAGCAGGGCGGACAAGGTGTCGCCACGGCGGATGCGGGTTTCAGTAATGTAGGCTTGCTGGTCCTGGGCCTGCAGCACGGTCAGGTCCGAGGGCAGGGTCAAGGCGGTGCGGGCTTGGTAAATCTGGGGTTCCGGGCTGCTGGGCATCACCACGGCAAGTGCACCGGCGGCTACAAAAGAGCCAAGGGCAAGCGTGATCAAACCGGCACGGATAAAAAGGGCTCGGGCGGACCGAGGCTGGTGGATGTTGAGGTGGGAGGAGGAGCGTTTCCCTTTGCTGAACATAAAACCAGAACCTTGTTGGACGTACGGTTTACCGTCCACCCGGCTGGCAGGCGGAGGTCAGTTGTACTGGGCGGACAGAACATTCCAGCCCTGGCGATCTGACCTGCGCGGGAATGATAAAATAATTCGGTTTACGAAACCTTGCTCAATTATTAAGCACGTCTCGCAATAGCAGGCTATCCTAGCGCATTAGGCTTAATTTTTCGAGCATTTTTACTCATTAGTTTGTCACCAGATTTGTTATGTCATCCCCCTCAGAGCCCCTTTCTCCAGAAGTCCTGGCTGATTTAGCCATCGTCAAACGCGGCTGCGACGAATTGCTCGTCGAATCCGAGTTTGCCCGCAAACTCGCGCGCAGCCATGCAACAGGACAGCCGCTGCGGATCAAGCTGGGTCTGGACCCCACGGCTCCCGACATTCACCTGGGGCACACAGTGGTGCTCAACAAGATGCGCCAGCTGCAGGATTTGGGGCATACCGTCATCTTTTTGATTGGCGACTTCACCTCCACCATTGGTGATCCCAGCGGCCGCAACACGACTCGTCCGCCCCTGACGCCCGAGCAGGTCATTGCCAACGCCAAGACCTACTACGATCAGGCTGCGCTGGTTCTGGACCCGGCCCGTACCGAAGTTCGCTACAACTCGGAGTGGTGCGACAAGCTCGGTTCGCGCGGCATGATTCAACTGGCTTCGCGTTACACCGTGGCCCGCATGATGGAGCGTGATGATTTCACCAAGCGCTTCAAGGCGAATCAGCCTATTTCGGTGCACGAGTTTTTGTATCCTTTGCTGCAAGGCTACGATTCGGTTCAATTGAAAGCGGACGTGGAATTGGGCGGTACCGACCAGAAATTCAATTTGCTGGTGGGTCGTGAATTGCAAAAAGAATATGGTCAGGAACAGCAATGTATTTTGACCATGCCATTGCTGGTGGGTTTGGACGGCGTAGAAAAAATGTCCAAATCCAAAGGCAATTACATTGGTATCAGTGAAACGCCGGACTCCATGTTCGGCAAGTTGATGTCCATCTCCGATACCTTGATGTGGCGTTACTTCGAGCTGTTGTCGTTCCGTAGTCTGGAAGACATCGCCGGTCTGCAAAAGCAGATTGAAGAAGGCCGTAACCCACGTGAAGTCAAAGTGGAGCTGGCACAGGAGATCGTCACACGTTTCCACAGCGCCCAGGCCGCCGAGCAGGCGCTGGAAACTTTCGATGCCCGTTTCCGTCGTGGCGAAATGCCCGAGGACATGCCCGAGGTGACCGTGGCGGGTGAACTGGCTTTGCTGCGTGTCTTGCGCGAAGCAGGTCTGGTTGCCTCCGGCAGCGAAGCCCAGCGCAATGTGGAGCAGGGCGGCGTGCGCATCAATGGCGAACGTGTGGACGATAAAGGTTTGCAACTGGAGCCGGGCAGCTATGTGCTGCAAGTGGGCAAGCGCAAGTTTGCGCGAGTCACTTTGACCGGCTGATTGATTGTGGAGGTCTGCAATGAAACTGCGTAGTGATTCTTTTCAAGATCAGAGCGTGATTCCCGAGCGTCTGGCGTTTTGCCGTTACGACGCGCAATCGAGAGTCGCCTTGGCCGGTAACGCCAATCCGCATCTGGAATGGTCCGATGTTCCCGAGCAGACCCAATCCTTTGTGGTTATTTGCCACGATCCCGATGTCCCCAGTAAACCGGACGATGTGAACCAGGATGGGCGCGAGGTACCGGCGGATTTGCCACGGGTGGATTTCTTTCATTGGGTCTTGATCAACATCTCGCCCGAGCTGCGTAGCCTGGCAGAAGGCTCTTATTCCAAGGGCATCACGCCACGCGGTAAAGCCGGTCCACTGGCTCTGGACGATACGCGCCAGGGCGTGAACGACTTTACCAACTGGTTTGCCAGCGACCGCGACATGAACGGTGATTACTTCGGTTACGACGGCCCGTGCCCTCCGTGGAACGATGCCTTGCCGCACCGCTATGTCTTTACGGTTTATGCCCTGGATATTGCCGAGCTGCCTTTGGAAGGTCGCTTCAATGGCCAGGACGTGTTGCGCGCCATGGAAGGTCATATTCTGGGTCGTGCATCCCTGACCGGCATGTATACCCTGAATCCCCGTTTGATCCAGCAATCCTGATTCCCCAGGGCGGACTGTTTGAGTTTTTTTCATATTCTCTTGAGTCCGCCTGCCGCCGCCTTACTTATTTCCATGTTTTTTGGGGTTTCTGCCACCAGAGACGTTTGTCTCGGTGGTTTGACGCGCTTCCGCGCTAAAATGTTGCTTTCTTAGTTTGCTACCACTTTATCCTTAGGAACCCTCATGTTTGACCGTTCTGCGACTCTTGACAAAGTTGACCCCGATCTTTGGGCTGCGATTCAAAGCGAAGATGTGCGCCAGGAGCAGCACATCGAGCTGATCGCCTCGGAAAACTACACCAGCCCCGCCGTGATGCAGGCCCAGGGCACACAACTGACCAACAAATACGCGGAAGGTTATCCTGGCAAGCGCTACTACGGCGGTTGCGAGTTCGTGGACGTGGTCGAGCAACTGGCTATTGACCGTCTGAAAGAGCTGTTCGGTGCAGAAGCCGCCAACGTGCAGCCCAACTCCGGTTCGCAAGCCAACCAGGGCGTGTACATGGCTGTGCTCAAACCCGGTGATACCGTTCTGGGCATGAGCCTGGCAGAAGGTGGTCACTTGACCCACGGTTCCCCCGTGAACGCATCGGGCAAGCTGTACAACTTCGTATCCTACGGTCTGGACGAGAACGAAGAGCTGGACTACGACGAGCTGGAGCGCCTGGCCAAAGAGCACAAGCCCAAGCTGATCGTGGGTGGTGCTTCGGCTTACGCCCTGCGCATCGACTTCGAACGCATGGCTCGTATTGCTCATGAAAACGGCGCCTTGCTGATGATCGACATTGCCCACTACGCCGGTCTGGTTGCTGGTGGTGCTTACCCCAACCCCGTGCCTCACGCTGACTTTGTGACGTCTACCACTCACAAGTCCCTGCGTGGTCCTCGTGGTGGCGTCATCATGATGAAGGCCGAACACGAAAAAGCCATCAACTCGGCTATTTTCCCCGGCATTCAAGGCGGTCCACTGATCCACGTGATCGCTGGTAAGGCTGTTGCGTTCAAGGAAGCTCTGGCTCCCGAGTTCAAGACCTACGCTGCTCAAGTTGTGAAGAACGCTGACGTTCTGGCCCGCACTCTGGTTGAGCGCGGTCTGCGTATCGTGTCCGGTCGCACCGAAAGCCACGTCATGCTGGTAGACCTGCGTCCCAAGGGCATCACCGGTAAAGTGGCTGAAGAAGCACTGGGCAAGGCTCACATCACGGTCAACAAGAACGCCATTCCTAACGACCCCGAGAAGCCATTTGTCACCAGCGGCGTGCGTTTGGGTACTCCTGCCATGACCACTCGCGGCTTTAAAGAAGCCGAAGCGGAATTGACGGCGCACCTGATTGCTGATGTACTGGACAACCCTCACGACGAAGCCGTTTTGGCGGACGTTCGTCGCCGTGTACACGAGCTGACTGCCAAGTTGCCCGTTTACTCCTCCAAGTAATCCAGCCGGAGCGGGCCGCGAGGCCCGCGATCTTGAATGAAGTGTCCGTTCTGCCACCATGCCGATACCCAGGTGATCGACTCTCGAATCACCGAAGAAGGCGACGCCATACGGCGACGTCGTAAATGCTCGGCCTGTGAACGGCGCTTCACGACTTACGAGCGTGCTGAGCTGAGCCTGCCGGTTGTGGCCAAGCGCAATGGCACTCGTATGGATTTTGATCCCGCACGTTTGCGGGCGAGCATGGGCGTTGCACTGCGCAAGCGTTCCATACCCATGGCTCAGGTCGATGCCGCTGTGCAGCGTATCGAAGAAAAACTTCAACTGACTGGCGAGCGCGAAGTCTCCTCCGAGACCATAGGCGAGCTGGTCATGGCCGAGCTCAAGCAGTTGGACCAGGTGGCCTATGTGCGCTTTGCCTCGGTCTACAAGAGCTTTAAAGACATCCGCGAGTTCGTAGAGGCGATCGACGAAATGAACGATCCCGACCGCGGCTAAGGCTATGGTCGAGCAAGAAGACGTCATCTGGATGCGGCAAGCCCTGGAGCTGGCCGAGAAATCCCTTTATATCAGTGCCCCCAACCCGCGAGTCGCCTGCCTGATCGTGCGCGATGGCCAATTATTGGCTTCGGGTTCAACACAGCAAGCGGGTGGCCCCCACGCAGAAGTGATGGCCTTGCGCCAAGCCAAAGAGCGCGGCGTCAGTGTGGCCGGCGCGACCTTCTACGTCACCCTGGAGCCTTGCAGTCACCACGGGCGAACCCCTCCTTGTGCCGATGCGCTGATCAAAGCAGGCGCTGGGCGTGTTGTCTTTTCCATGTACGACCCCAACCCCTTGGTGGCTGGTAACGGCGTTTCACGCTTGCGTCAGGCGGGTATTACCGTAGATGGCCCCTTGTGCGTAGAGCAGGCGCTGGCGATCAACGCCGGTTTCTTTGCCCGCATGACACGTGGGCGTCCCTGGTTGTGGATGAAGATGGCCGCTTCGCTGGATGGCCGCAGTGCCTTGCCGGACGGTCGCTCTCAATGGATTACCGGGCCGCAGGCTCGTGACGACGGTCACCACTGGCGCGCCCGCAGTTGCGTCGTGCTGACAGGCATCGGAACCGTGCATGCCGATAATCCCTTAATGAATGTGCGTGCGGTTTCTACGCCGCGTCCCCCGATCAAGGCTGTGCTGGATACGCATTTACGCATGGACCCGAAAGCTGCCTTGCTGGACGGCACGCCGTGCTGGGTATTCAGTCACCGTCGTGATCCCGAGCTGGAGGCGGAGCTGGCAGATCGAAATGCACAGGTTATTCCCATGCCCTTGCACGAAGGTCAGGTGGATGTCCGTGCCGTTCTGGACTGGATGACAGATCAACAGATCAATGAAGTCCATGCAGAAGCCGGTGCTCGCCTTTCCGGTGCCTTGATTGATGCGGGTGTAGTGGACCAATTACTGATGTACCTGGCCCCCAAAATCCTGGGGCAGGGGCGAGGCGTGGCCGATATTACCGAACTGGCCGGGCTGGACGATGTAGAGCCGTTTGAGTTTACCGATGTGCGCTTGCTGGGTGCCGACCTGCGCGTCCTGGCGCGCCAGCGCGATCATTGGGAAGCCTTGCTGCGAGCGGTGGGTGGAGCTTATCCGCCGGACTCGGAATAAGCTGTTTGTACGCTTTACTGTTTAGTTGCTACTAATTAGCCGAAGAAAGAATTTGAGCACTTGCGTTACAAGGATAAGTGCTGCTATTATTATGGACTTGGCGTTAGCAGCTTCAAATTGCTTGGCCAAAAGAACAGTTAGGACAGGTGGCCGAGTGGTTGAAGGCGCACGCCTGGAAAGCGTGTATACGTTTATAGCGTATCGGGGGTTCGAATCCCCCTCTGTCCGCCAAAATTCTTATGCAAATCAGATAGTTAGAGCTTGTGTCGTGTCATTATAAAGACACTCTTTTTCTGACTGAATTGCACAGCCCCCGGCACTTGTTGGGGGTGCTGTTATAGGCATAGCCGGTACCAAAAATGCTTTCGGCTTTTTGTCCGGCATTCTCATCGGCCTCGGGCATCCACTTAGCGTAAATTTTGGCAATCATTGTCCAGTCGCGATGCCCCATCTGTTTCGCAACCCACATTGGATGTTCTCCAGCGCTTACCATCATTGAGGCATAGGTATGTCTGGTCTGGTAAGGCCATCTGTAGCGAACCCCAGCGGCTTTCAAAATTCGTATCCAGGCATCTCTAATTTGTTGATCACCTGTCCAGCGCTGGCCTGTGCCTGGGTTTAGAAATATGGGATCTCCTTTCAGGAACGTATGCGGTCGTTGCGCCTGCAGCGCTTCAAGTGTGGGCTTCAATATTTTGATTTCCCTCAGCCCTGATGCTGTTTTCGTGGTTTCAGCTTGACCTTTTGATGCTTGGGTCATAGCGCGACGAATTCTTATATAACCACGAACAAAGTCAACGTCTCCCCAATTTAGAGCAATTAATTCACTGGTTCGGACTCCTGTCCAGAACGAGAACTTGATTTGATTGGCCATGTCCTGGGTGCATTTTGCCAATATGGACTGTTGTTCTTCTATTGTGAATGGATCAATGTCTTCCTCTTCTTTGATCTGAGCTTTTCTTTGGTAGCAGAAATCAGTCATGAAATTGACATCCAGTAGCTCATCATCAACTGCATCAGAAAGAGCCTTGCGAATAACGCTTTGTATGTTTGCTAATCGCTTGTTGCCGCACTGCATGGCTTCTAACCAGTCTCGAGTATCTTTTCGGCGCCATTGAGGCAAGAGCAAATGGCCAAACTGAGGAATAACTAAGTTATCGATGATTTTCCGGTATCCCTCATAACTGGATGCCTTCAAAACGGGTTTTTGTGAACGAAGCCACTTAGTCAGATATTCTTCGACATGTTCTGTTTGACCGCTTGTGGTGAAAAACATCTTTGCTCTCGGGCTATCAGGGAAATAATTTGCATATTCAAATGTGCCTTGATCGATAGCATGAATAATTGCAGCCCTCTGCTTCTCAACGCGCTTCAGATTCGCTGGTGTTGGTTTCAGCTGAATGTTTTCTCTGCATCTAAAGCCCTGGTACTGAAATGTAATTTGAATGCTGCTTTTTGATGCGGGCTTGACGCCACTACCATTCCTACTCATATGCAATTACCATAAAACGAAAATGAGCAACACCATGCTGGGCTTGAGTGTACGAGCTTTGGGTAAGACCTGAGACTAGGTTTCGGGCTCTACCCAAAACTGGCGAAAATGTACAAAATAAAAAAAGGTATGCCCCCTAATTAAGGGGGGGCTGAGTATAATTTCGACTAAGTTTAGTCAATACCTGAAAGAGGATTACTCGCCATCCTCACGAGGGATTGTCTCACGACAGATCCGGCGTCCAAAACATCTGGATCGTCAGTCCTGGCCCCTCTTAGCGCCAACTCACTGGCCTGGGGGGAACTGATTTTTCACGCGCTTTATCTCCTGCCGCCGTGCATTGTTGGGCAGCCGCGCAGTCCTTACCGCAAGGTAGGGCACGGTATTTATCAAGCTTCGGTTGTTAAGGAACGTGCTATACATCAGCAATTGAATGTATTATTAGTCAATGACTTAGTAAAGTCAACAGCTACCTGACCGTTATATTTATTATTTATGAACCATGATCACCCTAACTCTTCCGACAATCCCGAATTTGATGCGCCATATCATGTAAAGCGCGCTATTAAAATTGTGGGAAATGGAGCGCTCTTAGCTGAAAAACTTGGTGTCACAGCTGTGACTATCAGCGACTGGTCATCAGGAAAACGCCCTGTGCCAATTATTCGATGTGTTGAGATCGAAGAGTTGACCTGTAATGAAGTGACTCGAAAACAGTTACGCCCAGAGGATTGGTATCAAATATGGCCAGATTTACGTGATAAAAAAGCATAATCATAAAGCACTTTTATTATTTTTTCGGTAGCGCTCTTGGTTAAGCTTATTGTCCCTTTTGCTAATGATGGTTAAGAACCCGGCTCCTGGTCGGGTTTTTTATTTATGGGGTTGTTTGTAATGCCATAGTTTGAGGCTCAATGTTGTGATGCTGTAGGGCTAATGTCCTCTCTTTCAAATGCGCCTGCTCAAGCCGTAGCAGTGGAGGGCGGATCTGCATACCTGGGTAGTGTGCCACATCGTTCTCGCGTTCAAGTGCTGCACGCCGCCAGCGGCGCTTGCGGCCAGCTGGCCGTCTTCGACACTTGAGCGCTGCGCTGCGACGTGTCTTCAGGTTCCGGGCAGTTCCGCCCCAGCAACCGGAGAGACCGAATGGCAACGAAAGCACAACAGCAGAAATTCATTAACACAGCCGATGAGCATCAACAGCAAATCATCAAGCTTTTGCGAGCCGTGGCGTGTTACCGCGGCCTAGATCAAACATGGTCCGATTGGGTGGAAATGGGCGCCATAGCCATAGCGAATGCCGTCGATAAAGCGCAGTTCGAGCAGCGCGAGAAACGGTATCTTGAAATTGTGGCGCAATATCAAAAAGAAGAAGTGAGCAATTTAGTTAAGGCATTTGCGCACCTGGTGCAGTGCTGGGAACAGCGTGTCGAAACAGGTGAGTTTGGCGACGTACTAGGCTCAACATTCATGATGATGGACATGGGTAACGCAAGCACAGGACAGTTCTTCACCCCGTACGATGTGTCTCGCTTGATGGCTGGCATCTTGATGGCTGATCATAGCGCGCACCAGGCTCAATTAAAGCGGCAGGGGTTCATTACGTTGCAAGAGCCAGCATGCGGAGCGGGTGGGATGGTTGTTGCTGCGATACACGCATTGGTTGACTCCGGCATTAACTACCAGCAAGCGCTACATGTCACAGCCATCGATATTGATCGGCGATGCGTCCATATGGCATACCTTCAGCTAGCGTTGTTGCATGTGCCAGCAATCATCATTCAAGGTAATGCGCTATCGCTGGAGGTGTTTGAAACATGGTACACACCAGCTCATATACTGGGCGGCTGGTCGTCTCGTTTGCGCGAACAGCGGGCCATTAGTAATGTCGATCAGTTGCTGATGCCTGAAATTAAGCCGGCTGGAACTGAGCCGAGTATTGTAGAGCCGGTGCAGCATGTGGTAAGCGCTATTAAAAAAGGGGTAGAGGTAGGGCAGATGAGTCTATTCTAAGTGCTTAGATGGTGGGGGCTCGTAGAAGCCCCCGCCGTTATCCGTGCTCAGTTATGGTATGCGCGTTTTTATTTATTCTGCGAATCCTTGGCGTCTAAGTAATCCCGGAGCTCTTTGATGCCTGGGTATTCTCCGCTTCGAATTTGCGCTCGCAGCTCATTGGAGTGGCTCGAGAGCTCAATTTCTCGATGAATGCGATTGGTGATGCTTTCCCATTCTTCCCAATAGCTATATTTGCCACTGTCTTTTTCATCCCATATGTCTTCCCACCATGGGCGTTCATTTCTGTCTTGTGGGTTGAGGGACAGCGGATGTATCTTCCCTGTAATTACATCGAGGAACTCATCTTTGGGCATGATCATGCTTTTAATGGTAATGCCTCCGCGGGTAAATACTTTGTAAAGCAGCTCAAGAGTCAGGAAAAGGGCTCGAAGCTGGGCGGCTCCTCCGGCGCCAATGGAGTTGCTGACATGAGTCGGTGTTTGGAAGGTTGTGCAGTGATGCTTTCCAATAATTTTGATAATCGCTAGTGAGCCTGTTTGGTCATCACTGCGAACAAATACTAGTTTTTCGTGTTTGTCTGAGGGGTCTAAAGGCTGGGCGATGGCGGGTTCAGCTGCGGAAGAGAAATCCAGCAGCCACCGAGCTGCAATTGTGGGGTCTTCGCTTAAGCGAACGTAGCCAGTTGGGAATGGCGTGTCGTCGCCGTGCGCAAGCCAGCTGCTATTCACTCCCAGTACCATGGCAACTTTTTCAAGCTCAGCGAAGCTCGGTTCTTCTTGTCCGAGAAACCAGTTTTCAACGGATTCAGCGTAGGCGGAGCCAATTTTTTTTGCGATATGAGAAGGTCGTAATTTGTTTGAGTGCCTAATCTCATTGATGTTGTCTAATGCCTCATTAAGTCGCGCCGAAATGTCCTTGCGTCGTAGGCTTTGCTCTATGGCGGAAAAAGCAGGTCTTGCCCAAGACCGTAGTGCGAAACGCGCCTCAGCCTCAAGTGATCTTTCACTCTCTTTGGCCATCAGCTCAAGTTGTTTGAGTACTTCTGAATCAATGCCGCGAATCAATAATTTACCTGCCTTGTCACCCATCATTTCAATTTGACCTCATTTTGATTAAATTGGTTTTCGTTGTGAAAGCATAGTGCTTTCTCAAGTGTATGGGGTGAACGTTGAAAGCGCAATATCGTATTGATATGTCTATATAAAAGATCTGAATTAAGAAAAGAGTCAAGGATAAGAAATGGTCAAAATGTAGCCGTGACATTTACTCTGTATCCTGCTAAATTGCTGTTTATTTATACAGCGTTTAGGCATGAACAGTATGCTACCTATCCCTCTTTCACAGTTACCGATACACGTATGGGCTACGCCAACAACAGTTCAGTGTGGGTTTCCCAGTCCTGCAGAGGATCATGCTCAGAAGCGCCTGGATTTGAATGAGCTGCTTGTTCAACAAGCTGACGCTACTTTTTTCATGCGTGTCCGCGGACCTTCAATGCGAGATGCCGGAATAGATGAAGGCGACTATGTTGTGATCGATCGCTCTATAGAGGCAAAACATGGTCACATTGTGCTCGCGGTTATTGATGGTGAGTTCACGATCAAACGTCTATTTCGTCGAGCAGGTCGGGTAAAGCTACAGGCCGCAAATCCTACATTTACTGATATCGAGTTCCGTGACGGTCAAGAGCTAGCAGTCTGGGGGGTTGTCACATGGACACTAAAAGGCCATCTACACGCATAGCCCTCATCGATGGAAACTCGTTCTATTGCTCTTGTGAGCGTGCAATGCGTCCGACGTATGAAGGGCGGCCACTTGTGGTGCTTTCAAACAATGACGGTTGCGCAATCGCTAGGACCCAAGAAGCTAAGGATCTTGGTATCGCGATGGGTGCGCCCTGGTTTCAAATCAAGCACCTTGCCGACACCCATGGATTAATCGCCTTGTCTGCCAATTTCAACTTATACGGTGATCTCAGCAATCGAATGATGAGCGTCATCGGGCAGTTCTCGCCTAAGCAAGAGATTTATTCCATAGATGAGTCATTTCTCGATCTGACTGGCATCCCGGGGTCCGGCCGGGAGATCGGCAGCGAAATCCGCCGGCGCGTGCGTCAATGGGTAGGCATCCCCACATGCGTGGGCATAGGGCCAACAAAGACGCTTGCGAAGCTCGCCAACCATCTTGCCAAGAAATTGCCACGTCTGCAGGGCGTGTGTGATTTGTCCGGCCTGGCCACCGGCGATCTGATGCGTGCTATCCGGCATGTGGCCATTGAAGATGTTTGGGGAGTAGGTAGAAAACTGGCCCCCAAGCTGCAAGCGTTGCATATCAATACCGCAGCCGATCTAGCCCAAGCTGACTGGCGTGTATTGCGTGACAGGTTCTCTATCGTCCTGGCCAAGACAGCACGTGAGTTGGCAGGGGAGCAATGTATGGAATGGGAGGACATGCCAGCCGAGAAGCAGCAAATCATGTGCTCAAGATCCTTCGGACGCCCAGTACTAGCGCTGCAGGACCTGGAGCAGGCGGTCAGCACATTCACGAGCCGCGCAGCTGAGAAGCTGCGGGCTCAAGATGGCGTGACGACGTCAATTCTTGTGTTCATTCGCACCAGCTATTTTCGGGATGATCCGCAGTACTCCGGCGGCACTGTTGTGCGTCTGTTGATACCTACAGATGACACAGCAAGCCTGGTGCAAGCCGCGTTGCAAGGGTTGCAGAAAATCTATCGGAAAGGCTTCAAATACGCAAAAGCCGGGATTTGTCTATTGGACCTTTCCTCGCAGCAACAAGCGTGTGCGCAGGGCAGCTTGTTTTCCACCCCAATGCTTAATACATCCGATAAACCTGCTCTTATGTCAGTGCTAGATGGTATCAACCAACGATACGGTCGTAGCACGATTGCAGCCGCCAGTTCGTTCGCACCAGTTGATGCTGTGTGGAAGATGAAGCAAGAACGCATGACACCAGCGTACACCACTGACTGGAGTCAAATTGTGGATGTTTGGAAATAGGTAAGCCTGAATGAAACGAGTAGCGGATTAAAGAGTGGTTTGCCGCAATATGAACGTAGCGATTGCCATAATAATGCCCCCAGCAAAATACATCGCAGCGTATAGCGCGTAGGGTGGTGGTTTCACTCCTTCCAAGGCTTTGGCTATCACGGGATCTGAAATCGGAGTATTACGGAGTTGCCAAAGCCGTACCGCACGATAAGCATGGAATACGCCAGCAGTAATGAGTCCTGCAGTAATTAACAAACCAATTGGTGGCACCCACCACATAGACGTTGTTAAAGGCTGAATTATTGCATTCATCAGTGTCCTCTTGATCAATAACTGCTAAATCGTCTGTCGTTGAGTTCAACGAGTTTCACTTAACTTTTTTGACTTCGGCCCTATTGGGCCTGCGCGCTTTGCTTGCCAGGGCCGCGGTGCGGCCTAGTTGGTGCGCTGCGCACAAAAGGCGCTCGCCGCGCGGCTGTGTTGCGTCCTCTCACTACTGGGCTACCGCGAATCCGATCTCGTCAGTCCGCCGCCCCAACAACGCCGACCGTACCACTCCAGGCCCGCACTCCAAGGGCTTTCGCGGCATAAACCGCTCGCTTCGCTCCCTATTTATTCCACGGTCCCTTTCCGTTTGTCCTTCCATGGTTCGGCACGGCACGGGCGGCGAACTAACGAGACCGGCGGCACACACCGCAAGCCGAAATGTAGAACGCAACACATATCTACAAATCGGGCTCGGAATCTTCGATCCCGGTCAGCGGTAAATCCTTGGAATGTTTAAAGGGGTGGTTTATGCAAGCGAAGAAAACACGGCTTAAAGGGTACATCGTAACCGTGAAAGACGGTGATGAAACTACTGAAACTCACTATGTGGTCAAACCGAATGGTGCTGTCCTTTTCAGTTCTGGCCACGACCCACAAGACCCCCGTTTTGGCCCACGAAATAGCGATGATTGGGGCCAGTCATCAACCTTGCCCGAATGCGCTGTGTTCGTTGGTTTTTTCTATATACACATTGCATAAAGAAGCCCCTGCTCGGGAGCAACCGAAACAGGGGCAGGCATCACACAACCTTGAAGGAGTTCACGTAATGCAAGTCGATCTTATCAAATTAGCCCAGGAATGGCGAGAGGCCCATGCGACTGCAACACCCTTTCGTTTGCCAGCGTTGACCGTTGCCCAGTTGGGCCGATTGTCCGCACTGCTTTCTGACGCATTGCCTGTCGTTGGCAATTCGACGGTTCATTGATTTAGTGGGAGTACGCACCATGAAACATAAGGCTATTCAACTTGACCCGCGCAAACTGATTGTCTCGGAGCAGTATCAAGCTCGCAAAACTGCAAGTCAGACACCGTTGCCTCAACTGGCTGACTCAATTGCGGCTATCGGCTTGCTTCATGCCCTGGCTGTGGTCAAAAGCAAAAAACGTGGTTTCCATGAGGTTATCGCTGGGGGACGACGCTTAGAGGCAATCCATCTTTTGCTAGACGATGGCCGCTGGCCGGAAGGCCAATCAGTCGCCGGTAATCTCTACGAGGAAGAAAATGCCTTGCTTGTGTCGATCACGGAGAACGTGCAGCGTGAGCAGATGCATCCGGCAGACGAGTTTGAATCATTTGCTGAGCTGATAGACCAAGGCAAAACCATTGAAGATGTGGCTGCCGCATTCGGTGTCACGGCAACCGTTGTGCGACGTCGCTTGCAGTTGGGCCGAGTGGCGCCAATATTGATGCAGGCATATCGTGACAACGAAGTGTCGCTGGACGCACTGATGGCCTATGCAATGACGGACAATCAAGAGCGTCAAGTGCAGGTGTATTCCAATCTGGATATGTGGGACAGAAAAAATCCCCGTGTTATCCGCAGCATGATTGAAGAGGCCATGACAGCCAATCACCGGCTTGTGCATTTTATCGGCCTGGACACTTATCAAGCGGCCGGCGGCGGTGTGACGCGAGATTTGTTTGCCGAAGAAAGTGACTTGAACGGCATTTACCTAACTGACAGAGCGTTGGTTGATCAACTGGCGCTTGGCAAGCTGCAAGAGACTGCGGATAGTTTGATGGCGCAGGGTTGGGCCTGGGCAGATGTGACGCTTGATACTGAGCCATTCAGCAGTCGCTATGGTCGTGTTTATCCCGAACCGGTTGAGCTGACCCCGGAGCAGCAGGCGACGGTTGCCCAGTTGAAAACCCAAGAAAAATCGCTGATGCATGAGATAGCGATTCTGGAAGAAGAGGAAGAAAAGGCTGATGAAGGTGAATGGCGAGCATTGAATCAGCAGCTTGACGAGTTGCAAGAGCAAATCCGTGCAATCGAAGACCAGTGTGAAGCCTATACCGACAGCCAGAAAAAAGTTGCAGGTTGCATTGTTCGTCTGGATTACCAAGGTGTACTGGACGTAGTTGAAGGTCTGATTCGCCCAGAAGATCGTGCGCAGGCTCAGGAGCAGCAACAAGAAGCTGACGGAGTAGGACGTGTTTCCCTACCAGCAGTGAAAACCCGCCCAACGCATTCTGAACGCTTGGTGCGCCAGTTGACCGCCAATAAAACAGCCATTGTGCAAGCCGCCTTGGCTAACAATCCTAACGTGGCCCTGGCCGTGCTGGTTGCTCAGCTGGCTCGTCGTCATTTCGGTGCTGGCTATTACAGTCACGGTGGCTTTGGCTTAGGCATTTCGACGAGTTGCGAACCCTTGGCGTCAGACGCGCCAGACTTCACGGAAAGCCGCGCTGGTCAGGAGTTAGCGCGTATAGAGCAGCATTGGGGCGATGTGATTACTCCAGGTAGCGATGGCGGCGAGTTGGCCTGGGCATTGAACCAAGATACTGAAACGTTGCTTGAGTTGTTGGCCTACTTGGTGGCGACCACTGTACAGGGTATCCAGCACCAAGAGTCCAGCAAGGCGAACGCGCTTGATCAACTAGCTGGATTGCTGAACATCCAGATGCCCGAGTGGTGGAGCGCTACAAGTGAAACCTACCTAAGCCATGTCTCGAAAGATCGGTTGGTGGAAGCCGTTTCCGAAGGGGCTTCGCCCGAGCAAGCCGCACCGTTGGTGCGGATGAAGAAAAAAGAGGCGATTGACGCCGCAGAGAAAGCGCTTGCGGGTACTAATTGGCTGCCATCAATCATGGCTATTAAACAGAACTGAGTGCTAGGGAAGCTACCCCGCTTTGGGGTAGCTCATAGGCAGTGAAATAACTTATTTAGTGGAGTTAAGGCAATGAGCACAACGGAAAAATGGTGGAAATATTACTCAATACACATCAGCACGAATCTGGTGGTTCTGTTGCTAAGCATTGCAGGGCTTTATGATTTCGTGCATGACGACCCTGCTGATGCTGTGTACGTATCGGTTATTGCGTTGCTTGGCCCCTACCCGTACTTTGTGGGAATCGCTCTGAGTATCAGTGTGCTTGCTTTTACCTATTCCAGAGCGGATGAGTGTACCGAAGGTCAGGCGTTTGCGTTGGCTGGAGTTGTGTTTACGGGGCTTCTTGCGGGCCTGGTGTTCTCCAATTGGTTTTTCTCCTAAACCGGCAGTGGTACACGTATCCGTAGTTTTTTATCAAGGTTAAACCGGGCTGCTAGCGTCTTGATGGCTGGCGCTGGCAGTCTTAATACACGAGGTGATGATATGAATTTGGCAACAGGGCCATTCGATATGCTTTTTAATCATGGTGGCTGGCGTGAGTTTTTGGAAGCGTCAGGGCCACACCTGGCACTCATGATCTTGTGTGGTGTTGGGTTGATGGTAATCCTATGGGGGACAGCAAAAGAACGTCCGGGCCTAGTGCTGCTCGGTTTATCTTTGGGCGGACTCCCTCTTCTAGCGCTGATTGCCTGCAATGTTTTCAGAGGGATCATGGCGCTTCTCCTGTTCCTGATTCTGATTGCAGTTGCAATGGTGTATAGCTCAATGTCAGCCGTAAAAAAACGTGAAGAACTAGGCGGTGACCCGGCAGTCGAGTACACGAAGATCAACGAGGACGGAAGCACGCATACGCTCCTGGTTGGCAGGACGGCCTACGGCGCGGGTCACGTCCTGTCCGGAGGGCATAAGCCAGTGCGCGTGGTGGAAGCCGCCCAACCTACCAGTTCGCCGCGTGATCAGAGTGGCGACTCTGCCCCGTAGTAAATGACAGCACCAGCAGCAAGCGCTTTGCGAGGCAGAGCGCTTGCGCGGGGATTGTCCCGACGCAACAAGGAAAGGAAATGATATGAATTCAGCAACTGGGCCATTCGATATGTTTTTTAATCATGGTGGCTGGCGTGAGTTTTTTGAAACGTCAGGGCCACACCTGGCATTCATAATCCTGTGTGGTGTTGGGTCAATTCTAATCGGGTGGGGGTTAGTAAAAGAACGTCAGGGGCTGGTGCTGGTCGGTTTACTTTTGGGCGGTCTCGCTATTCCGACAATCATGATTGACTGGAATATTTTCAATGGGATCATGGCGCTTTTCCTGTTCCTAATCCTGATTGCAGTCGCAATGGTGTATAGCTCAATGTCAGCCGTAAAAAAACGTGAAGAACAAGGCGGTGGCCCTGCCGTCGAGTACACGAAGATCAATGAAGACGGAAGCACGCATACGCATCTGATCGGCAAGACAGCCTACGGCAAGGGCCATGCCCCGGCCGCAGGGCACAAACCGATGCGAGTGGTGGAAGCCGCCCGTCCCGCCAGTTCGCCGCGTGACGAGAGTGACGACTCTACCCCGCAGTAAATGACAGCACCAGCAGCAAGCGCTTTGCCCTGGCAGGACGCTTGCGCGGGGATTGTCCAGTTACTCATTACTCAAAGGGTATCAATATGAATTACGCAGCTATGCAGGACGCATTATTTTGGATAGTTGTTTTTTTAGTCATTATCTCTGCAATTGTAGGTGTCTTATATATTTGTTTGACTCCAGCCCCCGATAGCGAGAGCACGGCTAACCAAGGCGCTTGCGCGGTGGTCGCCCCGAATACTCAGGAAAAGAAAATGAAATTTTTATCAAACTCAATAAGTGCATTGTTTTTAGGTGGGGTTTTAGGAGTACTGTTTTGGGCATTTTTAAATGGAATATCTGTTACCGGAGTGCCCATTTATCTGATTGCCGGTAGCTTCGGCGTACTTGCTTGGGCCGCGATGTGGAACGGGTGGGAAATAGGAAGGGAGCAGAATTTGTGAGAAAACGCACTATACAACTTATGCTTATTTAAATGCGTTATAAAAATAGCCCCCGTCCGTGTAAATCCGAAAAACTAATTCAAAGTTTTTCGTTCTAGTAGTTCAACGGTTTTTTTTCCGTTCTGGTATATCCCAGAAAGTACGAACCAGAAGCCACCGATGATTGCACCTGTCACGATTCCAGCGATCGTTCCGAGGATGGGCATCGCGAATGTACCAATAATTGCCATAATTACTACGAGTGCAATCATTAACCAGTCATTAATTTTGATTAGAAAATTAGCCACCATATATCCTTTTAATAAAAAAACGAAAAAAACATTATAAGCATTTCTCCCGGTTTTTTTATTTTCATTAAAGGATTTCAGCCCTTCGGGTAACGATCCTTCACACCTCCGGCCCATTGGGCCTGCGCGCTTTGCTTGCCAGGGCCGCGGTGCGGCCTAGTTGGTGTGCTGCGCACAAAAGGCGCTCGCCGCGCGGCTGTGTTGCGTCCTCTCACTACTGGGCTACCGCGAATCCGATCTCGTCAGTCCGCCGCCCCAACAACGCCGACCGTACCACTCCAGGCCCGCACTCCAAGTGCTTTCGCGGCATAAACCGCTCGCTTCGCTCCCTATTTATTCCACGGTCCCTTTCCGTTTGTCCTTCCATGGTTCGGCACGGCACGGGCGGCGAACTAACGAGACCGGCGGCACACACCGCAAGCCGAAATGTAGAACGCAACACATATCTACAAATCGGGCTCGGAATCTTCGATCCCGGTCAGCGGTAAATCCTCTTGTGAATTAATTTTTTTGGAAGCAGTCATCATGGCAGCACGGCACCACCGAAAGTTTCAATGGCAAACTGCGTGACGAGTGCTTCAGTCTGGAATGGTTTCGCAACCGGATCGAGGCCAGAATCGTCATCGCGGATTGGCGGCGCCATTACAACGAGGTACGACCGCATTCCAGCTTGGGCTACCTGACGCCGTTGCAAATGGCCCAAAGCTTGAGGAACTGTTTATCAATCCATGCCATTTCCCAAATGGCGGTGGTATGAAAAAACGGAGCAGGTCACTTTATCGGGATGAGAGGCTAGACTTCAAAGGTTTTGTCCTCAAAATTTCAAGAGCCAGTCGTTTGACTGGCTATTTTGTTTGTTGCCCTTGCCCATATCTTTCACTCCGTCGTAGCCGAAGCTGCCGTGGAAAGAATCGGTGTGGCGACGCCACAGCCCGAACTTCGGCGCCCAGGGTCGGCGGCGGCATTACAAGCCGAGCTCACAAGCCGATTTAGTGCGGACGGCTCAAAAGTATGTCGACGAAAGCAGCGATGGACGGATGCTTCAGCATGCCATTCCGAAACACGATGTAGATCTCCTTCCGGGGCGGATCGCCCTCAAAGGGAACCGTTGAAAACAAGACAAGTCGGGACTCGTTCTCGACGGACGCTTTCATCACGACTGATATCCCCAGTCCTGCCTGCACAGCACTTTTTACAGCGGCGGTACTGCCCAGTTGCAAGGAAACACTCAGCGTATTTGCCCGTGTACCGAGATACTGCCGAAGGACCCGTCCGGTGCCCGAGCCCGCCTCGCCTCCGATCAAGACTTGGTTTTCAAGCTGGTTCGGCCCAACACTCCGCATGCCCGCCCACGGATGCCCCAGCGGTACGATAAGTACCAGCTCTTCTCGTCGCCACAGCTTGGCAGCGAATCCCGGGCGCTCGTCCCATCTTTCGACGACAGCGATGTCCAGGTCGTAATTCTCTATGGTCCGCGCTATCGCCTCGTTTCTATCGATGACCACCTTGACTGAAAATGGCGTTCGCTCTTCAAACTCTTTTATATATGGCTGAAGCAAGTATATGCCCGTGTTAGAACTCGCACCAATCGTGATTTCATCTTTCTTTTCAAATAGAGTTCCGGCTTTACACGCCAGGTTGACGAGCTGTTGCGCATACGGCAAAAAAGTTTCACCCTCGGCTGTCAAGCTGCAACCGGCATTGCTTCGCACGATCACTTCCATCTTAAGCGACTCTTCAAGCTTCTTGATATGCTGCGTCACCGTCGACTGCGAAATGTCGAGTTGTTTTGCGGCGTCGCGGAAGCCCCCGGCTGCGACTACGGCCAGAAAACTCTCAACGTGATCGAGATTAATCACTCAGTCATCTCCCCGCTCCAACATGGTTGACCGCTCCGCGTGGAATGCGCCCTTGCAACGCTTCGAGGATACTGAGGGCGGCTTCACGCTCGATTTCCATCCGTACCGATTTGACCGCCGAACCCAGGTGAGGCGTAAAGAATGTGGGTAAAGCAGGATCAAGCAATTCGTCAGGAATAGAATGCGGCCTGTCGGGACGCGCCCATTCCTCCATCTCGAAGACGTCTGCGGCGTAACCGCCCAGATGCCCCGTCCGAAGCGCATGCACCACGGCCCGCTCATCTACGATGGAGCCGCGACAGGCATTGACGAGGTACGCACCGGGCTTCATGCGGTCTAATGCCCGAGCATTTATGGTGTGGTGGGTATCTGACGACATCGGCAGCATGGGAATGATGAAATCGCTTGTCGCCAATAGCTGGTCCAGCGATGTTCTGCTCGCATTCCATGCCCTTTCCGACTCTTGCGGCAAAGGCTGCGGATCCGTGTACTGAATTTGCATATCGAAGGCGGCCAGCCGCTTTGCGACCGCCCGCCCGACCGCTCCCGTCCCAATGATGCCGGCGGTTTTACCCGTCAAACCTGTGCCATAAAACCGCGGGGTCCAACCATTGAACTGGCGTGATCGAATGTAATTATCACCTTGCAGCATATTCCGTGTGATGCTCAGCAACAGGCCAATCGTTAGTTCAGCTGTGGGACTCGTAAGCAAATCAGGAACAATCGTAAACCAAATCCCATGGCGGGTACATGCCTCGACATCAAAGTTGTCATATCCTTTAAGCGCGGCGCCGATGACCTTCAGATTGGGGCACGCGGATAGAAAATCCGCATCTATGCTATCCGGCATAAACACCATCATCCCGTCCGCATCATTGGTGCGCAACAGTACCTCTTCCCGCGACATGGTTGAATCGGACTGATTGGAAATTACTTCAGCGGCGGTCTCAAGGAGGGCCAGCGTGTCAGGGTGGATTCGATGCGTTGTTACGATTCTTGGTTTCATGGGACCTCTGAGGAACGAACTACGCGACATGCCGCTGCAACGGCTCGTCTCTGTCGCTGTGTACGGCACGCTGCTGATAAATGGATCGTATCTTTTGCATCATGCCTTGATTATTCGGTTGGTTAGCCATATTCAAACTGATTCGCCCATCCCGCAATCCCACGACTCGATCAGACACTTCAAGTGCCAGGTCTACCTGGTGCAGGCTGCACAGGACCGCGACATTAAGATCTGTAGCCGCGGCTTTCAGCGTTTGCAGAACCGAGCGCGCCGTCAGCGGATCGAGGCTGGAGACGGGTTCGTCCGCAATAATAATCTTGGGCTTCTGCGCCAAGGCTCGCGCTATCGCAATACGCTGTTGCTGACCGCCTGACAGCAGTTGCGTAGGCGTGTTTGCATAATCGAGCATGCCGACCCGGTCCAGACATTCGAACGCGAGCACTTTGTCAGCCCGGCTGAAGCTTTTCAATGTGACGCGCCAAATGGGCATCTCTGCCAGACGCGCACCCAATACATTCTCGAGTGCTGAGAACCTTTTCACCAGGTGCAGTTGTTGGAACACGAACCCGATCTGGCCACGTACTGCCCGCAGACGCGCCGGAGACAGTTCATGTATGGATTCTCCGAGCGCCACGATAGAACCGGAGTCAATCGGCTCAAGGCCAGTGAGACATCGGAAAAGCGTCGACTTCCCTGCCCCGCTTGTGCCGAGCAAGGCAACCATTGAGCCGTGACGTACTTCGAAGTCAATCGATTCCAGGACAACTTTATTGCCGTATGACTTACCGACATTCTTTAACTGCAACGCTACATCTTTCATTGCGAACCGCCCTTCCAGTAATACGTGAAGCAATCAGTTATTCGCAGGGAGAGTTTCGAATCCCTCGCGTTTTGTGTCCAATATCAAGTACCTGAGCCGGTCACTGATGAAATCGATTGCCGACACCATCAGCAATACAACCGCCAGTACCGTAATCATCTTGTTGAATTCCAACAAGTCCACAGTATCTTTCAGGGTCTGCCCAATTCCACCTGCGCCTACGATGCCCAGTACTGTGGACGTTCTGACACTGAATTCCCAAATGTATAGAACGCTCGCGATCAGGTGCGGCATAACATCCGGGATCAGACCGTAGCGGATAATCTTTGCCCTGCTGGCACCGGTCAAGGCGAGCGCATCCAATGGCCCTTGGTCAACGGGCTCGATGGCTTCAGCAAACATTTTGCCGATTGCCCCTACCATGTGGAAAGTAATGGCCAGTACGCCGGAGAACGGACCGAAGCCCACTGCTGCTACAAATACAAGTGCATAGACAAATGTCTCCGTGCCGCGGCTGGCGTTCAAGATGGCGCGGGATACCCGATAGGTCCACTTGTTCGGACAGGTATTACGCGCAGCCATGAGTGCCAGCGGAAATGCCATGATTGTGGCGAATATCGTGCCAATCGTCGCCATGGCGAGCGTCTCGCCAGCCCCTTTTAGAATGACGTCCAGGTCGCTCAGGTCGGGTGGAAACATCTGCACGACGAATGACCATAGTCTCGGTAAACCGGCGCCTAGCTTCTGGAATTCTATCTGACACACGTACCAGGCCACTGCCAGCAAACTGAGTACTACGACCGACGTTGCAAAATGCCGCTTTCTCCTGGCTACGTCCCTCTTGACATTAGCCAGCATGACTTCTTCGATTCGCTGATTCATTGGTTCATCCTCTGTGGTATCGCGATGCGCGCCCGTATGTTCGTGCAGCGGAGACAAGGAGCTGGCGTGCGTCAGTCCACCTTGTCGTCCGCTGCCCTCATCCAAGAACGGACCCCTCGTGCTTTATAGTTTTCCCAGGATGCGGCCGGCGTCTTCGATTACCTTGTAATCGCTGTGCTTTGCCTTCACGAAGCCGTTATAGCCCGAGCCCATCAGCGACTGTGCTTTCTCTTCGGACAAGGACGTCAGTATTTCCGTGATGCGCGCTTTCAGAGCAGGATCAAAATCCTTCGGCACGGATATCGCGTCGTTCGGCAGCTTGCTGGATTCCCACACGATCTTGGACTTCGAAGGATCGATTTGACCCGCTTCGATCATCCCGTTCCGGCCCCGATCCATATCGGATCCGAGGTCGATCAGTCCGTGCTGAATCTGTGATTCGTTCTGGCCAAACGTGGCACCTTCACGATATTCAAAATAGCTCGCAGGGTCGATGCCGATGCTCTTGAAGTACGCCATCGGGATGAGCCAGCCAGAAGTGTTGCCCTGATCACTGAGTGACAGCTTCAAACCCTTCGCGTCCTCGGGCCATTTTTTGATCGGCAGATCGGCGCGACCGACAATGAGGGCTTTGTAGAACGGCTCCCCGCGGTACTTGGCCGTTGCAAGCACTTCGGTGCCGGCCTTTTTATTCGACAAGACATAGCCCCAGGGTCCGAGCCAGCCCACATCGACATGGCCATTTGTCATTGCCACAGATATTGCCGCCCAGCTTTCCGGGGAGACGATTTCATAGGTCGCGCCGAGCTGGTCGGCGAGATACTTGAATATCGGCTCAAACTCTTTGATGGTCTGGCTAGGCGTTGGACGCACCGGCGCAATTGCAAAACGCAGGTGAAGTTTACCATTGACAACCTCAGCTGCCTGCGCGGGTGTGCACACTATGATTGTGGCGATAAAGGCAAGAATGGCGCGCGTTAACGCCTTCTTGAATTTCGAAAACAGAGTAAAAACTTGCATTATGAGCTCAGTGAGTTAAAGACTTCAGTAGTACTTTTGAGTCAAAGCTCGTTGACTTTCAAAGATGCGATCACCGTACATCGACAACGGATACGGGACAGTCAAAGGGAGTTCCACCATGCGCGGGAATACGGTGGATCGGCCAGAGACCATGAGGCTTTCATAATCCCCATAGTTGCCACAGCCCAGAAGTGGCCAGGCATCAGCCGCGGCATAGCCGATGAGCAGAAAACGCCGCCTGATCGTTGAGTGGTTTGGGCCTGAACCATGAAGGGTCCGGACGTGATGCAACGTGACAGTTCCTACGGGTCCCGTCAGTAACTCCCCTTCTGTCGGGTCGAGCGCTTCGTCCCAGTTGGAGCGAGAGATCGCGTGGCAAAACTCGCCCGTCTCGACGTTCCGGTGGTCGTACACTTTTCCTTTGTGGGAGCCTGGCAAGCATGCCATCGCGCCATTTTTCTCACTTGTCTCGTCGAGGAAAATTCCGAGAGTAAGAAAATCATCGTTTGTGTGGGGATAGAATGCCCAGTCCTGATGCCACTGGACTGGCGCGCCTGATGGCGGCTTGAAGTTGATTTTGCTATTGTGCAAACGGATGTTTTCGCCCAGGAAATGCCGAAGCAAATCGACGATTTTTTCCGACCTGACCAAAGAATCTATTGCATCGAAATAAAGGTGAGGATTCTCGACGCGACGCAGTAGCTTCGTCGTCTCGCCATTCTTCTTTTCGAACTGGTAAGTCTCATTGTCCGAAGCTACGCCAATAGCTCCCAATTCAATTTGCTTGACGTCTTCAAGAATCTTCGCTATTTCCTCCGCGGAGAAAAAGCTTTCAATCTTCGTATATCCCTTGTCGAGATATTCGCGTTGCTGCTCTGCAAACATGGTGATGCTCCGAGGTCTTCCAACGAATAATCGGGAGGGCAAACTGCGGCTCCTTCCGGCATGCTGATTCGATCATGTAATCAATAAGTAACTTTGATCTACAGATCGATCATGAAAGGATGGTAGATCGTCGGTATGACATAGGCATGACAGCGGGACGCGGAATGCAACACAGAAGGATGGTCGCAGCGCCTGGCAAGCGCCGCCCGTGTCGCTTTCTGCCTACGTCACAATAGGCCTTTGCACGATAATATCTGCTGTTCACCCCCGCAAATGGCAGTGAACAACCCGCTGCCACCAAACTGGAGAGAGCCGCTATGCAACTCACCGTCGAGACGAACGTACGAGCCCCGATTGAACGGGTGTGGGAGGCGTACACCACACCCGACGAGATAATTCGCTGGAATGCGGCCTCAGATGACTGGCACACCACCAGGGCCATTGTGGAGGAGTGCATGCGGTGCCATCAGTGGCGGTCGCTCAGAGGACGGCGCCGAGTATGTGACAGAGGCCATCCTTTACTTGGAGGATTCCAATCCGCATGACAATCGAGCCGTTCGAGTGACTATTGAAGGACAGAGAGTAGGGTATCTGTCGCGACAGAATGCGCGCCTTTATCGAAAGCAATTAAAACAATTGGGCCATGCGCAGATCGTCTGTAAGTGTGATGCAATGATAGTCGGCGGGTGGCACCGTTCACCTGCGGATGCGGGGCACTTCGGTGTCAAGCTTGATCTGCCAGTTGTATAGTTCCTGCCTGTCCATTCAAGCCTATACGCTTCACGGGTTCGTGGAGGACTGTAAACAACCTCGTTGGTCGGTCGGCATTTGTTTACATAAACTTTTTCTCAGTGCTCTCCCTATTGAGAAAAGCCCCATTGTTGCTGGGGAAATTTAGAAGTTTACAAACTTAGGTATACATAACCGTTCTAGAGGTCAGCTGGGATGGTGAGAGCCTAGAGTAATAGGGCCTCGCCATCCCAAAGCCAGAACATTACAAAGGAAAAGCACTATGCAGGCTTGCAACGCGCAACGATACACGATACAATTCATTCATGATTAAGGGATTCCGGCATAAGGGTCTTGAAGCCCTCTACGACAACGACACAACCAAGGGCGTCCAAGCTGCACACGCTCCAAAATTGAGGCGCATTTTGGGTGCATTGGATGCAGCAGTAAGCCCCGAAGACTTGAACGTCCCCTCCTTTCGTTTACATCCGCTGAAAGGAGAGTTAAAGGGGTATTGGTCTATCACGGTAAACGGCAACTGGCGAGTAATTTTCCGCTTTGTTGGCACCGATGTTGAGTTGGTCGATTACCTGGACTACCACTGATTAGGAGTACCGAATATGATGAAGAACCCCCCACACCCAGGCGAAATTTTGCGAGAAGATGTAATCGTAGAGCTGGGGTTGTCAGTAACAGAAACTGCTCAGCGTCTTGGAATGTCGCGTGTAGCATTTTCCCGAGTTCTGAATGGCAAAGCGGCTGTTAGCCCCGACCTAGCTATTAGACTGGAACGTGCAGGTGTCAGTACGGCCCGTGCTTGGTTGGCCATGCAATCCAATTATGATTTGGCTCAAGCCATGAAGCATCCGCAACCTGCAATTCAGGCTTTATTTCCAGCTAGCGCTCATGCGTAGAAAAGTTTAGCTAAGAGCTGAGCACCAAAACAACAAAGGCCACCCAAGGGTGGCCTTTGTTGTTTCTAGTAGCCAGGATGGGCTTAGCGTTCTAGTTCCGGCCCTTCTGACTTGATCTGTCTGTCCTGACGTTCCAGGCTTGGCTGCGGCAGTTTGTCAGAGATCGCCTTGGCATTGATCATCAATTGATTGACACGCTCAAAACTGGATTGAGGAGCCTCCGTTCCTTTCAAATGTAGATCAACTTTATGTTCTTCTAGCCCTTGGATATAGTTTTTAAGTAGATCTGGATGGGTTTGGATAAATTTAGGCATTTCAAGCCCGTCTCGGCCCGCTTCACGTGACGTTTCAGCTAAATTATTAAATGCTCTCACTCCATTTTTGTAGGCTTGGAGCAGCTCCGGGTCATCGTGAGCAGCTGATGGTATTTCTTTCCCTTCATATCCCGCATTTTCAGAGTCATAGTAGGCACTCCAGTCGACCGACTGATAGTCACGGTCTTCATGTTCAAATTGATGTGCCGGTAACGGAGGCTCATGATTTCGCTGTTCCTCTTTTGCGTGGTCAGCTGACGTCAATTTTTCTAATGACATACTGGCCTCATAAATCTTCGTATTGATGTGCTCACGCTCAGCCGGTTGTCGCTGAAGTCCCAGTTTGACCATCACATCCCGGAATAATCTGGGTCCATCTATGGTTCTGGAGCGCCGTTGCTGCTCAACAGCATGTGACTTTTCAGCTTGTCGCCGTCGCTCGCGATCATCTATTGATTTGCGTTTGGTGCTGTCATCCCCATTGTTCAGTTTCTTTTCCATCGTCGTAAATCTCCTATTACGCGCAGTTTGATGTACTGCATGGTGAAGCCTTCATCAGCGTGATAAAGGCGTGACAATCTGGCCGCGCTGTTCAATAGCAGCGGCTAAATCGGAGTTCGTGGGAGAGTGAGTTTCCCCGGCGTTGCCGGGGCCCCATCATAGTGACGCCGCCTGGTCTGGGGACCAGGCAAGAGACCAAAAGACCCTCAACGAGCTGGCGCTCTTTGTGGCCCTTAAGGTCTCACACAGGACGCACCCCCGCAGGGGTGCCGAAAGCCGCATGAATGCGGGCTTTCAAAAGGTTGGCGACTTTAGGCAGTGTGGAACAAATAGAGCAACATAATCATCCATAAGCCAGTAAATACACCATTTCAATGGGGTACAGATGTGGCGTTTTGGCATGTAGACATGCACTAAAAACCAGCCAATTGCCAGTTAATAGACAATCGTTAGACTATTAGCACCCACTGACTGGACAAGTAATAGACAAATCATGGTCTATCAATAGACAGATCATTGACAAACCCTTGGCAATAAATTGTCAAACTCCTCAAATCTCTAGCTCGGCATGCTGTTTTTCGGGTTTGGTGTGGGCCAATTCATGTGGCTTGACCTTGTTGCGGGTGGTCAGCAAGTCATGAGCCAGCCCTTTGTAGGCCTTTCGATTGACTGCATTGGGGAGCAAGGTGGCGTTATCCGTGAAGACAGTGACCTCATGCCGTTCACGAGAAATACTCACGTAATAGGTGTCCTGGGCGGTCGTGCGCGAAAAACTTTCCGCGTTGTAGAGCACGCGATCACAGGTTAGTCCTTGGGCACTGTGAGCGGTCGTCGCATAGGCATGATCCAGGTGCAAGGGTTGGTCAGCGGACAAGGTGACGGCTCGGCCATTGGCGGCAATCGTCACCGAGTCCTGCGCGATACTGAGTACTTCGTAGCGCTCGCCATTGGCCAGATCGAGCTCAGCATTGTTGCGAGTGACCCGAACCATGTCACCCACAGACACTTCGGCAGTGTGCTGGTGATAGACCGATAGCGTACTCATGGTTTTCGGGATCACTTCAATAGGTTGAGCCACTTGGCCAGGGTCGGGGCGCAGGGGTAAGACGATCAACCTATCGGTGGATCGATTGCATTCGACGACCTCATACAGTTGGCCACGTTTCATCCCATTCTTGTAATCGCGCTCGGGCTGGACGATATCACCGACCGTGTAGTACTTGGCGCAGCGACGCTCAGCTCGGGTAGTGTCGTGTCGGGTGAGCAGGCGGTATGGCCGTCCTTTGCCGCTCAGACCTTTGAGCTCATGCACGCGTTGATTCAAGGCCAGACGAGAGTGGTTGGTCCCAGTGACAATGAGCGTATTAGCTTGTGCGGTATCGGATAGGTTGACGTACTCGCGTGCGATCGCTTCATAGCGAGGACTGCTATCGCGTATTTGGGTGCCGTCATCCCTTTTTGTGATGCAATCGTCAATCTGCACGACATGATCTTCCAGGACTCTGAGCGATGCGCTGGCTTTGCCAACGGCGGCCAGTTCGACCGCTTGTTTTAGTGTGTCACTTTTCTGGCGCTGAATATCGCCCATGAGAGCGGTTTTCATGCCTTGTTCTTGCAGCAGTGCAAACGCCCGACCAGCCTCAACTGCCTTTGTCTGGCCAGTGTCCCCGAGCAACACGATGCGAGCGCCGCTGGGCTGCAATCGGTGTAACAATTTTTGCATCTCGCGCACCGGAATAACCCCCGCCTCGTCAATGACGACGACCGTTTTTTCGCCCAGCTTGCTGTCCAGGCGCTCGGTCTCGGTGGCCGTTGTCATTGAGGCGACCGTGTTCGCTTCAATGCCGTCCTGGCGCAGATTGGCGACCTGTGCACCGTAAGGAGCCAGGGCGATCATGCGATATCCACGTGCCTCTAACAAAGCCTTGGTTTCTTGTAGTGCGAATGATTTTCCCGTTCCGGCCAATCCTTGCACACCCACTACCTGGTCTTGGCCTGACAGCATCAGTTCGATGGCACTGCGCTGGCCAGGAGTGAGGGTGGTGTCGGTTAACTCCGCCTGTAATTGATCACGCGCGAGCACAGGCGCTACCTTGCCGCGCCCCGCGTGCATCATAGATACGACATCGCGTTCACTGCGCAATGCCGTCTGAGTCGCAAAGAGAGGTTCAGTGGGTGTCAACCGACCGACATCGATGGCCTGGTCGACTTGTTGCAGCGCCTTTTCTATGGGGATGCCGCGCAGTTGGACGAGCTCTTGCGCCCAGGCCTGCCGTGTGCGCGGTTTGGCGTCATGGTCAGAGCTGCTGCGATAATGAAAGGCCCTGGCCACCAGCTTGTTTTGCTCGACCAGTCGGGTTAAAGACTGCCGCAATTGTTCTGCGCTAACAGCGCCTTCCCCATGGAGTAGTGCGTGACTCAGCAATGCGGACTGGCTCATGACCGTTTCGCGTTCAGACAAATGTTTGATCGCCCAGATCATCGCGGTATCAGCAATGCGCTGACGAGCCTCTGGCTCTGGTGAGTGGCGAGCAAGGCTTTCCAGATCCTTGGCACGCTCTTTAGAGGTGTGCAGACTATTCTGAAAGTCGATGCCAATGTCCTTGGCTTGTGTTGTCCAGTCCGCTTGAAGCTGGTCGCGGGTGAACTCCTGGGTTTTGGCCTTGCGTGTGGCCAGAACGGCCATCTGGCGTTGCGCATGAGAAGCAGTGTGACCGTCCATGCCCGCGTCGGCCAGTCGCTGGTGCATTTGCGCACTGCGTTTACTAAAGTGCTCGATCTGGTCACGTGAGATATGTGCCAGTTCGATGTGGTTCTTTTCAAAGCGCAGATCGTAGCCGATGGCGGTTAACTCTTTGGCCAATTCAGCCATGTAAATCGAGTCCAGGAGCGGACGGGACTGAACCAGTAAATCATTATTCAGCGCGGCCCAACTGCCGTCCTTGCGCTGGGTCAGGTTCATGATGACGGCGTGGGTGTGGAGCTGCGGGTCCGGCGGGGAGTTATCCGTGGCTCTGGCAGTTTCGTGTCGAAATTTGCTGATGATCAGATTACCGGTGTTTTCCACCTGCGATTTACCACGGATGGTTTGGCGTGACTGTGCAAAATGTTGCTCTGCATAGGTCAATGCACGTTCAACAGCACGGTCATGAGCGAGGATGATGCGCTCATCACCACCGATCAAGGCTTGCAATGAAACACTTTTGGGTGCTGAAATCGTCAGATCCAGGCCTGAGCGGGCCTGTGAATCGTGGCGGATGCTGTTGCCCGCATTCACGCCATGGCCAAACTCACCGCGCAACATTGCATGAAATCGCTGGGTATCGACTATGCCGGATGCGCCAAGCATTTCGGCTCCCTTGCCTTGCCAGATAGCCGCTTGGCCGTCACGGCTGTAGTAGTCATCGGCCTGGTCGCCGTAGTAATGCGTATGCTTGGCGGCCGCAGAGCGGTGTAAAACCTCTTTGGTAATCATGATGTGTTTCCTACTGGCAAGACAAGGGAAGGACGTCACTAAGCGGCAGCCGTGTCTTGTGTTGAACGGGGAATACGTTTGAGTTGACTCGATTCAATGAACGGCTCAATGACTTGAGGAAAGGGTTCAAACTGCAACTTGAACCGTGAAATCGGGTACTTCCCGGCAAAAGCGACATAGCCGCTTAAGTCATCAAAGGCTTGAATCTGCGCAGCGGTCACCACGCGTTCTGTGACCGGTGTATTTTGATCATTGGTATTGCGATCACCCACAGAGCGAGAGACGCTGTATTTATGACGCTCTACCTCATGCTCACCCAGGCTCTTGCTCAGATCCTCAGCGGTTTCATGGTCAGTGCGAGAGCCACCCAGCACCAGCAAGTTACGAAAACTGGCACGAATCGTTTGAGCCTTCTTCTCGCCGTAGATGTAGTCCAGTTGGGACGTGCTTTGCAGGCCAGCGACGATACGCAGGCCTTTTTTACGGCCCTTGGTCAACCCATCTTCCAACGAAGGCAGGGCGTCAAGACTGGCCAACTCGTCGATGAACAACCACCAGCGCCGTTTTGCATCTTCGGGCAATGACAAGACAGCCGTAATGAACACGTCAGCCCACGATGAGACCAATGGCTTCATTGCGGTCACCATGTCTTCACGCCAGTTGATGAACGCGTTTCCACCGTTGGGATCGTCAATCCAATCACGAATCGAGAATGGGCCGGATTTCATGCTGGTGTGCTCGGACAGCTTGTTCGATAGTACAAAGCGCGCACTTGAAAGCGCTTTACTGGCCTCAGATGAACCAACAAACAGCGATTCAGCCAATGTGCCTTCCAAGTAGCTCTTGAGTTTGGCAGGGTCCTCAATCGTACATAGCCGGAACAACTCGTCGATGTGTGCCTCGTCAGGTGTGACGGTGTAGAGCTTCTTGGCTGTCTCGCGTAGCAACAAACGTCCGTAATCGTTCCATTCTTCAGCACTCTTGTCTTGGCTCATCGGAACCATGGAGTGTGATAAACGCTTCCAGTCGTACTCAGCCCGAATTTCATTGAAGAACGCCCAGCCAGGTGAGCGAGCATCGTATGGATTGAGGATGATGTCGCCCGGCTTCCAGAACTTGCTGAGCAAATCGCCATCGGGGTCGATCACAAGCATGCGGTCCCCACGCTTTTTCACGGACTTGGCCATTCTGCGTAGCACCACGGATTTACCACTGCCGGTAGCCCCTCCGATAAGGGTGTGAAGGTTTTCTACTTTGACCGGCATCGGTACAGAGGCTACGTCCACCTGTCTGTGTAATCGGTCCGTACATTGTGAACGCAGCTTGGCAATGGGAACGACTTTCGTGCCTCGGATATGTCGTGTGAAACGGTCGCCTTCAAATCCGGCCGTGCGTTTAAACATTTTGCTTAACGCAATAACGGCAACCAATGACAAGACAAATCCAATGGCAGGGGGAATATAGAGGACGGGGTACTGGACGGTTGCTGTCAGTAGATGCCAGGTAGTGCGTGCGTCCCAATGATTGACTGCCACCCCGCTGGCCAAGCTCGCAGCTGTTATCCATGCCAGAAGCGGGAATGCAACAATTAACAATACCGACAAGCGTCGTCTCGTAATCGGTGACATAAAGAATCCTTGAAAAGATGTGCCCTGGAGCTTAGCCCCAGGGCATAGGCATACAGACGTGTTTATGAAGCAAGAAAGCGCAACAAAAGTGCGGTGGCACCTGCCCCGGCGCTGGCCCCAACCAGCAATGCAAAGATGGCCATCTTGCGTGCCGAGGCATGGGCAAATCTGGCATATCGAGCGGTGTCCGCACTGATTACCTTCAACTCCGCGCGGATGGGTGAGAGGCTGCCTTGCACGTTGTGCACCACTTGATCGGTCAGATCGATACTGGCGCGATCGAGCACGGCTCCCAGGGTGTTGGCCAGATCTTCGGGCAAGTCTTGCAACTGCTTGTTGGCAGCGGAAAATGCCTCTATACCGGCTACGAGCGCAGTGACGGTTTCGCGCAGTTTGTCGTTAGTGCGCTCTGTGCGTTCAATCAGCCCGGCCACATCCCCCAGAGTCTCCTGGTACAACAGATCCAGCTTTGTCCGCGCTGTTTTTTCCTCACTCATGCGAAGCTCCGTTGGTGGCAGGCAGCACATCCCCGAATAGGGCCTGGAAAGCACGGTCAAGCTGACGATCTACAGGGCGTGCCAGTGCTTTTAACGTGTGCATGTCTGACAGGTGTGAGATGTGTTTCCGATCCTTGGGATCAGCCTCGCGCAAAAGCTGGCGGTAGTCAGTTTGATCGGCCAGTATCGACGCGATAGTGGTGCGTTTATCGGCCAACAACTCAAACACTTCGTTCTCGAAAATGACGGCTTGGGGGCTGGCGATAAATTCGCCGGTCTTCTTGGCGTAAGTCAGCAGCGCCAGAAACTCTTCATCCACATCGCTTTCTACGCGGTTGAACAACACGCGAATTCGATTGGCGGGCACGCCCAGGTCGCTCAAGGCAGCAACTGTCTTGATGGTTTCTCGCTGTGCTTTGCCTGTCGGGACGACCGGCAACACGAATTGGTCAATTTCTTCATGGGACAAGTCGTAGCGCGACATGTGCGCCAAAAATTCCTCGATGTTCGATGCCCCGACGTCCACGATTGCATCGTCCAGCGTGAGCAAACCGCGAAACAGTTTGCCAAATTGCATCCCGCGAAGCTGGTCAACATCCAGTCCTAGATCTTCCGCTGTTTCATTGGTCGATTCGATAGCGAAAATCTGTGCATGATTCAAGCGCGGGGCCAATAGGTGCGATGCCACGACGGTTTTACCGACCGAGCCGGTGTAGTTCAAAACGGCGATTTTCATGAGAGTTTTCCTTCAGGTTGTGAGGGTGAATTCAAGGTGGGGTTAAGAGGATTTAGGCTTGGTTCGCATAGCGCGGCCTTCTTCGCGCAACGCATCCAGGTCAATGTTCATCTCGCGGTATTTACGCAAATCAGCGGGTGACTCAATGGCATTAGGACGGCCTTGCACCGCTTCGGTGCGGAGGACTGGAGCTTGGACCGGAGTGGTTGACGTGATAGGCGGTGCTGCCAGGCTATGGGAGGGCTGGGTCAAGATTGGAACCTCGGTTGTGGATGTGTGAGGTTTCTTAGGCTGACGCAGGCGCCATAAGGCTTTAGAAAAAAAGGAATGCGAAATCGGGATTCCCGCCGCGTTCAGATCTTCGACGACCGCGGCATATGACGAGCCGTTGGCCAGCCGCATTTCGATGATCGGCAGCAGTAAACGAACGCGTGCTGTGACCGTGGCTCGCGGGTCAGCATCGGCCAATGCTCGACGAAATTGCTCGACGAATTGGTCAACTTGCATGGGTTGGGTTCCTGGTTGTGCGGGAAAGCAAATGCCACTTTCCACGTTGAAGACAGAAGCGCGGCAGTACCGCGCAGGGGGAGCCGCGCCCGGTGACGGGCGTGGGGGGCAAGGCCCACGGGGAAGGGTCGAGGCCGCAGTCCGACCTTGGGCGGACTGGACAGGGAACCCGGCAGGGGTTCCGCGGCCAAGGGGTACATTCATCCCCGCCCGTCAGGGTGGGGACCAATGTTCTTTGGGGGTCTACCTTTCCCCCACGCCACCAGCGTGGGGGACTGACGTGATACGAACTTCGATTACAGCGTCAGGCTTTGCATGCAGAGAAAGGGGCAGGAGATAAATGTTTCTGAAATGTAACTTTATCTGGGTGCAGCAATAGAGTTATCAACAGCCCTATATGGTAGAAAGAAGGTAGAAAGAAGGTAGAGGTGTAACAGAGGCTCTGAAAACCGCATGGATAAAGGCTTTCAGAAATGTAACCGCGACGCTATTACGATAAAGCGCGATGCTATTACGATAAAGCGCGACGCTATTACGATGGGGCGCGATGCTATTACGATGCTTTGAATGAGTTATCCACAGGCCCATTTCGGCGACAAAATGGCCAGCAAGCGCGATGCTATTACGATGTTAGGGAGCTAATTAAGACTAACTTCTAGGCTGATTGAGGTTCATCACTGACCCGATTCCAGACCGCCTGTTCCACCCCGCGTCGACTTGTTTCGATGCGCGGAGAGAGGATCAGGCCAAGCTCTGCCAGCTCATTGATCGCTCGCTCCAGCGCCGGTTTGAAATCACGCATCCGGCCTGCGTATTGTGAGCGTTCTTTGAGGATTTGCAGGCTGTAGCGCTGCTCAGCATCTTTTGAGGTGCCGATCAAGCGCTGTAGGCTTTTGGACAGCGCATAGCGCATGTTTAACCGGGTATTCCAATCGATCAAGGTAAATTCACGGTTGCCAAAAATCTGCGTCCATCGTGGGTCCACGTACAGCGTATATTCATTGAGCTCATCGTCATAATCAAATCCACCTAGCATGGCCAGAACTCGGCTGGAAGGATGGTTGCCGAAGCTGTATTTCAAGATCCCATTAGGTCTTGTTGCCACGATCGATAGTGTGAATCGGGCCAGGTCTTTCATCGTATTGTGCAGCCATTGATAGCTGGCACCACTCGTATTTCGGCCAAGTGCCCGTAAAAAATCAGCACGATTGACTACGGGACGTTGGCCAGATGGGCATGTGATTTGGAGATACATGGCATGCATCCAAACATCAGCATGATCCTCGCACAACTGTTTGCCAGAGCCTTTGATCACAACTCGTTCGTTGCGTAGGAACTCAACGTCATCGTGCATTTTGCGATGGCCTCGCGCTATGGGTGCGAAAACGCTACTACGCGCGATGTAGTTGGGCATTGCTCGCGTTTTTTCGTTGATGCCAGGTAAGAAGATGCGTTTGAAGGCGGGCTTGTTCGGTTCGCTGGCGGCTGCCGTGGCCTGACGTTGCTTGGCTGTTTCCGTCAAGCGATGTAAAGCCGTATTTAGTCGTTGATTGGCGCGTTGGTTGGGCAAAGACATGATGGTCCTGATGGCAGATAGGCACAGGACGGCCTTGTCGATGAGGTGCGCCCCTGTGCCGTTCAATTAGTCAACCGCCGCATGCGAAAAACGCATGAGGCGGTTATTTGATTAACAAAGGGGAATACGTCGCCGACTAGCGATATGTCGCAAATTCGTTATTCAGTTTGAGACTGCGCAGTGGTTGCAGACCCGGTAGGTCATGTTGCTCAAAGAATTCGCGACGGGCACGCAACCATTGTTTGTATCGCCAACCGGAGCGCTCATCCCAGGGATAGTTGGCATCAATGTCCGAGGCGATTTGTTCCAGATTCTTGCCTTCGGCTCGACCGTCGTTATAGAGCTCGGCCATCAAGTTATAGGAATAGACGGCGAAGCCGACACCTTCATAGGGTTCGACCATGGTGTTCTCCTTTTATGGGGTTAAAGGCCAGGGCGACGATTGCGCGGATCAAAGAACACTTCTTCGAGTTCGAAGTTTCTGTAAAACGCCACGACGTTAATCGTGTTCCGCAAGGACATGCGGATTGTCTCCAGATCCAGCTGGCCGCCCGTAGGCGATTGTTTGATCAAGGCGATCACTCGATCAATGGTTTCCAGTGAACTGTTTGAGTGAATCGTTGTGACCGAGCCTGGATGACCAGTGTTTAACGCTGTCATGTATTCCCAGGCCTCTGAGCCGCGTAGCTCGGCCAGGAAGATACGGTCCGGTGACAAACGCATGCAGGCTTCTACGCACTCCGTTGCTGATACACGCCCTTGCCCTTTGCCATAAAACAGGTTCACCACGTTACGGTGGTTGGGCAATAGCAACTCATGCACGTCTTCGATCGTAATCAAACGCTCATTGACCGGAACCCGTTCAATCAGTGATCGTGCAAACGTGGTTTTGCCTGAGTTGGTGGGTCCGGCCACAATGATGTTGTAGCGGGCTTGAACGGCTTCATGCAGAAATTGCGTGAATTTACGCTGTTGTTTTAGTTCTAGCAGATGCTGATCAATGGGCGTGAGCCCTTGCTCATCGAGCAAGTCCAAACTGTCACGGACGTTATCAAAGGCGCCATCGGCTTCAAGTTCTTCCAGTGTTTTAACGAGCCGTGTGTGCTTGCGTATATTGATAATGAACGTGCCGTCTGGGCAGGCTGGGGACTGCACGACTTGTCCCCGTTCTCCATCGGGTAAGCACACCACCATGATCGGTGTTAAATCCAGGCCGTTATAGACGGCCAAGCTCAATACCAATCCTTTCAAGTTTGGCAGCGTGAGCGCAGGGCAAGGATGCTCATGCCAGGTACCACGTTGACGCACAAAGACAAACTCGGGCCGCACAATCGCCAGCTCGGTGATTGTGGAGTCGTTCAAGAATGGCTCCAGCGGTCGCAGCTCAGCTCGTGTGGCAAATCCCGGATCAAGAAGTTGGTTCATGCCGGGTGTGTTGCTGCTCTTTGACTTATCGGGTGTAAGTAGGTTTGAGTTCATAGACTTTACTGAAATCCAGATCGCGAGCGACCATGATGCCGACACGTTCGCCCTGGTTTTTATAAAGGGTTGGGGGAATATCTAAGGAATGTTCCAAGATCTTGGCCACCACTTCCTGACCACCTTCGCGGGTGTTGTCGAATCGGATGTTTCCATCTCCTTTGTTGCCCTGGTTCGAAGCCCAATCACCCAAATCCCCCAGCAAGCTAAGCAAAATGGCATTGCCCAGTCGATCCCAGAAGTGATGGTCGATTGCCCCATCGACCCCGGCTTCGCCAAGTGAACCAGTACCAGGTGAGCCCAAATTAAGAATGACGCCGTTGGGCGTTTCCAGACGGTGCCAAGTTACAAAAGCGCGTGGCTGACCTTGAACAATCCCACCGCTTTGATAGCCAACAAACTTGGTGCCGGCATCGATCAGTACAACCTTGCCGTTAGCGCTCATCACATCACGGGTAGCATTGCAGGTCAGCATGCCAGCCTGAGCTGTGATCAGTCGGGTTTGCATAACACAATCGATCATCGTGCCTTGTGTGATCAGGAAGTTGCGGTTCCCGAGCTGACCAGCCACTGACGGTGCCAATTCGAGTGGACGCAGCTGATTGGCCAAGGGACCTGCATCGCTATTGACCGCGACGGAAGTCGCGTTTTTTGGGCTTGTTTCCTGTCCTTCGTTGCTTTGGGACCGTAATGGGCTACGCAAGCGCCGAGCGTCAACACCATTAATCACCTTGGGCAGTATGGGAATAGTCAGATCGCCCAATGACTCGCTTGAAGTAGTGTCTTCAGGTGGGGTGGTTTCAACACTGGAGGCTGGTGTTTGTAGCGTTTTGAGCTCAGGTAACTGAAGCAAGTTGCTGATACCGCTGACGGATGAGTCATCCCCACCATCGGGGGCTTCATCACTGCTCGCGAGCCAGCGCCAGCTTACAAAGCTGATGATGGCAATGGCGATCAGTACACATAGCCACAAAAATCCTTTCGCGCCAGGTGGTAGTGGACGTCGTGCGCCACTTAGATCATTGGGCCCGCGATCCTCGATGCTGTTGGCGTCCTTGTCGGTGCTGCTCATTTCAAATGCTCCTTCGTGGTGAAGGTGTGAATGGATGATCCTTGCTGCGATTGCCAGGCAGACGCCGTGCTGTCGATCACTAGAACGTTGTCTGGTTGAATCGTGGTCTTGACCTGAAATGGAAGACCCGACTCGTCAAGAGGCTGGACTAACGGTAAGGAGCCAGGACCGAATTGCATCCAGGTCTGTCCGTCTTGCACTTTGAGCTGACGAGGCGTCAACTCATTAGCTTGTAGGCTTATCGTTGATGCAACGGGATAAGTCGCCGTTTTTGAGGTTTGCTCCACCACAGGTGGCGGCAAGCTGGCCGGTTCTACTCCATGGACAACGCGTTTGACCGACGGTGAGACAGTGCCGGTATACGGTTTTGGTGGTGTTTGGCCGAATGCAGAGTTATGAATGGCAACAACCCGGTTTCCCAATCGGATATGCCAACGCTTGCTGGTTCGATGTAAGACCATCGTTCGGTGGTCAGCCATGTGATAGTTTGTCAGGACTTCCTGACCATCCTCGGTCACCCGGTATACGACCGGGATTTCAGCAGCCGGGGCAAATTGCAGCCAGGTCTGCTGGCCATCGTCCCAGGCATGAACAGGGGCCAGATCTAAGTCCCCGCTTTTTGTATACGCTTGCCAGTTTGCTGGCTGGCCAGCTTGGGCAAAGGCGTTTTGAACATACTGTTTACGAGCCTGATGGCGCGTCTGTACGGCATCGCTGTCCGGGTAGCGCATGACCAACTTGTAGAGCGTCCTGGTAGTCGTACGGTCATTGTGATACTGGATTCGAAACGTGTAATTGCGTCGATCAGTGATGAGGATCAGATTGCCATCGGCTTGATCCAGCATTGGTTTGAAGAAAACGTAATTATCGTGAGCGGTGAAGTCATAGGCTTCACTGTCACCGAAGACGTGGAACTGATACTGCTCACCTTTCTCAAGCTCAATCATGGTTGCTACGCCGATCACCGCATCTAGCTGGATGACATTTGCAGGGTCGTAGCTGGCGTATCGCACGCGATGATCTGAGGTAGAGCGTTTCGGGTCATTAAGGGCAGCAGCAGGCGTGACGACCGCGCACGCCAAGGCCACCGCTAATGCCGCTTGGGCAAATCGGTACATGGGAACTCCTTCTTGCGGATTAACGTGAGAGATCGGCGGCCAGGTCGTAGCGATTTACCTGGAATCCGAGGGGATTACGACGCGCGACGGACTCATCAAGTGGCACGTTGATGTACCCGTAGGCAATGGTGGCGATCATGTGCTGCTCGCGTTCATTGCGACCTGAAGCAACTTCGCGTTGAGTTGTACTGAAACGGACAGTGGCTGTTTGATTGGCACCCAGGGTGATTGAGTGCACTTGAACATCCAGATTTGACAGTTGGCCCAGCCGCTCGGTCGGTGCGTTAGGTCCTACATATCGTTTGCCATACTGAGCCTGAATTGGTGGCGAAGATAGTAAAGCGCAGGTATCGAACTGTTCTTGAATCGTGTACCAGTTATACCCCTCGCAGCTACGAACATAGGTATTGAGAAAGTACTTGTCGACCCGTTCCCCATAGGTATCGAGTGCGTCACCCAGACGGCTGACATGTTCAATGGAACCGGTGGCATCGTTAACACGTACCACATACATCTCTGGCGGTTGTTTCAACGGCGTTAGCGCTGTCACAGCAAGCACACTGGCTAGAGCCAGCACGCACATGAACAGGCAAAGTCGCCACGCCAGACGCCGACTGGATACTAACTCAGTGGTTAGGTCACGCTCCAGGCCACGGTTCTTTTCTAGTTCCTGGGCGACATTAACAGTTTCCAGGTGCTTACTCATGAACAACTCCAGATGCTTGCAATGGGGCGGTTGCGTTGACAGGAACTTGGGGTGAGTCAGCCGGTTGAGGAGCCTGGGGTGGGGTAAAGGCGCAACCAGCCAACACGATGGCCAGGGCCATCGTGGTGAGTGAGAGTTTCATAGGAATACGACTCCTGGCCCACTTACGACTTAACGTAGAGGGCTGAATAAAAGATGAAGGAAAATTTCAGACGGGCTGTAGAGCCGACGAAGAGTTATCGGCCAAGAAGTTTGCGAAGAAGATGGCCAGCTCGTAGTGCGGTCATAGTCCCCCGCATGGCGCTACCGACGCCGAATTGCGCGCCAAAACCTCCCGACAAACCTTGTGCAATGCCGGGAATCATGATCACGACAAAAATACTAGCTAAGGCAACGAGGAGCTGGGCGGTAACGAGAGGGAGAACCGAAAAAGTTCCATTGCCAATAAGTTGGATCATCATTTTGACGTAGGCAATATTGATCTGAATCAGGACTCCAAAAAGAAGCCCTGCCAACAGCGCCAAGAAAACAAAATTTAAGGCTTGAGAAACCCAGCTATTGAACATACCCTCCGTACGATCAAAGGCCAATGCTGAGATAAAGATAGGTCCAGTGGCTACGATTAGAGCCATACCAACTTTAACGACGATCATTAAAATAGCAATAACTGCGCCAACGACCATAGCATTCACGTGGATGCCTGTTTTCATTAACCACAAGACGATGTCTTCAGAGCTTGGGAGATATCCGGTATCTCTTTTGTCAATTTCATCCGCTGCTTCTTTAGAGCTTAGTCGGAGCTGATCAATCTCTGTAGCTACAGTTGTTTTGCCTGCTACTATCGAAACCATATCATCTGGTAAAGAAATCATCGTGTTGGCAATATTAGTTTGATAAAGCCCTCCTGTTGTCGCGAAGCCTGCAATTATGGCAATACGTATGTATTTCCATACCAGTTCAGTAACATTCATGTTTCCATAGCCACGCATAATAGCCATTGTGTAGAACAGAAACTGAATTGTTAAGCCGATAATAATGATGGGTGCAAGAGCCTGGGCCAGTTGTTCAATCGGTTTAGCAACCGCAGAATTTAGGACCACATCCACCTGCTTCATCAACCATTCGGCAATTCTGTCAGCATTCTCTGGTTGAGAAATTTGGGACGAATTAAAGGCCATGATCGCTCCTATTCACCGGCGGATTGACTCTTTCCCAACCACCCTCCATAAATGACATTTGCTCGTTTGCGCAGTAATTCACGCTCTGCTGCAAACTGTTGCTTGGCCAACTCCACCCGTGTCTGGTCAGCTTGAATATTTGCTTGTTCAACAGCAATACGCGCTTGTAGCTCAGCAATCTCTTTGGGATTTGTCGTTTGGTTGATTTGAGCTTGCAAGCCATCAATCGTTTCAAGACGTTTAGTCATCGCGTTATAGGCTTGTTCTGACATTGCTCTCTGCGTTGCAGCCAAGCGAACACCTTTTTCACGGAGCGCTTCTGGATCTCGTGAAAAATCTACTGAAGAATTTACATCAGCGGTAATGTTGTGAACAGCTCCTGAAAGTGCTGTATTTTGCCCATCAAGCCTGTCAATGAGTGCTGCAGCATCCGTTGGAAGAGATGCCCGAATGGCTTGTTGTACGGACGGATTGTTTAGAACATATCCAAAGCCGGACGATTGGGTTAGAGCGTTTAGTTGTGCCCGTGTTTGATCAAGTTGCGCCCGCGCTGTCTCCAGTTGATCAAGCAAAGCGTTTAGTTGAGGGATTGAATTAACGTCTAGCGTGGGAATGCCACCAGCTGCATGGACTAAGGGTGTGGTTAAGCATGTGGCCAGCAGAACGCTGACCACACGCGCGCGAATGCGTGTCATCGCAAGACTCCTAAAGTGTTTTACATAGTGTGCTGAATTGCACGAGACAATTAGCAGCCGTGATGGCTGCTAACTAAAAGGAAGAGGTACAACTAAATTGAAGTTAGTCAGAAGTTAGGCTTTTATATTCACTCTCACTGATTTTTTTAAAAGGTTTGTATCGCCCATCCGAATCAGTCAAATGTTTTTGAGACTTATCATAGGTAAGCTGCCATTTGTCAGAGATTGTCATTACGCCATTTTCCCTGGCTTTTGCTGGGAAGTTGTGTTGACGATACGTTCCAGAAATCATGGAGATTTGTCTTACTCTTACCACTAAATTAGGCCCATCTTCAGTCACGTGAAGTGTTGCGGGACGTTCGTCTTTTTGCTCTAACCAGTATCCTACGAAGGGAGCATTCAGATTATCTTGACATCCTGAAAGGAGGGTGAGGCTTAATGCTCCTAATACACTCAGGAAATAACGTCGATTCATGGAAGGCTCCTTGTAAAGTAGGTGAGGTTGAGTAGTTCCAGGCCCATGATAAGCAAAACTTCACCATGGTGCGACGTTCGGCCTTGTTTTATTCAGGGAATTGAACAGCGACTGAGAGAAACGAACGAAATTCCGGATACTTGATAACGAAGTTGCTCAAATCCTGCAAAGTGAGTTCTTCATGAAGCTTATTTCCATGCTCCGGAAAATTGTGAAGAGCATCTGCTAAGTCTATTGCAGGAGCAGTTCCACCAGGTATGCGACCTTCAAGCAAGCCACGAATTAACGTGAATCCAATCTTGGCCAAAGCATGAGTGTTCAAATCAATCGTGTCGTTGCCTACTTCTACTTCTTTGTCGGGATAAAATGGCTCCATCCCGTTTCCAAAATCGGCATGGCAACCAAAATCAACACCATCTTGCATAACCACGAATTGAAACTGCGTCGCCCCTTTTGCATTGGCTAAAGCCTCATGCCGCACCCGTTTCTGTTCCATTGTTTCAGCGGTCGCGCCACCGATTTGAACTTTCCTTTTAATGTCGGGGCAATTCCCGTGTAAGCGTCCAGCCAGTCCAGCGGTAGCGCCATTGATGACTTCCACACGACTGTGCGGGTCAGCTTTATTGATGACGGTTACACCGTATTTGCGGCCATACTTACAAAAGAAATTCAGCACTGTAATTTCATCAGGAGTTAGCTCCGCAAACCTGCGGCCGTCCAACGATTGCAGTTTATCCAATGTGGGGGTAGGTAGATAATCGGTCATTTCCTTTCCTTGGTTAATGGACGGTGATAAAAAATACTAGCGGCAATGCAGACAAGGGCAGCTGGTACAGAACTTGAGATAACCGCGATCAGGGCAGCTCCTACACCAACTCCAACCGCAAAATATTTAATGAAATAATCAACCTGCGCTGCTTCTTTATCGCTTTCTTTTGGATTCACAATTTCATCTCTTTCAAAGGGCGTGACGATCCCCGCCAAGCACCCTGCTGAGCAGGGGCTTGGTGCAGGTGCCGCTTTATTGATTGATAAGTTCGGCCTTTTTCTGAACCGCCTGTTCGTCTGCTCGGGCTTGTTTGACCCGTTGAACATACAGTGGCAGCCAATCAGTAGGATCATCACCGACTTCGGCAATGGCCTGTCGTGCGACTACGGCCATATCTGGACTGCCTGAGAATACGAGCAAGGCCTCTTTACACGCCGACAGATCCAGCTCTGCAACGGTCACGCTTGAGCCTTGCTTAATGACGAACTGACGGCTTTTTTCACCAAGCTTCTTGACGAGCTCAAATTCCTGAGCAGTTAACCCAAAATCCTTCATGTAGGTTTCACGTTTGGCGCGTGGGTTTGGTAGAAAAATCAGGGTGCCAGACTGCTGGATAATGGAGGGACCAATCGGATTGTCGGCAATGGCTTCTGGCTCTTGAGTCGAGAAGCACAAGATGCCATTCTTCTTACGAATCGTGCGGCACTGGTCTTGCATATCCTCTTGGAAATGTTCATCTTCCAATGGATGCTGACATTCATCGATCAAGTTCATGATGCGCCGCCCATCATGCATAGCCTGGCTACGGTGACGTAGGTACAAGGTCACTGCTCCACGCACGTACTCGTCATCAAGAATTTCTGTCAGGTCAAAGCCGAAAATCGGATTATGTCCGGGAGGCGCCTCCAGATTTAACCGATCCGACGGGTTATCAAATACCCATCCATATTCATTGCCTCGACACCAGGCCAGCAAACGGTCTTTGACTGAAGAGCGTCCTTCTTCCCCATCAGTCTTCATGGGATTTGTCAGGTACTGGCAAAGCAGGGTAACGCCTCGATATTGCACGTCGATACTGTCACGACACATTTGTTCGATCGCATTGAAAATCTGCTTCTTATCAAAGGTCGTGACAATCTCGCCGGACAAGCCCGCCAAGTGCGTCACCAATTTGCGCATAAATGCCTTGTTTCCAGGCGTGGGCTCCTGTTGGAAGGGGTTCCAGCCCGTAGGAATACCAAGGCGCAGCGTGAAGTATTGTCCGCGTAACGCCAGTGTCAAAACATGCAATCCCTCGTCTTTGTCGAGAATCAGGGCGGTGGCACCAAATTTTTGCGCCTGGGTTAAGAGCATTCCTTGAAGTACCGTTTTCCCTGTTCCGATGTACCCAATAATGAGAGTGTTGCCAGGCATGCGTTCGCCTGTTGAATCTACCTCTTCCAAGGAAGAGTGGTAATTGAAGAAGTAGGGATCACCCGTGACCGAACGCAACATCGTCACAGCTGGCCCCCAAGGGTTACCAGTTGCCTTGCCAGTGAGCTGATTATGGAAACTGTTGTAGCAAAGAAAATTCTCGCTCGTGATCGCCTCGGGGCGAGTGCGCCAACTCCAGTTGCAAGGCAACTGCGACCAGAAACCGGCTTCGAGTGCCTTCTCAAGAGGTTTAATAGTTAGCCCACGGTCAGCCATTTTGGCCACCATGTTGGACATCGAGCGACGCAGCTCAACAGGTTCATCTCCCCAGATTAGTATCGTCGCGTGATGGTCTCCTAAACCGAGCTCGCCAGTTTCCAGCTTTTCAATGAGTTTCAACAACTGTTTGAGCTGGCCAGGAGCATCGTCATTTGAGTCACGCATCAACTTAAAATGTTTTTTGACCAGTTTCTTGGCTGCTGCGCCAGTAAAGCTGCCCCACGATTGGGTGATGATAAATTCGTAAGGGCTGGACAGAATGGGGTCCAGGTGTCCAGGACGTAACTGCCCGGGGCTGCGAAACAGCTCTAACATGCCGAATTTGCGCGTGCTCTCGAGCGTTCGCAGTTCACCAAGCTCACCGTATCGTGAAAATATGGGACGGGCACTAGGTAGGCTATCCCACATGTAGCCATCGGTCACGGGAACCTGCTGTCGCTGACCAGTGAGCAAGAAGGCGAGAAATTCCCCAGGTTCACTAAACGCAAAGCCGCTACGATCAACGATTTTTAGCACTTCGGCATCATATCGGTGAAGTCCAGCCATGACGGCTCGGATGCCGCTTTCAAGGTCCTCAATGGACTCTTCCTGCCAGGCTTTCAATCGCTCTGCATCTGCCTTCTCCAATGAGGCCACCGTTCCTAACAACGCATCTTGCACCGGGTGAATCGAAATAGTGAGATACAGCTCATTGATCTTGAGGCCACGTTTGTTGAACGTGGCCCGATACTGATCATCGAACTGTTGAGCAAAGGGTTGCGGGAATGTGCTGTCGGGATATTCACTCACATGACGACCGACAATGTGGGTGTACAAGCCCAATTTACCCAGTGGTAAGCCTCGTATGACATTATGCAAGGCTTCAACCCAGTCATATTGCTCTTCCAGGCTTGCGGCCATGGCAGAGCGGCCGCTGACTTTGATGATAGCCAGGTATTCATTGTTTTTGGCCTTGATGATTTCATCCGTGACGTGATGAGAGTAGGGCACATAGTGCGAGACCGGACGCTCCTTCAAAGTCAGGGCGCTCATGAGAGACTCCTTTATGGTTTACGCCAGGGACGGCGTGATGAGTAAGAAGTGGGCGCGTAGCTGGAGCCATTCCAGAACTTTTTATTGCCGTTCTTGAACCGTGTTTTCAGTTCTAACCACCAAATCTGGAATGCTTTGTCATCCGATTTTGTGATGGCCGCGAACAAGGGAATTAAGATGAGGACAGCAACCCACATGTAAAGACCAATGAACATGGCTGAGATGGCCACACCGGCTAAAGTGCCAAGGAAAATCATGGTAGGAACACCCATGAAAGTGGCTTTGCGGCTCAGCCCATTGAAGACGGGATAGTGAAATGGCTTCAATACGATAGTGTTGTCATCCTCGTCTTGATTAGTGTCCTTAGCCATGGCTACTTCCAGAACAAGACAACCATCTCAGCCACCGACCCGGCTCCAAGTACGCCGATTCCCCAACGAACTGCGTCGTCTTTCCGCATAATTTCTGCGGCATAAAGTACCCAAATGACTAGGCCGATCACCACGCAGGCAATCGGCAGAATGATGTAAAGGTTGTCGCGGAACATTTCCAGCGATGATCGGGCTTTGGTAAGGCCGCCCACTTGAGCGTGTGCGACGCCGGTGGTGAGCATCGCCAGCACAGCCGTTTGATACAGATGGCGAACAAGGCGGTGTTGCGCCATACGAGCCAAGTATTGCTTAATGAACATGCATAACTCCTGTGCCAAGTGTCAATTGACATCGGCATTGATGGTTGAAAAAAAAGGGGATTGGTGCTCGATTGAGCGTTGATTACATAACGGTGAAAAAGCGGCTGAATGTTGTAGGTTTAAGTGCCGCAAATTCGGTATCCGTCAGCGCGAATGCACGTTGGTATTGCTCGTGCAAGCTTTGAAGCTGAGTGGTCGGAACAAAAAGATAAGAATGGATTTCAGGCATACGGGGTATCGTGGTTACGGTTGACGGAGGGCTTGGGCTAGCAACACACCGTGCAACGCTGTTTTTCCTGCTCCCATGTGCCCAATAACGAGCGAATTGCCGGGAACAGGATCGCCCTTGGCGTTCATTGCAGCCAACGGTAAGTGGTAAGGGTTGGAAAGGTTGGGATGAGCGGAATTGATAGGCATACGTACTCCTGCCTTTGACGTCTGGTGACGTAAGGCATTGCGGTGGTTAAGAAGAAAAATAGAGCCCGAATGGGTAAAGTGAAGGCAAGAGATCGGTCCCCAACCTGAAGGGTGAGGATCGATCTACCCCTTGGCCGCGGAACCCCTGCCGGGTTCCCTGTCCAGTCCGCCCAAGGTCGGACTGCGGCCTCGACCCTTGCCCGTGGGCCTTGCCCCCCACGCCCGTTACCGGACGTGGCTCCCCCTGCGCGGCAGTGCCGCGCTACTGTCTACAGTAGAAAAGAAGGTTGAGGCAGGGTTCGATTTGATGACACGTTGACAGAGAAGCATCACACAGTAGGCGGCTCAGCGGTGACGATAATGGGCGCGGTGTCTTGCTTCTTAGCAGACCTGTCCGTATCGTCCCCTCGGGGTGAAAACCCGTCTGGGATGCGGTGCTGGCCAAACCCGTCTGGAGTACCACCTGGGCTTTCAAGTGGAGGTGGTGGCGACTCAGGGGTGACGGTGGCTGGCGCTAGGTCTGGCTCGTTAGCAGGCGTGGCCATATCGTCCTCAGAGGATTTAGAACCTTCCGTAATGCGATTCCGAGTAAAGCCGTCTGGAATACCTGTGCGCTGAGCTTTTCGTGCTGACGATTTGGCCGTGCTCATTACGGGTTCATCATCCATAGCTTTAATAGCGGGTACTTTGATTCCTGCTTGTGCCAGGACTTTTCCAACATATCCATTGCTGAAGCCGCGCTCGAAATTGCCTGTGTTGTAGCAGGATAGGGCAGAACGTAATGCGCGTTGCTCATCACTTGATTGGCGCAAGGCTCGCTCATAACAGTCCATCAGAACTGTTTGAGCAGCTTGCAGATTCGTGCAGGGGTCAAAGACCGTTTCTGTCGTCAATCCAAGCCAAGCCCAGTTCCGCACATTGATTTGACCAAGCCCGGCATCAAAATCAATGCCACGCTCAATGAGATCGTTGGCAATCTGTGCTGCTTGCTCGTAGTCAGTTGGTTGTTGCTCCAGCCGTTTGCCTTTATTGATACCGATCGCATACACCTGGGCCGTTGATTCATGTCGCACCAGGGCTGATAACGTTGTTTCATGAATATTGGGCGCACAGGTGGCGGCCAAAAGCGCGATTTCTGCTAGCACGGCTCTCTCTCAATGGTTATTCCCAGTGCCTGCGGAGTTGTCGATATTGCGACGAGGATCTTCAAACGAGTACTGCCAACTGCTAGCCCAGTTCCCGTTGTGTTCCGCCTCCCATTTAGCCTGGGCTTGCTCGTATTCGCGAGCGGCGACCCAATAGCCGCCTTTGTTTGGAGTGCCGACGTACTTGATCGATAGATCATATGTCCAGGCATGATCGTTATAGACGACACAATAGTTAGGCAACTGGGTCAAGGTGACTGTCTTGATGAGCGAAACATCTCGTATGGCTGGGATGCCCAAGTAGTTCGAGCCGACGATGCGATAGCGATAGAGATCCTTTGCATAGGCTGCATTGAGATAGTCGGCATCACATTTGCCAGCTCCACGAGAGATTGCATCCATGCGATCGGACATACCCGGTTCACTGCCAGCTGGACACATACCTAGGAAAAAGCGTCGGGCATCTACCGTAGCCTCCCAATCGAGCATGCCTTTGGCATATTTACGGATGTCAAAGTAGTGATTGAGGGCATCGTTACATTCGCCTGGTTGGAAGCTGCTAGATAAACACAGCACTGCTTTGCAGGCTAGGGCGGGCAGGCCGGTCATAACTTCAGAAGATTGGGCGTACGAAGGGGACGCGCAGGCCAAAGCCAGCGCACCCAATGTGATGGGGAGCCGTTTCATGGTGATTCCAATTGAAAAAAGGACGGGGCTAAGGCCGGAGAACTACAAGAGAAGTAAGGACCGCTAGAAGCGGGAAAGTCTCAACGAATAATGATTAATCGTTGGAAGGGTTGGTGATTCGGTATTGCTCGCGTGACCCACCTGCTGCTTCGAGGTCGGTTATCCAAAGTGGAGGGCGGCCTCTTCCGGTCCAGGTTGAACCGTCAGGGTGTTGATATTTAATAACGCTCGCAGAGCGAGCTTTCTCTCGTGGTTGCAAAAGTGCCTGTGATACTTCCTCTAGGTTTATATCGTTGTCCCGCATGGTGCGGACAATATCACTAATGGTTTTTTTGCTTTTTTGTCTTTTGAGCTGTTCTGCTCTGCGTTTAAGGCGCGTGATCTCATTTTGGATCGCGGAAATTGATTCAAGCTTGGCGGTCATTGTTTTCTCTAATTAGTTTGGCAAGTTAACGATTCAGCCACTTCCAAATGGTTGAAAAAAATTTGAAAACGAAAGCAGCGAGCACAAGCCAGTAAAAGATGTGTGCTCCAAATACTACAACTTTGATTAACCAGTGCTCTCCCGACTCAGGAATAGCGTTCCACGCAGATATGACGATTAGAGTCGAAAGGACACCGAGAAGAAATGCACGGCGCACAGGTTTGCGCGGTTTATTGACTGTGGACTCCATTGTTAGTCCTCCAAATGAACAGGCTGGTACCCCAGTGTTGACATGCGTTGATGTGCTTTCCTAACCTTTTCTAACGGAACTATCTCTCTGAGCAACAACAAAGTTTCGAGGATTGTTCTTTTATCTTCAGTCAACAACTCAATTGCGTATCGCAGGGCTTCTAATTCGGTTCGAATTGAGTCTGAACTTGTGAGTAAGCGACGAGCATATTCTGAGGGAGTAATACCCGCCATGGCGGCCGCTTCACTGAAATTTTGTTTTTGAGAGGGTGTGATGCGCACACGCAGTAATTCTGACAAGGGCTCTACCATACGATTTCCTTGGTGAAAGTAAGCTACGAAAAATCAAAGACAGACTTAAGACACGCATAGTCTGAGAAGCGGCTTTAAACATAAAATATCAGGGGGTTCGAATCCCCCTCTGTCCGCCAGAATTCAAAAGCCCTCGCACAGTAATGTGTGGGGGCTTTTTTCTTGGCTGCGTTTTACAGAGTCGGTGAAATTAATAATTCATTTTTAGTCAGGCTCTGCGTCGTCGTTGCAAAAAAGGTCGCTGACCGGGAACCGCGCAAGATCAGCGCAGGCCTTGAGAGTCTTGCCTTTGTTTCTCTCGCCATTTTGAGGGAGGAAGTGTTTCGTGTTGCCGCCAGGCGGCGCGAAATGATTGCAGGCTGGCAAAACCACAATGCTCGGCAATTCGCTCAATAGACCAGTCGGTATCCATGAATAATTGACGCGATCTGTCCAGCCGCATGGTTTGTTGGTACTGCTTCAGACTGATGCCGCATTCTTTCATGAACAGGCGGCTCAGATGCCTGTAGCTGACTGAAAATTGTGCTGATAAGGATTCGTTGAGCGGGGTTTGAACCGTCTGTTGTGCCAACCAGTCTTGCACTTCATGAATCAAGGGATGTTGGTGATTGCGATAACTCAGATGGACGCTTAACTGCGGGTCTGCTTCCAGACGACGAAACTGAATCAGATTTTCGCGCGCGATGCGTGCGCTGATTGCGCTGCCGAAATACTGGGTGATCAGGTGCAATGCCAGATCTATTCCTGCAGAAACGCCAGCTGAGGTATAGATAGGACCATCCTGCACAAGGATGCGTTTGTTGATAACCCGTGCTTGTGGCGCAAGTTGTTGCAGGGTCTTGAGGTGATTGTGATGTGTCGTGCAGAGGCGACCATCCAGCAGTCCTGCTTGTGCCAGCAGCACAGCGCCTGTGCAAACGCTGGCGATCACTATTCCCGACGGTAGCTTGCCCCCGATATCACGTAGCCATTGCGTCACTTGTTGCTGTGCCGGCGTTGCGGGGAGTTCGGCCTGGATTTTGCTTCCGACTACGACAACGACATCTCCTGCAGTCAGACGCTTGGGGAGGGGGGCAATCGCGCTTAGAAAAATCCCCTGGTAGCTTTTTATGTGGGACTCCGGCCCGACACACTGGATCTTGATGTCGGCTATATCCAGTTCTGTTAGAGAAGCAAAAATCTGCATAGGCCCTCCCAGATCCAGGATGTGCATCTGGGGAAGGACGACAAAGAAAATCCGTTTCATGTGTTATTCGGATGAGTCATTGATTTGATTTAGCGATGTTATCGCTTTTTATTCCTTTTTCTTAATGGTGTTTTCTTTTCTATTTATGTCCTGAAACGGTCTGGAGCCTGGATGGTCGAGAATTTACGATAAACAAGAAATTTTTACATCGAAAGGGTTTGTCCTCGTGGCGGAAGAATCAAGAGTTATTGAGCTTTATTGGAATCCCGCTTTTACGGGAGCAACGGGGGCCGGGGTGCTGGAGCTTATCAATATGACGGTCGCTGATAAGGGCACGCTGGGGTTTGCCTCTGAGCTGTCGGGAGAGCAGGCGCGTCTGTTCCTGGACGCCCTGAACCGCAAAGTGGCAGACGGCGATACGCAAGCCTTGTATGCCAGCTATGCCGGTCAACCCGCTTTCTTTGTGATGATGAATTTGAGTGGCATGCCCAATTGCCGACACAGTGCTGAACTCGCCAAGGCGGTCGTGGCGCCGGGGTTTCGTGGACAAGGTTTACCGAAACATGCCTTGCGAGCCTTGATCTGTCGAGCCAGGGAGTTGGGCATCGAGCAGTTTGTTCTGGATGTGCGCGAGGGGTCTCGGGCACATCGGTTATGGACTCGATATGGTTTTCAGACCTGGGGAATTCTTCCGGACTATGCCCGCGTGGCAGGACAGGTTTTCGCGGGTCACTACATGTCGCAATCCATAGAAGTGCTGGCCCAACGCCTGGGAATTTAGGAATTCTTCAAAAGGATCTTGTAAATGTTGAGTAAGTCAGAATTTAAAAATGAGCTTGAAAGTACATTGCATGGCCATCTTACATTGGCTCATCCTATCTTTATTGAATTGCTCAATACGCAGCAACCTAATAAGGAGTTGCTGAAACAGGTGGCCTTGCAAGGTTATCAATTGACCAAGCATTTCCTGCATTATGTGGAGCACCTTTTTTTCTATTGCCCGGTCCCGAAATTCAAGAGGGCTTTGCTGGTTAATGTGTATGAGGAAGAGACGGGTCGCCTCTCCCAGACAGACAATCATGTCGTCTTGATGCAGAACTTTATTCGTGCCTTGGGAATTAGTGATGAAGAGCGCGACGCCGCCACTCCTTTGCCCGCCACGCAAGAACTGATTGATTATCGACTGAAAGCGGTCGAGGATCCGCAGCGCTACCACGTGGGCGCGGCGGCGGTCATGATCGCCAGCGAAGGCCAGAACCTGGAGACCAAGGCAGGTGAGGCCCGCCACACCTTGCTGGGAGAAGTCTACGGCTTGCAGGAAAAAGATCTTTTGTTCTTTTCCGTGCACCAGGAAGAGGATGTGGGGCATGTCATGCAGGGGCTGAATTTGGTGACCGAGCTCTGTAACACTGAAAAGTTGCAGAAAGAGGCGCTGGAGGCCGTGGACCATACCTGCACCTTGTTCTGGAATATGTATGACAACTTGCACCGAGAGTACTGTCAGCCAAGCCCCGTTCGTCTGAGTTGATTCGGTGCGCCATTGAAAATCTGAGGTGGATGTTGCTTCATGCAAAACAAGAATGTTGTCCGCTCTCTGGTCGGGCTGGGATTTCTGGCCATGTTTCTCTCGAGCGCGTTCAAAGGGGTTTTCCAGGTTTATTTCAATGACCTGGCTCTGTCTTTTGAGCGCGGCCGATCAGATTTCGGTTTTGTGGGCGGGGTGTTCCTTTTGGTATCCGGGCTGGTATCGCCGATGGTCGGCGCCTTGTCGGATCGCTTTGGGCCCATCTGGACCGTCTTGATCGGCAGTGTGCTTGGAGGGGGAGCATTCCTTTTGCTTGGCCTTCTACCTCATCAGTACTGGCTTTTTGTCATTTTGTATGGACTTTTGGCGGCGTTTTCTCTGGCGGCGATGACGTTTGTGCCCATGGGCATATTGGTTGACCGGTTGTTCGATCAGAAAAATAAAAGCTTCGCTTATGCCTTGATCACTAATGGCACGGCAATTGGATTCATTGTCCTTTCCCCATTCTGGTTGTGGTTGCAAGCCCATTTCGAATGGCAGCAGGTCTTTTTTGTTGTTGGTCTGCTGTTCCTGGGGCCTTTGGCCTTGCTGTTCTGGCTGGGGGCACGAGTGCCTTTGCCTGCGAAAGAGTCTGTCGGACATATTCAGGAGAAACGCGTTGGCACTTGGCCTGTCGTGTTGCGCGATCCTGGCTTTTACGTGCTTGCCTTTGGTTTCTTCGGCTGTGGGGCGTCGATGGCGTTCATTGACGTTCATCTGGTGCCTTTATGGCGCGATGCCGGGGTCAGCCGCGCCAGCATGGGGATGAGTTTGAGCCTGTTTGGCGTGCTGGAAATGATTAGCGGTTTAGCGGCTGGCTGGTTGGCGCTGCGCTTCTCCCAGCATCGGCTGCTGGCGGCATTCTACGTACTACGCTGTCTGGCCATGAGCTTGTTATTGGCTCCCTCCGGGATAGTGACGACCTATGTATTTGCGGCTGTATTTGGGGCCAGTTATCTCGGAACAGTCATATTGACCTCAGCGATCTGTCTGGATCGCTATGGAGGCGCCGTCAAGGGACAGGTATTTGGCATGCTTTTTCTGGTTCATCAGATCGGCGCTTTTGGGTCTGCTCAATTAGGTGCTTACGGCTATGACCGTTTGGGTAGCTATCAGGCCACAGTCATGGTCCTGGCCATGCTGACCGCGATTGCCGGTATTTCTTCACTCTTTCTGTCGTCTGTTGCTTTTCGACGGACTCAATCTGAATTCAACTGAGATCTCCATGATGTTCAATGACCAAGGTGCTACTCAAATGCTCAGGATTGGACAGGGTATCGATGTCTCTGACAGCTTTTGCGAGCCGCTTGCACTGACCTCTGCCTATTGCTTCAGTTCAGCCAGTGAGGCAGCCGCTCGTTTTGGCGGGACGGAGCCGGGCAATGTTTATAGTCGATTTACCAATCCAACAGTAAAGACGTTCGAGCAGCGGGTTGCCTTCCTGGAGGAGGCTGAAGCGGCGGTGGCGTTTGCATCCGGCATGGCTGCATTGTCAGCGGTGGTGATGGCGTTTGCCGCGAGTGGTCGCAACATCGTGTGCGCACGTGATGTGTTTGGCACGACTCTGACGATGTTGCGTCAGCACTTTTCCCCTTATGGAGTGGAGGTGCGCGTCGTTGGCATGTTGGATTACGACGCTTGGGAAAAGGCGATCGATAGTGCTACATGCTTGGTTATTGTTGAAACTCCAGCAAATCCGATGCAGCAGGTTGCCGATATTGCCCGGCTGTCACGCATGGCTCATGCCCATGGCGCATTGCTTCTGGTAGACAGCACCATGCTGACGCCTGTTTTGCAGCGGCCATTAAGGCAAGGTGCGGATCTGGTATTGCATTCTGCCGGTAAGTATATGGATGGCCAAGGTCGGTGCATTGCCGGTGTAGTCGGTGGGGCCGAGGCATTGATGAAGCCACTGCGGGCGGTGTTGCGTTCGCAAGGAGCCTGTCTGAGCCCCATGAATGCCTGGTTACTGCTCAAGAGTCTTGAGACGCTTGAGCTGCGCATGCAGCATATCAGTGCCAACACACTGTCGATAGCACGTTGGCTGGAGAAGCATCCAAATGTAGGTTCGGTGTTTTACTCGGGCCTGGAGTCGCATCTCTGCCATGAAATCGCTTGCGCGCAACAGGCCGGCTTTGGAGGGGTGGTCAGCTTTGAAGTGGGCACGAGCCAAAAAGAGGCTTGGGCTTTCATGGACGCTTTGCAGCTGATTTCAATTGCCACCAATATTGGAGATACACGCAGCATGGTCACGCACCCGGCATCGACGACACATGGACGCTGGTCGCCGGAGGATCGCATGCACTGCGGGATTGGGGACAATCTTGTGCGCTTGTCTGTGGGCTTGGAGTCACTTGCCGACTTGCAGCAGGATATGGATCTGGCACTCCAGATTGCCCTTGCTCAGAAGGATCAGAGTGCGCAGGGTTACTCCTTGCTTGAGACGCTGGAATGAGGGGGACAGATGTTTTTGACACTGTTGTTCTCTGTCGTACTGACTTTCCATGCGCTGGTGCTGTCAGATAGCGGGCGACGCTCCAGGCAATGGTTTCGGTATCTTGTTATTGGCTTGATGGCTCTGTTGCTGAGCTTGCCGATTGATTTTTCCACCCTGAGCGACCGCCGGATTGACGGCCTCGCCTTTGGTGGCCTATGCGGTTGATGGCTGACTGGAAGCCTAGTACCGGATAAGCCAATTGATTTCAGCTTGTCCGGTACCAATTTCATTAGGACGCCAGATCAGACAGGATTAAGGCAGCAGGCTCAGGCGGTCGACTTCAAATTCAGTTTTGCGCAGGCCTTTGTCGAACTCGCCTGTCAGCTCCACTTTCTGTTCGGCGCTGATGGTTTGACCAGCCGGAAAGTCCTTGTTGTCGATCTCTACCGTGATACGGCCGGTGGCATCTTCAAAAATATAGCGCTCATCACCTTCAAACGACACCAGACGGCCTTGCAAACGCGCGATTTGATCGTCGCGGCCGGTTTCCAGGAGCTGCTTGACGGTCATGAGCGGCACATTGTTAGGGCCAGAGTAGGAGCCGGCAGCCGTGGCGGCTTGAGGTGCATTGCTTGGGCCTGTGTAGTTGGCTGGTTGCGCGAGGGCAGCGGTGGCGCTCAGAGCAAGTACGGCGGCAAGAGTGGGTAAAGTGAATCGCATGATTGGGTTTCCTGTATCGGGTTATCGGGTCAATGTTCCGCCGATTGCGGAATGGTTTTATTAGACCCCCCGAACCTGAAGGCAATCTTAAGATACTTAATTGGGTGGGAAATCCAGCACGACACTCAGACCCTGGCCGTCCAGCCCCTCTTCAAAGGACAGCGTGGCCTCGTGCAAGGCCGCGATGCGGGCCACGATGGACAAACCCAGTCCGTTGCCTGTTTGGCCGGTTCCCAATACGCGAAAGAAGCGTTCTCCCAGTCTGGGCCGTTGTTCGGGGGGGACGCCAGGCCCATTGTCTCGGACCGCAAGGCGTACACCGCCATCGTGTCTGCGTGTTGTTTCGACCCGTACTCGGACGCCTGCGCCGCCGTAGCGAATGGCATTGCCAATCAGGTTACGTAAAGCGCTGTTTAACAGCACTGGCGCCGCCTGTATGCTTGTGACGGCCAGGGCTCTTTCCATGTTGATGGATGTCGAAGGCAGGGATGGAATCAGACTGTCCAGGACCTGATTCAGGTCTACGGTTTCACGCTTCAAGGGTTCGGCCTGCGGCTCCAGTCGCGTCAGGGCGAGCAGGCTTTCTACCAGGGCGGTACAACGGTCCAGGTCCGCACGCAATTGCTGTAGATGGGCTTCAGGCAGTTGCAGCTCGCGCTCAATCAGTTGAACGCGCATGCGCAGCCCGGCCAAGGGCGTGCGCAGTTCGTGTGCGGCATCGGACGTAAAGCGCCGTTCACTTTCCAGTGCGGAAGACAAGCGTGCCATGAGCGCATTCAATGCATCCAGCATGGGTTGCAGCTCGCGTGGGGGATTTCCGCCTTCTACAGGAGTGAGGTCATCGGGCGATTTGGAATTGATGCGTTTAGCCGTGTCCTCCAAAGGACGCATCAGGCGTCGGATCAGGAACCAGCTGGATAGACCCAGCAGCGCCAGTAGTCCCACTGCGGGCCAAACCAGGTTCTCGGCCATGTCTTCAAGCAGCTCCAGGCGTTCTTCCATAGGCTGGCCAACCTGGGCTGTGACCCCTTCGGCTCCGGGGCGGACGTAAACCCGCCAGAGTTCGTCATCCACCCAGACAGTGGTGATTTGCTTGCGTTTCGCCTGGGGGATAAAAGCCGTTTTGGGAGTGTCGTCGCCGCGCAGCAGTACCCGGCCATCTGCGGCCACGAGCTGGTAATACATGCGCAGCTTGAGAGCCGCGTCACGGTTCAGTCGTGTGTCTGTAGTATTGGCAGAAGCCTGCGCCTCTTGCGGGTCCAGCATCAGTACCAGACGCGCCCCTTCTTCAAGGGCATCATCAAGCACATCGCCGGTTGCGTGCCAGGCCACTCCGACTACGATGGCCAGGCTGACCAGCCACAGCCCAATACTGGTGCCCATGACGGTAAGCAGCAGACGACGTCGTAAGGACCAGCCTTTCGGGCGTGACACCGGGGACTTGGCGGTAGAGCGGATACGCTTTAGTTTCTGGGGCAGGTTTTTCATGCGGGTGCCAGAACGTAGCCTTGATTACGTACGGTGACGATGAAGTCACTGCCCAATTTCTTGCGCAGATTGTAGATGTGTACTTCGATAGCGTTGCTCTCCACTTCTTCGCTCCAGCCATAAAGGGCTTCTTCTAGCTGGGCACGACTCAGAATATGGGTGGGATGATGCATCAAGGCTTGCAGAACAGCGAATTCGCGTGCTGTTACGGCCACAGGCTTGTCGTTCAAGGTGACGCGCTTGGCTGTCGGGTCAATGGCGACGGGACCGTGACGCCATTGGGGAGAGGCTTGGGCGGCACTGCGGCGCAAGGCCGCACGTACTCGCGCGGACAGCTCTTCAAGATCAAATGGTTTGACCAGATAGTCGTCCGCGCCCAGATCCAGGCCCTGTACCCGGTCAGCCAAGGTATCGCGCGCAGTGATCACAATGACGGGCACTTGTGCGTGAGATCCGCTGGCTCCTCGCAGACTGCGTAAAACCGCATCGCCATCCACACCGGGCAAGCCCCGATCCAGCAAGATGCACTGATAGGTATGAGTGGCCAGGGCTGTGGCAACTTGATCGCCACGTTGCAACCAGTCCACAGCGTAGCCGTCCAGATGCAGCCAGGACTGCAAGGAACTGCCCAGCGAAGGATCATCTTCGATTAAGAGAATACGCATGTGCAAAGCCTGGCAGGGAAAGATGAAGGGAAACTGATGTTGCTGCGGGGTATGAGGTAAAGCAGGGGCAAGCCCCTACCTTGTTTGTATAGCGACTGTGTGTTTTTGAAAAGCGCAGCGAGGTGTTTTCCGTTCTGATTGGCGCGCTAGATGCTGCGCTGTTGTACCCGTGCAGACAGCTCCTGCGCCGTCTCCTTGCGCTCGCTATATCGATCCACCAGATACTGCGCACAGTCACGCGTCAGCAAGGTGAACTTCATCAGTTCCTCCATCACATCCACCACGCGCTCGTAGTAGGACGAAGGTTTCATGCGGCCTTCTTCGTCAAATTCCAGAAAGGCTTTGGCAACCGAAGACTGGTTGGGGATAGTGATCAGGCGCATCCAGCGGCCCAGAACCCGCATCTGGTTCAAGGCGTTAAAGGATTGCGAGCCGCCTGACACTTGCATCACGGCCAGTGTTTTGCCTTGTGTTGGGCGTACAGCACCGATGCTTAACGGTATCCAGTCAATTTGTGCTTTCAGAACGCTGCTCATGGCACCGTGGCGCTCGGGCGATGTCCAGACCATGCCTTCGGCCCACTGCACGAGTTGGCGCAACTCCTGCACTTTCGGGTGGTCTTCTGCTGCACCATCGGGCAAGGGCAGGCCTTGCGGGTCGAAAATTCTGGTTTCTGCACCCATTGCTTCCAGCAGCCGTGCTGCTTCTTGCGTCAGAAAGCGGCTGTAGGAGCGTTCTCTCAGGGAACCATATAAAAGCAGAATTCGAGGTGGGTGTGTGGCGCGTGCTTGAGGCAGTAGCTCTGCCATATCTGGAGTGTTAAATGCGTGCTCGTCCAGATTGGGTAAATCAGGCTTGCTCAATTCTTTGTCCTTTTTCATCAATAACGGCTTGGCCGTCTTCTTTCCGGAAGGCACCTTGTTGTGCTTGGGGAAGTATCTCCAGCACCTGTTCCGAGGGACGACACAAGCGCGTTCCCAATGGGGTGACAACAATAGGGCGGTTGATCAGAATCGGGTGCTGCAACATGAAATCAATCAGCTGTTCATCGCTCCATTTCGGGTCGCCGAGCCCGAGTTCTTCATAGGGCGTACCTTTTTGTCGCAAGACTTCACGCACGCTCAGGCCACAGTTTGCGATCAACTTAGTCAGCGTGCTGCGGTCCGGCGGTGTTTGCAGATACTCGATGATGGTGGGTTCTTGTCCGCTATTGCGGATCAGGCCCAAGGTGTTGCGCGAAGTGCCGCAGGCGGGGTTGTGATAGATGATGATGTCTGTCATGGCGCGATCTTGATATCAGGGTTTAGTGGGCCATACCCAGTCGCAGCGCCAAGGCTGCCAGGGTGATCAGCAAGACGGGTGTGGTCAGGATGGCTCCTACTTTGAAGTAGTAGCCCCAGCTGATTTTTGTGCCTTTCTGGGCCAGGACATGCAGCCACAGCAAGGTGGCCAGACTGCCTATAGGTGTGAATTTCGGGCCCAGATCGCTGCCAATGACGTTGGCGTAAATCATGGCTTCCTTGACGATGCCCTCGGCGCTGGAAGCGTCAATGGACAGGGCGGTGACAAGGACCGTGGGCATATTGTTCATCACCGAGGACAGCAACGCAGACAGGACGCCGGTACCCATGGCCGCTGCCCACACGCCAGCTTGGGCGAACTGATCCAGCAGTAAACCCAGGTAATCGGTTAGCCCGGCATTGCGCAGGCCGTAAACCACCAGATACATGCCCAGCGAGAAGATGACGATTTGCCAGGGGGCGTCACGCAGCACTTTTCGTGTGCTGATGACTGTGCCACGGGCGGCAACCGCCAGCAAAATGATGGCGCCTGTTGCGGCAACCGCACTGACGGGGACACCCAGGGGTTCCAGTGCAAAAAAGCCTGTCAGCAACAACGCCAGCACCATCCAGCCAGCCTTGAAACTGGCCCTGTCCTTGATAGCCTCAGCAGGCGTTCTTAATTGTTCAAGGCGATAGTGGGCGGGAATGTCGCGACGGAAGTACAGCATCAGAACGACCAGGCTGGCCAGTACAGACACGATGTTGACGGGTGCCATGATGGCGGCGTAGTCCGTGAAGCCCAGTTTGAAGTAGTCGGCAGAGACGATGTTCACCAAATTGGAGACGACCAGCGGCAAGCTGGCTGTGTCCGCAATAAAACCGGCTGCCATGACAAAAGCCAGAGTTGCTGCTGGTGAAAAGCCCAAGGCCAGCAACATGGCCATGACAATCGGCGTCAGAATCAGTGCGGCCCCGTCATTGGCAAACAGGGCAGAGACTGCTGCGCCCAGAATCACGATAAAGGCAAAGAGCTTGCGCCCGTTGCCGGCTCCCCAACGGGCGACATGCAGGGCGGCCCATTCAAAAAAACCTGCCTCATCCAATATCAGGCTGATGATGATAATGGCGACAAATGTGGCGGTGGCGTTCCAGACGATATTCCAGACCAGGGCCAGGTCAGTCCATTGCACGACGCCAGACAGCAAGGCAGCAACTGCGCCTAAAGAGGCACTCCAACCAATGCCCAAACCTTTGGGCTGCCAGATCACCAGGGTTAAGGTAGCGATAAAAATGAGTACAGCAAGAAGCATGACGGAGTGCCCTGATCAGGGGGATAGCCAGCAAGGCAGTTAAGTTCCGAGTGGTTTTTGCAGGACGTGGATATCAAGTGTCCGGCGCTCTAGCAGTTCTGACACAGGTCTTGCGTTGGGAGGCAGGTTTGACCCTGACAGCAATTCTCGGTCAGATAAGTAAGCAGATCGTTCATGGCGGGAAAGGTGGCGCTGTAGAGCAGATTGCGACCTTGCCGCTCGGCGTGGATCAGCCCGGCATTGCTAAGCTCCTTTAAATGAAAGGACAGGGCGTTGGGCGCAATGCCTAGCTGCTCAGCCAGAGAGCCGGGTGTCAGTCCGGTTGGCCCGGCAACAACGAGTGCGCGGAAAACCCGTAGGCGGGCTTCGTGGGCCAAAGCGGCCAGGGAGCGGATAACTTGAGATTCTTCCATGGAGTAATAATACAACAATTCAAGAATTGTTGAATTAATTATTGCTTTCCAATCGCAGTACTTTTGCGGACTGCTTATCTATTTGAAAGACAAAGTCACGATGATGTTCTGGTATAGCGCGTATGGCCCATTTTGCTGTTTGCCGCCAGCACTGGGCTTAAGCCGCCAACTGCTCACTTAACCAGTCGGCAAATACTTCCGCACGCGGGTTTTGATCCAGAGCCTGGGGAGAGAGCAGGTAGTACGCCGAGCCGTCCGCAATGAATCCTTGCGGGGCAATGAGCTGCCCGCTTTGCAATTCATCTTGCACCATCAGGCGCGACACAATACTCATGCCCTGTCCGGACAAGGCGGCCTGGATACATAAATAAAAATGCTCTAGTTCCAGCTTGTTGGCAGAGCGTATGACTTGGCCGCTAAGTCGCGCCCAGGTGGCCCAAGCTTGCGGACGGGAGCTGCTTTGTATCAGCACCTGTTTGGCCGTGTCCTGGATGTGGGGATAGTGGGGCTGGCAGACCGGCCCTATCATTTCTTCGCACAATTTCAGGCCGCAGACCGAGTCTGCCCAATGAAAGTCGTCACGGCGTATGGCCAGATCCACTCCCATTTGAGCAAAGTTCACTGGCCCCCCGGCTGTAATCAGATGCACGGTGATATTAGGGTGCAGAGTGTGAAAATCCCCCAGTCGGGGTATCAACCATTTCATCGCAATGGTGGGCTCGCAGGAAACGACCAGCGCATGTTCACGCTGTGTCTGCTGCAACTGATACACCACGTCTTCCAAGCGCTCGAACATGGGCGCGGTCACATGCAAAAGCTGGCGGCCTGCCTGTGTCAGAAATACAGCTCGATTGCGCCGTTCAAACAGTTCTACCCCCAAAGATTCTTCCAGCGCCCGAATCTGGCGACTGACCGCGCCGTGAGTGACATGCAGCAGCTGGGCTGCCTGCACAAAGCTGCCTGCCTTGGCGGCCGTGTCGAAGTAGCGGAAGGCCGTGAGATTGGGGATTTGCATGGTCGATGAAAACTCACAGAAATAGCGCAGGAATTATCGTTTTTAAATTAGCACAGGATTATCAATAATGAAATCCTGAGAGCAAATATTCAAACAAGAAAACGATAGAAGTTTTGGAGGGTTTTTCTTGGGTTTTGAAAATCTGGATTGGTCCCGTTGAGAATAGCAAAAACTATATAAATTGGATGAATACATAGCTCACCAGGAAGGGTTTTTACATTCTGACTGGAGCGGTCTTTGCAGACTGGTAGATCGTCCGCGAAGGAACGATCTCATTCCTAGAGTGTAGGACTGGCTCTGCGGTTTGGCTGCCTTTGACCTAGCTTGTCACACCGATTTCATCAAACTTAGGCTTGTTAAAAATGCATGAACTGTTGGCCGTTGCCACTATCACTATCCTGGCCGTGATCAGCCCAGGCCCCGACTTTGCCATGGTCACTCGTAATGGCTATTCCTTTGGCCGCAAGATTGGCCTGATTTCGGCTCTGGGTATTGCTGCCGGGGTGCAGGTGCACGTGGTCTACACGGTACTGGGCGTTGCGATTCTGATTACTCAGTCTCCCACCTTGTTTCTGGTGATGAAAGTGGTGGGAGCAGCGTACTTGATGTACCTGGGCTATCAGTCTTTCCGTAATCGCACTGTTTTGAATACGGACGGCGAGGCGGGAAATATGCCCAGCGCCTGGCAAGCTTTTGGCATGGGGTTTTTGACCAATGCCTTGAATCCCAAAACCATGTTGTTTGTGGTGGCCACCTTTACGCAGCTGGTGCAGCCGGATGCATCGTTCTGGCTGAATTTCGCTTATGGATTTTTCATGTCTTTTGCCCATTGGGTCTGGTTCAGCATTGTGGCGCTGGTGTTCTCAAACAAGCGCTTGCGGGCAGCCATGCTGGCCCGGCAAAGATTGCTGGACAGGGTGATAGGCGTGGCCTTGTTCAGCTTGGGCGCTTCGCTGCTATTTGCCAACTCGGTGTCTTAGGGCGGCCATGCGGGAGCAGGTGCTGTGCACAGGCGATTTGTACTGCCTGATTATTGAAGTGATTAATAAATTGGCTTGAATTAAATTCAGAATTTAATTGAGTATTTTATTTTTAATTTGATTTTGAATTATATTTGTATGGCTATTAATAATAAAAATATAAAAGTATGGAAAAAAATATGAATTAAATTCTTTAAAAGAATATCTGTTATCTTCTGTCATTTATTGACGGCGCTCTGGGTATGGTTGTTACGTTGCCGTTTCAGGTTTCGCACACTACTTGTAGAGAGGGAGACAAGAATGACTTGCCATCATATAAACGCAAAAGCGCTGGCTGCGTCTGGCCTGGCTTTATTCGCAGCGGTTCAGAGCGGTGTTATGGCTCAAAGCCCGGAGCCCCGGCTGGATACCAGCCAGCTGTATGCGGACGTGCATTTCCACGCTTCCAATTACGCCATGCAAGGTATTTCCTTAAAGGAATATGCAGAGCGCTATATGAGCGCCAATCGCCAGCAAATTGTGCGCTCCACCATCATGCCGATTCCTTTGCAGCAACGCTGGGATGGGTTTGAACAGTACCAGGCACAGTCTGGCGATCAGATGTATGGCCCGAACTACTACATAGGCCCCAAAGCAGACTTGTATTACTACTCTTTTGTGGATGCCATGTTTGCGCGCGAGTACGAACGCTTGCCGCCCCAGTATCAGGAAAAGCTGGATGTCATGATTACGGCCTTCAATCCCATGGACGTATATGCCTCGCAACATATCAAGCGTGCGGTGCTCAGTTTTCCAGGCGTGTTTGCCGGGGTGGGAGAGTTCACCATTCACAAGGAGCTGGTGTCCAGCAAGCTGGCTGGTGAAACGGTAGAACAAACCAAGGCCCCCTCTGTGCCGCTACCGCCTGATGCGGGCGATGGCAGCAAGGTATCGCTGTATTCCGAGTCGCTGGAGTATTTGTTCAAGACCATTGAAGAGATTGGTTTGGTCGCGATCTTGCACAATGATATGTACCGGGTAGAGGTCAATTACCAGGGTGAGCTGGAGCATTCCTATCCCGATCAGGACTATGTGGACGGCTTGAAGCACGTGTGCGGACATGCGCCCAAAGCCAAGGTGGTGTGGGCGCATACGGGCCTGGGGCGTTTTGTGAAACCCACCAGCGACCACATTACGCGCGTGAAAGAGGTGCTGGATGCCTGCCCCAGCTGGTCTACCGATATTTCCTGGGATCTGGTGCAGGACTATATGTTGAATCCCGAGCCGGGCATGCCCAGTCGCCAGGATTGGCTGAATTTCTTCAATGAATACCAGAACCGGATTCTGTGGGGTTCAGATGTGGTGATTTTTACGCGTAATCGCTTTGAGTCGGACCCTCCCTCGTCAGTGACACCGGGCGGTTTGATGGAACCGGCTCAGTACCATGCGGACTTGTCCAAGATGAGGGAGTTTCTGGACGAGTTGCCAGTGGCCATAGGCAACAAGATTCGCTATGAAAACTATCTGGGTCTGTTCAATCGTGCCAAGTTCTCTGTGCGGGCCTGGGAGCGCGAGAATGCGGATCTCAATATCTGGGATATTCCTACGCCCGTGCATCCTTGAAGGAGGCATGCTGTTGATATGGGCGATCAGCCATAGATACTGGACTTGATTCTGGCCCTTTCAAAGCCAATGGCAAAGGCAAAAAACAGCCCCCCGACAGTTGGATAACTGCCGGGGGGGCTGTTTGCGATTGCGCGTCAAGAAAGCCGAGCCTGGCTTCTTGATTCTGCTGTCAGGCATCTGGCTGGATGCAGCTTGGTTAACCGGCCTTGTTCTGCGCAGCCAGCTTGTCCAGATCCTCCTGAATCAGCTTGCGAATCGCGGTTTTCAAGAGCTTGCCGGTTGCTGTGTGGGGCAGTTCATCGACCACGATCAGTTCGTCAGGAATACTCCATTTGGAGACTTGTTCTGTAAACAGATCAATCATGTCCTGCTTGGTGAAGGTGGCGTCGTCCTGTAGCTGCACCACCAGAACCGGACGTTCGCCCCAGCGCTCGTCGGGCTTGGCTACGACAGCTGCTTCCTTGATCGCCGGGTGAGCCTGGGCAATGTTTTCCAGCTCGATGGAGCTGATCCATTCGCCACCGGATTTCACCACATCCTTGGTTCGGTCCACGATCTGGATAAAGCCATCCTGATCAATGGTCACCACGTCGCCCGTATTGAACCAGCCATCTTCTGTATGGGCAGAGGTGTCATTGCTATTGAAGTAAGAAGCCGCAATCCAGGGGCCGCGCACCATCATGGCACCAAACATCTTGCCGTCGCGGGCAATGGGTTGACCATCGTCGCCATCTACCCGGAACTCGACCCCGAAGAGCGGACGACCTTGCTTGGCCAGCAGCTTGAGTTTCTCGTTCTCCGGCAAGGACTCGTGCTTGGGCAGCAGGGCAGCCGCCAGACCGACTGGGCTGGTTTCCGTCATGCCCCAGGCGTGGCGTACCTTGACACCCAGCTTCTGGAAGCGGGTAATCATGACTGGAGGCGCAGACGAGCCGCCAATCACCAGACGTTGCAGGCTGCTGAAGGTTTTGCCATTGGCTTGCATCCAGTCGAGCAGGCCTAGCCAGACGGTAGGCACACCGGCTGTCATGGTGACACCTTCGTTTTCAAACAGGGTATGCAGGCTGGCGCCGTCCAATTTCGGGCCGGGCAAGACCAGTTTGGCGCCCACCATCAAGGCCGCATAAGGCAGCCCCCAGGCATTGACGTGGAACATGGGCACGATGGGGGTAATGGTGTCAGAAGCAGACAGACACAGGGCATCGGGCATGCTCAAGGCAAAGGCATGCAAGATCGTGGAGCGATGGCTGTAGAGCACGCCTTTGGGGTTGCCCGTGGTGCCGGAGGTGTAGCACAGGCCGGAGGCCGTGTTCTCATCAAACACCGGCCAGTCGAAATGATCGGATTCAGACGCAATCAGGGTTTCATAGCACTGCAGGTTGGGCAGCAGGTCCGACTTGGGCATGTGCGCTTCGTCCGTCATGATGACCACGGCTTTCAGCTTGGACAGCTGATCGGCCAAGGACTCCAGAATCGGCATGAAGTTCAGGTCGGCAAACAGCACGCTATCGTCTGCGTGTTCAATGATGTAGCCAATTTGATCCTGAAACAGACGCGGGTTGATGGTGTGGCACACCAGGCCCGAGCCCGATACGCCGTAATACAGCTCCAGGTGACGATAGCCGTTCCAGGCCAGGGTTCCGACGCGGTCGCCATGTTGCAGACCCATTTTTTTCAGCGCATTGGCCAGTTGCTGGCTGCGCTTGGACAGATCGGTATAGGTGTACCGGTGAATGTGGCCTTCAACGGTTTGCGAGACGACCTCTCGGTCTGCGTGATAGTTCGCTGCGTGACGCAGTATGGATGATACTAGCAGTGGGGTATTCATCATCATGCCAAGCATGGTCTTCGTCCTCCCTGGGAGTAAATCAAACAGAACTGACGGGCCTTGAAACTGTGAGTCTACGCGCAGAAAATGGACGAAACACATCACTGACTGTCATGGCCTACGTTTGCACAGTAGCCTAAAACTCACAAATACGTCTATGTAGTCGTTTGTATTTGCTTGCGTAATGCCAAAGCTTCTGTGAAAAATTGGGCAATCATGCGGCTGTCCCGGCGCTCGGCCAGGCAATACAAATATGTGTCGGTGCGCACGGGGTCTCCCTGAATACGAACGGCTTTGAAACGATGGTCCGGAATGAATTCGGCCTCGGATACCGTACCGACGCCCAGCCCTCGGGCGACGGCTTCCCGCAAGGCCTCCCGACTACCGATTTCCATGACGGCGCGGGGCCGGATATGCTCCTTTTCCAGTGCTGCTTCCAGACAGGCCCGTGTGGTAGAGCCCGATTCCCGCTGCAATAACGGAGCATCCTGCAAGGCGGACAGAGGCACGCTGTCGTACCGGGCCAAAGGGTGCGACAAGGGGGCGAACAGAATGACAGCATGGCTGGCGTAGTGCTCGGTGTGAAAAGCCGGGTCCTCGCAGGCTCCGGCCAGCACGGCAATATCGGTGGCATAGTCGGCCAGGTCGGCCAGCACCTCGGCCGAGTTCCCCATATGAATGGAGATATCCACCCCTGGAAACAGCTTGTGGTAGGCCTCTACCATTTCGATCACATGAAAAGGCCCCACCGCTCCAATGCGCAAGCGCCCCACGTGCAGCTTGCCACTGTCATGCAGGAGGTTGAAGGCATCAATTTCCAGAGCCCCCAGTTGCTGTGCCACGGGCAGCAGGGCCAGCCCGACCTGGGTTAGCTGAATCCCGCGCCCCCGGCGATGAAAAAGCTCGACATCATGCTGTTGTTCCAGGCCCTGAACCTGTTTGGTAACGGTGGGTTGGGCCAGTCCCAGGGCACGGGCCCCGGCGCTGAAGCTGCCGTGGCGGGCAACAGCCAGAAAGGCACGTAGGCGTGCGGCGGACATATAGACTCCATCTATAGATAACTGATGTTTTCAATCCTAAATCGATAACATGAAGGCAATGTGACCTTCCTAAGATGTCGGCATTCCTCCTACAAACCTTAAGGACGACTGCCGTGAACAAGAACGTATTTCAGACTGCCCGCCGCTCTTTCATCGCGGCAACGGCCGCTACAGCTATTTTTTCGGTGTTCGGTACAGCGGCTCAGGCCGCACAGGACACGCTGACCATTGGCTTGATCCCTGCCGAGGATTCCCAAGCCATGATCGAATCCAGCAAGCAGGTGATTGAACAGCTGGAGCGCGAGTCGGGCATGAAGGTCGAGCCCTTTGTCGCCACGGACTACAACGGCATCATCGAAGCCCTGCGTGCCAAGAAGCTGGACGTGGCTTATCTGGGCCCATTCTCTTATGTGCTGGCCAATTCGGTGGCCGATGTAGAAGCTTTTGCCGTGGCTGTGACCAAGAAGACGGGCAAAAGCGCGTACAAGAGCCTGATCGTGGTGCGCGCAGACAGTGGCATTGAAAATGTGGAGCAGTTGAAAGATCGCACCTTTGCCTTTGTTGACCCCAGCTCCACCTCCGGCCACCTGTTCCCTAAAGCGGGCCTGGAGAACGACGGCTACAAGCCCGAGGCGCTGTTTTCCCGTGTGGTGTTCTCCGGTTCGCACGATGCCAGCCTGCTGGCCGTGGCCAACAAGAAAGTTGACGCTGCCGCTGTTGCAGACCGTATTTATGCCAGCGCCATTGCCAAGGGCCAGTTGGCCGAAGGCGATTTGAAAGTTGTCTGGTCGTCCAGCGATATTCCCGAGTCGCCCATGGTCTGGCGCAAGGATCTGGACCCAAGTGTGAAAGAGAAAGTCGCCAAGGCTCTGGCCAATATCAAGGATGTTCCTTGGGGCGATCAAGGCATGCTCAATGGCTTCCAGCCTACCACTGACGCGGCTTACAACGTAGTGCGCGATACCGCCAAGGTGCTGGATCTGGATCTGCGGAGCATGAAATGATCCGTGTGCGTGGCCTGAACAAGTGCTACGGCAGCAATAAGGTGCTGTGTGGTGTGGACATGGATGCAGAGGCTGGCGAGTTCCTGGTGGTACTAGGCCAGTCCGGGGCGGGCAAGTCCACCCTGCTGCGCTGCATGAACCGGCTGGCCCAAGCGGATACGGGCGAGTTGTCCGTGGCCGGTATCGACGCCATGTCCGCCCAGGATACGCGGGCTTTGCGACGCCAGGTTGCCATGATTTTCCAGCATCACGACGTGGTGCCGCGCTTGTCGGTGCTGCGCAATGTGTTGACTGGGCGCCTGGGGGCGGTGCCCGTGTGGAGTTCCATTTTGCAGCTGTTCAGCCGGGCAGATATCGCCCTGGCCCAGGACTGTCTGCAACGGGTCGGGCTGGCGCACAAGGCCCAGGCTCGTACCGACTCCCTGTCCGGTGGTCAGCGTCAACGGGTGGGGATTGCCCGTGCGCTGGCTCAGCGTCCGCGCATCATTCTGGCCGACGAGCCAGTTGCCAGCCTGGACCCGAAAACGGCCCGTCTGGTGATGCGTTATCTGCACGATGCCAGCCGGGAACTGGGCATTACCGTGGTCTGCAACCTGCACCAGGTTGATTACGCACGCGAATTTGCAGATCGCATTGTGGGTCTGGCCCATGGCCGTGTGGTGTATGACGGTGCCCCGGAACAGATGACTGAGGATGATCTGGCCCGCATTTACCCCGGCCCCGAGCCAGGGCACGGCGGTGTGTCCGGCAGCACGGGTGATGCCGCTTCTTTTCTGGCCGAACCGTTAAACCTTGCTACCAAGGGAGCGTGATGATGGACAGCAAGTACTCCTGGGTCATGTCTACCCCGACCAGTGCCAAGGGCTGGATTCTGACCGCCCTGATGGTGGCCGCCATTATGGTGGGATTGCAGTGGAGCGCAGAGGGGGCGCAGTTAAGCGCCGCCGAGTTTGCTGCCGGCCTGCCACAAATTGCCGACTTTCTAAGCCGCACCTTTCCACCGGACTGGAGCATTTTGGGCAATTTGCTCGCTCCGGCTATCGAGACCATTCAGATTGCGATCTGGGGCACGGTGTTGGGCGTGATCGGCGCAGTGCCCGTGTCCTTTCTGGCAGCCCGTAACCTGAAGGTCAACCGCTACTTGTACGGCTTTACCCGCCAAAGCCTGAACATCATCCGCAGTATCAATGAGCTGATTCTGGCCCTGGTGTTTGTGGCTGCCGTGGGCCTGGGCCCTTTTCCCGGTGTGTTGGCTCTGGCCGTACATGGAGTGGGAATGCTGGGCAAGTTCTTTGCCGAAAGCATTGAGGAAATTGACCAGGGGCCATTGGATGCCCTGCGTGCTACCGGCGCGCGTCCTTTGCAGGTGATTGTGTTCGGTGTCTTGCCGCAGGTTATTACCGCCTGGATTGCCGTGATCCTGTATCGCTTCGAGGTCAACCTGCGTTCGGCCACCGTGCTGGGCATGGTGGGGGCCGGTGGCTTGGGCTTTGAACTGGTCAGCAGCCTGAAACTGTTCAAGTACCAGGAAACAGCGACCTGCATTGTGGTCATTACCGTGATGGTGGTGGTGGCCGACCTTATCTCCAACCGCCTGCGCGAAGCGATTCGCCACAACGGGCGCGATTGATTGCAGTTTTTCTTTTGAGATTGTTATGTGGCATTTTTTCAATCCAGTTCAGATCGATGCAGGGCATGGGGCTTTTGAGCGTCTGCCCGAACATCTGGGAACACGGCGAGCCATTCTGATTGCCTTTCCCGAGGCGCGTGAACTGGGCCAGTGCGATCGTTTGCAAGCCTTGCTGGGCGATCAACTGGTGGCGATCGAAACCGATATACAGCCCAATCCGGATGTGTCCTGGCTGGCCCCGCTGTATGAGCGCCTGTGGCGTGATCATCCCGATGTGGAGTGCATCATTGCTCTGGGTGGTGGCAGCGTGATCGATTGCGCCAAAGCCATGCTGAGCAGCACGCCTTCGGGCACGTTTTCCGAACTGCTGGACTGCCTGTCTGGCAAGACCAGCCTGAGCCAGCCTCCAGGGCGGGTGCGCAGCCTGATTGCCGTGCCCACCACGGCAGGTACCGGGAGCGAGGTTACCCCCTGGGCAACGATTTGGGACAAGGGGCAGGGGCGCAAGTACTCCCTGCATCTGCCCTGGACCTGGCCTCAGGCCGCCATTATTGATCCGGGCTTGATGCGCAGCCTGCCTGCAGCGGCGACGTTGGCCAGCGGCCTGGATGCCTTGTCGCACGCCCTGGAGTCTTTGTGGAACGTCAACCGCAATCCGGTGTCGGCAAGCCTGGCGGTCTCGGCAGCGCGCCAGATCATGGGCAGCCTGCCACTGCTGATGCAGGACTTGTCCAACCTGGAACTGCGCGGCCAACTGGCGGTTGCGGCCGTCATGGCAGGGCTGGCGTTCTCCAATACCAAGACGGCCCTGGCCCATTCTCTGTCTTACGAGCTGACTCTGGAACAAGGGCTGCCGCATGGCATCGCCTGCTCCTTCAGCTTGCCGCATGTGATGCAAATGGCACTGGGGCAGGATGCAGATCTGGACCGCTTGCTGCTGTCCATTTTTGATGCGCAGAACGGCCAGCAGGCGGTGACAGCTCTGGCCCGTTTTCTGGAGGGGCTGGGTGTCAGTACAGACCCGGCCGCTTACGGTCTGGCTCCCCAGCAGTGGCAAGAACGAATTGCCCAGGCTCTGGAAGGCCCGCGAGGACGTAATTTCATTGGTGCACAGACTCTGGATGCTGTGCAGGTATAAGCCCGGCTATTGATCCGGTTTGTTTTCAAAACTGAAGGTTTTTCAATAATGACTCAGAATTTCAAGGCTCTGGATACGCTTATGTCGGACAAGGTCGAGGCCGTTATTTTTGACTGGGCTGGCACGCTGGTCGATTTCAGCTCTCTGGCACCGACACAGATTTTTGTGGATGCCTTTGCCACCTTCGGGATTCAGATCAGCCTGGAGCAGGCACGTGGTCCCATGGGCTTGTCCAAGCGCGATCATATCCGTACCTTGCTGGCGACTGAATCGATTCAGGACCAATGGGTGGCCCAGTTCGAGCGTGCTTCCACGGATGCCGATATTGATGCCATCTACGAGCGTTTCATGCCCATGCAGATCGAGAAAGTAGCCGAGTACTCGGCTCCGATTGAAGGGGCGGCAGCTGTTTTGGAGCAGTTACGTGCCAAGGGGATCAAAGTGGGTTCCTGCTCGGGCTACCCGCGTCAGGTGCTTGATGTGCTGCTACCTGCTGCAGCCAGCCAGGGCTTGGCTCCTGATTGCGTTATCGCTGGTGATGAGTTGCCTGCTGGTGGTCGTCCCGGTCCTTTCATGGCTTTGGCCAATGTTCTGGCTCTGGGCGTAGGTGATGTGCGTCGTTGCATCAAAGTGGACGATACCGTGCCCGGTATCGAAGAAGGCCGCCGTGCGGGGATGTGGACGGTGGGCTTGAGCCTGTCGGGTAACGAAGTGGGCTTGTCTCTGGCCGAACTGGAGACTGCAGATCCAGTTGAAGTAAAAGCACGAGTGGAGCGAGCCAGCGAGCGTTTGAGCCAGTCCGGCGCGCACTACGTGATTGAAACCATTGCGGACTTTCCAGCCATTGTTCAGGCGATCCAGGCGCGTCTGGCACAAGGCGAAACACCTTGATTTCGTGGGGGCATTGAATCAGGCGTGAAGGGAAGGGCGGGGCTTTATGCCCCGCTTTTTTTATGCCTGGTATCAGTATGGCCGGGCGTGCTTCAGGTATTGCGCCGTCAGGCGACTAGGCACGTAGCTTGCAGGCGCTGGACAGGGCGCTTTGGTGTTGAGCAATGGCCTCGAAGAAGGCGGCCACCAGGCGCGACTCACGTCGCTCGTGCAGACAGCAGACATGGATTTGCGTCCAGACCGGCTCATTCTGGATACGCACCACCCGCAGGCGCGGGTCTGGCACGTATTCGGACTCGGAGACCGTACCAACTCCCAGGCCACGAGCCACGGATTCGCGCAAGGCCTCCCGGCTGCCGATTTCCATGGCGATATCCACCTTGATCTTGTGTTCATGCAAGGCATCTTCCAGTGCCTTGCGAGTGGTGGAGCCTTCCTCACGCATCAGCAAAGGCTCGCCAGCCAGTTCGTCCAGGGCAATGGCATCGCGCTTGGCAAAGGGATGGTCATGGCGCACAAAGGCAATGACCGGATAACGGGCATAGGGTTGCATGTAGTAGCGGCGCTGGGGCTGGCAACTGGCCACGACGCCGACATCGCAGACGTACTTGTCCAGGTCGTCCAGGACCAGCTCGGAGTTGCCCAGTTTGACAGACAGCTTGATGCGCGGGTACACCGCGTGGAAGGACTCGATCAGTTCGGTGACGTGGTAAGGGCTGACGGCACCCAGTTTGAGGGTGCCGTAGTGCAGCTTGCCCGTGCCATCCAGCATTTGGCGCATGTCGGATTCCAGCGAGATCATGCGCCGGGCCATGGGCAGCATTTCCAGCCCCAGGGTGGACAGCTCGACACGCCGGCCCCGGCGATGAAACAGCTCGGCTCCGTATTCGCGTTCAATCATCTGTATTTGTGAACTGAGCGTGGTGTGGCTCATGTTCAGGGCCCGCGCGGCGGCGGTAAAGCCACCGTGCTGGGCCACCATGACGAAGGCCCGAATCTGGTTGAGCGTCATCGTGTTTCTCTAACTGTTTTTTCCGGGACTGGCTGCCCTATCTTGCCTGATCAGTATGACTAGCGTGCGACACCCATGGCCGGATCACTGATCCCGTCGCGACCATTTTCCAGACGGCCAGCAAAGCGGCGCTCGAAATGTTCGCCCATGGTGGCGGTGAAGTCATACCAGTTGGCCGAGCCCTCCAGCGACCAGCGTGCGTCAATCTGCATGCCGGGGTCCACGGTGTACACCCATGGGCCATCTTCCCGATACGCATTGGCGGTGACCGTGACGGTCGCCGCTTCGCTACCCACGTTCATGATGGTCAGGGAGACGATGTTGGCCTTGGGCTCGTAGCAGACGCGGACTTCGGGTTTGGGGCCCTGGCGCAGGGCGTGCAGATTGCCCTTGAAATGACGGTGGTAGCCGTTGGGGCCCAGCACCCACAAGCTGTAGTCGCCGTTCTGGTCTGCGCCCACGGTCCAGGAGTCCGAAATCATCTTGTCGGCTTCTACGGTAAAGCGACGTGGGTACTCGGACAGATGCAGCTCGTCGTACACATGGAACACGGTGCCTTGCGTGCCAGTATTGCTGAAGGTCAGCCAGACCTTGTCCTTGTCCAGATCCACATTGGCGCTGGTATGTAATTGATAAGGCAGGGCACGGGAGGGGCGTAGCATCAGATCCTGTGTGGGCATGGGCTCGGAACCCACAGGCGGCATGGGAACCTTGCCCGCCTGTACTTGCTGTGCCAGTGTGGCATCGGCCTGATCGCGGGTGGGGGCTGACACCAGGGCAGGCTTGTTGGCATTGGGGGACTTGAAGTCAAAGCAGGAGCGCATGTCGCCGAATACGGCTCGACGCCAGGGGCTGATATTGGGCTCCTGCACACCGAAGCGCTGCTCCAGAAAGCGCAGCACGGAGGTGTGGTCAAACTGCTGGGAGTTCACCCAGCCGCCCACGCTCCAGGGAGAAATGATCAGGGTTGGCAAACGGGGGCCGGCACCAAAGGGGCGGCCATCGGGGGGCAGTTTGCGCGAGTCTCCATCCGGGGCGGGCATGGTGTAGTACTCGTTCGAGACATCCACGGTGGACTTGCCGGCCAGAGTGCCGTCGCGGTGACGCCATGGCGGGGCTGGTGGGGGCATGTGGTCAAAGAAGCAGTCGTTTTCGTCGTAGTTCACGATCAGAACGGTTTTGCTCCAGACTTCGGGATTGGCCGTCAGGATGTTCAGCAAACGCTCCAGATACCAGGCACCCTGTCCGGGCACGCCCATGCTGGGGTGTTCGCTGTAAGGGCCAGGGGCCACAATCCAGCTGACCTGTGGCAGGGCACCCATCTCGATATCGTCGGCAATGGCTTGCAGAAAGCCGCCGTCGGGCATGGTATTGCCAAAGCCCTTGTACAAGGGAGACAGCGCTTCCATTTGTGGTGAATACGTGGCCGAGGGCGAGCCCATCGAGGCCAGATCTTCATTGACCTTGCGGTAGGACGCAAACGCCACCAGCTGATTGTTATTGCTGTTGTTGCCGGGACGGTTGTAGACCTTCCAGCGCACGCCTGCTTCCTGCAGACGCTCCGGGTAGCTGGTCCAGCCCAGCCCGTCTTCGGATGGGCCCAGGCCCCCCCAGTTAGAGTTGGTCACGCAGGCACGCCCGGTGACATTGGCCCCGTTGGTGCCGCTCCACAGGAACATGCGGTTGGTGAAAGTGCCGGTGTTGATGGAGGTGTGATAGGCATCACAGACGGTAAAGGCGTTGGCCAGAGACCAGTGAAAGGACAGGTCCGACTCCTTCAGGTAGCCCATGGCCACATTGGTGTATTTGGCTTTGGGCCAAAAGGCCATGCGGCCGCCGTCCCAAGCCTCCTGCTGGTCATTCCAGTCGTGTGCACCACCCACGCGCAGGGCATTGCCTTTGGTGGCGTCCAGATAATAGGGCTGCACCACGCCGCTGCTGCCTTGCTGACGCCAGACCGATTCGCCCGAGGCCATGGGGATGGTGAAGCGGTCACTAAAGCCGCGTACTCCCGGCATGGTGCCGTAGTAGTGGTCAAACGAGCGGTTTTCCTGCATCAGGATAATGACGTGCTCCACGTCATTGATGGTGCCGGTGGCATTGTTGGCCGGGATGGCCAGTGCTTTCTGAATGGCGGGGGGAAAGGGCCCCAAGGCAGCGGCGCTGGCGGCCAGCCGCAGAAAATTGCGACGATTAAGGTAAGTCATGGGAAAGCCTTGTCGATTGAGTGTTGCAAGAGGGCCAGGCGCGGCAGTGGCCACCGCCCGGCCGGGGGGCCCTGTCAGGGAGCGCAGTCCAGTTGCGAATTGGGGGGGGCGGGCTTGTTAGTACCCTGTTCCCCCAGCGAACCGCTGGCCGGAGGCGTGACGATGGGCACCTGCTCACTGCCCGAGCCCGTGTCGCTTGCTGGGGAAGGGTTGCCGCTGCTGCCATCGCTGCAGGCACTCAACAGCAGGGCCGTAACGCTCGTCAGGGCCAGGGTTCGCATCAAGCGAGCCAGAAGAGTCAAAGAGGTCATGGCGTGCTCGCTTAATGGGTGGACAAGCTGGACAGCGGCTTGTTGGACCAGTAGATCGACTGCAGCTCTTCGTCGCTCAGCACACGATTCCACATGGCCAGATCACCGAACATTTGCTGGGTTGGCGGAGCAACAGCACATTTGCCCACGGTGTAGGGCGGCGTGACCGAGCCATTGCACTTGTTCATCAGGAACTTGCCGGTGCCATCATCGCCAATACCCCATTGCGGATAGGGAGAGAGCTTGGACAGATCAACAGCGCCGGTGGATTTGCCAGCCGCAACCTGCGTTGTCTGGCCGATGACCGGGTCGAAGATCTGCATGTTCATCTTCTTGGCCACACCGTCCACCGCAAAGGCAATGTAGACCCAGCGGCCTACCGGAATTTGCGTGTAGGGATTGGTGGGGCCGTCGGCACGAACACCGCCTGAACCAATATTGAAGGCCACGCCACACTGATTCTTGGTGGAGCTGCTGAACAGGCCAATCGCGACACCGGCATTGCCACCGCTGACATAGTTCTTGTTGGACAGGATGGTGACGTTATTGCGGTCAATGCATTGGGGCACTTGATACCAGAAGCCGATGGTGAACTGGGGGCTGCTGCCGGTGGAAATATCAAAGCCTTGTGTCGGCGTCATGCGGTAGCCTTCCAGCCCTTCGACAGTGACATGGTTGGTATCGACCAGCAGCCCATGCGTGCCGCTAAAGGGGCCGGGCACCACTACCCCTGCGGCCGAAGGCAGATCGGCAGAGGCGGAGGCCATGCTGCTGTTGCCTTGTGCATCAACAGGCGGCAGGGTCGCGCTGAAGGGGTAGTAAGAAAGCAGACCGTTGCGCAAGGTGGTGGCCAATGGCACAGGCGGCAAGTAGGAGATGGGCGGGCTGATCAGGTTGCGCCAGGCGGCCTGCTCGCCCGAGCCTGCCTGCACGGTGTAGTCAAACTGATACGTACCTTTGCTGCTCAGGTCGGCCGTCAACTGATTGTCGGTATAGCTTTGTGTCCCTGCGGGCAGACGCGAAGCAATGACCTGGCCATCGCGCAGGATATCGATGGGGGCGTCGGCCGGTGCTTTCCAGTCCAGCTTGATGGCCACGGACGAAGAATTGTTGTCCACGACGGTGGCATTCAGATTGGACACGGCTTGTGGGCCCAGCAGGCTGCTGCCATCGAGCTTGTATTCTGCCGCTGGGGGCAGCGTGTCCAGATAGCGCATGACGGTGGGAGCGACATCAACCAGGCTGTTGTACTGATACAGCTCGGCCAGTGTCTGGGGCAGGCTGGCGCCTATGCCTTGTTCCCCTGTGTTGACGCTTTGGTTGAAGGCCAGGAAGGTAGCGGACTGGGACAGCAAGGGCAGGCCATTGTCTTGACCATGCTCGCTCAAACCGTGGTTGCCTGTCACGACAATCAACCATTCGCGATCCTGCTGCTTGGCCGTGGCCGCCATCAAGGTACCGATCTCCTTGTCCAGCTTGCTCAGGGTGGCCAGGTAGTCAGGCGATTCGACACCAAAATCCAATGCCGCATCTTTGGCAGAACGGTACTGAACCAGAACTTTGCGGTAGTTCCCTTCAATCATCTTCATTGCCTGGGTGGAGACACAGGACAGGGTGACGGCTTGTGCAGAACAATCGGCCAGCTCGTGCAGACGCTTGGCATCATGGTCAGCCTTGAGCAAATGGGCCAGTCCGCTGGATGCAACGGCCGCGGCATTCTGGCCAGGCTGGGCAGAGTGAAACAGGCTGTTTTGACGCAAGACCTGGTCTGGTGCCGTAGATACCACACCGTGACGATTGGCCCAGGTGCCGGTCAGCAGGCTGGCCCAGCCCGGCATGTCCAGATTGGCTTGTTGGCTGGGGGTGCCCACCACACCGCCGCTATAGGCCAGTTGGACGTTCAGCTTGGCCAGATTAGGAAGGCTGCCCGCTGCCATGCCTTGCTGCACAGCGCGGTAGGTAGCCCCGTCCAGATCAATGATCAGGGCGTGACGAGTGCTGGGTGTGTCAGGCTTTTCCGGATTGGTGGGTGTTTCGGGGTCGGTGGCCGGGCCCGAGCTGGTTTCAGAGCCACTACAAGCGGCCAGAGCGGCGGTCAGGCTTGCCACCGCTAGGGCCTTGATCAGGCCTGTATTGCTGCGTCCAGCGCGGCCCAGGGGCGGGCGCTGCTCGCCAGCTTGGGCTGCATCCAGATTCGGGTTCGCAGAAGGAGAAGGAAAGCCGGGCCCCTGAGAAAGGGGGCTGGCCATGTGCGCATGTCTCATGATTCGATTGCCTTGTCGCTGACGTTAAGAAAGGATCGATCGAATTAGAGCAAGGCAGCATGACGGCCTTGGGTCGATATCCTAGACGTTCATCGTCGTTGCTGTGTATTGGTTCGGCAGATGGTGTTGACGCTCCCAGAGCTCCAGTCGTTCGACCATGAACTGATGGAGCTGGCGCAGGAGCGGGGTAATTTGGGCCCGACCGGCAACCAGCAAGTGCAAGGGCGTCAGCTCCCCGATCCAGTCCTGGCAGATGGCCTGCAAGCGGCCCTGGGCCAGATCCTGTGCCACATCGAAATGGGCCTTGTAGGCGATGCCCTTGCCCAGCAGGGCCCAGCGTCGGACAACATCGCCGTCATTGGACACATTGACGGCACGCACCCGAATCAGGCTGGCTTGTTCGTCCGGCCGTTCAAAGCGCCAACGGTCATGAACGTCGTCACCCAGCATGAAGCACAGACAATCATGTTCCTGTAATTGGGCGGGGGAGCTGGGCGTACCGCGCCTTTGCAAGTAGGAAGGGGCTGCGCACAGCACACGTCTGTGTTCAGGCGCAATGGGCAGGGCGATCAGATTGGAGTCGGGGGGATGTCCGTACCGAAAGGCCGCATCAATAGGTTCGCTGTACACATTGGCCAGCCGGTCCGACAGATGCAAGCGGATGTCCACACCGGGATTGGCATCTTGAAATTCGTTCAACCACGGCAGCAAGACATTGCGCCCCAGGTCCGAGGGAGCAGCCAGCTTTAACTGACCACGCGAGCCGGGCCCGCCGCTGGCAAGCTGCAGAGCTGCCTGTTGCAAGGTTGACAAGGCCGGACGACATTGAGCCAAAAACACTTCACCTTCCGAAGTCAGACGCAAATGCCGAGTGGAACGCAGGAAGAGCTGGACGCCGGTCTCGGCCTCCAGCCGCTTGAGGGCGGCGCTGGCGGCGGCCGGAGTAATCCCCAGGGACCGTGCGGTGGCGGACAGATTGGCGTTATCAGCCGTACGGACGAAAATTTCCAGATCTTGCAGCGCTTTCATGGCAATCCTTCGGAGACATAGAGGATGTCGTTAAGACACGGTTTTACCGCGATCAGACCCTGATTTTAGGGGTGATCTTCAAATTATTTTTGAAAATGGATTCAAGCCGCCACGGGTTTTTCTGATTCCCCTGGCGTTGCACACTGTGGTTTCGGCTCTGATTATCTGAAGTGGCATTGCCCCACGTCGCCACCAAGAGCCATCAGATTAACGGTGCTTCCAAGGAACAAAGATGAAAGCGATTGGATACAAGGTTTCCCAAGCGATTGAACAAGCAGAATCCCTGCTGGATATTGAACTGCCTGATCCCGTGGCCAGTGGTCGTGACTTGCTGGTGGAGGTAAAAGCGGTGTCCGTCAACCCGGTCGATACCAAGGTGCGACAGCGTGGCGGGCCGGATGCTGGGCAGCAGTACAAGGTGTTGGGCTGGGATGCCAGCGGCATTGTGAAGGCGGTTGGCCCTGAGGTCCGCTTGTTCAAACCGGGTGATCGCGTCTGGTATGCCGGTTCGATTGCGTGTCCGGGCACGAACAGCCAACTGCATCTGGTCGATGAGCGCATCGTGGCGCATGCACCCAAATCGTTGGATTTTGCCGCGGCAGCCGCTTTACCCCTGACCACCATTACTGCCTGGGAAATGCTGTTTGACCGTCTGGGGATCGCACCTGGCAAGGCTCCCAGCGGCAAGAGCCTGCTGATTGTCGGGGCGTCCGGTGGAGTGGGATCCATCATGACGCAACTGGCTTCCCGCCTGACTTCCCTGACCGTGATTGGTACTGCTTCCCGCCCCGAAACCCAGGCCTGGGTGCGTGAACTGGGCGCCCACCATGTGATTGATCACAGCAAGCTCTTGAGCGCCGAGCTGGAGCGTATCGGCTACCCGCAAGTGGACTACGTCGTCAGCCTGACACATACCGATCAGCACTTTGAGCAGATTGTTCAGGCCATCGCCCCGCAAGGAAAGTTTGGCCTGATTGATGACCCCGCCAGTCTGGATGTCAGCCAGCTCAAGCGCAAATCCGTGTCCTTGCATTGGGAGTTCATGTTTACCCGCTCCTTGTTTGGCACGGACGACATGCTGGCCCAGCATCGCTTGTTGAGCGAGGTCGCCGACTTGATCGATGCCGGTCTGATCCGCACAACCTTGACCGAGCGTTTTGGCAGTATCAATGCCAGCAATCTGAAAAAAGCCCATGCCTTGCTGGAGTCGGGCAAGGCACGTGGCAAGCTGGTGCTGGAGGGGTGGGACGAGTAAACCGTTTGCTGTATTTAAGCCGCCAACCCGGGTTGCCATATGGCGACAGCGGGTTTTGGTGGTTTGGATTAAACGGTTTATATGCCTTGTTGGGCTTAATGTGCGCTTGAGGGTTTTGCCCGGAGCGTTTTAAAGTTGCTTGCCAGAGTTGTTTACGGACCTCGTTGGCCCCCTCAGGGTGTCTGACGGCTGCTTTCAAACCAGTCCCACAGTGCCTGACGCTCCGGCTCCAGTTCTACCGCCAGGCCACCTGTAAATTCACGCCATGCAGGCAGGTAGGTGTGGGCCACAACGGTCAGCACCGGGTAGCCCTGGTCGATCAAGGCCAGGATCTCGTTGTTGAAGCCCTGGCCGTCCGCTTCCATGATTCCAAAGCGATTCACAATCACCAGATCAGCTGGGCTTTCCAGCGCCTGCCGCAGTACTTCGCTGGCTTCCAGCAAGGCACCAATGTCCAAGCAACAGGCGGTGGATTCCGCCCCCAGGTTCTGGGTAATGGGATACAGTGTGCCCTTGTCCAGATCCTGCACCGTGCGCAGGCTATGGTCCTCCTTCTGAATTTCCGGGCCTTGCACCAGACCACAGACGCGATAGTTCTTCGCGCGCAATTCCTGCACGAATTCCAGTAGCAAGGCGTCGGCACTGCCTTTGCCTGCGTGCACGATGGCCGCAAGGGCAAGAGGCGGGGAAGTGGTGTCCATCGGGGTGTGGCTCCGGGCAGTAGAAAGGGAAGGCAAGGCTCTTTGTACACGCATTTGGCCTGGGCTGGAAAGCGGAAAAACCTCTGTGCTGCTGGCCGGTGTTTGGCCTTGGTGGGTAGCAGGCTTGTTGTTTAAGGTTCAAGTCTTGAAGCCTGTCTGCTTGAAAAGCGGATGGAACTGTTGCGAAAGCCGCTTGCTGCTTTGCTATACGGGCTTGTCTGGCTATGGCGTGGTTCTGTTCCATGAGACAATTCATGCACTTTTAGTGACTGATGGGATATTCGATTGGACAAGACTTTTGTTAAGGGCCTGGTGCTCCTGGAAGCCCTGGCCAAGCACGAACGCGGTTCGGGTGTCACCGAACTGGCCAATCAATTGATGCTCAATAAAAGCAATGTGCATCGCCTGTTGCAGGCCCTGGTTCACCAGGGCTTTGCACGCAAAAATGAAGATACGGGTCGCTACGAGCTGACCATGAAGCTCTGGGAGCTGGGCTCGGGCCTGGCCAACCGTCTGGATGTGCGGGTGGAAGCCTTGTCTTTCATGAAAGAGCTGGCCGAGCAAACCCAGGAAACGGTGCATTTGTCGCTGCTGGACGGGGTCGAGGTGCTGTATATCGAAAAGATAGACAGCCCGCAGCCCGTGCGCGCCTACACCACGGTCGGCGGTCGCTCGCCTGCGCAATGTGTGGCTACCGGCAAGGCCATGCTGGCATGGGCCAGTGAAGACACCTTGAATCTGGTCAAGAACCGCCTCAAGCCTTATACGCCTCGCAGTCTGGTCAAGTTTGGGGATTTGCGCCGAGAGCTGGAGCAGGTGCGTGATCAGGGCTATGCCATTAACCGTGGCGAATGGCGTGAGCAGGTCGTGGGGGCGGCTGCGCCTATTTACGATAGTCGTGGAATGGTGGTGGCGGCTTTGGGTATTTCCGGGCCTGCGGAACGTCTGGAGGAAGCCCGGCTGGTTCAGGCCGGTAAAACCTTGATGACGGCAGCGGCACAGATCTCGCGCCGTTTGGGCTATAGCGGCCGTTAAGCTGCTACAGCCCCCGTCAGCTTGTCCGGGCTGCAAGAAGCCGCCCGGATGCAAATTGCCCCCAAAATCTGGATGCGTCTCCAGTTTTTGGGGGCAATTCCATTCAGGAAAGAAAGTTCAAGGTTTTGCGGCTTGCCGGAAGGCCGCAATTCTTTGTTTGAGGCCGGGTGCGGAAGCAGAGCGTACCAAGGCTGCCATATCCCGATCAGCTTGTTGTGGGCAGCCCGTTAACTGATGCAGATAGGTGCGACTGGTGGCGTCCAGCAAGCCCGCAGTCTGTTGAGCCTGCTCGATGACAGCAGGCCATGCATCGGGCTCTTGTATGCCGTTAATAAAACCCAGCTGCTCCGCCTTGGCAGCATCAAAAATCTGGCTTCCTGCCAGAAGTTGATGAGCCTGCTGGCCGCCGATCAGGGCAGCCAGCCTGCCTGTTCCCAGTGCCAGACCAAACTGCAGTCCAGGCATGCGAAAGCGGGCATCGGCACTGGCGATACGTTGACGACAAACAGCAATCAAATCCACCCCGGCGCCGAAGTTCTGCCCATGCGCCAGGGCCAGGGTGGCGCAAGGCGTATGGGCCAGCATTTGCAGCAGGGTTTCGATGCGGATAAAGCGCAGTACCAGGTCCCCTTCGCTTTCTTGCTCGTAGTCGCTGAAGTCAAAACCGGCACTGAAATTGCGGCCCTCACCTCGCAATATCAGCAGATCTGCCTGGGCCTTTTCCGCGGCCTGCACGGCCGCGATCAAGGCTTCGACCAGATCGGCCGACAAGGCATTGCGCTTGTCAGGCCGGTTCAGCGTCAGTGTCCAGACTTTGCCCGCGCAGTCCACGTTCAGGCCGGGACTGCTGCTGCAATACGGCTCTGTCATGGGGTAACTCCGTGCAAGATGCTGTCGTTATGTTCGCCCAATGCCGGGGGGGCCATACGGACGGGCAAACCCACTCCATTGATACGCAGGGGCGAGACAAAGGTGCGCGTCTCGGTGTCTGTGCCCGGCAGGCGAATGTTTTGCACCCACTCCATGTGCTCGACCTGCGGGTCTCGCAGCACATCGGAATAGCGGTTGATGGGACTGCAGGGCACGCCTTGGGCACGGAATTGCGTCAGCCAATGTTCGGAGTCGTGCTGCGCAAAAATAGCTTCCAGCAGTTCACGCAAGGCGTCTTGATGTTTGGCGCGCAGGGTGGTGCTGGTGAAACGCTCGTCCTCGGTCAGGTCCGGGCGTTCTACAACCTGACAGACGGAGCGCCACAGCGCATCGTTGCCCGCTGCCATGGCGAAGTAACCGCCTTTGCACTGGAACGCCTGGTAGGGGGCATTGCGTGGGTGGGCGGAACCCAGCTTGTCCGGGTCGCGACCACTGCCGAAATACTCTGAGGTTTGCAGTGCGGCGATGGCCAGGGTGGTCCCCAGCATGGGCACGTCGATATGTGCCCCCTGACCGGTGGCGCGGGCTTGAGGCAAGGCGGCACTGATGGCAAACGCCGCATACAAACCGGCCGCAAAGTCCGCCAGTGGAACTCCGCATTTAACGGGGGCTCCACCTGCTTCGCCCGTCACGCTCATCACGCCGCTCATGGCCTGAATCGTCAGGTCAAAACCGCCTTCCTGCGAGCGGGGGCCGCTTTGTCCGTAGGCAGAAATTGAGCAGTACAGCAGTCTGGGATTCAGGGCCTTAAGGCTTTCATAATCCAGCCCCAAGCGCTGCATGACGCCGGGCCGATTGTTTTCCAGCAAGACGTCTGCATCCAGTACCAGTTGGCGTGCCTTGGCTACATCTTCGGGGTTCTTCAGATCCAGCGTTACCGAGCGCTTGTTGCGGTTCAGCGAAGCAAAGTTCTCGCTATATCCTTGGTTGATGGGCGGCCAGCTTCGCAAGGTGTCACCCCCTTTGGGGTGTTCGATCTTGATGACGTCAGCCCCCATATCGGCCAACAACATACCGCAGTACGGGCCAGCGGCCACATTGCAAAATTCCAGTATCCGAACCCCGTTCAGGGGCAATGTCGTATCCATGAATCAGCTCCAGAGCATGATAGGTAGATGGGGGCCGACAGGGCCTTATGCGTTCACATCAACCACGATGCGGCCGCGTACCTTGCCTTCCAGTAACTGGCCGGCTTGATCAATGGCTTGGGAAAGTGTGATGGTGCTGGCGCCGATGCGCTCCAGGGCTTCGATAGACAAATGCTTGGCCAGCAAGTCCCAGGCTGCCAGGCGCTCGGGTTTGGGGCAATGGACGCTGTCCACCCCAATCAATTGCACACCACGCAGAATGAAGGGGGCCACGGAAGCGGGGAAATCCATGCCTTGGGCCAGACCGCAAGCGGCGACTGCACCCAGGTATTGTGTGCCTGCGCAGACATTGGCCAGGGTATGGCTGCCTACGCTGTCGATGGCTCCGGCCCAGCGCTCCTTGCCCAGTGGCTTGCCCGGTTCGCTCAAGGTGTTGCGCTCCACAATCTCGCTGGCGCCCAGCGCCTTCAGATAGCTTTCTTCCTGAGGTCGGCCTGTGCTGGCCATGACGGTGTAGCCCAGGGCATGCAGCAGGGCCACGCTGACACTGCCTACGCCACCAGCGGCACCCGTCACCAGAATCGGGCCCTTGTCGGGCGTGACGCCCTGACGCTGCAAGGCACGTACGCACAGGGCGGCGGTATAGCCGGCGGTGCCAATCATCATGGCTTGCTGGGTAGAGAAGGCCTCAGGCAGGGGAATCAGCCAATCGCCTTTCACGCGTGCTTGCTGTGCCAGACCGCCCCAATGGACCTCACCCAAGCCCCAGCCGTTAAGCACCACTTTCTGGCCGGACTTGAAATTCGGGTCGCTGCTGTCGGTCACTGTGCCAGCAAAGTCGATGCCGGGCACCATGGGGAACTGGCGCACTACGGGGGATTTACCCGTCATGGCCAGGCCGTCTTTGAAATTTAGGGTGGAGTAGTCGATGCGGACGGTAACCTGGCCTTCGGGCAGGGCGGACTCGTCCAGGGATTGCAGGCTGGCTTTGTATTGGCCGTCGGTTTTGTCGATGACGATGGCAGAGAACATGAGTGAATTCCTTCGATCAGTTAAGGGTTTGTGTTCTGATATTTGGAACAGCGTTCTTCAAATTGACATGGAAAAGCAGTGTTTTCATTTTATCCAGAAGCTCGTTGCGGTCAAGCCCAATGCGACCAGATGATCGAACTGGGGAAATCCCGAAGGGGTTTAATAGTTGACACCTGAAATCAAATATCCCACTATTTGAACCGTTGTCCTAAGTTGCTTGTGTTGTTGCTGTCTGTTGTATTCAAGCCGTTCTCACGGCATTTTTAATATCAAAAACAAGAACAGCGTTCTATATATTGGAACACCAAGAGAGAAAAACTCTCACACAGGAGGCAAGGATCATGTTCAGTTCTTTTTTTTCGCGCACAGGGTTTCTACGCACAGTGCTGGTCTCGGGACTGGCGGCAGTCAGCAGCTTTTCTGCCCCGGCTGCCATCGCGGCCGATACCTATCCCAGCCGTGAAGTGACCTTTGTGGTTCCCTATCCCCCAGGCGGTAACAGCGACAATCTGGCGCGTCTGTTTGCCGACCGTCTGCGCGTCAAGCTTGGCGTTCCCATCGTGATTGAAAACCGGCCCGGCGGCACCACCTCGCTGGGCACGTCGATCGTGGGTCGCGCCAAACCCGATGGCTACACCTTGTTGCTGGCCACCAGCACCGCCTTTACCGTGCTGCCCTATATACGCGACGTGCCTTATGACCCGATCAAGGGCTTTGATTTTGTAGGCAGTCTGGCCGGTTACCTGCCCATCATGACGGTGCGCAATGATTTGCCGGTCTCCAACCTGAAAGAGTTTGTCGAGCTGGCCCGCAAGGAGCCCGGCACCTTGACCTATGGTTCGGCAGGTATTGCGTCTGGCGGCCACCTGGCGGGAGAAATTCTGGAAAACGCCGAGAAACTGGACTTGCTGCATGTGCCGTTCAAAGGCTCGGCAGACACCATGACGGCTTTGATGGGCAATCACATCGATTTCTTTATTGATGGAGTCGGGCTGGAGCTGGTGAAAAGCGGCAAGGCCAAAGCCCTGGTGACCTATGCCAGCGTGCGTCATCCCGAACTGCCGGATGTGCCCACACCGAAAGAAGCCGGTTTTGATCTGGCCCTGCCTTTTGAAGGGTTCTGGGGGCTGGCGGTGCCGGCTGGCACCCCTGACGATGTCATGAAGAAGCTGGCCAAGGCTACCGAAGAAATCCTGGCCGAGCCGCAGACTCAAGAGCGTTTCCACCGCATCAGTGTCAGTGCCAGCTGGAAAGACGGCGATGCGTATGCCAAGGATCTGGAGCAGAGTCGGGCTTATTACAGCGAGCTGCTCAAGACCATCAAGATGAGCGATGACTAAACGCTCACAGAACCACCAACAGGAGACAAACGTGATGGAAACCGTCACTTGCGCCAGCACGCTGGACGCTTTGCTGGACCCGGCATCCATAGCTTTGGTCGGCGCCTCGGAAGATCAGTCCAAGTTTGGCGGGCGACTGTTCCGTATGCTGCTCAAGCACGGTTATGGCGGCAAGGTCCTGCCTATCAATCCCAGCCGCAGCAGTTTGTTTGGTTTGCCCGCTGTGCCCGGTCTGGCTGCACTGGATAGCGCTCCGGATCTGGCCGTGTTTACGGTGGGGGCCGATACCGTTCTGGAACAGGCGCAGATTGCGGCCCAAATGGGGGTACGCGGTTTGCTGGTGATCTCCGCAGGCTTTGCTGATGCAGGCGAGCGCGGGCTGGAGCGCGAGCAGGCCTTGCTGCGTATCTGTCGTGACTCGGGCATGCGACTGATCGGCCCCAATTGCCTGGGCATGATCAGCCCCAGCCGCAGTCTGGTGCTGTGCTCTTCGCCGGTGCTGGACAGAGACAGCCTGCCGGAACGGCCTATTGGTTTTGTCAGCCAAAGCGGTGCCTTGATGACTACCTATTTTGATCGGGCCTGGGCGATGGGCGGTGGCTTTACCTACGGTTTTTCGGTGGGTAATCAGGCTGACCTGGATCTGTGCGACTTTGTGGATTTCCTGATTGATGATCCCAAGACGCAAGTGATCTGTACTTATATAGAGGGCATTAAAGATACCCAGGCTTTGCGTCGCACAGCTCGTCGGGCGCAGGCGGCGGGCAAGCCCTGGCTGGCCGTCAAGGCAGGGCGCTCCAGTGCGGGCAAGGCGGCCGCCTTTTCGCATACTGCCAGCGTAGCGGGTGACCATGATGTGTTTGCCAGTGTCTGTCGCGATGAAGGCATCAGCCTGATGGACGATATGGGGGCCATGCTCTTGCTGGCAAACAGCATGGTGCGCTTTACCAGCAACAAGATCTCCAAAGTTGCGATTGTGACGCCTTCGGGTGGCGGTGGGGCCTTGGCTGCAGATGCTTTGGCAGAGCATGGCGTGGAACTGTCCAGTTTTTCGGCTACTACCAAGCAGGCTCTGGCTGCCCACTACCCGGCAGGGCAGGCGGATAACCCGGTTGATCTGGGAGCGCGTCTGACGCAGGACTCCACCGAAGTGGCCCGCGCTACTTTGGATGCCTTGATGCAGGATCAGCAAAGTGACGCGGTATTGATCACGGCTTCCATGTGTCCGCAGGAGTGGATGGCGGCCCTGATTGAAAAAATCATCCACCCTGAACCGCACTGGGCCAAGCCCGTGATGGTGGCGTTTGATGCGGGTGCAACGTCCGAGCCTTTGAGGCAGAAGCTGGCCCAGCACGGCCATGCGTATGCCAGTTCCAGTCTGGAAGCGGCGCTGGCCTTGTCCGCCTGGAAACGTCACGGTCAGTTTGTGCCGCGCCAGCAAGCCTTGCGTCCCAGTGCCTGCCAAGCGCCTACGGTCATGCCGCGCGGTGTTTTGAATGAAGATCAGTCCAAACGTCTGCTGGCGCATTACGGCCTGCCCGTGAATCTGGGCCAGGTGTGCGAGGACGTGGAACAGGCCGTGGTGCAGGCCGAGCAGATTGGCTATCCGGTGGTGATGAAGATTGTTTCCCCCGATATCGTCCATAAAACCGAGGCGGGTGGGGTGGCGCTGGATGTGGCCGACGAAGCCAGCTTGCGACGCGATTTTGCCCGGCTCTACGCCAATGCCAAAGCCTATAAAGCAGATGCCCGTCTGGAAGGCGTTTTGGTACAGGCCATGGCCAAGGGGGATGTGGAACTGCTGATCGGGGCACGTCAGGATGCGCAGTTTGGTCCGGTCGTGGTGTTTGGTGCCGGCGGCATTCTGGTGGAAATGCTGTCGGACCGGGTGATTGCCGCGGCCCCTTTAACCCTGGCTGATGCAGATCGACTTTTATCTACCTTGATGATCGACAAGCTGCTGAAGGGGTACCGGGGACGCATGCTGGATCGTGACGGTGTGCTCGATGCGATTGTGCGTGTCAGCTTTCTGGCCCACGACTTGCGCGACACCAACTTTGAATTGGATATCAACCCCTTGATCGTGGCGGCTACCCGCTGTCACGCCGTCGATGCCCGCCTGTCCATAGGCGAATAAAACCAAAACCTATTCTTTGAAAAATACCCAGGAGGAGTAAACCATGTCGGATTATCAGTGCATTCTTGTAGAAAACCATGATGACGGTGTTTCCATCTTCACGATCAACCGTCCTGATCGCCGCAATGCCTTGAGCGCTACCGTGGTCAAGGAACTGCAGCAGGCATTTCTGGCCTTTGACGAAGACCCCACACGCCGCGTAGCCGTGCTGACCGGGGCAGGCAATGATGCTTTTTCTGCCGGGGCGGATATTAATGAGTGGCCCGAGTTGTGGCGCGCCATTCCCACGGTAGGCTTTGAAACCGACAAGCCCATTATTGCGGCCGTCAGTGGTTGGTGCGTGGGGGGAGCCCTGGTGATGGCCATGATGACGGATTTGCTGGTAGCGTCCGAGAGCGCCAAGTTCTCCTACCCCGAAGCCAAGCTGGGCTTTACTGGCGGCATCATCTCGGGCCTGGCCTCGCGCATTCCGCATCATGCCGCCATGGAAGTGATCTTGTTGTGCCGTACGCTGGAAGCCCGCCGTGCTTACGATCTGGGTTTTGCCAATGAAGTGGTGCCGGTAGGCGAGCAACTCCAGGCTGCTGTGCGTATGGCGCAGGACTTGGCAAAGATGTCGCCGCGTGTTTTGCAAACCTTGAAGCGCTTTATCAATAATGAAGTGCTGACGCGCGGCCCGTCCGAGCAGATGGCGCGCACCATGCGGCAACTGAAAGCGATCGAGGATAGTTATGATGCCAAGGAAGGGATGAACGCGTTCAAAGAAAAACGTGCCCCGGTGTATCTGAACAAATAAGAACTGATTCACGAATTGGGCCGCAAGGCCCAGTCAACTATGGAGACATCCCCTTATGCACCCCCGTTTTGAGCGTTTTATTCAAGGGATGAATGAATTGACCGGCCGCCCGGCTGTCGCCGAGGCGGATATCCTGCGTGATGGCCGTGTCCTGCTGGGCGAACTGGTGGCCCAGGACGATTGGCTGGCCCCGGAGTACACCCAGCCCCATCCCCAGTTTTATCAGCAGTACTTGCTGTATTGCTGTCCGCAGGAACGCTTTTCCGTGGTCAGCTTTGTGTGGGGTCCCGGCCAGAAAACCCCTATCCACGACCACACTGTGTGGGGCTTGATTGGTATGTTGCGTGGCGCGGAACGCTCCCGGCCTTTTGACCGTGATCCCGATACCGGCCATATGACAGAACAAGACACACAGACTCTGGAACCAGGCGTGGTGGAAGTGGTGTCACCCACGGTGGGTGATATACACGAGGTCTCCAATATGTATGACGACCAGGTGTCCATCAGCATTCACGTTTATGGTGCGGATATCGGCAAGGTACGCCGTCACGTCTTTGACCCGCAGACTGGGCAGGCCAAGGAGTTTGTCTCCGGCTATGCCAACCGTCCGGCTGTCGCGTGAGTCAAGTGGTGTTGTTGGGCAGGTGCCCAATACGGGCGCCAATAATCATTTCCTGAATCCAGCGATAAAGCAGCACGGAGTAATCACGCTGGGCGACTTTCTCGTCCAGTGCGTGGTTGCTGCCTTCCAGCACTCGATGTGTCAGGGAATGAGCCTGACTGAAGGCTTGGCGATACGTTAGCAAGGTCTGGCGGGGAATCAGCTCATCGTATTCCGCTTCAAACAGCAAAACATCTCCCGTGAATTTGGAGCAGGCCTGCAAGGCGCGGTTCTCTTGCGGAGAATGAGTATGCAGACGGTAGTCCTGCAGCAACTCTCGGTTGAGCTGATCCTTTGGAGACAGCCAGTCGTCGTCCGGGTACAAGGCAGGAGCCAGCAAGCTGAGCCAGCGTACCGATCGAAATTCACTTAACAGGCAGGCCAGATAGGCGCCATAACTATGCCCCACAATGGCGATGGAGCTGGAGTCCACCATAGGGTGGCTGCTCAAGGTGTCGAAGGCCGCGCAGATGTCCTGAAAGTTCTGTTCTCGGGTGACGTTCTCGCGCTCGTGCTGATTGGCATTGTGCCCGGCAAGATCAAAGGTCAGACAAATACAGCCCATACCGGCAATGGTGTGGGCGCGTTTCAGGTCAAAGTGCTGGCTGCCGCCCCAACCGTGCACGAACAAAATGCCAGGGACAGGGGATTGGGGGACTAGCAGGCGTGCATCCAGGTGCTGATGGGGCACTTTGATGGTGGTGTTGAAAATTTCCGTACTCATGATGGCAGTGGGCCGCCGAAGCGGGCAAGATAAGCCTCGTCTTCTTGGTCGAGGCTGTAAAGATGAGGGGAGTTTTTCACCAGGCTGGCATCGTCTAGATAGCGCTCGCGTGTCCATGCGTGGGTATGTTGGAGCTCAGGGTGGCGTTGCAGGGTGCGGATGGCCAGAATCTCTGCAATGGACGCTCCGCCGAAACGCCAGGAATGTTCCAGTACGGCTGCCTTGTAGTGGCCACGCGCATTTTTACCGACGATGAGGTCATAGTTGCGACGTGAGGCATACAGTTCAGGAAAGGCCTGCCTGATGTTTTTTTCGTAGCTTATGGTCAGCTCAAGCAGATGCTCAATGCGCTTCATGCCCGAGAGCTGCAGCAACTGCGGAAACCCGCCGCGAACCAGTAGCAAGCTGGAGCCGCCATATACGGACTCGTGCTGCAGGTTGGTGGTCTGGTGTTGCTGGCCGATATAGGAAAAAAGATGCTCGCCTACCTGGGTCTGGCCGATGCTGAAGGTCTCGCCATCGAGCAGGTTCTCCTCCAGTACCAGACCCTGTTCCAGTTGACTCTGCCACGGCGGCAGGTTCAAGAGCTCTTCCAGCTCTTGACGGCTGTAGATCACCTTCTGGCCTTTGCCTGCATTAGCACTGGCCAGTTTGGCCCGTATGCCGGTCTGGCCTGCTTCATCCAGAAGGCTCATTGTGCGTAGCGCGTCGTTTCTTGAAAAGACGCTGTAGCCTGGCAAGACCGTGTGCCGTAACGCCAGGCCCAGCTCATTGTTCCAGCCTTCCGGGCGGTCCATATCGTCCTGGGGAAGGGGATGGGCGACGGTTTTATGGGCCAGAAAGTCATATGGCACTACACCCCCATACAGTTGGGAGGCCTGTTCGATACCCAGTTGTCGCGCCTGCTCCAGGCTCAAGGTCTGCAGGGGGAGGTAGTAAGTGTTTCCGGAGCTGGGCTTTAGCTGGTCTTCATAGTCAATATGGACTCGAGGCAGATCCAGGAATTGCGCCAGTTCCCTGGCCATGAATTCCAGACTTTGGAGCGCGCCTTTGTTGCAGCCCTTGCTGGGCAGGCTGATTTGCAAGGAGGTCTTGGGCGTAGAGGTAAGTATCTTGCTCATGGGGCCATCCTTTTAAGTAAAGAGAGTGCGGCCAGTGTCAGCGAGTCATGGCGCAACCGTTTTGGCGCCTGAGGGCGTTCGCTGTGCCAGCTCGGAGAAAAAGCGCGTCTCCAGCAGACTGGTTTGCAAAAGTGTCAGCAGGTCAGAGGGGTGTGGCAAGGAAAGCTGGGCCGCGCTGGCTGGCTCCTGAGGACCGATGCGTATGCTCAGCCCGCCTTTCTGGTTCACAAACTCAAAGGCGGCCTCATCGGTCAAGTCGTCGCCAATCATGACGGGCTTGCGGTCGGCGAACGCGGGCAGGCGTTGGGCCCGGGCCAGGGCTTGGCCTTTGTCAAAGCCGCTCATGCGCAGTTCGATGACACAATGTCCACGGATCAGATCAAAGCCGGGATATTCCGAGCACAGCACGTGCAGTTCGGTGGCCAAGGCCTCGCCAACTTCAGGGCGTTGCCGAAAGTGCACAGCCACACCGTGCGATTTGCGCTCCATCCAAACCAGTGAGTAGGGGTGGATCAGGGCGGCGACAGAGCGGGACAGGCTGTGGTGCTCAGCCGGGTTGATCGGGATGTTCCAGCATTCCTGACCCTCGGCGTCATACATGGCTGCGCCGTGGCTGCTGATCATGGCAAGCGGAAGCTTGGTGCAGGCGATATGCAGGCTGTCATAGTCGCGGCCTGAAACCAGTGCCACCGCGCCGTCGCAGGCAGCGTGCAGATTCAGCAGCAGGCCGGCGGTGGACGGGGGAAGAAATACCTGGTCAGGCCGCGCAGCCAAGGGGACCAGGGTACCGTCCAGATCCAGAAACAAGGCGGTCTGATCCAAATGCAGAGCGTTATTCATATCAGCTTCCTGGGTAACCCGTGATGGGGAGCACGGTGCCGGTGATGTAGCTGGCGGTGATCGGGCTGGCCAGGTAGACATAGGCAGGCGCCAGTTCTTCCGGCTGGGCGGGGCGGCCAAAGACCGTATCGGCACCAAACTCGGGGATTTTTTCGGCCGGGGAGTCGGCGGGGTTCAAGGGGGTCCAGACGGGTCCGGGAGCGACCGCGTTTACACGTATACCTTTGGGCGCCAGGTTGGCCGCCAGGGAGTACGTGAAGGCAATAATGGCGCCCTTGGTGCTGGAGTAGTCCAGCAGATGAGCGGCCCCGCGTAAGGCTGTGACCGAGCTGGTATTGACGATGGCATCGCCCGCGTGAAGGTGCGGCAGGCAGGCCTGGGCCATGTAGATATAGCCATAGATATTGGTGTGGAAGGTTTCATTGAGTCGCTCCGGGGTCAGGTCCAGCAAGGATTGGGCATGTTCCTGAAAGCCGGCATTGTTGACCAGAATATTCAGGTGACCGAAGCGGTCCAGTACCTGCTCAATCGCTTGTCGGCAAAATTCAGGGTCTTTCACATCGCCGCGCAGTGTCAGGCATTGGCGGCCTTCGGCCTCGACGGCCAGACGAGTGCGTCCGGCATCTTCATCCTCGTGCAAATACACAATCGCCACATCGGCACCTTCTCGGGCATAGAGCACGGCAACGGCCCGGCCTATGCCCGAGTCCCCACCGGTAATCACGGCTACTTTTCCTTCCAGCTTGCCGCTGCCCTTGTAGCTGGAGGCTTCGTAGCGGGGGGCCGGGTCCAGATCACTTTCACACCCAGGCTTTTCCAGGTGTTGTTGCGGCAGGGGGGGAGTGGGGTAATCGCTGCCTGGGTGGCTCTTATCGTGCGTAACGGGCTCGTTCTGGCCGACCCCGTTCTTGTCCTTCTGGTCCTGCTGTTCTTGCAGGTGACGTTGCTCTTTCACTGTTTGACGCGTTGTCATGACGGCTCCTGAAATAGACAAGGAATGGGACAGGGCGCGGCGGCCCTGGTGGGTGCGCCGCGTCCAACTGGGGCTTGGTTAAGGCTTAGCGTCGCTGGTCCTGGGTGGCCTTGCCACCTTTGGCGCCGGCCTTGCGGGCCTCCTCGGAGTCGAACTCATGGGCCGTGCCCTTTTCATGGGCTGCCCGGCCACCCTTGGCACCGGCTTCACGGGCTTCTTCGGAAGTGAACTCGTGAGCTGTGCCCTTTTCATGAGCGGCGCGACCGCCCTTGGCACCGGCTTCGCGAGCTTCTTCAGAGTTGAACTCGTGCGCCGTACCGCGTTCATGGGCTACACGGCCGCCTTTAGCGCCAGCCTCACGGGCCTCTTCCGGGGTGAACTCGTGCGCGGTGCCTTTTTCGTGCGAGGCACGCCCACCTTCAGCAGCAATCTCGCGCTGCTTTTTGTCGTCCATGGAGGCAAAGCCACGTTGATCTTTATGATCCTGTTTGTTTGTGTGCTGGGTCATATAACTCTCCTTGAGAAAGAACACCAATCACGTGATTGGTTATGACTGACCCAGCACAAAGCGTGCCTGACTGCCTGGGGGCGGGGCGCGGCACACAAGTTGCTGTATCTGGAGACATGGTTTTCAGGAGAGCAATCATGATGTCAATGACGTGGTGGATGTGGCTGCTGTTATTGCTGGGCGGCTGGGCGATACTGCTGCTGGTGCATTTTCTGGGTGGCAAGATTATTGAAAGACTGGCCTCGCCAGAGCACTTTCTGCGGTTTTTCAGCGAACGGATACGCTGGCCGTCGCGGCTGTTTTTTCTGGCCGTATTTTTGCGGATATGTATTCCGCTGGCCCCTATTTCGGCCAAGTGGCAGTCCTATCTGATCGTTGGGGACATGCTGGTGCTGATTATCTGCACGACCTGGATGCTGATGAGTGCAGTCGAATCTCTGTTCCAGCTTGTGGTGGTGCGTCACCCCTTGAATGTGTCCGACAATCTGCGTTCGCGTCAGATCTACACCCAGGCGCGCGTGCTGGCACGCAGTGTGCATTTCTTGCTGGTCTTGTTGGGGCTGTCCTTTGCTTTGATGGTTCTACCCGGCGCACGGCAACTGGGCACCAGCCTGCTGGCATCGGCCGGGGTAGCGGGGCTGGTAGCCGGTATTGCTGCCCGGCCGGTGCTGGGTAACTTTATTGCCGGTTTGCAGATCGCATTCACCCAGCCCATACGCATTGACGATGTGGTGATTGTGGAAGGGGAGTGGGGCCGGATAGAGGAAATCACGGCCACTTATGTGGTGGTACGTGTGTGGGACGAGCGCCGTCTGATCGTTCCCTTGCAATGGTTTGTAGAAACTGTCTTCCAGAACTGGACCCGTCGCAGCGCCTCTTTGCTGGGCACGGTATTTCTATGGGTGGACTACAAGGTTGAAATGCAGGGCTTGAACGCGGCATTCAAGGACTTGTGCGAGTCCTCTGAATTGTGGGATGGGCGCGTTCAGGTGTTGCAGGTGACCGATACCAATGAGTGGGGGATGCAGTTGCGCTTTCTGGTCAGTGCTGCCGACTCGGGCCGTTTGTTCGACTTGCGCTGTTTGTTGCGCGAGCGCTTGGTGGCCTATCTGGGTCAGCACCAACCGGATGCATTTGTACGCGTCAGGATGCTGGAAGCTCAGCCAGAGGGTCATGGGCCTGATTCAAGCCCGAGCTGATGCCAAGATCATGCAGGAACTGTTCGCACCACTGCCTCAGGTCCTGCTGTCGCAGTTGCATCATTAAATGCTGGTGGCGTCGGCGTCGTTCCTCTAGCGGCATGTTCAAGGCTTGATACAGGCTGCGTGCGGTGGCGTCCGCATCAAATGGGTTGACGGGCAGGTAGCCGCCTTGCAGGGATTGTGCCGCGCCCGTAAAGGTGGACAGAACCAGGACACCGGGGTCGGCGGGGTCCTGGGCAGCGATATATTCTTTGGCCACCAGATTCATTCCGTCACGCAAGGGTGCGATAAAACCGACGCGGGCGCGGCGCAACATGCGCATCAGCTGGCCGGCCGGAAAGGCGCGGTTCATGTACACCACCGGACTCCAGCCTGGCGTGGCAAATTGACCGTTAATCTGTCCGGCCAGACTTTCCAGCTCTTCACGCATGACTTGATAATCGTGAATATCGCCGCGGGTAGAGGGGGCGATTTGGACATAGGTTGTTTGCCCGTGCAGCGTCGGGTAGCTGCGCAGCAGCGTATCCAGGGTGCGCAGCCGATAGGCCAGACCCTTGGTGTAATCCAGCCTGTCCACACTGATAATGGTGTCAGGCCCGTTGACTGGCTCGATTGGTGTGGCGCTGTCGGTCCATGAGGGGGCCTTGGCCAGAGCCTGAACCAGATCCACGTCGATACTGATGGGATAGACGTCTGTGCTGACGGTACGGGCGCCTGACTCGCTCGTACGCGGTGGCACTAAGGTCTGGAGTGCGGCTGTCAGCGCATGATGGTCGCCACGGCTTTGGACGCCAATCTGGTCGTAATGGTGCAGCATGGGCAGCCATTGTTCATAGCGGGGAATGGAGCGCAGAATCTCCGGGCACGGAAAGGGGGTGTGAAAGAACAGCCCAATAGCCTGCTGCATTCCTTGCTCTCGGCAAAAATGGGCTAATGGCATCAGGTGGTAGTCATGGACCCAGATCAAGTCGTCCTCTTCGGCAATCTGGCGCAAATAAGCGGCAATTTGCCGGTTGATCTCCAGGTATTGCTGGAAGTGGTGGGTCTGGAAGTCCATCAGGTCCAGGCGGTAGTGAAAGGCGGGCCAAAGGCAGGTGTTCGCGTAACCGCAGTAAAACTGTTCGTATTGCTCCTGGGTGAAGGAGAAGGTGACGGCTTGGTAGCTGCCCCGATCTTCGGTACGCAACGCCCCCGGCTGTGGATCACATTGGCCGTTCCACCCCAGCCAGATGCCCTGGGTCTGCGGGTGCTTTAACAATTGATCTACTGCGACGGCCAGTCCGCCTGTGCAAGGTTGATCGGAACTGGCCACGCGTACGGACACCACAATGATTTTGCTCATGCTGATTCTCGCTTTGTTTTATTAAGGGATCTTCGTTGGAGAATCAGCAAATTGCGTACCCGCTCAGTTCAAGGGGTGCACATCCTGCCCGCTGACAGCACGCAAGCGTGCCCGTTGCAAACGTTCGCGGGCATTGGGAATACCCAGTTGCAGGCGGTACTTGGTGACGGTTCGTTTGGATAGCTCCACACTGTTCTGACGCAGCGCCTGATGCAAGTCGACATCGCTTAAAGGCTGACGCTCTGGTTCACTGGCAATCAGCCGGCGTATCTGCTCCTTGACCAGGGCGGTGGAGCAACTGCCACCGAAATCAGTCTCCAGCTCGCCGGAGAAAAAATGCCTGAAGCTCAAGGTGCCAAAGGGAGTGCTCATGTACTTGTTGGCAGTCGCTCTGGAGATGGTGGATTGATGCAGATCCAGCTCCTTGGCCAGATCGCTGATGCGCAGGGGTTGCAGGCCTTGCTCACCTAGCTCGAAAAAAAGGCTCTGGTGCCGGACGATGAATTCAGCGACACGGCACACCGTACTGCGTCGCATCGCCAGACTCTCGGCCAGCCAGCGAGCCTGAGTCAGGGCGCTGTGCAAAGGGCGGTTCTGTTGCGTGCGTGCCTGTTGCTCCAGGGTGGCGGCATATTCTTGATGCACCTGAACGCGTGGCAGGCTGCGAGGGTCCGCGAGCACACGCCAATGCTTGCCATCGCGGTAGACGTGGACGTCTGGCGTAATGGCTTGGCGTAACGGCTCCAGATAAGCCAGACCGGGGTTGGGGTCCAGGCTTTGCAGTTCGCGTAGCGCCTGATGAAAGTCTGCATCCGACAGATTCAGGCGGCTCTGCACTTGTGACCATTCGCCTTGCGCCAGCGCGGGTAGCTCGGTAGCCACTAACTTGAGCAGTCTCTGTTTCAGAACCGGGTCTAGAGACTGACGCGCCTGGATCTGCAAGCGCAACGCGTCGGACAGGCAGTGGGCACCTGTGCCGGGAACAGAAAGGGACTGGACCAGCGCCAGCGCGGTTTGCCATTCGGCAAGGGGGATGTGTTCGTAGCCGGCGGGGAGCAGGTCTTCAAAGTGATCGCGCAAGTATCCGTTGTCATCCAGTGCGTTCACGATCAGGGCACATAAGGCCTTGCAGCGCTCACTGGCGTGACTCAAACGTACATGCTCCAGGATCTGTTCGTCACGGCTGCGCGGAGCCGGGCTTATGTCGTGCTTATCGATCAGGTGAGCGCTTTGGCTGGACACAGGATGGGACAGGCCCTCTCGTAAGGGGGCGGCGGGTTCTGGAGCGGGTTCCAGGAGGGGATTGTCTTGCAGGCTGTCTTGCACCAGCGTTTGCAGTTCCTGCGCCGAGAGCTGCAGGATTTGTGCGGACTGTTGCAGTCGCTGCGAGAGGGTTTGCTGCATGTGCAGCTGCGGAACCATTTCCAGCTTCATGGTGGCGTCTCCTTGTGGTTGGTGATGAGAACCGACAGTTCTTCGGACACAGTTGCCGGAATGATCCGGGCCCTGTGCTATCTACATAGCAAGTTCCGTTCCTGCCCCAAGGTTCAAGGCGCGGGTACGGTCCTTGCTAGGACACCGTCAAGGCTTTGCTGGCCATGCTGATTGGCCTCAGGTCAGCAAAGATGTTCTGGTTTCAGGCAATGACTGACGTTTTTGGAGGTGTGTGATGCGAGTAAGACATCTGATGTGTTTGGCGCTGGCGGCGGGTCTGGTATTGGGTTTGAGTGTTCGCAGTGCTTCTGCCATTGAGCTGTTTTCTCCGGATAAAGGGTTCTTGAGAGATGCGGCACAATCGGGACATTTTGAAGTGAAGGCTGCCAAGCTGGCTCTGGAGCGCAGCAACAACGATAGAGTGGTCGAATTTGCACAAATGATGATCGACGACCACGAGCAGCTGGCCAAGGAACTGCAGACGCTGGCACAGGCCCGCAAGGTGGAGCTGCCCACCGAGCCCAGCCTGATGCAGCGCGGCAAGATCTCCATGCTTGAGGGCGCGGAGGGTGAACAGTTCGATGCGGACTATGCCAACGAAGCGGCAGTCAAAGCGCATGAGGACACCATCAAGCTCTTTGAGGACTACATCAAGGATGGTAAAGACAAGGAAGTCATGGGTTTTGCTCAGGACGCTTTGCCCATGCTGCAGCAACACTTGCGGCATGCTCATGCGTTGGCAGACTCCATGAAGCCTGCCGTGGCCCAGTAAGCTTTTGCCAAGCTTGCTCAGTTCCACACTGGGCAAGCATTTATTCCATGGGGTCGGCCTCCATATTGATTTCCACCTGATCGCTGTTGCTCATTACATAGCTGCGCAGTACCGCATTGCGTAGCTGGCGTATATTGCCCGGCCAGTGATAGCGCTCGATCTCCTTCATGCTGGCCAGGCTCAGTGAGCGGTTCTGCTGATGCTCCTGGTTCAGCTGTTCTACCAAGTGCTGGGCGATCAGGACGGCATCATCGCCGCGTTCACGCAGGGGGGGAATTTGAATCGGAAAGACCCCCAGGCGGTAATACAGATCTTCGCGCAGTTTCTTGTCCTCAATAGCGCGCATGGGCGGGCGATTGGTCGCAGCGATGATGCGGGCATCATGTTTGATCAACTTGTCGCCACCTACCTTCATGTATTCGCCATTTTCCAATGCGCGCAGCAGCTTGGTTTGGGCGTCTATGGGCATTTCGGTGATTTCGTCCAGGAACAGCGTGCCCTGGTCCGCCAGTTCAAAGTAGCCCTGCCGATTACGTTCGGCTCCGGTAAAGCTGCCTTTTTCGTGGCCGAACAGCTCGCTTTCGATCAGTTGTTCTGAAATGGCTGAACAGTTGATGGGCACATACGCCTGTTCCTTGCGAGCGCTGCAGCGGTGAATAGCCCGGGCCGCCAGTTCCTTGCCGGTACCACTCTCGCCAATCAGCAGCACAGGCAGGTCGGTGCTGGCCACTTTGCTGATTTCTTCATAGAGTTTTTTCATGGGGGCGGAACAGCCTACAAACTCGCCAAAGTCATGATGCTGCTCGGCTTGAAAAGCACAGGCACCGTTTTGATACTTGGCTTTTAATTGCTCCAGCAAGGTGCGCAATTGCGCCTGGTCTTGCCGGGTCGAGCCACTGTAGGCGTGCAAGGTATAGCTTTCCACCGCATCCAGTCCGATGCGACGGCTCAACTCCTGGGCCTGCAGGGCGCTGACACTGGGGCCAAACAGCAGGGCATCAGGAGTTTTCTGGTGATAACGGATCAGAACATCTTCTGGCGTATTTGCAGCGATGGCGGAAAAGTTCATCTGCCGCGCCAGTGCCAAAAAAAGGCTTATAAAAGCTGAATCTGTCTCCAGCAATAATAGGTGGGGCATTTTTTCCTCTGGGATAGACAAAGTTAATTTGAAATCCGATGTCTTATCCTAATCAGGATAGAAAGGGCATTCGTTACCAGATATGGCAAGGACGAACCCGCTTATTTTCTGAAAATACCTTATGGCCGCGTCCCCATGCCCTGGGCTCTTATGGCGTTTTTTGTCGCCTGGTCATGTACGTATTCAACTTACACATCTGTTTACCTGTCAGCGACGGGCAGGCTTGCCTGTGCCTGGGGAGCACAAGGCAGCAGGTCAACCTCTGATCCAATCGCAGGTGGGGGTCAGGACTGAGCTGGGGGCGGCTGAGTCACATCAATCCATTGCGCGCTGGTCAGCTCGGCCAGGCGCTGCGGGGTGATGCGTACCGCAGAATTAATAGAGCCTGCTGCGGGCAAGACCGTGTCGTAGTCCTGCAAGGACAGATCGCAGTAAATCTCCAGCGGGGTAGCCAGACCAAAGGGGCAGACCCCGCCAACCGGGTGACCCGTCAAGGCTTCGGTGCTTTCCAGGTCCAGCATTTTTACGCGCGTACCGAAGGCGGTACGCAGCTTCTTGTTGTCCAGGCGGGCATCGCCCCGAGCGACCAGCAGCACCACTTTATCGCCCACTTTCAAGCTAAGCGTCTTGGCAATTTGTCCCGGCTCGACTTGGTGCACTTGCGCAGCCAGCACGACGGTGGCTGTGCTTTCGGTGGTTTCAATTACCTGGATATCGGCAGCGTGTTCGTTAAAAAACTGTTTGACGGAATCAAGACTCATGGCGGATCAGGACGGATTAGTGTGTTTTGTTAAACTTTTTTGCGAGTGCCTAGTCTTAGTCAAGTGCATGAGAGTGTCAACCAGAGCGCCGTGGCGCTGCAAAACAGGAATGTAATTGTGGTTAAACCTTTATTGTTGACGGCCAGCCTGATGGCCTTCAGTTCCATGGCGTTGGCAGAGGGTCCCGCTATTACGATGTACCAGGATCCTAACTGTGGTTGTTGTGGGGGCTGGGCACAGCACATGCGTGATGAAGGCTTTGAGGTCAAAGAGGTCAAGGTCGTGAAGATTCAAGACGTGAAGCGGCTTTTGAGAGTGCCGGAAAACCTGGCGTCCTGCCACACCGCGATGATTGAAGAGACGGGGCAATTGATTGAAGGCCATGTGCCTGCCAAGGTCGTCAAACGCATGATGAATGATGGCAGTGTGCGTGGGGTGGCCGCGCCAGGCATGCCCGCCAATTCACCCGGCATGGGCCAGATGGACGGCAATTTGGTAACCGTGGACTTTAACGGACGTCCTTACTCGCGCGACTGAAGTCTGTAACGGGAAGGGTGGCATGCAGATACACGAAACTACATTGAGAAACTTGTAAGCTGCTGCCGCTCTTGTCATGATGGTCGTTCATTGACTCTGTTTAGGAGGTTCTATCCATGCAGCCCTCAGTTAAAGCTTTTCTTGCTGCTACCGCAGTCGCATTTGGCATGTACAGCCCTTTTGCGATGGCCCAGGGCAATGCGGCTCCGGCCAACTCGGCAGCCCCTGCTGCCACCCAGGTCGTTAAACCTACGGATTCTCAGCTGGAGCAATATGCGCGCACCTACAAGAAGGTCGCTCAAACTGCTTCGGAATATCAGCCGCGTCTGGATGCGGCCAAAAGTGATGCAGAGCGTCAGGCTATTGTTCAGGAAGCCGACCAGCGCCTGGTAGGCGTGGTCAGTGCCAATGGCATGGATCTGGCGGACTACAATGGTATCAGTCTGGCGATTCAGCAGGATCCGGCCTTGCGCCAGCGTGTTGAAGGGATGCTGAAGTAAGGCTTGTTTGTGATCCTCGGGTTTGACAGAGCGCCGGGTGTCATTTTGTAGTGACCGTAGTGGGTAAATTTAAACCCTGGACGTAATCGTCCAGGGTTTTTTTTGTCGCCGTGCTGCCCCAAAGCTCGGCGCCCCCCGGTAAAAAATTGGCGGCGTCAAGTCATTTGTGAAAATGGCTTGATGGTTGGAAGTCTATATGGGGTGCGGGTTTAGCTCTACTTCGGGCCGCCTTGCGGGCTGTGGCGTTGCGGGCTGGGAGCCACATAAGAGCTTCGCGGTAGAAAGCCGGAGCGTGCTGCATCGGGGACGATTGCCAGCAGACGGTGGCCGCGTTTGGTCATCATAGCCCAATCGGTCGCCGTCCTCCAGAACGAAGAACGCGCAGCGTTGGGCTGCGCGTTCGAGGGATGGCCGCCAGCGGAAACCGGCATCATCAGCTTGGCTTCGGAGGCGCGGCCTTGCCCGCGCCTCCCTTCCTGAATCCCCGATCCCCGGCCATGAAGGCTTCCAGCATGTGCGGAATCAGCACCGTGGCATCGACCGCCTCGCCGTAGGTCTGCGCGTGCAGCGCGGCGTAACGGTCGAGGTCGGCTTTCAGGCTGGCCGGGCAGGCAAAGGTCAGCTTCGTGGATTCCGTTTTCGGCAGCGGCCCCAGCCGCAGCTTGCGCGTCGTCATCGTGAAGTCCCCCTGTTGAAGAAAAGCGGCTGGTACGGCCGCAGCACCAGATCGCGGTTGACGATGATGCGTACCGGCAAGCCGGGGCGCTCGGTCAAGGTGGGCTGGATGTTGAGGTTGCGCCGGGTCATCTCCTGGCCGACCTGATTGATGCTGTCCTGGGCGCTATCGCGGCCGGCGATGATGACGCGATCACCGTCCTGCCGGTTCTCCGGCGCGGCCAGCTCGGCACCGATGCCGAGCAGCGTCGTCAGCGCCGCGCCGGCAAAGATGCGATCCCAATGCCAATCCACATCATCTTCCAGGCCGGCATAGCCGGCCGGGTCGGTGCCGGCCAGGTTGTCGAGCGTGAGCGAAGACGTGTCAGGCAGGATGATCCGGTTCCACACCACTTGCACGCGGCTCTGCCCGTAGCTGACCTGGCTGTTGTATTTGCCCAGGATGCGCGAACCCTGCGGGATCAGCAGGAACTTGCCGGTGGCGGTGTCATAGACCGGCTCCGTCACCGTGGCGATCACGTCGCCCGGCAAGTCCGACTTGATGCCCGTGACCAGCGCCCCGGCGACCACCGTTCCGGCCATGACCTGATATGGCGAAGCCGGCAGGGTCAGATTGCCGGAATTACGGGTTTCCGTGGTTCCGGCTTTCTGGAATGCCTCTTTCTGGTCTTGCCGGTTTTGCACGGCGGTCGGGTCGGCAGGCTGGGCGGCCGTTGAGGCCGGGCCAGCCGCCAGCGGGTCGAAGGCCGCATTGGCGGCGAAGCCCGGCGCGGCGGCTACCTGTGTCTGCGCCACCGGCGCGGCCTTCTGCGAACCCGAGCGGAAGAACACCGTCGAGGCCGCTGCCGCTTCGGCTTCCTTGCGCAGCGCGTCGTTGGGATCATGGCCGGGGGCCGCATAGGCGGCAGTCACCGGCTGCTGCGACTTTACGATGGCCGGGCCAAGATCGCCCGGCAGCGGCGGCCCCAGCTCCGGCACCTTCGGCGGCAGCTTGGAGTAGTCCGCCGGCAGCGCGTCCAGCCCTTCCGACTTGGAGACGCGATCGACGTTGTAAAGCTCGGTCTGCTCCGTGGCACCGCGCCGCTGCGGTTGCAGCGACCACATCAGCGCGCCGAGCACGGCAACCGACAGGGTGCCGGCGAGAATGGCCAGCGTGCGCCGGTTCAGGCGCGTGACCGGGCGCGGCTGCGCGCGCAGCGCCACCGCCTCGGGTGCTACCTTGCCCGCCTGCGGCGCGGCAAGGTCGGGAGTGTCGTCCTGGCTCATGGTCAGTTCCTCCGCGCCACGCCATCCGTGCGTTCGATCCGCACCACATCGCCGCCATCACCGCCCAGGCGCAGTTCGGCCGCGCCGAACAGCCGATCCACGATGTAGTACGGCGAGCGGAAACGGTAGTTCACCAGTTGCCCATCGCCCTGCGCGCCGATGACGAACAAGGGCGGCAACTCACCTTGGGCGATACCCGGCGGGAACTGGATATAGACCTTCTCGCCGTCATCGAAGGCGCGCAGCGGCTTCCACGGCGGATTGCTGCCGCTGACCGCGTAGCGGAAGCGGATCTTCTCCAGTGACAGGCCGGTATCGACCGGCGCGGCGGCGCTGGCCGCCTGCGCCTGGCGCTGCAAGGCCAGCATCCGGTCTTTCGGGTAGTCCCAGGACACCGACGCCATCCACGCCTTTTCCGTCGAGGTCAGTTCCAGCAGGTACGTCCGGCGGCTGGTGGTGATGACCAAGTTCGTCTTGAGGCCCGAACGGATGGGCTTCACCAGCACATTGACGCGCAGCGCATCGCCGCTGCCGCTGGACGTGTCGCCCACGATCCAACGCACGGTATCGCCTGCGGCGACCGTCACCAGTTCCTCGCCTGGCTGCAAGGAAACCACGGTCACGCGCCCCGGTGCGGCATAGACCTGATAGAGCGCGCCATCCGTGAAAGGCCACACCTGAATCGCATTGACGTAGCCCTCGCGGGTCGGCGCGATACGCGCCTCGGCATTGGCACGGGAGACGCGCACCTTCTCGTCGGCCGGCTCCGGTGCGGCCGGGGCCGCGTCCGCCTCGGGCAGCGGCTTCAACTGCGCCGGCAACGCCAGGGGTTCAGGCACGGCGACCACCTCCACCGGCGCAGGCGGCTCCGGCAGCACCTGCGCCTGCACCGGCTCATCAAGCGAAATGGACGGCGGCGGCTTGCCCTGCGTCGCGCAGCCCGACAACGCAGCGACCAGCGCCAACAGGCTAACCCGCTGTAGCGTGCGGAAATCCAGCCCGAGACGCGGCGAGAACAACGGAAAAACAAGCTGGCACATCTCGGCCGCCCGCTGGCGGTAGTCGGCTTCCATCGCCTGTCGCTGCGCTGTGGAAAGCGGCTGTGCATCGGCTTTGCGCGGACGGCGCGAAGCATGGTTGTTGAAACGTGCATTCATGGCTTTGCTCCTTCGGAAGAATCCAGTTCGCGGCTCCACGACAGGCCATTGACGTAGATACCCAGCGGGTTCTTGCGCAGGCGCTGTTCGGTGCGTGGGGTTTGCAGGACGGTGGAAAGCACGGCGTTCCAGCGTTCGGTGCCAGCCGGTGCGCCATTGACGAACCGTTGTTCCATCCAGCGCACGTTGAAAGACGTGTCGCTGGCGCGGACAACGCTGGTGATCTGCACCGTCACCGACTCCTTGCCGATGCGGGCGAAGGGATCGTTTTTACTGGCGTAGTCGTTGAGCGCCACCGCGCCCTTGTCGGTGGTGTAGTCGTAGGCATCCAGCCAGTTCTGCCGCACCACGATGGGGTCGATGGACAGCGAGCGCACCAGCGTCACGAAGCGCGCCAGGTGGTACGCGATCTGCGCATCCGTGGGTTTGTACGGAGTGATTGCCTCGCCGACAGCGCGCACATGGTCTTTTTCCACTTCGACCACGTAGGGCGTTACCAGCGACTGTGTGGAAAGGCGGATTCGATCACCGGCGAGTAGCAGCGCCAATCCCAAGCAGCCGAAGGCCATGAATCGCCAGTTCTTGGCCTGGACGCGGGGTTCGCCGATGCGCTTGTCCCACACTTGGGCGGCGGCTTGATACGGGGTGACAGGTTGCGGCGTGTCGGCATAGCGCACCTGCGGGCGTTTGAATCGCATGGGTGTTCTCCTTGAGGGTCAGGTATCGGAATCGCGCAGGCTCGGGCCTTGCCCCGAGCCGCCGCCGTCGCCACCGCGCAGCGTGTGGGCGGCGGTGGTCGCGGCATGGGTGATCTGCTGGCGGCGGTGCATCCGCTTTGCCCAGGCGGGTTGCTCGTGCTTCGGTGCGCTGGCGGCGCTGTCCGCGCCTTCGCCCGCGGTGGCCTGGCTGGAACCGGCAGCGCCGGCATCCGCGCCGTTCCAGCCAGCACGGAAGGAATCGGCCACCTTCTGCCCGGCAGCGGAAGCGCCGGACGCAGCGCGGCGGCCTGCCGCCTGCGCGCCTGTCTTGGCAACATTGCCGAGGCCCGCAGCAGCGCCCTTGGCCCCGCCGCCCGCTGCGGCGGAACCGGCCTGGAACGCCGATCGGGCGCTGCTGGCCGCCGACGTGGCGGCGCGTGCGCCGCTGCCTGCCAGCTTGGCGGCGGCCGGGGCCATGCGCGCCCCGGCAATGACGGCACCGCCCACGCCGGTTGCGGCGGCACCGATGGCAACTCCGGTGCCAACCGCGCCGACCGCAGCCCCCGCCATCGCGCCCGCGCCGAGCTGCGGCGCACCGGACACGAGGCCCGTGGCGATGCCAGGGCCGAAGATGCCCAGCGCCAGCAGCGCGAGCGAGGCCAGCATCACGACCAGCACATGGTCGATGGAAGGCTCGTCGGGATGAACCTGGAACTCCGCGAACAGGCCCGAGCCGATGCCGACGATGACGGCCAGCACCAAGACCTTGATGCCCGACGACACCACGTTGCCAAGTACCTTTTCCGCCAGGAAACTCGTCTTGTTCCAGAGCGCGAACGGAATCAAGACGAAGCCGGCGAGCGTGGTCAGCTTGAACTCGATCAGCGTGATGAATAGCTGTACCGCCAACACGAAGAAGCAGAGGATCACCACCAGCCAGGCGATAAACAGCACCACGATGGGGTCGAGGTTCACGAACACTTCGGGGAAGCCGGCCATGTCGCCGATCTGATCGAGGATCGGCGCAGCCGCGTCGATGCCCGTCTTCGCCAGCCGGCCCGGCTGCAAGAAGTTCTCCATCGTGATGGCCGAGCCGGTGGCGGTGATGCCCAAACCGGCGAACGACCGGAACACGATGCCCGACAGCCAGTTGAAGTTGCCGATGATGTAGGCGAAGGCGCCGACGTAGAGCACCTTGCGCAGCAGCTTGGCAATCACGTCCTCGCCCTGGCCTGTGGCGTGGCTCATGGCCCAATACAGCCCGGCGATGGTCATGTCGATGACGATGAGCGTGGCTGTCAGGAACGCCACTTCGCCTTGTAGTAGCCCGAAGCCGGAGTCGATGTAGCGCGAGAACGTATCGAGGAAGCGGTCGATGATGGTCACGTCGTTCATGGCGTGTCCTCCGTAGCGGCGAGCGGCGCCTCGCCTTCCGGCGCGTCGTCGTCGGGCGTGTCGAAGCTCGCCGGGATCGGCGGCAGTTCTGCCAGCGTCCGGTATTCGTCTGGCCCGGTCTGGCCGGCGAAGAAGCGCCGCCGGAAGGCTTCGGCGGCGGCCCGGCAGGCGTCTTCGCCCACGGTCGGCCGGTCGGCCTCGCATTGCGCCCGCAGCGCCTTGAGCCGCACGGGATCGGCGGCCAAGGTGGCGGCCAGGTCTTCGGCCGGCTGCTGGCCGCACGCGGTCAGCAGCACGGCCAGCAGGACAGGAGCACATCGCATGGCCGTCTCCCGTCAGTTGGAATAAAAATCCACGCGCTGCGGCGTGTACGGCGTGCCGGTGCCGAGGAAACGCCGCCGCACTTCGCGGGCGCGCTCGGTGGCGGCCGCCTGCCGCGCCAGTTCCAGCGAGGCCGCCCGGTCTTGCGTGATCTGGAGCTGCTGGGCCTGGATGGACTGCTTCGCCTGCAAGGCGAGAAGCTGGTTCGTCGCCTGCATGGCCTGCAAGGCACCCGTGGCCGATTGGCTCTGGCTCACGAGGTCGGCCAACGCGCTTTCGTCTTGCGCCAGGTTCTGCGACACCTGCGCCTGCATCCGCATCGAGGTATGCAGGCCGTTCAAGGTGTTCTGCCAGCGTTCGCGGGCGTCCTGCGCCATGCGGTCGCCGCTGATGGTGGCCGCATACTGGTCGGGGTACAGGCGTGCGAACGTGGCATCCATGCTCTGCACGTCGTAGGCCAGCCCTTGCGCCTCCGCGATCAGGCGTTCGGTGGTGGCGAGCGTCGAGCGCAGCCGGTTGACGATGTTGAAGTCGAGGCTCGTCAAGTTGCGGGCCTGGTTCATCAACATCTGGGCCTCGTTCTGGAGCTGGTTGATCTGGTTGTTGATCTGCTCCAGCGTGCGAACGGCGGTAAGCGTGTTCTGCACGAAGTTGGACGGGTCGAACACGGTGATAGCCGCCGCCGGCTGCGCGAGCAGCAGCGAACCGGCCAGCACGGCGGCGAGCGAAGCGGAAAGGACACGGGCTTTCATGGCGAAACCTCCAGCGGTTGAGTAGCGAGGAAGGAAGCCGCCGCCGGTGCGGACGGCAGCAGGTCGGCGGCCCAATCGAGGCCGCGATGGCGCAGCCAGCCGCCGGCAAAACCCGGCGTGCCGGCCTGTGCCAGCACGCGGTCTATGTCGCGTTGGTCTTGCGGTGTGGATGCGCCCGCGAACGCGAGCGCGACCGGCCCCAGGTCGAGGTCGAACAGGCGATTGCCGAGGCGCGATTGGTAGTAGTAATCGCGCTTGGGCTGTGCGGTGGCGACGATTTCGATTTGCCGACTGTTGAGGCCGAAACCTTCGTAAATCGTCCTGATTTGTGGCTCGGTAGCCTGCGGGTTCGGCAGGAAAATCCGGCTGGCGCAGCTTTCGATTATCGCGGGCGCGATGCTCGAATCCTTGATGTCCGCGAGAGACTGCGTGGCGAAGATCACCGACACGTTTTTCTTGCGCAGCGTCTTGAGCCATTGCCGGATGCGCGCCGCAAACGACGGTTCATCGAGGAACAGCCATGCCTCATCGAGGATCAGCAGCGTAGGGGCACCGTCGAACCGCGCATCGAAGCGGGCGAACAGGTAGCGCAGCACCGCTTGCACGGCGGCGGAGCTGTGCATCAGCTCTTCCATCTCGAAGCCCTGCACGTCGCCGCCGCCCAGCCGGTCGCGGTCGGCATCCAGCAGCTTGCCGTGCGCGCCGCCCAGGACATAGGGCGACAGGGCTTGCCGCAGCGCGTTCGATTGCAGCAGCACCGATAGCCCGGTCATCGTGCGCTGTTCCACGGGCGCACCGGCAAGACTGCCGAGCGCCGACCAGATGGCGGCTTTCTCGTCGGGGCCGACGGTCACGCCTTCATGCAGCAGGCGACCTTCCAGCCATTCGGCTGCCCAGGTGCGGTAGCCTTCGCCGTCGATGCGGGCGAGCGGCTGGAAGGCAATGCCGCCATCCGCACCCAGGTCGTAATGCTCACCGCCCAGCCCGAGGATGGTGGCGCGCATGGATCGCCCCATATCGAAGGCGAAGATGCGCGAACCGAAGTAGCGACGGAACTGCAAGGCCAGCATCGCCAGCAGTACCGACTTGCCCATGCCGGTCGGCCCGGCCACCAGTGTGTGGCCCACGTCGCCGATGTGCGTCACCAGCCGGAACGGTGTAGCGCCATCGGTGCGGGTGACGATCAGCGGCGGGCCGTCGAGGTGGGCGTTCTTCTCCGGCCCGGCCCACACGGCGGACACCGGCATCATGTGCGCCAGGTTCAGCGTTGAGACGATGGGTTGGCGCACGTTCGCATAGGCGTTGCCCGGCACCGATGACAGCCAGGCATCCACGGCATTGAGCGTTTCAGGGATGGTGACGAAGCCCCGGCCCTGAATCACGCGCTCCACCATGCGCAGCTTCTCATCGGCCACGGCCGGGTCGCCATCGAGCACCGTCACCGTGGCGGTGAGGTAGCCGAAGGCGACTTGATCGCTGCCCAGCTCCTGCATGGCTGCGTCCGCGTCGGCCGCCTTGTTGCTGGCATCGGTGTCCACCAAAGGCGATTCCTGCTGGAAGATCGTTTCGCGCAGTAGCGCGATGACGTTCTTCCGTTTCGCAAACCATTGACGGCGCAGGCGGCCCAGCTCCTTTTCTGCCTCGGCTTTGTCGAGGCAGAGGAACCGGGTACTCCAGCGATAGGCAAAGCCCAGGCGGTTGAGGTCGTCCAGCAGGCCCGGCCAGGTCGAGGTCGGGAAGCCCCGCACCGACACCACTCGCAGATGCTGGTCGCCCAGCATGGGCGCCAGACCACCGACCAGCGCGGAATCGGCCAGCAGCGCGTCGAGGTGAAACGGCACTTCTGGCACGCCCACGCGGTAGCGCCGCGTCGAGACGGTCGCGTGCAGGTAGGTCAGCGTCGCCGCATCGTCCAGCCAGGCGATTTCCGGCATCACGCCATCGAACAGGTCAAAGACCCGATCCGTTTCCGCCACGAAGGCATCGAGCCGACCGCGCCAGTCCACGCCATCGCCCGGCGCGTGCTCGTAGAGCAGCTTGGCCGCACGGGCGCGGGATTCTTCGGGCGGCAGGTAGGCCAGCGTCAGGTGATAGGCGCTCTCGAAGTGGTGGCCCGATTCCTCGAAGGCCGCGCGGCGTTCCTCGTCCACCAGCCACGACAGCGGTTCGGGGAAGTCGGAATGCGGATAGTCCGCTGCCGGCTGGCGCTCGGCTTCCACGAACAGCGCCCAGCCTGAACCCAGCCGGCGCAGCGCGTTGTTCAGCCGTGCCGTGGTGGCGATCAGCTCGCCCTGTGTCGCGCTGTCCAGATCAGGCCCGCGAAAGCGCGCCGTGCGCTGAAAGCTGCCGTCCTTGTTCAAGACGACACCCGGCGCGATCAGCCCGGCCCAGGGCAGCCAGTCGGCCAGCAAGGCGGGCCGCTGGCGGTATTCGGCAAGGTTCAGCATGGCGGCATCCCCCTACACGTCCAGCAGCGGCTTGTGCTTGATGTGCCGGGCGAAGACCTGCATGAACTGCGGATCGACGCGCGCGCCCCACACCGCCAGCGAGTGACCGACGATCCAGAGCACGACACCGGGAATCCAGAGTTGCAGGCCCAGCCCGACGGCGGCGGCCAGCGTGCCGTTGGCGATTGCCACGGTACGCGGCGCACCGCCCATCAAGAGCGGCTCGGTCAGCGAGCGATGTAGCGGCACCTCGAAGCCGGCCGCGAAGCTGTCCGGCCCGCTCATACGACCGCCCCGCCGGAGAAGCTGAAGAACGACAGGAAGAACGAGGACGCGGCGAACGCGATGCTCAACCCGAAGACGATCTGGATGAGTTTGCGGAAGCCGCCCGACGTGTCGCCGAAGGCCAACGCGAGGCCCGTGGCGATGATGATGATGACCGCGACGATGCGTGCCACCGGCCCCTGGATCGACTCCAGAATGGATTGCAGCGGCCCTTCCCAGGGCATCGAGGAACCGGCGGCCTGCGCCGTTCCGGCCAGGAACAGGAGCAGCGCGGCCAGCAGCAGCCCTTGCCCCGCAGGGCGGGCCAGGCTGCGCAGCCGCGCGAGGCCGGACAGGTGGGGAAGCGGATTTACGGAAAAGCGGAAAGCGTGAGCGTGCATCTGCGTCATGGCAGTTCTCCAGGTTGGTCAGGGGACGGGGAAGGCGCAGCGGCATCGGCTGCGAGAGGAACCGGCATCAGCTCGGGAAACGGCGTTTCCAGCGCGTCCGCCAGGCGGTAGCCCACACCGTCGAAGCCGACGACGCGGGCGATGCTTTCGACGCGGCGCTTGCGGCCGCGTCCGGCGATGTGGATAACGACGTTGACCGCCTCGGCGATCAGCGCACGCGGCGGGTTCACCGCCACTTCGAGAATCAGTTGTTCCAGGCGAAGCAGCGCGCCCAGCGCGGAACCGGCGTGGATGGTGGCGATGCCGCCGGGATGGCCGGTGCCCCACACCTTCACCAAGTCCAGGGCTTCGCCGCTGCGTACCTCGCCGACGATCACGCGGTCGGGCCGCAGGCGCATCGTGGCCCGCACCAGCTCGGTCATGGACACGACGCCAGCGCGGGTGCGCAGCGGCACATGGTCGCGGGCGGCGCATTGCAGCTCGATGGTGTCTTCGAGCACCAGCACGCGGTCGCCGGTGGCGGCGATTTCCGCAAGCAAGGCATTGGCGAGCGTGGTCTTGCCGCTGCTCGTCGCCCCGGCGATCAGGATGTTCTGGCGCTCGCGCACCGCGCGGCGCAGGAAGTCCGCCTGGCCTGTGGTCAGGATGCCGTCTGCCACATAGCGATCCAAGCCGATGATGCTCACGGCGCGCTTGCGCAGCGCGAAGGCCGGACCAGGCGCAGCCGGCGGCAAGATGCCCTCGAACCGCTCGCCGGTTTCGGGCAGCTCGGCGGTCAGCAGCGGCCGCCCGCGATGCACTTCCGCGCCGACGTGCGCGGCCACCAGGCGAATGATGCGTTCGCCATCCGCTTCGGACAGCTCCACGCCCAGCGGCGTGCGGCCCGACGACAGCCGATCCACCCATAGGGTGCGGTCGGGGTTGAGCATGATTTCCACCACGTCGGGGTCGGCCAGCGCAGCGGCGATGACTGGCCCCATAGCCGTGCGCAGCATCTGGATTCGGCGATCCAGCGAGGCCGCGGCGGATGAGCGTTCGGGCGGGGTCTGCGGAACGGCGCTCATGAGGCACGCTCCTGCGCTTCAGCCAGCGCCGCCGCGTCGTCCATCCGCACCGGGTCGGGGTGCAGTTCTTCCACCACGTCGCGCACCAGGCTTCGGCCGCGCAGCAGGTGTCGGCCAAGCTGCTCCACGAATTGCTCGAAACGCGCCTTACCCTGGGCGCGAGCCGCGTCCTGATGGGCTTCGGGAACCGGCATGCTGACGGTCAGGAAGTAGCGGATGAACAGCGCCAGCGTTTCGATCTGGATGTTCTGGTCGCGCTCCATGCGCTCGGCCTGGCGCGACAGGCGATCAAGCCGCTTGGCGATGGCCGCCTCGCGCTGGTCGCCGGCATCGGGCGACAGCCACGATGCGAGCGCCGCCGCGACGATGGACGACTTGGACACGCCTTTCTTGGCGGCCAGTTCTTCGAGACGCTTGGCGTGCTCGGGCTGGATGAACAGATTGAGGCGGTATTGGCTCATAGGTCGATTCCGTCGTTGGGGTCGAGGGAAGCCAGCCGGGCCGTGCGCTGTATGGCCGGATCGAACTGGCGGGGGAGCGGCAACGGCAGGTCGTCGTCGTCATCGAGCAGCGCCAGGTCGGTGCCTGCGGGCTGCGGCTTGGGGCTGTATTCCGCGACTTCGGATAGCTCCGGCTGGCGACGCGGGCCGCCGTCATCGGCGGTGCCTGCGTCATCGCTGGACAGGCCCATAGCCGGGGCCGTTGGCACGGCTGGGATCGCCAGGCCGCTCCAGTCGTCAGGGCGCGCAGGCGGCGCGTCGGCGTATTGCCCGGCCGCGAGTGCGGGCGGCGGCAATACACGGCTCTTGAAATTCGCGTCGGCGTAGTAGCGCAGCTTCTTCGCCTTGATCGGCGCCACGCTGGACACCATCACCACGGCCTCATCGGTTGGAAGCTGCATCACCTCACCCGGTGTCAGCAGCGGACGTGCGGTTTCCTGCCGCGAAACCATCAGGTGCCCAAGCCACGGCGCAAGCCGGTGGCCCGCGTAGTTGCGCTGCGCGCGCAGTTCGGTGGCGGTGCCCAGCGTTTCGGAGATCCGTTTGGCCGTGCGTTCGTCGTTGGTGGCGAACGTCACCCGGACGTGGCAGTTGTCGAGGATGGAATGGTTCTGCCCATACGCCTTGTCGATCTGGTTGAGCGACTGCGCGATGAGGAAGCTGCGAATGCCGTAGCCGGCCATGAAAGCGAGCGCCGTCTCGAAGAAGTCCAGGCGGCCCAGCGCCGGGAACTCATCGAGCATCAGCAGCAGCTTGTGGCGGCGCTCGATGCCGTCACTGCCGTCGAGCGATTCGGTGAGCCTCCGGCCGATCTGGTTGAGGATCAGGCGAATGAGCGGCTTCGTCCGCGAAATGTCGGAAGGCGGCACCACCAGATACAGCGAGACAGGATGCTCGGATGAAATCAGGTCGGCGATGCGCCAGTCGCAGCGCGAAGTCACTTCGGCCACCGTGGGGTCGCGGTACAGGCCGAGGAACGACATGGCGGTGCTCAATACGCCCGAACGCTCGTTGTCCGACTTGTTGAGCACTTCGCGGGCGGCAGATGCGACAACCGGGTGCGGTACGTCGCCCAGGTGCTTCGTCGTCATCATCCGGTGCAAGGTCAGCTCGAACGGGCTGGCCGGGTCAGACAGGAAGTTGGCGACGCCGCGCAGCGTCTTGTCTTCGCCCGCATAGAGCACATGCAAGATGGCCCCGACCAACAGCGCGTGCGAGGTCTTTTCCCAATGGTTGCGCTTCTCCAACGCCCCTTCGGGATCGACCAGAATGTCGGCAATGTTCTGTACGTCGCGCACTTCATGCGCGCCGCGCCGGACTTCCAGCAGCGGGTTGTAGGCCGCCGACTTCGCATCGGTCGGGTTGAACAGCAGGCAGTGGCTGAACCGGCTGCGCCAGCCCGCGGTGATCTGCCAGTTCTCGCCCTTGATGTCGTGGATGACGACCGAAGCCGGCCAGGACAACAATGTCGGGACGACCAAGCCGACGCCTTTGCCCGAGCGCGTGGGCGCGAAGGTCAGGACGTGTTCCGGGCCTTCATGTCGCAGATACTCGTTGCGATACTTGCCGAGGAAGACGCCGGCCGGCTGCGTCAGCCCGGCTTTGCGAATGTCATCCGCTTCGGCCCAGCGCGCCGAACCATAGGTCGTGACCAGCTTGCCCTGGCGCGAGCGCCACACCGACATGGCAATGGCGACCACCACGGCCACAAGGCCGCTGCCGCCTGCGATGGCCCCGCCAATGTCGAAGACATGCGGCGCGTAGGCATCGAAGAAGAACCACCACTCGAACAGCCGCCACGGGTGATAGACCGGCGCTCCGAAGAAATCAAACCACGGCGAGCCAAGGCGTAGTTGATAGCCCAGGGCGGCGGCTGTCCATTGCGTTGCACTCCATACGCCGGCGATCACGATGCTGAAAACAGCGGCGATCTGCCCGAACAGCACGCCCTGACCTTGCATGACTGGCCTCCGATTTCTCCTGCGCTGATTCCTCGCTCACACGCGGCACAACGACGTGCCGCATAGCGCGAGGATCTGTGCCGGGTCGATGCCGGTCAAAGACCGTTATCGGAAGAAAGGTCGAGTAAAAAGCAAGATTTCGCGCAGGGGCGCAGGCAGAAAAAACGCCGCAAGCGATGGCGCATTGCGGCGTGTCGAGCAAGAGGTCGGAAGTTTCGTGGCGATTCGCCAACGATCAGAGCTTGGGCGGATTCTCCGGTGCCGTATAAGGCACCTTGCCATCGCCATAGAATCGCTTGCGCGTGGCTTCGGCCACTCGGTTACAGAGCATGTCGCCCAGCTTGGGGCGATCGGTCTTGCATTGCTGACGCAGCTCTTTGAGCCGTTCGGGATTGGCTGCCAGTTCTTCCACCGTTGGGATGTTTCCCTCCGAATCGGCGGCTTTCTGCGGTGCCTCGGATTGGCCGCAGGCGGTCAACGCGGCCACCAGCAAGTACGGGATGATCTTTCTCATGGCGTGAGTACCTCTGGCGGATCAGCATCGCGACCCAGCGCAGGCCTAGGGAAGTCCGGCGATTCGATGGCCTGCACGCGCTCAATGAAGTGCGCCAGTTCATCGGACGGCTCGCCTTCGATACGCAGCAGATAGGTCGTCAGTGGCGGCACGCGCGAAGCCAGTGGTCGAGCCACAACGCCCGACTCACGGCTCGTGGCAATATGCGTCTCGCCCGTAAGTCCGAGTGCAAAGCCCGCCGATACCAATGCCATCATCAGATCGCACGTTGCAACTCGTTCAGCGATAAGCGGCTCCATGTCCGCCCGGCGCAGAACGCGCTCGACATGCTTTGCATGACCTTCGCACGCTTGCGGATCGCACAAGACCAGCGGATAACGCAGCAACTCGTCCAGCGGAATGCGCTTGTGGGCCAGCAGCGGATGTCGTGCGGGCACCGCCACCATGAGCGCATCGCTCCAAGCAGGCATGGTGACGATGCCATCGCCCACATCTTCGGACTGCGCAAACCCAACGTCATATAGGTCGTCGTGTAACCCCTTGATCTGCTGCGAGAGCGGAACCTCGAAGAAGCGGATTTCAACTTCGGGCTCTTCCTGACGGCAGAGTGCAAGCAAAGCAGGAAGGCGCGACGGTGTAATACCGTCGGATAAGGCCACGCGCAACTGCCCATGAAAACCATTGGCCGCGGCTTTCACGCTGTCGCGTGCCTGCTCCAATGCGGAGAACACGCGACGCACATGCTCCAAGAACAGTTTTCCGGCACGGGTCAGCCGCGTGCTGCGCGTGGTGCGGGCAAACAGCACGACGCCCAGTTCTTCTTCCAACTCCTTGATCGCCCGCGACAGTGGCGACTGCTCGATGTGCAGCCTTTCAGCTGCACGTGCAAAGTGCAGCTCTTCGGCCACGGCGAGAAAACATCGTAGGTGCCGCAGGTCCATGGAAACTAACTACCTAAGCATGGCTCGGAAATCCAGAAGTGGACAAGCTTTCGAGCTTCCTCCCACGTTTCGACACCCTCATGTTGGATGCCGAATGCTTTTGCCAGCATCGCCCCCATCTGCCTTGCCTCCTCTCGGCGCGCAGGGTCAGGCTCAATGCTGATGAATCCTTTGCACACACGGCTCATGTCTGCCTTGTTCTGCTTGAGCCAAAGTGCCCTATGCTTGCGATCCTCGTGATCTTCATCGCCCCGAAGCTGGTCATACACAATGACGAAGGGGGCCCCTTGCCCAATAAGAGAAACAGTTTCCACCTCCCACTGCTTTGCGTAGCCAGGTCTTGCAGAGTCGTTCCTGAAGACGACCATTGGATGGTGGCTAATGTCATGCACCAGGAAGTCCTGAGGGTTAAGGTTCATAGCCAGTTTGCTCCTTTGAATGATTGAGTGCCCAAACAAGTCGGGGAATCACAGTACTGTCGGACGTGCACGCAACAGTTCCGCCCGAATAGCAGTCAGAATTCGACAAAAAACGGTGGCTGGCAGAGATGTCGTGGATGCTTCTGCCCGCCCGGTATCGTGGACCAGCTCCAGCCCATTCGTGGACAGCAGCGCCCTCTGCAATCCTATGGATTGATCGATTCGCGCCCGAATAGCCGCTTCAATAAGCTGATGATGCTGCGCCGATCCGTAGGCCAAGCGTTGGCCGCTCCAGTAGGCGCCGCTGCGATCCGCTTGATCGCCGAGGTGCTTGGCCTCCCATCCACTCAACTGAAACGCCTGCAGACGGCGCGGATCGTTCTCCGCAAACTTGATACCTTGGATGAAGCCCTCAACGGATGCGAACAGCATGTCGTCAAGTACGAACGGCGAGAGCCCGAAGTTGGAAAGAGCTAGCCCACGCCAATCAGCGGAGGTGCTGGAGATATTCAGAAAGGTCGTCTTGTTGCTCATTTCGTTACCTCGCAAACCTGCAATTTCCAAAAGCACGGGCCGCCCTCAGATAGCCACGGACCGCGTATACGAAAACATCAATGACGAACGGTCGGATGCTCACCCCCGATCGTTCGAGAACGACCTGCGAGCAAACCAAAGATCACCATGACGATCGAGAGGGCCGCGCCGATGTACAGCACGGCGGTCCAGCTACCGGTAAGGTCGTGGAACTTTCCCGCAAGAGCCGGTCCGCATGCAGCCAGAAAGTAGCCAACACACTGGGCCATGCCTGAAAGCGAAGCGGCCTGATGGGCGCTGTTAGCCCGCAGGCCCATGAACATCAGCGCCAGCAATACGCCGCCGCCGGAGCCCAGGCCAAAGCAGAACGCCCACAAGGAGGCCCAGGACGGCGCCACGCAGAATCCGAGAAGGGCCAGGGTCATCAACCCGCCCATGGTGGCGGCGACCAGCCTTTGATCCCGCATGCGACTGACAATGGGGCCAAGCAAGAGACCAGGCACGGCTGAAGCAAGTTGCATGACGCCGTGAAGCGAGCCGGCGACCTCTGGAGCAATCCCCGAGGAAGTAAGAACGGACGGTAGCCACGCGACCAGGACGTAGTACACCAGTGAATTGATGCCCATGAACAAGGTGACCTGCCACGCCAACGCGGAATGCCATACCCGTCCACCATGAGGAGCAGATGCGGTTCCCTTGGCCGGCGCGGTATGACCGCTCAGTTGGCTGGTCCACACCAGGGCGGCAGCCAGCGGAAAGACAGCCGTGGCGCCAAGCGCACCTTGCCATCCGAACGCATTTCCCAGTGGAACGGCACTGGCGGATGCCAACGCGGCTGCGCCGCCAATAGCAATGGAGCAGACGCCCATGATGGTGGGCACTTTCGCCGGGAAATCGCGTTTGACCAAACTTGGGAGCAGTACATTGCCCACGGCAATGCCGGCACCGATGGTGGCCGTGCCCAGATACAGGGTCCACACAGATCCAATAGATCGGACGACCACGCCGGCAGCGATCAATAGCAGCGCCCCGAACAGCGAACGCTCCAGGCCGTACTCCCTCGCGAACATCGCGGCAAATGGGGAAATGATGCCGAACGCTAGCAACGGTAACGTCGTCAAGAGCCCCGCTTGCGCAGGCGACAGCGCAAACGCCGACTGCAGTGTCTCCAGAACGGGAGCAACGCCCGTAATGGGCGCACGCAGGTTCGTCGCGATCAAAAGGAGCCCTGCTATCAGCAAAGCTGGTCGGGCAACCGCCAAGGCTGCATCACGATTACTCATTCATAACTCCAAAAAACAGACAACCAGTACCGCAATCTATCGCTTGGACCTAAATATGAATTTAGCTAGAATGACAACAGATCGCTAAATTATGCCAAGGTAATTCCAATGGCCATATCACTAGAACCATCGTTGAAGAATTTCGACGAAACCAAGGTGCGCGGCCCGGTAGTGGGGATGCGTGTGGACATCGCCGAGCAAAAGAGCGAAGTCCCGGTACATCAACATCGACAAGGACAACTGGTCCTTGCTCTGAAGGGTGGCGTGACCTGCGAAGTACCTAATGCTATTTGGATGGTCCCTCCGCGATGCGCCGTGTGGATTCCAGGACAAATGCCCCACAGTGTTCGCGCCACCGCAAACGCGCGGATCTGCTACCTCTTCGTGCAACCCGGTGCAGCGCAACTGCCGGACCAATGCTGCACGCTCTCTATCACTCCCCTGGTGCGCGAGTTGGTGCTGCACATAGCTGACCAGGCTCCCGAATACGTTCCAGACAGCCGAGTGGGACGCAAGGCCGTCGTGCTTCTGGAGGAACTCGCACAAATGCCGGTCGAGCAGCTATACCTACCAACATCGAACGAACCTCGGATGCGCAAGATCGCGAAGATGCTCTCGGACGATCCGGCGGATCGAAGGACACTTGCCGATTGGGCCAAGCTGGTCGCCATGAGCGAACGCTCGCTAGCCCGACTCGTCCAACAGGAGACAGGCCTGACGTTCGGCCGCTGGCGCCAGCAACTGCACCTGATCGTTGCCATGCGCCAGCTTTCCTCCGGGCAGACGGTTCAGCGAGTAGCGGACCAATTGGGCTACGACTCGGTCACCGCCTTCATTACCATGTTCAAGAAGGCGGTCGGAAAGCCCCCTGCGCGCTACTTCGCCGATATCACGCAAGCCGACGAGCAATAGGGGCATCCGGATCACTCGAACTTGTACGTCATATTCACCATGAAGTTGCGAGGTTCGCCATACAGATAGTGGTTGTAGAAGCCGGTCATCGTGTAGTACTTGCGATCGAACAGGTTGTTGATGTTCGCCGTGATGCTGGTGCTTTTCGAGACGTCGTAGCGTGCCATCACCGTGGCAAGCGCATAAGAAGCCTGACCAACTTGGACTTCCCCTTGAGGTCCCGTCGCCGTCCCATAAAAGCGGCTCTGCCAGTTCACGCCACCGCCGATCGTCAAGCGATTCCAGTCACCCGGCATCCGGTAAGTGGTGAACAGACGCGCCGTCGTGCGAGGGATCTGTGTACTCAAGCGCTGGCCGTCGCCTTGCGATGCAGTGAAATGAGAAATGCCCGCGTAAAGGTTCCAATCACGCGTGATCTCACCCTGGACATCGATGTCGAATCCTCGCGACTTGGTGCCGTTGGCGGCGTAATACGCTTGAGAGCCGTCGGGCAGCAAATGGCCGCTGTCGATCTGCGGCACCCCGTCAAGGCGAGCTTCAAACACCGCGATGGACGCGTTCAGGCGGCCGTCCAGATACTCTCCCTTGATGCCGACTTCCGTGTTCTTGCCCTTGGTCGGCCCCAACACCTTGTCGTTGCGGTCACGGTCGGTTTGTGGCTTGAAGATTTCCGTGTAGCTGACGTATGCCGAGTACGTGTCGTCAATGTCATAGACCAGCCCCGCGTACGGGATCAGTTTGTTGTTCTTCTTGTAGTGGAAGGGCTCCCCACTACTGCTGTCCCGCTCCATTTCGTAGTTGCTCAGCCGAGCACCGACAATCAGCTTGAGCGGGTCAGCCAACGAGAAGCGGGCCGCGCTATAGAGACCGCTCTGCTTGATAGTCGTACTGGATGCGTCGTGCGGGAAGCTGGCGAAATCAGGCTTTGGATAGTTTCCACTCCAGTCGTAGATGCTACCGATAGGGTCCGTCGGGAAGATGAAAGCAGAGTTGTCATGTGCACGGAGCCGGGACGTTGACGCACCTACCATCAGTTCGTGATCACGCCCGAACAACGCAAACGGTCCGGAGGCCATAACGTCAAAATTGTTCTGCCGGCTATTGCTGCGGCCTCCCAGGGCAATCGGCCACAAACCTTCCCCCGAGGCGCGATCCGGATAGCCGTTCATCGAGAACAGCTCGCTTGAGCTGTCCACTCGTCGGTGCTCCGCGTTGGCGCGAACGCTCCAACCGCTATCGAACTCGTGCTCCAAGCGCGCGAAGGTCGTATTGATCCTATTGCCCCAATGGCTCCAACGCGGCGCGGTGTTCTTGGACCGGGACCAATCGGTGCGCGAGCCATCGGAATAGAACAGCGGCTGGCCACCCCAGGTAATCCCCTTCGGGTCGCTATCCTGGTATTCGTGGCCCAGGCTCAGGGTCGTGCTCGACGTCAGATCTGCCTCTACCACACCGTAGAAGGCCTGCCGACGCTGCTGGTAATAGTCGAGGAAGGAATTTCGATCCTGATAGGCACCCACCATCCGCGCGCGAACATTGCCGGTGGAGGTGAGCGGCGTGGATACGTCCAGCATTCCACGATAGTTGTCCCAAGAACCAGCCCCCAGCGAACCAGTCAGAGAGAACTCACGCAAAGGCCGCTTGCGAACCAGGTTGACCGAGGCTGACGGATCGCCGACCCCCTGCAGCAGACCAGTGGCGCCACGCACCACCTCGACCCGATCGTAAAAGGCCGTATCCAGCACGCCCTCGCCGGGCAGGAACGATCCCGGAATGTATGTGGTGGGCACGCCATCGTACTGGAAGCTGTCGATGCTGAAGCCACGTGAATAATAAGAAACACGCTCCGTATCCAATGCGGTGGAGCTGATCCCGGTCGTGTTCTCCAACACATCTTTGATTGAATTCAGTTGTTGATCGTCCATACGTTGGCGCGTCACGACGGTAACTGACTGCGGGGTTTCCCGTGGCGACAGGCTCAGTCCCGTCGCTGCTCTCGTTGTGCCGGTGGTGTATGAGCCAGTTCCTTCGGTGTCGGAGCCTGGTCTCTGCGCGGAGACCGTCACAGCGGGCAAGACCGCGACACCTCTGCCGTCCTCCTTGGACTGCGACGACGCCGAGGCGGGCTCCTCCGCTTCCATGGGCCCGGCATATGCAGGCAGCACGGTCGGTAGGAACAACGCGCAGAGCCACGTCATTTGGTTTCGGTACTTTCTCCGGGCGCAAGCGGGCCCCTGGCGATGAATAGCCATTTCAATAAAATCCTCGAATTCAGAAACGCAACGGCACTTGCGAACCTAACTCCCGTTCGTTGCCGTCAACGTGGTAGGCGCTGGGTATTGCCGCGCCGCTGGAGACAATGCGAAGACGCAGCCCTAACCGCCGGAGTAGCCCTTCAGGACCTCATCGATGAGCATTTCCAGCGAAGTGACACCGGCGCCGGTGAGATACCAAACATCCGGATTCACGAAGACCACATGGCCGGTCTTCCATGCCTTTGTCTGCCGCAACAGCGGATTGTCGAGCGCCTTGGGATCCACCGGCTTGCGGTCGTGAGCGGCGGTCCGATCGACGACGTAGAGGATGTCGGGATCAGCATCGTGAATGAACTCGTTCGAGATCGGCTGACCATGCAGTCCAGGTTCGATGTGCTGGCTGGCAGGCTTGACACCGAGGGTGTCGAAGATGAATCCGTATCGGGATTGAATGCCAAAGGCAGTGAAGGCACCGTTGTTGTGCATCACGATGAGCGCCTTCTCGGGGCGGCCATTGATTGTGGCGCGTGCCTCTTCAACCTTCTGATCGATTTCAAGACTCTTCTTGCGCGCCTGGTCTTCCACCCCGAACACATGCCCCAACGTCATGAGTTGCTTCTTGACGCCCCCGATGTAGTCGCCGTGTTGGTTCATGTAATCCACATCGAAGTAGATCGTTGGCGCGATCTGCGAAAGCTCCTGATAGCTGCCTGCTTCCAGAGGAGAAATCAATACCAGGTCAGGCTTCACCGCATGGAGTTGCTCGAAATTCGGCTGCAATACCGAACCCACATCCTGGATCGCCGGGTTGTCCTGATACTTCGAGAGGAAGCGAGGAACATAGTCCTTAGGCATGCCGACGATCGGAATGCCAAGTTGGTCGAGGGAGTCGAGCACGCTCATGTCGTAGGGAACCACGCGCTTCGGCCTGGACTTGAGAATGGCGGTACCCAATTCGTGCACGACCGTTATGGAGTCTGTATCAGCAACCACCTGTTGCTGGGCTGTCACAGCCGGCGCTTCCCCGTGCGCCGATTGCTCGTGCTTCTGATCGCAGCCCTGCAACGCGGCAACCAAAAGCAAGAGCAGAGCTGCCGCCCATCGTTCCTTACCTTTGTTCCACTTCATCTAGATTCTCCTGATGGTTTGAAGTAATTGCACACGCACCCACGAGCGGTACGCGTGATTTCGAAATCCAACTCGAACAGTTCTCGTAGTCTGTCCTCTGAAATGACCTCGGCAGCCCGGCCGCTGAAGCAAACGGACCCGGACTTCATCGCCACGATGTGGTCCGAATAGTTGGCAGCGAAATTGATGTCATGAACCACCATCACCACCGTGCGGCCGCGTTCGTCACACAGACGGCGAAGGGCCTGCATGATCTGTACGGAATGCTTCATGTCCAGGTTGTTGAGCGGCTCATCGAGCAGCAGGCAGTCGGTCTGCTGTGCAATCGTCATCGCCAAGAACGCCATCTGACGTTGGCCGCCACTGAGTTCATCGATGTAGCGCTCTCTCAACCCATCAAGAGAGAGAAAGGCCAAGGCTTGGTCGATCTCGCTGTGGTCACGGGCATCGAGTGAGCCGCGGGTATAGGGAAATCGCCCGAAAGCCACCAGCTCTTCGACTGTCAGGCGAAGGTTGATATCAGGTGCCTGACGCAGCGTAGCGACACGTGTTGCATAGTCCCGCGAGCGGAAATCTGACACAGGCTTATCGCCGATCCGAATTGCGCCACTGGTGGGCTCCAGCAGACGGGCGACCAGCATCAACAGGGTGCTTTTCCCTGCGCCGTTCGGGCCAATAAGAGAGGTCAGTTTTCCTGCAGGAAACTGGGTGCTGACTTTGGACAGCACCGAGTTGCCGTTGTATGCCTTGCAAAGGCCTTCTGTCGCGATCATGCGCCACCTCGCGTACGCACCGTCAGCATGAGGAAGTAGGCCCCGCAAACAAGGTTGACGAGGATGCTGACGGTGGTTGTGTAATTGAAAACGTGCTCGACCAGGAGTTGGGCGACTATGAAAATTCCGATCGCGACCGCGCATCCGGTTGGTAGCGTCAGGCGATGCCATGTCGATCTGGTCAACGAGTACGTAATGTTGGCGACGAAGATCCCCATAAAGGCTGTCGGCCCAATCAGGCTGGTGGAGATGGCCACCAGAGCGGCAGTGAGGGCCAGGTAGAGCCTCACGCTCCGCTTGTAGTCCAATCCCAGTGACGCGGATTGCTCGCGCCCAAGCGCTAGAACGTCCAAAGAAGGAAGCGTCTTGGCCAACACAATGGCTATCGCGGCCACCAGAACCCCCGCATAGACCAGTTGCTCTGGCCGCGCCCTGTTGAACGATGCGTAGATAAACCCTTGGACGATGCCGAAGTCCCCCGGGCTGATCTTGAGCTGGACGAACTGGATAATCGTGCTGAACAGCATGGTCAGCACCAGACCAAGCAATAACAGGTAGTACACGTTGCGCTTTCCATCTCTGAACAAATAGCGATGGACGACCCACGAATAAGCCAACATGAAGGCGATCGATAGAAAGAAGCCCTCGTTGCGGCTAATGGCGATCAACCCATGCCCGCCCACGATCAGCGTCAGCAACGATTGAAGAAGCAGGTAAACCGCTTCGTATCCCATTACAGCGGGGGTGAGTATTCGGTTGCCTGCGATGGTCTGAAATATGATCGAGGAAACCGCGACACAGATGCCACCGATCACGATGGTCGCCAAGCGGTTCAGCCGCTTAGGGATGACGTAGCCGAAATCGAAACCCGATTGCACAAAAATGAAGATCAACGCAGCCGCGATGACCAGCGTCCAAAGCCCGTACCTGTTGGCCATGCGCGTCATTTGAGTTTCCCCAGCAGGAGCACAAGGAACAGCAAGCCGCCGAGGCTGCCTGCCGTCATGCCGATCGGCACTTCAAACGGAAAGATCAGAAGACGGCCAACGATGTCGCACACAAGCAGAAGTGACGCACCCGCCAGAGCCACGATAGGCAGGGTTCGGCGTAGGTTCTCTCCACAGCGCAGCGCCACCAGGTTGGGGATCACCAAACCGACGAAGGGAATGGCCCCTACGGCAATGACGCAGGCAGAGACGGTGACGGCCACCAGCAGCAAGCCCAATGCCGCAGTCCGCGAATAGCTCAAGCCCAAGCTGGTTGCTGCGTCTTCCCCCATCCCCATTACAGTGAAACGATGTGCGAACAGGTAGGTGAGCGCAACGATGGGGAGGATTAAATAGATGATCTCGTAATTGCCTTGGATGATCTTTGAGAAATCACCCAATAGCCAGCCTTGCATGCTCTGCACAATATTGTGGCGATAGGCATAGAACTCCGCGACGGCACTCAGGACGCTGCCGTACATCAACCCCACGACGGGAACCAATACCGTGTTCTTGAACTTTATGCGCCGGATGATTGCGACGTAGAGCATGCTCGCCGAGAAGCAAAACAAGAGCGCGAACAGCATCTTGCCCATGGTTCCCAGCCCTGGCGCCAACACCAGCGAGAGCAGAATTCCCAGCTTCGCCGCGTCCAAACCACCAGACGTCGCAGGCTCTACAAATTTGTTCCGAACGATCTGCTGCAGAATCACACCGCAAATAGACAGTCCCACTCCGGTCAGAATGAGCGCTGCCAAGCGTGGAATACGACTCACTGTCAGTGTTAGCCAAGCATCATCGGACGGCGTATAAGCCTGCCCCCACGACAGTTGCTTCACACCGACGAATAGCGACGCGATGCATAGGAATCCAAACAAATAGAAAAGACGTGCACGAGCCACGACATTGCCCTGACAGAGTTCGTTTCAGGCCGGGTGTTCGATACGCGCAGCCGTAGAACCTCTATCGTATTTCTGCAATGCGAATGATTGTTATTAACAACGGACGAAGGATCGCTAAATCCTGCCAATCGCAATGGAACACACTGCGTCTTGCATCAGCGTGCCAAAGGGCCCTACATCCAACATCCTGGTCTGCGCCGAATTCCAGAAGGCGGTGAGGCTGCAGAGCGTCGAAGTCAGGGCCAGCCGAGCGCATGCAGCACGTCCCTCACCTTGGGCTAGCTGATTCAACTACCTTCCTAGTCCTCGGCCAAGATGCCAAGACGCGGTATGGCTGTGGACGGTGGCGCTAAGAGATTGCCCAAGGCGCGGCTCAATCACTGGCTTCCACGGCACAAGGCTGAACCCCTTGCCGTCATCCAGCATCGCGTAGCGCCCGCTGGCGAGCATGACGGTGCGCCGGTAGATGCCGGCCACGCGCTGCCCATCAACCACTGGCCGATACTCCAGGCCGGTTTCGACGGCAATGTCCTTGGCGGCCTGCGCCAGCTCCTGGTTGCGCAGCGTCCCCAACAGGTTGCGCGCCAGGATCACGCGCTGCCCGCGTCGCTCGGCCAACCCCTGTTCGGCCAGGAAGTCGGCGCGTTGCTGCATCGCCTGCTTGGCCTCGCCGCCAAAGCCCAGGTCGCCCAGCCCACGGCCGCCGCCGATCAACTGCTGATCGAGCCAAGTGGCCCCGATCACGCGCGCTTGCCGCTCGATGGGAAGGTGCGATTTCAGCTCCACGGCCACGCCGCCCAGCCGCTGCGCGTCGTACTGGCGGCCACGCTCGGCCAGATCGTCCGGCACCTTCCATAGCCCTTCGGCCACGCGCTCCACGATACCGGCCCGGCGCAGGGCTTCCAGCCGCCGGACGTGGGCGGCAATGACTTCCTGCGGGTCGCGTCCGGGCGTGGCCCGGCCCTGTTCGATGGCCAGGTGATGATCGGCACGGTACAGGCCATCGCTCGCCAGCGCGGCGATGTTCCTGTCGGCGGCGCGCATGTCGACCGAACCCTTCACCTCCACCACCGCGCCCGTGGGATAGTTCGCCAGCTCGTCGCGGGCGTTCAGCGCGACGTAGTGGGCCTTGCCATCCACGCCGTCGATGACCAGATAGCCACGGTCGCGCAGCTCGTCGGCCAGCCCCTTCGCGGCCACGCGACCGATGAGGGTACGGCCATCCTCGAGCGGCTCGAACACGGCCAGGTCGCGCGGCTCGCCGCTCATGGCCCGCTGCATGGTGCGGATGATGTCGCCGCGCTCGCCCAAGGCGCGCAACGTCTTCTCCGCGTCCGTATGGACGGCCCAGGTGCCGGGCTGCACCTCGTCGGTGAGGCCCAGGCGCTGCAAGCGTTGCAGGCGGCCGATCAGCAGCAGGCGTTGGCGCTGCAAGCGGGGTTCGTTGAGCCGTTCGACATGCACCCGGCCATCCTCGCCAGCCTCGCGTTGTAAGGTGCGATCCAAGCTCGTCCACCGCTCCTGTTCCACCTCGCGCCCCAAGGTCTGCTGGATCTCCAGTTCGGTGCGCGGCCCCAGCCATTCAGTCGCCAGTTCGGCGGCGCGATGGCGGAAGCCGTGGGCGATGTAGTCGCCGGCGATGATGAGGTCTTTGCCGGTGTCGTCGCGCCCGCGCACGATCAGGTGGGTGTGCGGATTGTCGGTGTTCCAGTGATCCACCGCCACCCAATCCAGCCGCGTGCCCAGGTCGGCTTCCATGCGATCCACCAGATGCCGGGTGTAGGTGCGCAGGTCGTCCAGTTCGGCCCCGTCCTCGGGCGAGACGATGAAGCGGAAATGGTGCCGGTCATCGGCGCAGCGTTCCTTGAAGGCGTGCAGGTCGGCTTCGTCGGTCTGCGGCCCGTAGGCCCGGCCCGGTTCGCCATCACGGCCCGCGCCGTCGCGCTCGACGTAGCGCAGGTGCTTGGCGAGCGATTGCGGGCTGGCCCGCTGGTGATTGACCAGCAGCGTCTTGATGGTCACACGCCGCGACATGGGCGTGAGCTTCGCCCCGGCGAAGCGCGCCGCCGTGTGGCCGCGCCCCAGGCGCGAGCCGGGGCGCTGGCCGGCGCGTGCGCCGCTACCACTGGCTGCGGAATGGCGCATCGAGGACTTGCCGCTGCTGGCCTTGCCGGCCTGCTTGAGCACCTTGGAAACGAAGCTCTGCCCCTGGCCTTTGCCCCGATTCTTCGGGGCGCTGGGGCGCACGCGGAAATCGTCATCGCGGCGGTCGGTCATCGCCGTTCTCCCTGCAAACTCTGGCGTGTCCGATCGTGCGAAGCACGCGGACATGCCTGTATTGGCGCGACCTTCGCGCCGAACGCGGCACGGCGGCAAAGCCGCTCCGTGCCGCACCACCCCCATGTGCAGACTGGCTTTCGACGCGGCCCGGCGCCGCGTCCTTTTGTCTTGCCTTCCGCCTTTGCCTTCCGCTGTTGCTCCAGACACTGGCGGCCCGGCGGCGCTGCTGCGCGAGCGGCCAGCGCGCCGGCGGACGCGGCGACGGCCATAGGCCGGCAGCGTTCGAGGCAAGACGCCTTCACGTGGGACGGCTGCGCCGGAGGCAGAGCGAAGTGCGGTGCGGATGCACCTGCACTGCACGCGCGACGACAAAGCGACGGCCAACAGAATGACTCGCCCGATGGCACGATGAGATGCGCGGCAACGTGCAGCAAATCGGCGGCCATCATGGGCGTGTCTCCAGCCAGACCGGATGCGCGACGCCGATCACGGCGGATGCGCTGACCGGGCCGAAATAGCGGCTGTCGAACGATGCAGGATTCGTCACGCTCAACAGGAACAGTTCGCCCGGTTCGAGGCGGCGGCAAAGCGGCAAGGACGGCAGCGCCCTGCCCAGCCGGTCGGCGGGCAGCGCGGCGGCCGAAGGCACGCCGTCGATGCGTACTTGACCGGCGACGATGCAGACGTGTTGCGGCGCGACCGCGCCCACACGTTTGAGCAGCGGAATGCGCGTCGGCAGGTAGCCGCGCTGCGCAGCCAGCGTGGAAGCCGTGGCCGGAAGCGGCACCAGCACGATGCTGTCCACGGACAAAGAACGTGGCAGCGAGGCGGTGCGCGGATCGAACGGGTCGATGCGATACCAGCCGACCGCCACGCTGTCGGACGGGTTGTAGGTCAGACGCGGCAGCGGCGATACGAGAGCCGCCCAGGCCAGCGCAGCGAAGCCGAGGGCGGCCAGTGTCGCCACAACGATGCGAGCGCGCAGGCGCGAGCGAGGATGCGGCGTAACGGCGGGCGTGCTGGCGGTGGTGGTCGGGGCCGTCATGGCAGCACCTTCCCGGCCAGCCAGGCGGCGTGCCGCTCGGTGGTGTATTCGGGCAGCGCAAGGTGAGCCGCGAGACGGTTGCCCAGCGTGCGCCAGTACGCGGGCGACACGTCGATGGCGGCGATGCCCAGCGCCTCGATGGCGTCGATGCGTTCCAGCACGGCACGCACGTTGGCATCACTTTCGGCGTGCAGCAGCAGGCGCGCGCCGGGCTGCACGCCGGGGATGCGCTGCACGGCATCGAGCGGGGTGGCGGTCTGCATTACCATGAGCTGCCAGCGGATCGTGCCGTAATCGTTGGCCTGCCAGCGGATGCGGCAGAGCATCGCGCCCGGCAGGAACACCGCGCAACGTCGCCAGCGGTCGAGCTGGAGCGTGCGCGCAGGTTCGCCGAAGCGCAGGTAGAGCTTGAAGCGGTGTTCGAGATAGGCCAGCGAAACGCGCGTCAGCGGCACGTTGCCGGCCTGTCCGGCGAGTGTCGCAAGTGCAGGCAGCGGCGCAGCCGGTGCCGCGTTCGCGGCAGGCAAAGCGGATGCGGTCATGGTGTGCTCTCCGGTGGAAACTCCCGCTCCAGCAGGCCGCGCAGCAGGTCGGCCACGGTCACGCCTTGCGTGAAGGCCGACACCTTGATTCGCGCCCGCATGGCGGGCGTAATGTCGAGGGTCAGGCGCGCGGTGTAGAGGTCGCCTTTTCCCAGCGCATCGGCGTCGCCCTGGCGAATCCACGCCTCGGCGTGCGGATTCGTGGGCGGACGTGCGCCGATGCCGACGCGCTTGCCCGTGCGTTTGCTGTTGGGTGGCTGCTTCGCTGTCATGTCGGCCACCGCAGCAGTTCGTCCACCAGGGCGGTGATTTCGCGGGCGGCGGCGCTGTCGGGCGCTGTCTCGCGTGCGAGTCGGCCAGCGGCCACGCTGTCGGCGAAGATGATGCGCTGATGCACTTCCGAGCGCAGCGCAGGCAGCGGCTGTTCGGCGAGCGATTGCCGCGCCTCACGGCCGATGATGGTGGTACTGACGCGCCGGTTGATGATGAAGGCTGCGCGGAGCAGCGGACGGAACACCTGCGCCTCGCGGATCAGCGAGACCATTTCCGAGCTGGCCCAAAGGTCGTAGGGGCTGGGCTGCACCGGGATCAGCACGCGCTCGGCCGCCAGCAGCGCGGAGCGCGCCAAGGCGGCGATGCGCGGCGGGCCGTCGATGATGACGTGATCGGCCCGCCTAGCGAGTTCTGGCGCTTCCTGATGCAGCGTTTCGCGGGCAAGGCCCACGGCGCTGAACAGCCGTGGCAAGCCTTGCTGGCTTCTGCGCTGCGCCCAGTCCAGCGAGGAGCCCTGCGGGTCGGAATCAAGCAGGACGACATGCTGGCCGCGCAGCGCCAGTTCGCCCGCGATGTGCGTGGCAAGCGTGGTCTTGCCGACGCCGCCTTTCTGATTGAGCAGAGCGAGGATCATGGCGCGGCCCTCCGTGTTGGAAAGCCGGTCTTTCGCTCCTGCGTTTGGTGCCGTTGGGCGGTTGTCCACCGAAACGGCGCGCTTCTACTAAAAGTTATGTATTTCTTGTTAGGGAAGTTAGAGGGGCTGAAAACCCGCACCGTTACTGGCTTTCCGGCGTTTTCGTACTCCTGATAGCACGATAGGTGTACTCCTGATAGCACGATACCCGGTACTCCTGATAGCACGAGGCCGTCCACACCTTTTCCCGCAGTTATCCCCGTGCCGTGTGCAGCACGGGCCGGAAGGTCAGCAGCTCCGTTCCGTCGTCCGGCATCCGCTCGATGCCCAGGACGTAGCCGGGCAACGACTGCCGCGCCACCAGGGCGCGCAGGTCGTAGGCGAAGTCGGAGAAGCGCGCCGCACTGCCTGACTTGCGGTGCAGGTGCCGGAAGTCGAATTGCCAGCCGCCCGGCTGCTTGCCGCCGTGCTTGCGCACTAGGCGGTACAGCCAGCGTTCGATGCCGCCCTTCAAGCGGAAATAGGCCGGGTCGATAGTCAGCACCAGGGCAGCGTCCAACACGCCCGCATAGAACCAGTCCGGCAAGATCAGTTCGATGCCCAGCGGCACGCCGCTGGCATCGGCCAGTTCCTTCCACTCGTTGATCCACGAGAAGCGATGCAATCTTCTTCCTGTGGTTTCGCGGATGGACGTGGCCACCGTGGTCGATTGCAGCCGGTCGAGCGCGGCTTTCAGTCGCAGGTAGTCGTTGAGGGACGTGCCGCGCCCGATGAACCGCAGGATCTCGTAGGGCGTGGCGCGTATCCAGCGCGACGGGCGCAAGCCCGCGTCGCGCGCCTCCACGATCTGCGAGGCGGCCCATATCAGCACGTCCGCGTCCCAAATGGTCGCTATGCCATGCTCGGCCGTGCCTTCCACGCGGATGGTGATATTCCCGCTGCGGAAGTCGATCGGCGCGGTGCGCCGCGACTTCGCCAGCGAGAAGAACGGAAAGGCCATCAAGTCCTGGCTGTCGCGGGGAGCCATGTCGCCCGGCAGCGCGCGGAACAGGTCGAGCTGTTCGCGCTGCTGCAAGGCTTGCCCTGGCGGGCTGGACATGGCGACGGCCACCCACACGCCAGCGATCAGCGGCCATCACGGTAGTCACCCGCGTGGCGCTCGGCGTATTCCGGGTCGGAAGTCGCCTCGTAGCTACGTTGGTCGGCCCAGGCATCGAGGTCAGACACTGCGTACATGACGCGGCGACCGAACTTGCGGAATTTCGGGCCGCCGCCGATCACACGCTGTTTCTCCAGCGTGCGCGGCGACAGGCGCAGGTATTCGGCGGCTTCGTCGTTAGTCAGGTAGCGTTGGGGCTGCGCAGGCGCAGCGACAGCAGCGGCGGCAGGCCGCAAGGGAGCGGGTCGCATGGGATGTACCTCCATCAAGCCCGGCCACACCACGCGGCCGGATAGAGGCACTTTCAAGAAAGCGAGGCTGCTTGCTAAGGGACGATCTGTGGGGGATGCGAAACGTCCCCTCTACTGCAACGGCAGCGGCGGAAGCTGTGCCAGGCGGCGATAGCCGCCGCGCATCAGCGCATCGCCACGGCGTACCAGCCGCCGAACGCGGGCACGTAAGGCGCTGTCCTTGTGCCAGTCGGCGGCGACAGCATCCGCCCCGAAAACCCCTTCGGTCACTTCACGCAAGGACGCGCCCGCGAGGGTCGCGTCGAGCGCCTGCAAGGTGTGCAGCTCCAGCACCGCCGCCGGCGTGGGCCGGGAACGGGCCGCCGCCGCAGGCGCGGCAATCGTAGCGGCGGCCAGGGCATCCAGCTCGGCCGCGAGCGTGCGATAGCGCGCGCAGGGCATGGCGCAGGCACGGGTGGCGTAGAGGTAGGCCATACCGTCTTCCAAGCCCGGCCCGAGCGCGAGCCGCAGGCAGCAGCCAGGCCAGCGCGACACCAGAACCAGGCGCTTGCCGTCGTGGATCAGGTGCTTGCGTCCTGGAACGCGCCACAACTCGAAGGCTTCGGCGTCCGGTGGCGGATCGGCGTCGGGGTAAAGCTGCACCACGGCATCGTGATCGGGGAACCAGGCTGGATGCGCGTCGCGCGCATCCAGGGCCGGGTCTTCCAGCAAGCGCAGGCCCCAAGCCTGCGCCGCGTCCGACCGGCGGCGACGGCGCAGCCAGTCGCGGCGGTAGTCGGGGTTTCGGCGTAAGTATTCCCAGGCCAGCGCAGGGCCATCAAGGTGCAGGACATAGAGATAAGCCGCTGTCGGATACCAGTGTTCGGCGCTGCGATCAGTCATGGCGAAACCTCCCAGTGTTCGGGGTGCGTCGCCACGATTTCCGCGATGCGAGAGCTATCGAAATGCCATCAGGTCGTCATCAAAAACGGTTAAGCTGTAACTGTTAGTGTCAAGACCGTTTGGCTCCGGCGTGTTGCGGTAGTCGTCTGAATGCGACGGCTGCGCAACCCGGAAATGGTGCGCGGCGTCGGATACCGTGCCGCAGCCCGCGCCAAGGATCAGGACTACTTACAGCATGGTTGCACCGCTTCGGTGCGAGAATGCGGATTCAGACCTGCACGGTCTTGACCAAGACTGAAATAGTCACAATGCGCCCCGGCTGGCCGGGCCGCGCTGGCTTTCATCAGTCCGTGATCGCGCCGTTCTCCTGCGCCAGCCGGACATACTCCGACAACGGACGCACCGCCTGGAAATACCGATCCCGTCGCACCGGCAGTTCGCGCGGCCCGGCGATGCCAGCCAGGTCGGACAACTTGACCGTCCCGAGCGCGGGCATCCCGATACCGAGGTCGATCAGACCGTAGGCCGTATCGCCATCCGCGGGGTCGAGGGACACCAGCAGCCAAGTGGCGTGCGCGTCCGGGGTGAACAGGCGCACCACGGGCAGCGGGTCGAACCGTTGACCAGCGGCGCGCGTCGCGCCGTGAGCCAGCAGCCGGGCGCGTTCATCTGCGGTGACAAGCGGCAGGGTCATGGGCAGCCTCCCCACGAAACCGAGGATGCGCGGATGCGCTCTTGAGCCAAAGCACAGAACCGTCGAACCGAATCTGTGCATTCGCGTGGAAGCACGGATGTGCAAGCCATCGCATCCGTAGAAGGACGGAAGCACCGAAGCGGAATTGTCGGAAGCCGGAAAGACACGGATGCGATTCCCCGGTTCTGTCGGAATCCGGGGATACGGATTTCCGTAAAAGCACGAAAGCGGCCTCTCAGCCATGAATGAACACTATAGATTGTAGCCCTATAGGATTCAATGGGTTGTCATCTTGGTTTTAAGAGGAAACCATAGGTGGCGGCAAAGTACTCATTGGCGAAGGCGTTGAAGACGGTCAGGAAGGCGCGTGGCTTGAGCCAGGAAGCGTTCTCCGACGTGTCGAGCCGCACCTATATGAGTACGCTGGAGCGCGACCTGAAAAGTCCGACCCTGCACAAGCTGACCGAGCTGTGCGAGGTCATGGACGTGCATCCGCTCACGTTGTTGACGCTGGCCTTTGCGGGCGACAGCACGCACAAGGCTGACGAGTTGTTGGCGCAGGTGCGCCAGGAACTTGAGGCGGTACTGAACTCTGATGGAGATTGAGAAGCGACATGGCATATCGAAATGGAAACTACACCGCCTTTTACGTTGCAGAGCCATTCCATCCCAGCTCGCTAGGTGCCAATGCGACGAAGGATTTTCAGTATTACAACACCCTACGGATGTGGAAAGGTGCTGATGCGACGTTCCCCTTCGTTGATTCGCACGACAAAACTTACAGTGTCCGCGATGGCAGCGATTGGGAATACACACTGAAACCCAGGCTCAGGGAGCGCCTTCGGAGCTCGAAGAACATTATCCTCATCTTGAGTTCGATCACGACGAATTCCCGCGCCCTTCGAGAAGAAATCGACTACGGGATCAACGATCAAGGGCTTCCTGTCATTGTCATCTATCCCGAATATGCCACCAAGGAAAGTCTGCTTGTCGGCGGATCATTGAAGCAGGCGGTCAAGAACCTGTGGGGAAATCTTCCCGTGTTCCGGGATTCGATGAACAAAGTCCCGACGCTTCATGTCCCGATGAATAAAGAGCTCATCAAAAAATCCTTGCAGGACGGCGAGTTTATGGTTGGGAGCATGAAGGCCCCAGGCATCTACAGATACAACCCATAATCAATCGACATATCGGAGCGAATGATTCACGTCATGGCGAAGGTCAACTTTTTTGACAAGCGGGTCATCAAGAAATTCCTTGAGATCACCGCTGTCGTCAGCGGTACGCTGTCATTCATAGTTATTTTTGTTGACGTTCCTGCCGAGTGGAAGCTGAAGGCTGGCTTGGCTTTCTTGGCAATACTGGCACTCACCTACGTGGTGATATGGCTCTGGTCGAACAACCTGAACAGTATCGACATCAATGTTGAGGGCAGCGATGTCGCGATCAAGACCGGCGACATTTTCCACCAGCCGGGATTGAAGGCAATTGCCTTCAATGAGTATTTCGACACTCAGGTGGACAACAAGATAATTGGCGAGACTTCTCTCAACGGAGTTTTCATCCAGAAGCATCTCGGCGTTCCGATTTCCGAATTAGACCGCTACATCGAGGAATACGCTTTTGATGAAAGTGAAGTCCTGGAGGAGAACGAGGCAAGGAAACACGGTAAGAAGAAAAGGTATCAGATAGGCACGATTTGCCTGTACGAAGACTATCTCCTGACCGCGTTCTCCAAGTTCGATGAGAACAACAAGGCGCTACTAACGATGCCGGAGTACCTTGAGTTCCTCATTAATTTCTGGGACAAGGTAAACAACGTGTACGCCCAGCAAAGCGTATCGACAACAATCTTTGGATCAGGAATCACGCGAATCAAAGGACACAAGAATATTTCCGACGAGGATCTACTGAAAATCATGCTGTGGACATTCAGAATCAGTGAGATGCGATTCAAATATCCCGCGAAGCTGACCATCGTGATCCACAAAGACAAGATCGACCAGATCAATCTTCTCGATATCAAATCCGCCAGGAACGGCGTGTAGTTTTCAATGGCGGTTCGGAGCGAGCCCACTTTGCAGATGCTGGCCGGGCCGATCAGGCACAGCCGGTTCGGCGGCATCGAGGGGCGCCAAGCCGTGCGCGGCGCGGATAGTCCGCAGGGCTTTCCCCTGGAGGCAAGCGCAGCGCCGCAGGCGCGAAGGCGTGAGGGATTGAAGCCGAATGGCCGTGACGACAAAGACGGCACGGGGCGCAGCCCGAAAGCCCGGCGGCGCTTTGCGCCGACACGCTCAAAAGTCTAAGAGCACAACAAGGGGCTCATTCTGGGAAATAGCAGGCACTATTTCCAAATAGATTTTATTTGCCGATGCCTACAGATTCGCCAACGAAATGGGATAACCCTGAGCCGCCATTTCCTTTGCCAGAAGCGGCCCTGCATCCTTTTGCAGATTGTCCTTGAATGGGATATAGAGCAACCCTTGGATGTCGGATGGGCGCTCCATATTGTCTTGTTGCTTCATGAGAATGGCAACGTTCTTACGACCGAGCAGCGTAAGCATCATGCCCAATTCCATCACAACATTTTGGCGCGCACGGAACGCCTTTTCGTCTTCGTGACCAGCGCGGTAGCCCTCGTCGTCGGGCGTGGCCAGCACCACAGCAAACTTTACTTCTGCCGTGTACTTTTCCAATTTCTCGATGATGGTCTGCCCTTCCGAAGGAAGTTGATCCAAGATCAACGGCTCAAGCCTCCAGCGGCGCAGCATCGCTTCAAGCTCGGTTCGGGCGGCATTATCGTGCCCATAAACCACGAATACCTTGCTGAGCATTGGCTTAGCAGCAGCGCCATTCTGTGGAGCTGGTGCCGCAGCCTGTGCAGGTTGCACGCCGAGGCAAGCCTTTACCGCCTCTTGGTTCTTGCCCTGAACATTGAAATTACCGGTGTGGTAGCTATTTACGATTGCACCATTTTGCAAACGAAGTTGTGTGCCAGTGCCGTTCGCAAGTGCCGTCTCATTCGCAATCTGAAGATTGCCGGCCTGTAGGCAGGCCTTAATTTCGTCGAGAGTCATCGCCATTCCTTCTAAGCTCCCCAAATCGCTTTTTTCGCAGCTTCGCTAAGTACATCGACAACAATGTCGCGCACGCCAGATGCAACCGAAGCGCCGACCTTCGTCATCACCTTCTTGAATCGAAGGGATGCAACTTGAGTTTTTGGACTGTCTTTGGTCAATTCCGTCAAATCGGTACGGAACTGCTGGACTTCTTCTGGCGACAGCTCTGCGCCTGCTTCCACTAGCTCAACAGCGCCAGCAATCTTGCGTTCAGTCCAAGGGAACCGGCTACCGCAGTTGTGGCAGAACGAGGGAGGCTCGTAATCACCACCCAAGCCGAAAACGCCTTCAACGTAGAAATCGCCGCGAATGGATGCGCTGCACGAAGGACACTGCATGATGGTCTCTTCACCGCACTTAGAGCAGAACGCCTCTCGAAGCTCGGGATTCTGATCAGCGGCTGTTGTTGCGACATGCCCGTTAGGACAAACCTGTGCGACCCGATATGTCCCCATTGCGCTCCCTTGTTATTTATGCCGATAGATACGGCGTTGGTCAAATCAAGGGATTGTAAAGCAGCAGCGTGGAAATTGGAGGCATGGATGACACCGGGCGCGGCCACTGCCGCGCCCGGATTTTTGCACTCACTGCGCCCAGGGCGCGGTGCTGATCGGGCTATTCCTTCGTCTCGATGAGCCACCACACGGCACGCGGCAAGGCGCGACCCGTGATGGGGTGAATGTCGGTCAGGTCGGCGCGGGCTGACCAGCCAGAGGGCGGGCGGTAGCCGCGCACGTCGCCTTCGCCGTGCCAGCGGCGGGCGCGTATCGTGCCGGGGGCATAGATCGCCGCCATGCGGGGGCGGCTGGTGGTGTAGGTCATGGGTGTTCTCCTTCCAGCAAAGCGCCCCGGTCGAGGCCGGGGCGCTTGCTTTTGCACGGGTCAAGCGGCTAGCGCCACGGAGGGTTCATCTGCTGTTGCCTCGGCATCCTCCGGGGCGTCGTCCTGCTCCTGTGGTTCTGCCTGCGTGGCGTCCGGCCCTTCGGCCTTGAAGATGGCAGGCATCCAGCCCGTGCCGTCTGCCAGCCGCTCGGCTTCGCTGGCAATGTCGGCCTTCTTCAACTTCGCCAGCCGGGTGACGTGCGACGGGGCGAACCGCTCCACGGCTTCCAGAATTGCGGCCTTCGGCACATGCCGGAAATAGCCCTCATTGGTGGGCTTCCACCATGCGGCCATGTCCAGCCTCACGGCCTGCGCGAGTTCTTCGCCCGGCTGCTGCCGTGTGGTGCGGGGTGTCACCACGTCCACCGTGACGGCCACGCATACCGCCAGCAGCCGCACCAGTTCGTCTTGGGACTTCGCCAGCAGCGCGGCGAACAGTTCGGCGCTGTCCTCCGGCAAGGCTTCGCCCGCCACCTGTTGGAACTCGCGCAGCGCGACGGCGGCGGGGGATTCCGGCCAGTCGGGGGCCATGCCTTCCAGCCGGTCTTGCACTTTCAGGCTCACGCCCAGCGGCAAGTCGTGGCCGTGGTAGCCGCCTTGCAGCACCGTTTGCACCATGCCATGCACCAGCGCAGCCAGCGCCACTTGCGGATGCCGTGCCACTTCGATTTGCAGCGCGGCGGTGCGGTGGGCGCTCAACCGTTGCGCCAGCCGGTCGGACATGGCGGCGGTCTTGGGCTGCCCTTCGCTGTCTCCGTCCTCGCCCTCGTCGTCGTTCCCAGCATCCTCGCCGCTGAACCCTTGGCGCAGGCGTTCCAGCGTGCGCAGCGCCTTGGCTTCGGCCTCGCGCAGCAGCCCGCGATAAATCACGGCCTGACCGTTGCGGTCGGTGGTGACGATGGCACCGGCTGCGGCCTTCACGGTCGGGCCGTACTCCTGCAAGCCATCTTCCAGCGCCTGCAACTGCTCGCCCAGGGCTTCGCCTTCTTCCTGCAAGGCATCGGCCTCTTCCTCGTCGTCGGCGTCCAGCGCGTCATCCACGGCTGCGGCCAGTTCGTGCAGCTTGGTTTGCAGCTTCTCGATGCGGGCTGCTTCGCGCTTGGTCGGCTCGCGCCGCTCCCTCGGCGCACGCTGGAAGGCGTGCAGGTCGGCATGGGTCACGGCGGGCGTGGCATCCACCCACGCCCAACCTTCGGCCTTCACCTCGGCGGCGATGCCTGCCAGCTTGTCTTGCGCCAGCCGTTCCAGCAGCGCGGCATCGGTCAGATACACGCCCGCATCGCCTTCCGCGAACAGGTCGCGGCGGATGCCGCCGCCTGCGGTTTCGTAGCTGTCCAGCCCTACGAAGCGCACCAGCGGATGCCGGTAGGCGTCAATTTCCCTTTCGGTGAGGCGGTCGCGCAGCGCGGACGGCTGGCGCTGCCACGTTGGGGCGTCATAGAAGGCGCTTTCCTGCGCGGCGTGGTCGTCGGTGATGGCAAGGGCCATCAACTGGTCGAGCGTCACGGCTTCGGCGCGGTAGTCGGCCAGCAGGCGCGGCGACACGTTCGCCAGCTTCAAGCGGCGCTGCACCACCAGCGGGGACACGCTGAAATCGGCGGCTATGTCCTCGATGGGTCGGCCTTCGGCCACCAGCGCGGCGAATGCCTCGAACTGGTCGGCGGGGTGCATGGCTTCGCGTTGCACGTTCTCGGTGAGGCTGGCCGTGCGGGCGGTGCCATCGGCCACCAGCAGGCAAGGCACGTCCCATTCCTTGCTGATGCGGTGCTTCTTCGCCAGCAGCTTCAACGCGGCCAGCCTGCGGCCACCGGCCACCACTTCGTAACCCTCGCCATCGGCGGCGGCAATCACGATGAGGTTTTGCAGCAGGCCGACACGCTGGATGCTGGCGGCGAGTTCGGGGATGGACATGCGCGGGGTCTTGCGCACGTTGCGGCCAGCAGGACGCGACACCAGCCGCGACAGCGGAACCAGAATCAGGTTCTTGGTCGGGTCGGCGGCTTCCAGCGGCATCGCGGCGGCGGTGTTGAGGGCGCGGGCTTCGTTTTGGGTAATGGCGTTCATGGTGATAACTCCTATGGGGTTCAGGGATACAGCAGCGAGAGAAGCGGCAAGGGCTGCTGCCTGCCCCTGCCGCGTGGGGAATCAGGCTTTCAACTGGCGCAGGCCATCGGCCAGCATCCAGAGGGCACGATTGAGGCGCACATCGGAATCAATGCCCTGCACCGGGCGGGTTTGCTGGCGGCGTCCGTTGGCGCTGCGGCCATGCAATCCGCCTTTGGTCAGGTTTTCTTGGGTGCGGTTGAACACGCTCCACAAGTCCGGGCGGCGGTCATCGAACCGGCGCGGCATCAGGATTTGCGATTCGGTGATGGGCGGGGACTTGTTGTCGGTGGGGTCGTACTTCAAGGCCAGCGCGGAACGGGCGAACACTTCGGCTTCGCCTTCGTCCAGCGTGATAGCGCGCATGGCATCGCGGGAATCCTTCACCCGGTCGAAACCGCGCAAGACTTCATAAGCGCCTTCGATGACATGCCCGGAAACGTCACCTTTGTGGGGCACGCGCACATCGGCCACGGTGTCGCCGCAGACGAGGCCATTGCTGCACACGAACCGGAACATGCCGGCCAGCATCTGATAGCTGCTCGTCCCGTCATGGGAATTGAGCAACACGATTTCATTGGCTTCCGCGCCGTTGATCTGGCTGGCGTGGCGCAGGCGCAGCATGTGTTTGGTGTGCTCGCGCTTGCCTTCGTCGCGCACACGGGTCTGCGTCACCATGAAAGGCTGGAAACCTTCTTTGCGAAGCTCGGCCAGCACGGCGGCGGTGGGGATATAGGCGTACCGCTGCGAACGGCTTTCGTGCGGCGCGTCCGCGAAGATGGACGGCGCTACGCGGTAAATCTGGTCATCGGTCAGCGGGTAGTCGCTGCGCAGCGAGGGGGAGCGGGAAGCGAATTGGGATGCGAGTTGCATGGTCTTTCTCCTGACGAAAAGGGTTTGCTGTTCAAACCGCACACCGGATTCCTAGATTCGGAGCCCAGCCTTTCGGCTGTTCGGTGCGGTTGGCACGAGGAACCCGGTTGGCCCTGTTGCCACCGTCTTTCCTGAGTTCATCGCCCGCGGCCAAAGGAGCGCGCGGACGGGGGCCGTCAAGGAAACAAGCGCAGGGTTGGTGCGGCCCGCAGGCGCAGCCGAGGACACGGCCCTGCGCGCCTTGACGGCACGCGGGAGCGAGCTACGGTCGCGGACAAGGTGATGAAGTCAGGAGAGACGGCTGGACATGGCAACGGCCGTCCCTGTGTGCCGAACCGCACGCAAGCGAAGCGCGCAGGCCCGAAGCTGGAAGCCGGGCCGTAGGCGTCAGGGATGTGAAAGGCTGGCGAATGCCAGTCCCGTCAGGGATGAGCGAAAAGCGAACCTGGAACAGCGCGGTCCGCGAAGCGGAGACGCAGGAGAACTCTTCGCTTATTATTTGTTTTGCAAGCAAATGTTGCCAAAGCAAGAACACGGAGGTCCAAAAATGATCGTCTGCATTAACCGCCTCAAGCAGTTCGGCATCTTCAACGACTTTAATGGAACGAAGATCCAGAAGTTCGGCCGGTACAACTTGGTCTATGGCTGGAACGGAACAGGCAAGTCAACCCTGTCGAACCTTTTCTCTTGCTTTGAGCTGCGCTCGATGGTTCCTCGCTTCAGTGCGGGCCAGTTTTCAGTAGCTTTGGAGGATGGCTCAACTATCACGGAAGCTACACTCCATTCATGCCAACTGAATATTCATGTCTTCAATCAACGCTTTGTGCATGAGAACATTGATTGGGACAAATCTGTAAAAAGCATCCTTCTGATTGCGAAAGAGAAGATTGATGACTTACAGAAGCTGGAGAAGTTAAAGGGCGAGCTTCAGTTGAAAAGGAAGGCTCACGACGAAAAGCAAGGCGAGGTAAAGAAGCAGCGCGAAGCGTTGGACAAGTTTCTGACCAATGCTGCCAAAAAGATGAAACTAGGGCTTCAGGCGATTGATACAAGCGATAGCTATTACCTCAATTACGATCGCCGAAAGTTGTCCAATTTCATTCAGAGCAACGGTGAAGCCATCATCAAAGCCGATTCGGTTCTTTCAGATGACAAAGTTATCGACCTTACGAATGCCGCGAAACCAGATCAGCTTCCAAGCATCAATTTCGTCTCAACATCCATTGAGCCGGATTACTTCAAGAAGGCATCAGGTCGAATCAGGGATTTGATTGGGACTACGGCGGTCAATCAAGCTATCCAGCGGTTGACTGATAACCCGGACATCCGTGAATGGGTTCAAACAGGCTTGGAAATCCATAAAAACCACGACTCGCAATCGTGCGAGTTCTGCGGCTCTACTTTTACCCAGCTTCGTGCCGAGGCACTTGCTGCCCACTTCAGCAAAGAGTTCACGGATTTTCAGAGCCGACTTCAGAACGCGGCGACTTGGATTGAGTCTCAAGGCGCTCCAGCCAATCAGTTGCCCGCGGCGACCGAGTTTTATAAAGAACTATCGGCCGAGGCGGATAAGCTCCAAAAGGACTACGCAACCGCTGCTGAGAAGATTGATAAGCAAATGGACGGATGGCGGGAAGCCCTGAAGGCCAAGATCACAGACCCTGGAAAGACTGACATTCAAATCTCGGACGTGGCCGAAGATGACGTCAAAAACTTCAATGAGACCCTGAAGTCGATCGTCGCGCTCGTCGGAAAGCACAATAACAAGACTTCTAACTTCAAATCTGAGACCTCAAAAAGCAAAGTGGCACTGGAGCTACACTTTGCTGCGGCTGAGGTGCAAGAATTTGACTATGCTGGAAGTGAGAAGAAATGCAATGACCTTGAATCAGAAGCAAAAAACGACCACAAGGAAATTGAAAAAATTAGTCAAGAGGTCGGAGCTATAGAGGCGCTGCTCTCGAATGAAACGGTCGGAGCGAAGGAGTTCAATGACATCTTGCATCGCTTCATTGGCCGCTCTGAACTTTGTCTCAACTTCAATCAGAAGAAGAAGGGTTATGAGATCATCAGAAACGGGGTGGGTGAGCATGATGGAAACTTGAGCGAAGGTGAGAAGACTGCGATTGCATTTGTGTACTTCATCACGAAGCTCAAAGAGAACGGAAACAACATCAAAGACACGATTGTCGTCGTTGATGATCCAGTCTCAAGCTTTGATTCAAACCACTTGTTCCATGCCTATTCGTTCCTGAGAACTCAATGCACTGAAGCAAAACAACTTTTTGTGCTGACCCACAATTTCACCTATTTCAAGCTAGTGAGAGACTGGTTCACTGGAGCGAATAGGAACAGGATCAACAAGGGAAAAACGGAGAACTGCTTTTTCTATCGACTGGATGCTCCGCCCGGCTCACCACGCCATTCGTTGCTTGTTGACGCCGATGACTCTCTGAAAAATTACGGCTCTGAGTATCACTACATATTCAAGAAACTTTATGAGTACAGAGCCCATACGACTCTTAACAGAGATGAAGCATTCTTGACTGCGAACCTTGCTCGCAAGCTCGTTGAATCGTTCTTTACCTTCAAATATCCAAAGCGGAGAAGCGATATCAGTCAGTTGATGGATGTTGGTCTGAAAGACTGCATCATCACAACACCGGAGCTGAAGGAGAAAATCTATCGTTTTATCAACAAGTATTCGCATAGCGACGTAATTGAGATAACCGAGGAGTCCGCAGAAAATTTGGCAGGCGAAAGCCATAGCGTCATCGGTCACATTTTTCAGTGGTTGGAGGAAGTGGACAAAAAGCACTACGACGAGATGATTCAGGTTGCGACTGCCTGAGCATCAAGCCGGCGAGGGCGGGGGCCGAAGCCCCTTGGTCAGATCAGGCCGCGTTCGGTAAACGAGGTGGTGTCGGTGCCCGCGACGATGATGTGATCCAGCACGCGCACGTCTACCAGCCCCAGCGCCTCCTTGAGGCGCTGGGTCAGTGCTCGGTCGGCCCCGCTCGGCTCGGGATTGCCGCTTGGGTGGTTGTGCGAAACGATGACCGCCGCCGCGTTGAGCCGCAGCGCCTCCTTGACCAGCTCGCGAGGATACACAGATGCACCGTCGATGGTGCCGCGGAACATCTCGGCGTATTCGATCAGCCGATGCTGCGTGTCCATGAACAGCACCGCGAACACCTCATGCTCGTAGCCGGCCAGCTTGGCGCGCAGGTACTACTTGACCGCCGCCGGCGACGTGAACGACGTACCGCGCTGCATCTTGCGCTCGATGGACTGGCGCGCGGCCTCCAGAATTTGCTCGGCAGTCGCCAGCAGGTAGCGGCCCTGCGCGTCACGCACCATCAGCGAGGAATCGAACGAGGAAAAGGACAGTTGCGACATGATCGTGCTCCGGTTGCTCGGGCGGAATTGCCCGGAACCGTGGCGAGCACGGCGCGGCGCAAGCAGTCAGGGGTCGAGGACGGCCGCCAGGCCGCAAGCGTGCAAGCACGCGCAGCCCTTGACGGCGAGAACGCCGTGATACGGTGAAGGGAACAGCAAGACCGCCTACACCCGCCCATTGCACACACTGGCCTTTGTGCAAGCGCAGCGCGCAGGCCCGCCAGGGCCGAAGGCGTCAGGGGTCAAAGCCGGATGGCTGCAATTCAGCACGAAGCGCGGGGCGCAGCCCGCGAACCCGACGGCGGCACGCCGGGACGCACGAATGCTGTTTGGGCTACTCGGTGTCTTGCTGGCGCTGCTCGATCTGCAACCGCGCCCGCTCGGTCGCCTGCTGCAACTTCTCGCCCAGCACCGCACGCGGCGGCAAGCTGGTCAGGTACTCGGCAACGTGGATGCCCGACTTATCCAGTTCCAGCAACTCGATCTGCTCGCGCTTCTTGCCAGTGCAAAGGATGATTCCCAGCGGCGAGGCTTCCTCCGGCTCCCGCTCGTGCTTGTCCAGCCAGCGCAAGTAAAGCTCCATCTGCCCTTTGTAGGCTGCCTTGAACTCGCCGATCTTCAACTCCACCGCCACCAGCCGCCGCAGCTTGCGGTTGTAGAACAGCAGGTCAAGGTGAAAATCCTCGTCGTCAATCTGGATACGCTTCTGCCGGGCGACGAAGCAGAAGCCCGTGCCGAGCTCCAGTAGGAAGGCTTCCATTTCGCGGATGATCGCGGCTTCCAAGTCGCTTTCCTGCCAGCTATCCCGCAGGCCCAGGAAGTCGAGGATGTACGGGTCGCGCATGACCAGCGCCGGCGTCATGCGTTGCGCATCGCGCAGGGTCGCCAGCTCCTGCGCGATGGTTTCTTCCGGTTTTTGGGACAGGGCCGTGCGCTCGTACAGCATCGAGTCTATGCGCTCGCGCAGCGTCCGCACGCTCCAGCGTTCGGCGCTCGCCATCTGCGCGTAGTAGTCTCGCTGGAGCGGGTCTTTCAGCGGAATCAGGGCGATGAAGTGCGTCCAGCTCAATTGTCGTATCAGTGATACGACAATTCGCTCGTCCGGGTAGGCGACGGCGAACTGCACCATGCGACGCAGGTTCTTGACTGAAAAGCTGCCGCCGTACTCCTTCACCAGTTGAGCCGCCAGGGTGGACACGACTTCCTCACCATAGTCGGCCCGGCGGCCTTCCAAGACCTGCGTGTGAATGCGCTGACCGATGCGCCAGTAGAGCATTGTCAGCTCGCTATTCACCGCCGAGGCGGCGCGCTTGCGCGCCGCCTCGATCAGTGCCCGAATGTCGCCCAGCAGCGCCGAAGGCGCTGGCGACGCGATGGATGCCTTGCGCCTGGTCATGCCGTCGCCTCCGCAGCAGGGGGGCGTTTGGTGCCGGTGATCGTCTTGCGCCGGCTCGCCACCAGTTCGGCGGCTTCCCGAACCGGCTTGTCCTCGGTGTGGACATAGCGCATGAACATCGCCACGGTCTTGTGCGCCGTCAGCACCATGCCGACCTTGACCGGGATACCCGAATTGGCAATATCGGTCGCGGAGCGGTGGCGGATACCGTGCGTGCCGACGTGCGGCACGCCAGCCGCCTTGAGCGCCCGAGTCCAGCCGCCGTAGTGCTCGCCATAGGTCAGGTGCTTGGCCGGGTCGTTGGGTGACGGCAGCACGTAGGGACAACCTTCCCGACGGGGTGCGGTCGAAAGCAGCCGGTGGGCTTCTTCGCTCAAAGGCTTGGACATGCCTCCGGTCTTGCTGTCGGGCCACACCACGCGCCGATTCTCCAGGTCGATCCAGCTCCATTCGAGCGCGCAGATTTCGGAGCGGCGACCGGCAAACTCGAATTGCAGCCGGATCGCCAGAGGGATGACGTAGTTCTCCAGCTCCTCGGCCTCCATATGCTCCAAATGGCGGAAGATGCGCGCCATTTCCTCGTCATTGATGAGGCGGGTAGCCTTGCCAGCCGGGAACATGGGGACGTGTCGGCAGGGATTGGTGCCATCCGGGCGAAAGCCCCACACTTCGGCCATGTTGAACATCTTGCGCAGCACGCCGAAGGTGTGATTCGCGTCGGCCGGCTTGTAGGCCAGCTTCTCCATCAGCCCGGCAATGTCGGGCCGCTTCACGTCCTGCACCTTCTTGCGGCCCAGCAGCGGGACGATATTGCGGTCGATGACCGCCTGATAGCCTTCCTGCGTGCTGACCTTGTTGCGCTTCTTGGAGTAGTCCTCCATGAACTTCTTGCACAACGCTTCGACCGTCGGCGCTTTGCGCGCCTCGGCCTTGGCACCGCCAGGGTCGCCACCCCGGCGAACCTCGGCCAGCCAGTCCTGCGCCATGACGCGGGCCTGCTCTACGGTCAGTTCCCCGAACAAGCCCAGGGCGGGCTTGCGGCGCTCTCCGGTGTTCGTCCGGTACTGGAGCATGAACACCTTGCGGCCCGCTGGGGTAATCTTGCACAAGAAGCCGGGCACCACGGTATCCCGTAGTTCGACGGCCTGCACCTGGGGTTGCGCCGCATCAACGGCGGTCTTGGTGAGCTTGATCTTAGCCATGATGACTCCTCGGAAAGACCCGTTTCCAAGAGCCACATGGGGGCCAAGCGGACGGAAGCCGGGTCAGGTTTCAGAAAGCACCGTCATATGCTGAACTCGCCTAACCCATTGATAAACCTGCTGTATCGGGCTGCGGCGTAGTCCAGCGAAATTCGGTGCTGGAGTCATCGTGAAATAAAAAACCCCCTCGGAGGCACTAAGCCAAAGGCGCAGCGTGGGGGCTGATTGTGTAGGTCGCTTCAAGACAAAGCGCGCCGGCCAGAGCAGGCATGACTGCCTGCATTGAGACTGGAGCCTGACGCCAGATTTACGGCTTCAAGCTCAGTCTCTGGGCGCCATTAGCAGCGGGGATAGTTAAGCGCCCCGATCATTGCATTGAATTTCAATTGCAAGCTGCTGGCGTCATTTTTTATCGGATTATTGATCTGCCAGCTGATCGAGCCTTGCTGAGGTACGTAATTGCCTTCAGAGGCATGCTGGATGACGCTTCTGCCCTGAGCCAGGAATTCATTCATTTTCGACATGATTCTTGGGCATCCTTGCGGCGTTTCTTCCTTGAATTTTTTATCCCAGTTGCTGATCATCGCGGCTGCCTGGTCAAGACTTTCCTGGAAGGGGGGAATGCTCTCTTTGGCTCCCTGCTGCTCGAAAATAGCATCGACCTTGTTCATGGCCTGCTTGCTGAACAGCACGGCACCCAAACGGTAATGCTCCATTGAGTCCTTGGGTGCTTTATCGAAAGAGGTCTGGATGTTTATCTCATCCTGTTTCTGAATACCTTGGAGAAATGCAGCCTCTGCCTGTACGACTTCTGTCAGGGCGCTGACGAACGCCTCGTTATTGTCGGTTGCCTTCTTGCCGCCATCCGTCAGAAACTCTTTTGATTCGGCATAGTTGTTCAACTCGGAATTGAGAGGTGCCAGCTTGGTCAAGGAGTCGTCAAACTGCTTTGCTGGTCCATCTATTTCCGGCATGTTGGCTTCCAGTGCCAAGGCGGATTTCAGTTTTTCCTGGGTGTTCTTGATGCTTACCAGTGAAACAACGGAATAGTTATCCAGTTTCTTGCCTGAGCGCACGGCAGGCTCGTAGACGGTTTGATAATCGGAAAGCGCACGGTAGAAAGGCGTATGCAAGCTATTGGCGACTTCAACATAGGCATTGTATTTCTGGATAAAGCCTTGCTCGGACGAGACCGCTTGAGATGGTGCTTCTGTCGCTTCTTCGCTGTTGCAGCCCGCAATAGCGATGCAAAGGCCCAGCGTGGCGAAAACAGATAGTTTTTTTAAATTCATGATGAAAGTGATTGATGCTTTTGATGCGTTGGCAATACGTTAAAACCCCTATCGGGCAGGACGCAATTTTATAGCTTCACCACTTCGTATTTTGTATCAAGCTAGGACCTTATGTTTCAGGAGTGCGTGCTACACGCGGCCGGGCGGGCTAGCAACAGTTGGCTATGCCCACCCTGCACAGGCCCGTCTCCGTCTCTGGTTTTTGGCCTTGCTTAATCCATGTCCTGGAAGTCTGGGCTTGCCCTGGGAATAGGCACGCCGGCATCAATGCGTTTGGCCCATTCTTGTAGCGGTAGCGGTGGAGTCGGCTCCCAAATACGACGCAGAACGGGCTTTAGCAAAGCAATATTGTGGCCACTGGCCCAACGATACGGAATCACCGGCAACCAGGTGTCGTCGGCAATGCGTTCGGCTACGACAAAGCGGAAACTGTACTGGCCAGGGCCCAGGCTCATGCGTATATCACTGACCACCAGCAGGTCATCGATGATGTCGTAGCGCAGCCAATCGTCCGAAAACCAGCGCAGTTGCTCCAGCTGTTTCAAGGGGGGGAACAGCTGGGTGTAGTCGCTATGAACGGGCAGGCACAGGGATTCGTATTGATGCCCCTTGGGTGCACGCAGCCGGTCCAGCAGGCCCACCATGACTTCGCATTCCCGGTCCTGTGTGTCGCGCACCAGTACACGCCAGAGCAGGATGTTCATGGGTTGGGCGGCGGAGTATACCCGCGCGATTTCCACCTGCTCTTGTTTGAGCTGTGCGGTTGCCTGTTGCTCGGCCCAGAACTTGGCACCTACCGAGGCTGCCAGATACAGGCTGCTCAAGAGCAAGGCCCAGTTGCAGGCCCGTATCGTTGCGGGTGCCGGCCCACGAATCAAGCCTATGATCGTGGCGATCAGTAAGGGCACGGTATAGAGCGGGTCAATAATGAAGATGCTGGACCAGGTTGCCGGGGTAGCGGCCAAAGGCCACAGCAATTGCGTTCCGTAACTGGTAAAGGCATCCAGAAGAGGGTGGGTAATCAGCGCCAGCCAGACCGCCAGCCCCAGCCTCCCCGCAGAGGCACGTGCTTGTGGAAACAGCAGTCGCCATAAAAGGGTGACCAGGATGCCTGCCGCGCTCAACACAAACAAAGAGTGCGAGAAACCCCGATGACTGACCATGGAGGTAATCGGGTCCCCATATTGAATGAAGACATCCAGATCGGGCAGGGTGGCGATGATGGCACCGGACAGGACCGCCTTGCGGCCATACTGCCGCCCGAGGAGGGAGCCGCAGATGCTGGCACCGAGGACTGCTTGTGTTACGGAATCCATAGCTCTCGTGCAAAGTGAAACAGGGACCGGGGCCAGATGCGGCCTGACGGCTTTAGCGTTATGATTTTAAAGTTGAATCCCCGGCCCGCCCTATTTTTTTGACGGGCGTCAAAGGCCCAAGGGGTATCAGTCGCGTATAGTGTACGACGGCCTACGCTGTCCTACCGCCTGCGGGCTGCGCCACCGCTTCTATCCAGAGAATTCGTTTACCTATGTCTACCTACCTGATCGCGGCTTTATATAAGTTCGTGGAATTGCCCGATTTCGCCCAAATGCGCGACCCCTTGTTTGCTTTTTGCGAGCAGCACGAGGTCAAGGGCACGCTGTTGCTGGCGCGCGAAGGGATTAACGGCACGATTGCCGGCCCTCAGGAGGGTATTCGTGCCGTCTTGGCATATTTGAACTCCGATCCACGTATTTCTGGCCTGGTGCATAAAGAGTCCTATGCCGACAAGGCTCCGTTTTACCGCCTCAAGGTGAAGCTGAAAAAAGAGATCGTTACCCTGGGCGTACCGGATCTGAAAACCGCCGAAATGGTGGGCGAGTATGTTGCTCCCGAAGACTGGAATGCCCTGATCAGCGATCCGGACGTGGTGGTGGTGGATACCCGCAACGATTACGAAGTGGGTATTGGCACTTTTAACCGTGCCATCAACCCCAAGACCCAAAGCTTTACCGAGTTTCCTCAGTGGGTGGCCGAGCAGTCCAAGGAAGGCGGTGTCTTGCATGGCAAACCGCGCGTGGCCATGTTCTGTACCGGCGGTATCCGCTGTGAAAAATCCACGGCCTTCATGCGTTCGCAAGGCTTTGATCAGGTTTACCACCTGCAAGGCGGCATTCTGAAATATCTGGAAGAGATTCCAGCAGCAGAAAGCCTGTGGGATGGTGACTGCTTTGTGTTCGACGAGCGCGTATCGGTGCGTCACGGTCTGGAACCCGGCGATTATGATTTCTGCCGTGCCTGTCGCATGCCTATCAGCGAAGAGGAAAAAGCCTCGCCCCAGTTCGAAGAAGGCGTCAGCTGTCCCTACTGCCACGGCCACAGTTCCCCCGAGCAGATCGAGCGTTTCCGCGAGCGTCAAAAGCAAGTGGCCTTGGCGCGCGAGCGTGAAGAGCGTCACATTGGCGTCAGCATGGACGAGTTGACCGAGCGCCGTGAAGCCGCCCGTCGCAAGGCGGAAGAGCAACGCCTGCTGGCTCAGCAAGGCAAGGACGCCTAGCCCTGATCGGGCCACTGTGTTACCTCTACTAGCTTGATTCTGGCGCTGCGTCGTTTATAGTCCGCCCTTCTGCTACAGAAGGGCGCTTTGCATAAACGCCAGCGCTTTAAGTCCGTGCCTGTGGCGCGGCTTTTTAACGGATTGAGCATGTCCTTATCTGATCTGCCCATTTTGTATTCCTTTCGCCGTTGCCCCTATGCCATGCGGGCACGGCTGGCTATTGCGGCCAGCGGCGTAACTTGTCAGTTGCGCGAAGTCGTACTGCGCGACAAACCCGAGGCCCTGCGCCTGGCCTCTCCCAAAGCCACCGTCCCGGTGCTGGTCTTGCCCGATGGCAAGGTTATTGATGAAAGCCTGGACATCATGCGTTGGGCTTTGGCGATTCAAGATCCCAAGCAGTATTTGCAGCCTGAGCAGGGCGATGTCGAGCAAATGCTGGCCCTGATTGCGGCCAATGACGGGCCTTTCAAGCGGCATCTGGATTGCTATAAATACCCGGATCGCCATACCGAGGATGAACAATTCACGGATGCAGCCAGTTTTTCGGCCCTGCATAGAGCCCAAGCCAGTGAATTATTGATGGGCCTGAATGCCCGCATTGAACAGCAGGGCTACCTGATGGGACAGCGTCCTTGTCTGGCAGATTTGGCGATTGCCCCCTTTGTGCGGCAATTCGCACAAGTGAACAGGGGCTGGTTTGATGCGCAGCCTTGGACGGCCTTGTCGACCTGGTTGCTGAACTTTCAGTCCAGCCCTTTGTTCCTGAGCATCATGGATAAATACCCTGCCTGGACGCCAGACAGCGAGATTGTGCAGTTTCCTTCTGTCTGACTGAGTCGCTAACGACCTGCCCGAAGCAATACGAGCGGGAGCAGCTTGGCCAGAACATGCAGACAAGCAAAAGGCCGGTTCTCAATTGAAAACCGGCCTTTCTTTTCAAGTGCCCGAATCAGGCTGCAACAGTCGCGCGCGGCTCGCTGGCCTCTTGTGCGGGAATCTCCATGTCACCACGCTGATGCAAGGTGACACTGGTATCCAGTGGTGGCAGCTCGCCATTCATGGCGCTGTTAAGTTGATCGGCATCCAGTTCGCCTTCCCAGCGGGCAACCACAATGGTGGCAACCGCATTGCCCACCAGATTGGTCAGCGCACGGCATTCGGACATGAAGCGGTCAATCCCCAGGATCAGAGTCATGCCAGCGATAGGTACCGAAGGCACCACGGACAGGGTAGCCGCCAAGGTAATGAAACCGGCCCCCGTTACACCCGCCGCGCCTTTGGAGCTGAGCATGGCAACCAGCAATAGCAGAACCTGCTGCTGCAAGGTCAGTGGAATATCACAAGCCTGGGCGATGAACAGGGCCGCCATGGTCATGTAGATATTGGTGCCGTCCAGGTTGAAGGAGTAGCCGGTAGGTACAACCAGGCCCACAACCGACTTGGCACACCCGGCGCGTTCCATCTTCTGCATCAAGGTAGGCAAAGCCGCTTCCGAGGAGCTGGTACCCAGCACCAGCAGCAGTTCTTCACGAATGTAGCGGATCAGCTTGGTGATGGAAAAGCCGTTGTAGCGGGCCACGGCACCCAGAATGATCAGCACAAAAAGCACGGAGGTGACGTAGAAAGTCACCACCAGCAGCGCCAGGCTGGACACGGATTCAATCCCGTATTTACCGATGGTGAAAGAGATGGCACCGAAGGCCCCGATGGGAGCGGCTTTCATCAGGATGGCAACCAGCTTGAAAACAGGCGTCATCAAGGCTTGCAGCAGTTTCAGCACGGGTTTGCCGTGATCGCCCACAGCGGCCAGGGCAATACCAAACAGCACGGCCACAAACAGCACCTGCAGAATGTCGCCGCCGGTAAAGGGGCTGATCAGGGTGGCAGGGATGATGTTCATCAAAAAGCCTGTCAGCGTGCTGTCATGGGCTTGCTGCACGTAGCCCTGGATAGAGCTGGGGTCCAGGGTGCTGGGGTCAATGTTCATGCCATGGCCGGGCTGCACGATATTGCTGACCACCAAGCCTACAATCAGGGCCAGCGTGGAGAAAGTCAGAAAGTAAATCATGGCCTTGCCCACCACACGGCCCACTTTTTGCAGGTCTGTCATGGCGGCAATGCCGGTGGCTACCGTCAGGAAAATGACGGGCGCAATAATCATTTTGACCAGCTTGATGAAGGCATCGCCCAAAGGCTTCATGCTCTCGCCCAGCGAGGGGTAAAAATGGCCCAGCAAAATCCCGATAGTGATGGCGATGATGACCTGTACGTACAAAATTCGATACCACTTGATTTTGACGATCTGCGGTACCGAACGGTCTCCTGTGCTTATATCCATCATGATGTCGTCTCCGTGACTTGATGTAGCCGACCTGGCAGTCAGCTGGTGGCCTGCTTGGAATTGTGTGTGGGCAGGCGGTTTAAGCTCGCCGGAATCCTTGTCCCGGCCCATAAGCTCATGACTAAAGCAACATCCGTGCCAATCTGTTCACCGGCAGAAAACCAGTAAATAAGCGGCTTGCGGACAGGAGACTTCCCCGCTATCTGCTTATGTGTGCGAAAATCCGCACAGCTATTACTAATTTTTGGCGATATTTCGCACAGGTTTCATGAACTCCATTCCGGTTTCTTCGGGCATGCGGCGGCGCTTCAGGCTCGAATGGTTGCTGCTGCTGGGCTTGGCCGTTGTGCTGGGGCTGTTTGCCTTCTGGCGTTCGGCCGATTTGGGCACGGCTCGTTTGCTGACACAAAGCGAACAGCGGCTTGATTCCTTGATGCGCGGGAATGCCGGCTGGATCAGGACAATTCGCGACAAATTCCGCACCTTGTCCTTTGCGCTGGCCCAGGACGAGGCTCTGCGCCAATACCTGATGGGCAATCCTGCCTATGGTGATGCCGAGGCTTTGAATCGCAAGTTCCAGCAATTGGCCGAAGATACGGGCGCTCCTGTTCTGTACCTGCTGGATATTCATTCGCAGACGCTGGTGTCCAGTAACTGGCAGGAGCCCGACAGCTTCGTGGGCAATCACTACGGTTTCCGCCCTTACTTCACCAAAGCCCTGGAGCAGGGGCATGCGGAATACTTTGCCTTGGGGACTGCCAGCGGCAAGGCGGGTTTGTACATTTCACGCATGGTGCAAGATCAGGACGGCAAGCCGGTTGGTGTGGTCGTCATCAAGCTGGTATTCGATCTGCTGGAAAAAGAATGGGAAGGTTATGGCGATCGCATGTTTGTCAGTGATCCCAATGGCGTGATCCTGCTAAGTGGTGAACCGGACTGGCGTTTGCATAGTCTGGATCAAGCTGCGCCCGAGCAACTGGTCAAGCTGCGGGCCAGTCAGCAGTTTGGTAATGAGCCCTTGGAGTCAGTGGGCTTGAATATGTCGGATTCCGGCGAACGGGCCTCCTTCTGGACACTGGGGCAGGAGCGCTTTTTGCATGTGCAGCAGCCTGTCGCGGGCAGTGATTGGACTTTGCACGCGATGGCTCCTATGGATGCCGCGTTGCAGACCCAGGCCTTTCAATCCCGTCTGACGGTGATGGGACTGTTATTCGCAGCGCTGGTGCTGACGGCCTTGGCGCTGCAACGCAATCAACAGCGACGGGAAGCCCAGGCGCGGCAGGAGTTGCTGCGTGATGCCCTTGAAGAAGCGGTGGAGTCCCGCACCGCCCAGTTGCAGGTGGCGCGTCGCCGCCTGGAGCAGGAGATGCAGGCCCTGCAGGAAGCCCGTTCGCGTGCACGTGATCTGCGTGAACAGTTGGAGCAGGCCGAGAAGCTGTCCTTTCTGGGGCAGGTGACGGCGGGGGTGGCTCACGAGATCAACCAGCCCGTGGCGGCGATTGAGGTCTATGCCGACAACACTTTGCGTTTGCTGGATCAGGGCCAGACGGAAACGGCACGGCAGAACCTGTCCCGCATCCAGACGTTGACCCAACGCATCGGCAGCATTACCTCTCAGCTGTGCCATTACGCTCGCAAGCCCAAAGAGCAGGAAGGCCCGGTACGGGTACGCTCGGCCGTGGATAGCGCCTGGCAATTATTGGAACACCGGGCAAGGGCACAGGGTGTAGATCTGGAGCTGGAAGGCGTGAACGAATCTGTGCGTGTATGGGCTTTGCCGGTACGCCTGGAACAGGTTCTGGTGAATTTACTGCGTAATGCGCTTGATGCTCTGGAAGGGAGCCGTCAGGGGCGCATTCGTATTGAAGTGATGAGCGAGCAGCAGCATGTGCGCATTGTGGTTTCTGACAACGGCCCCGGCCTGAGTCCGGAAATCCGCCAGCGCCTGTTTACCCCCTTTAGCTCCAGCCGCCGGCAAGGCGTGGGCCTCGGGTTGGTGATCTCGCACGATATTGTGGCGGCCCTGGGTGGCCGTTTGGAAGAAGGGCCTTCGCGCCTGGGTGGCGCCACGTTCCATATCGTGCTGCGCAATGCCGATAGCGAGCTGGGCCAGGGAGAGAGATAAGAATGGAAGTCGCGTTTGTTGATGATGATGCGGACTTGCGTGCCGCCGTGGTGCAAAGTCTGGAACTGGCGGGCCTGAAAGTGGTGGCCTGTGCCAGCGGGCAGGAGGCCTTGAGCCGCTTGCCCAAGGATTATCCCGGCGTGGTGGTGACGGATATTCGTATGCCGGGCATGGATGGCCTGGCGCTGATGCAGGCCTTGCATGCTCGCGATCCCGAGCAGCCCGTCGTACTGATTACTGGCCACGGCGATATTGATATGGCCGTACAGGCCATGCACGATGGCGCCTTTGATTTTCTGACCAAGCCCTATCAGGCCGAACGCCTGCTGACGGTAATACGTCATGCCGCCATGCAGCGCAGTCTGGTTCTGCAAAACCGTGCCTTGCGCGAAGAACTGGACGAGGATGGCCAAGGCCCGGCGCTCCTGGGTAATTCCGAGGTCATGGTCAATTTACGCACTACCTTGCGGCATCTGGCACAGTCCGATGTGGATGTGCTGGTGGAAGGGGAAACCGGCACAGGCAAGGAGGTGGTGGCCATGTTGCTGCACCGCTGGAGCGCCCGAGCACAGCATCGTTTTGTGGCGCTGAATTGTGGTGCCTTGCCTGAAACCATTATTGAAAGCGAGCTGTTCGGTCACGAAGCCGGGGCATTCACGGGCGCGCAGCGCAGACGTGTAGGCAGTGTTGAACATGCACACCGTGGCACGCTGTTTCTGGATGAAATCGAAAGCATGCCCATGATTGCGCAGGTGCGCTTGCTGCGTGTGCTGGAAACCCGTTGCGTAACTCCTTTGGGTTCCAACGAAGAGCACCCGGTAGATATCCGCGTCGTTGCCGCTAGCAAGGTGGATTTGTCCGACCCCGCCCAGCGTACGAACTTCCGCGCCGATTTGTATTACCGACTCAATGTGGTCACCTTGCGTCTGCCACCGTTGCGAGAGCGCAAGGAGGACATCCCCATGCTGTTCGCCCACTTTGCGGCGCTGGCTGCCAAGAAGTACGGCATGCCGCAAAAGATGCCCGATGCGCGCAGCCTGGCCTATATGCAATCACACCATTGGCCGGGCAATGTGCGCGAGCTGGCGCACTTTGCGCAACGTGAAGTGCTGGGTGTGCAGCACCCGGAGATCAAGGAGCTGGAAAACGAGGACTTGAGCCTGCCCGCCCGCATGGAGCAGTTCGAGTCGCAGCAGATACGTCAGGCGCTGGCACGCCATCGTGGCGATATCAAGGCGACCTTGCAGGACCTGCGTATCCCGCGCAAAACCTTTTACGACAAGCTGCAACGGCATGGCATTTTGCGTAGCGATTTTGTGGAAGAGGGAGCGCAGGGCGAGTGATTCGCCAGAGCCTTACAGGGCTGTCTGTTCTGCCTGATTGGCCTGTGACAGGATTTAGCAGGATTGGGCAGGCTTTGTTCGGGTTCCATCCCCAGCGACACACACCAAGCTGCGCAGGTTTTGTCTGGAAGTTTCCAAGCAAGAAAATAGCGGCCAAGGCCGCTATTTTTATTCCCATCAAAGCGTGAAGCCTTACTCCTGCATACCCGGAACGATGCAGTTAAAGCCGGCGTCAACGTGCGTGATTTCGCCTGTGATACCGCTGGCCAATTCGGACATCAGGAAGGAGGCCACATTGCCCACTTCTTCAATGGTGACGTTGCGCTGCAAGGGAGCGTGCGTCTCTACGAATTTCAGAATGGTGGAGAAATCCTTGATGCCGCTGGCAGCCAGTGTCTTGATAGGACCGGCCGAGATGGCGTTGGCACGAATGCCGTACTCGCCCAGCGCCACCGCCAGGTAACGCACCGAGGCTTCCAACGCAGCTTTGGCCACGCCCATGGTGTTGTAGTTAGGGATGGCTTTTTCAGCGCCCAGGTAGGTCAGGGTCAGCACCGAACTCTTGCGGCCCTTCAGCAAGGGCAGGGCAGCCTTGGCCAGTGCGGGAAAGCTGTAGGCGGAAATGTCATGAGCGACGCGGAACGATTCGCGCGACAGGCCGTCCAGGAAGTTGCCGGCAATGGCTTCACGGGGTGCAAAACCAATGGAGTGCACCAAACCGTCCAGACCGTCCCAGCGCTCGCCCAGCGAGGCCATGGCCTGTTCGATCTGATCGTCTTCAGACACATCACAGGGCAGCACGATATCCGTGCCCAGTTCTTTGGCAAAGCCTTCAACACGTTCTTTAAAACGCTCGCCTACATAGGTCAGGGCAATATCAGCACCTTGTTGGCGACATGCTTGCGCAATCCCGTAAGCAATAGAGCGATTCGAGAGGACGCCTGTGACCAGGATGCGTTTTCCTTGCAGGAAACCCATGCTGAAAATCCTTTATGTAATTAGTGGGTGGACTTAGCCACGAATATTGGAACCGGGAACACGCAAACGTGTCCCCCTGGAAAGAGAGCTGCCTTTGATATTGTTCAGGCGCCGCAGTTCTGCCACCGAAGTGTCGTACCGTTTGGCCAAGGCGTAAAGTGTATCGCCCTGTCGAACCGTATGGGTGCGCACATTGGCGCCGCGACGCAAAACAACAGTGTCATTCTTGCGGTTGACGCTGGCCGTTTGCGTACGAGCACGGCGTGTGCTTTGCGCTACCGGGGCGGCAGGTGTATTGGTCAGAGAAGCCAGTTGCAGGCTGCCTTCACCCAAGGTGGTGCTGGGCACCAATAGTGTCTGGGCCACGGCCTTGGTGCTCTTGCTACCCAAACCGTTGATGGAGCGCAGCTGCGACAAGGTAATGCCGTGACGCTGGGCAATGGACAGATAGCTTTCGCCGCGCTTGGATTGGTAGGCCTTCCAGTTACTGAGCTTGCCCTGGTAGGCCGCCAGATTGGCATTGAAGATATCCACCTTGTTGGCGGGCAGCAGCAAGGTACCGCGATCGGCAGGGATTGTGGGGCGATTGTGGGCAGCGTTCAAGGCTTTGAACTCGTCCACGGAGATTTCAGCCAGTTCAGCAGCAAGGGCTACGTCAATGTCCTTGTTTTTGCGCACGGCTGTGAAATACGGTGTATTGCTGACTGGAGGCAGGGTGATGCCATAACGCTCCGGGTTAGCCACAATGTTTTTGATCGCTTGCAGTTTGGGGACGTAATTACGTGTTTCGTCCGGCATCTTCAGCGATAAGTAGTCAACATCCAGGTTGGCCTGTTCATTACGCTCCATGGCGCGGCGTACCGAACCTTCACCCCAGTTGTAGGAGGCCAGGGCCAAATACCAGTCGCCCTGGAACTCGTACAAGTAAGACAGATAGTCCAAAGCAGCGCGAGTGGACTCGACCGGGTCACGGCGCTGGTCTACCCACCAGTTCTGCTCCAGCTTGTATTGTGTGCCGGTGCTGGGGATGAACTGCCACAGACCGGACGCATGGGAGCGCGAATAGGCGACGGGGTTATAGGCACTTTCCACAAAAGGCAGCAAGGCCAGTTCGGAAGGCAGGCCACGGGCATCGAGCTCGTCCATGATGTGGTACAGATAGCGCGAGGCGCGCTGGCTCATGGTACGGATGGATTCGGGGTGCGAAGCGTAGTAGTTGGTCCAGTAATCAACCAGATCGGTATGCAGGTTGGGGATGGAGAAACCCCGGCGCATCCGGTCCCACGCGTCTTTGGGTGGGTGGGTCAGATCAATGGTGCGAGACGTATCGGCGGCAATGCTGGTGGAGGTCTTGGCGGCTTTTTGAGGGCTGACCTTGGGGCCTGTGGCGCAGCCTGCCAGCACGAAAGCGCATAGCAGCGCAAAAAGTCTCATTAGGTTCATTGCGGAATCTTCAGAAATTGTTTTTCCAGTCGCGCAGGCTGGCAAATACCTCGACAGGATTATTAAGGGACTGGGCAGCATGGTGCTCGGCAGCCTTGATAACAGCAGTCGTCTCACAACGCAGAAATGGATTGGTAGCCAATTCTGTTTTCAAGGTGGAGGGCACCGTAGGCAAGTTTTGCTGACGCTTGAGATTATCCTGTTTCCAACGTTCATGCAGTTGGGGATTGTCCGGCTCTACCTCTAGAGCCCAGCGTAAATTGGATAAAGTGTATTCGTGCGCACAGCAGATCAGGGTGTCCGATGGCAGTTTTGCCAACTTGCCCAGGGAATCCGTCATTTGTGCCGGGGTGCCTTCAAACAGGCGTCCGCAACCAGCAGCAAACAAGGTATCACCACAGAAAACAAAGGGCTGTTTTACCTCATTTTGACCAAAGTACGCAACGTGTCCGGCGGTATGGCCGGGGATGTCCAGCACGTCCAGCGTCAGTTCCAGAGTAGGTAACTCGACCTTATCGGACTGGCCGACACGCACGTCACAGGCAGGCAGACGCTCGTTGGCGGGGCCCCAGACGCGAGCCGGGTGCTTGGCCAGGATATCCATGACACCCCCAACGTGGTCACCGTGGTGGTGTGTCAGTAAAATGGCATCCAGTTGTAAGGACTCGCGTTCCAGCCAATCCAGAACCGGGGCGGCCTGGCCGGGGTCCACAACCAGGGCATGACCGTTTCGACTTAAAGCCCATATATAGTTGTCGTTCAGGGCTGGTAGTGGAATCAGGCGAACATCGCTTGGCACAGGCCAGGTAAATGCATTCATCATGGTAGAGGGAGAGAGCGCCAGTGGAGCAGACTTTGAATGATCAATTTGCCCAGTGGTTGGAAACCGTACCGGGGCGATATGTGCGGGCTTGGGAACAAGCCGGAATCGATGCGGAGGTGGTCAACACCTTCGGGTATCATGCCATACAAATTGGATTGCCGCATTGGGACCTCCTGGCGCATAGTCGCATCTCCTGCAAGGTATGTACGGCTCAGGCCGGCGTCTTGCCCGCTCAGCAGAAGAACCTGGTTTATGCCGAACCCGAGCATCTGCCTTTTGATACGCAAAGCATTGATCTTTTAATCCTGCCTCATACATTGGAAAGCGCCAGCGACCCGCATCAGGTGTTGCGAGAGGCCGAGCGCGTTCTGGTGCCAGAAGGGCGCATTCTCCTGACGGGTTTCAACCCCTTGAGTTTGTGGGGTGCCCACGACTGGATTCCGGGTCTGGAGCGGGGCACGCCTACCTTGCCGGGAGATGTGATGTCACCCTCGCGCTTGCGCGACTGGTTAAAGCTTTTGTCCTTTGATGTGCAAAGTACGCAGATGGGCTGTTACGCACCGTTGTGCCGTCAGCAGTCCTGGCTGGACCGCTGGTCCTGGATGGAGCAAAGCGGTGCACGCTGGTGGAGCTTTGCGGGGGCCGTCTACATGATTAGTGCGGTCAAACGCACGCCGGCCTTGCGTATGGTCGGGCCCAAGTGGAAGAAAAACCGTCGGCGTGTGCGTCGGCCTATGGTGGTTGCTGGACGCGCTGCCGATGAAGGAATTAGCAAGACATGACTGATGTTGTCGATATTTGGACCGATGGTGCCTGCAAGGGCAACCCCGGTTTGGGGGGCTGGGGCGCCTTGTTGCGTCATGGCGGACGTGAAAAAGCCATTTGCGGTGGCGAGGCCAATACTACCAATAACCGCATGGAACTGATGGCCGTGATCGAGGCTCTCAAAGCCTTGAAACGCCCTTGCCAGGTGCGGGTACACACCGATTCGCAGTACGTACAAAAAGGCATGAACGAATGGTTGCCCGGCTGGAAAGCCCGCGGCTGGCGTACTGCCGATAAAAAGCCCGTCAAGAATGCCGACCTGTGGCAGGAGTTGGAGCAGCAGGCCGCAAAACATGAGCTGACCTGGTTATGGGTGCGTGGCCATGCGGGTGATCCCGGCAACGAGCGTGCGGATAAGTTGGCTAATGAAGGGGTGGAAATCGCCAGGCAGTTATAAGATCTTGGGCAGAGTTGTAGCCCGCTGATAGTACTATTAGCCACTCGTCATATTTTGTCAGACAGCTTCACCGGCCTGGCCGGTCAGGATAAGCCGCCCATGATTTCCACGCTGCGTCCCACGATTTTTTCTCTGTTTCTTGTACTGTTTGCCAGTAGCAGCCCCAGTTGGGCGCAGTCTGACGCCACGCGGGTGGAAGTTTTACCCGTGCGGCAAAGTGAGTTGATTCGTGATGTGGCGGCGGTGGGAACCCTGGTGGCCAGAGAGTCCGTCGTGCTGCGGCCCGAGATCAGTGGTCGTATTTCAGCGATCAGCTTTGAAGAAGGTCAGCCCGTCAAGAAAGGCCAGCTCCTGATTCAATTGGACCCGGCCATGGCGCAGGCGCAACTGAATCAGGCACAGGCAAATTTGAATCTGGCCAATAGTCAGCACAAGCGATCTTCGGAATTGAGCCGTCAGGGCTTTATCAGCCAGCAGGCCAAAGACGAGTCCGGTAGCCGTTTGGCTGTTCAGCAAGCCGAAGTGCAATTGGCGCGTGTGCAGCTGGACAAGACCCGTATCCGTGCCCCCTTTGATGGTGTGACCGGCTTGCGTAATGTCTCGGTGGGTGATTATGTTGGGCCGGGTACGGATCTGGTGCAGCTGGAAGCGGTTTCGACCTTGAACGTGGACTTCCGTATCCCTGAACAATATCTGGCCGATGTGAAGGCCGGCATGCCGGTCGAACTGCGCTTTGATGCCTTCCTGGGCGAAACCCGCCATGGCTCGGTACTGGCTGTCAGCCCGGCGGTGGATACGGCTGGCCGTTCCATTTTGCTGCGGGCTCAGGTGCCCAATGAAGATGGCGCTTTGCGCCCCGGTTTGTTCAGCCGGGTACGCCTTGAACTGTCGCGTTACCAGGCTTTGATGGTGCCTGAAACCGCCTTGGCTCCTTCGGGGCAGGATCAGTACATCTATATTGTGAAAGATGGTCGGGCCGAGCGCCGTCAGGTGCAGGTTGGTGTACGCGAGCAGGGCTGGGTACAAGTCACAGGCGATCTGAAAGCGGGTGACAATGTGCTGGTGGCCGGGCTGCAAAAGGTTCGTGACGGAGTGCCGGTCGATATTCAGGAAGTGATCGACGTCCAAACACAGCCGCAGCAATAGGACGGAATCATGGTTCTTTCTGACTTATGTATCCGTCGCCCGGTATTTGCCACGGTTCTGTCTTTGGTGATTGTGCTGGTCGGTTTCATTTCCTATGAACGCCTGACCGTACGCGAATACCCCGCTATTGACGAGCCGGTAGTCTCCGTCATCACCAACTATAAAGGGGCCTCACCGGAGGTGATCGAGTCCCAGGTGACCAAGCCTCTTGAAGATCAGTTGTCCGGGATCGAGGGTGTGAACGTGATGACTTCACGCAGCCGTTCCGAGCGCAGCCTGATCAACATTAAATTCAATTTGGACCGGGCCCCCGATGCCGCTGCGGCTGATGTGCGCGACAAGGTATCGCGTGCCCGACGTTTTCTGCCCGATGAGGTGGACGAGCCCATCATCAACAAGGTGGAAGCAGACTCCACCCCAATTATTTATGTAGGTGTGGATACCGGCGACTACAGCATGCTGGAGGCCTCGGACTACATCAACCGCTACATTAAAACGCGCTTGTCCGTCTTGCCTGGTGCCGCTGAAGTGCGCGTGTTTGGCGAGCGCTTGCCCGCCATGCGTATCGACCTGGATCGCACCCGTTTGGGAGCCTACCAGCTGACCGTGCAGGATGTGGAAGATGCTCTGCGCAAACAGAACGTGCTGATTCCGGCGGGCCGTATCGAGTCCGATGCACGCGAGTTTTCCGTGGTTTCCTCCACCGACCTGGAAACGCCCGAGGAATTTCGCAACATCATCATCAGTCAGGCAGCCGGTTATCCGGTGCGCATCTCCGATATTGCCGACGTGCGTATCGGGCCTGCCGAGGAACGGGTACTGGCCCGATTCAATGGGCAAAACAGTTTGAACATTGGCGTGACCAAACAGTCCACCGCCAACCCGCTGGATCTGTCCAAATCCGTGCGAGCAGAAGTGGAGCGCATCAACGAAAGCCTGCCGGGCAATATGAAGTTGTCCGTGTCTTACGACAGCTCCATCTTCATTCAGAAATCCATTGATTCGGTGTACACCACCATTGCCGAGGCCATCTTGCTGGTGGTGCTGGTGATTGTGTTTTTCCTGCGCAGTTTCCGCGCCAGTGTGATTCCCATTGTGACGATTCCGATTTCCCTGATCGGGGCCTTCGCCATCATGTACATGCTGGGCTTTTCCATCAACACGCTGACCTTGCTGGCCATGGTGCTGGCGATTGGCCTGGTGGTGGACGATGCGATTGTGGTGCTGGAGAACGTGTACCGCCATATCGAAGAGGGCAAGACGGCCATGCAGGCTGCCTTTTTGGGTGTGCGTGAAATTGCCTTCGCTGTGATTGCCATGACGCTAACCCTGGTGGCGGTGTATGCCCCACTGGCTTTTGCCACAGGCCGTACCGGGCGATTATTCATTGAGTTTGCCCTGACCTTGGCGGCTGCCGTGCTGGTGTCCGGTTTCGTGGCCCTGACCCTGACGCCCATGATGTGCTCGCGCATGTTACGTCCACATGGTGCGAAAGTGGGCCGTGTCAGTCAGGGTATCGAGAATTTCCTGGTCTGGCTGACACGAGGCTACCGCCGTAACCTGATTCGCGCCTTGCGCTGGCGTTTTCTGGTCCTGTTCATTGGTGTGGCCGTTGCCGCGACCAGTGGGCTGCTGTTTACGGTTATCAAAAGCGAACTGGCTCCGATTGAAGACCGAGGTGTGATTTTCGGGATTGTGAATTCGCCCGAAGGCGCTACGCTGGATTACACCTTGCGCAATGTGGAGCGGGTGGAAGAGCTATATCGCGGCATACCGGAGACAGAGGGGTATCAGTCCATTATTGGTTTCCCTACCGTCACCGATTCCTTTGCAATTTTGCGCTTGAAGCCGTGGGAGGAGCGCACACGTAACCAGCAATCCATTGCGCGTGAACTGCAACCGCATTTCTCCGCCATTCCCGGTGCGCGTGCTTTCCCCACTAACCCGCCGTCGTTGGGACAGCGGGCCACTTCCAAGCCAGTGGAGTTTGTGATCATGAGCCAGGCACCGTATCCGGAGCTGGCCAAGATCGTGGACGGTTTTCTGGCTGAGCTGCGAGACTATCCAGGGCTGTTGAACGTGGACACGGACTTGCGCTTGAACACACCAGAAATCCGTATTGATGTAGACCGCGACAAGCTGGCCGATACCGGCGTATCGGTGGAAGCGGTAGGCCGCACTCTGGAATCCATGCTGGGTGGGCGTCAGGTCACGCGCTACAAGAGCGATGGCGAGCAGTACGACGTGATTGTGCAGGTGGACAAGCAGGCTCGTTCCAGCCCGCAAAACATTCTGGATATTTACGTGCGCACTAAAGATGGTGGCATGGTGCAGGCCTCCAACTTCCTGAATGTGCGCGAGAGCGTATCGCCGCAATCGCTGAACCACTTCAACCGCTTGCGGGCGGTCATTGTGGAAGCATCAGTGGCCCCTGGCTATGCCTTGGGTGAGGTGCTCGAACACATGAATGAGGTGGCTCGCAAGACCTTGCCGGAAACGGTGCAGACAGACCTGGATGGCCAGTCGCGCGAGTTCCGGGATTCCTCGGGCAGTATCTATCTGGTCTTCCTGATGGCACTGGCCTTTATTTACCTGGTGCTGGCCGCGCAGTTTGAAAGCTGGCGCAACCCGCTCATCATCATGCTGTCCGTGCCCTTGTCCATGACGGGGGCCTTGCTGGCCCTATGGCTGTCGGGCGGGACCTTGTCCATTTACAGTCAGATCGGTTTGATTACCCTGGTGGGGCTCATTACCAAGCACGGTATCTTGATTGTGGAATTTGCCACTCAACAACGCGAAGCGGGGGCCAGTTTGTACAATGCCGTGGTGCGCGCTTGCGAGATGCGCCTGCGCCCCATCTTGATGACAACCGGCGCCATGGTGCTGGGGGTCTTGCCGCTGGCCTATGCCTCTGGGGCGGGTGCCGAATCCCGTCAGCAGATTGGTTGGGTGCTGGTGGGCGGCTTGTCCCTGGGAACTTTGTTGACCTTGTTTGTGGTGCCGGTGGCCTATACGCTGATTGCGGGCAAGAAAGAAGGGCAGGACAAGCAACTGGAATTGATTGATAAGCCCGAGGCCTCTGTCTAAACCTGTAGTGCTGGTCTGCGGGGAAGCTGTTTGTATAGCCTCCTTGTCGAGTGCCATTACTGTGATTGAATTTGTAGGGAAAGTGAATGCGTCAAATTATTCTGGATACTGAAACCACCGGTCTGGAGCCTCGTGAAGGGCACCGCATTGTTGAAGTGGGTGGGGTAGAGCTGTTCAATCGTAAATTGACGGGCCGCCATCTGCACTTGTATCTAAACCCGGACCGGGACTCTGATCCTGAAGCTTTGGCAATTCACGGCTTGACCACGGAATTTCTGTCCGGCCACCCACGTTTCAAGGATGTGGTGGATCAGGTGCTGGATTTTGTGCAGGGTGCGGAAGTCATTATTCATAACGCCTCCTTTGATACACGTTTTTTGGATGCCGAGCTGCAAAAGGTAGGTAAAGGCCCATTCTCGCAGTACTGCGACAGCATCACCGACTCCTTGTTGGTGGCGCGGGAAATGCACCCCGGCAAGCGCAACTCCCTGGATGCCCTATGCGAACGCTACGGTATTTCCAACTCTCACCGTACCTTGCACGGCGCTTTGCTGGACTCGGAGTTGCTGGCTGATGTCTGGCTGGCCATGACCCGTGGCCAGGACGCCTTGCTGATGGACTTTGACGAGTCTGATGGGCAAGGTGGGGATGGCAGCAATCTGAGCCTGGGCAAGTTTGACGCCAGCGTGCTGAAAGTGCTGCGCGCGTCCGAAGCCGATCAGGCCGAGCATGAGAAATACATGGACGTGCTGGAAAAGCAGAACAAGAAGCCGCCCATGTGGCGTGAGATGCTCAACCCGGCAACGGAGTAATTATTTAAGAAAAGAGCTGGCCCTGAACTTGTAAATCAATCAGGGCCATGCTATAGTTTTTTTCTTCGCAGCTTTTGTAGTTCTTTAAAGCTCCGGGCGGTTAACTCAGTGGTAGAGTGCCACCTTCACACGGTGGAAGTCACAAGTTCGAACCTTGTACCGCCCACCATCTCTACCTTCATTTCATTCCCCCTCATATCGTCATTGCCCTTCTTTGTGGTGGCTTGTTTGCGTCCTGCTTATGCTTCGGCTGCTTGCAGCCTGCTCAATGCAAAACGCCCCATGGATATTCAGGGGGCGTTTTTTATTGCCAGTCAGGATGCGATGCCTGATGAAGGCGTCCCGGCCTGTCTTATAACCAGGTCAAACCAATCGAGATCACAATACCCGAGACAATCAACTGAATCAGGCAAAAGCCCATGATGTCCTTGGCTTTCAGACCGGCAATAGCCAATACCGGCAAGGCCCAGAAAGGCTGCAGCATATTGGTCCAGGAGTCGCCCCAGGCAACGGCCATGGCGGTGCGCGCCATGTCCGCATCCAGAGCCTGTGTGGCAGCAATCACGACCGGGCTTTGTACGGCCCACTGGCCACCGCCCGAGGGCACAAAGATATTGACCAGACCGGCGCTCATGAAGGTCCAGAAGGGCAGGGTGGTCGCCGTGGCAAAGGACACCATCCACTCGGACAGGCTGGCAGCCAGACCGGAGTCGATCATGATGGCCATGATGCCTGCGTAGAAGGGGAACTGAATCACAATCCCGGCACCGCCGCGGATGGCTTCATCCAGGCTTTTCAGCAGACGACGTGGAGTGCCGTGCAGCAAGATGGCCAGAATCAGGAAGGTGAAGTTGATCACGTTCAGATTCAGGGTCGCACCGCGCAACACGTAGTAGTCAAACAGGTAGGCCAGGCCAGCGACACCAATCACGATGGAGATCAGACGGCTGTTTTCCAGACGGTCTGCTGGACGATCGGTGGTCTGGTTGACGTCGTCTGGCGTGTCTTCCAGCAGCTTGGGGTCGACGTAAATACTTTCCTTGTCACTGGGCAACATCAAACGGTTAATCAGTGGCACCAGAATGAACAGGGCGATCACAATGGCCAGGTTAAAGAAGGCGAAGATGGTGTCGGAGGTCCCGATGATGCCGATCTTGTCTTCAGAAAAGTGGCCCGAGGTGGCAATGGTCAGTGGTACAGAACCGGCCAAGCCACCGTGCCAGACCAGAAAGCCGGAGTAGGCACTGGCAACCAGCAAGCGGTAGTCCACGCGGACCTGACGGGCCAGCTCTTTGGCGAATAGGGCACCGACCACCAGGCCGAAACCCCAGTTGATCCAGCTGGCCGCCAGTGACACCAGGGTCACCAGAATGATGGCGGAACCAGCCGAACGGGCCAGCGAGGCCAGGCCACGCAACCAGCTTTTTACCAGTGGCGTGCTGGCCAGCATGTGACCGGTCAGCAAGACCAGCAGCATTTGCATGGCAAAGGTCAGCAGGCCCCAAAAGCCATTACCCCAATATTGGATGATCTCCATGGGAGAGCGTTGCTCAAACGCCATGGCCGCAATACCGGCAATCAGTGTGAGCAGGATGACGAAAATATACGGATCGGGTAGATAGCGTTCAACCAGGCGGACCGAACCGCGCGTCATGGCTTTAAACATAAATTGTGCTCCTGTGGATTTGCGCCAGTATTTGCGCGGGTCCTGATGTCTTGGGATCGTTTGGGTGCCCGTTTGTGCAGGCACCTTGCTGGCAGCATTTTGATGTAAATGCTCAGTACAGCCGTATTGTTGGCGAGAAGCCGCAAATCGGGAAGACGGGAAAACCTGAACCTTAAAGTTTCTGGCTAGTTGTTGTTCTTCGCTATATGCTTTACTATATAGCGGTGTTTTCGAAAGAACCATCACTCATCGCTCGATGATGGGTTCTATTTACGGGCCCCTTGGGGTCCGTTTTTTTTTGTGCCGCATCTTTGTGTGGCGTCAGTTCATAAATCAATTAGAAAGATCGAATAGGGAAGGGGAATGAGACATCAGTCCAAACGCGCCACAGCAGCGCGTCATCAGTCCGTCTGTTTTGTGCCGCGCGCATTGGTCTTGAGCATGATGGGGGCCTTGGCAGTTAGCCAGGCTCAGGCTCAGGAAAACAATGACCGCGTGTTTCAGCTGGGCAAAGTGGTTGTTCAGTCCAGCCTGGATCGCGAGGCTCCGTTGGGGGAGAGCGCAGTCAGCCAGAAAGAAATGCAGGCTTTTGATTTGCGCGATGTGGGTGCTGCCGTTAGTGTGCAACCCGGCGTGACTGTGTCGGCGGGCGGTGCCCGTAACGAACAGATGGTCTATGTGCGTGGTTTTGATTCTCGTCAGGTGCCTTTGTTCCTGGACGGTATTCCACAGTACGTGCCGTACGACGGCTATGTGGACTTTACCCGTTTCACCACCATGGACCTGAGCGAAATTCGCGTGGCCAAGGGAGCAGCTTCCTTACTGTATGGTCCCAACATCATGGGTGGTGCCATCAACCTGGTGACCCGTAAACCCGTCAAAGAGTTTGAAGGCGAGTTCCGCGCCGGTTACGCCACGGGCGATCAACGCTACAGTGCCTTGAACGTTGGCACCAATCAGGGTTCCTGGTACATGCAGGCAGGCTTGTCCTGGTCAGGCGAACGCAGCTTCCCCTTGGGGCGTGGCTTTGAAGATCAAAAAGCACGTCCTACCGATACCGGCGGCATGCGCAGTAATGCCTCGCAAATGGACAAGAAAGCGTCTTTTAAATTGGGTATCACGCCCAATGCGACGGATGAGTACGTTATTGGTTACGTGAACCAGAAAGGTCAGAAAGACAATCCGGTCTACACCGGCGTGAACGATGCCAAGCTGGGTCAACGCTACTGGCGCTGGCCGTACTGGGACAAGGAAAGCCTGTACTTCCTGAGTTCCACCCAGATTGGCGAGAGCAACACGATCAAGACCCGCGTGTACGAAGACAAGTACAAGAACGGTCTGGATATGTATAGCGATGGTCAATACGCGACCCTGACTGGCCCGACCAGCGAGTACACTGACCGTACCCGTGGTGCTGCTCTGGAGTGGGTCAACACCAGCCTGGACAATCACGAGCTGCATTTTGCCTTGCACTACAAGGAAGATCAGCACCGTGATCCCAAGCCATCGGGCACTGAGCACTATAAGGACGTGACCACGTCTCTGGCGTTTGAAGACCGTATTGCTTTGGGTGAGCTGTGGCAGTTGCGCGTGGGTGCCAGCCACGAACGTCGCAAAGCCAAAGAAGCGCACAACTTTGAAACCGGCGATACCGATGCCACCAACGGTTTGCTGGAGCTGGGTTACGACTGGAGCGATGCCATGCAGGTCTACGGTAGCGTGGCTTACAAGACTCGTTTCCCCACGATTAAGGATCGCTACTCCAGCCGCATGGGCTACGCCCAACCTAATCCGGATCTGAAACCCGAGCACGCCATTCACTATGAACTGGGCTTGCGCGGTCAGCCATGGGAAGGTGCACAGCTGGAATCGGCGCTGTTTTTGAGCCAGGTGCGTGACATGATTCAAAGCACGGTTATTCAGGCTCCCGGTTGTGACAAGTACCGTCCAGTGGGTTTTTGTGATCAGGCCACCAACGTCGGCAAGGCTCGTCAAATGGGTCTGGAGCTGTCTTTGCAGCAGGAGTTGTCTGCTCATTGGTCGGCAGGCCTGGCGTACACATATTTGAATCGTCGCAACCAGTCTGACCCGGACGTCAAACTGGTGGATACACCCAATCACCGCCTGTTTGCTCACCTGAGCTGGAAGCCCACTGCGCAGTGGGAAGTGATGGGTTCGGTGGAAACCGAAAGTGGCCGTTACTACTCCTATGCAAACAATAAGGGTGATCAGATCTACGAAAAAACACCGGGCTTTGCCTTGTTGGGCTTGAAAGGTATCTGGCGTCCGAATTCGGATATCACGCTGGAAGCCGGTGTGCGTAATCTGGGCGACAAGCTGTACCAATACAAAGAAGGCTACCCCATGCCCGGACGTGTCTGGTTTGTGGGCGGAAGCTATCGTTTCTAAAGCCGTTTTGTGATTTGCAGTTAAAGGGGGAGAGGCATAAATGAAGCGTCGTGATGTATTGCGTGCCTGGGTGGCACTGACTATGTTGGCGCCTCATGCCCGTTTGCTGGCCCGGTCCGAGCAGGCCGGGACTAGCCGCTCTATCAGCTTGCATATCAGTGTGGCGGGCAAGCTGCCTGATCCGGCTCAAGTGGGGCGGATAGTGGCAGCCGGTCCGCCCGCTTCTGTGCTGGTGTATTGCCTGGCACCCCACGCGCTTTTAGGTTGGCCTTTTCAGCTGGCTCCTGCTGCACGCAGCATGATGGAGGCCGCTGGTTTTTCCTTGCCGTATCTTGGCCGTCTGGCCGGTCGGGGCAGTACCTTGTCCCTGGAAAGCCTGCTGGCCTTGAAGCCTGATATGGTCGTGGATATAGGCGATGTGAATCCCTATTACGAGTCTGCCGCCAAATCCGTGCAAGAGCAGACGGGCGTGCCTTATGTCTTGCTGGATGGTCGCCTGAACGACAGCCCGGCGCAGTTGCGTCAGGCAGGTCATATCCTGGGGCAGGCCGAACGCGGCCAGCAATTGGCCTTGCGTGCACAGGCAATTCTGGACAGCGCACATCAAGCTGCCAGACCCCGAGCCAAAGGCTTGAAAGCCTATTTGGCACGCGGTAACGATGGTCTGGAAACCGGCATGGGTCAATCCATTCATACCGAGGTGCTGCGGCTTTGCGGTTTGACGGTGATGGGGGACGAGAAAACCGATAATCGCCTGGGCCGTATTTCCTACGAACAATTATTGGCCTGGGACCCGGACATGCTGTTTGCTCAGGATGATGCTTTCTTTGAGCTGGCCCGTACTCAGGCTCCCTGGAGTCAGCTCAAGGCAGTGAAGGAAGGACGCTTGTACCGCGTACCCGCCTTGCCCTTTGGCTGGCTGGATGGCCCGCCGGGTATCAATCGCCTGGCCGGGGTGATCTGGCTTAATGCCTTGCTGGAAGGCAGTGCTGCCATGCCACGCATGTATTCAGAGTTGCAGGAGTTTTACTCGGCTTTTTACGGCATGTCCTTGAGCGACGAGCAGATCAAGCGATTGGTACAAGGGCTGGACCCGCTGGGTTCGCAGCAAGGCGCATGAAGTCAGGTTTGTCCTACGGGCTACTACTGCTTTTACTGGGGCTAGTTCTGGCGGTATTGGTGGTGTTTGCCCTGAGGCAGGGGGCGTATCCCTTGTCCGGAACAGAAGTGCTGCGCGCCTTGGTCGCCGGTTTTGGGAGCGATCCAGAAGCGGGGCAGAGTCAGGCCGTACGCGTGGTCTGGGATTTGCGTCTGCCACGTATTGCAGCGGCTTTGCTGGTGGGGGCGGCGCTCTCGACCGCAGGCGCGGCGTATCAAACCATGTTTCGCAATCCACTGGTTTCACCCGATATCCTGGGTGTGTCCTCGGGTGCAGGTCTGGGGGCGATTCTGGCCATTTATTTGAATTTTTCCTTGTTCGGCGTACAGATGGCGGCCTTTGTTGGCGGCCTTCTGGCGGTGGGCATTGTCTTGAGCCTAGCGCGCATGCTACGCCATCATCCACCTATTCTGATATTGGTCCTGGCCGGGATGGCGGTGGGCACCTTGCTGGGTGCCGCCCTGTCGCTGATCAAGATCCTGGCCGACCCCTACTCTCAATTGCCCTCCATGACCTTCTGGTTATTGGGAGGTTTGAGCGCCGTACGTTCCTACGAAGTCTGGCCGGCTGCGCTGATGGTATTGGCGTGCATCGTCCCTGTCTGGCTTTTGCGTTGGCGTATCAATGTCCTGGCGCTGCAAGATGAGGAGGCCCGCTCCTTGGGCATGCCCGTCTCTGCCTTGCGTTGTCTGCTGATCGTTTGCGCGACCTTGATGACGGCGGTGTGCGTGGCTCTGGCAGGAATTATAGGTTGGGTCGGTTTGCTGATCCCGCACGCGGCCCGTTTATTGGTTGGCCCGGACTTCTCCCGTCTATTGCCTGTTTGCTTGTTGGTGGGCGCCGCCTTCCTCTTGTTAACCGATACCTTGGCACGAAGCATAGGCACGCTGGAATTGCCCTTGGGTGTGCTGACGGCCTTGGTGGGTGCTCCCGGCTTCTTGCTGTTGCTGGCTCGTGGTGCGAGGCAGCGATGAGCGAACAAGGCTTGGAAGCGATTGATCTGGCTGTAGGCTACGGGCGCAAGCAAGTCGCCAGTAATGTGAATCTGCGCGTACAGACCGGGCAGGTCGTTTGTTTGCTCGGGCCCAATGGCAGCGGTAAGTCCACCTTGCTGCGCACCTTGCTGGGCCTGCAGCCGCCTTTAAAAGGGCAGGTGAAGGTGCAGGGCAAGCCCCTGGAGCAATGGAGTGCGCGTGCCCTGGCCAGACAACTGGCCTATGTACCGCAAGCGCAGGAGTCGGCCTTTGCCTTCACGGTAGAACAATGGGTCTTGCTAGGTTGTGCCAGTGAGCTGGCCTGGTACACCCAACCTCGGGCCGCCGACCGGCAATGGGTAGGCGTTTGCCTGGAGCGGTTGGGCATCGGGCAGCTGGCTCAAAAACGTATTGATCAGATCAGCGGTGGAGAGCGTCAGCTGTGTGTGATTGCACGTGCCTTGGTGCAGCGTTCACAGTTCTTGATCATGGACGAACCTGCCTCCAGCCTGGACTTCGCGAATCAATTACGGGTGCTGGATCAAGTCTCGCACTTGCGTCAGGAAGGTCTGGGTGTGCTTTTGTGTACGCATCAACCCGAACATGCGGCTCGCGTGGCGGACTGGGTGATCTTGTATCGGGATGGGGGCATATTGGCGCAGGGACAGCCCCGCGACATGCTTAGTCAGGCAAGTTTGCGCCAGCTCTACAAACTGCCAGCGCATGCCTTTGAACTACCTGATTGGTATGCGCAAGGGGCCTGAGGCCCCCCGAGCTTCTCACATGTTTTTCAGGGCGGCACGACCATATTGGTTGTTGTGCTCCACTACACGCGTCAGCATGGTCATAAAGGTCTGGCGCTGCTTGGCGGTCAGTGGGTCCAGCAGTCGTTCCTGGGCGCGGTTCATGCCCGCACTGATTTCCTTCATCGCCGCCAATCCTGCTTCGGTGATGTAGGTCTGGCGAGAGCGGCGGTCTTCGGGGTTGATACGGCGTCCCAGCAAACCTTTTTCCTCCAGCCTGCGGATGACATCGGCCGAGGTGGTGCGATCCAGCCCCAGCTCGTAGCCGATCGTGGTTTGATCCAGCCAGGGTGACCCCATCAACACGGACAGGACACCGTGCTGGACAGGGGTGAGGTCACTTTTGCACTCCTCGTAAAACATGGCGTAATGAATCTGGTTAAGACGGCGGACCAGAAAACCAGGCCGGGACCACAGTTTGCGTCGATACAGCTCGGCATTTTCTTCTTCCACTGGACCCAGGATTTCGGCCTCGTCGGCTTCCAGTCGTTCTTCTTGCTTTAGCTCGGCGTGATTCTTCATGGATAAGTCAGTCATCGATTGAGTGGCCTTCAGCCCGTTGCCAACAAGGCAGCACACTGAAAGCGGGACGACCTGCAAAGGGTATGGCTGCAAGGTCGGCGTCTACAAGGAAAGCAGGGCTACGCTAACGTGAACAAAAGCCCTGATTTCTGATTTGCAGTCATTTCTACAGGTGCTGTCCACGCCCCAAAGTATATGTGATTTCCCGACTTGCTGAAAACAATAATAATCAGCATACTGATAGATATTGTTGGGGGGTCAAACGATTGACCTTATGTAAATCAATAATTTAGGGAAAATTTATGGTGAAACGTATTAAAAAAATAGCACTGGAGGAGCACTTCAACGCCGTTGGCTTTGAGGATTATTCCAAGGCCTTTGTCAAACATATTGACAGTGCCGACGCGCGTGAACTGATGGCTCGTTTGCATGACTTCGACGCCCAGCGTCTGGAGGTGATGGATCGTGCCGGTATCGAGTACGTTGTGCTGTCGCAGACCGGCCCTGGGGTACAGGTGGAAAAGGATGTGTCCGTCGCTATCGAGCGTTCACGTCAGAACAATGATTTCCTGGCGCAGCAAATTGCACGCCATCCCGATCGTCTGGGCGGCTTTGCCACTTTGCCCATGCAAGACCCGGCTGCTGCCGCGCAGGAATTGACGCGTGCGGTGCAGGATCTGGGCTTGAAAGGCGCTTTGGTTAACGGTCACACGCATGGCGTGTACTACGATGGCCGCGAATATGATGCCTTCTGGGAAACGGTGCAGAAGCTGGATGTGCCATTCTATCTGCATCCCTTTGATGCTTATGAAATGCCGCACGCTTACACAGGCCACCCGGAGCTGATGGGTGCAACCTGGGGTTGGGGTGTGGAAACCGGCACTCACGCGCTGCGCATGTTGTTCGGTGGTGTGTTTGATCGCTGCCCGGATGTGAAGTTGATCTTGGGTCATATGGGTGAAGGCTTGCCGTTCCAGCGCTGGCGCTACGACAGCCGCTTTGCCGTGTACCCACATGGTGTGACCTTGAAGCGCAAGCCTTCCGAGTACATCGGCAGCAACATCCTGATCACCACTTCGGGTGTCTGTTCTGCCCCAACGCTAATGGGCGCAATCGGTGAAATGGGTGCCGAAGCCGTGCTGTTCTCGGTTGATTACCCTTACGAATCCACTGAGCTGGCCGCTGATTTCATCGAGGCAGCGCCTATGGATGACAAGACACGCGAGCTGGTTTGCTACGGCAACGCGGCCCGTCTGTTCAAGCTGGACCGGAGCTAAGCATGAGCACATTTTTGTACGGCGCTCATGTGCACGCCAATGGCATTCGTCAGCATTACCTGCGTTTTGGTGGTTCCGTTGGTGGGCGTGACCAGCGTCCTGCCGTCATCATCGTTCCCGGCATTACCAGCCCGGCGGTGACCTGGGGCTTTGTGGGCGAGCAGTTCGGCAAGCACTTTGATACCTACATTCAAGACGTGCGTGGTCGCGGTTTGAGCGAAGCGGCTGAAGGTATGGATTACAGCCTGGATGCGCAGGCGGATGACTTGATTGCACTGGCTCAGGCGCTGGGCCTGAAGGACTACATCGTGGTCGGTCACTCCATGGGTGCCCGCATTGGTTTGCGTGCCGCTCACAAGAACAGCGATGGCCTGAACCGTCTGGTGATGGTTGATCCGCCAGTGTCCGGCCCAGGTCGTCGCGCTTATCCCTCCAAGTTGCCCTGGTACGTCGATTCCATGGCGATGGCTCGCAAGGGTTGCACGGCTGACGATATGCGTGCCTTCTGCCCGACCTGGACCGAAGAGCAATTGCAATTGCGTGCTCAGTGGCTGCACACCTGCCATGAGCCTGCGATTCTCGCCAGCTTTGAGGGCTTTCATACCGACGATATTCATGTCGACTTCCCGCATTTGACCGTGCCTGCCTTGCTGATGACAGCCGAGCGTGGTGACGTGGTGCGTGACGAGGATGTGGCCGAGATTCAGCAGTTGGCCCCTGGCGTTCAGCACGTTCGCGTGCCTGATGCCGGTCACATGATTCCTTGGGATAACGAAGCAGGCTTTTACGAAGCTTTCGGTGATTTCCTGGGCCAGCGCTTGGTGTGATGTTGAAAGGGCCGCATGGGCGGCCCGTCGTGATGCAAAGGTTCCGCGTCAGTGTCGGAACTTTTCACAAGGAGAGACAAGATGGCAGTTAGTGATTACCAACTTATCGAGGCATGGCAAGAAGTGCTACGCCTGTCCAAGCTGCAGGCCGGTCAAACCGTGACCTTGCTGACCAGCTCGACCACGCACCCGCAAACCATGCAGTGTGCGCAGATTGCCGCTCAGTCCATGGGTGCAATTGTGAATCGCCTGGACTTGTTGCCGGTCAACGCGGAAAAAGCCTTGAGCCGTGACTCGCTGGCCTACCTGGGTACGACCCCGCTGACGGGTAACGAAGCAGCGATTGCAGCCCTGAAGGCCAGTGATCTGGTGCTGGACTTGATGACCCTGTTGTTCTCGCCCGAGCAGATCGACATTCTGAAGTCGGGCACGAAGATCTTGCTGGCGGTGGAACCACCAGAAATTCTGGTTCGCACTGTGCCAACGGAAGCGGATCGTGCGCGTGTGACAGCGGCTGCGGGGCTGATTAAAGCGGCCAAGGAAATGAGCATTACGTCTCCTGCCGGTACCAATCTGCGTTGCCCGCTGGGTGAGTTCCCCGCGATTCGTGAATACGGTTTTGTGGATGAGCCCGGTCGTTGGGACCACTGGCCTAGTGGCTTCGTGCTGACCTGGCCGAACGAGCTGGGCACCAACGGCACCATCGTGATCGACAAGGGCGACATCCTGCTGCCGCAGAAAAAGTATTCCTCCGAGCAGATTATTCTGACTGTGGAGAATGGTTATGCCACGAAGATCGAAGGCGGCATTGAGGCGCAATTATTGGACGAGTACATGAAGTCCTTCAATGACCCCGAAGGCTACGCTATCTCGCATATCGGCTGGGGTCTGCAACCACGTTGCCATTGGTCCACACTGGGTCTGTACTCGCGTGAGAACACCATTGGCATGGATGCGCGTGCGTTCGAGGGTAACTTCCTGTTCTCCCTGGGCCCGAACAATGAAGCTGGCGGCAAGCGCACGACGGCCTGCCACATTGATATTCCTTTGCGCAATTGCACGGTCAGCCTGGATGGCCGCGCTGTCGTGCGTGATGGCAAAGTACTGGACGGAGGCGTTGGTGAGTACGAATGATGGAGCGGTTTACGCTCAACAAGGGTTTGGGTCGACATTGGAGCCTAAAGCTCCTTACGGTTTGTTGATTATTGATCTGGTGAATGGCTTTGCGGATCCTGCCGTGTTTGGTGGCGGTAATATTCCCGAAGCTATCGAGAACACGCAGAAGTTGCTGGCAACGGCGCGTGAACAGGGTTGGCCGGTGGCTCATACGCGTATCGTGTATGCCGACGATGGCGCTGATAACAACATCTTCAGCATTAAAGTGCCCGGCATGCTGGGTCTGACCGAAGACGCGCACAACAGCCACATCGTGCCGGAACTGGCTCCTGTGCCCGGTGAGTTCATCGTTCGCAAGAACGTGCCTTCGGCCTTCTTTGGTACGCCTTTAGCCGCTTGGTTGACCCAGCGTGGTGTGCAAACACTGCTGGTTGCAGGCGCCGTGACCAGCGGTTGCGTGCGTTCCAGCGTGGTTGATGCGATGCAACTCGGTTTCCGCCCCTTGGTGGTATCGGATTGCGTGGGTGACCGTGCGATTGGGCCTCACGAGGCGAACCTGTTCGATATGCGTCAGAAGTACGCCACCGTGGCAACACGTGAAGAGGCGATGAGGTTGATTGGTCTTTAACGCTATTCAATTTTTTTGAGCTTTTGAAAAGAGCGACGTGTTTCATCACGACCTGGATGGGCGTCCGCGCTTGATGAGACATGATTCGTCGTTAACAAGTCTGTTTTGATAGCCTTGTAATTGAGTATCGATGGTCTGCCGCTTGGGGGCGGGCTATCGGACCTGTGCCCCTGGGAGCCGTATGGCTCTCGGGGGCTTTTTTATTTTTGGCAGCGTTGTGGGTTTGCAAGGATTACGGTGTCAGGGCTTTCTTCTGGACGTGCCGTTTGGGCTTTGCGTGAGGGCGGCGGATAGTTTTCTTGTGGGGCCCGGGTACGGCTTGTCTTGGCGGGTCTCTTGCCCACGCTGCGCGTGGGTACCCTTGTCAGAGTGCTGGGGCGGGCGGGTCGTGAACTCGGAGCGCGGTTTGTCCCCCGGACAAACCGCAAGCGTGCTCCTCAAACAGCACGCCCCTTGCATCCCGCCCCAGCACTCTGCCTGCGGCAAGAGCCCTGACTCGCCCGCCAAGCCGTACCCGGGCCCCACAAGAAAACAAGCAACACGAGTTAAAGCCCAAACGGCACTGGCAGAGGTGGGATGAAATTAAGGGCCCAGATTGGATGGGTGGAGAACGGAAGGGAGGGGGGCTGAAGAGCAGAACGATAGGTGCTTAGGAAATACAGAAGAGCAAGGCACGAGGCCCTGTTTGTTCAAAGAGTCCGTAAGAGATTGGTAGATAAAAAGCCATTGTGAGCCGTTCAGTCGGCCTGCTGGGGTGTCAGGGCGGATCAGAGTACTTGCCGCGGGCAGGAGATAGCGTAGGGGTGCAAGCATCCTGCTGTTTGAACCCGACGCTTGTACTTGGTCCGGGGGACCAAGTACCGGGTGAGTTCGGGATGCGCCCGTAGCTATCTCCTGACAAGGGCACCGGTGCGCAGCACCGGCAAGTGCTCAGCCCGGACACCCCAGCAGGCCGACTGAATGGCGTTTTCACAGAGACTTCTTTTACCCCCGGTCCCCTGATTAACCTTAATTCCCTCCAGGCTTGATAGGCCCCCAGAACCTGCGCTACCAGCCCTAAAGCCTCATATCTCTGACGTTGCGCCAGGCATCAGCCCTTTGCCCCAATAAATAAGCAAAAAAAAGCACCCCTCAACAAAGAAGGGTGCTCAAAGGAATCAGAAGACCTTCTGACTCAAGTGGCTCGGAAACAGCACACAAAAAACAGTTTTAAAACCAGAAGCAAACCCCGGGCTTAGACCGGAAACACCAGATCATTCGCCAGGATGGAGGTATCAAAAATCACCTGACGCTCCTTGAGCATCAAACGACCGTCCACACGTGTGAACGTATCAAAATAATTACCCACCAGATGCACCGTGGAAGGCCCTTCCACCAAAGTCTGCATCAGCATGAAATTGCCTTCAGCCTCAATGTCGCCATTGTCAGCCTCGCTGATCACGCGCACATCCGTGACCAGATGCAGCATGTAGCGCGGGGCATACATCTGCGTGCGGGCAATAGCCACCGCACGATCGTGCATCATGTCGCGCCCTTCGGCATAGACCAGACCTACCGGCAAGTTCAGATCCGCGTTCTCGCGTGAAGTGACCCGGTAAACCGCGTCCTCCACAAAAAACATGGGCCAGTCCTCAACATTGCCACGATCCAAAGTGGCACAGTACTCGGCATTGAAAAGCTCAATTTCCGCCTTCAAGGCCAAAGCGCGCTCAACAGAAACCTGGGCGGGTTTGAAAGAAAAATCCATTTTCATAAGTCAGCTCGTCTTACAGATCCATCACTTGGCGGTAGTACTGGTACATGGAGCGAATAGCCGCTTCCGAGATCAGCGTATTGGACGTACCCAGCTTGCTTTCATCCAGCTTGATGATGTTCACCTCGCTGCTGGAACGACGTACCCCTTCCTGCACAAATTTCATGGCCTCGTTGTCTTCCAGACCCAGGAAACCGGCAGGACCCATCAGGTTGCCCTGACGCAGACGGTGACGAGTCATCTCCTCGGTATCGTCCTCATAGCCAAACATGGTCCATTGCATGATCAGACTGTTGGGGCCATTGGGCACGATCTGACGCACACCCAAGGTGTTCATCTCGCGCTGAACAATCAGGTTGGGCCAGATCGTCTGCATGGTCACCGACCACGGCGAATCAAACTCCTTGACGTAGTCCAGAAAACGCTCATCGCGCAAACGCATATCGTCCACAAAGGAACGCATTTCCTTCTTGTTGTCCTCACTGACCTCGGCGTACTTGTCCTCGGACTTGGCCGAAGCCATATAGCCATGACGACCATGCACAGGGTCCACATACATCTGCGACTTGTTGCCCGCTACCAGCAGACCGAACACCACCAGGAAAGAGTGCAGCAAGGTCGCGTGGTAAGGATCTTTCAGGTTCTCGTGGTACATCTTCCAGTTGCAAGGCAACTCGTTACGGTAGTAACCCAGAATCTTCAGCTTCTTGCCGGGAAACACCGCCTCGAAATCCTTCAGAATTTCAGGCGTCAGGTATTCCGTAATAGGCTCGACCTTGTCGCTGTAGGACGCAAAAATTACGCCGTTGTGCGTTGTCACATGCAGCTTTTTCAGACCATGCTCGGAGTTCTTGAAGCTGCGCGGCATGCCGCCTTCTTTATTCGCACCGCGCTTGAAAGGAATCCCTTGCAGATCACCCTTCAGGCTGTAAGACCACTGGTGATACGGGCACACAAATTCATTGGTATTGCCCTGATTGTGGCGGCAGAACTCGGCACCACGGTGTGCACAGCGGTTTTCAAATACGTTGATACTGCCATCTTCCGCACGAGCGACGACCACTGGCGTGGAACCCACATACGAGCGCTTGTAGTCGCCCGAATCGGGAATTTCCGCCTCCAGGGCCACAAAGTTCCAGGTGTCACCATGGAAAATGCGTTCCATCTCGCGGTTGTAAATGTCGTTGCTGGTGTAGACCCAGTCCGGAATGGTGTTGAGCACGTCCTCGGGCCAGGTGCATTCCTCGACAGGGCGGTCTTTGGACCCGACCGTCTGGCCTATCACCGTTTGCGTCTGATACATGGGGTTCTCCTCTGATAACTCTTTAATGATTCGTGATGACGAGGCGGCGCAGGCCGCTTCTCTTTCTTAGACTTGGGCCGTACGAGCCGCTTCTTTCACGTACTGGCGCAGCTTGGTGGCCGGGTCCAGCACGATGGCCGGGTCCACAGGCAAGTTCTGTTCCATGACGCTGCGCAAAGCGCGTAGATCCGCGCCGGCATTGACGCCAATTGCGTGTCGCAAATGCTGGCCTTCAAATGCCAGCAGCATGAAGCTGATGGCATCGCCCTGGCTGTCCATGACGCCGCGTACCTGATAGTCCAGATCCGGGCTGCCTTGACCCAGCATTTGAATGTTGCAACCGAGCACATCCGTCCAGAACCAACTGACAGGTGCAACAGGAGCATCCTGCCCGGCAATGGCGTGGGCCACCTGACGGGCTTGCTCGTTGGCGTTCTGCCAGGATTCGGTGCGCGTGCGCACGGCGGTATCGGGGCAGATCTGGGTGGCGCAATCGCCAGCGGCATAAATGCCCGCCACACTGGTGCGGCCCTGGCGATCCACAATAATCCCGGCCGTCATATCGTCTACCGCGATACCACTGGCCCGCGCCAAGGCGGAGTTCGCGCTCAGACCGGCGGCCACAATGGCCAGATCGCCATTCAGGATCTGGCCATCGTTTAGTTCCAGCTGAACGGGGTGCTCGTTTTCTGCCGCAAAGTGGGCCTGACGCACTCCCTGACCCAAGCGCACGGTGATGCCTTGCGACTCGAAGCGCTCCAGCAACCATTGCGACAGCAGGGCAGGGGCGTTGCGGGCCAGCAGACGTTCATTCGCTTCAATGATGGTGACCTGTGCGCCAGTTTCACTGGCAGTTGAAGCCAGTTCCAGACCCATGAAACCGCCACCAATCACCAGGGCGCGCAAACCGGGATGCAGACGGGCTTGCAGGCTCAGGGCATCGTCCAGCGTGCGCAGATACAGGGCGTTGGCCTGGCTGGCGGGCAGCAGAGCCAGTTCGCGGGCCGCGCCGCCTGTGGCCAGCACCGCGTGGTCAAAGCTCCAGGTCTGGCCATTGCTCAGGCTGGCCTGACGCGTGGCGCAATCCAGAGACTGCACGCTGGTGCCCAACAAGAGTTCAATATTCTGTTCTTGATAGAACTCGGCTTTTTGCAAAAACACGCTGTCAGTGGTCGCGCTGGACTTGAGCACGTCTTTGGACAGGGGCGGACGCTCGTAGGGAAGGTGAGTTTCATCCCCTACCAAGGTGATGCTGCCGCTAAAGCCCAGGCTGCGCAGTTCGCGCGCCAGCACCGAAGCCGCTTGGCCAGCGCCGATGATCAGTACGGAAGTGTGGTGTGCCATGATGTTGCAGGTCTCGTCAGCAGAAAAAAGCTCAGGCCTGACTGAAGTCGGCCAGAATATCGTTGCCTTCAATGCGCAGCGGGTAGACCTTGATGTCCACCGTGGCAGGGGCGTTCATCGCCTTGCCGGTGCGCAAACAGAACTTGGCCTGATGCAGCGGACATTCCACACAACCGTCTTCCAGATAGCCGTCGGACAGCAGGGCATATTGGTGGGTACAGACGTTGTCGGTCAGGTGGAACTCGTCATCCAGTTTGTGCAGGGCCAGTTTCTTGCCTTCCCACTCGATTGCCAGGGACTCTTCGTTGTCGATGGCATCAGTTTCGGAAATTTTTATCCAGTTCAAAGTTGTCTCCGGGTTGTGCTTTCAATTAGTCAGTATACTGTATAAATTATAAAATCAAATATCGTTTTTATAAGGGATTGCGCTAGTTGAGGCTTAAGCTATTGATGATGCTTTCCTTTATCTCATCAAGGACATGCGTCAGTAGTTTCCCTGCTTGACCAAAAATTAATTAATCAGCACACTTACTATTATCGAAGCGGTGAATGTAAATTTCATAGTGTGCTGACACTGCTTGGAACGTCCGTCTGGCCCCTCGGGGGGGACGGTTTGGCAAGGTTCGGGCAGTTGCTGTCGGGGCTGCAAGCCAGACTGGCGGGCAAACTACCCAGACCCCTATCGAGCAAGGGGTGTAAATACATTAAAAAATACAAAGAGGTGAGTGATGGAGCGTCGTAGTTTTCTGCTGAAATCGGCAACGGTTGCGGGTGCGGGTTTGGCAGCCGTAGCCGCCCCTGCAATTGCGCAGAACAGCCCCACCGTACGCTGGCGCATGTCTACCGGCTGGCCCAAAAGCCTGGACACCATTTATGGTTCGGCCGAAGCGTTGTGCAAACGTGTCAGCGAACTGACTGAAGGCAAGTTCGAAATCCGCGCTTTCCCCGGTGGCGAGCTGGTGCCTTATGCCCAGAACATGGATGCCATCAGCAACGGCACGGTCGAGTGCAACCACGTGCTCAGTACCGCTTTTGTGGGCAAGAACACCGCCGTAACGTTTGATACCGGCTTGTCCTTTGGCATGAATGCCCGTCAGCACAACTCCTGGGTGCACTTCGGTGGTGGTCTGAAACTGCTGCGCGAAATGTACAGCCAGTACAACATCGTCAACTTTGTGGCGGGTAACGTGGGTGTGCAGATGGGGGGCTGGTTTCGCAAGGAAATCAAGGACCTGGACAGCCTGCAAGGCCTGAAGATGCGTATCGGTGGCATTGGCGGCATGGTGCTGTCCAAACTGGGCGCCGTGCCCCAGCAGATTCCTCCTAGCGATATTTACTCCTCGCTGGAAAAAGGCACGATCGACGCGGCCGAGTGGATTGGCCCTTACGACGACGAAAAGCTGGGCTTGAACAAAGTCGCTCCTTTTTACTATTCCCCCGGCTGGTTCGAGGGCAGTGCGTCCCTGACCACCATGGTCAATAAAGATGCCTGGGAAGCCTTGCCAGCCAACTTCAAAGCAGCATTCGAGACGGCCTGTAATGAGCAGACCATGCTCAGCCTGGCCAAGTACGATGCCTTGAACCCCGGCGCTCTGCGCAAGCTGGTGGCCGATGGGGCCAAGCTGCGTTACTTCCCCAAGGACGTCATGAAGGCCGCTTACGACAAGTCCCAGGAACTGTGGAAGGAACTGTCGGATAGCAACGCCGATTTTGCCAAGATTTATCCAAGCTGGAAGGCCTTCCAGGAGCAGGAGGCCAGTTGGTTCCGGGTTGCTGAAAGCGCCCTGGACAACTTCACCTTCAGCGAGTTGGGCAAGCGCAGTTAAGCAGCACATTCTTAAGGTAGTGAAATGAGTCAGCACAGTCACCCGTCAAGCCTGGGTGGCCAAGGAGTGGGTGCGCGTATTCTTCGCAAGGAGGATGCGCGCCATCTCAATGGCCGGGGCAACTTCATCGGAAACATGACCATGCCAGGGCTGCAGGAAGTCGCCTTCCTGCGCAGCCCCATGGCGCATGCCCGAATCCGTCAGATCAATATTGAAGACAGCGCACGTGCGCAGGTTATTACCCGCGCCGATATGCCGGACTGTCTGGATATTTACGCCGCTTCCACTTTGCCCAGTTACCAGGCCTCCAGCATGCCGCCGCTGGCCTCGGGCAGTGTGCGTTATGTGGGCGAGCCGGTTGCCATGGCCTTTGGTGAAAGCCGTGCCGTGGCCGAGGATGTTCTGGAGGAGATTGAAGCGCTGTACGACGAGCTGCCGGTTTACGGCAGTGTGCCGGCCTCGCTGGCCGCGCAGGGTGATCTGCTGCATGAGGGCTGGCAGGATAATGTGTTTGTGACACTGCGCTCGGACGTGGCCTTTGAAGAGCATGCCGCCCGTGCCGATCGCGTGATCGAGCACTCGGTCAGCCTGTCGCGTCAGTGCATGTTGCCGATGGAAGGCAAGGCCGTTCTGGCCTATTGGGATTTCCAGGCCGATCAACTGGTGGTGTATTGCGGCAGTCAGATCCCGCATATGCACCGCACAGGCATTGCCCAGTTTCTGGGTATGGATCAGGCGCAGGTGCGTGTGATTTCCCCCGATGTGGGCGGCGCTTTTGGTTATAAATGCGTGCTGCATCAGGAAGAGCTGTGCGTGGCCTGGTTGGCCAAGACCTTCCGCAAGCCCTTTCGTTTCATGGAAGACCGCCGTGAGCACTTGATTGCTGGCGCCAATACCCGTGAACACCAATACCGCCTGAAAGCACACATCAGCAATGAAGGCCGCCTGCTGGCGCTGGATGCTGAAATTGATATTGATGGTGGCGCTTACTCGGTCTGGCCCTTTACCGTGGGTTTGGAAGTAGGCCAGGCCCTGGGCAACTTGCCCGGTCCTTACGATTTTCGTGGCTACCGCTGCCGCACACGCGGTGTGGGCACCAACAAACCAGGCTTCATGCCGTACCGTGGCGTTGCCCGTACGGGTGTCTGCCTGGCTATTGAACAGATGATGGATCAGATCGCCCTGGCGGTCGGCAAGCCCTCCTGGGAAATTCGCTTGATGAACCTGGTGCAAGGCGAGCAAATGCCTTACGTCAACGTGGCCAACAAGCATTACGACTCGGGCAACTATCCAGAAAGCCTGCGCCGCGCTCTGGCTGCGGTGGATGTGGAGGCTGTGCTGGCTCGTCAGGCCAAGGGTGAGCCCGATGGTCGCCTGATTGGTCTGGGTGTGGCTTCTTATACCGAGCAGTCCGCACACGGTACGTCCGTGTTCGCCAGTTGGGGCACTGCGGTGATTCCGGGTTTTGATCAGGCTTTTGTACGCATGACCCCGGACGGTGGGCTGGAAGTGCGTGTGGGTGTGCACTCGCACGGCCAGGGTATGGAAACCTCGTTTGCCCAGATCGCCAGCGAAATTCTGGGTATTCCCGTGGCCAAGATCAAAGTGGTGCACGGCGATACGGGCCGCACGCCATTCTCTACCGGCACGTACGCTTCGCGCTCCCTGGTGATGTCCGGCGGAGCGGTATCGAAGGCCTGTAAAGAGCTGCTGCCGCGCGTGCGCAAGATTGCCGCGCATATGCTGAAAACTGATGTGGACAGCATGCAGCATCAAGGCGATATGTTCAGTGCCGAGGGTCGTCAAATCAGCATCGCCCAAGTGGCGGATGCCTGGTACATCAATCCGCAGCATTTGCCCGAGGACGTGGACCCGCAAGGTCTGGAGCTATCCGTAGGCTACAAACCCAAAGTCGATACCGGCAGCTTCACCTACGCCAGCAATGCCGTGGTGGTGGCTGTTGATCCAAAGACTGGCGGGGTGGAAGTGCTCAAGTACGTGGTGGTGGAAGATTGCGGCGTCATGATCAACCCCATGATTGTGGAAGGCCAGACCATAGGCGGGATTGCCCAGGGGATCGGCACCGCCTTGTACGAAGAAATGCCCTACGACGAGTTTGCTCAGCCGCTGGCATCGACCCTGGCAGACTACGTCATGCCCGGTGCCTGCGAGGTGCCCAATATTCATATCGAACACATGGAAAGCCCATCGCCCAATACCGAGTTTGGTGCCAAGGGCATGGGCGAGGGCGGGGCGATTGCACCTCCTGCCGCCATCATGTCCGCCATTAATAATGCCTTGCGCTCTACGGGAGCACAGGTCTCGCACACGCCCGTGACACCGCATCGACTGCTAAGCGCCATTCGCGCTGCAGCACAGCCCGCCAATCAGCAAGATAAACAGCCCGTGTCGGAGGTTCAGGCATGAAGGCCGCCAAGTTTGAGTATGAACAGGCCCAGAGCCTGAAACAGATCCAGGACGCTTATGGCAGCGACCCTTCCGCCGTGCGCTTGATGGGCGGTAGCCAGTCCCTGGGCCCCATGTTGAATCTGCGTCTGGTGCGCCCTGCTCGAGTGCTGGATGTGTCGGCAGTGCCCGAGCTGCGACAGGTAACGGCCAATAAAGGGCAAGTGCGTATCGGCGCTGCTGTGACTCACGCCCAGATTGAAGATGGCATTCACGAACTGCTGCGCGGCCACATGATGCAGAAAGTGGCAGGCCGCATTGCTTACCGGGGTGTGCGTAATCGCGGCACCTTGGGTGGCAGCCTGGCCCATGCGGACCCGGCGGCAGACTGGGTGCTGACCTGTGCCGCCCTGGGCGCACGCATCAATGTGCGTGGAACCCAAGGCAGCCGTACGGTTCCCATGAGCGAATTCATGCTGGCTGCCTACACCACGGTGCTGGAAGCCGGTGAGTTCATCGAGTCTGTGGATGTACCTGAAGTGTCCGGTTCGGCCCGTTGGGGTTATTACAAATTTACCCGCAAAGTGGGCGAGTTTGCCGATGCCAGTTGTGCCTGCTATTTCGACCCGGCCACACGCACGGCGCGCGTAGTGATTGGTGCCATGGAAGGCGCCCCGCGCTCCTTGCCCGAACTGGCCGTGAACGTGGCTGCACAAGGGGCCGCCGTCCTGGAAGGGGACACGATTGCAGCGGCCTTGCAGCCGTATCTGGCACAACGGGATGAAGCTCATCAGGTGCTGTTCCGTACGGTAGTAGAGCGCAGCCTGAAGCAAGCGCTGGGTGTGAAAGGTTAAGACATGGCAGAAATCTCGATTCAAGTTAACGGCCGTCAGCAAAAGCACGAGGCCGAACCGCGCACCCATCTGGGTGATTTCATCCGCGAGAAAAGCCGTTTGACCGGCACCAACCTGAGCTGTGAACACGGTGTGTGCGGCGCATGTACGGTGCTGGTGGATGGCCGTCCAGTGCGCTCCTGCATCACTTTTGCCGGTGCTTGTGATGGCCACGAAGTCACCACCGTGGAAGGCTACGATGACGATCCGATCATGAGCCGTCTGCGTACGGCTTTCTCGGAAAAACACGCCTTGCAATGCGGCTTCTGTACGCCTGGCATGTTGGCGACCAGCCGCGACATCGTGCTGCGTTTGCCCGATGCAGACGAAGCCCGTGTGCGTATTGAGTTGTCCGGCAATATTTGTCGCTGCACCGGCTATCAAGGCATTACAGCCGCCATTCTGTCCGTGCTGCAAGCCCTGCGCGATCAGCCCGATGCCCAGGTAGAAGCCTTGCGCGCTGCCGTGGTGCAGAACGTGCAGCAAGACTGGAACCAGAACGGCTTTACGACTTTTGAAGCGGTACAGGAAGAAGTGCAGACGCCCGCTCCGGTGGCCGCTGCTGCACCTGCCGCGTCCGGCAGTGCCGACAAGGGAAAGGGCCAGGCTATTCAAGGTGGTTTTGATGCCCGTTTCCCGGCCGATCAGGTTTGGGCTTTCATGAAGGATTTGCCCAAAGTGGCGGGCTGTCTGCCCGGCGCGATTATCGAGTCCCAGGAAGGGGCCACGGTACAGGGCAAGATCGCCATCAAATTTGGCCCCATGTCGGCTGCCTTCAAGGGTAATGCCACGTTGGAAGAGGATAACGAACGCCGTGCTGCCGTGCTGCGCGGTGAGGGCGTGGACTCCTTGAGCCAATCGCGTGCCCGCGGCGATGTCAGCTTTCAGGTCAATCCGGATGGCGAAGCGCGCAGCCGCGTGGAAGTGGAGCTGGTGTATTCGCTGCAAGGGCCACTGGCGCAGTTTTCGCGCTCCGGGCTGGTTCAGGATTTCGTGCGCCGCATGATTGCGGAGTTCGGCAAGAACGTGAACCTGCGCCTGGAAAAACCGCTGGCCGAAGGTGAAGAGCCGGTGGTGGCCGAGTTCAATCCGGTCAAGATGTTCTTCAGCATTTTGTGGGACCGCTTCAAGGGACTTTTCCGGCGCTCATAAGCGCATAGACGACGCAAGACGATAAATAAAACGGGGGTAAGGAGATGACGGAGCGTAAAGCTTTGGGGGGACGTGTGCGCCTCGCAATCGGGGCCACCTTCTTGTTGAGCACCTGGGGGGCGGCAGCCGAGCCCTTGAATGTAAAGCTGGACTGGACCCCTTGGGCCGTCCATGCACCGTTTCATCTGGCCGTGGAAAAGGGCTGGTTCAAGCAGGCTGGCCTGGATGTACGGCTGGAAGATGGCAACGGTTCTGTCACGGCGGTGCAGATCGTGGGTGGCAGTGATCGCTTTGATGTGGGCCAGGCAGCGCTGGCCTCCATGGTGATTGCACGCAGCAAAGGCTTGCCAGTCAAAGGGCTGGCCACCTTTGCCACGTCCAGCGATATCGGCGTGTTGGTGCCCAAGGATTCGGGTATTAGCGGGCCGGAGGGTTTGAAGGGACGCAAGATCGCCTATACCGCCGGTTCTCTGGAAGCGCCTTTTGTCGATGCGTTTCTGGCGGCGGGCGGCTTGCGTCGCAGCGATGTGGATCTGCTGAGTGTGGATGCGGCTGGCAAGGCAGCGACCTATGCGGTGGGGCGGGCCGATGCCGTGATCTCCACCATTCCATTTGTACTGGCTTCGGTGTCGCGTCAGCGCGCCTCCAATGCCATTCCTTTCGCCCAGCACGGCCTGGATATGGTCAGCTTTGGCCTGTTCACCAGCGAAGCCAAGCTAGCCAGCCGGGGACAGGAGCTGGCGACTTTCTCCAATGTGGTGGCCAAGTCCTGGAACTACATTTACAGCGGTCACGAGCAAGAAGCGGTGGATGCGATTGTGGCGCAACGCCCCAATGCGCGTTTGGACAAAGCCATTTTGCTGGACCAGCTAAACATTCTTAAAACCTACTTTGGCCCGGCTGTGGAGCAAGGCAGTATCGGCGTGAACCAGCCTGCGGACTGGGACAAGACAGTTGCCACGCTGGAACGGGTAGAGCTGATTCCTGCCGGTCAGAAGGCCACGGACTATTACCAGTCCGGCGTGGTCACCCCGCAATCCCTGAGCAGTCTGGAGCTGAAGTAATGGCGGCGCGGGTACTTTCTCAAGATGTGCGCAAGCGCTTTGAGGGCGCGCGTGATGTGCTGGCGCTGGACGGCATCAATGTCGATATTCAACCAGGCCAGTTCATCAGCATTCTGGGCCCCAGCGGCTGCGGGAAAAGCACCTTCCTGCGTTGCGTGGCCGGGCTGGAAAACATCAGCAGCGGCTCCCTGACGGTAGACCAGCAACCCGTCAGCGGCCCGCCCGACCAGGTGGGCATGGTGTTCCAGCGCGATGCCTTGCTGGAGTGGCGCAGCATACGCGACAACATTCTTTTGCCTTTGGAGTTTGCCGGCAAGCGCACGGCCGATTATCTGGACAAGGTGGATCAATTGCTGGCCTTGACCGGCCTGTCTCAGTTTGCCGACAGCTATCCACGCCAGTTGTCTGGAGGCATGCGCCAGCGGGCCTCCATTTGCCGTGCTTTGGTGGATGATCCGCGCCTGCTGCTGATGGATGAGCCTTTCGGTGCGCTGGATGCACTGACGCGCGACAACATGAACGCCGAATTGCAGCGCATCTGGATGAAAACGGGCAACACCACCTTGTTTGTGACGCACGGCATTGCCGAAGCCGTTTTCCTGGGCGATACCGTGCTGGTGTTCTCGTCTCGTCCAGGCCGCATTCTGGAGCAGATCAAGATCGACTTTCCTCGTCCGCGCCCGCTGTCCTTGCGCGAGACCCCGGAGTTCGGCCGGCATGTCGCTCATATCCGTCAATTGTTCGGCATTGCCGATGGTGCAGGAGACAGCCATGAATAAAGCCTTGCGTTCCATGCCCAGCTGGTTGGCGGGCGTGGTCTCTACCGTCGTGGTGCTGTTGGCGTGGGAATTAATTTGTTGGCTGGGTCAGGTGCGGGAAGTGATTTTGCCGCGCCCCTCGCTGATTCTGGAGGATTTGTATGGCGAACTGGGTTGGTACATGGGTCAAGCGTTATACACGCTCGGCATCACGCTGGCTGGATTTGTATTGGCCGCCGTAGGCGGCGTGCTGATTGCCGTCGCCCTCGTGGGTTCACCGCTCTTCGAGCGTTTTTGCTATCCCCTGATTGTGGGTTTCAACAGCATTCCCAAAGTGGCTTTGGCACCGCTGTTCGTGGTCTGGATGGGTACCGGCTACGAGCCCAAGGTGGCCATTGCTTTTCTGATCGCCGTCTTTGCCGTGATTGTGGATACGGTGCAAGGCTTGCGCTCGGTCTCGCCCGACATTCTGGACCTGGGCCGGGTTTTGAAAGGCGGGCCGGTTGCCCTGTTTTTCAAAGTGCGCCTGCCCTCTGCGCTGCCATCGATCATGGCGGGCCTGAAAGTGGCTCTGTCCCTGGCTTTGGTAGGGGCCATTGTGGGCGAGTTCGTGTCCTCCCAGCGTGGCCTGGGCTTTGTGATCATGAGCGCCCAAGGGGTGTTCGACACGGTGCGGGTGTTCTCCGCCCTGTTCATTCTGGCCGTCATGGGGCTGGCGCTGTACTTCCTGCTGGATGCAGTCGAAAAGCGCGCCACCCGTTTTCGGTCTCATTAGATTCCAACTAACTTCAACGCAGAAAATCTGGGGGATTGATGCAATCTTTACTCAAACTATCCAGGGCGATCGACAGCCTGAATCAGCTATGTGGCCGGGTGGTCATGTGGGTGGTTTTGCTGGTTGTCGTGATCAGCTCTTATAACGCCATCGCGCGCAAGTTCTTTGACTCCAGCTCCAATGCCTGGCTGGAGGTGCAGTGGTATTTGTTTGGCGCCTTGTTCCTGCTGACGGGCGGCTATACCTTTTTGCGCAATGAGCACGTGCGTGTGGACGTGCTGGCCTCGCGCCTGTCCGAGCGCAAGCAGATTGTGATCGAAGCCATGTGTGTGGTGCTGTTCATGCTGCCGGCCTGTATTGCCATCATGGCCTTGTCCTGGCCGGTGTTCATGGACTCCTATCTGACTCAGGAAGTGTCCTCTAATTCCGGCGGCCTGATTCGCTGGCCCGCCAAATTGATTATTCCCATCGGCTTTGCCCTGATTTCCCTGCAGGGGATCTCGCACCTGATCAAGTGCATTGGTTTCTTGCGCGGTGCCTGCCCCAACCCCAACAAGAAGTTGCAGGAAAAATCGCCCGAAGAGCTGCTGGCTGAAGAAATTGCTCGGCAAGCCGAGGCCAAGTTAGCGCATCAACACAAAGGCTGAACCAGATCATGATGGATTTATTTGTCGCCAATATGGCGCCAGTGATGTTTGCGTCACTGATTGTTTTCTTGCTGCTGGGCTTTCCGGTTGCCTTTGCGCTGGCCGCCAACGGTATGGTGTTCGGTCTGATCGGTGTGGAAATGGGCCTGTTCAACTGGTCCCTGTTCCAGGCGCTGCCGCTGCGTGTGTTTGGCATCATGGCCAACGATACTTTGCTGGCCATTCCCTTCTTTACCTTCATGGGGCTGATTCTGGAACGCTCCGGCATGGCAGAAGACCTGCTCGATACGATTGGTCAGCTGTTTGGTTCCATGCCTGGTGGTCTGGCCATTGCCGTGGTGTTTGTGGGTGCCATGCTGGCTGCAACCACAGGTGTGGTGTCAGCCTCGGTGATCTCCATGGGCCTGATCTCCTTGCCCATCATGTTGCGCTACGGTTATAGCCGCAGACTGGCCACGGGCGTGATTGCCGCTTCAGGCACCTTGTCGCAGATTATTCCGCCGTCGCTGGTGCTGATTGTGCTGGCTGACCAGTTGGGCCGTTCGGTAGGCGATATGTACCGCGGTGCCATGGTGCCTGGTCTGGTGCTGACAGGCGCTTATCTGCTTTACATCCTGATTCTGGCCGTGCTGCGTCCCAAGGATGTGCCACCGATTCCTGCCGAACATCGCACTTATTCGGAGGCCAATGGCCGTTCGGGTGCGCGCTCCTTGTGTGTGCTGCTGCTGATCTCGCTGGTGGCCGGTTATATCTTGGACGAATTTTGGGTTGACCCCAACGGCCCCGTAGATGAGAAAGTCATTATCTGCATCTTGCTGGTTGGTGGTGTGGCGTTCGTGTTGGCCCTGATCAACAAATGGCTGAAGCTGGGCTTGCTGTCGGTGCTGGCAGAACGCGTGGTGTTTGTGATGATCCCGCCCCTGGGCCTGATCTTTCTGGTGCTGGGCACGATTTTCCTGGGTATTGCCACCCCCACGGAAGGCGGTGCGATGGGCGCAGTCGGTGCCATTCTGATGGCGGTCAGCCGTCGTCGTTTGAGCACTGATTTGCTCAAGCAAGCCATGGATACCACGGCCAAGCTGTCCTGCTTCGTGATGTTCATTCTGATCGGTTCCACCATCTTCTCGCTGACTTTCCGTGGCGTGGATGGCGACTTGTGGGTGGAGCACCTGCTGATTGACCTGCCTGGCGGCGAATATGGCTTCCTGATTCTGGTCAGTGTGCTGGTGTTTGTACTGGCCTTTTTCCTGGATTTCTTCGAGCTGGCGTTCATCATCGTGCCTTTGCTGGGGCCGGTGGCCGACAAGATGGGCATCGATTTAATCTGGTTTGGCGTGCTCTTAGCCGTTAATATGCAAACATCCTTTATGCATCCACCATTTGGCTTCTCACTATTTTATTTACGTTCGGTGGCGCCCAAGGATGATTACATCGATAAAGTGACCAAGAAAAAGATTCCGGGTGTGGCCACAGGCGACATTTACTGGGGCTCCGTACCGTTTATTTGTATCCAGATCGTGATGATTGCTGTGGTGCTGTTGTTCCCTGGCATGGTGACGCATTACAAGGGAACGGGCGCCCAAGTTGATCCCAATACAGTCACGATCGAAATGCAGGACGAATACGGTGCCGACCTGAATCCGTTTGATGATTCGGGCGAGGGTGGCGGTATGCCGGTATTCAAATAAACACAGGAAAGACTGGAGACACATATGGAGAGCCTGGATGTCAGGGTATTGCGCCAGTTGCACGAGTGGCGCGCACAAGGACGTGATGCCATTTTGGTTACGGTTGTGCAGACCTGGGGCTCGTCCCCCCGTCCAGAGGGCTCCATCATGGCTCTGGAAAAAGGTGGGGCGGTGGTCGGGTCGGTCTCGGGTGGTTGTATCGAGGACGACCTGATCCGTGCCTATCACGACCCCGCGGGGGCGGATAAGCGCCTGCATGGCGATGGCTGTCCTCAGATGCTGACGTATGGCGTCAGCGCGGATGAGGCGCATCGCTTTGGCCTGCCTTGTGGTGGCACGATCCGTTTGCTGGTGGAGTTCAATCCCTGCCCGCAAGCCCTGTCGGAATTGCTGAGCTTGCTGGAGCAGCGCCATCTGGTGAAACGTCATGTGGATCTGCAAACTGGCCGTGCCTGGGGCAGTGCCACCCGTGTTCCGGCTGCCTTGCATTTAAGTCAAGATTGCCTGTCTGTGACTTTTGGCCCGTCCTATCGGCTCTTGCTGATCGGTGGTGGGCAACTGTCCGAGTACGTGGCGACCATTGCCTTGTTCAACGGCTTTGATGTGACGGTCTGCGATCCGCGCAGCGAGCATATTCAAGGCTGGAGCGTAGCGGGTGCGCGTGTAGTTAAGGGCATGCCGGATGATGAGGTCATTGCCTGCGTGCCGGATCGGCGTACGGCCATTGTGGCCCTGACGCACGATCCCAAGCTGGATGATATGGCCTTGCTGGAGGCGCTCAAGAGCAGTGCCTTTTATGTGGGGGCGATTGGTTCGCGACGTAATAACCAGAGCCGGCGCGAACGCCTGGCCGAGCACTTTGATCTGACGGCCGAGGAAATCGACAAGCTCAAAGGTCCGATTGGCTTGTATATAGGTAGCAAGACCCCGGCAGAGATTGCCGTCAGCATCATGGCCGAGATCATTGCGATCAAGAACGGGGTGGAGGTACCGCGTGAGCTGTCCGTCGGCTCTGTCAAGGATAGACAAGAACAGCCGTCGGCCTAGAGGGTGGCTGTTGCGACAGTTCTGCATTCAGACTTTTCGCACTAAGATAAGAGAACGGGCGGCGACCCGTTCTTTTTTTGTCTCCGGGCCGCCCAGGACCTGACGCCTTCTGTTTTCAGCAGGCCGCCAGCGGGTGACCAGCCCGTGCAGCGTAGGGACGTTTTGATTTCTGCCTTTGTGAGCCTGCCATGCCCTTTGTGTCCCAATATGGTTTTTTGCCCCTGAGTGCCGCGCCCGGGAAACAGGCCCTGTACAGTCCGGCACAGTGCGCCAGCATGGATGCAGCCGCTCCGGCTTTCGGGGTATCCATCGAGCAATTGATGCAGGCCGCTGCCAGTGCGGTGGCGCGTACCGTGCAGCGCCACTGGCCGCAAGGAGCGGTGCTGTTCTTGTGCGGGCCGGGTAATAACGGTGGAGATGCTCTGGTGGCGGCGCAGATTCTGCGCGAGCAGGGGCGGGTGGTTTCCGTGTTCAGTCTGGTGGACCCGTCTGTGCGGCAGGGAACGGCTGCCTGGGCGCAAACGCAATGGCAGGGTCGCTGGGAAAGCCAGTGCCCGGACTTTCGACGCTTTTCCGTGGTGGTGGATGGTTTGCTGGGAGCAGGCCTGGATCGTGATGTAGAGGGCGAGACAGCTGCCTTGATTCAGGCTTTGGCGGCTTCCAAGGTTCCTGTATGTGCCATTGACGTGCCATCGGGCCTGGATGGGGCCAGCGGGCAGGTGCGCGGTGTGGTCGCCCCTGCCACGGTGACAGTCAGCTTTGTGCGCTACAAGCCGGGCCATGTGCTGTATCCGGGCCGTGCCTTGTGCGGCAAGCTTGAGCTGGCCGAAATCGGTATGCCAGCGCCGGCCTTGCAAGAGGCCAATACCTGGTTGAATGAACCTGCCTTGTGGCAGGCTCATCTGCCGCAGTTGGGCGCCCAGAGCCATAAATACACGCGTGGGCACGCTTTGGTGGTTGGGGGCGAACGGATGACCGGAGCCAGCCGTCTGGCGGCTCGTGCAGCACAACGCGCAGGAGCCGGACTGGTCAGCATGGCTGTGCCGCCCTCGGTCTGGTCGGTGTACGCCGGTGCGCTGGACAGCATCATGGTGGCCCCCTTGGATGACACTTTGACCACGGACGAGCGCATTCGCGCCTGGCTGGTGGGGCCGGGTGCGGGATTGGGTGAGGAAACCCGTCGCCTGACTTTGGCTTTGCTGGCAACGGGGCGACCTTGTGTTCTGGATGCGGACGCCATCAGCAGCTTTGCAGCACAGCCCCAGGAGTTATGGGATGCCTTGCATGAGCAGTGCGTGCTGACCCCTCACGCGGGCGAGTTTGCCCGCGTTTTTGAGGAAGCGCCGGATCGCCTGGAGGCAGCGCGACTGGCTGCTACGCAATGTGGTGCCGTGCTGGTGTTGAAGGGAGCAGATACTGTTATTGCCGCGCCCGATGGGCGGGCCTTGATCAATGCCTGCGCACCGCCGTGGTTGGCCACCGGGGGCAGCGGGGATGTGTTGGCGGGTCTGGTCTGTGGCTTGCTGACCCAAGGCATGCCTGCCTTTGAAGCGGCGGGGGCGGCTGTCTGGCTGCATTCACAGGCCGCCCTGGAGTTTGGTCCCGGACTGATTCCGGAGGATTTGATAGAGGTGCTGCCACGTGTTTGGCAGCGCCTTCTGTCCAGAGCCTGAGACTTACTTGCGTGGGGCGCGCTGGTAGGCCAATGCCACAATCCCGCTCAGCACCACCGCTCCACCCAGCAATTGGGTGGAGTTCAAGGTCTGCTTCAGAATCAGCCAGCCCAGAATCAGCGAGGCCACCGGCTCCATATTCATGAAGGGCGCATTGCGTGTCATGTCCAGGCGGGGAGCCAGCACAAACAGGGTCACAAAGCCCGTGGTGTACAGCACACAGACCAGCGACAGGGCAATCCAGCCTACAGCGTCGTGGGGCAGCGAAGAGCCACCGGGCAGCAGTCCCAGAGGGCTAAGTGCAATCAGGCAGACCAAAGTTTGGCTGATGGTACAGAAACTGCGTACCAGGCCGGGCAAGGGTGCCAGTTTATTTTCTGTAATCCACAGGCCAATCGCAAAGGTCAGGGCGGTCAGCAGGCTGCACACCACGCCCAGGACCCACTGCCCATCCAGCGTTGCGCCCTTGATCAGACTGGGAGCGTCCAGCGCCAACAAGAGGCCGATCAGAATTGCCACCATGATGATGGAGGTTTTGCGCGTGGGTTTGTGCCCGCCCAGTATCCAGGTCAGTAGCGCCAGCAGAATCGGGTACATATTGGCCACCAGCAAGGCCAAGGCGACGGGGATACGGGCAATGGAGGAATAAATCAGCATGCACTGCATGGTGATCAGCCCGCCCAGCATCAGTTGCCAGCCCAGATACTGACGGGGCACATACAGGGCTTGCTTGCGCCAGATCAGCAGCATGCTCAAGGCCAGGGTGGCCGCGGCCGAGCGAAAAATAACCGAGATGATCAGCCCGGTGCCATGGTCCAGCGCCACTTTGGCCGCGATATGGTTGGCGGCGAAGGAGCTGCCCAGCATTAACAGCAACATAATGGCAAGGTGACGGGGCAGTAAGGCGGGGGATGTTGCGGGGGGCATGCTACTTTTATTTCAAGTTTAAAGAATGGGCGGATGCTTTATTGTTGTCCGCCCTGTCACTTGCTGCAAGTATTGATTGCGAAACATGCCCAGGCTTGGCCCCGAGGGCGGTGCTACTATGTTGAGCGATGTCCATGTCCACAGAGATGCCTTCATGAAAATCGACCCCGCCAAAAAGCCGACGATTCCTCGTTCTACGGGACAAGCGCCGTCCTTTTTCTGGCGCAGCTTGATGGCGGGTGGGGCCTTGCTGGCCGGCCTGACAGGCTGTGCCCTGCCTTCGCTGGAAGGACGTAGCCAAAGCGAGGCTTTGCCGCTGGATCAGGCCAAGGAAACCATGATTGGACAGGCTGTGGCCCCCATGGCACAGGAGCATCCCGGTCTGACAGGCATTTATCCCTTGTTCGATCCGCACGATGCCTATGCTGCCCGTGCCTTGTTGGCCTTTGCCGCTCAAAAAACGCTGGATGTGCAGTATTACATCTGGCGGGGCGACACCACCGGCACCTTGATGCTGGGCACCTTATTGCAGGCTGCCGAACGTGGCGTGCGTGTGCGCTTGTTGATTGATGACAACGGCATCACCGGGCTGGACGATATCTTGGCCGCTCTGAACGCTCACCCCAATGTCGAGGTACGGCTGTTCAACCCCTTTGTGCTGCGCTGGCCCAAGCCTTTGGGTTTTCTGACGGACTTTTCCCGTCTGAACCGGCGCATGCACAACAAGTCTTTTACCGTGGATAACCAGGTCACCATTATTGGTGGGCGCAATGTAGGCGATGAGTACTTCGGTGCGACTCAGGACGTCTTGTTTGCGGATCTGGATGTGATGGCGATTGGCGCGGTGGTGCAGGACGTCTCCAAGGATTTTGACCGTTACTGGGCCAGTCAATCGGCCTATCCGGTGGACAGCCTGATCAAAACGGGTGGTTCGGAAGCTCTGATGAAGTTTCAGGCCAAGTTGCAGGAAGCCGAAGCGCAACCACGCGCCAAGGATTACCAGCAGGTGCTGCGTGAGTCGGACCTGGTCAGCCATTTGGTGCGTGGTGAGCTGGATTTCCAGTGGGCGCGGACCACCATGATCAGTGATGATCCGGCCAAGGCCTTGGGCCCGGTCAACCCGGAGCAATTGATGGTCTGGCAAATGGACCATGTGCTGGGCAAGCCCACCAGCCAGGTGGACCTGGTGTCCTCGTACTTTGTGCCTACCGCTGCAGGTGTACGGGCCTTTGAGGACATGATGAAGCGGCCTGGCATGAAGGTCCGTATCCTGACCAATTCCCTGGCTGCAACGGACGTGACGGCCGTACATGCAGGCTATGCGAAACGACGTAAAGCCTTGTTGGAAGCCGGGGTGCAGTTACTGGAGCTGCGGCCCACCATGGACAAGCCTACGCGTCACGGCTCCGGGCCTTTTGGTAGCTCGGGTTCGGCCCTGCATGCCAAGACCTTTGCGGTAGACGGCAAGCGCCTGTTTGTGGGCTCTTTTAATTTCGATCCGCGTTCGGTCAATTTGAATACGGAGCTGGGCTTTATTATCGAGAGCCCCGAAATGGCGCAAGCCCTGTCCAAGAGTTTTGAGGACGTCCTGCCTTACCGCAGCTATCGTGTAGAACTGGATGAAAAGGGTGATCTGGTGTGGATTCAGTTGAACGAAGACGGCACCCAGCGCTTTTTCACCTCCGAGCCGAATGCCAGTATCTGGCGTCGAGCCGGGGTAGGCGTCTTGTCTATCCTGCCGATCGAGTGGCTGCTTTAAGCCGATTCAATTATCGGTAGCGGATCTGAAATGTCCCCAAGGAGTCAGCTTGATCCTTGGGGGCATTTTCTTGTCGTTACTGGTTTTATTGACTAGACCTTGAGCTTTTGCACGGCCTGTCGGCGTGTCTGAATCCAGTCTGCGTAGCGATGCAAGCCATGTTTTTCCATGTGTTGCTCGGCCAGATTCCACTCCTGCAAGGCCTGTGCGTTCTCTCCCAGCGCCATCCAGGCGTCTCCGCGCACACAGTGCAGCTCGGTGCCCAGACTATTGGTGTCATAACGCAGACCTTGAGCGGCAGCCTTGTCCAGCCAGGGCATGGCTTCATTGCTGCGACCCAGACGTATCATGGCGCGGGCAATGCGGCTCATCAGGCCATCTGTGCTGATGGGTAGACCGTACTGGGCGATCTGTACGCAATCGAGCAGGGACTGCAGACTGGTTTCTCGGCCTTGCAACATCACTTGGCAATAGTGCAGGTACGAGCGACTAAGTGCAGACCAGGGCTCGGGGTTATGCGATTTTTGCAGCTCTTGCAAGGACAGCTCGGCCACTTGCTGACAGTCTTCCAGCTGTTCCATCAGGTAGTAGGCCTGCATGACGAACAAGTGCGTAATGGCACGCAGGGAAAAAGCGGTATCCACACGCAAGGATTGCAAGGCCAGATGGACATGTTGCTGAGCGGCATCCATATTGCCTTTCAAGGCCAGGGCGACACTCAGGGTTCCAAAGGTAATGGACTGAGGAAAGTGCTCGGCAATGGCCTGACGACCGTTCTGCTCCTTCAAGTCATCAAATACGGCCAGGCTCAGGTTCAGCGTCTGAATGGCATTGGTGACATTCCCTTTCCACAGCTCGTGCTGACCAATGGCGTACAAGGCCCAGCTGCGGTTCTGATCGTGGCTGGTTTCATTGGCCAGAGCCAGTAACTGGCGCGCTTTTTGCAGGGCTTGCTCGAAATTGCCCTGGGCTTGAAAGGCTGTCCAGGCTGTCCACAAGCTGATCATGACCTGATCCGAGTCATGCTCGTCATGCAGCTCATGGCCCAGCTCGTAGGCCATGGCTGTAGAGGCGGAGGCGGGGCCGTACAACGAGGACTCAATCGCGCCTTGCAACATGCGACATTCAAATTGCAGGGTTTGGCGAACCTGCAAATCTTCAATCAATTCGCTGCGGTTCAAGGAGCGCTGCAGGTATTGGCTGGCCTGGCGCAGGTCGTCCTGTGCCAGCGCTTCGCGGGCCGCACGCTGCCACCAGAAGGCGGCTTCCGGACTTTCCGCTTCGCACAGATGCAGGGCAATGTACTCGGGCGCGTGACGGCGGCGTATGCCGTGCTGGGCGATGGCGTAGTGGGCCTGACGCAGTTCTTCCTGCATCGCCACACGTTCCAGTGCCTGGGAGACCAGCGGCAGACAGGAGACATGCTTGTCATGCACATCGATCAGATCCAGCGTCGCCAGCGTGTCCAGTCCACTGCTCAATGCGGTGTTTTCCAAGCGCAGCATCAGAGCCAGCTCGTCGATGGAAATAGGCTGTGCCTGCAAGGCGATGCTGGTCAGGATGTGGCGTGTTGCGGGCAGGAGGCTGTGGTACTGGGTGCAGACCAGGTCAGTCAGGCACAAGGCATCGCTGCATTCACTATTGAGCTCATGGCAGCGCAGCAGCTCGTTGGCATGGCCCGGATTGCCTGCGCTTAAGCGGACCAGGCGGCTGCGTTTATCGCGCGCCAGCCTTTGCCCCCGTTGGCCGCTTAACAGGCTGTTGATGCTGGAGCGATCCAGTGTACGCAGGCTCAGGTGCTCGGCACGTTCCAGTCCATGACCGGGTTTGCGGCTGGTCGTCAGCAGCAAGGTGGGGTGACGCGGTGCCGTGTGCGCCAGCAAGCGGATCAGGCGCTGGGTAGGCGGGTCGGCCCATTGCACGTTTTCAATTATCAGCAAGCGACGGCGTGGCGAATTGCCTGGGCCGCTGAGCAAATTGAACAATAAATCCATATGAGCCGTGGAAGGCTCGTTCAGGTCTTGCTCGTCCGGGCCGCTATTTAGCCATTGATGCAGGGACTGGGCCTGTTTGGGGCTGATTTCCAGTGCCTCTTGCAAGGTTTGCACGGAGAAGGGATCGCGCTGCTTGCCGTTTTGCGCGGTGAGGTAATCGGCAATCTGCTCGTGCAGCCAGAGGCGAATCGGATGCCAGGCCACGCGGCGCTTGTCTTCACGACAATTGAGCACAATGCAGTGGTGGGCGGTTTTCTGCACATAGTCCGCCAGAGACTGCACCAGCAGACTCTTGCCGATATGAGCCCGACCGTGAATGGCAATGTGATGCAAGGCACGGTTGGGACCGATATGCGACCAGGCTTGCACCAGATGGTCGAACTCTTGCGAGCGGCCATAGACACGGCTGGTTAAACGCGTAGGGTCTGCGTCGGAAGGGCTCAGATTCAGCCACAGCGCTTCGCTCTGGCGGCCCAGCGGGCCTTGCACATCCTTGGTGTCCAGACGCAGAGCGGCCTGCACGCTGATACGTGGCGTGCCGGGGCTGGCTTCCCAGCTCAAGGGCAGCACCACTTGTGCCAATTGGCCCCAGGGATCGGGGTAAGCACTTTGATCGTCCATGGCCAGATCGGCGTGGAGGGCGATGCTCAGCTTGACGTGTTCATCCATGCGCAAGGTTGCCGCAACCCGTGCCAATGCGGCTGCTTGCGCAACGGGTGACTCCAGCAACTCGGGATAGCCAAAGTAGGCAATCAACTGATTGGGACCGGCCTCACAGGGCCAGCCGCCATGCTGTTCAATCAAGGTTTGCAAGGTCTGGCGACATTGTTCCAGCAGATGGCCGCCGCGCTCACGAGCATGCCGGTGACCGGGCTCAAAGCGCAGGCAAAAGCCGACCGCGGCCAAGGGGCGCAGGCGCAGGGAGACCATCGTGGGTAAGGATTTGGCAGGGCTGATCGAGCGTGCCGGCAAATCCACCAGACTGCGTGTCTGGGCACTGGGTTCGCAACCCAGGCGGTCGGCCAGCAAGACCGAGCACTGCTCGTAGGCGTGCAGGGCAGCTTCATGCTGGCCTTCCTGTTTCAGCAGCCGAATCAGCTCTTGATGCAGCTTTTCTTCTTCTGGCCAGATCAGGAGCCAGCGTTTAAGGTAACTGATTGCTTGCGGCGTAGGTAGCGTGCTCAGGCCAGACTGTATGTAACGGTCACGGCATTGCGACAGAGTTTGACGAATGTTTTGCTGTGTATCCTGCAACCAGTCCTGTAACTGCTCGCCATGGTGCAGTTTTACCTGCCCTAGCAAGGGGCCTTGATACAGGTTCAGGCGCTCCAGATCGTTAAGCGATGGCTGACTGGGGTGTTGCAACAGGCTGAGCACATCCACCTGGGTGTGGCTGGGGTCCAGGGCCAGGGTGTCATTGGTAATGTGCAGGGCCTGATCACAACCCTCAAAGGCGCGGCGCAAGGCATGCAGCGCGTGGCGTAAACGAGCGCGGCCCACACTGATGGGATCTTCATGCCAGATCGTTTCAGCCAGACGGCTGCGACTAATCGGCTTGCCCTGGGCCAAGGCCAACATGGACAATAAAATACGCGCTTTATCGTAGTTAATGATTTGTGCGCGGCATTGTCCTTTCACCAGCAGTCGGTAGGTACCGAGCAGGTAAATTTGGGCCAAGTGCGAGGCGGAGGAAGGCAAAACATCCATGGGCTCGGGCTCGTATCAAGAGTTAAGCAATGATTGGGATAATGTATCCGATCCGTTTAATTTTCGTTTACCAACTTTTGCAAAAATAAACGCTTTGCTTGTTCAAGATTAAACCTTTTTGGGATAACTCCGGCTTAACTCATCGCAGGCTATGATGTGGACTTGTCACTTTCCTGTGCTTGCTTGCCTCTTGGTATGGTCGATCCCACACGTTCATCGCTGCGCAAACAGTCCAAATTGCCTCTGTCGCTCAAGGTGAAATATACCTTGCGAGCGCGCCTGGAGCGTGGCGAATGGCCGGTAGGCACGCGTATTCCCACGCTGGAAGAGTTGATGCAGGAGTATGGCGTCTCGCGCGCTACCGTGCGGGCGGCGCTGGATGAGCTGGAACACGAAGGCCTGATCGAGCGCACACGCGGCAAGGGCACGTTTGTGATTGGCGACGTCGCGCAAGACCATTGGCTGATGTTGCCCACCAATTGGGATGCCTTGATTGAACATCTGACGCGTCTGGATTCGGTCATGGTGGAGCTGGGCAATGGTCTGGGAGCCTTGCCCATTGAAATTACCGGGCAGTCCTTGCCCGATGAGTATTGGTGGACCAGCCGTGTGAATTACGCTGATGGCGTGGCTTACAGCCTGAATACGGTCTACGTGTTGAATACTCTGGCCCAGACCTTGCAACCGGAATTAAGTCAGGAACCAGTGCTGCTGGTGCTGAATCGTCTGGCTCGCGAGCAGATTCATACTATTCGTCAGACACTGACCGTACGGGTTGCCGATGCGGATTTAGCACGCCATTTGAATATGGACATAGGCATGCCTGTGGTGCGGGTAATTCGCCTGATTGTGAACCGTGCAAATCAACTGGTTTATGCGGCACAGGTCTTTTATCCCGCTAAATATCTCAGCATTCAGACCGAGCTGACCCCCGGCCTTTAAGACTGCCATCCCAGGCGCGCTGCGCCTTTACGACACTCCTAGGTAAAAACACCAAGTTATGCCGCTGGATAGCGAGGTGTACACTTTTTCCATAAAGTCCTAAAAATAGAACTTTATGACTTTATAGGGAAGGCACTGTTCTGGTGCTGGATGTTTTTATTGTTTGGAGGAGTTTTACGTGAAGATAACCATGCTTGGCACCGGCGCTGCGTTGCCAGATCCCGATCGTGCTCAGTCGTCCATTTTGGTGACGCTGGAGAATGGCAAGAATTATCTGTTTGATTGCGGCGAAGGGTCCACGCGTCAGATGGTGAAGGCCAATATCAATCCAGCCGATGTGCCTTGGGTGTTTTTAAGCCATCTGCACTATGACCACGTTTGCGGTCTGCCTTTTTTTGTACTGTCCAGCTGGGTTTTTAACCGTGAAGGCAAGCTGAAGGTTTTTGGCCCCAAAGGCACGCAGGATTTTGTGGATCATTCCTTCGAGAATGGCGCGTTCCGGGTGGATATTCAGGCTCGTGCGGCTTATCCGGCTCGTCAGAAAAATATTGAAGCGGTGCGCCCCGAGGTCTTCGAGGTGGAGCCAGGTCTGATGTACGAGGACGAGGACGTCAAAATCTACATTGATGTGGTGGACCACATTCCTAGCGAAATTACGGACTGCTTTGGTATTCGTATGGAGGCTGAAGGCAAGGTTGTGGCGTTCAGTGGCGACACGGCTCCGTGTGAGTCCATGATTCGCCTGGCGCAGGATGCGGATCTGCTGATACATGAGTGCACTTTTCCGGAGTCTTTCCTGAAGCATCGCGCGCAGTCAGGGGTAGGGACGTTTGCCCATACCAGTCCTTTGCAGTTGGGTGAGATCGCTCGTAAAGCCAATGTGAAGAGTTTAGTGGCCACGCATTTTGGACATTACGACTCCACCAGTCCGGTGATTAAACGTGCGGCGGGCAATCATTTGCCGGTTGATTTGATGGGGCCGGAGCGTCTGGATGAAGTGGCTCGGGATATTCGCAAAAGCTACAAAGGCGATTTGCGCTTGGCAACGGATTTGATGCGCATAGACCTGTAAAAGGCGCGCGGGGGAGACAAGATGCAAGCAATTAAAAAGACGGTGGTGGGCCTGGTGGCTGCGCTTGGTCTGGCTGCGGCAGGTCCGGTCTGGGCAGATTATCCCGATCACCCTGTGCGAGTGGTGATTCCTTACCCTCCAGGAGCGGCGGGTGACATTATTTTCCGTATCTTGCAGCCCGAACTGTCGAAGGAACTGGGGCAGACGGTAATTACGGATTACAAGACCGGCGCGGGCGGCAATATTGGCACGCAGATGGTGGCGCGCTCCAAGCCGGACGGCTACACCTTGCTGTTTTCAGCCACCAATAATTTTGTGATCAATCAGTTCTTGTACAAGAACATGGGTTATGACCCGTTCAAGGATTTGTATGTGATCAACAAGGTGGCGGATGCGGCGGCTTTTGTTTATGTGAATGGAGATTTGCCGGTCAAGAATATGGCTGAATTCCGGGATTATGTTCAGCAGCGCAAAGGGCAGGTGAATTACGGGACGCCAGGAGCAGGCACAACGCCGGAGCTGTCGGCCTGGAAGTTGTCCGAGGCCCTGGAGGGCGACATGTTGGGCATTCATTACCGAGGCTCGGCGCCGGGGATTCAGGCTTTGTTGAGCAATGAAGTGCAGATGTTTGTCAGTAGCTATGGTTTGGGGGCGGCTTTTCTGCCTGAAGGTCGTTTGAAGGCCTTGGCAGTGGCCCTACCAGAGCGCTTCCCGGCTTTGCCTGATGTCCCCACGATGGAGGAGCTGGGCTACAAGGACGTAGTGATCAGCAACTGGTGGGCGTTGGCTGTTCCTGCCGGGACGGAGACGGAGATCGTGAGCAGGATTGAAGGGGCTTTGGAGAAGGTTCTGGCTGATCCGGCTATTCGCAGCAAGCTGCTGGATCAAGGGTATTTGCTGTCCAAGGTTTCTGCCGAGGAGTTTCGGAAGGGACTGCCTGCGGAGGCGGATTATTGGCACGATATCGTGACTAAGGCTGGGATTAGTTTGGATTGATATGTCGCTTGGGCACAGGGTTGGCTTGATTGGGATTGAGTGTTTTGTCGAGCCTTGTATGCGAGGGCTTGTTTGAAGTGGGAGGGCGCTGGTTTTGACAGGAGGAGGCTTTCTTCTGGACGTGCTGTTTGGGCTTTGCGTGAGGGTGGCGGGTAGTTTTCTTGTGGGGCCCGGGTACGGCTTGTCTTGGCGGGTCTCTTGCCCACGCTGCGCGTGGGTTCCCTTGTCAGAGTGCTAGGGCGGGCGGGTCGTGAACTCGGAGCGCGGTTTGTCCCCCGGACAAACCGCAAGCGTGCTCCTCAAACAGCACGCCCCTTGCATCCCGCCCCAGCACTCTGCCGGCGGCAAGAGCCCTGACTCGCCCGCCAAGCCGTACCCGGGCCCCACAAGAAAACAAGCAACATCGTGTACATAGCCCAAACAGCACTGGAGAGTAGAAATGGTTTGGACTTGTTGAACGGTGGTTTCGTTTTTCTTGGGACGCTTCAGACAGGTTTTGAGCTTGGTTTGAGTACGTGGGTCATAGGCGAGGTGACTGGAGTTGAGGAAAAAGGGGGTGGGGATTAAGTAGCTTTTTTACGATGCTGGAGGAGGCTTTAAGGTTTTGGGGCGCTACTCTTTTGGCTTTGGCTTTGGCTTTGGCTTTGGCTTTGGCTTTGGTTGTTGTTGTTGTTGTTGTTGTTGTTGTTGTTGTTGTTGTTGTTGTTGGCCACTTCTGGCGCCATAGCTTTCACTCCTTAAACAGGGCGTAAAAGCAGCAAACCTCATATCGCATTGAGCCATTCAGTTGGGCTCTTGAAAAGAAGGGAGCAGAGCAATGTGAGTCTGCCGGTTGGTGCAGGTGTAGGGGTGTTCGGGCGATTCAGAGTACTTGCCGCGGTCAGTTTGGGAATTCGGGATGCAAGCCCTGTGCTGTTTGAGCGGGGCGTTTGTACTTGGTCCGGGGGACCAAGTACCCCGCGAGTTCACAGGGCGCCCGGATTCCCAAACTGACAAGGGCACCGGTGCGTAGCACCGGCAAGTGCTCAGCCCGAACACCCCTACACCTGCACTAACCGGCTCCCTGCTCCTGCTCCCTTCTTTTTACGAGCTGGCTCGCTATCAAGCATTGAGTCTCCCCAAGGCAACTCCACGAAGAAAGCCTCCCCTCAGCAATACCTACGCACCTACGCAGCCCAAAAAAAACAGCCCCTGAAACCAGGGGCTGTAATTCCAACAATTACTGATCAGAGCGAATATTGTTATCCCGCACAATCTGTTCCCAGCGAGCGTTACGCTGCTGCACCCATTGGGCTGGAGAAACCTTGGATGAGTCGTAGGCTTGAATATCCAGCATCCGCAAAGTCTCGGCGGTGGACGGACGCTTCACGATATCGCTGAGCAAATCGTTCCATGCCTTGATCTTCTCTGGAGGCGAACCCTTGGTGGTGAAAACCAGATACGAGAAGCTCTCGTTAAAGTTTTCCAATCCAGGCAGCTTTGCTTCGGCCAAAGTAGGAACCTCAGGCACTAAAGGATTGCGCTTGCCGCCAGAAGTCGCCAAGGGAGTCAGCAAACCTTCCTTGATCGGACCCAGGACACCGGCAATCGTCAAAAAGCCGCTGTCCAGACGCTCGCCATACATATCATTGACCACAGCGCTATTGCTGCGATACGGAATGTGATCCAGCTTGATACCGCTATCTTGCGTCAAGGCCGACATCATCAAATGCCCAGGCGAACCCATACCGGCCGAGCCGTAATTCATGGGCTTGGCGCGGGCGCGCTCCAGAAACTCGGCAGGTGTTGTGATGCCGGTCTTGCTGGGAACCACCAGAACCTGGTCAAAAGTACCCAGCAAAGACACCAGATCCAGGGACTCCCCGATCTTGAACTTGCTGTTGACGTAAATATGCGGGTTGGCTGTAGCAACCGTATCCAGTGTCAGCAGCAAGGTATTGCCATCTGGCTTGGCCCGGCCCACTGCCTCTGCAGCAATCGTACCGGCTGCACCCGCCCGGTTCTCCACCACAATCGTTTGGCCCGTGGTTTCAGTGGCTTCGCGGGCCAACATGCGACCCAGGACATCTAGCGGGCCTCCTGCCACGGAACTGACCACAATGGTGGCCACCTCGGCACTCTGGACTGGTGTAGCCAAAGGTAAGATCAGCGCACAAATGCTTACTTTGCGCAGCAAGGAAAGGGTGGGCATAGATGTCTCCAGATAGGGGTAATTAACAGTGTTCAGCTCACGCTATCGCCAAAGGCAAGGGACTGGTTTCGCTGTGAGCCATCATGGTATCGATCAATTGACACAAAAGCGTTGTTTTTAACGCTTGCGCGTCAGGTTCATTCCACAAATTATGTTGTTCCAGCGGATCGGCTTGCAGATCGTACAGCTCGCCAATTTGACCGCCTTCATACAGGCTCAGACGGTGCTGCTGCGTGACCAGCGAACGCAGCTTGGTGCGAATAGGCGTATTGAACAGCTTGCGCTGGTTTTCCTCTTCGATCAGTACGCCTTTGCGCCATTCCACAGGCTCCTTGTGCATCACTTTCAGCAAGGAGCGACCCTGGATGCCGTTGTAGGGCAGCTGGCCGGCACGCTCCAGCACTGTAGGCGCGACGTCAATGGTAGAGCAGACCGCCTCACTTGTGCCTTGAGTTTTCGCATCCTTGGGGTCAAACCAGATAAAGGGGCTGCGAATAATGCTTTGGTAATGCACAGGGCCCTTCAGCATCAATTGATGGTCGCCCATGAAGTCGCCATGATCACTCATGAAAATGACGATGGTGTTCTCCGCCTGGCCAGTGCGCTCCAGATGGTCCAGAATGCGCCCGATCTCGGCATCAATATGCGTGATGGAACCGTAGTTCAGCGCAATCGCCTCGCGGGCCTCGCGCTCGGAACAGGCAAACAGCGTAGGAGTGTGCTTGATGGCTTTGCCTTCATCGCGCAGCTGATGCAGCAATTGCAGATGGGCAGGCAGGGGATGCGGGCCCAGGTGGAAGGAGTCGGGCAGGCTGACCTCTTCAGGCTTGTACATATCCCAGTACTGACTGTGCGGAGTGAAGGGATGATGCGGGTCCGGGAAGGAGCACTGAATAAAGAAGGGCTGTTGTTCCTGGGCATATTTGTCCAGCACAGCGCGGGTCCGTTCACCAATCCAGGCCGTGGTGCTGTACTCTTCTGGCACACGGGTACGCCAGGCCTGGCCAATGCGGCTTAACTCGTAGTCCGGAGTCGGGATGGCGTTTTCAGGGCCGGACAGGGCGGCGATTTCAGGATGTTCATCCTGCAGCCAGCGGCCATAGTCGCCCCAGACCTGATCGCCGTGATCAATGGCCAGGTCCACGTGCTCGTAGCCGTAAAAAGGTAGCTGAACACCGTGATCGGCGCGATCGCGCCACCATTGGCCACATTCCTGGCCGTAATCGTTGGTAGGCAGAGGAGGGCGAGCTTCTCCCTTGGTTGGAGGATCATCCGGCCGTGGGTAGAGCGGGGGCGTATCCGTTATATTTTGCAGGTGCGCCTTGCCGACCAAGGCTGTGCTCCAGCCTGCCTGGCGCAGTACATCGACAAAGGTGCTGGAGTCCAGTGGCAGGGGCACACCATTGTGACGGGCGCCGTGCACCGAGGGCATGCGACCAGTCATCAGGGACGCACGGTTGGGCATACAGATGGGGGTGGCGACGTAAAATCGGTCAGCACTCCAACCGCGAGCGGCTAACGCATCCAGATTGGGCGTTTTAACTTCTTTATTGCCGTAACAAGCCAAATGGTCTGCGCGGAGTTGATCCGCAATGATCAATAAAAAATTGGGTACTGACTGAGACATGAAGTGCCTATTTTGTAGCTTTGGGTATCCCCATTATGGAAGCAGTAGCCATAATGTTAAATTGAATAACTTGCAGGTATATATACCTCTTTCATATAGGTAAGTCATGAGCTGGAGTGAACGCATTCGCTTGAAGCATCTGCAGGTTTTAATTCGTTTGTGCGAAGAAAAAAGCATGAGCGATGTGGCCCGGCAGTCCAATATGACTCAGCCTGCCTTGTCAAAATGGCTCAAGGATTTTGAAGACAATATAGGCATGCCCTTGTTCGAGCGTCATGCTCGCGGCATTGAGCCTTTGCCAGCCGCCCTGGCGCTGGTTTCCCAGGCCCAGGGGGTGTTGAATCGCCTTGACCGCATGAATGCAACTCTGGAGCAATACAGGCAGGGTTTTCGCCAGCAATTTACTTTGGGTATTTCGCCCATGGTGGCTGCGGTTTATTTGCCGCAGTTGCTGGTGTATTTGCACGAGCGCGATCCACAATGCCATATCCGTATTCAAGAAGGCACGCTGGATATTTTGAGTCGTAATCTGGAACAGGGTGAACTGGATCTGGTCATTGGCCGTGTGGATGAGGCAGGCCGTAACCCGGCGATGGCGTATTTGCCTTTGGGTATGGTGCCTTTGGGGGTAGCGGCTTGCCGCAAGCATCCTTTGGCACAGCAAGATGAAGTGACCTGGGAGCAGACGCTGGAGTATCCCTGGATATTGCCACCACGAAACAGCCCGATGCGGCGCAGTTTTGAACTGGGTCTGGATGCCAAGGGCCTGCCGTATCCCACCTGCGCCATTGAGTCCGCCTACGCACATACCAATGCCCGTGTGGCGGTCAATAGCGACTTTTTAGTGCCCATGACACGCAGCATGGTGCCGGTCTACCCGGAGCTGTGTATCTTGAACCTGGACTGGAGCGACCCGCGCTTGCATGGTCAACTGGGTCTGTTGTGGCGCCCGCAGGATTCGGGCGAACCGATGTTGGAAGAGGTAATTAGCTGGATGAGTAAGCAACCTCAAGTGGTGTGATTGTAAGTCGGGGTCAGCGCGGGCTGACCCTGAAAGAACTGACAGCTTGTTTTTCAAACTCATGTAACTAAAAATTGCCGTTATGTTACTTTGTTTCTTCTTAGCGAATTGATTGATGGGAACAATTCTGGAAGGCTGGAAAAACTTGCAAGCGATCAGTATTAGCTCGGTGCGCGACACACTGAGCGGGAAATATCATTCTCGTGACTTCATTCATGCCCGAATGGAGTATTTGCGCAGCCGTGTCATTCTGGTCGGCTTGTTATTTGCTTTGTTGACCCCCCTTTGGACTTTGATGGACTGGCTGGTCTTGCCCAGTTGGCCCGCGCATTTGATGGCGATACGGGTTTTAAGCCTGGGGGGACTGATCTTGTGTGTATGGCTGGCTTTCAATGGCCACCAGCGCATTACCCGCATTTATGTTTTAAGCGGCCTGGTCTTTATTTTGCCGGCCTCTTTTTACGCCTATATGCTGCTGACCCTGTCCGGGGCCGGCCAGTACGTTGTACTGGGGTATGGCTTTATTCCTTTTCTGTTGGTGGCCACCTTAAGCATTTTTCCTTTCACTTTGCTGGAATCAGCCTTGGTGGGGGGCGCGTTAATTGCTTTGCAGGTTTTGGCCAGTGTCAGTTCGGGAACCTGGCTAAGCATGAAAGGTTTACAGGATCTTTGGCTTTTGACAGCCTTGCTGGTCGTCGCTTTAACAGCCAATTATTTCCACCTGGGACTTTTGCTGCGTTTATATCGGCAAGCCACACACGATACCTTGACCGGCTTGTTGAACCGGGGTGCGATTAGCCGTCAGCTGGGACAGGGGCCAGTGCATGAAAGGCTGCATGTGCTGATGGTGGATCTGGATCATTTCAAGCAGATCAACGATACCCACGGTCACTCGGTAGGGGATGACGTGCTGACGCGTACTGCCTCTTTATTCAAGGCGCAGCTGGGGCCGGATGATCTGGCGGCCCGTTATGGTGGCGAGGAGTTTGTGCTGATTCTGGCCGGACGTAGTGATGCACAGGCCTTGAGTTTTGCCGATCTGCTTTTGAGCCAGGTACAGGCACAAACCTTTTATAACCACGACCGCGAGGCTTTTCAGATTACGGCCAGTATGGGTTTGGCGGTATGCCAGCCCGGTCAGGTGATTGAGGATGTCCTGATGCAGGCTGACCAGCGCTTGTATCAAGCCAAGCGCGCTGGTCGTAACCAGGTGGTAGCGAGGGATTAAGCCTGCCGGGTGAAGCACAAGGAAACGGGGCCTGGAGCGTGTACCGCTCCAGGCCCCGTTTGCTATTGACGGCTTAGTAGCGCAGGGTTTGGCTATCCTGGCTGGCCTTGTCGATGTCCTGAGCGCTGATGGCATCGCTCTTGCACTTGAAGGCAGCAAACATCTCCAACTGATCCGAGTGATGGGCGCTGGCTTCGCCTTCAGGATTGATGAAACCGCTTTGACCGGGAGCCATAACCGAGCACATGCGCACGCCGGTGGGGTCCAGCACATACTGGAATCGGGCGCTGCCGGTGTTCAGATAAGGCATGATGCGGCGCTCGTGTGCAGGGTCAGACCAAGGCACCCCAATCGCATTGCGTGCGGCGAACAGCATGGATACGGCTGGAGCACGCCATTGCTGGGCTTGTGCACCCTGTGATTTCTGTAGCGAGGCAGCAGCTTGCTCCAGTGCGTCCAGCACCAGTTCCTGGGCCGGGCGACCTTGCAGGAAATCAATTGTTTGTGGCACACCAGCAGCCGGGCCCTGAATGGCATTCCAGATCAGCTTGGCGGCCGCAGCGGGCTGGGCACTGCGCGGATCATCCATGGCCGGGTACAGGCTTTGTGTGTAGGTGTTGTAGACGCTGTCAGGCAAACGACCTTTCAGGAATACGGGCACTGCGGCTTGCATCCAGGCCTGCATCACGGCTGGGGCGCTGCCTTCGTACTGTTTGCCATTGCTGGCCACGTGCAGCTTGTAGTCCCAGCCTTTCAGTTGTTCGGCAGCCTGACGTGCCAGTGCACTGGCACGTGGCAGCTTGGCAGCTTCCTGGATGATGGGGGCGAAGTAGCGCGCATTCAGATCAGAGCGGGCACCCAGGGAGTCAATGCCCCAGATTTCTTCGTCACTCAGGCGCTGCTTGGCCTGTAGCGGTGCCAGCAGTTCCTGCACACGGTCCACATAGGAGAAGTTGGAGTTGTCTGCCAGCAAGGCACCGTAAGCCTTGTTATTCCAGCTGGCGATATAGCCTTGCTGCGGGTTCAGCACTTTGGGGTTGTGATCAAAGCTCAGGAAGCCTTGCCATTCCATACTGCCGTCGCCCGCTGCAGGGAACTGGATCGCCTGATTGGCTGGGCGCTTGGGCAAGAGGCCCAAGGCTGCCGCACCGATATTGTTCTGGGTGTCGGCATAGAACCAGGTAATGGAAGCGCTGACGCGCGAGGCCTGAGCCATGAATTGATCCCAGTTCTTGGCCTTGGCCGCATGGGCCCAGCCCAGCAAGGTTTCAATTTCCCGGCCTTCCCAGGTGCGACGGTTGGCGTAGGCGGTGTTGTTCTTTTTGTCCCAACTGCTGACATAACCTTGAGCTGCGCGGTAAACGTCCAGCGTCACATCGTCCTGACCACGCACCTTGATGCGTACCTGCTTGTGCTCCATGGGGTGCCAGGCATTGTTGTACCAGTAACTATGCGGGTCACCGTCTTTCAAGCGCAATTGGTAGACGTCATTGGTGTCCAGTGAACCCACGGTGGAGCCCCAGGCAATCTGGCCATTGGTGCCGAACAAAATAGCGGGCAGAGCAACGGCCGTGCTGCCGGTCAGGTCGTAGCCGGCACCGTGCAGGCCGACGCTATAGGTAATGGACGGGGTGTACCAGCCTTGTTGCGGGCCGTTGTACAGCACGGCATGACCGTGGCTTGTCTTTTCGGGGCCCAGCAACCAGGCATTGCTGGCAGTAGGTGTGCCTGCGGCCACGGTGGGGCCCAAGGCCACGGCTTGCTTGTGCAGGTAGTCCTGCGCCGCTTGTGCGGACAGAGCCTGCAAATGCGTAGGCAAATCGGCTAGCGCTGCCTTGGCGTCAGGCTGCGGAATAATGGTGGGGGCAGTCGGGTCGTTCAGCCAGCGTAGTTGTTTGTAAAGTTGTTCGCCACGTTCCGCGCCCTGGTCTGCTTTCAGGGTTTCCAGCAGACTCAGGTTGGCCACTTCGGCCGTGCCAGCAAAGAAGCGGTTCAGAATCAGGCCCACCCAGACCATGGCAATGTCTTCAGGCTGCCACTCAGAAGGCTCAAACCCTTTGTCCAGAAACTCCTTGGGCATCAAGGTGTCGCGCTGGGCTTTCACCTCGCGAACGCGTTGGGTGAAACCAGCGGCATAGCCCTCGAACATGGCGCGGTCCTCTTTGGACAGAGCGGCCAATTGTTTGCGGATAGAGTCCGGATCGATATTATTGTGAGTGACTTTATCCAGCTCCAGGAAGTCCGGTCCCAGAACTTCTGCCACGGTTCCCCAGCCAGAGCGCTTGGCAATTTCCATCTGGTATAGACGGTCTGTAGCCACGGCATAGGCATAGCCATAGAACAGGCCATAAGTGCTGTCGGCATAGATATGAGGAGTGCCGTAGCTGTCGCGCTTGATGGTGACGCTGCGCTCACTTAAGGGGGCGCTGGCACAGGCGGCCAGCAAGACGCTGGTGGTCAACACGCCAAGAGTCAGTCGGGATGGAAAGCGACGGGGAAAAGTCAAAATCTTGTCTCCAAAAGAATAGCCTGGAAGGCTACGTTTTTTTATCTCTTGAGAATATAACGTCAAAATTCTTTAGGCATTGATATTTCCAGGTGAAACCTTCTAGAGGATTTCCCCAGTAGAAGCGGGGTTTGGGAACGAAACTTGCTGGTTCTTTGGTGAACACATTTATTGGGGAGCCTTGTTATGGAACGCATTATTGCGGCGGAATTCGATACGTTTGATCAGGCCCAACAAGCTGCGCGAGTCCTGCAGGGGCTGGGCTTGGAAAGTCAGGATCTGCAGATTTTCTACCTTAAACCAGGAGGTCAGCATGCGCAGTATCCGATTGGAGGTGACAGAACTTTGGACAAGGCTGCCCGAGGAGGTGGTTTGGGTGCCATCCTGGGTGTCGTTCTAGGGGCCGTCTTGGGGATCGCCCTGGGCTGGTGGCTATTGAGCATGACAAGCTGGCCTCAGCTGCTGTTGCTTGCCTTTGCGGCTTTGGGGGCTTACATCGGTGCCATGGTGGGCGGGATCGTGAAGCTGGGTGGCCATAAGCCTGAAAAAGAGCCTTTAAATCGTGTTTCGGGCGTCATGTTGGCGGCGCGTCTGGGGTCGGCCGAGGAAGCGGTACTAGTGCGCGAATTGCAGCGCAATGGGGGCTACGCGATTGAATGGGCCAACGGCAATTGGAGTGATGGCCAATGGCAGGACTTCAACCCAACGCGCACCCCTCAGTTATACGATTTACCCTCGGCGGGGCAGAAAGTTCACGAGACTCGCAGTGGCTGATTGCCACTTTGGCGCGGTGACTCCAGAGCAGTAGCTCATAAGCCTTTCTAGCGTTTTTAGCCGTTTGCTTCCCCTTTGCCGGATATGATGGAGCAGTTTATGAAAACCATGATTCGGCGCGTGCAGGAACCAGGCGGGGTGGTTGCGTTTTAATCTTTGGGCTTATTAAGTGTAGTCACTGTATATCGGTAATTATCTTCTTTTCAGGCTATCTACTTTTTGTGCTCATTTCTTCTTGATCTCCTTGCTGTAACGGCTTTCTGCCTGGTTTGTTGTGTTTTATGTTTAAAGTGTTCAAGGGTATATCCCTAGGTCTTGGCCGATTTACTCCAAAAAATACCATGTGTACACTTTAAATCACTAAAACAAGACAAGTTGCTGAGTCGTGTTTCGCCTCACAAGCCCACGGAGAAGACAATGAACAAGACATTTGCAGGGGTAGCACTGGCAGGAACGATGATGTTGCAAACCTTGGGGGCCACCGCTGCCGCCGAGGGGGTGATCAAGATCGGGGAGCTGAACAGCTATAAATCCCAGCCCGCGTTTTTGGGGCCCTATCGAAACGGGATGGAACTGGCGGTTGAGCAGATCAATCAGGCCGGGGGGATTCACGGCAAGCAGCTGCAATTGATCATCAAGGATGACAACTCCAATCCCGGCGATGCGGTACGTGCGGCCGAGGAATTGATCTCGCGTGAAAAAGTGGATGTGCTGACCGGGACCTTCCTGTCCAATATCGGCCTGGCCATTACCGACTTTGCCAAACACAAAAAAGTATTCTTTCTGGCCAGCGAGCCTTTGACCGACAAGATCGTCTGGGCCGATGGCAACCGCTATACCTTCCGCCTGCGCAACTCTACCTATATGCAGGTAGCCATGCTGGTGCCCGAAGCCGTCAAGCTGAACAAGAAGCGTTGGGCCATTGTGTACCCCAACTACGAGTACGGTCAGTCCGCTGTTGCCACCTTCAAGAGCTTGATGAAAGAAGCCCAGCCCGATATCGAGTTCGTGGCTGAACAGGCTACTCCTCTGGGTAAGGTCGATGCTGGTGCCGTAGTGCAGGCTTTGTCCGAAGCCAAGCCTGATGCGGTGTTCAACGTGCTGTTTGCGTCCGACCTGGCTCGTTTGGTTCGTGCCGGTAATCAGCGCCAGTTCTTCAGCCCTGCCTTGCCGGTAGTCAGCATGTTGACTGGCGAGCCGGAGTACCTGGACCCCTTGGGTGAAGAAACGCCAGAAGGCTGGATTGTGACAGGCTACCCCTGGTACGCCATCGACACGCCCGAGCACAATGCCTTCCTGAAAGCCTATCAGGACAAGTACAAAGAGCACCCACGCCTGGGCACGATTATTGGCTACAGCACCATTGTGTCGATTGCCGCCGGTATTGAAAAAGCCGGTTCTACCGACACGGAAGCCATGATCAAAGCCTTCCGTGGTCTGGATGTGGTCACACCTTTCGGCCCCATCACTTACCGTACGCAAGATCAGCAATCCACCCAGGGGGCGTATGTGGGTGTGCTGGCCAAGCAAGACGGCAAGGGCATCATGACCAATATCCGTTACGCCGATGGCAAAGATGTACAGCCTACGGATGAGCAAGTCAGCCAGTGGCGTCCTGCCGCGGCCAATCAATAATTCCAGGAACGCAGTATTTCGTAGATCGGCGCGCCCTCTGGCGCGCCACTTCTGACGCGAGGCAGTAATGGCCTTATCGGGTTTATGGGTGCAGTTCCTTAACGGGCTGGCCGAGGCATCGTCTTTGTTCCTGGTGGCGGCGGGTTTGTCCCTGATCTTCGGGGTGACACGCATCGTCAACTTTGCACACGGTTCCCTGTATATGCTGGGCATCTACATGGCGTACTCCACCGTGCAGTTCATGGGGGGCTCGGCGCTGGGGTTCTGGGCAGGCTTGATTGTGGCGGCCTTGCTGGTCGGCGCTTTGGGAGCCTTGCTGGAGATCGTGCTGCTGCGGCGTATTTATAAAGCGCCCGAGCTGTTCCAGTTATTGGCCACTTTTGCCCTGGTGCTGGTGATTAATGATGGCGCTTTGGCCGTGTGGGGGCCGGAAGATCTGTTGGGGCCGCTGGCTCCGGGTTTGAACGGTTCTATTTCCATTGCAGGGCGCTTCTTCCCGGTCTATGACCTGGTGCTGATCGTGATCGGTCCGGTAGTGCTGGGCTTGCTGTGGCTCTTGCTGACCCGTACCCGATGGGGTGTGCTGGTGCGCGCCGCGACCCACGACAGACAGATGCTGGGTGCGCTGGGCGTGAATCAGGCCTGGCTGTTTACGGGTGTCTTTGCCTTGGGTGCCTTCCTGGCGGGTTTGGGTGGTGCTGTGCAATTGCCGCGTCAGCCCGCCAATCTGCTGCTGGACTTGAGCGTGATTGGGGATGCCTTTGTGATTGTGGTGGTCGGTGGCATGGGCTCCATCCCCGGCGCTTACGTGGCTGCCCTGATCGTCGCTGAATTGAAAGCCCTGTGTATTGCGCTGGGCACGGTCACCTTCTTTGGGGTGGACTTTGCCTTTCCGAAGTTGACGCTGGTGGTGGAGTTCATCTTCATGGCCGTGGTGCTGGTGTTCCGGCCCTGGGGCTTGTTTGGACGTGCTCAAGCCGTCAGCCGTAACTCGGCCCCTATCGAAGCGCCTCTTCGTGCTGGTAGTGGAGCGTTCCAGGTCATGGTGCTGGTGGTTCTGGGTGTGATGGCAGCCTTGCCTTTGATGAGCGACTGGTTCCCGTATGCGCCCGTGCTGGCTCTGGATATTCTGGTTTTGTCCCTGTTCTCCTTGAGCCTGCATTTCATGATGGGGCCAGGGGGCATGAACTCCTTTGGTCATGCTGCTTACTTTGGTCTAGGCGCTTATGCGGCTGCCCTGTTGTTCAAGGCGGCGGCCTTGTCCATGGGCTGGTCCCTGGTTCTGGCTCCAGCTGTCGCAGGCTTGGGGGCGCTGATCTTTGGCTGGTTCTGCGTGCGTCTGTCCGGTGTTTACCTGGCTATGCTGACCCTGGCTTTCGCACAGATTATCTGGTCGATTGTGTATCAGTGGGACAGCTTTACGGGTGGCTCCAATGGCGTGGTCGGTATCTGGCCTGCGGAGTGGCTGTCGGGTGATCGCTACTATTACTTTGCCTTGCTGCTGGTGGTGGCAGCGGCCTTCCTGTTGCGTCGCATCTTGTTCTCCCCCTTTGGTTACGCCATGCGTGCCAGCCGGGATTCGGCCTTGCGGGCTGAGGCCATTGGTATCCCCGTCAAGCGTGTGCAGTGGCTGACCTTTATTCTGGCAGGTACGTTTGCCGGTCTGGCCGGTGCCTTGTTTGTCTTTTCCAAAGGTAGCGTCTCGCCTGAAGTGATTGCAGTGAACAAGTCCGTGGATGGCTTGGTCATGGTCTTGCTAGGTGGTTTGCAAACTCTGGTTGGGCCAGTGGTGGGTGCAGCCGTATTCACGTTGCTGCAGGACTTCTTCCTGGGCATCACGCAGTATTGGCGTGCCTTGTTCGGTGGCGTGATTTTGCTGCTGGTTCTGGCTTTCCCGCAGGGTATTGCCGGCTTTTTCAAACGCTGGGCACATCGCCGCGTAGCACCGGAGGCATCGTCATGAGTTTGCTGCAAGTACGAGGTCTTAAAAAAGCGTTTGGCGGCAATCTGGCCGTAGACGGTATCGAGTTTGATGTGCAGGCCGGAGAGTTTCTGGCCTTGATCGGCCCCAATGGGGCTGGCAAAACCACCACCTTCAATATGGTGGGCGGGCAATTGACGCCTACAGCCGGGTCAGTGCGTTTGGGCGATCAGGAACTGGTAGGGCTGGCCCCGCGCAAGATTGCTGCCTTGGGGGTGGGCCGTACCTTTCAGATCGCCGCAACTTTTGCGTCCCTGACGGTGGTGGAAAACGTGCAGATGGCCTTGCTGGCACATCAGAAGAAACTGTTTTCCTTCTGGCGTCGGGCGGCTCAGTTCGAACGGGCTCGTGCGCTGGATTTGCTGGATCAGGTGGGTATGCTGGCGCAGGCTGAACGCCCTTGTAGCGAGCTGGCTTACGGGGACGTGAAGCGGGTGGAGCTGGCGATTGCATTGGCCAACGATCCCCGTCTTTTGCTGATGGATGAGCCCACGGCAGGCATGGCACCCAAAGAGCGTAATGAGTTGATGCGCCTGACCAAAAAGCTGGTGATCGAACGCAATATGGGTGTGCTCTTTACCGAGCACAGCATGGACGTGGTGTTCGAGCACTCGGACCGCATGTTGGTGCTGGCCCGTGGTCGGCTGGTGGCAGAAGGGGATGCGGACTATATCCGTCAGCATCCCAAGGTGCAGGAGGTGTACTTTGGTACAGGCAAAACATTCGAGAACAAGGAGCCAGCATGACGCAGGATTTAGTAGCCGGTTCTGAGCGGGTTGCCACAGGCGTGGCCGACAAGCAGCCTTTGCTAAGTGTGGATGGCTTGAATGCCTGGTACGGTGCCGCGCATATCTTGTTTGACCTGTCACTGACCGTGCAACGTGGTGAAGTGGTCGCCTTGATGGGGCGTAACGGTGCGGGCAAGTCCACTACCTTGAAATCCATTATGGGTTTGGTGGAGCGCTGCGACGGTCATATTGAATTCATGGGCCAGGCCATTCACGACAAGCAGCCCTTTGAAATCGCACGTGCGGGTTTGGGCTTTGTGCCCGAAGACCGGCGTATCTTTACCGACCTGAGCGTCACGGAAAATCTGGAAGTGGGACGTCAGCCAGCACGGCGCTGGCCCGATGGTACAGCAGCTCCCCACTGGCAGCCCGAGCGCTTGTACAGCCTGTTTCCGAATCTGGGTCAAATGCAGGACAGGCCCGGTGGGCAGATGAGCGGGGGCGAGCAACAAATGCTGACCGTCGCGCGTACCTTGATGGGCAATCCTTATTTAGTCTTGCTGGACGAACCATCCGAGGGTGTGGCTCCCGTGATTGTGGAGCAGATGGTGCACATGATTCTGGAGCTGAAGCAGGCCGGTGTCAGCATCTTGCTGTCCGAGCAGAATTTGCACTTTGCCGAGCTGGTGTCGGATCGGGCTTATGTGCTGGAAAAGGGGCAAATACGGTACAGTGGCGCCATGCAGGAATTAAGTGCCAACGAGCAAGTGCGGCGCACTTACCTGTCCGTCTAACTTCGGGCCTCCCAGTATTGGAGGCCAGACCGGCTCCAGGAGAACACCATGGCAGATGCACGTCCCAATCCTCAGGCAGTGATTGATTTCTGGATTGAATCAGGGCCAGAGAAATGGTTTCGCAAGTCCGATGACTTTGACCGGGAATTTCGCGAACGGTTTTTGGACTGGCACGAACGTGCTGCCAGGGGCGAGCTGGATGATTGGGCACAGACGGCAGAAGGAGCCTATGCCTTGCTGATTCTGCTGGATCAGTTTCCGCGCAACTCTTTTCGCAATACCACGCGCATGTATGCGACCGATGAGAAGGGGTTGGCGATTGCCAAGGAGATGGTGGCCAAGGGGCTGGATAAACAGATTCCGGTGGAGCGTCGGGTGTTTTGCTACTTGCCATATTCCCATGCAGAGAACCTGGCCGATCAGCAAGAGGCCGTGCGTCTGAATCAGGAAATTGGCCGTCCCTGGCTGGACCACGCTGAGGAGCATCTGGATGTGGTGGAGCGCTTTGGTCGCTTCCCGCACCGTAATTCGATCCTGGGGCGTACTACCACGGCGGAAGAGCAGAAGTTCCTGGAGGCCGGTGGTTTTTCCGGCTGATGGGTTTTGAGTCCGGGCCAGGCTGGGATCTTGGGCTTGGCCTGGGCCAAGTCTGAAGGCGATGCACCATGAAACAGAGGCGGCCAAGTGAAAACTTGAAGCCGCCTTTGGTTCGTTTACCCCTTATCTAAACACTATCTGCGGACCAGCCCGGTCTACAAGTGTCCCTTTTGCTCCCGTATGGTTGCAATCTTGTCTTTCAGTCCTGTCCAGGCTGGTTTGTCCGGAGCAAAACGCGCCCGCATATAGTTGAGCAAATCTTCCATCTGCTCGTCATTCATGCTGTTCTTGAAACCGGGCATGGAGCCCAGAGCAGGCTGTGCCGGACGGGTAATGCCGTGCATCAATACCTGAATCGTATTGTCCGGATGCTCGCTGTGCAGATTGCTGTTCAAGGCCAGGGACGGGCGGGCACCAAATAGCACCGGCCCACCGCGCGGGTCGTGACAGACAGCACAAGCGCCGTTGAACAGGTTTTCACCCGGCATCAACATCACTTCCTTATTGCTGCGGCTGTTCTGCTCCAAAAGCGCGGCCTGGGCGGCGTGCGTTTGTTCTTGTTCGCTCTCGACCGGGTTCAGGCTGCTTAGATAATGCGCCATGGCGCGGACATCGGATTCAGGCAGTTCTGCCAAACCCGCCACGACCGGTCCCATTGGTCCTGCTGCCACGCCATGACGGGGCGAATAGCCGGTACGCAAGTACTGGTATAGCTCCTGCTCTGTCCAGGGGATGGGGGCTTTGGACAAGCTATTGAGTGCAGGCGCTTCCCAGTTGTCCGCAAAACCACCGGCCAGGAAATTCGCTTCACCCCCTTTCTCGGCACCCAGCATATTGCGCGGGCTATGGCAGGCCGCACAGTGTCCGCTGCTGTTAACCAGATACGCGCCCCGATTCCATTGCACGGTTTGCGTGGGGTCCGGCACGTAGGCATTCGGATCACGGTGAAACAGCAGGTTCCAGCCCGCTACCAAAGGCCGCATATTCATGGGGAAGGGCAGTTTGGTTTCAGGCACTTCGGATTTCACCGGCTCTTGCGTCATCAAGTAGGCATAGAGGGACTGCATGTCCTCATCGCTGATCTTGGCAAAGGCCGTGTAAGGGAAGGCCGGGTACAGGTGGCGACCGTCCTGATGAATACCTTCGCGCATGGCACGTTCAAAGGCTTTGTAGCTCCAGCTGCCTATGCCGGTTTCTTTGTCCGGGGTGATGTTGGTGGTATAGATCGTGCCAAACGGCGTATCCAAACCCAGACCGCCCGCATTGGGTGTGCCGCCTTCAGCGGTGTGGCAGACCATGCAGTCGCCCGCAATCGCAACCAGGCGGCCGCGTTCGATGGCCAGCTCTGAAAAGATGGAGGTATCCACTTGGCCGACCGGTGCAATGGCAGGTCGCCAGGGCAGGGCACTCAAGACTGTGCCGGTGGCGACCGCGGCCAAGGCACCCCACCAGGCTTTGCGTTTTTTGCTGCTGCCTGTCTTATCGGCCTGATAGCCCAGTGTCAAAGACTGTTCGCTAAAGGGCGCACTGGTCAGGCGTATGCCACTGGCATTGAAAATTGCATTGGCAATGGCGGCAGCGGCAGGCAGTTCCACGCCCTGATTCCAGGCCAAAGGCTGGCCTACGGCAGACTCCCGTTTGACCAGTTGAACGGCTGGCTTGTCGGCTGTTCCTCTGACGGGACGGTCGCTGCTACCTTCGCCACCTTTGCCCACGCCGTTGTTTAGCAGTTGCTGTGCCCAACGGCCTAGTCGGTCGGCCAAGGCGGGTGCAGACTCTGGGGCCTGCTCGGCATTGCCCAGTTCGGTGCTGTCGTGGCCAATGGTCAGCTTGTCTATGCTGAGTGTGCCTTGGCGGGTATCGACGCTGACATCGACAGCCCAGGCGGACCACTGCTCGCGTGCAGCTTGCCCGGGGACGTGTTCAACAATATGGCTGTAGGCCAGCCCGCGACCCTTGCGTAAAGGGCCTTGATGGGCGGGCAAGGGTTCGGACCAGTCCGACTGTTCGGCAACCCGTTGCAGCAGATCTCGACCTTGGGGACTACTGACTTGTTCCAGTCGTGCCGCCAAGGGGTCCAGTCCCAGGCTGTGGCAGTCTTGATCGAACTGCGACTCTTGAGCAAAGATCGTGGCCTGGGCCAGGCTGTCGGGGTCGCTGCTGGCGGCCGCGCCATCATAGTTAGGTGTAGGGGCGGAGAAGTAATCACTTTTTACGGCCGGGCCGCTGCTGGGCAAACCTGGCTGACCGCAAAGAATGGCCGCCAGAGAAGGGCGCGCACCGGACAAGGTATTCAGTTGCCAGCGGGTGGCCCGCAAATGGGCATTCAGATCGTTTGGCTCTGCAGTGCCTTTAAAGACACTCAGGCGAATGATGTCTGCACTGTGGCTGGCACGAACTTGTACGGCCTGGGGGCGCCCAAAGGCCATGACTGCCGCATCCATGGCACAGTCGTAAGCATCGGCCTGATTGCCGGCAATATCCTGCAAATGGATCTGTTCGCTGGGCAGGCCGCTCAAGGCTTGCAGCTCAATCAGCAGGGCCGCGGGGCGCTGCGTATGCGCCCAAACATAAAGCTGTTTGTCGTGATAACAGGCACGGGCCCAGGCAGTTTCCTGATGCTCGGCGGCAGATTGCCATTCATAGCTTTGATCGGGGGTGCTAAGCGTAGCAGCAACTTCCTCATTCGCTGGAAGCGTAGCCTGGTTTGCCGCTACGGGCGTAGCCCAACGTGCATCCAGCAAAGCAGCGCCTTGTTGAGCCTGTTCGGCTTGTACCGCCAGCACACCCAGAAAATTGCCCATATGCACACAGGCCACGACACCAGGCACTTGCAGGGCGGCCTGCTGGTTTACGGTCTGTAATTCAGCACCCAGATACTGCCCGTTCTCGTACGACCAGTAAGGAGGCCGCACAACAGCGCCATGCAGCAGGCTGGTGCCAGCAGGCAGTTCCGGCCATAACGCTCGGGAAAGGTCTTGTACTGAATGACTCATTGCCGGGCCTTTGCGACGCGTACAGCGGCTTGCATGATTTCTACGTGTGTGCCACAACGGCACAGGTTATAGCGCAGCTCGTCCCGAATTTGCTCTTCGGTGGCTTGCGGATTGCGTTCCAGAAGGGCCTGCACAGTCATGACCATGCCATTGAGGCAATAGCCGCATTGTGCGGCCTGGCAGTCAATAAATGCCTGCTGAACATCATTAGGCTGGCCGTTCCGGGCCAAGCCTTCCAAGGTAGTGATCTGACGGTTTTCTACCAGGCTGACAGGCACAACACAGGAGCGGGCGGCCACACCATCGACCAGCACCGTACAGGCGCCACATTCACCCAGGCCACAGCCGAATTTGGGGCCATTCAGTTCCAGGTCGTTACGCAATACATAAAGCAGCGGCGTATCGGGTTCCACCTCGATGATGTGGGTCTCTTGATTGACCCGCAAAGTATGCGGGCGAGTACAAGGGTTCATGGGTTTCACCTTTGGTAGATCGCACCTTGTTGTCGGACAGCGTGTGCGGTGCTTTTATCAGCTCGGTATTGATATGCTTAAATTAAGTGTATACACTTTAATTTATCGAGTAAATAGATTCTACTACTCCCTTGAGGTATCAATCAAAGCCCTCTTGGGAAGCCGTTCGAAATTCGGTCTAATCTTATTTAATATAGGGTTTACACTGATTATTAAGCCCTTGATTTTCTCTTTATAGTAGTTGCGATAAATGGGTTGAAGCGCACTGCATTTGTTTTTATTAGGGCGTGTACGCTAGTAATCAATGTTTTGCCAGGGGGCGTTTCAGGCAGGTTTTCAGGGATGGAGCCCTGATGGCCGGTTTCCAGCCCCTTATATAAAGCCCAGCCAGGAGAGTGTGATGTCTTACGATGCGCCGCGCCACCAGCAGCAAGACTTGCTCAGGGCGTCTGGCACCTTGCTGATTTTAGCGGCACCGGCGCGGCCTCCCAAGCCTTCGCCCGGCCAGCCCGGCGTGGTGTCCGAGTATTTGCAGGCGCACGACGATGTCTTTGTCGCCGTGTCCGAACAGGGCTGGGTGCGCGCTTTTAATGGGCACGTGGATCTGGGTACCGGCATTCAAACTGCACTGAGTCAGATTGTGGCCGACGAGCTGGATGTGCCCATGGCACGCGTGCAAATGGTGCTGGGTCATACCGATGCGGTGCCCAATCAAGGCCCCACCATCGCCAGTGCTTCCATTCAGATTCATGCTGTGCCGCTGCGTAAGGCGGCGGCTCAGGCACGTCAATTGCTGCTGGCACAGGCCGCAGAACGCTGGACACTGCCTGCCGAACAATTACGCGTGGAAGACGGTACCATCATTGCCCCGGACGGGCGTAGCCTGACGTACTGGCAATTGCTGGAGGGTCTGGAACTGCGGGCCTATCTGGATAAAGAAACTCCCACCAAACCGGCCGAACAATTGCGCATTGTAGGGACAGCCCAGGCGCGTGTCGATATTCCGGGCAAGGTCGCAGGGCAGTGGGTGTATGTGCACGATGTGCGCGTGCCCGGTATGTTGCATGGCCGCGTTGTGCGTCCTCCTTATATAGGGCGTGATAGCGGCGACTTCATCGGTCGCAGTCTGGAATCCGTGGACGAGGAGTCCATCCGTCATATTGGCGACGATGTGCGAGTCGTGGTGATTGGCGACTTTATTGGTGTGGTCGCGCGTCGTGAAGAACACGCTATGCGTGCTGCCCGCGAATTGAAAGTGCGCTGGAAAGCGATTCCTCCGCTGGAGGATATGAGCAATCTGGAGCAGCTGATTCGTCGTCAGCCCATGACAGAGCGTTTGCTGGCCGATAAAGGGCCGGGTTTTGACGAGCTGCCGCCAGAAAGCAAACGCTTGAAGCGTAGCTATGTCTGGCCTTTTCAACTCCATGCCTCTATTGGTCCGTCTTGCGCGGTGGCGGACTATCAGCCCGGTCATAGCCGGATCTGGTCAGGCTCGCAGAACCCGCATATGTTGCGCGTTCATTTGAGCCAGTTGCTGGACGAGGACGAGGCCGGTCTGGAGATCATCCGTCACGAAGCGGCCGGTTGCTATGGCCGTAATTGTGCTGACGATGTGTGTGCGGATGCCTTGCTCTTGTCCCGAGCCGTAGGTGCGCCGGTGCGTGTGCAACTGACGCGAGAACAAGAGCACGGCTGGGAGCCTAAAGGCGCTGCTCAGTTGATGGATGTCGAAGGCTCCATTGATGCCCAAGGGCAACTGCGTCATTACGATTTTGTGACCCATTACCCCTCCAATGATGCGCCGAACCTGGCGCTCTTGTTGACGGGGCGGGAGTCGGCGGCCCCCCGTCAGTTGGAAATGGGGGATCGCACGGCAGTACCGCCTTACAGCTATCCCAAGCAGCGTATTGTGTGTCAGGACATGCCCGCGATTGTGCGCGCTTCCTGGTTGCGCGGCGTGTCGGCCATGCCCAACTCTTTTGCGCATGACTGCTTTCTGGATGAGCTGGCAGTGGAAGCGGGTGTGGACCCCTTGACCTATCGCCTGCGTTATCTGGATCAGGATGAACGGGCTCAGGAACTGCTGCAGGCGGTGGCGGATAAGGGGCACTGGCAGATTGGGCAGCGTGGTTCGCGCGGGCAGCCGGATGAGCAGGGCTATTTGTATGGCCGTGGTCTTTCGTATGCCCGTTATATACACAGCAAGTTCCCTGGTTTCGGGGCGGCCTGGTCAGCCTGGTTACTGGATTTGCGGGTCCATATAGAAACGGGCGTGATCGACGTGCAGAAGATTTATGTGGGTCAGGATACCGGGCAGATGGTGAACCCGGCCGGTGTGCGTCACCAGATTCACGGCAATGTGATTCAGTCCTTGAGCCGCACGTTGTATGAACAGGTGCGCTTTAACGCACAGGGCGTAGTCAGTGCGGAGTGGGGTGCCTATCCCATTGTGGATTTCCCGCGTATCCCGCCCATAGAGGTGATTTTGATGGACAGGCAGTCCGAGCCGCCTATGGGGTCGGGCGAATCCGCCTCCGTACCCTGTGCCTCGGCCATTGCCAATGCTTTGTTTGATGCAACTGGCCGACGTTTTCGGCAGGTGCCTTTTACACCGGATGTGGTCCGGGCCGCGCTGGCTGCTACGCCTCAAATGGCCTAGGCAGCAGCAGTTTTCATGGGTCGGGCTTAGGGCCTGACGGTTTCAATCCAAGGACAGATTAATGAGTACCTTTCTTTACGGCGGCCATGTTCATGCCAATGGCATTCGTCAGCATTACTTGCGTTACGGTGGTTCCAGCGAGGGTCGCGATCAGCGCCCAGCCGTCATCATTGTTCCTGGTATCACCAGTCCGGCTGTGACCTGGGGCTTTGTGGGCGAGCAGTTCGGCAAGCACTTTGATACCTACATTCAGGACGTACGTGGTCGCGGCTTGAGCGAAGCGGCTGAAGGTATGGATTACAGCCTGGATGCGCAGGCGGATGACTTGATTGCACTGGCTCAGGCGCTGGGCCTGAAGGACTACATCGTGGTCGGTCACTCCATGGGTGCCCGCATTGGTTTGCGTGCCGCTCACAAGAACAGCGATGGCCTGAACCGTCTGGTGATGGTTGATCCGCCAGTGTCCGGCCCAGGTCGTCGCGCTTATCCCTCCAAGTTGCCCTGGTACGTGGATTCCATGGCGATGGCTCGCAAGGGTTGCACGGCTGAGGATATGCGTGCCTTCTGCCCGACCTGGACGCAAGAGCAGTTGCAGTTGCGTGCCCAGTGGCTGCACACCTGCCACGAGCCTGCGATTCTGGCCAGCTTTGAAGGTTTCCACACCGACGATATTCATGTCGATTTCCCGCACTTGAACGTCCCCGCCTTGCTGATGACAGCAGAGCGTGGTGACGTGGTGCGTGATGAAGATGTGGCCGAGATTCAGCAACTGGCCCCTGGCGTTCAGCACGTTCGCGTGCCTGATGCCGGTCACATGATTCCTTGGGATAACGAAGCAGGCTTTTACGAAGCTTTCGGTGACTTCCTGGGCCAGCGCTTGGTGTGATGTTGAAAGGGCCGCATGGGCGGCCCGTCGTGATGCAAAGGTTCCGCGTCAGTGTCGGAACCTTTCACAAGGAGAGACAAGATGGCAGTTAGTGATTACCAACTTATCGAGGCATGGCAAGAAGTGCTACGCCTGTCCAAGCTGCAGGCCGGTCAAACCGTGACCTTGCTGACCAGCTCGACCACGCACCCGCAAACCATGCAGTGTGCGCAGATTGCCGCTCAGTCCATGGGTGCAATTGTGAATCGCCTGGACTTGTTGCCGGTCAACGCGGAAAAAGCCTTGAGCCGTGACTCGCTGGCCTACCTGGGTACGACCCCGCTGACGGGTAACGAAGCAGCGATTGCAGCCCTGAAGGCTAGTGATCTGGTGCTGGACTTGATGACCCTGTTGTTCTCGCCCGAGCAGATCGACATTCTGAAGTCGGGCACGAAGATTCTGCTGGCCGTGGAGCCACCAGAAATTCTGGTTCGCACGGTGCCAACGGAAGCGGATCGTACACGCGTGACTGCGGCGGCCGCTTTGATCAAGGCCGCCAAGGAAATGAGTATTACCTCTCCTGCCGGTACGAACCTGCGTTGCCCGCTGGGTGAATTCCCTGCGATTCGTGAATACGGTTTTGTGGATGAGCCCGGTCGTTGGGACCACTGGCCCAGCGGTTTTGTGCTGACCTGGCCGAACGAGCTGGGCACTAACGGCACCATCGTGATCGACAAGGGCGACATCCTGTTGCCACAGAAGAAATACTCTACCGAGCAGATCATTCTGACCGTGGAAAACGGCTATGCCACCAAGATTGAAGGTGGTATCGAAGCCGAGCTGCTGGACGAATACATGAAGACCTTCAACGATCCCGAAGGTTATGCCATTTCCCACATTGGTTGGGGTTTGCAGCCGCGCGCTCACTGGTCCACCTTGGGTCTGTACTCGCGTGAGAACACCATTGGCATGGATGCGCGTGCGTTCGAGGGTAACTTCCTGTTCTCCCTGGGCCCGAACAATGAAGCTGGCGGCAAGCGCACAACCGCATGCCACATTGATATTCCTTTGCGCAATTGCACGGTCAGCCTGGATGGCCGCGCTGTCGTGCGTGACGGCAAAGTACTGGACGGAGGCGTTGGTGAGTACGAATGAAGGAGCGGTGTACGCTCAACAAGGGTTTGGGTCGACATTGGAGCCTAAAGCTCCTTACGGTTTGTTGATTATTGATCTGGTGAATGGCTTTGCGGATCCTGCCGTGTTTGGTGGCGGCAATATCCCTGAAGCCATCGAGAACACGCAGAAGTTGTTGGCAACGGCGCGTGAACAGGGCTGGCCGGTGGCTCACACCCGCATTGTGTATGCCGATGATGGCGCTGATAACAATATCTTCAGCATCAAAGTCCCCGGCATGCTGGGTCTGACCGAAGACGCGCACAACAGCCACATCGTGCCGGAACTGGCTCCTGTGCCCGGTGAGTTCATCGTTCGCAAGAACGTGCCTTCGGCCTTCTTTGGTACGCCCTTGGCGGCGTGGCTAACGCAACGTGGTGTGCAAACACTGCTGGTTGCCGGTGCTGTCACCAGTGGTTGTGTGCGTTCCAGCGTGGTCGATGCGATGCAACTGGGTTTCCGTCCCTTGGTGGTATCGGATTGCGTGGGCGACCGTGCGATTGGCCCTCACGAGGCGAACCTGTTCGATATGCGTCAGAAGTACGCCACCGTGGCAACGCGTGAAGAAGCGATGAAGTTGATCGGACTTTGATCGAGTATCGGTAGTCTGCCGCTTGGGGGCAGGCTGTCGGACCTGTGCCCCTGGGAGTCGAACGACTCTCGGGGGCTTTTTTATAGTTGCTGTTCAGGTCCGTGTGAGGCCATCTGTTTTTAAAACGCCCAGCGCAGATTCATCTGTCCTTGCAGCGATGAATACCCGCCGCCGAACTGTGAACTGATGCTGGTGCCAATCGACAGACGCTCACTGCGTTGCCAGGTCAGGCCAGTTCGCAGGCTCATCGTGTCGCGGGGCAGTACGCTATTGCGGGTATTGAACGTCGTATCCGTGGATGCAATGGCGAAACGGGCAGCTTGAGTCAGGTCGCGATCCAGCCATTCGTGATTCCAGCCAATGTCAACGTTCACGGCCAAGTTGCTGCCATCAGCCAGGGCGCGCTTCCATTCCGCCGTCAGCCCCAGGCTGGAGCGCAGGGCGTCTACGCGCTTGCTGTCCAGGTGAAGTCGAGTGGCCGCATTGCCAGATTCGTCGACCGATGGGCGGGACACCAGGGCATAGTTCATGCTGGCAAAGGGTCCGACAGAAAAGGATGGGTTCAACTGCCACAGGTAGCCTGTGCCGGCGTCAATCGACAGATTGCGTCCTGTCCAGTCAGACGAGTGCGTGGCCTGGTAGTCTCCAATGGCAATTTGCCTGCGCATATCGGCTTGTTCCAGACCCAGGCGCAGCCCGCTGAATGCAAAAAGACCTTCCCGAGCACCGGGGCGGTATTGCAGATGGGCTGCAAGGCCGAACGCGGTGGCTTTGCTCTTGCCGGAGTACGGGGCATCCGGCTTGACCGACAGGTCTGAAATATCCAGCTGCGCTCCCACGGCGAAGTCGGGGGCCGTTTCCAGGGCGCGTCCAGCTCCAACGATCAGGCCATAGCTGTTGGCATCGTAGCCAAGCATGGACCCGCGCGTGTTTTGATCGCCACTGGCACCGAATACCAAGGCGTAGCCCTGCCAGTCAGTACCGGGCCGCAGCATACTTTGGCTCAGGCCTTGGCGGGCGGTTTGCATGATCGAGCGCTCATGCATCAGGGAACCGGCCATTGCAGCGCTGTAGCCTGCCGGTGAGATCTGGTCCAGGGCGGCGGATATTTGTGAACCGTCGGTAGCGGAGAAGTCGAGCGTCTGGAACAGGCCTTGTGTGGCTGCTGGCCCGGCGGCGGCTAGTTTGAACAAGGCTTGGCCGGCTTCTTGCTGGTTCTCGTCGCGGCCATACTGGCTATAGGCATTGTTGGCTCGCGTGGCCGACAAGCGATAGCGTTCATTACCCAAGGGAGCTGCGTCAAATTGCAAGGTGGGCGATACGGAAGCGATTTGAGTGGTGCCGAAGCTGCCGCTGTAGCTGGTTGCTTCAACAAACGAGCCTGTGTCGACGGACCAGGAGTTTTGATACCAGTCGGCGGCAGGCGTCAGTTGCAGCGTGCCGGCCAGGTCAGCATGGCCACTGACGGCAAGGGTGTCGTGGCCGCCTTTGCCATCAAACTCGGCTAACAGGCGGCCCGTTGCTGTTTGTTGAAAGTCGCCATTTACATTGATACGCCCGATGGAGTTGCCAGGCGCCAGGGTGCCAGCATTAATCAGAGCATTGCCGCTGGCCAGATCGAAGCTGGCATTCCCGCCCAAGGTTGCCGCTTCCTTGATGGTGGCGCTGTGAACCTGCAAGGTGCCGTTCAGTTGCGTTGTGCCGCCGTCAAATGACAGGGCCAGATTGTCTTTGCCGGTGATGTTGCCGGCGTAGCTCAAGTGGAATGTGGCATCGGGCTGATTAATGCTGCGGCCCATCTTGTTGGCAGCCTGACCAAAGGACAGCGTAGTCAGACGCAGCTTGTTGTTGTCGTCGCGTTCTGCATAATGCGACACTATATCGCCTTCAATTTGTGCGCCTTGCATCAGGTTGATGCGCCCAACGTAGGCATTGTCAGAGATCAGGATGGCCGCTTCTTGACCTGCAACTCGCCCGCTGATGTCGGCTTGTTGAACCAGGGGGCCGTTCAGTTCGGGGAGCAGGGCTTCATTGCTGCCCTCGCTGCTACGGATGTAGGATCCACGTCGCTCGGTCTCGTTGCCTAGTGAGTTGGTGCCAAAATCGAAACGCAGGCCTACACCCTGAGGGCCAGTAGCCTGGATATCGCCACGATGAACCAATGCGTGTCCGCGTCCGTAGGCAAATTGAATGCCTCGCCCGTTCAAGCCATCTGCGTAGATTCTGACGCCTGGGTCGATGACAAGGGTGTTGTTCTCGCCATCGACCCGTATGCCTGCACCGCCTGATCCTGCTGCCAGCAGGTCAGCGGCTTGTCGGACCTGATTATTGCTGCCATAGATATGCAGGCCCAAGCCTAAAGTGGATTGGTTGTACTGACCTGGAAGGTAGTGGGTGCCCTGGGCATTGCGGGCAAAGAAGCCTTGTGTGTTCACCAGTTCCAGGCCATCGCCGTAGATTGAGCGCCCGAAGAAGTTGGCCCGGTCAATGGTGTAGCCCAGGTCTTGCAGAACGGCCAGTTCAGCTTCCATGAAGCCCGAATAGTTACGGAAATTCTGGTGGCTCATGACGCTGTTTCGAAGTTCGATGTGGCTCATGAAGTTGTCATCTACGTCGCCGTTTTCCCCCAGTATCTTGACGGGCACGCCCTGCAGGCCTCCAGCCAGGACTTGCTCGATATTGGCACCGACCAGGAAACCCTTGTCCTGGCGCAGATCGAAGGCATCAGGGTCGTAAGAGGTGTTGCAGCCATTGCACAGAACTTTCTGTCCTGCCTGTGCTGGATTACCGTTGTCGTCCCTTAGCAGTTGCGTCCAGCTACTCAGCTGGCTTGCGAAATACGGTTGTATGTCCTGTTTATTGCCTCTGTTTTCTACGCTGCTCAAAATACCCAGCCCATGAGCAACCTCGTGAATGGTCGTCAGGAGTACGCTGTCTTTACCGGTCTGGGGTGTTTGTGTAAACGCCGGACTTGTTGCGTAGTCGTCTGTGCCCAGGCCAAACAAACCATGTCCACCTAACGGTAGCGAGCCGGCGGCAGGCGACAGGCCGAAGATATTTTGCTGCATTTGCGTGAACGGACTTTGGCCGTCATTGGCTTCGGGTGAGCCACCGTAGGCGTTGCCCGACACATTACTCGTACCGATATTGACGATGGTTGGGGGATTGTTACCTTGGGTCTGGAGTATTTCAGCCCAATAGCCCAAGCCGTCAACGATCTCGTTTTTGTAAGCTTCATGACCTTGCCAGCTCCAGGAGGACGTAGTGCCCTCGTCGTCGAATGGACCATCGTCAATTTCAAAAAAACGCGCGATAAAGACGGGGCGTCCCGAGGCGTTTTCTATGATTCTGTCTTCCAGGGCTTGAGCAGACAGTGGGGCAATGACAAGCGCCAGGGCGGCACACAGTTTTGTTGGTTTCATTGTTAAGCAGGTGTTGAAAGCGCGAGATATTGTTTGCACTGGATGGCCCCTGAGGTAGAGGAAACAGTTTGATTAGAGTTGGGCGTTCATTATTGCTGCATCGGGGCAGGGCTGATGAAGGGTGTTACCTTGGCCTGTGTCGGAAAAATATAGCAGACGGTGTCAAATTGATATTGTTGGTTTTAAACCCTTGGTCTTGGTTTTTAAACGGCGTGTATCTGCTTTTTTGAGCTTTGAGCTTTGAGTTTTGGGTTTAAGGGTTGCGGGTTGCCGGGGAGTCGTTTTTTTTGGGGTGGCTTTCTTCTGGACGTGCCGTTTGGGCTTTGCGTGAGGCCGGTGGATGGTTTTCTTGTGCGGCCCGGGTACGGCTTGTCTTGGCGGGTCCCTTGCCCACGCTGCGTGTGGGTGCCCTTGTCAGAGTGCCGGGGCGGGCGGGTCGTGAACTCGGAGCGCGGTTTGTCCCCCGGACAAACCGCAAGCGTGCTCCTCAAACAGCACGCCCCTTGCATCCCACCCCAGCACTCTGCCGGCGGCAAGAGCCCTGACTCGCCCGCCAAGCCATACCCGGGCCGCACAAGAAAACATGTGACACTGCTTAAAGCCCAAACGGCACTGGGGCGGAGGAAAAGAAACGAGGAGGGTGGGAATTGGAGGGGAAAGTAGTCAGATAGTCAGGAGCGAGTCTGCCTGCCAAGGCCAGGATTGGGAAACTGAGGAGGCCGCAATAGTGACGCTGCTAAGAGATGATATTTGCTGGTGGCCGGGTATCTGAATAGAGGATGCTGGGGGCTGCTAATTTTGGAGAGCTGTTCGGCTCAGTGTTCCCACGGGTTGAGGAGGGTGACAGGGGTACCTTTGAAGTCTTTGGTGTTGCGCGTGACGACGGTCATGTTGTGAACCAGGGCTGTTGCCGCGATCAAGGCGTCCCGTTCGCCCTTCTTGTTTGGAACATGCAATTGGGCACATTGTCGTGCTACCGCTGCATCAATGTTCAAGGTGGCTTGGGAGAATGCGGGTAGCACCTGATTTTCAAACCAATTGCGCAATATGGTTCCCTGGGCGGCATCTTCCCGCTCTTTGCTCAGGATGCCTTGTTCCAGTTCCAGGACGGTAATGACGGATATGTACAGGGTGGCGGCGTTGACGCTGTGAATCCAGGCGGTGACATTTGCATCGGCTTTGCCTGATTTCATTTTCCGTATTTCGGAGACGACGTTGGTGTCCAGAAGGTACATGGTCAGAAATCAACGGGGCGAGTGTTGATGTTGCTATGAGCAGGTTCAAAGTCGATGTCGGCGTCATCGTCTGACATGGCCAATTCATCAATGATGTTGCGGCGCTGCTCGGTCAGTTGCAGGTAATTCTGGAATGTCATTAGCACGTGTGAGGGGCGGCCACGATCGGTAATGATGACGGGACCATTGCTCGCGGCTTTTTTGGCCTCACTGGTGGCCTGGTTGAATTCTCGGCTTGAAAGAGTGGTGATAGTCATGATGCACCCTCCTGCGGTTTGTGAATGTAGTTATGTTACTACATTGGGTGCTGCTTGGTTTCTTCGTGCTTGTTTCTATCAATAAATTTATCCTGTAGGCAGGGGCGTGAAAAGACATGGTGTGACAGAGAAGTCACGTGAGACTGGAGAGGTGAATCAATGGCAGGGCAGCAGCATGTATCTGGGGTGACGGGCATTATTCTGGCGGCAGGCTTGGGGCGGCGGTTTGACCCGTCGGGCCAGCAGTTGAAGCTGTTGGCCAAGACTGAAGAGGGCAGAACGATGGTGCGCTGTGTCTGTGAGACGGCCTTGTCTGTGCTCGATGAAGTGCTGCTTGTTTGTGATGTTCATGAGCAGATTTTGCGTCAGGAGCTGGGTGACTTGCCGATCGGCTTCGTTCAGGCACCTGATGCTATCCGCGGCATGGGCGTCAGTTTGAAGGCCGGGATACAGGCGTGCAGTCCCCGTTATGGCTATGTGGTTTTGCTGGCGGACATGCCTTGGTTGCGGCCAAGCACCGTAGCGGCAGTGGCCCAGGCTGTGCAGGATGGGGCCGGAATTGTACGCCCCGTTTTTAATGGCCAGCCTGGCAATCCGGTTGGCTTTGGATTGGAGTGGCATCAACCGCTTTTGGAGCTAGCAGACGAGCAGGGTGCGCGCGACTTGTTGCAAGCCAACAAGGATCAGACCTTGTTTGTGCCTTTAGTGGATGAGGGGATCTTGCGCGATGTGGACACCCCCGGTGATTTGGGGATGTCCCAAGCATCCAATTAGCCGTGACCGCGCTGTTTGGCGATCTGCTGGCGCTCCAGACGGCCGATGTAGTGTTGAATTGCCATCTGCGTGGAGGCAGAAAGATCAATGAAGGTACAGCCCAAACGTTGAATCTGTTTGCCATTAGGCAGTTGCTGCGTTTCCGTACGCGCTACTTGTAGCGCCACAACAAAAGAACCGGCTTGCGGCAGTTCCAGCAGGGATTCGGTTTTATGCGTGCCGATCACCTCTGCCAGGGTTTGCGATTCGTCCACCAAAGACAAGCCGCCACCACTGATGTCGTGCAGCAGAAAGCTTTTGGACTCGTTATTCAAGCGCAAGATCACCATGGCCGGTTCGCTGACGGGTACGTTGACGCGGAAGAACTCACGTCGCTGCAAGCGGCGAATGGATTCGGGAATCGGGATCGCCAAGGCTGGCTGACCTTCGTAGGACACGACCTCTGGGGTGGGGCCCTGAAACGTCACCTTGATCTTGTCCAGCGAGGTCTCGAAATGGGTGTGTTCGGACTGCAGCAGATTGCGGGTTTTTTCTTCTTTGTTGGCGGTATCAATCACCACCACGTTATTGTCCAGATCAATATCCAGAATGGTGGTGACAATCCGGTCATTGCCCTGATTGGCTTCCATGTGCAGTAACAGGCCCCCTTTTTCGATAGCCCGTAAAACACGCAGAATTTCAAACTTGGACTGGATCTGATACGGATCGTCTTCGGTGGGAGGGAGCGTAGAAGTCATGGGTAGGGCGGCAAAAAGAGATCGGTAAGTGACTGTAAGGGATTGTATGCGCCAGAGTAACACTCTGGGCGCGCTTTGGCGTGTGAAGTCAGCTAGTTAACAGCCTAAGTATTTAGGCTTGGTTTAAATGATGCAGGGCGCAACGTGCTGCTGCCAAATCCCACGCAGCCGAGCCTACTGATTTGAAGAACAAGGGCTTGTCTTTGGGGGCTGGGGTACGCAGCGCCTGGTGAATGCTGTGGACTTGCTCCCAGTCCACGCCGGCCTGGATCAGGTCGCCTGCTTCCTGGCGGGCGCCGGCGACATCATCGGCATATAGACGGCTGGCCAGCAAGGTGTGGGCCTCGAACTCGGCCATATCTGGTTGAAAGGCTCCCAAGCCAATCAGCAAGCGATCAAGGCGTGCGGGTTCGTGATACACGGGTGTCAGGCTGGAGGTCAGGGCGATCAGTACATCCGTTTTTTCCGGAACAGCCGTGGTGGCCTGGACCCGGTCCCCGAATCTGGCTTGCAAGGATGTGGCCACAGCCTGTGCACGGTCTGGGTTACGGCCCGTCAGGGTGACGCGTGCTTTGGGGTACAGCGTCATGATGGCATCGCAATGCGCGACAGCCTGTTGTCCGTACCCCAGCAAAGTGATGTGCTCCGGCCCTTGGGGCCACAGGGCTTGAATACCCAGCATGGATACCGCTGCAGTACGGCGTTCGGATAGGGTGGGTGCATCCAGAATCAGTAGCGGCAAACCGTTCTGGGCGTCGTAGACGCTGACCAGGCCCTGGATACTGCCCAGTTCCTGCTGCTGGTTGTCCAGCATCACATTAGCCAGTTTATGAACACCTATATCGTGTGAAACCGCTGGCATGGACAGCATTTGCCCCGTTTGGGGATAGTCCAGAACCTGACGGGTTGGGGCGACGATAGTGCCAGCAGCATACTGGGCCATGGCCTTGCCTAGCTGGGCGACCAGTTCAGGATAAGGCAGGGCACGAGCAGTCTCTTCAGAGGACAGGACGGTATAGGAAGCTTGCGTCATTCCAGGGTCTCCATGGAGTCGGTCTGTGGGGGATGCCGGACTATTGAGAAACCAGTGTAGCGTAGGCCCAGCTCAGGGCAATAGGGCCTTTCCGCCAGTGATCTATTGACCCACCTTGACAATTAATCCGCCCCGCCTGGCGGCCTGTCGCGGCATAATGAGGCCTGATATCAGCACCTGCCCACGCGCGGGGCCGTGCATTGGGGAGAAAAATAATGAGTTTGCTTAATTCTGTTGTGTCGGCCTTGTCGGCTACGGATTCCAAATCCAAAGAGCAGGGCGCTTTGTTGCCCGCCCTGATTCAAGTCATCAGCAGCTATCCAGGCGGTTTGAGCGGCCTGATCGAGCGTTTTCGCTCGGGTGGTTTTGGTGATGTGGTGTCGTCCTGGATTTCGCAGGGCAGCAATCAGGAAATCGGCCAGCAGGATTTGCTGGGCGTGATGGGGCAACCGGCCATCAAGCAATTGGTGGACCTGTCGGGTTTGAATCAGCAAAGCGTGCTGGATAATCTGAAGATCATGCTGCCGTCCCTGATCAATCAAGCCAGCCCCAACGGTCAGTTTGACCCATCCCACATTACCGATGCCAGCAGCCTGCTGGGTGGTTTGACGCAGTTGTTTCGCAAGTCCTGATTCACTTGCGTCCGTGACGCGGTCTGCCTGAAGGCCGAATTACCAAGAATGAAAAAAGCCTGGAGTCGGTGCAATACCGATTCCAGGCTTTTTTAGCTTGATGCAGAAAAACCTGTACAGCAATTCCGGCCTGTACAGGTTTTTTGGTCTTAGCCGCGTGCTGCTGCTTCCAGAGCTTGTTCCAGATCGGCCAGAATGTCGTCGATGTGCTCCAGACCAATGGACAGACGCACCATGTCTTCGCTCACGCCCACAGCGGCCAGTTCTTCGGCATTGAGCTGACGGTGAGTTGTGCTGGCAGGGTGGCAAGCCAGGGATTTGGCATCACCAATATTGACCAGACGCAGCACCAGGTTCAGCGCGTCGATAAAGCGAGTACCGGCTTCAATGCCGCCTTTGATACCAAAGGACAAAATCGCCGCAGGCTTGCCACCCATATAGCGCTTGGCCAGTTCATGATCCGGATGGTCAGGCAAACCGGCGTACTTCACCCAAGACACTTGTGGGTGCTTGTTCAGATACTGGGCCACTTTCAGGGCGTTTTCTGTATGACGCTCCATGCGCAGAGGCAGGGTTTCGATGCCTTGCAGGATCTGGAAGGCGCTCAAGGGGGCCAGGGCAGCGCCGGTATTGCGCAGCGGAGCCACGCGGCAGCGGCCGATGAAGGCGGCTGGGCCAAAGGCTTCGGTATAGACCACGCCGTGGTAGGACGGGTCAGGCGTATTCAGGATGGCAAAGCGATCTTTGTGCTCGGCCCAGGGGAACTTACCGGAGTCCACGACCATGCCCGCAATGGTGGTGCCGTGACCGCCCATGTATTTGGTCAGCGAGTGCACGACAATGTCGGCACCGTGCTCGATAGGACGGCACAGGGCAGGCGAGGCTACGGTATTGTCTACAATCAGGGGTACGCCATGACGGTGAGCGGCATCGGCCAGTGCACGGATATCGATGATGTTGCCAGCCGGGTTGCCGATGGTTTCGCAGAATACGGCACGAGTGCGGTCGTCGATCAGGGCTTCCAGTGCTTCGATATCATTGGGTTGGGCAAATTTGACGGTAATGCCCTGGCGCGGGAAGGAGTGCGCGAACAGGTTGTAGGTGCCGCCGTACAGTTTACTGACGGACACAATGTTGTCGCCGGCCTCTGCAATCGTTTGGATAGCATACGTGATGGCTGCCATGCCAGAGGCTACTGCCAAGCCCGCAATCCCGCCTTCCAATGCTGCAACACGCTCTTCAAGCACGGCATTGGTGGGGTTCATGATGCGGGTGTAAATATTGCCGGGCACCTTCAGGTCAAACAGATCCGCGCCGTGTTGCGTGTTGTCGAAAGCGTAGGAAGTGGTCTGGTAAATCGGAACAGCAACGGCTTTTGTGGTCGGGTCTGGCTGGTAGCCAGCATGAATGGCAAGAGTCTCTAGTTTCATGGTTAATTCTGGAATTGATGATCAAGTGGCTTATATAAGACAAAGCAAGCATAACCCCTGTATGTAGAGAAAAGCATCTAAGGGCGCAGACATTAATACTATGCCTTTATTTCTTTTGGTAATAATGGCGAATTACTGACAACAGGCTCTGCTTTTTAAAGTGCGGGTGGATATTTCTTATTTTCGTTACTTCGCAATGGCCCGACATGGGTTAGCATTTCGTATCCGGGCAGATGGCGTGTTGCATCCTGCCCCGAGGTCCTAGAGGCTTACATGAAAGTATGGTTTAAGCGGGGCTTATTCAGCCTCGTCGTTTTAGCTATTGTCACGGTGGTAGGCGGGGCGATTTTCCTGCTGACATTCAATCCCAATTCGTACAAGCAGAAGCTGGCTGACATCGTCCAGCAAAAGTATCAGCGTACGCTCAAGATTGACGGTGATATCGAACTTTCTTTATTTCCCCGCATTGGCCTGTCCGTGCAGGGGCTGTCCCTGTCTGACCGTAATTCGGAAGATCCTTTCGCTTCTTTGGAAAGCGCCCGGTTTGCGGTGGCCTTGTGGCCTTTGATCAATAACCGCCTGGTAGTGGACCACGTTGCTGTTACCGGCTTCAAAGCCTGGATTGTGCGCGATGAAGAAGGCAAGCTGAATTTTGACGACTTGCTGCAAGCCCCGCCGGCTGGCCCTCACCTTCCCCTTGCCCGCTCGGGCGTATCCTTGTTGCCCGCAGCACAAGCTGCCGAGGCTCCTCAGACAGCCGAGCCTGCACCCGAATCCTTGCCTGTTCCTGAATTGATTGCCAAGCGCTCGGGCAGTGAAACGGATTTCCAGATTGATATTGCAGGTCTGAGCCTGAAGGGTGGTGAGATTCATTACTTCAGCAAACGCAGCAATGTAATTGGCCGTTTGTTGCAGCTGGAAGTGAACACGGGCCGCATGACGTTTGGTCAGCCTTTTGATGTAGCTTTCAAGAGCCGCTTGTCGGGGGACTATCCCGTGGCGGATGGTGTGCTGGAAGGGCAAGGGCAACTGAGTCTGGACCCTGCTTCCAAATCCTACGGTGCGCAAAAGCTGAACTTGAGTTTTATCGGTGATCTGGACCAGCTGCAGGCACAAAGCCTGACACTTAAGGGCAATGTGGCCTACAAGTCGGCCCAACGCCAGTTCAGCGCCACCAATCTGGATACCCAATTGCAAGGTCAGTGGTTGGGCGCTTACCCGGTCAGCGATCTGAATGCCACGCTAAATACGCCCAAGATGGAAATCGACAGCGTCAGCGACCTGGTGTCTTTCGAGAAGCTGGCGCTGCGTGTTCGTGGCAAAAATGAAGATCAGAATCTGGATCTGGCCCTGGATGTGCCTCGTATCCAGGTATCGCCTGCCCAGGCTGAAGGCTCGCCTGTCGTTGCCAGCCTGAAAGTCAGCGGCCCCAAGGTCCTGGGTTTGGGTTTGACGCTGCAAGGCTTGTCCGGTAATAGCCAGGAATTGATATTTGAGCAGGCCAAGCTGGACGGCGCCATCAAGCAAGGCAGCCGTGTGGCGCAATTGAAGGCCAGTTCTCCCATGCAGTGGCAACCATCGAATGAGTGGCTGCGTCTGCCCGAGATTCAAGCCAATATCCGCGTGGAAGACGAGGCCGACGCAGGTAGCCGCTTCGAGATGCCGCTGACGGGCCAGGCAGACCTGAACAAAGGCAAACAAGAATACAGTGCGCAGCTAAGCAGTAGCACCGAGCAGGCTCAAGGCAGTCTGGATGTAAGCTTGCAAGATAAGGGTAAAGGGCCGTTGCTGAACGCGGTACTCAAAGCGGACAAGCTGGACCTGGACGAACTGCGTTCGATTTTCTGGGTGACAGCCCCCGAAGTGGTGACCCCACCGGAGCCGGAGCCAGAGGCTGAAGTGCCGGAAGCCGCTGCCGAGCAGGAGCCGGGCGCAGAGGAAGCTGAACAAGTCGAGCAGCCCAAGGCAGAGCAGGCAGAGGCGGCTCCCGCAGCCGAAGAAGTGGTTGAGGAAGCTTCCTCTTACGCTTGGCTGGATACGCTCAGCTTTGATCTGCGTTTTGAAATCGAAAAGCTGCGCAGCCTGGGTGTGGTGATGGATCAGGTGAAAGCTCAGGTCAAGAACCAGGGCCAGTTGATCAATTTGTCGCAGTTCAATGCGCAGGCGTATGAAGGTCAGCTTCAGGCCAAGGCCAAGGTTGAGCCCGGCAAGCGCTTCGAATTGGGCCTGAAGCTGCAGCAAATGCAGGTCGGTTCGCTCTTGCTGGATGCGTTCGGCAATGACTACCTGGCAGGCAAGGGCAATGTGGATCTGAACCTGAAGGCTCAAGGTGCCACAAGCCAGGAGCGTCTGAATGCTCTGGAAGGCGGCCTGACGGTCGATTTGCATGACGGCAGCTGGCGCAGCGTTGATCTGGACCAGAGCGTGCGCGATATCAACGAAGCCGTGCGCAATGCCTTTGGCGGTCAGATTCCTTTGCTGCTGCCCCAGTCCGATCCTTTGCGCCGCACGGTGTTGAACCGTTTGCAGGGCAGTCTGGATATCAAGAAAGGGCAAGCGACTTTCCGTAATTTACGGGCCACCACCCCGATTCTGACGGTGACAGCGGCTAAAGGCGCCACGCTGGACCTGGTAAATCAGCAAGCAGATGTGACTTTGCAGGCTCGCCTGAACCACAACAATCTGGCCGTGGAAGAGCGCAAGTCCTTCCAGGACCTGCGCAATGTGCTGATTCCTATCCATATCTCCGGCCCCTGGACAGGGCTGTCCTACCAGATTCAGTGGAAAGACATTGCCAGCAACTCCATCAAGAAGGCACTGCAAGACGGTTTGCTGGATTTGTTGAGCCAGCAAGCGTCAGAAGCTAAAGCAGAGTCCACCCCCGATGTGAAGTCCGAGGTGAAGCAGATCATCAAGGAAGAGTTGGGGGCCAAGGTTCCACAAACCGTGGGCGAAGCCATGAAGCAGTGGTTCAAGCCATGAGCACAAGTTCAGCGTTAAGTTCGCCTGACCAGACGGTTTGCCTGTTGCAAGGCGGCCCGTCCCTTAGTGACGGCAAGGCACTGGCCTGCAAGGGGCGATGGGTGCTGGGGAACGATCAGGGGCAGGTTCTGGCCGCCGATGCGCTGCCTGCTTTGGCCGAGCTCAGTATGGAACTGCGTTTTGGCCAGCTGGTGTTGCGCGCTCCCGGTATGTTGCGCCTGGATATTGAAGTGGATGTTATTGAAGACGATCCGGATTCCTTTTCCCTGTGGCAGGAAAATGGGCAATCCGTGCAATTGGTAGACGAAGGGGATTTGCCTGCCCAGTGGTTCAGCCGCTATACAGGCCAGTCGCTGCGTCTGTTAAAGCGTTTGCCCCAGGCTGAGTAAGCTGTCTGCGCGGTGATCCATATAGAACAAGCCCTGCTCATGGCAGGGCTTTTTTTATTCTATTTATGTCGTAGGTTCGGACTGTAGCCGGTGATAGCGGGCAAGCAGCGTTTCCTGGCTTTCCTGGTGCCGGGGGTGAACCTCGATACATTCGACCGGGCACACTACCACACACTGCGGCTCATCAAAGTGGCCGACGCATTCTGTACACAGGTTGGGATTGATCTCGTAGATCTCCTCGCCCATGTAAATAGCCAGGTTAGGGCACTGCGGCTCACAAACGTCGCAGTTAATGCATTCTTCAGTAATGTGCAGTGCCATAGCGCAGTGTCCTGATAAGCGTGGTCCTTGGATTTGACCAGTCGGTCACCCTACAGTGTAGTACGGACCGCTGCGCAGGGCGAGTTCAGGTGGCTGAAACTGTTTGCTGATTGCGTTCCTTGGCTTTGGTTTGTAGCCAACGCTCCACGGACGGGAACACAAATTTGCCTACATCACCGCCCAAAATGGCAATTTCGCGCACGATGGTGCCGGAGATGAACTGGTACTGATCCGAAGGAGTCATGAACATGGTCTCGACTTCGGGCAGCAGGTGACGGTTCATGCCCGCCATTTGAAATTCGTACTCAAAATCGGACACGGCGCGCAGGCCACGTACGATAACGCGACCATTTTGTTCGCGTACAAAGTCCTTGAGCAGGCCGGAAAAGCTTTTCACTTCCACGTTTGGATAGTGGCTGAGCACTTCGGAGGCGATCTCAACACGCTCTTCAACGGTGAAGAAAGGGCGCTTGTTCTGGCTGGAGGCCACACCGACCACAACGTGATCGAAAAGGTTGGCGGCTCGCCGGACCAAGTCTTCATGGCCTCGTGTCAGGGGGTCGAAGGTGCCGGGGTAAACAGCTGTGATCATGGTGCATCCGCGTAAGTGGTTCAAGTTGGCAGGTCGGAGTCCGGGGGGAGCGGTGCAGGCGTCCCGGAAAATTCGGCATTATTGACTGTTTTTTGCATCGCAGCAAATCGCAACAAATGATAATGTACCTGCCCTGCCTTATCCTGTCGTAGTATCCCGTATTGATCTGGGGCTTGTATAGGGGTTTCGGACTCAATGTAAACCAGTGCGTCCGGTGCCAGCACATTGGGCAGCAAGGGCCAGATACGTTCCATCCAGTCCTGCGCAAAGGGCGGGTCTATGAAGACCAGATCGTAGCGCATCTGGCTGCGCTCCAGAATATGGAGGGCGTCGCCCGCATGGATACGGACGTGGTCTGCCTTGAGTTTGGTACGCAGGCTGCGCAAATTGCTGACAGCGGGTCCGTGGCGTTCCACCATTTGTACAAAGGCGACACCGCGCGAGGCCGCTTCAAAGCCCAGGGCTCCGCTACCGGCAAACAGATCCAGCACGTTCTTGTCGCTGAATTGACCGCCCCAGAAGTGGTTAAGCCAGTTAAACAGCGTTTCGCGCACACGATCCGGGGTGGGCCGCAGACCGGGTGCATCGACGACTGAAATCGGTGTGCGGCGGTAATCACCACCTACAATACGGACAGCATGTTTTCTCATTAGCGCTTTGATCGGATAATGTGGTCATTCAACAGAATTTTCTAGTGTAAATCGTATGTTCAGTTTTTTTAAAAGAAAGAAGGCCAAGCCAGAGCCACAAGTCACTCAAACGGAGCTGACCGAGCCGCTTTCTCCTGCCCCGTCTCAGCCCCAGGCTGACGCGGCAGATGCATCCCCCGCTGTATCGCAGGAGCAAAGCACGCCGGTTCAAACGCCGGTGGCCTCGCCTGCTGTGGCTTTGGATAGCCAGGCAGCCAGCCAGGCTGAACATCGCGCTGCTTCCGAGTCTACGCCCACGCAGCCAGAGGTGCCACAACCGGCCCCGGCCAGTGTCCCGACCCCAGAGCCTGCCCGTGTCCACGAGCCGCAAGTGCAGCCTGTACCTGAACCCGTTCGTATTCCCGAGCCGGAGGTGCAGCCTGTGCCGGAGCCAAGCCGTGCTCCGGAGCCCGAGGTGCAGCCGATTCCCGCGCCGGTACCGCAACCGGAACCCGAGATACAGCCGACTCCTGAACCGGAGCCAGAGATTGTTCCAGTTCCTGCGCCACAGCCTGACCCAGCACCTGCCCCGACGCCAGAGCCAGAAGCCGCCGCACCTGTGGTGAAAACTTCCTGGATGGCACGCTTGAAACAGGGCTTGTCGCGTACCGGTCAGAGCTTGAGCAGCCTGTTCGTCGGTGCCAAGGTTGATGAAACGCTGTTCGAGGAACTGGAAGACGCCTTGCTGATGGCAGACGCGGGTGTTGAGGCTACCGAGAAACTGATTACCGCTTTGCGTGCTCGTGTTCGTAAGGAAAAAATCAGTGATGCAACCCAAGTCAAACAAGCCCTGTGCGACATCCTGACCGATCATTTGAAGCCCCTGGAGAAATCCTTTCCTCTGGAATCGAGCAAACCACTGGTAGTCATGATTGCCGGGGTGAATGGTGCAGGTAAAACCACGTCTATCGGTAAGTTGGCCCACACCTTCCAGGAGCAGGGCGCAAAAGTCTTGTTGGCCGCCGGTGATACCTTCCGTGCTGCCGCTCGTGAACAGCTGATTGAGTGGGGCACCCGCAATAACGTCAGTGTTATTGCTCAGGACGGTGGTGACCCCGCCGCGGTGGCGTTTGATGCTGTGCATGCAGGGCGTGCCCGCGATATGGGCGTGGTCATGGTGGATACCGCCGGCCGCTTGCCAACCCAGCTTCACCTGATGGAAGAGCTCAAGAAGATCAAGCGCGTCATCGGCAAGGCCGATGGTCAGGCTCCTCATGAAATTCTCTTGGTTGTGGACGGCAATACCGGCCAGAACGCCATTTCGCAGATCCGTGCCTTTGATGCAGCCTTGGGTCTGACTGGCCTGGTTGTGACCAAGCTGGACGGCACGGCCAAAGGCGGTACGCTGGCTGCCGTTGCTGCCTGTGCGCAAGGCGTACGTCCTATTCCGGTTTACTGGATTGGCGTGGGCGAGGGCATGCAGGATCTGCAGGCCTTTGTGGCCCGTGAGTTTGCGTCGGCCTTGTTGGGCATGACCGCTTAAATCCAAGTTTGGCTGTCAAAAAAGCGGCGATGTCTTTACAGGCATCGCCGTTTTTTTATTCCTGGGCCTTCCAGGAAAAGAGCGCTACGTAGTGGCAAGCAAAGGCTCAGTGCACAGTGGGCTTTTCAGTACTTTTGGCGTTCAGCGTCGCAGAAGCTCTGTTTGCGGCTGATGCTGATCCAAGGCATTGAGCGCATGCTGTGCATGGGCGGCACGACCTTGGCGGGCATGCGTCAGCCAGTCCCGCGCAAACTGCGCTTGCTCGGGGTTGGCCGCATGTTGGGCATACCAATCCAGCGCCACGTCCACGTCGGTGACTGCACCAATCAAGGCCTGACATTCGCGCAGCACTTTGTGCAGCCCTTGCTTGTCGGCTGCGCTGGGCAAAAACTCCAGGCAGTAACGCAAGCTCTTGATCCGGTTACGCAAACGATGCTGCTTGTCCTGGCTGATCTGCGCAAAGCGTTGGCTGCGTAGTTGAATTGTCTGGAACCAGCGGCTGATACGGGCTTCGATCAAATGTTCGGGCTGAGGCACACCATTCAGTTCCAGCGTAGGGCCGCAAATCAGGCTTTGCAGATTACTTAACAGCAGGGACTGAAACTCGGCTGCACTGGCCAGTTGGACCGGGTCGTGCTCCAGATGGGCAGGAGTAGGCTCAGGTGCGGGGCCGGGCATTCCCGCTTGCAGCAGCAAGGGGGTGATTTCCAGGTGTACCAGGTCATGGTCGCGTGCCTGACCAAACAGACCAAAATAATGTGTCAGGCGCGTATTGGCATACCCTTCGCTAGCCGATAGCCACATTTTGAACAGCTTGCGGCAGGAGCGCAGACGGCGCAGACCCACGCGCATCAAGGCCAGATAGTCGGCCTGACGGGAAGAGTCCGGACGTATGCCATCCACGCCGGCCAGCAAGGCGGCATTGCGAATGACCTGCTCCAGGCTCATGGTGGCACTCAGGCTATAAAACTGTTCCAGATCTTCGGTGTCAACAAAATGCGGTTTGGGCAGGTCGTAGGCTTTGCGGGTCAGGGCCGCAGCTACCTGTTCGGGCGTCAGATCCAGACTTTCCGATTTGGCCCGGCGGCGGTCCGCCAGACTGGCCAGGGCATCACCACGCTCGGACTTGCTGCGCATCTCCAGAATCAGGCCATGTTTGTACAGCCAGCGCTGGCCAACCTCAAACATGGTCAGGCTCTCGCCCTTGATCAGCTCAATTTCCAGCTCGTTGACCAGCAGCTTCAAACCATTGGATTCGATATGACCCGCATCGTAGGCTAGCTCCAGTTCAGACTGGCCTTGCTTGATCAGGGCCAGCTCGCGCTGGATGCGGGTTTGATAACGGGCTTGGATTTGATCCGCGTAACGAGCCAGCGCAGCGTGGGCGGGTGTGTCCTGATACAGGCTCAGGTCCAGTTCCGGGCCGGGACGGGGGTGATTGATTTCAATGCGGGACAGGGTATCAGGACCGGGCAGTTTGACGGTCTGAACCCATTGCTCGCCTTCCTTGCGCAGACGCAAGGCGATACTCGAGCGCGCCAAATCGCGTTCGGGCGTATCAAAGTAAATGGCATTTAAGGTAATGCTACCCGTGCGTACGGCGTCAAAGGCGGTCAATAAACCGGGACGGGCACTCTCGGGTACAAAAAATTTCAATTCTTGTTCTAGCACAGCATCGCACTCGAGAAATCACCCACAACAGGTGGGCGGATAAAACGATTATTTTGCATGTAAACCAGCCAAACTTGAAGTGTCGACACCCGTATAAGTGTGTGTAGTCATGTCAAGTTTTATAAAGGGGGAGTGCCTAGTGGCTCGCGCCAGCCCAACTGGTGTGAAATGCTGTTGGCGCACTGTCGCAACTGAGCCAGGATGGGGCTGTTGATACTGGCATCAAACAGCGTACTGGGGCCCAGACTGGTCAGGGCCAGCACAATCTGGCCGGAGTGATCAAATACGGGGACGGACAGGGCATCAATACCGGGCAAGGGGTTGCCCAGTGCCTGTGCCACGCCTTGTTCACGGATTTTTTCCAGCATGGCAGCCAGTTCTTTGGGGCTGGGGCGCAGCGGACTGATACTGGTGACAACCGCGCTGTCACCTGCCTCGCGCTCAATGTAGTGGCGCGCCACTTCAGGGGGCAGCCAGGCGGCAAAGACGTGGCCGGTGGCCGTGTGCAGCATGGACATGACCGTGCCGCAGCGCATGTTCACATGGACCGGGTAGCTGGCCTCGCTGATATGAACCATGGTGGGTCCGTGTGAGCCCAGCACCGCCAAGCCCAGGGTGTGCCCAATGCGCGAGGCCCAGGCTTGAACCAGGGGCAGGGCAATCTTCACCGGGTTCTGGCTTTGCAAGCTGACCAAACCCATCTGCAAGGCAAACGGCCCCAGCTCGTACAGGCCGGTAGCCGGAGCCTGCTGCACCAGTCCTACGTTGGTAAAGCTGACCAGATACGGGTGGGCTTTGGCCGAACTCATCCCAGCCTGCGTGGCCAGATCTCGCAACATCATGGGTTGTCCGCTATCTACCAGCACTTTCAACAGGCCAAAACCCGTTTCAATGGATTGGATACGGCGACGCTTTTCGTCCAGAGCAGGCAAAATGGGTTCGGTCATAGGGGTTTGGGGCGGTTTGGCACGGTCTTCAAGTGTACCGACTAATGAAGCTGCCCGCCGGGCCTTGGGTGTCGTAAAATGGCCTTAATTATTATCTGTCTGAGCAAAGAGCACGATGAATCAAGAAATTCAGTCCGACGCTGGTCAACTGGGCGCCAGTCCAATCGCTCCCGTTCCAGAGATTGTTGAAGAGCTGCGCGCCGGTCGCATGGTTATTCTGGTTGACGAAGAGGACCGCGAAAACGAAGGCGATCTGGTCATGGCCGCCGAATTCGTAAATGCCGAGGCGATCAACTTCATGGTGACGCATGGCCGCGGTCTGGTTTGCCTGACGCTGACCGAAGAGCGCTGCCGTCAGCTGGACCTGCCTTTGATGGCCACCCGCAACGGTACCCGCTTTGGCACCAACTTCACGGTGTCGATTGAAGCGGCTGAGGGCGTGGAGACCGGCATTTCCGCTGCTGACCGCGCCCGTACTGTGCAAGCGGCCGTGGCCCGTGATGCACGTCCGATTGATCTGGTGCAGCCTGGCCACATTTTTCCCTTGAAGGCGGCCAAAGGTGGTGTGCTGGTGCGTGCCGGTCACACCGAAGCGGGCTGCGATTTGACGGCGATGGCAGGCTTGACCCCGGCTGCTGTCATTTGTGAAGTGCTCAATCCTGATGGCACCATGGCGCGCTTGCCCGATTTGTTGGTGTTCGCCCGCGAACACGGCATCAAGGTTGGCACCATTGCGGACCTGATCCAGTACCGCAGCGAACACGAGTCCATGATCGAGCGTTTGCACAAGAAGTCCGTCAAGACTCCTTATGGCGAATTTGAATGCCACGCTTACCGCGATCTGTCTTCCGGTGGCTTGCATCTGGCACTGGTGCACGGTGAAATCAGCCCGGAAGTGGAAACCCTGGTGCGTGTACATGAACCGACTACCGTGCTGGATGTTCTGATCGAGGGGGATGTGGGCCACAGTTGGACCCTGCCCACTGCGTTGCGTACCGTGGCCAAATCCGACAGCGGTGTTGTCTTGCTGATGAACTGCCAGAGCTCCGAAGAAGAGAGTTTCGAGCAGATTCAGGCTTGGGCTGCAGACAGCCCGGCCCAGGCGCCACGCGGTCGCCCTAGCCGCAACGATCTGCGCACCTACGGAATTGGTGCACAAATTTTGCGTGACCTCAATGTTGGTAAAGCCCGTTTGATGTCGCGACCACGTAAAATGCCAAGCATGGCCGGGTTTGCATTGACCGTGACGGGTTACCATAGCGAACCAGACTCTCAATCCTAAGCGGAGCTTCCAACATGAATCCTTACATTGTTACCCCTGACCTGAATGGGGAAGGTCTGCACATTGGTATTGTGCGTGCGCGTTTTAATGAATCCATCGGTCTGACCGAGTTGGAAGCCTGCTTGAAAGAGCTGGAAGCTTTGGGTGTAGACGAGCGCGACGTGACCGTTCTGTCCGTCCCCGGCGCGCTGGAACTGGGCATCACCCTGGGCCAGATGGCTGAAACCGGCGAATTTGATGCCCTGATCGCTCTGGGTGCTGTTATCCGCGGTGACACCTACCACTTTGAAGTGGTCAGCAATGAAAGCGCTTCGGCCATTACTCAAGTCTCCCTGGCAACCGGTATTCCTGTTGCCAACGGTGTACTGACCACCAACACAGATGAACAAGCCGAGATTCGCGCTGCTGAAAAAGGTCGCGATTGCGCCCGTACAGCGGTCGAGCTGGGCAATCTTATCGCCGTCCTCGAACCCGAGCTGGACGACGATGAGGACGAAGATTACGAGGACGAAGATCTTGACGACGACAAATAAAGTCCCGGCCAGCAAGGCCAACGGACGATCCGCGCGCCGCCGCTCGCGCGAATTTGCCCTGCAGGGCATCTACTCCTGGCTGTTGCGAGGTGCTGATGGCCTGCAGGAAGCCACCTCCATCGACGCCCATATCCGGGGCGACGAGGAGTTTGGCGAAGCCGACGCAGCCTGGTTCAAAACCTTGCTGTTCGGCGTCATGCGCGAAGCCCCTGTGCTGCGCGAACGCTTTTTGCCGTATGTGGATCGTCCTTTGGAAGAGCTCTCTCCCATCGAACACGGCATCTTGCTGATTGGCAGCTACGAACTGGTGCATCACGTTGAAGTGCCTTACCGCGTAGCCATTAACGAAGCCGTTGAACTGGCCAAGTCCTTTGGCGGTACCGACGGTTTCAAATTCGTGAACGGCGTGCTGGACAAACTGGCCGCCGACGTACGCGCACCTGAAGTTGCCAAGCAGGCCCGCCGCTAAAACGGGGCGTGCCGTGCTGAACGAGTTCGGTCTTATCCAGCAGTATTTCAATCGTCCCGCTCCCGAAGGCTATTTGGGAGTGGGCGACGACTGCGCCCTTTTTACTCCAACACCCGGCTGGCAACTGGCCAGCAGCGTGGATCTATTGATCGAAGGGCAACATTTCTTTCCCGATGTGGACCCCTTTCTCTTGGGGCACAAGGCGCTGGCCGTGAACCTGTCGGACCTGGGCGCCATGGGGGCCAAGCCACGAGCCTGCCTTCTGGCTTTGTCCATGCCCGAAGTCCGGCCCGAGTGGCTGGCCGCATTCTCCAAAGGTTTGTTTGAACTGGCCGACCAGGCGCAATGCCCCTTGATCGGTGGCGATACCACGCGCAGCAAGCAGGGGGTGGTCATCAGCATTACGGTGCTGGGTGAAGTCCCAGCGGGACAGGCCTTGCAACGCAGCGCGGCTCAAGCTGGTGACGACATCTGGTTGACGGGTACCTTGGGGGCGGCAGACATTGCCTTGCGCCTCCTGCAGGGTCGACTGGCCGCGGACCCGGATCGTCTGGCTGCCAGCCGCCCAGCCTTGGAACAGCCCTGGCCGCCTTATCGCCTGGGCCATGCCCTGGCAGGTTTGGCTCATGCTGCCATTGATGTGTCTGATGGCCTGGTTCAAGACCTGGGTCATATCGCCAAAGCCAGCCAATGTGCCGCCCATCTGGATTGGGACGCCTTGCCGCTGGATCTTTCCTTAAAGGGTTTGCCTGCCGAGCTGCAACGCGAAGCGGTTCTGGTTGGTGGTGACGTTTTTCAATTGTGTTTTACGGGGGCTCCCCAACAACGGGAGTCCATCATGGCGCTGGCCCAGCGCGAAGGCGTGCAGCTTAGCCGTATTGGCTCCATGCACGCTGGTAGCGGGGTGTACGTGCGTGATCAACAGGGTCTGCATCCTGCCCCTGCCCAGGGCGGTTTCGATCATTTTGGTGGCTGAGTCTGTGTCATGAGCACATTTCCTGATCCTTCCTTGAATCCCATTCAACGTCCTACCCTGGATTGGGTGGTGAAAAAGCCTTGGCGCCTGATTGCCTTTGGCGGCGGTACCGGCGTATTGCGTCCGGGGCCGGGTACCTGGGGCACGGTGCTGGCCTGGGTCTTGTGGGTCTTGGGTCTGCATGTGCTGACCGACACGCAAATGGCCATTTTCTTGCCGCTCACCTTTTTCATTGGCTGCTGGGCTTGCCACCGCACGGGCTACGACCTGGGCGTGTCCGATCACAGCGGCATGAATTGGGATGAGATGGTCGCCTTCTGGCTGGTGCTGTGGCTGATTCCGCAGACCTGGCTGGCACAGGGCATCGCATTCGTTTTATTTCGTTTCTTTGATATTCTCAAACCACCGCCAATCCGCTATTTTGATCGTCGTCTGCATAATGGTTTTGGCGTTATGTGGGACGATCTCCTGGCGGCAGGCTATACCTTGTTGCTGATGGCTGTCTTGGTACGTTTTGGAGTTTTCTCATGAGCGATTACGAGCACGGCAATGCCGCCCTGGCCCTGGGGCGAGCCCTTAAAGATCGCGGCTGGATGGTGGCCTGCGCCGAGTCATGTACGGGTGGCCTGCTGGCTGCTGCCCTGACGGACCTGCCCGGCTCCAGCGCCTGGTTCGAGCGCGGTCTGGTCACTTACAGCAATAAGGCCAAGGTTCAGGAACTGGGCGTGAACCAGGACACCCTGGATCGTTTTGGCGCGGTCAGCGAGGAAACCGCCATGGAAATGGCGGCGGGTGCGCTGGAAGCCACTGCAGATGCGGAACTGGCTATTGCCACGACCGGCATTGCCGGTCCGGATGGAGCCACGGCGGGCAAGCCGGTTGGCCTGGTGTGCTTCGGTTTTGCACAGCGCCGGGGTGATGGCATTGTGACCCGCGCCTCTGCTCGTATCTTTGATGGAGACCGGGCCCAAATCCGTCAGCTGGCCGTGGAATACGCCTTGGCCAGTGCGCTGACCATGCTCAATCCCGCCTGATTGCTCAGGCCGGCAACATCAAACCCAGCTGCCTGGCGCTCGAACGTAGTTCGGGCAGGCAGCGCTGGATCAATTTCTCTTCCGTATCCTGCCAGTCCTTGATGCTGATGCTCATCCCGGCCACGACGCGCCCGCTGGCACTGCGCACGGGTACGCCAATGGCCGTTAGACCCAGTTCCAGTTCTTCCTTGATCAAGGAATAATCCTTTTCCTGTACCTGCTTTAATTCGCGCAGCAAAGCCTCGCGAGTATGGGCGGTGTATTGCGTCATGATCTTGAAGGGAGCCAGCTCCAGGTAGGCATCCAGCCTGCTTTGCGGCAACTGCGACAGCATCATTCGCCCGATAGAGGTGCAGTGAGCAGGCAGGCGGCTACCCAAGCCTAAAGACACAGTCAGTACACGCTGTCGTTGGGCGCGAGCCAGATACAGAATTTCGTCTCCATCCAGCAAGGCCAGTGCACAGGTTTCACCGACGCGGTCACTCAGGTCGTCCAGTATGGGCTGGGCCAGACTGACGATGGAGGTCGAAGAAAAGTAGGCATGGCCCAGCTGCAAAATCGCCGGACGCAGCTTCCAGAATGGACCTTCCTGCTCTGCATAGCCCAGGGCTTGCAGCGTGTAGAGGCAGCGCTGCACCACCGCCCGTGCCAGACCCGTTTTCAGGGCAATTTCTGCGGCCCGCAATGGCCGTCTTCTATCTGAAAAAGCCGTAATCACCTGCAGGCCACGGGCTAACGATTGCATGTAATCCGGGTCGCCTTTGTAGCTGCTGGTGGCGGGGCCTGTTTCTTTATTTGTTGTCATGGCTCAGGAAGTGGCAAGGTCTAGTTTTGTTCGATTAGCGAACTTGATGGGATTAGCAAGAATTATCGATGATAAATTGTAAAAAAAACAAGACTTAGCAATTTAATAATCAAGTTCGATTATCGGACAAAATAAGTTTGGAGTGATTCATGAAAAAAATTCTAGCCCGTAAAGTGGCTCCTCTTCTGGCCGGAATGGGTTTGTTGTTTTGTTCCTTGGGCGCGCAAGCCGCGTATCCGGACAAGCCTATCCGTCTGGTTGTGCCCTTTACGCCGGGCGGTGTGACTGACGTGATTGCCCGAGGTGTCGCGCAGCAACTGTCCAAGGATCTGGGCCAGATCATCATTGTGGAAAACAAGCCCGGCGCCAGCGGCATTATCGCCACGGACTTCGTCGCGAAGTCTGCTCCCGATGGCTATACCGTCTTGCTGGCCGCGGTTGGTCAGGCCGTGGTGAACAACCATCTCTACAAGAAACTGCCTTACGATCCGGCGCAGGATCTGGCCGCTGTTTCTCTGGTGGCGGAAGGGCAGAACGTGCTGGTGGTGAACGCCAAGCAAAGCCCATTCAATACGGGCGAGGAGCTGATCAATCATGCTCGCGCCAAGCCCGACGATCTGACTTACGCTTCCTTTGGTAATGGCTCGTCCTCGCACCTGTCGGCCGCCGCCTTTACCACGATGGCCAATATCGACGTCATCCACGCTCCTTACCGTGGCAGCGCACCTGCCATGACTGATCTGCTGGGTGGCCACATCTCCTTCATGTTCGACAGCATGGGCACCGCAATTACGCACATCAACGCCAATACTGTACGTCCCCTGGCTGTGTCCGGTCCGGAGCGTTCCTCCTTGTTGCCAGAGGTTCCAACCTTTGCAGAGCTGGGCCTGGATCAGGGCTATAACGTGACAGCCTGGTTTGGTTTCCACGTCAGCAGCGGCACGCCTACTGAAATTATTGATCGCCTGAGCCAGGCCATGAAAACCGTCAGCGAGAACAGCGAGTTTGTTGAAACCTTCCGTCGTCAGGGCGTGGACATCATTTCCTCCACCCCTGCCGAGTACGCCGAGTTCCTGCGTCAGGAAGACGAGAAATTGGGCAGCCTGATCAAGCAAGCCAATATCACGCTGGACTAATTGTTTTTGAATGGAGCACTGTAACGTGAGCGATCAGCACGCCTCGCAGGCGACGCGTCCTGCCCCTTTGGATGGCATCCGGGTTCTGGATCTGACACGCATTCTGGCTGGCCCATGGTGCACACAGAACCTGGCCGACCTGGGGGCCAATGTCTACAAGATAGAGCGACCCGAAACCGGCGACGATACCCGCGCCTGGGGCCCGCCCTTTTTGCAGACACCTGAAAAGGAAGATACGGCTGAAGCGGCCTATTACTTGTCGGCCAACCGTAACAAGCAGTCGATCAGCCTGGATATTGCCAGCCAGGAAGGGGCGGATGTGGTGCGTGCCATGGCACGGGAATGCGACATTCTGGTGGAGAACTTCAAGGTGGGTGGTCTGGCTAAATACGGCCTGGACTACGCCAGCTTGAAAGAGATCAACCCTCGCCTGATTTATTGCTCGATTACCGGCTTTGGTCAGACAGGCCCTTATGCCGAGCGTCCGGGTTATGACTTCATGATCCAGGCCATGGGCGGCATGATGAGTCTGACGGGCGAACGTGATGACAAGCCCGGCGGTGGTCCTCAGAAAGCGGGGGTTGCCGTCGCGGACTTGATGACGGGCATGTATGCCACCAGCAGCATTCTGGCCGCCTTGTTTGAACGCTCACGCAGTGGTTTGGGGCAGCATATTGACATTGCCTTGCTGGACTGTCAGGTAGCCATGCTGGCGAATCAGAACATGAACTATCTGGTCAGTGGGCAGGCACCGAAGCGGGCCGGTAATGCACACCAGAATCTGGTGCCGTATCAGGTGTTCCCGACGGCAGATGGCCACATCATTGTGGCTATCGGCAATAACCGTCAGTTCGCGGCTTATTGCGAAGCAATTGGGCACCCGGAAATTGTTGAGGATTCGCGTTTCAACATTAACAGTCAGCGGGTCAAGCACCGGGATGAGCTGGAGCAGATTCTGAGCGCCGCGATGCAACAGCATCCTAGCGCTTACTGGCTGGAAACGCTGGACAAGATTGGCGTGCCAGCCGGGCCTATCAATGATCTACATGGTGTGTTCTCGCACCCGCAGGTTCGGGCCCGGAATATGCGTATCGAGCTGGACCACAGCCAGGCTGGCAAGGTCAGCATGACGGCCAGTCCCATGCGCTTTTCAGATAGTCCGGTGTCCTACCGTATGGCTCCGCCACAATTGGGCGAGCATACCGAGCAGGCGCTGGAGAGTTTGCTGGGAGCGGATAACCCGGAGCTGAAGCAGTGGCGCAACCGGAACCAGGCGTGACTAGGGTCAAAAGCCAAAGCAAAACCAGAATTTGAACCAGTGTCAGCGTCGAGGCGCAGGCCTAGTTTAGCGTTTGGACTTGTGGCAGAAGTAGTGTCTGATTGACACCGCCCCTGCTACCTGAAATACCGGTCAGACCCTGGCCTAGGCCTCGTGACTCAGTAGGGGGGGAAGCTGCTCCCACGCTTAAGGCTCAACTGAGCCTGAGCGGGTCCTATCGGTCATAGCTTAATAAATAAGAAGCCCCACTCACTTTGGATTGAATCCAAGTGAGTGGGGCTTTCTTGTATCTACACTAATTGCTGTCGCTGTCGCTGTCGCTGTCGCTGTCGCTGTCGCTGTCGCTGTCGCTGTCGCGATCCCCGGGCTTGTTCGACAAGCCGGGAGGGCCATCAATCAACGCTGCTTGTTGCGCGCATCATTAATCGCATTGCGCGTAGCAATCGCTGCAGCTTGTGCCGCATCACGCCAGTCATCGCCTCGGCTGGCGTACAGAATGGCACGCGAAGAGTTGATCATCATGCCGTTACCTTGCGAGTCCATACCAGCAGCAACGGTGGCGACCACATCGCCACCTTGTGCGCCAATGCCGGGCACCAGCAAAGGCATATCGCCAATACGGGCACGTACCTTGCCAATTTCCTCGGGGAAGGTTGCGCCCACCACCAAAGCACATTGGCCGTTCGTATTCCATTTCTCTGCCACCAGGCTGGCTACGTGCAGGTACAGCGGCGTACCGTCGGCCATTTCCATGAATTGCAGGTCCGAGCCACCAGGGTTGGAGGTGCGGCACAGCACGATCACGCCCTTGTCCTTGTGCTCCAGGTACGGCTCTACCGAATCAAAGCCCATGTAGGGGCTGACGGTGACGGCATCTGCGCGATAGCGCTCAAAGGCTTCGCGTGCGTACTGCTCGGCTGTCGAACCCACGTCCCCACGCTTGGCATCCAGAACGATGGGCAGGTGAGGGTAACGGCTGCGAATGTAGTCGCACAGGTCTTGCAACTGATCCTCGGCACCCTGAGCGGCAAAGTAGGCAATCTGTGGCTTGATGCCACAGGTGTAGTCGGCGGTGACGTCCACAATCGCTTTGCAGAACTCATAAATCGCGCCGGGTTTGCTGGCCAGCTCCAAAGGCAGGCGGGCAGGGTCTGGGTCCAGACCCACCATCAGCATGGATTGGTTGTCCGTCCAGGCACGGTTCAGTTTTTCTATGAATGTCATGGGAATCAGGAAAGTAAACGGCTATACAAAAAGCTGAGCCAGACGGCACCAGCAAAAATAAGGGACAGCAGCACGGCAGCACTGGCCAGATCCTTGGCCCGCCCGATCAAGGGGTGGTGCTCCAGGGTAATCGTGTCGGCCAGGGCCTCCAGGGCCGAGTTCAGCAGCTCCACCACCAGCACAAAGACCAGTGTGCCCAGCAGGACCAGAATCTCCGCCGGGGTTTGCCCCAGCCAGAATGCCAGTGGCGTCAGGATGACAGCCAGCGCCAGTTCCTGGCGAAAGGCAGCTTCATGGCGCAGGGCAGCGGCCAGGCCCTGGCTGGAGTAGCGCAGGGCATTGAACAGGCGGCCAACACCGCCTTTGCTTTTGAATGGAGAGTCTGACATGAGGGACGCTGCAGATTGAAGTGCCCTGATTATAGGGGTTTGCTTGGGCGAAAAAAAACCGGATAGAAAAATCCATCCGGTTTTTGTACTAAAAGCGTGGCGATCAGGGCAGAAGTGATCAATTTCCGCCCGGATCGGGGTGCTGATAAGTGGCTTAGAAGCCGCCCATACCACCCATGCCGCCCATGCCACCCATGTCAGGCATGGCTGGAGCAGGTTTGTCTTCCACGATTTCGGTCACGGCCACTTCGGTGGTCAGCAACAGGCTGGCGATCGAAGCTGCGTTTTGCAGGGCAGTGCGAGTCACCTTGGTTGGGTCCAGAACGCCTTGCTCGACCAGGTCACCGTATTCGCCAGTAGCAGCGTTGTAACCGTAGGTGCCGGTGCCGCTGGCCACTTGGTTAACAACCACGCTGGCTTCTTCGCCGGCGTTGGAAACGATGGTGCGCAAAGGAGCTTCGATAGCACGCAGGATCAGCTTGATACCGGCGTCTTGGTCGGTGTTGTCGCCTTTCAGTTGGGCAACAGCTGCGCGGGCACGAATCAGTGCAACGCCACCGCCAGGAACGATACCTTCTTCGACGGCTGCGCGAGTAGCGTGCAGGGCGTCTTCAACGCGGGCTTTCTTCTCTTTCATTTCGACTTCGGTGGCAGCGCCAACGCGAATCACGGCAACACCGCCAGCCAGCTTGGCCACGCGCTCTTGCAGTTTTTCACGGTCGTAGTCGGAAGTGGACTCGTCGATCTGAACGCGGATTTGTTTCACGCGAGCTTCGATGTCGGTGCCGTTGCCGGCGCCGTCGATGATCGTGGTGTTTTCTTTGGCCACTTCAATGCGCTTGGCCTGACCCAGGTCGTCCAGAGTCGCTTTTTCCAGGGACATACCGGTTTCTTCGGAGATCACGGTACCGCCAGTCAGGATAGCGATGTCTTCCAGCATGGCTTTGCGACGATCGCCAAAGCCAGGAGCTTTAACGGCGGTAGTCTTCAGAATGCCACGGATGTTGTTCACAACCAGAGTAGCCAGGGCTTCGCCTTCCACGTCTTCAGCAACGATCAGCAAAGGACGGCTGGTCTTGGCAACTTGCTCCAGTACGGGCAGCAGGTCACGGATGTTGGAGATTTTCTTGTCGAAAATCAGAACAAACGGATCGTCCAGAACAGCAACTTGCTTGTCAGCGTTGTTGATGAAGTAAGGGGACAGGTAGCCGCGGTCAAACTGCATACCTTCGACCACGTCCAGTTCGTTTTCCAGGGATTTGCCGTCTTCAACGGTAATCACGCCTTCTTTGCCCACTTTGTCCATGGCATTGGCGATGATCTCACCAATGGAGTGGTCGCTGTTGGCGGAAATGGAACCGACCTGAGCAATTTCTTTGCTGGTGGTGCAAGGACGGGACAGTTGACGCAGTTCGTCAACCACAACGCCAACGGCCTTGTCGATACCGCGCTTCAGGTCCATTGGGTTGATGCCAGCGGCAACAAACTTCAGGCCTTCTTCAACGATGGCTTGGGCCAGCACAGTAGCGGTAGTAGTACCGTCACCGGCGTTGTCGGAAGTTTTGGAAGCAACTTCTTTAACCAGTTGAGCACCGATGTTCTCGAACTTGTCTTTCAGTTCGATTTCTTTGGCAACGGACACACCGTCTTTAGTAACGGTAGGAGCGCCGAAAGAGCGGTCCAGAACAACGTTACGGCCTTTGGGGCCCATGGTGGTCTTAACAGCGTTGGCCAGAACGTTGACGCCGCGCACGATGCGGGTACGTGCGTCGTCGCCGAAGTAAACTTGTTTTGCGGTCATGGTTTGAATCCTATTGAATTTTCGTTGGCGGTACTTATTCGATCACGGCGAAGATTTCTTCTTCGCGGATCACCAGCAGCTCTTCGCCGTCGATCTTGACGGCCTGGCCGGAGTATTTGCCAAACAGAACTTTGTCGCCGACCTTCAGATCCAGCGCCAGAACCTTGCCGTCCTCGGTTTTCTTACCGGGGCCAACGGCCAGGATTTCGCCTTGATCGGGCTTTTCAGTCGCGCTCTCGGGGATAACGATACCGGAAGCGGTGGTGCGTTCGTTGTCCAGACGCTTGACGATCACACGATCGTTCAAAGGACGCAGTGCCATGGAGAAACTCCTGTTTAAAGATGACTTTAGTTGTTGGTCCGATTGTGGGGGCGAGGCGTTTTAGCACTCAACCCCTTCGAGTGCTAATTATAGGGACGACTTTTCTAATTTCAAGAGCACCAGGGTCAGGCTGTTACATATTTGTCCTGGGGCGTGAAGTAGGGGGGAGGGAAACGCCGGGTTCTGGTGCGTGTCTGGACTTGGACTCACATTAATAAGGCAAGCTCAGTTAAGCTGGGCGCTTTCGATCATGAGCGGTCGGGCATGATTGAACGCCAGGCTTTCTTTTGTCTAAAGAGATTTCCACGAAAACCAGCGCAATGTCCAACTTCAACCTATTCAATGTCTTTCTCCAACGCTGGGGGGCTCAGGCCGCTGGCAAGCCTTTCAGCACCGCGACCAGCGATCTGATGCCCGTGCGGCTGACCGGGAAGTTGGAGGGGCAGCCGGCGATGATCAAAATCACACGAGATCTTGATGAGCGCATCGGCGGCCAAGTGCTGCAATGGTGGGCTGGCGATGGCGCGGCGCATGTATATGCGCTGGACCCAGACTCTGGAGCGTTGCTGATGGAGCGTGCAACGGGCTCCAGGGACTTATTGCGCATGGCTTTAGAAGGGGAAGATGATGCAGCGACGACCTGTATCTGCCGTGCCCTTGAGCAATTGCATTTAAACCGACCTTCGGCCCCACCTGACAATTTGCGCCCCCTGAGCGATTTTTTTGAATCGCTGGCACCGATGGCGCAGCAAGAGGGCGGTCTGATGGCTGAATGCGCACTAGTGGCCAATGAGCTGCTGCGTGATCAGCGTGATCAGGTCGTTCTGCACGGTGATGCGCACCATAGCAACATTCTCGATTTCGATCAGCGTGGATGGTTGGCAATAGATCCCAAGCGCGTCACTGGTGAGCGCTATTACGACTATGTAAATGTGCTGTGCAACCCTGATCTTAAAACGAGCACCGATCCAGCGCGCTTTGCACGGCAGTTGTCGGTAGTCATCGAGGTTGCAGGGCTGGAGCGTCAACGCTTGCTCAGATGGGTCATGGCGCATGCGGCCTTGTCAGCTGCCTGGTTTCTGGAGGATGGATTGCGCACCGAAGCCAATAAAGAGTTGGCCGTTGCGGCGCTGGCTCGACGGGCCTTAGCTTGAGGGGTTCATCACTATTTCATTACCCGTACTCAAGGCGATCAGCTTGCTCATGGTGTTGAAGTTGCGTGTCGTCGCAACGACCTTGAGCTTTCTCTCGATGAAATTATTGTTGGCTTTCAGGTCTCGATACCGGGTTGCGCACACAATATAGGCGATGTCATCAATGACGCGGACCTGATCCGGTGCGTGCTCCAGGGCGTGGAAGGCATGCAGCAAGACGCTATCTGCTGGGGAGCGCAGCAGGGTGAAATATAGCTGGCTGGGGCTTTCGTCCTTGAAAGGATTGTTCGCCATCACCCGCATGAAATAAGTCGGTGTTCGGGCGATAACCTGAATATCTCCGCCCAGCTTGTTCTTGATAGTGTGGTGAACCAGTTGCTCCAACTCCGGCTGTTCCAGCTCTGTGGACACAATCACATTGCCGCTTTGTATATAAGTCCGGACCTCTTTCAGACCCGCTGCTTCCAGGGCTGCGCGTAGTGGTGCCATCAAGACCTTGTTCTTGCCGGTGGGCATGACGCCGCGCAATAAAAGAATCTGTGTATTCATGGTGTGTGCTGGCCGTGAAGTTGGGGTGTTGCCGTGCAGGCGGGAGTTTCAGTGCGCCATTTTATGCTGTGTTAAAAAACAGTAGTGAGTTTAGTTTTCAAGGCTCGTCAGTCTGCACTGTGTGAGCATCACGGCTGGTTGGTGCAGATGTGGCGTCGGCGGTTTGGCGGTAATACGGACCCGGGCGCATGACGCCTTCGTGAGGAGCCTCATCAAAAAAACAGGCCGATTTCCCTAGGAATTCGGCCTGTTTCTTGTTGGGCTGATGGCATTTGGATGTGGCGAGTTATTCAGCCTGGTGCAGTAGCCTGCAGATTGCTTAATCCGTCTTTACGTCGTTTAAGCCCGTTTGCCCAAATCCGGTGCCGGTGTCGTTGGCAGCAAAGGATCAATCGCACGACACAGAGCCAGCAACTGATCATCTGCACCGATATCGGCCTCAATCAATATCCCCACTGGCAGACCACCCGACAGGCCGATAGGCAAGGAAATGCCCGGTGCGCCCAGGTTCGAACCCAGGTCGGTACGCGAGATGTAAGTGTTGAAGGTAGGTACTGCCTTGCCGTTCATCATGGTGGTTTCATCATCGCCAATCGGGCAGGCGGTCAGCGGGCTGGTCGGGAAGATCAAGCCACTGACATTGGACTGGCGCAGCAGGTCTGCATAGGCCTGTTGCATCAGGGGGCGGTCTACATTCAGCGCTTCTTCGTAGGCTTCCTGGCTGATGGTGTAGTCGCCCGTAATGGCGTCGAAAATCTCTTTCACATCGGGGCTGTGAATGCCAGCAATCAACTCGTCCAAGCTAATGTCGTACTTGTTTTCGGCCAGGTACAAAGGCAGGTTCTGCAAGGTTTCATACAGCACAATCGGCATGCCGACGCGGGCATTGATCTTCAGAACCGGAGACAGGTCTACATCGACCAGCGTGACACCGGCTTTTTGCAAATCATCCAGAAATGCCAGGGTCACGTCGGCCACACCGGCATCCATATCCTTCCAGAAGCTGTCACGGGGTACGCCCAGACGCAGTTCCTTCAAGGAAGGAGTGGCAATCACAGTAGGGGCCTTCTGGCAGAGCAGGCTGTCCAGCAAGCTGATGTCAGCCAGACTGCGAGTCATGGGGCCTGCTGTATCGCGGGTAGGGGACAAAGGCACAATGCCCTGGCCTGAATAACGGCCCACTGTAGGACGGAAACCGTACAGGCCGCAAAGCGCGGCAGGTAAACGCACCGAAGCGCCCGTATCCGTGCCCAGGCCAGCCGGGAACTGACGAGCTGCCACAACCGTTGCAGTGCCACCGGAAGAGCCGCCGGGAATACGGCTTGGATCATAAGGGTTGCGACTGGGGCCCGTAGTGGCGTTATTGGTCGTAATCCCAAAAGCCAGTTCGTGCATCACGGACTTGGCGGGCAGCACGGCACCGGCCTTGCGCAATTGTGCGACTACATCTGCATCTTTCAGCGGCACGCGACCTTGCAGGGCGCCGGTGCTGGACGTGGTGGGCATGTCCGTGGTGTTCAGGTTGTCTTTCATCACCAAAGGCACACCGTCCAGCGCCAAGGCTTCGCCACGGGCGCGGCGTGCGTCAGACTGATCGGCCTGCTGGTAAAACAGCTCTGAATCCAAATGTGCCAGACCGCCCAAATGGGCCATTTCTTGTGATTGCTTGAGCAGCTCGTCGGCAATCTCACGGGCGCTGAACTGGCTTTTTTCCAGACCTGCCAGCAGTTCGCTGGCGCTAAGTTCGGTAAGTGACATGGGGTCTCCTGGGGAGGCGTGAACGCCCCCGGCTTTTGCTGTGATAGTCCTATCAATCAGCCTCTAACGGGGCTGTCTTGAAAAAAGAGACTGTAAGGGTATCAGCAAGCAGGAGGAATAACTCAGGACGCCTTCCAAACGACCTTGTTGCGGCCAGCATGCTTGGCTTCGTACAAAAGCCGGTCAGCTTGCTCAATGGCCTGGTTGATGTCGCCATTGCTGTTTAGCTGAACCACACCGAAACTGGCCGTCAGCGTATGCGCCGTGGCGGGGATATGCAGATTCATCACACTGCTGCGCAAACGCTCGGCAACCAGCACGGCGGTATGCAAGCTGGTGCTGCGTATCAGCAAGACAAACTCCTCGCCCCCAAAGCGGGCTGCCAAATCGTCCTGGCGAACCGTGCGAGCCAGTAAGGCCCCGAATTCCTTCAAGGCCCGATCGCCCGCCACATGGCCCCAGGTGTCATTGACCATCTTGAAGTGGTCCAGATCGCAGGTCATGACCGCCCAGCCGCTATGTCCATACAGCTCCAGCCGTTTTTTGACCTGCTCGAAAAAAGCACGACGGTTCAACAAACGGGTCAAAGGGTCCCGGCTGCGCTCATGATCCAGCGTCTGCACAATCGACATGGCCGTACTGGTCAAAATAGCCAGCGCGACCCAAATGCTGATGAACATATTGGTCGCCAGCATCAAGAGCCAAAAACCGGAGCGGGTCAGCTCTGGCTGCATCTCGCGAGGGATCAGTGTGGCCAGCGCAAATACACGAACAAAGGCATAAAGCAAGGCTGTCAGGTAAGAGGCCCGCAACAGCGTTGCCAAAGGAATCGTGCGTGACCTGCCGGACAAGATCGACTTGATGGGCAAAGCAACCAACAAGGCCAGGCCCCAGTTCAGAATTTGTAAACGCAGCCAGAGATCATCATCAATCTGGGAAAAATAAAAAAGCAGCCCCAGCGTGACGAGGACGATTGCTCCAGCCAATCTGGGATGAGCACGTCCGCCAAAACGTAAAGCGACCCCATGAGACAAAGCCCAGACACCATATAAATACATAGCCGACAAGGGCAGAGTCCAGCGGGCGAGTTGCTCATTGGGCATCAGGCTATGGATCCCCATAGGAATAGCCGTGGAGATATACCCCGAGGCAATCCAGAGCAGGTAACGGTGATCGCGTAGACGGCTCCAGCAGTAAATCATCGCGATGCCCAGCAATGCCGCGCAGGCAGGGACGATCAGAACGAAATACTGGTTGGGAGAGGACACGGTGTGTTCGCGTGCATTAAGAAGAGTTGAAAACTGGCGTTACAACAATTGTAACGATATTGCTGCAGGGCAGACGCTTATCGATTGAGAACAAACAGTTTAATCAGAGAAAAGAAGAAGTTTTGATCTGCTTTATGAGCCGGTTTCCGTTAAGGGAAGGCTGCGCAGAATGAGAAGGACAGACAAGGGGAAGGATTGTTTACCTAAGCTAAACAAAAAATCAGGAATACTTTTCAAAACCACACCGAAAACAGACAGTTGAGACAGCCCACCTCCAACTGTATTTTTCATGGCAGGAAATTGAGCCACGAAAAATACCCCTGAATCCATCATCAATTAGCTCATATAGCGGCATCACAGTTACGTTTCGCCCTTAAATTGCTCATGATGCCAGCCACTTGGAGCCCTGCCTGGGTGTCGGGGCGATTCAGAGTACTTGCTGCGGTCAGGAGATAGCGTAGGGATGCAAGCGCCCTGTTGTTTGACCGGGGCGCTTGTGGTTCGTCCGGGGGACGAACCACCCCGGGAGTTCAGGGTGCGCCCGTAGCTATCTCCTGACAAGGGCACCGGTGCGCAGCACCGGCAAGTGCTCAGCCCGGACACCCAGGCAGGGCTCCAAGTGGCGTCTTTCTGCCAAGGTGGAGTACTGAACAAACAACATTACGCCAGCAAACGGCAAGGCAACCCAAGCGTTCTATTGGGTTGTTTAATTTCCGAGCTGACATATGACCTTAAAAAGACATATATCTTCTCTTACCTGCGTTTATTTTCAGAGCACCAGAACAGCAAAAAGAAGCGGGGGGAGCGCTCAAACGGCCCCCCCCATCTTCAAAACAGCCCTTCCGCAATTACTGCGCCGTCTCAACCAGCACCAGCTCCGCATCCTCCAGCGCCTGAATTTCCAGCGTCGTTTCATTGCGAATCGCCGCCCCATCACGGGCATTCAACTCCAGACCATTTACCGAAACCCGCCCTGTGGCAGGCACCAGATAAGCCAGATGCTCGGCAGGCAAAGACAGAGTCGTGCTTTGACCTTTCTTCAAGGTCGCTCCCAGCACACGGGCCTGGGCACGAATCGGCAAAGCCTCTGCGTCACCTTCAAAACCACTGGCCAGAGCGACAAACTGCCCCGAACGCCCATCCTTGGGGAAAGGCTTGGCCCCCCAGGCTGGCGGTAAACCACGACGCTCTGGCTGAATCCAGATCTGGAAGATCCGTGTCGTCCCGCTTTCCAGGTTGTACTCCGCATGGCGAATACCCGTGCCGGCACTCATCACCTGCACATCACCGGCTTCAGTACGACCCTTATTGCCCAAACTGTCCTGGTGGCTGATCGCCCCTTCACGCACATACGTAATGATCTCCATATCGGCATGATCGTGAGGTGGAAACCCGGTGTTGGACGCAATCGTGTCGTCATTCCAGACACGCAGGGCACCCCAGCTCATGCGAGCGGGATCGTAGTAATTAGCAAAAGAAAAATGGTGCTTGGCGTCCAGCCAGCCGTGGTTGGCGCCGCCCAGTTCATTAAAAGGCCGATGTTCAATCATGATGCGCTCCTTAATATTGGATACTAAAAAGAATTCTAGGCGTCTTGCTGATTGAATAAAATAGAATCAATAGCATAGAATTCATTCCAAAAACGACATGAAAACATTACCGGATCTACAAGCCTGGGCCATCTTTGCCACTGTGGCGGAAACCGGCTCCTTTGCCCAGGCAGCCGAAGTTCTGGGCCTGTCACAACCTACTGTCTCCAAGGCAATCACCCGGCTGGAAAAACAGCTGCATGTGTCCCTGTTCCACCGTACCTCCCGACGCCTGTCCCTGACAGAAACCGGGCAGGCCAGCCTGGAACAGGCCCAAGCCGTTCTAGCTGCCGGACAAAACGCGGAAGCCCTGGCACGCGACCAGAAAGAAAGCCTGCAGGGACGTATCAAGATTGCTGCCCCCATGTCCTTCGGGCTGGAGAATCTGGCCCCTTTGCTGCCCGCCTTCATGGAAAAGCACCCGGCCGTGCTGCTGGATCTGCACTTTAACGACGCTCAGGTGAACATCGTGGAACAAGGTTTCGACATGGCCTTGCGTATCTCGACCATGGATGATTCCAGCCTTCTGGTGCGCCGTCTGTGCAATTTGCGCCTGCGGCTGGTTGCCGCCCCCAGTTACCTGGCCAAGTACGGCAGACCCTCACACCCCAGCGACCTGGCTCAGCACATGAGCCTGCGCTACGCCTACGAGCGACGCGGCAGTGTCTGGCGCTTTCAGCAAGGGCAGGAGTATTACTCCCAAACCGTGCCCTGTGCTTTGCAAGTCAACAATGCCCAGGCCCTGATCCCACCCTTGCTTGAGGGCCTGGGGCTTAGCGTGCTGCCTCAATTCCTGCTGGGCGATATGGTCGAGCAAGGCCAGTTGGAAATCGTGTTACCGCAATGGGATTTGCCCAGCCTGACCTTGCATCTGCTGACGCCTCCGGGCCGCTCGCGCTCGGCTCGTGTGCAAGCTTTTATCGATTTTCTGGTCGCGGGATTTGAACAGGCCGCCTGGGCCGATACCGGCCAGTAAGAGACTGCTTACGTTTTGCCGCTAGACTGTCTGGTCCACTCTTGTTTTCTAGGAGACCACTATGGATACACGTCCTCCCTTGCCACCTTTCGATCTGGAGAGTGCCCGCCAGAAAGTGCGTGCCGCCGAGGATGCCTGGAATAGTCGTGACCCGGTCAAGGTTTCGCAGGCATATACCGTGGATACGCGCTGGCGCAATCGCAGCGAGTTTCCGCAGGGGCGAGATCAGGTTCAATCTTTTTTAGAACGCAAATGGCAAAAAGAGCGTGAATACCGCTTGATTAAAGAAATCTGGGCCTGGCAGGAAAATAGAATTGCCGTGCGCTTTGCTTATGAATGGCAAGATGAATACGGTCAGTGGTGGCGCAGTTACGGAAATGAAAATTGGGAATTTGACGAGCATGGCTATATGGCGGTGCGCCATGCCAGCATTAATGATGTGGCCATTACAGAATCCGAACGCAAGTTCCGTTGGCCCTTGGGGCGGCGCCCCGATGAGCATCCGGGTTTGAGTGATCTTGGCCTTTAATTAGACCTAGGTGGCTGATCCTGGATACGCTCAGATTGCGGTGGTTCGGGACGAATAAGCCACCACGGAAATAAAAATCCGGTTTGCATTTGGCTAAACCGGATTTTTTTAATATTTAATCTTTATGCTTCATTCTTCATGGTCTGGAAAGAATAAAGAGCGAAATATTGAAGTTTCCCTGTTCGCAATCAAAGACACACGCTTGGATAAATGGTTTAGTGTTGGGTTAGCCTTCGTTCATCTCCAAGGAGTCTTCTATCATGAATCACCCTGCTGGCCCGGATACGGCCGCCGTGGATCGCACTGGGCCTTCCAGTCATTATTCCCGATTGATCGAGCAAGCTCGCAAAGAGCACAGTCGAATTTGTGTGGTGGCTCATCCCTGCGATGATGTGTCCCTTGGAGCCGCCTTGCAGGCACGGGCCCAAGGCCTGTTCGAGATCGTGCTGGTTGGCCCGCAGGCCCGTTTGCATTCCGTAGCGGCAGAGCATGGTTTAAGCCTGGAAGGGGTCACCTTGATTGATACCCCCCACAGCCATGCCTCGGCAGAGCGAGCCGTAGAGGAAGTGCTGGCCGGCCGTGCCCAGTTGCTGATGAAAGGCAGCCTGCATACGGATGAGCTGATTCAGGCCGTGCTGTGCACCCAGGGCAAGGGCTTGCGGACTGGTCGCCGTTTGAGCCATGTTTTCATCATGGATGTGCCCAGCTATCCGGAGCCCTTGTTTGTGACGGACGGTGCCATCAATATTTTCCCCGATCTGAGCACCAAAGCGGATATTGTGCAAAACGCCATTGATCTGCACCACGGCCTGGGCTTGGGCAAACCGTTGGTCGCCATCCTGTCTGCGGTCGAGCAAGTGACCGAAAAAATCCCGACCACGCTGGAAGCGGCGGCCTTGTGCAAGATGGCTGATCGCGGCCAGATTACGGGCGGTGTGCTGGACGGCCCCTTGGCGCTGGATAACGCTATCAGCCCCGAGGCGGCGCGCATCAAAGGAATTGTGTCGCCCGTTGCGGGCAAGGCGCAGATTCTGGTGGCCCCCGATCTGGAGGCCGGCAATATGCTGGCCAAAAATCTGACCTTCCTGTCCGGCGCCCAGGCTGCCGGTATCGTGATGGGGGCTCGTGTGCCTATCATTCTGACCAGCCGAGCCGATAGCGCCCAGACCCGTATGGCCTCTTGCGCCGTTGCCAGCCTTTACGCGGGCTATCTGGAACGTAAAGTTGCTGTGGAGGCTGCGCACTAATGAGCGAGCAGATTCTGGTCATTAACGCAGGCAGCTCCAGCCTGAAGTTTCATATGTACAAGGTCCAGCCGGGCGACCATCTGGATTTTGAGTTTGGCGGTCAGGTTTCGGGCATTGGCAGTAGCCAGCCAGCCTTCAAAGTTAAAGATGCCCAGGGCCAATCCATGGTCAAGCAGGATCTGGATGGCGAGCAGGCCAAGGACCTGCATACAGCGCAGGCTTTGGTGGCGCGCTGGCTGCTGGAGCATGTGGATGGTCGGCCTATTGCCGTTGGCCACCGTATTGTGCACGGGGGCGCCCGCTACGACAGCAGCGTTCCCTTGACCCCGCAGGTGCTGGAGTATCTGGACAGCCTGTCACCTTTGGCACCACTGCATCAGCAGAACAATCTGGCTCCTGTTCGCGTGATCTTCGAGCACTACCCGGAGATCTTCCAGGTAGCGTGTCTGGATACGGCCTTCCATCAAGGACATGCCCCGCATTTGCAGCACTTTGCCTTGCCTGGTCGGTTCTTTGAACAGGGCGTGCGCCGCTACGGTTTCCATGGCTTGTCCTATCACTATATTTCCCAGCACCTGCGTCGCGAAATTCCCGAACTGGCTGACGGGCGCGTCGTCGTTGCCCATCTGGGTTCAGGTGCATCGGCTTGCGCCTTGAAAGAAGGCCGCAGCGTTCACACCACTATGGGCTTTACGGCGCTGGACGGCTTGCCTATGGGGACTCGTCCGGGGCGTCTGGATGCCGGTGTCGTGCTGTGGATGCTGGAGCAGGGCATGGAGCACGACGAGATCCAGTCCGTGCTCTACACCCAATCCGGCCTGAAAGGCTTGTCCGGCGATCAAGCGGATATGCGAGCGCTGGAAGCTTCCGATGATCCTCGTGCCAAGCTGGCGGTGCAGTACTTCTGCTATCACACGGCAGAGAATCTGGCGGGCTTGTGCGTTGCCTTGAAGGGGCTGGACACCTTGGTCTTCACGGCGGGGATTGGCGAGCACAGCCCGTCTATTCGGGCAGGCATCGCCAAGCACCTGGAGTGGATGGGGGTGGAGATTGATCCGGCTCGTAATCAGGCAGGGGAAACCGTGATTTCTACCGACAGCAGTGCCGTGCGTGTATTGGTGATTCCAACCAACGAGGAACTGATCATTGCTGAACAGTCCCTCGCCTTGGTGCGTGCCAAACAGTAGGCCCGCTACACGTTTTTAGGCGGTTTTTTGAACCAGACCGGCAGCCACGGTCTGGTTCGTGCTGGGGTCGATCAAGATAAAGGAGCCCGTGCTGGAGTGATCCTGATAATCGTCCAGCACCAGCGGGTCACGGCTGACCAGACTGACACGACCAATATCATTCAGGGATAAGCTGCCAGTGGCTTGCTGCTCTTGCAGGCTATGTACATCGCGCAAGGCATGAACGGCTTGCACCTTGGCTTGGGTCAGGCGTGTGCCTTGTTTTAACCAGTAAGAGCGGGTGGTGTTCAAGGCCTGCTCGTCCAGCCAGCACAGCTGCGCATCAAAGTGTTTGCTGGTGCTTACTCCTTCATGGGCCAGTGTCAGCAAATCGCCCCGTGAAATGTCCAGTTCACGATCCAGCACTACAGTCACGGCGTCCCCGTCGCTGACAGAAGTTTGTTCTGTGCCCGCGCGAAACAGCTGTGTGATCACCGCCGTTTTTCCGCTAGGCCATACCTGAACGCTATCGCCCACCTGGATGCGGCCGCCACTGAGCTGACCGGCGTAGCCACGGAAGCCATCAGCACGGCTGCCGCCATGCCGCGCCACCCATTGCACAAATAGACGGGCAGGGCGCTGAATGTTCTCGCGCAGATCCAGCGATTCCAGTAAAGGCAACAGCGGCAAGCCTTGATACCAAGGCGTGTGTGGCGAAGCCTGGGTGATGTTCTCGCCCTTCAGGGCCGAGAGCGGAATGATATGAAAGTGTTCAATCCCCAGCTGGGTAGCCAGTTGGCGATAGGCTTCATGGATACGGTCGAACACGGCTTGGTCCCAATCGACCAGGTCCATCTTGTTCACCGCCACCACGATATGGCGTAGGCCCAGCAGCTTGGCAACGGTGCTGTGGCGCTTGGTCTGGGTCAGCAGTTCACCGTCCTTGGCGCGGTGCGCATCAATCAGAATGATGGCGGCCTGGGCGGTGGAGGCGCCCGTAATCATGTTGCGGGTGTACTGCTCGTGACCGGGGGTATCGGCCACGATGAATTTGCGTTTGGGGGTCGCGAAGTAGCGATAGGCCACGTCAATCGTGATGCCTTGTTCGCGCTCGGCTTCCAGGCCGTCGGTCAGCAGGGCCAGATCGGGTTCGGCGTCCTCGCCACGCTTGTATTTGGAGCGCTGGATGGCCGCAATCTGGTCGGCAAACACGCCCTGGCTGTCTACCAGCAAGCGGCCAATCAAGGTGGATTTTCCGTCGTCCACGGAGCCAGCGGTAATCAGGCGTAGCACGCCTTGATCGGCAGCCTGCAGCCAGGCGTCATTGACTGTGTTCATTAGAAATATCCTTGTTTCTTGCGGTGTTCCATGGAGGCTTCGGACGTCTGGTCATCCATGCGGGTCGCACCACGCTCGGTAATAGTGGCCAAGGCGGTCTCAGCAATAATGTCTTGCACGGACGCGGCGGTAGAGAGCACCGGGCAGGTGCAGGAAATATCGCCTACGGTGCGGAAACGCACATCGCGCCATTCGGAGGTTTCCCCATCCAGCAAGGGAGTCAATGGCGTGATGGGTACGATCAGCCCCTGACGCTCCACCACTTCGCGCGAGTGGGTGTAGTAGATGGATGGCAGATCAATGGCCTCACGCTGGATGTATTGCCACACGTCCAGCTCGGTCCAGTTGGAAATCGGGAAGACGCGCAGGTTCTCGCCCTTGTGAATACGGGTATTGAACAAGTGCCACAGCTCGGGGCGTTGCGCTTTGGGGTCCCATTGGCCGAATTCGTCGCGAAAAGACACGATGCGCTCTTTAGCGCGGGCTTTTTCTTCATCACGGCGGGCGCCACCGAAACAGGCATCAAAGCCAAACTCGGCAATCGCTTCCAGCAAGGTGACGGCTTGGGCCCCGTTGCGGCTGGCGGTTTCATTGCGCAGCACCACGGTGCCGCGCGCGATGGAATCCTCCACGCTGCGCACAATCAGTTCGGCGTTCAGCTCGGCGGCGCGGCGATCCCGAAATTCGATCACTTCCGGGTAATTGTGGCCGGTGTCCACATGCATCAAGGGAAACGGCAGCGGGCCGGGCGCAAAGGCTTTCTGGGCCAATTGCAGCAGCACAGCGGAGTCCTTGCCGCCGGAGAACAGCAGCACGGGTTTTTCAGCTTCAGCCGCGATTTCACGCAGAATAAAAATGGCCTCGGCTTCCAGCCAGTCCAGATGAGTACGGGTAGAGAGTGGTTCGCCCATGGGGTTCCTTCAGGTGTTGACACTGCTATTCAGATTGCTGGCATGCAGGCCGCATTCCAGGCTGTCGCGCTGTTCCCACCACCAGCGCCCGGCGCGCACGTCCTCACCGGGGCGAATGGCGCGCGTACAGGGCTCGCAACCTATGGAGGGGTAGCCCTGGTCGTGCAGCGGGTTGTAGGGGATGCTCAAGCCACGGATCACGGCCCAGACATCGTCCTGAGTCCATTCGATCAAGGGATTGAATTTCTGCAGTCCAAAGACGCTGTCGTATTCCTTGCTGGACAGTTCGGTGCGGCTGGCTGTTTGTTCGCGGCGCTGACCGGTAATCCAGGCTGATCGGCCTTGCAAGGCACGACGCAGTGGCTCTACCTTACGGATCGCGCAGCATTCCTTGCGTAGCTCCACACTTTCGTAAAAAGCGTGTGTGCCATGAGCGCTGACGTGTTCCTGCACCCGGTCCGGATCCGGGTGAAAAAACAGGATAGGGCGTTCGTAGTGTTGCTGGATGTCCCGCCCCAGCTGCAAGGTCTCTTCGTGCAGACGACCAGTATCCAGGGTGACGGTTTGCAGCTCGGGGGTGTAGATGGACATGGCATGAAACAACACCATGTCTTCCGCAGCCAGAGAACTGGCCAGAACGGCATCCGTGTGTTCGCGCGCGATATATTGCAGATCGTCGCGCAGCTGTTTCCACAGCATCAGTGGCCGGGCGCTCAGGGCAAGCGCGGCAGGGGCTTGGGCGGGCATGATCAGATGTCCTTGCGGCAATACCAGTACCGGCCCTGCTCAAAACGGAGTCACGTGGGCCGCGCTATCGCCTTTACATGGTTCATGAAGTGATGAGCCAGTGTGCTTGCGCGAGCCCTCGCTGGGAACGAAGTATTAGTTAGGTGAATATGCCCTTGCTGTATTTAGCCGCCTTGTCATTGTGTTTTCAGGCCCGTCGGCTGGCGGCAATAATGGCGATGATGACGATGCAGGACAGCCAGGTCAGCAAGTCCACTTGCTCGCTTAACCATACTGCCGAAATCAGTACGGTCAGGAAGGGTTGGGCCAGTTGTACCTGACCAATACGGGCCACACCACCCATGGCCATGGCCTTGTACCAGGGGAAGAAACCCAGCAAGGAAGAGAACAGGGCCAGGTAGAGCAGAGCCATGACAGATTGGGAAGAGGGCATTTCTGTCATGGGAAAAGTCAGCCACAAGGTGGCAGGAATGGTCAGCGGCAAGCTGGCTGCCAGGCACCAGCAGATGGTGCGCCAGCCACCCAGGGTACGGGCAACACGCCCCCCTTCGGCATAGCCTACGCCAGACATGAATACCGCCAGAGCCAACCAGATATCGCCGGTTTGCAGGGCGCCTTCACCGATATAGAAAGCGTAGAGCAGCACCAGGATGGCACCCAGCAGGCTCAGCATCCAGAAGCGACGGCTCAAGGGTTCACCGCTACGGGCGGAGGCAACAATGGCGGTTGCCAAAGGAATCAGCCCGCTCAATACGGCCCCGTGCGAGGAAGGCACGGTCTGCATGGCAATCGAGGAAAACACGGGCCAGCCTACGATTACACCCGTACAGGACAGGGCGATGCCGCGCCATTCCGACGCCGTGGGGCGACGGCTGCGGGTCGCCAGCAAGATGATGGCCGCAAACACCCCCGCGATACTGGCTCGTGCCATTCCGACCAGCCAAGGGTCAAAGCTTTGCACCGCCAGCCGTGTCATGGGCAAGGTGAAGGCAAAGACGGTAACCCCGATAAAAGCGTAGAGATAGATCAGCAATGCTGGGGCGGTACTGGGCATGGGAAGACTAGTGCTGCGGCTCATGAAAATCACCACGGATAAGAAATAGGTTTATCACAGCTTTGAGCTTAAAATAAATAAACAATACAGTTGCGATACAGTTCATCAATCAGTCGGTCAAGCTGTACTGGTCAAACTTCCGCTACAGTCGGTTTTCTCGCTTGGAGCTCAGCATCATGGAATGGTTGGATTGGCAGCCCGTGCGCGGTTCGGACGTGACACTTAGCGATCAACTGGTCGCCTGGGTGCAGCAGGCCCTGCATTTGCGGTATCGGGGCGGCAGTCGCTTACCCTCTGTGCGCCGGTTGGCGCAGTCTGCCGGGGTCAGTACGCATACTGTTGTGGCCGCGTACGACAAGTTGATGGCCTTGGGCTTGGTGGAGTCCCGGCCCGGTTCCGGTTTCTTTGTGCGGGTGCGCAGCCCTCGACGCCTGCGTTCCGAATCCCTGCATGTAGAAAAGAATGAGCCGCGCAAAATAGATGTGAACTGGATGTTGAACAGTTTCATGGGGCATAGCGACAGCGCGGGCATTCCCAGTCAGTGGCTGGATAACGAGATGATTCTGGCGGCCTTGCGGCAGGTCAGCCGTAGCGCCGGCTCCAACTTGCTGGGCTATGGGCATTCGCATGGCTACCGGCCCTTGCGTCAGCACATTGCGGGACAGCTGGAAGATAGCGGCATACAGGCAGATCCTGATACGCAGCTTTTATTGTGCAGTGGTGTTACGCAGGCGCTGGATTTGCTTCTGCGCCATTGGCTACGGCCTGGTGATGCGGTTGTTGTGGAAGATCCGGCCTGGTATCTCTTGTTTGCTCGCCTGGCGGTGGTGGATGTGCGAGTGCTGAGTGTGCCACGCCGCGCAGATGGCCCGGACCTGGCGGTACTGGAACAACTGGCGCGCGAGCATCGTCCACGTCTGGTCATTTTGAATACCGTGGTGCATAACCCCACCGGCTTTAGTTTGAGTCCGGCGGTGGCGCACAGCATTCTGACTTTGGCCCAGACCTGGGACTTTCACATTATTGAAGACGATACCTATAGCGAGCTGCACGCCAATCCTGCCTGCCGTCTAGCGCAATTGGATCAACTGAACCGGGTGACATTGGTGGGCGGCTATTCCAAAGTCATGGCAGCTGGTTTGCGGGTGGCTTATATGGCAGCAGCTCCTGAACTGCTGCAGTCTTTGGTGAATCTGAAAATGCTGGCAGGGCTGACGTCACCGGAGCTGGGTGAGCGGGTCATTCACCGGGTGCTGGTAGATGGACCCTATCGCAAACACCTGGAGCGGTTGCGCCGTCACGCCAACGCCGACAGGCATAAAACCCTGGAGCAATTGGCGCATGTAGGCCTGGCGCCGGACGCACCACCCCAGGCGGGCATGTTTGTCTGGGTGGATACGGGTGTGGATACGGAAAGTCTGGTGCGTGCTTTGGGGCGACCAGGGCATTTATTGGTGCCGGGGGCCTTGTTTTCCCCGCAACAGCAACCATCTACATATATGCGTATTAATGTTTCTTTAGGCGACGATGCGCAGTTTTGGCAGGATTTTGCCCGTTGTTTGTTCAACGCCAAGCAGTCCTCCAGCCCCGTGCCCAGCGAAGTAGCCTTATAGCTTGAACGCTGATAGTTGCACTGTCATCTAGCTCTGTTAGCATAAGTCTGTGCGACGCATAGAAAGAAGTTTTTATGCGACGCGCGATAGCTAATAGCAATGAACGTTATTGCATTAATCAATTTTACTAATCGGCAGTGGCTTCCTATAATGGCTTTACTGTCAATGATTAATCACTCACCGGAGCAAATATGTCTTTGATCAACACCGTCATCAAACCTTTTAAAGCACAAGCTTTTCACAACGGCAAATTTATCGAAGTCAGCAACGAAACCGTTGCCGGTAAGTGGGCTGTTTTCGTTTTTTACCCAGCCGACTTCACGTTTGTTTGCCCAACCGAACTGGAAGACCTGGCTGACCACTACGCCGAATTCCAGAAAATGGGCGTAGAAATTTACTCGGTGTCCACCGACACTCACTTTGCTCACAAAGCATGGCACGACACTTCGGAAGCCATCAGCAAAGTTAACTACCCAATGATCGGTGACCCAACTCATCAGCTGTCGCGCAACTTTGACGTGCTGATCGAAGAGGAAGGTATCGCTCTGCGCGGTACGTTCGTGGTGAACCCAGAAGGCGAAATCAAGGTCCTGGAAATCCACGACAACGGTATCGGCCGTGTGGCTTCCGAACTGCTGCGCAAAGTTAAAGCTGCTCAGTACATCGCCGCTCACCCCGGTGAAGTTTGCCCAGCTAAATGGGAAGAAGGCGCCAAGACGCTGACTCCTTCCCTGGATCTGGTTGGCAAGATCTAAGACCTTTTAAACACGGGTCTTTAGCGGTGGTCGGCGCGCTGCGCCGCCACCCCGGTGCCTGACCGGTTCAGGCACCTCAAGTTGTTTCGTTCAGTACAGGATAAAGGGCGTTTCACATGTTAGATGCAAACATCAAAACTCAATTGAAGGCATACCTCGAGAAGATCACGCAACCGATCGAGATCGTTGCGACGCTGGATACTGGCGCCAAGTCCGTCGAGCTGCGCGAACTGTTGCAGGAAATTGATGGTCTGTCCGACAAGACCAGCTATCGCGAAGATGCGGATGCGCAAGAGCGCAAGCCTTCCTTCCAAATTAATCGTCCCGGTACCGACATTAGCGTGAGCTTTGCGGGTATCCCGATGGGACATGAATTTACCTCTTTGATCCTGGCCCTGCTGCAAGTGGGTGGCCACGAGATCAAACTGGATGCCGCTGTGATTGAGCAGATCCGTAATCTGCCCGGCGACTTTGTTTTTGAAACGTATTTCTCGCTGTCGTGCCAGAACTGTCCTGACGTGGTGCAGGCCTTGAACGCCATGTCCGTGATCAACCCACGTATCAAGCACGTGGCGATTGACGGTGCCCTGTTCCAGGACGAGGTTCAGCAGCGCAACATCATGTCGGTTCCGGCTGTGTTCTTGAATGGCGAAATGTTCCATCAAGGCCGTGCCAGTGCTGAAGAGTTGCTGGCCAAACTGGATACGGGCGATAACTCGGCTCGTGCCGAAGCCTTGAATGCCAAGGACGAGTTTGATGTGCTGATTGTGGGTGGTGGTCCTGCAGGTGCTGCCGCTGCTGTGTACGCCGCTCGCAAGGGTATTCGTACGGGTGTATTGGCCGAGCGTTTTGGTGGTCAGGTTCTGGACACCATGTCTATCGAGAACTACATCTCGGTGGTTGAGACCAATGGTCCTGCGTTTGCAACGGCGCTGGAGCAGCACGTCAAAGCCTACGATGTGGACATCATGAATCTGCATCGTGCCCAAGGCATTCGCCGTGAAGGCAAGCAGGTCATTGTGGATGTGGATGGCGGTGCTCAGCTCAAGGCCAAGTCCGTGATTCTGGCTACTGGTGCCCGCTGGCGCGAACTGAATGTGCCTGGTGAGCAGGATTACCGTAACCGTGGTGTGGCGTACTGCCCGCACTGTGATGGTCCTTTGTTCAAGGGCAAGGATGTGGCGGTGGTTGGCGGTGGTAACTCCGGCGTTGAGGCGGCAATTGACCTGGCTGGTTTGGTCAAGCACGTTACCTTGATCGAGTTCGGTGATGCCTTGCGTGCTGACCAGGTCTTGCAGACCAAGCTGCGCAGCTTGCCTAATGTGACGATCATCATGCAGGCTCAGACCACTGAAGTTCTGGGTGATGGCACCAAGGTGGTGGGTCTGAATTACCTGGACCGTGCTACTCAGGAAGCCAAGAGCCTGAAGCTGGATGGTGTATTTGTTCAGATTGGTCTGGTGCCCAACACGGAATGGTTGAAGGGCAGCGATGTGGGGCTGTCGCGTCATGGCGAGATCGAGGTTGATGCTCGCGGTGCGACTTCGCTGGCTGGTGTGTTTGCCGCTGGTGACGTAACGACCGTTCCTTTCAAGCAGATCGTGATTGCTGCTGGTGAAGGTGCCAAGGCTGCGTTGAGCGCTTTTGATTACCTGATCCGTAGTTCGGCTGAAGTTGAAGAGCCGGTTGCAGAGAAAGTGACTGCTTAATTATTTCTGATTGTTGGACCTGGCTGTTCAAGAGGGCCACCCTGTTTGGGGTGGCTCTTTTTTTTGTCTGTGGGTGGGGCAATAAGTAGTTGTTGTGTATCAGGAGTGCTTCAGCATAGATCCCGTTCTTTGAGAAAAGTCGTCTCAGGAAAGACGCCGCTCAAGCCGTCTGCCCCTGCCTCGGGGCTTGACTACTTGCCGGTGCTGCGCACCGGTGCCCTTGTCTGTTCTGGAATCCGGGCGCCCTGTGAACTCGCGGCGTACTTGGTCCCCCGGACCAAGTACAAGCGTCCCGCTCAAACAGCACAGGGCTTGCATCCCGGATTCCAGAACAGCCCGCGGCAAGCAGTCTGAATCGCCCCGAGGCAGGGGCAGACGGCTTGAGCGGCTCGATGCATGAGATGGCGCGATTTTTCAGTCGTTTCATGTACGAGAAATTGGCAGGGATGTGGAACAAAAGAGGTATTTGATTTCCTACGTTCCATGTGGAGACAACTGGCGGTTTGTGATGTGTTCTGAGCAGATGGTCATGAGCCTGCCAACTAGCTGTTGATGGACGCTAAATTGGCGGGGTTTTTTGTTTTCTGTTGGTCTATCTACCTACCTACCTACCTACCTACCTACCTTCCTTCCTTCCTTCCTGTCTGCTTGCCTATTTGGCTGTCTGTCCATTTATTTCTTCGTGTTTACTTGTCAGTCGATCTGCTTGTCTGGCAACTAAGCACCTACCCGCCCACATATTTTTTAATGCAGTGGCCAATCATGATCATCTTGCTCTAATTTGAATGTGCTGATGCTGATTTGTGATTCAGCTCTACATGTAAATACTTCCTCACTGCATACACCGTCTCAGGCTTAGAAGTTGGCTTAATGCTTGCTGACGCTATAAACCACTGCTGCGGCCTGCAGGGGCGCGGGGCGATTCAGACTACTTGCCGCGGGCAGAAAGACAGGACGGGATGCAAGCATTCTGCTGTTTGAGCGCGACGCTTATAGCTCGTCCGGGGGACGAGCTATCGCGCGAGTTCAGAATGCGCCCGTCCTGTCTTTCTGACAAGGGTACCGACGCGTAGCGTCGGCAAGTGGTCAAGCCCGGCGCCCCTGCAGGCCGCAGCAGTGGTGCTTTACAGAGATTGTCTATGCATTAATCCAGGCTCTTCCAAACCGAAGCGACGTCACATAAGAAAGACATGCTCCTGCATGTACATAGCAATTCAATGCGATTGGGCCGGCCTTGGCCTAGTGTCGAGTACACGATGAGTATTCAAGGGCTAATAAATAGTCCTGCTATAAATCCCCTTCAAGCTCAGGCCAGTTCCCGCCCAATACATCCGCACAGACCTGTAGCCATGCTCTGGCCGCCTGCGACAGATACCGCCCATTCCACAGCAGTGCTACTTCCCAGTTCAAGGCCGGTTCCACTACTTCTTTGGCAACCCAATCCCCCGGTTCCAGCCGAGAAAGAAACGGCTGGGGCAACAAAGCGACTCCCATTCCCGCCTGTGCCATGGAAGCCACCCAATCCCATTGATTGCTCTGGGCAGCAATATTCGCCCGCAAGCCCGCATGGGCGAAAGCACGCCGCAACATACGGGTCAGGGCATAGTCTTCGCCCAGGAAAATCAAAGGATGCTTTTCCAACTCCCGTAGCTTGATCTTCTTTTGCGCACCGGCCAGCGTATCTTTATGGCCAATCGCCCAAACCGCATGCTTGGCCACGGGGGTAGCCGACACATTCAGCTCGGGCCCCAAAGGCAGAATACTCAGCCCCATTTCAACCGTGCCCGCCGCAACCATGCGCTCAATCCCCATGCCGGTTTCTTCATGCAGAATCAACTCGATCTGCGGATGCCGGTTTTTGAAGGTCTTGAGCACTTCCGTAAACAGCACATTAATCATGGGCGGAATACCCAGATCCAGGCGGCCGCGTTGCAAGGCCTGAACTTCGTGAACCTCTCGCAGCAAGCCCTGCATGCTCTGCAGAACTTCCTGCCCCCGCTCCAGCACCACCTTGCCACAATCAGTCAGCTGTAATTGACGGTGATCACGAATCAGTAGGGGCTCGCCCAGCTCATCTTCCAGCTGCTTCACCATCTTGCTGATGGTCGATTGCGTCACGTTCAGGCTCTGCGCAGCTTGCGTAAAGCTTTGATGTTTAACGGTTTCAATGAAGTATCGCAAGGATCGGATGTCCATGATTGGCAGGCCTTTTGTTTATGACTTTTACGACTTCTTAGGAGTTATTTTATTCATTATGGCGATGCTATGCTGGCTTTGTTCAAAAAACATAAACGCCTGTTGTCAGGGCGATTTCGGCTTTTTATCTCCGGCTTGTACAGCCCCTATTTTTAAAGCGTGATGTCGTTCTGTTGCGTGAAGATTTCGCCTGGCGCTTTCGGCCCTGGCTCCTTCCGAAAGCAACAACAGGTAGATCAATGACACAGAGACAGGAGCACACGATGTTCAAGGATCGCATTCGTTCCCCCGAATTGGAAGGCAAAGTCATGACCGCTCAGGAGGCAGTCGCCTTCTTCAAAGACGGGATGAATGTCGGGATGAGCGGTTTTACCCGTGCAGGGGACTGTAAGGTCATGCCTCGTGCATTGGCCGAGCGCGCCCAGACCGAGCAATTAAAACTGAATGTGGTTACCGGCGCTTCGCTGGGTAATGATAGCGACGGCATGATGGCCGAGGCCGGTGTGCTGGCCCGCCGCTCGCCGTTTCAAGTGGACTCGGTGCTGCGCCGTCATATTAATGAAGGCAAGGTCCTGTTTACCGATCAGCACTTGTCCCTGACGGTGGAGCACATGCGTTCGGGCAACCTGCCCGCCATCGACATCGCTGTCATTGAAGCGGTTGCCATTACTGAAACCGGCGCAATTGTGCCGACAACATCGGTAGGTAATTCGGCCAGTTTTGCCCAGCAAGCCAAACAAATCATTGTTGAGCTGAACCTGAGCATGCCAGTGGAAATGGAAGGCTTGCACGATATCTATGTGCCCGAGGCTCGCCCCAACCGTCAGCCTATTGAACTGACGGATGTGGACCAGCGTATTGGTACCACCGCCATTCAGGTGGATCCTTCCCGCATCGTGGGTATTGTGGTGACCGATGCTTTGGACAGCCCCTCCAGCGTGCTGCCACCTGATGAAGAAACCCAGGCAATTGCCGGGCACATTATTGAATTCCTGAAAGGCGAAGTAGACGCTGGCCGTATGAGCCACTCCTTGCTGCCCTTGCAGGTGGGAATCGGTACGATTGCCAATGCCGTCACTTACGGCCTGCTGGATTCTCCCTTCACCGACCTGAAGATGTACTCGGAAGTCTTGCAGGACAGCGCGATTGCCATGTTGGACTCCGGCCAACTGAGCTTTGCCTCGGCTTCGTCCTTGACGCTGTCTGCTCCCAAGATGGCGCAGTTCCTGGAAGGCCTGGAAAACTACCGCGACAAGCTGGTGCTGCGTCCACAGGAAATTAGCAATCACCCTGAGCTGGTGCGTCGTCTGGGCATTATCGCGATCAACACCGCCCTGGAATTTGATATCTACGGCAACGTGAACTCCACGCACGTCTGTGGCACCCATATGATGAATGGCATTGGCGGTTCCGGCGACTTCGCCCGTAATGCGCACCTGTCCATTTTTGTCAGCAAGTCCGTCGCCAAGGATGGCGCCATCTCCAGTGTGGTGCCTATGGTGTCGCACGTCGACCACTGCGAGCATGATGTGGCCGTGCTGGTCTCCGAATGGGGCCTGGCTGATTTGCGCGGTTTGGCTCCTCGTGAACGTGCCCGCGTCATCATCGAAAAATGTGCCCACCCCGACTACCGTCCTGCTTTGCTGGACTATCTTGAGCGCGCCAGCCAACGTGGCGGTCATACGCCCCACATTTTGGAAGAGGCCTTGTCCTGGCACGTTCGTTTCCAGCAAGAAGGCACCATGAAACAGGAGCAGTTCCAGACCCAGGAACTTGCGACTGCGTAGTCCATCAGGTCTGGTAATGCGTAGCCGAGTCAGTCCGGCAGCGTAGACCTTACAAATTGACCTGATCGCCCCTGGCATTCCACCCGTGCCAGGGGCATTTTTTTAGCGCTAAAATTGCGGATTCTGCTGCGTTTAGCGAGGCCGGCGTGTTCGAACAAATCGGTATTGTCAATTTCTGGGCCTTTGTGGTGGGTACGGTGTTTATCGTGCTTTTGCCCGGACCCAATTCTTTATACGTCCTGGCCAGTGGCGCCGGACATGGCGTGCGCGAAGGCTATAAAGCAGCCTTGGGCGTGGTCGTGGGCGACGGCATTTTGATGACGCTGACGGCCCTGGGCGCTGCCTCGCTGCTCAAGACGCTGCCCATGTTGTATATGGGCATACGCTGGCTGGGGGCTGCCTATTTGCTGTATTTGGGTGTGCGGCTGTTACAGTCGGCCTTCAGGCAAGGCGGCCCGGTTCAGTCTGTGGACACGCGCTTGCGTCACGAAACCCGCTTTCGCAAGGCCTTGCTCCTGAGTTTGTTGAACCCCAAGGCCATCTTGTTCTTCCTGTCCTTCTTCGTGCAATTTGTGGACCCGTCCAAAGGTCACACGGGCCTGGCCTTTATGTTGCTGGGCCTGGTGGTGGAACTGATCAGCATTTGTTATTTGTCTTTGCTGATTTTTGGCGGAGATCGCCTGGCAGGAATTTTCCGACGCCATCAGCGTCTGTCCCGGATGGGCAATGGCTCGGTGGGGCTGCTGTTCATGGGCTTTGCCGCCCGTATGATCAGCGACTAAGCCAGTTGATTCAGAGCGCAGCAGTTCTGACAGCACTTATTTATCAGTTTTAAGGAAAACACCATGAGTAGCAAAATCCGTGTCGGTATTGCAGGTTACGGCAATTTAGGGCGAGGCGTAGAGCTGGCCCTGGCACAAAACCCGGACATGGAGCTGGTCAGCGTTTTTACTCGTCGTGACCCTGCTTCCCTGCGTCTGCAAAGTGCAGGCGTGCCCGTGCGCGCCCTGGACCAGATCGAACAGTACCGCAATGATATTGACGTGCTGATTCTCTGTGGTGGCTCTAAAAATGACCTGCCCGAACAAGGCCCGGCCTTGGCCCGCTGGTTCACAACGGTAGACAGCTTTGATACCCACGCCCGTATCCCTGAATACTACGAAGCCGTGGATGCCGCCGCCAAAGGCGCAGGCACGACCGCCTTGATCGCGGTGGGCTGGGATCCAGGCCTGTTCTCGCTGAATCGCTTGTATGGCGAGTGTGTCTTGCCTGTTGGCCAGACGTACACCTTCTGGGGCAAAGGCTTGAGCCAAGGCCACTCCGATGCCATCCGCCGTGTGGCCGGTGTAGCCGGTGGTGTGCAATACACCTTGCCTATCGAAGCAGCGGTACAGCGTGTGCGCAACGGGGAGCAGCCCGAGCTGAGCACCCGTGAAAAACACAAGCGTCAGTGCTTTGTGGTCCTGGAAGAGGGCGCCAGCGCCGACGCCGTACGTGAAGCCATTGTGACCATGCCCGATTACTTCGCGGACTACGACACGGAAGTCAACTTCATTGACGCTGAAACCCTGGCACGCGATCACGCGGCCATGCCACACGGTGGTTTTGTGATTCGTAGCGGTCAGTCCGGCGCGGGTTCGCAACAAGTGGTTGAATACGCCTTGAACCTGGGCAGCAACCCGGAATTTACCTCCAGTGTGCTGGTTGCCTATGCGCGTGCGGCTTACCGCATGAACCAGCAAGGTCAAATCGGTGCCCAGTCCGTGCTGGACGTGGCTCCTGGCCTGTTGTCGCCTAAATCGCCTGCGCAATTACGCAAAGAATTGCTGTAAATCCTGGTTTCAGGCTGCGGCCCGGCTCAGCTTGCCTGAGTCGGGCCGCAGGTCTTGCTGGTTTGCGCACAAATGATTCAGTCGGTCAATAAAGGGTAAAATAGCGCCCATTCCTCACTAAATTGAGTGTTCTCATGCGCTTATTGATCGCACTGCTCCTGCCCTGGTTGGTCTTTTTCACGATCGGTCGGCCTGTAGCGGGCATTATTTGCCTGATTTTGCAGTTGACCGTCATTGGATGGATACCGGCCGCTATTTGGGCGGTATATTCTCTTAGCCAATACAAAACTGACAAGAAAATCGAGCAAGCCCTGGGCAAGCGTTAAGCCCTAGGTTTTCCTTCCTTTTTGCACGTCTGAGCAGGCCATGATGCGCTTGCTCGGGCGTTTTATACTTTTTTGCTGATACAGCCATGACCCTATCGTCTCCCGTGGGCCATTCTTCTGAGTCCGGTGAGCAAACGGTATCCGTAGACCCCAAGGCTGTGCCACGCCTGGAACTTCGCAATATCACCAAGGCCTATCCGGCGGTGGTAGCCAACGACAATATTTCCCTCTCTATCCTGCCGGGGCAGATTCATGCCGTGCTGGGGGAGAATGGCGCGGGTAAATCCACCTTGATGAAGATCATCTACGGTGTGGTCAAACCCGATCAGGGCCAGATTCTGTGGGACGGCCAGCCCGTCCAGATCAGCAGTCCGGCGGCGGCCCGACAGTTGGGCATCGGTATGGTGTTCCAGCATTTTTCCTTGTTTGACACCCTGACTGTCACGGAAAACATTGCATTGGGTCTGCCTGCTTCGACCAATATGCAGGAGCTGGCTGGTCGAATTAGTGAAACGGCCAGTCAATATGGTCTGGATCTGGACCCCCAACGTCATATCCATACTTTGTCCGTGGGCGAATGCCAGCGGGTTGAAATTGTGCGTGCCTTGCTGGGCAAGCCCAAGCTGCTGATTCTGGATGAGCCAACCTCGGTATTGACCCCACAGGCAGTACGCCGCTTGTTTGGCACTTTGCGTCAACTGGCTGCTGAGGGTTGCAGCATTGTCTATATCAGCCACAAGCTCGATGAAATCCGTGAGCTGTGCAATGCCTGTACGGTCATGCGTATGGGCAAGGTCACCGGCTATTGCGACCCTCGCGAAGAAACCACGGCCAGCCTGTCGCGCCTGATGATTGGTGCCGAGCCTCAGTCTCTGGGTGAGCGCAGCATGCAACAAGGCGGGACGCTCTTGCAGGTGCGTAATCTGCAGTTAAGCAAATCCCATCCTTTTGCCTGTGAATTGCAGGATGTCAGTTTTGATCTGCACCAGGGCGAAATTCTGGGGGTGGCCGGTATTTCCGGTAATGGTCAGCAGGAGTTACTGGCTGCCTTGTCAGGTGAAGATACCCGCGCACGGGCAGACATGATTTTGCTGGATGGTCAGGCGATTGCCCAATGCGATGCGGCTTGGCGACGAGATCAGGGCATGGGCTTCGTACCTGAAGAACGCTTGGGACGCGGTGCTGTGCCGGAATTGTCATTGGCTCAGAACCTGCTGCTGTCTCATCAGAACCCGGAAACGGTGAAGCGCGGTTTTCTGCGTTTTCCCAGCATTCGCCGTCTGGCAGGCGGGATTATCAAGCGTTTCCGCGTCAAGACTTCCAACGAGCAGGCCGCTGCCAACAGCCTATCAGGCGGGAATCTGCAAAAATACATTATTGGCCGTGAGGTCACCCGTCAGCCTCGCATTCTGGTGATTGCCCAGCCAACCTGGGGGGTGGACGTAGGGGCTGCCGCCCAGATCCACGCCGAGCTGCTGGCCCTGCGCGATGCGGGCTGTGCCTTGCTGGTCATCTCTGAAGAGCTGGATGAATTGTTTGCGATTGCCGATCGCCTGATTGTTATCTCCAAAGGTCGTATGTCTCCCTCTATTCCCGTGGCGCAAGCCAGTGTTGATCAGATTGGGCAATGGATGAGCGGTTTGTGGGAGGAGGGTGAACATGCTCAGGCTTGAGACTCGTGCCACGCCCTCTACCTTGATGGCCTGGTGCTCCCCTTTGCTGGCTGTCTTGCTGACCATGGTGGTCGCCGGAACCTTGTTCTGGTCGCTGGGCAAGAACCCTCTGGCGGGCTTGAACGTATTTTTTCTGGAGCCTTTGCGTGACCTGAATGGTTGGGCTGAGGTGGGCGTCAAACTGGTGCCCTTGCTGCTGATCTCGGTCGGTCTGGCCATCTGTTTTAGAGCCAATATTTTCAACATCGGGGCGGAAGGGCAGTTGGTGATGGGCGCCTTGGCAGCCGGGGCCTTTATTCTGCAAGTGGACGATGGCGATAACGGTGGTTTTTTCCTGATTACCGTGGCTTTGGCCTGCGGTATGCTGGGCGGCATGGCCTGGGCTGCTATCGTGGCTTTCCTGAAAGATCGCTTCAATGCCAACGAGATTCTGGTGTCCCTGATGCTGGTCTATGTGGCCCAGCACTTGCTCAGCTATCTGGTACACGGTGCCTTGCGCGATCCCGATGGCTTTGGTTTTCCGCAGTCCAGCCTGTTCTCGGACGGCTTTTTGTTGCCCGCGGTCTTGCCCGGCACGCGCTTGCATAGCGGTATTGTGCTGGCAGTGATCGCGTCGGTGGCGGCCTGGCTTTTCCTGACACGCAGCATGGCCGGTTTTCGCTTGCGCGTGGGGGGTATGGCCCCATTGGCTGCTCGCTACGCCGGTTTTTCCTCCCGTAAAGCCTTGTGGAGTTCCTTGCTGATTTCGGGGGCATTGGCCGGTCTGGCTGGTGCAGCGGAAGTCATGGGCCCGGTTGGGCAACTGACTCCTTCGATTTCTCCCGGCTATGGTTTTGCGGCCATTATTGTGGCCTTTGTGGGGCGACTGCACCCGCTGGGACTGATTTTTTCCTCTTTTGTGATGTCCTTGCTCTATATCGGTGGGGAATTGGCCCAAAGTCGTTTGGGCTTGCCCAATGCGATTACTGGCATTTTCCAGGGCATCCTCTTGTTTTCCTTGTTGGCTTGTGACGTGCTCATCACCAAGCGTTTGGTCTGGAGAAAGTAATGGACGCGATTGCACCTTTGCTCGCCGCAACCATCAACGCAGGCACCCCTTTGCTCCTGGCAGCCTTGGGTTTGCTGATTAATGAAAAGTCGGGCGTCATCAATCTGGGCTCGGAAGGCATGATGCTGATGGCGGCCATTGTGGGCTTTGCGGTGGCCGTGCAAACCGGTAGCCCTGCTTTGGGCTTTGTGCTGGGCGCGGTGGTTGGCATGGTCATGGCAGCCGCCTTTGCCTGGCTGACCGTCTGGCTGGGCGCGAATCAGGTGGCTTGTGGTTTGGCCCTGTCCTTATTCGGGGTAGGGGCCTCGGCCTATATTGGCTTGCCCTTTACCGGCAACTCCCTGGTCGTGACCAAGCTGTCCATTCCCGTGCTGAAAGATATTCCCCTGATCGGGCCTGCTTTTTTCCAGCAGCATTACATGGTCTATGTGTCCTGGGTGCTGTGTATTGCCGTGGCCTGGTTCCTGACTCGTACCCGCTCCGGTCTGGTGCTGCGCGCGGTGGGTGAATCGCCTGCCTCGGCGCACTCGCTGGGCTACAACGTGCGCTACATTCGCCTGGGTGCCTTGATGTTTGGTGGTGCCTGCTGCGGTCTGGCCGGTGCCTTCATCTGTCTGGTTTACACGCCCATGTGGGTCGAGAATATGGTTGCCGGGCGCGGCTGGATTGCGTTGGCGCTGACGACGTTTGCAACTTGGCGTCCCTGGCGCGTCATGCTGGGCGCTTACTTGTTTGGTGGGGTCACGATCCTGACCTATCATGCGCAGGCTCTGGGTGTTCCGGTAGCCTCGCAATTGCTGGCCATGATGCCGTATCTGGCCACGATTATTGTGCTGGTTTTAATTTCCCGAAACGCTAACTGGATCAGGTTGAATATGCCTGCATCGCTTGGCAAAAACTTCAATCCCAACAACTAGAGGACTGACATGACTGGAAACTTTATGCGCAAGGCTCTTTTGGCCGCTGCCATCGCTTCCCCCCTGGCCGCCTTGCCTGTGTCCGCTCAGGCAAACGATCAAGAACCCCTGAAAATCGGTTTTGTGTATGTCAGCCCTATCGGTGAAGCCGGTTGGACTTGGCAGCAAGACATTGGCCGTCGTGAAATGGAAGAGGCCCTGAAAGGCCGCGTGGTCACTCAGTACGTAGAAAACGTGCCTGAAGGTGCAGACGCAGAGCGCGTCATTCGCGATCTGGCCCAGCAAGGCAACAAGCTGATCTTCACCACTTCGTTTGGCTACATGAACCAGACGCAGAAAGTGGCCAAGCAGTTTCCAGACGTGAAGTTCGTGCACTCCACCGGCTACAAGACGGCTCCTAACGTGGCCACCACCAACGCCCGTTTCTACGAGTCCCGTTACCTGGCTGGCGTATTGGCCGGCAAGATGACCAAGTCCAATGTGGTCGGTTACGTGGGTGCTCACCCCATTCCTGAAGTGCTGCAAGGCATCAACGCCTTTGCCATCGGTTTGAAGAGCGTGAACCCCGAAGCCCAAGTGCGCGTGGTTTGGGCCAATAGCTGGTACGACCCAGGTAAAGAGCGTGACGCAGCGGTCACGCTGCTGGGACAGGGCGCGGACGTGGTGACTCACCACACCGACTCCACCGCCACCGTGCAAGCGGCTGAAGAAGCTGGCAAGTACGCGATTGCCTACCACTCCGACATGAGCAAGTTCGGCCCTAAAGCTCAACTGGCTGCCGTGACCCACCACTGGGGTGATTACTTCACTCGCAAAGCCACTGAAGTTCTGGATGGCAAATGGCAGAACGACAGCACCTGGGGTGGTCTGAAGTCCGGTATGGCTGCTTTGGAAGGCTTCGGTCCTGAAGTGCCGGCTGACGTGAAAGAGTTCGTTCTGGCCAAACAGGCCGAGATCGTGGCTGGCACACTGCAACCCTTTGCCGCTCCTATCAAGGACAACGATGGCAAGGTGCGTCTGGAATCCGGTTTCCTGGATGACGATGCCTTGAACCGCATGGATTACTACGTGGAAGGCGTGGCCAGCAAACTGCCCAAGCAGTAAGCTGCCCCGCAGTCTGTAGATAAACAAAGCCCCGTGTCGGACTCTCCGACACGGGGCTTTGTTATAAGTGGCCCGTGTGGCTTTTCAGGCTGCTGCTGGGATCAAGCCCGAGCTTGTTCGGTGTTTGTTCCGGGGCTGGTTTGTCATCCGTTCAGGAAGACAAAGCTGACGCACAGAGCTGCAATACAGAGTCGCCATGCAAAATTGATCTATGGAACCGACCTCAGAACTATGCTGCCTGTGCAGGCCGCTTGCGGCCCAAGCGTGTCGATGCCCGCATCCAGCGCAGCGTCATCAGCACGGCAACTACGGACAAACCTGTCACCAGCCCGATCCAGATTCCCATCCCACCCATATTGAACTGGAAGGCCAACAAAGAGCCCGTAGGAACGCCCAGCACCCAATACCCTAGCAAGGCCAGCAGCATGGGTATGCGCGTGTCATGCAGGCCGCGTAGCATCCCTGCAGCCACGGCCTGAGCACCATCACTGATCTGAAACAGCGCCGCCAGCGCCAGGAAGGTAATGGCCAACTGAATAACGGCCTGGTTTTCGGCGACATCCAGATCCAGAAACAGGCCAATCAGGGTCAAGGGGGCGAACCAGAATACCAGAGCCGCCAGCCCCATGAAGCCCACCCCCAGAATGTAGGAAATCCAGCCGGCACGGCGGGCACCCAAAGGATCGACCCGGCCTGCAGCCAGCCCCACACGGATAGTGGCAACCTGACTGAAGCCCAAAGGAATCATGTAGGACACCGAGCAGATCTGCATGGCAATCGCGTGTGCGGCCAGATCAGATTGCCCCAGTACGCCCATCATCATGACGGCGGCGTAAAACACCAGGGTTTCCAGGGTGAAGGTAATCGCAATGGGGATGCCCAGCGCCCACATTTTCCACAGACGCTTCACACTCCACTGCCAGGCATCGTTGAACAGGTAGTAGCGTCGGAAGCGCGGATCGCGCAGTACCACCCAGCTTAAACCTGCGAACATGAAGATGCTGGACAAGGTGGTGGCCAGACCTGCGCCTGCCAGTCCCATGGCGGGCATGCCCAGATTGCCAAAGACCAGGAGCCAGCCCAGCACGGCATTGATACCGATCGCGGTGATGGCCACCGCCAAAGTCCATCCCGGCTTTTCCATGGCGGCCAAGAAGGAGCGCAGCACGATGTAACCCAGATAGGGCAGCAAAGCCCATTGCAGGGTGTGCATATAGGTCACCGAGCGCGCCGCGACAACGGGGTCCTGGCCCATCATCAGCAAGATATGCTCGGCATTCCACAACACAATCCAGGCAGGCAGGGTAATCAGTAAAGCCGTCAGAAATCCGTGACGGATGATTTGCTGGGATTCGCGTACATTGCGCAGTCGTCGGCCCAGCGTTGTGGCCAGCATGGGAACGACAGCGGACACCAGCCCCATGCTGAAAATCATGAAGGCCTGATACAGACTGGCGGACAGTGAACCGGCAGCCAGCTCATCAGGGCCCAGTCGGCCCATGTAAATCAGGTTGGTTGCCAACAGGCTGACTTGAGCCAGGTTGGTCAGAATCAGAGGGCCGCCCAATCGCAGGGAGGATTGCAGCTCCGCCAACCAGAGCTGGCTCGGGCTGGTAGTTTGAGACTTTGCAAACATGGTTTATTTGGCGCGAGGCAGGGACCAGGTGCTGATAACTTGTGCGACTGCCGGGCCACCGTTGGCCGGTTCCAGCAGCACATCGCCCGCGCAGGTACGGCCGGTCTTGTGAATCCGGGCATGAGCCAGAATATCGCCGGGAGGGGCCTTGCGCAGGAAATTGATGGTCAGGCTGGAGGTGACAGCATCGGGGTTGCCCGTGGCTCCGACTACAGCGGCATACAAGGCCAGATCAGCCAGCCCCATCAGCATGGGGCCTGCCACCATGCCGCCCATGCGCTGGTGGGCGTTGCGCTCGGGCAAGCGCAAACAGGCGTTGTCGTGGCCTATGTGGACAACATCAATACCCAAAACGGCGGCAAAGGGATGCAGACGCTCTAGAAGATCACGAAACTGGACAATATCGATTTTAGGCTCGGGTGCAGAGTGTGTGCTGGTCATGACGTCGTCACTGAAAAGAAGGCCGTTGTAAGAAGGGCATACTGGCTGGTACTGTATCAGATCGTCCCGCGTATCGGGGTAGTTCGGCGCCCGGCTGTTCAGGACTGGACCCATTCCAATCGATCAACAAGAAGCGAGGAGCATCATGAAACGCAGCGCAATTGTGTTTGCCTTGAGTTTGCTGGCATCAACCGGCACCGTGATGGCACAGGGGCATGGAGGCCATGGTCATGGCACGCCCGAACCGGTACGCGCCTTGAGCACGCAGGTCCATGCCAGCCAATGCTGGGTGCGCATGATGCCCGAGCCCACACCTTCCGCCGCCTATCTGGAACTGGAGAACAAGGGTGAGCAGTCCGTAGCCGTGACAGGAGCCAGCTCATTGTCCTTTGGGCATGTGATGTTGCATCAAACTAGCGAGAGCGAGGGGATGGCGCGCATGTCGCATGTCTCCGAGGTGGAGATCCCGGCAGGGGGAGTATTAAGCCTGAAGCCGGGGGCTTTCCACGTGATGCTGGGTCAGGCCAAAGAAGACTTGGCCCTGGGGGAGCGCATTATCTTGAGCATTCATCTGTCGGACGATACTCAGGTCCAGGCCGAGTGCGAGTTGCGACCTGCCAAGACACAGGCTTATTAAACGTAATTAGCGTTTGGATAGAGACTGGGAACTGGCCGCTGGATGCGGCCAGTTTTGCATTGGGCTTCAGGCTTGCAGCGCGTCCAGTACCGCCTGGTTGAACGCCTTGGGATTGGCCAGATTCATACCGTGGGCAGCCAGCGGGATGCGATGCATCTGGTTTTCGCGTCGGTGCTGACGAATGATGTCCATGCAATGGTGATAGCGTGTGGGGCTGTTTTCGCCTGTGATGAAACTTAAGGGCGCCTTCATCTGCTTGAGCCACTCCAGGTCCGGACCTTGATTGGGCTCTTGCTGCTGATCCAACATGGTGTGGGCGTTGTCCTGAATCATCTCGCGGAACCAGCGTGTCATTTGCTTCCACGTCCCCGAGCCATTGACCGTATCCACAAACAAAGCCATGGCACCATCGCGGTCGCCCTGTTCCAGGCGTTCGGCCACTTGCTGGAACAAGGGAGCATAGGAGTAGGCACCGGGAGTCGGAAAGCCGGGATCCGCCAGGGTCAGGCTGGCCACCTGCTCGGGCATTCTTTGAGCCAGCAGCAGGGCTACATGACCACCGCGAGAGTGCCCCACGATATGCACTTTCTCATCAGGAATATGCTGATCCAGCAGGGCCTGCAGGTCCTGGGCGTGTTGCGCCGTACTGAAGTGGCCGGGGCTGGGTGCTCCGGGCCAGTAGGAGCGCAGGCTGGGAGCCAGAACCCGATACTGGGTAGCAAAGGCGGGGATCTGCCAGCGCCAGTAGCGCCAGTCGCACAGGGAACCGTGGATCAGCAAAACGGGTGCGCCTTGTCCCTGATCCACAAAGGTGTGGCGATAGCCTTGCGCGGTCAGTTCAAGCGTGGAGAAATCGGCAAAAGGGTTTGTCATGGCAAGCAGTAGAGGTCAGGCAAGGATGGGCCACCTGAAAAAAACAGACCGGGTCTGAACCCGGTCCTTGTGGCACTGCGCGCTGGGTGATTATTCCAGCAATTTCAAGCGGCTGCGCGCGGTCTCGGCTGCCTCGGATTGTGGGTAGTCCTTGACGATACGCTGCAAGGTGGTTTTGGCACCGCTCAGATCGTTCAGTTCGATCTGGCTGGAGGCTGTCACCATCAGGGCATCAGCCGCGCGTGGGCTTTGTGGGGAGGCCTTCACAAAAGCCTGGAGTTTCTGAATGGAGGTCTTGAAGCTTTTGACAGCGTACAGGCTGCTGCCTTCGTAAAAGCGCACTTCGTCAGCCAGAACGCTGGATGGGTAGGCGGCCAGAAAGCCGGCAAAGGCATCGGCGGCGGGCTTGTATTGGCCAGCGCGGTAAGCGTCCATGGCACTATCAAAGACGGCTTGTTCTTGTGGGTCGGCGGCATGAGGGCTTTGCTGGCCGGGAGCCGGGCTATTGGCCTGGCCTTGGCCGCTGGCTTGCCAGCTCAGTTTTTCTACCTGGCCGCGCAGCGACACCACTTCGGAGCGCAGGGTATCAATTTGATCAGCCAATTGCAGGCGAGCCTGGGTGTTTTGCTCGTTCATCTGACGAATTTGCTGCCGCAGCTCCAAAATGGCGCGTCGGGCCTCGTCATCGGCAAAGGCCTTGGCCGGCAGGCTGGCGAACAGGGCGGCCGTAGCGAACAGGGCAACGGTCGCGAGACGAAAAGGCTTTTTATAAGCGTGCATAGTGAAGTCCGTTAAAAAATGTGCATCCGCAATGCGCAGGCTCCTCACCTGCCGGTTTCCCCTCTGTTGGGGGCTGTGATCTGGGGGCTTTGTGCCGGCCTGGCGAGCCCGCTGTCCAGCATAACGAATTTTCAGTGGATCGGGCACAGCGCCGATAAAAAACGCCGCGGCGTTAACAACCGCCACGGCGTCGGAACCACTTGGTCGATGCAGAAATTATCGTTGGTAAACGATGTCTGCGCGACGGTTTTCAGCGTAATCAGCTTCGGTGTTACCCAATGCTTTTGGACGCTCTTTACCAAAGCTCACAGCTTCGATCTGGCTGTTGCTTACGCCCAGCAGACCCAGCATGCGTGCCACGGCGTCGGAACGACGCTGACCCAGAGCCAAGTTGTACTCGGCACCACCGCGCTCGTCGGTATTACCTTCGATGCGTACGGTTTGCTGAGGATGGCTGCTCAGGTACGAAGCGTGCATTTCTACCAGGCCACGGTACTGGTCGTTAACCACGTAGCTGTCGTAGTCAAAGAACACCGAGCGTTGTTGTGCCAGTGGGCTTTGAGGGTTGAAGGGGTCCATGATCTGGCCTGCGCTGGCAGAGTCCGATCCTGTACCGCCGGTTGAACCGGAGCCAGATTGATCCAGAGGAACCGAGCTGCAAGCAGCAAGGGCGGCAGCCATAACGGCGAGGGTAAGACTTTTAAGAATGCGCGAGCTCATTTGAATTCCTTTTGAAAAAGAGTCACACAGGATGTCAGTTGGTAAATGGTCCCCAGGTGGGTTCGCGTACTTTGCCATTCAAAGACGAGAGGGTCTGACGAACGCGACCGTCCACGGATGTCACAGCTAGGACACTGCGGCCCCCCTGAACAGAACTATATAAGATCTGCATCCCATTAGGGGCGAAACTCGGAGACTGATCGTCGGGACCTGTCGTCAGCAGTTGCTCAGCTCCTGATGCCATATCTTGAGTGGCAATTCGGAAAGCACCGTTTCTGCGTGTGACGTATACAAGCCTAGTACCGTCTGCAGAGACCTCCGGTGAAATATTGTAACTCCCGTTGAAGGTAATGCGCTGTGCATCGTCACCACCCAGGCTTACTTTGTAAATATTGGGAGCGCCACCACGATCGCTCACAAATACAAGGGAGTTGCCATCGGGCATAAAACTCGGTTCAGTATCGATCAAGGGAGAACGCATCACGCGGCGCAATCCGGAGCCGTCCGTATTTAGCGTGTAAATCTGCGAAATACCGTCTCTGGAGAGCACAACAGCGACCTGATTGCCGTTGGGAGCCCATGCGGGACTACTGTTATTACCCTTGAAATTAGCTAACGGTTCGCGGTGACCGGTGGCCAAAGTTTGCACATATACAACAGGTTTGTCGTTTTCGAAGCTCACATAAGCCAGCTTTTTACCGTCAGGAGACCAAGCTGGGGAGATGATTGAGTGTCGAGAACGCAACATTACTTGCGGATTTTGCCCGTCCGCGTCAGCAATTTGTAACTCGTAGTTGTTGCCTGTTTGCAACACGTAGGCCAGTCGAGTCGAAAAAACACCGCGCACGCCGGTAATTTTTTCATAAATCCGGTCTGCAATCTGGTGGGAAATACGGCGCAGTTCTTTTTCACTGCCCGCAAAAGCCACCCCATCCAGTTGTGTTTGACGGACCGAATCCACCAGGCGATAGCTGATGGAATATTGGCCGCCGGTCTGGGCAACCGAACCATAGGCCAGGTAATCGGCACCGCGATTGCGCCATTCGTCGTAGGCAATCGTGCTTTCTGCATTCAGACCAGCACCAGTGGCATTGATCAATTGGAATTGACCCGAACGGGTCAGGTCGGCACGGATAACTTCAGCTAGCGATTGGCTGGCTGGGTTGTCAGCAAAATCGGCGATCGCGATGGGGTACTGGGTAGCACCCACACCCGATATATCGACCCGCAGTTGGGCCTGGGCCGGTTGGCTGGCGAACATGCCAGCGGCCAGGGCAAACGCTCCAGTGGCCGTGGCGCGCCAATGACGACCTAAGGTCGCCAGGGCTGGGGTAGCGGCGGTCATTATGCAATCTCCTGATTAATCGAACATGCGGTATTCGCCATCAATATACGATGGATACTGCCCGCTAGGCGGTTTGGGGAAAGGGCTGCAACGGGCAAGACCCTTGGATACGGCATCATCGAACTGCGCGATGCCGGACGATCGTTTGATTTGAACGCGGTTAGGCGTGCCATCGGCATTCAGGTCCACGCGGTACTGCAGTGCAGGGTTGCCACGTACTTCAGAGCGGGCAGGGGTGCTGTAGACCACGCCAGGCTGCACGCAAGCGCGCACCTTGGCGGCGTAGCCACCGTCACCACCACCGCCTCCGGCCTGGTTGCGGTCTGCTGTACCACCGGCACGTCCGGGGGCACCTTCACGCATGGCACGGCGGAATGCTTCTTCCTTGGCCTTGCGCTCGGCATCGGCACGGGCTTTGGCGGCGGCCTCGGCACGGGCTTTACGTTCCGCGTCTGCTTTGGCTTTAGCTTCGGCATCCGCCTTGGCTTTGGCTTCTGCATCGGCTTTGGCCTTGCGTTCGGCATCGGCCTTGGCTTTCGCGTCGGCTTCTGCTTTAGCCTTGCGCTCTGCGTCTGCCTTGGCTTTGGCTTCAGCTTCAGCTTTTTCCTTGCGTTCCTGTTCCTGCTTTTCCTTTTGTTCGCGTTCGCGACGTTCAGCAGCTAGCTTGTCCTGACGCTGTTTCTCCTGACGCTCCTGTTCCAGCTTTTCTTCACGCTCTTTCTTCTCGCGTTCCTTGCGAGCCTGCTCCAGGGCGATTTCGGGATCAACCTCAGGTTCAGCAGGTGGGGTGACCTTTTCAGGCTCTGGAGGCGGCTTGGCAGCCTGAGGAGGTTCAGGTTTGGGCTCGGGCTTGGGTTCTGGCTCTGGAGCCGGCTCAGGCTCAGGCTGCGGCTCGGGTTCGGCCTCGGGGGCTTCGGGATCAGCATTGACGGCCGCATCGGGTGCGACACCGTCCATCCACAATTCGACCTGCACCGCATTGGGGGTCTTGGGCGCAGAAAAAAGGGCTCCCGCCAAAATGGCGAGCAGCAACAGCCCGTGCAGACCCAGGGCGATGAGCAAGCCGCGCCGATCTTCCTTTTGCTCAGGCGAGCGCAGCGCCTGATTGCGGGTATTGCGTGTTCTGTGCTTCATTCAGTTCAGGTTTTTCGCGCCGGACGGCGAGCACGCTATCCGGCCAGAGGTTATTTGCGAGCGTCAGGATCGCTGTTGCGATCGACGATCAGACCCAGGCGGTTAATGCCATTGGAGCGCAGTTCATCCATCAAGCCCATGACGGTCTCGTAGGGAACCTTGCCGTCGGCGGCAATGACAACCGGGCTGTCGGCCTCCATACGCGAGCGCACTTCATTGAGCAGTGTGGACTTTTCGATGTTCATGAACTCGGAGCCCGCATCGCGCAAGCGAATGGCCAGTTTGCCGTCCTTATCAACCTGGATTTCCACCGGCTTGGCAGGCACTTCGGAGGCTTGGCCTACCGAAGGCAATTCCACCAGACCGGGGGTAATCATGGGAGCGGTGACCATGAAGATCACCAGCAGCACCAGCATCACGTCGATATAAGGGACGACGTTGATTTCATTTTTCATGCGCCGGCCGTGACGGCCGGTGCTTCCACGCATCGATGGCATCAGTTCACCTGCCGCTGCAAGATGTTCAGGAATTCGTCGATAAAGCTGTCAAAGCGGATCGAGATACGATCGAGCTCGTTGGTAAAGCGGTTGTAGGCAACCACGGCAGGGATAGCGGCAAACAGACCGATAGCTGTGGCGATCAGGGCTTCGGCGATACCGGGAGCCACCGAGGCCAGGGTGGCCTGCTGCATGCCGGACAAACCGATAAAGGCGTGCATGATCCCCCAGACGGTACCCAGCAGCCCGATGTAAGGGCTGACCGACCCGGCAGAGGCCAGGAAGTTCAGGTGTGTTTCCAGTGTGTCCATTTCGCGCTGGTAGCTGGCGCGCATGGCACGGCGTGGACCGTCCAGCAGGGCTGGGCCCGAGCTTTGGCTGCGACGGGCCTTGATGAATTCGGTCATGCCGGCTTCAAAAATACGGGCCAGTGCACCGTGTTCGGCGCGACGCGAGGAAATGGATTGCTGAAGCACGGCCAGATCGCCACCTGCCCAGAAGTCGTCCTCAAAGCGGCGGGTCTGTTCCAGCGTGCGTTTAAGTGCAGCCCGTTTACTGAAGATATAGGCCCACGAGAGAATCGAGATTCCCAACAGAATCAGCATGACAAGCTGAACGGGAATACTGGCATCGAGAAGTAGCGAAATCAGCGACAGGTCGCTAGTAGCTTGCATGGTCAGTCCTGAACCTTTTCCAAGAGGGTACGTAAATCAGAGTCCAGCTTGCTTGGACGAAGCGTGTTGGCGTCAACGCAAACAATTTGGATGGTGCTTTGGCATAACAGTTCCTCACCTCGCAGGGCACCTTGTTCGAAATGGATGGTAGCCGAACCCAGCTGGGTAATACGGCTGCGCACCGAGATCAAATCATCGAGCCGGGCAGGTTTGAGATATTGTATTTCAACCTTCTTGACTACGAACAGGCGTTGATTCTGCTCGGCCACATCGGATTGGTTTACGCCCAGGTTCCTGAGCCATTCTGTGCGCGCACGCTCAAAGAATTTCAGGTAGTTGGCGTAATATACGATCCCCCCAGCGTCGGTGTCTTCGTAATATACGCGAATATCAAGCCGAGCCTGGGTGTCCCACTTGTCATTAAGCATGTCGTTCGTAAAAGAGTTTATGTTGACGGGCAGGGCATGGCGCACGGCCAGCCCTGCTTGGAGTCCTTACAGCGTGGCCAAACGCTCCAGGCTGACCTGGGCAATCTGGTCCACCGGCACGTTGGTGCTACTGGCGTCACGGCGTGCCTGCATTTCAACCATGCCTTCTTTCAGGCCGCGCTCGCCAATGGTAATGCGCAGTGGCACACCAATCAGCTCCCAGTCGGCAAACATGATGCCGGGGCGGGCGTCGCGGTCGTCCAGAATGACATCCACACCTTGCTCTTTGAGCTGGGTGTACAGATCAGTAGCAGTCTGACGCACAGCATCGCTTTTGGTAAAGCCGATCGGGCAGATCACCACTTCGAAAGGAGCTAGGGCACGAGGCCAGATCATGCCGCGTTCGTCGTGGTTTTGTTCAATGGCAGCAGCGGCAATACGGCTGACGCCAATGCCATAACAACCCATTTGCATGACAGCCGGTTTACCATCAGTTTCCAAAAAGGTGGCGTTCAGCTTCTTGGAGTAGACATCGCCCAGGAAGAAAACGTGACCCACTTCAATGCCGCGCTGGATGGCCAGCTTGCCGCCTTCGGGGGCTGGGTCGCCGTGAACCACGTTGCGCAGGTCTGCCTTGATGGGCTCGGGCAGGTCACGACCCCAGTTCACGCCCGTGTAGTGGAAGCCTTCTTCGTTGGCACCGCACACAAAGTCGCTCATGTTGGCTACGGTCAGGTCGGCAATCACTTGCACAGGCTGACGGGTGCCGATCGGACCGAGGTAACCGGGCTTGCAGCCAAAGGTGGCCACAATTTCCTCTTCCGTGGCCAGACGGTGGCCTTTTTCAAAGCCGGCCAGCTTGGAAACCTTGATGTCGTTGACTTCATGGTCGCCACGAACCAGCAGCAGGTGGACGGTGCTCTTGGTCTTGCCGTCTTCTTCGACGTCCGTTGCCAGCACAACCGACTTGACGGTTTGGCTCAGGTCACAGCCCAGGAATTGGGCCACCAGTTCACACTTGGGAGCATCAGGCGTGGCGGTCTTGACCAGGGCTTGGCCAGGAGCGGCACGCTCGGCCAGCAGGCAAGGGGCGGGAGCCAGCTCGATATTGGCAGCGTAGTCGGTGTCAGGGTTGTAAACCAGCAAGTCTTCGCCGGTATCGGCAATCACCTGGAATTCATGGCTGCGCGAACCGCCAATGGAGCCGGTATCAGCGGCCACGGCACGGAAGTTCAAGCCCAGGCGCCCAAAGATGCGCATGTAGGCGTCGTACATATTGTCGTAGCTGGCTTGGGCGTCCTCGGCATTGCGGTCGAAGGAGTAAGCATCCTTCATGGTGAATTCGCGGCCACGCATCAAGCCAAAGCGGGGACGGCGCTCGTCACGGAATTTGGTTTGAATGTGGTAGAAGTTGATGGGCAACTGGCGCCAGCTGTGGATTTCGTTGCGGGCAATGTCCGTGATCACTTCTTCGGAGGTAGGCTGCAGCACGAAGTCGCGCTGGTGGCGATCCTTGATTCGCAGCAGTTCGTCACCATATTTTTCCCAACGGCCCGACTCTACCCAGAGTTCGGCAGGCTGGACGACTGGCATCAGCAGCTCAATGGCGCCGGAGCGGTCCATTTCCTGACGGATGATGTTTTCAATCTTGCGCAGCACGCGCAGGCCCATCGGCATATAGGTATAGATACCGCCGGCGGCTTTACGGATCATGCCGGCGCGCGTCATGAGCTGGTGGCTGGCAACTTCGGCCTCGGTAGGCGCTTCTTTCAGGGTATTAATGTGATACTGGCTAGCATGCATGGTAGGGAACTCGTCAGGTACGTATAATCAGATCTAATTGTATTGAATTCGTTAGAGGTGGCCTATGTTAGATCGTGAAGGCTACCGTCCTAATGTCGGAATTATCCTCGTTAATCGCAAGAACGAGGTTTTTTGGGGCAAGCGTATTCGGGAACATGCCTGGCAGTTCCCGCAAGGCGGTATTAAATACGGTGAAACACCCGTACAAGCGATGTACCGCGAACTGCATGAAGAAGTGGGCTTGCTGCCTGAGCATATCCGTATATTAGGCCGGACGCGAGATTGGCTTCGCTACAACGTGCCCAATCATTTTGTACGTCGGGAGGCGCGTGGCCATTACAAGGGCCAGAAACAAATCTGGTTCCTGTTGCGGCTGGTAGGGCGAGACAGTGATGTCTGCCTGCGTTCCTCGTCGACGCCGGAGTTTGATGCATGGCGCTGGAGTCAATATTGGGTGCCACTTGATTCAGTGATTGAGTTCAAGCGGGAAGTCTATCAGCAAGCGCTGAACGAGCTGTCGGATATTTTGTTCCGACGACGGCAGGAAAATCGTTATTTACGTCAGCGCCTGCAAAGCGCAGTTGATGCCGATACCTTAGATAGCAGGGATCATGCGCATATTATTGGTTGAAGATGAGCGGGAAATGGCCGCATGGCTGGAGCGGGCCTTGGCGCAAAGTGGTTTTTTGCCCGATCCCGCTCATGACGCCCGCTCGGCAGAAGTACTGTTGGCGGCCCATGAGTATGATGCGGTCGTGATGGATTTGCGCCTGCCCGACAAACACGGGCTGGTGCTTTTGCGCGAGATGCGCGAACGCGGCGATCACACTCCTGTGCTGATTCTGACCGCTCAAGGTGCCTTGCAGGATCGCGTTCGTGGTCTGAATCTGGGTGCCGATGATTTCCTGACCAAACCCTTTGCCCTGGAAGAGCTGGAAGCTCGCCTGGCGGCACTGGTACGGCGTAGCCGTGGCCGTGTGGCTCCAGTGGTCAGCTGTGGCTCTTTGGAATACAACCCTGAGAGCCGAGCATTCCTGCTGGACAATGCCATTGTGCATTTGACGCCGCGTGAACATGCGGCCTTGCTGGTTCTGATCAGCCGCTCTGGCATGCCTGTAGAAAAGTCTCAGCTATTTGCCCGAGTATTCGAGCACGATAGTGATGCCAGCCCTGATGCTATCGAGGTGGTCCTGCATCGCTTGCGAAAGAAGCTGGCCAATAGCGATGTGCACATCGTGACGGTGCGCGGTCTGGGCTACATGCTGGAAGTGCTTGAGGCGGAATCCGGCGTTTCATGACGGCCCCTTCTCCACCCCCCGCCAATGCCTGGCAAGGCAGTTTGCGCTTTTGGCTGCTGGTACTGCTGATACCGGGGGTGGTGGCTTTACTGCTTTACGACAGCTGGGAAGACTACCTGGCCATGAACGCGGTCACGGAAAATGTCTACGACAGCGCCTTGCTGGAACCGGCCAAAGTGCTGGAGACCAGCGTGGAGTTCAATACTGACGGCAGTTTGCGTATTGATCCGCCTTTTTATGCGCAGGTCATGCTGGAATCCCGACCGGGTAATCGCAAGTATTTCCGTGTCGAAGAAATTACCCCTTTGGTCCGTAACCTGGGCGGTGTTGATGCCAATCAGTTGAAAGGGCGCACCTTGCTGGGGATGGAAGGGCTGCCGCGTCCTTCCAATCTGGCCGACCATGAAGGCGTGCCGGTTTTCTACGATTCGTATTTCCGCAATGACACCGTGCGCATGGTGGCCTTGTGGCGCGATCTGCACTACAAAGGCCAGCATAGGCAGGTTCTGGTCATGGTGGGCGAAAGTCTGGATTTGCGTTTGCGCACTCAGCAAGAAGCCTGGCGCGAAGGCATTTTCCGCAATTTGCGTATGTTGCTGCTGGCTGTGGCGTTGGTGTGGTTTGCCGTAGCGTGGGCCTTGCGCCCCCTGCAGGCTTTGCGACAGGAAGTGCGTAACCGTAGCGTGGACGACTTGCAGCCTTTGGACGAACGTGATGTTCCTCGTGAAGTAGTGCCTTTGGTGCGTTCGGTCAATCACCATATTGAGTTGTATCGTTCCGTGCTGGATCGGCAGGCCCAGTTTCTGGCCGACGCCTCGCATCAATTACGCACCCCTTTGGCGATCATTCATACCCAGGCCCAATACGCTCGCCGTGAACCGGATATCGAGCGTGTACGCGAATCCCTGGGGGCGATCATCAAGCAATTGGGGCAGGCCACTCGCCTGACCGAGCAGTTGCTGGCTTTGGCTCATGCCAGTCATACCACCACCATGAGCCAGGGGCAGGTTGACCTGGCCAGTCTGGGGCGTGAGGTGGTGTTGCAATATCTACCTTTGGCCCGTGAGCATCGTCAGGATCTGGGCTGGATCGGGCCAGGAGAAGAGGGCGAGCAGGCACCTTTGTGGGTGTATGCCAGCGATGCCGAGATTCACGAGTCCGTTTCCAACCTGATTCACAACGCCATCAATCACGCTGGTAGTGGCAGTGCAATTACGGTTTCTGCCGGGCATGACGACAAGCTGGCCTGGATCAGCGTTACCGACAACGGCATGGGCTTGGCCGCCAGTTTGCGTGAAAGCGTATTTGTACGTTTTGACCGGGGCGGCCCGGCACGCAAGGGTGGACGGGGTTCTGGCTCCGGGCTGGGTCTGGCCATTGCGCTGGCTTACGCCGAGCGCAATGGCGGCACGATTGTGCTGACCGATGGGGAGCCCAACGATATGGGCGGCTACGGTTTGAAGGCGACGCTACGCTTGCCCTTGCTGCAGTCCGAAGCGCCTAAACCAGAAAACACGTGAATTAAGCCGCGTCGTTTGGACGGGCCAGCAGATTGAACAGGGTAGAAATATCCCAATCGCGATGGCCCTGCTGGGCAATCTTCGCAAACTGCTCCTGAATCAAGCGGGTTGCGGGAAGCTGGGCCCCATTACGCTGTGCCTCCCGCTGCACCAAATCCAGGTCCTTCAACATCCAGTTCACGGTAAAGCCGGGCTGAAAGTCTCTGGCCAGCATTGTGGGGCCTTTAGTTTCCATTTGCCAGCTGCGCGCCGCGCCCTTGGTCAATACAGACAGGGCCTGCTCCATATCCAGTCCGGCCCGTTCACCAAAAGCCATGGCTTCGGCCAGACCTTGCAAGAGTCCGACAACGGCAATCTGGTTCACCATCTTGCACAGCTGCCCGGACCCCAAGGGCCCCATCAGGGTGCAGGCCTGGGCGTAGCTCATCATCAGCGGGCGGGCGCGTTCCATATCCTCAGCTTGCCCACCACACATAATGCTGAGCATGCCTTTCTGGGCACCCGCCTGTCCGCCAGAAATGGGGGCGTCGATAAATGCAACTTCTTGCTTGGCCGCCTGTGCTCCCAGTTCCTGGGCCACTTCGGCGGAGGCAGTGGTGTGGTCGATAAACAGGCTCCCTGCCCTCATGCCTGCCAGCACACCGTTCGGCCCCTGAAAAATCGAGCGCAAGTCATCATCATTGCCCACACAGGCCATGACAATGTCTGCTTGGGCAGCGGCAAGGGCTGGTGTAGCGGCCCATTCCTGTTTGAACTCCTTACTCCATTGTTCCGCCTTGGCTGGATTGCGGTTGTACACCGTGACTTGATGCCCTGCCTGGGCCAGATGTCCTGCCATGGGATAGCCCATCACCCCCAGACCAATGAACGCCACTTTTTGCGGGCTGGCGGGTTCATAGTGTTTAGGCTGAATGGATGGGGTCATGGCGCGGGCCTCCTTGAAAATAATCTGTTCGATCGTACAGCTTAGCGCAGCTTTATCGGCTTGATCTTTGCCTGCCCGAATAAGCGGCAAAACGTTTTAGGCTTGACGGCGTCAGGCCCCTCATGTTCTAAACCAAACATAGATCTGTAATAAATGGAATTTGCCTGTCTGGATTATGATGGGCGCACATAATTTCCTGGCTAATTAACTGGAACTTGAATCCTATGACCACTTTTGATCGTCGTCGTTTCTTGAAGCTGGCAGGTGCCACCGGACTGGCGTCTATGAGTACCTCTTTGCCATGGGCGGCGTGGGCGGCAGACGCAGCCGTACTGGAAAAAGCAAAGGCTCAAGGCCAGGCTGTTTTCTACGCCAACATCACGGCGGTAGAGCCCATCATGAAGGCCTTGCAACAAGCGCAAGGCATTGAAGGCAAATACACCCGTATTTCCAGCTCCAAGTTCATCCCCACCATCCTGACCGAGTTCAATGCCGGCAAGTTGATGGCGGACGTGGTTCAGGCTCCCTTGCCCATGCTGCAACTGCTCAAAGAGCAGGGCGTGCTGATTCCCCATCAGTCCGAAGCCGTGCAGGGCTACCCCGAGTGGGCCATTCAAGACGATTCGATTATTCAATTTGGCATCGAATATGTGTCTTATATCTATAATACGGACCACCTCAAGGCCGAGGATGCGCCACAACGCTACGAAGATCTGGCCGATCCCAAGTGGAAAGACAAGATTGTGATGGCCAACCCTTCCAACCACCCCTCCACCATTGGCTGGCTGATTGGTTTGAAGGAAAAGGTCTTTAGCAGTGAAGAGCAGTGGCTGGACTTCCTGAAAGGCCTGGCTGCCAACAAGCCCATGTTCGTGGCCTCGTTTGGCCCAACTCCGGCTCCTATTGAAAGTGGCGAGAAGTTGATTGCCATTTCCATGCCCAAGTACATCGTGACCAAGTCGCCTGCGCCATTGGCCTGGGGCCCCATGTCGGATCAGCCCTTGCTGGGCTCCCCACGTGCCATCGCCCTGACCAAGAATGCCCCGCATCCTGATGCTGCTCGCGTGTTCCTGGACTACTGGCTGGGTAATGAAGCCATGGGCATTCTGGCCAACAAGGTTGGCGAATACGTCCTGGCTCCAGGGGTACACCCTCCGGTTGCGGGGATCGATAAAGCCAAGGTCGAGCCTATTCGCGACCTGAGCGACGAAGAACTGGTCCGTTGGGGCCGCGAATTCAGCCGTATCTTCGCCGTCCGTTAATCGGGACGACAAGAACGACAGGTTCGTCTAGAACGGGGCGCCTTGGCGCCTCGCCTTATTTTTATTGAAAACATTTACTCATTATGCAAATTGAAATTACCGGCCTAAGCAAGACCTATGTCTCAGAGGGCAAAACCTTCAAGGCTTTGGACAATATCAACCTGACGATTCCCGCTAATGAGTTTTTCACACTGTTAGGGCCCAGCGGCTGCGGCAAAACCACGCTGCTGCGGTGCATTGTTGGTCTGGAAACCCCAGACGAGGGTGAAATCCGCATTGGGGACGAGATCGTCTGGTCCAGCGCCAAGAATATTGCTGTGCCGGTGGAAAAGCGCGGTTTGGGCATGGTGTTTCAGACATACGCCATCTGGCCGCACATGACGGTGTTCGACAATATCGCTTACCCACTGCAAGTGCGTGGCGAGCGCAAAGAGGTGATTCGCGAAAAAGTGGCGAACATCCTGAAGTTTGTGCAGCTGGAAGGGGTGGATCAGCGTTCCGCAACGCGTCTGTCCGGTGGTCAGCAGCAGCGTGTGGCATTGGCCCGAGCCCTGGTGGCCGAGCCTAAAGTCATTTTGTTTGATGAGCCGCTCAGTAACCTGGATGCCAAGCTGCGTGAAGAAACCCGTAAAGAACTGCGCGAATTTCTGAGCCGTCTGGACATTACCGCTGTGTACGTGACGCATGATCGCGTCGAGGCACTGGCCTTGTCCAACTCCATCGCCGTGATGCGAGGTGGCAAGATTCTGGAAATTGGTACGCCAGAAAAAATTTACTTTGATGCCGATCACCGCTTTGTGGCCGACTTTATTGGTCGTGCCAACCAGATCAGCGCCAAAGTGCTGGAGCAGCGTGCAGACTCCACCATTGTGGAGTGCGAACTGGGCCAACTGCATTGCAAGAAGCGTGACCTGCCCGTGGGCACCGAAGTTACCTTGTGCATTCGCCCGGAATTTATTCGTGTCAGCAGCCAGGCCAATGAAGTGGGGCAGAACCTGTTCCACGGTCAGGTCCAGGCCCTGGAGTTCGTCGGTGAGTCCTACGAGGCCGAGGTCAAAGTGGGTAAAGAGCAGCTTCTGGTGTGTATTGATCCAGACGTGAAGGTGAAAGAGGGCGATACCGTACGCTTTAACCTGCACCCTGAACACTGCATGCTGTTGTCGGCATAAGGGCGGGGCATCATGAATCACACACGCAGACCACTTAGCTGGTCGCTTATTCTGATCGTCGGCTTTCTGACGCTGTGCCCGGTCCTGATGTTGCTGCTGGGCAGCTTCTCGCAGGGCCTGACGGCTTTTGGCTCCTTTACCACGGCTAAATACGTAGCCGCCTACACCGATCCCTTCTTGCTGGAAGTCACCTTCAATACGGTGGTTTTCGTGCTGGGCTCGTCCCTGTTCTCTACTGCGCTGGCTGTTTTCCTGGCCTACCTGAATACGCGTACGAACATGCCCATGAAAGGGGTGTTCACGGTGCTGTCCATCGTCCCCATGATGATTCCGCACTTGCTGTTCTCGGTGAGCTGGGCATTGTTGCTGAACCCGTCCAACGGCCTGATCAATATGTTCTTGCAGGACACATTGGGCCTGCAGGAAGCGCCGCTGAATATTTATTCCCTATGGGGCATGATTCTGGTTGAAGGCTTGTTGAACATGCCCGTGGCCTATCTGATCATTGCGCCTGCCATGGCCTCTTTTGACGTTTCCATGGAAGAGTCCTCGCGTGTGTTCGGGGGCGGTCTGTGGCGTACCTTGACGCGGGTTACCCTGCCGATTCTGCGTCCAGCCATCATGGCGGCTTTCATTCTGGCGATTGTGCGGGCCTTGGCTTCCTACGCCGTGCCACGTGTTCTGGGTACCCCAGGTCGTGTGGATGTGCTGGCCACTTATCTGTTCGAGATGATCTCTACCGGCTTCGCTCCAGATTACGGAAAAGCGGCAGCGCTGGGCATGAGTGTGCTGTCGGCCTCTATTGCCCTGATCGTTCTGTATCGCTACATGACGAAAGAAAGCAGCAAGTATGTGACGATCTCCAGCCGTGGTTTCAAACCCACTCAGCTGGAGTTGCGTCGCGCGAAAATCCCCTTGTTCATCATTGTGGGCATTATCAGCTTGCTGATGGTGGTGCTGCCTGTGGCCGTGCTGCTGTACACCTCCATGATTCCGTATTCCATGGTGCCTAGTGCTCGCGCCTTCTCCTTGATGAGCTGGGCGAACTGGATTGATGTCATTCAAGATCCGATCTCCAAAGTGGCCATGAAGAACAGTTTGTTCCTGGCTGTGGTCGGAGCCAGTCTGGGTGTATTGCTATCGCTGTTTGTGGCCTATGTGGTGGTCAAGTTACGAACGCGGGCGGCGGCGCTGCTGGATACCTTGAGCTTCCTGTCCTTTTCCTTCCCGGGGATTGTGATCGGGATCGGCTTTATGTGGTTCTTTGTGCAAACGCCTTTGTATGCCACGCTGACCGCCTTGCTGCTGGCCTATATCGCCGCTTATCTGCCTTACGGTATCCGACCGCTGTCGGCCGCTTTTGTGCAGGTCCATGCCCACCTGGAGGAGTCCTCGGCCGTTGCCGGGGCCAGTTCCTGGACCACCATGCGCCGCATCATTATTCCTTTGCTGATTCCTGGTGTGGTGTCGGCCTGGATCTTGATGGCAACCATGTTCATTCGTGAGCTGACGGTGTCGGTGGTGCTGTCCCGTCCCGGTACGGAAGTGCTGGCGGTACAGGTGCTGGGTTATGCCGAAGATGGTTTGTGGGGCAAGCTCTCGGCGCTGGGGATCATCATGATTCTGATCTCTACCATGCTCGTGCTGCTGGCCATGTATATCGGTAACTTTTACAAGCGCCGCCAAGGCACGATGTAAGTTGGACTGATCTCAAGGGCCTGAATTCCGCAAGGGATTCAGGCCCTTGTTGTTTTTGCTGAGAGCAGACCGTATCTTGTTGCCTGGCTGGTTGTTCGCTTGTTCATGCGCACAAGCGGCTGGCTGTTTTTTGTTTACTCATTAGTAGAAAGCTATGACGCATAAATGCAAAGTGCTGGTCGTCGGTGGTGGCGTGATGGGGGCGTCGGTCGCCTGGCATCTGACTCAAGCGGGTGCCGCAGTCACTTTGATCGATCAGGGTTCGGGTAGTGTGCCTAGCGCAACCGCTGCCTCTTTTGGATGGGTAGGAGCCAGCGCCAGTACACCTTCTGATGACACTGACGCCTTTGCCTTGCGTCTACACGCTCTGGAAGAGTACACGCGTCTGAAGCAGAGCTTGGGGGCATTGCCTGTGACCGTGCGTGGAGCCTTGTCCTGGGGGGAAACGAAGGACGAGACAGCCGCCTTGATTGCCGAGCATCTGGCAGCCGGTTCCAGGGTTGAAAGCCTGTCAGCCGCGCAAGTGCGTCAGAAAGAACCGTCGTTGGCAGCCGTACCGGATTTGGCAATGTGGGCGCCCGATGATTTCGCCTTGGAGCCAGTAGATCTGGCACGTTGTTTTATTCAAGCGGCGCAAGCGAATGGCGCTACGGTTCTGTCCGGTACGGTACAGCGTGTGTTGTCGGCAGGAGGGCGAGTGAACGGTATAGAAGTGCAAGGGCAAGTCATCGAGGCCAACAAGGTGGTGCTGGCCAATGCTTATGGTGCCTTGGCTTTGGCAGCCAGTGTAGGGGTAGCGTTGCCTATAGAGCAACAGCCCGCCGTGTTACTGCGCCTGGATGCTGATAGAAATCGGGTCCGGCATTTACTCTGTGCTCAGGATCTGGAGTTGCGACCGGGCAAAGAAAGAGGGTTGATGTCGGCGTTGGATTATCCTTTGGAAGGAGAGGCAGGTTTGCAGCGTCTGGCCGAGCAAACCTGTCAGTCCATTGCCCAGTTGCTGCAACTACCTTCTGTCCCGCGCATCTTGTCGATAGAGGTCGGGCAGCGCCCCATGACTAGTAACAAGCAGCCATTGTGTGGGCCTATTGGGACTGTAGATGGTTTGTTCGCCGTCGTGGCTCACCCCGGTGTCATTCTGGCTCCCCTGCTGGGAAGCTTGTGTACGCAGGCAGTTCTGGCTGCCTGAGGCTTGTTTCCTGACGTAGGGCTGTGCGCTCTTTCAAAGATTTGGCTGTCTTGAAAGCAGGCAGCGAAATCAGCTGACAAAGAAAAAGGCCTGATTTCGTGGAGAGACGAAATCAGGCCTTCTTGTTGACTGCGCCGGTTTGAATGCTCCCTTTCAGCGGGAGCGTTCAAACCAGAGAACGGACGGTGTTTTAGTCCTCTTCGACGAAGGTCTCTTCGCGTTTCTTTTTCACCGAAGGCAGGGCCACAACCACAACCAGGAAGGCAGCCAGGACCAGCAGCGACAGGGACAGAGGACGTGTCACAAAGGTGGTGTAATCACCGCGGGACAGTAGCAGGGCACGACGGAAGTTTTCCTCCATCATTGGTCCCAGGACCAGACCCAGCAACAGCGGAGCACCTTCACAACGCAGCTTGGACCAGACGTAGCCCACCAAACCGAAGGCGGCGGTGACCAGAATGTCAAACACGTTGTAGTTCAGCGAGTACACACCCACCGTGCAGAACACCAGAATGGCGGGGAACAGCAGGCGGTAGGGCACTTTAAGCAGTTTCACCCACAGGCCTACCAATGGCAGGTTCAGGATCACCAGCATCAGGTTACCAATCCACATGGAGGCGATCAGACCCCAGAACAGTTCAGGGTGGCTGGTCATCACTTGTGGACCAGGCTGAATGTTGTGGATGGTCATGGCACCAATCATCAGCGCGGTCACAGCGTTACCGGGGATACCCAGGGTCAGCAGCGGGATGAAGGAGGTTTGAGCGGCAGCGTTGTTGGCAGACTCGGGACCGGCCAGACCAGCAGGGTGACCTTTACCAAAGCGTTCCGGGTTCTTGGAGATTTTCTTCTCCAGTGTGTAAGACGCAAAGGAGGACAGCACCGCGCCACCACCGGGCAAGATACCCAGGCAAGAACCCATGGCGGTACCACGCACGACAGCAGGCCAGGACTCCTTGAACTCTTGCTTGTTGGGGTACAGCGAGCCGACCTTGCCAGTGATCTCCACGCGTTGATCGCCCAGCTCCAGGTTGTTCATGATTTCGGAGAAACCAAACACACCCATGGCCACCACGGCGAAGTCGATACCGTCTTGCAGTTCTGGAATACCAAAGTCGTAACGGGCAACACCGGAGTTCACGTCGGTACCGACCATACCCAGCAGCAGACCCAGCAAGATCATGCAGATAGCTTTGGGCAGGGAGCCCGAAGCCAGCACCACAGCACCGACCAGGCCCAAGACCATTAATGAGAAATACTCCGCAGGTCCAAACTTGAAGGCGACTTCAGCCAAGGGCGGAGCAAAAGCGGCCAGCAGCACGGTGGCCACACAACCGGCAAAGAAAGAACCCAGAGCAGCAATCGCCAGGGCAGCACCGGCCCGGCCATTACGGGCCATCTGGTGTCCGTCCAGCACGGTGACTACGGCCGAAGTTTCCCCCGGCAGGGCAACCAGAATGGCGGTTGTAGACCCACCATATTGGGCGCCATAGTAAATACCGGCCAGCATGATCAGACCAGCAACGGGAGGCAGCACATACGTAATGGGCAGCAGCATGGCAATGGTTGGTACAGGGCCAATGCCTGGCAACACGCCAATCAAGGTGCCCAGTATGCAACCGAGCAAAGCGTAGGCCAGGTTCTCGGGCGTGATCGCCACCGAGAAACCCAGCATCAGGTTGTCAAATAATTCCATATTCGTTCACCCCCTAATCAGGCCAGAAAACTTGGCCACAGGGGGAACACCAGCCCCAGGCCCTTGATGAATGCCAACCAGACGAACAGCACCAAAAAGACGGCTGCGCCCAGTGCAACAGGCCAGCTAAATTCATGGCTGGCAAAGCTGCTGATCAGTACAAGCAGGAAAATGGAGATGTAAACACCCAGCGAGTTCAGTGTCAGACCGCAAAGCACGACCGCGCCGATGATAACGAAGAGCACTTTCCAGTTAAACTTCTCTACCTCGGTGCTTTCTGCTTTGGCAGACATCGAGCCCAAAGTGACAACCGCCCCTAACAAGCTCAGGCATACACCAAGCCAGAAGGGGAAGTAGCCGGGCCCCATGCGGGCGGCTGTTCCCATCGAGTAGCTGGTGGCCCCGAGCGCGAAAGCGGCGCCCACGACCACGAACATGACCCCGGACCAGAAGTCCTGTTTATTTTTAATTTGCATAAGGTGGATTCTCCTTGTCTGCCTTGCGCATTGGTTTTCCTTTTTCCTGTGTCAGCTTCTTTATAGTGGAGCGGGCTCCATACTCTGCGTGTGCCGACTGCATTGAACAGAGGTGACGCATGGTAATGGAGCACTTGAAGACTGGAAACCCTGAGATGACCCTAGTTTTTAAGGGTTTTCCCGGTAATTCCGGAAATTTAGGGTTTTTTGGGAGCGTGTTCGTAGGTGGATGGCAGGCTTTGAAAGAAGTTTGAAAGGTAATGGAAAGATGGGTGAAAGGTTATCATTAGTATGAAATTCCTCTACCCAGTAACGCTAGCAATGGTTTACGATAAGGCCCATGTTGCAAGATCTCGACTTTCTCGCTGACCGTATCGGTCAACTGGTAGAGCAATCTCGTCAGCTCAACGCTGAACGCGCTCAATTATTAGCTCGTCTGAAAACTCAGGATGCCGAGCTGGACGCCTTGCGCCAGCAAAATCGTCGTCAACAAGATGAGTTCGAGTCCCTGTCCACCGGTGTTGCTTCGCATCAGCGTCAACTGGATGTGGTGCAGCAACAAGCGCAGGCTGATCAGGCAGAACTGAAAAAGCTGCTTGAACAGGAACAGGCCCAGGTAGTTGCCTTGCGTCGCGAGTTGGACAGCGCACGCGCGGGTATGGGTGTGTTGCGTGATGTAGCAGGACAGGCTCGCGACCAGATTGGTTCGATCCTGATGCGTTTACCCGGTGCCGTACAGGAGTAAGTCATGGAACGAGTCGATATTTCCCTGTTGGGCCGCGATTACTCTCTGGCATGCCCTCCTTCCGAAAAAGCGCGCTTGCTGGAAGCTGTCAAACTGGTAGACCAGCGCATGCAGTCTATCAAGGGTTCGGGCCGTGTCTCTGGCAACGAACGTATCGCCGTCATGGCCGCCATTCAGATCGCCAGCGAGTTTTTATCCGCTAAAGCACCTGATGGTCCTCTGGCTAATGTTGCTTTTGGCGATTTCAAGCGTAAAATTGAAGACATGCACGCAATGATTGACGAGGTCATCGAACCTTCGGGTACCGCGCGCTAAACCAAATTTGAAAGCAGTCCCTTGTTGTCCCTCGCGGGCTGCTTCATCCCAGTAAGTCCCTGCCGTGTTCGTGACACGACCATACATTCCTTGAACCAATGCTTTTGGCATACAGGTTGTTGGATTAGCCAGTAGGAGCGATCGTCCTCGTCGACGAACCCGAAGCTGGCTTGATGACAGCCGATCTTGGACCCTCGGTTCCAGGATGCCGGTCTTGACGGCAATGGTGGGGCACCTACAAAAAAAGCCCGTCCAGATCTGGACGGGCTTTTTTCTTTTCTGCTGTTTTGTTTATTTCTGACTGCCAGGCGCAACGTCTCGTTTGCTGGCATACGCAAACAGAGCCAGGCCAGCGACAATCATGGGCAAGGACAACCACTGCCCCATCGACAAGCCTGCGCTGAGCAGACCCAGGTAGCCGTCGGGCTCGCGGGTGTACTCCACCATGAAGCGGAAGAAACCGTAGCCGATCAGGAACAGGGCACTGGTCTGACCGACGGCGCGTGGACGACGCGTGAACCACCACAGCAAGATAAACAGGGCAATGCCCTCCAGGGCCATCTCATACAACTGCGAAGGATGGCGGGGGGTTGCATCCACTTGCGGAAATACCATGGCCCAGGGCACATCACTGGGGCGACCCCATAGTTCGCCGTTAATGAAATTACCCAGGCGGCCCACGGCCAGCCCCAGGGGAATCAGGGGAGCCAGAAAATCGCTGACTTCCAGAAAACGCCGTTGACGGTTTCGAGCAAACAGCGCAATTGTCACCAGCACACCGATCAGACCACCATGAAAGGACATGCCACCTTGCCAGACATACAGAATCTCCAGCGGGTGCGACAAGTAGTAAGAGGGTTGATAGAACAGGGTGTAGCCCAGACGCCCACCTGCCACCACGCCCAGGACGCAGTAAAAGATCAGGTCTTCCAGGTCCTTGCGGGTCAGCAAGTCATAGCCCGCACGGATACGTGCTGTGCCAGCCAGCCAAACCAGGCCAAAGCCCACTAAATACATCAAGCCATACCAATGAATGGCAAGGGGTCCAAGTTGTATGGCGACGGGATCAAACTGCGGGTGAATTAACATGCGTGCCCATTACAGAGATGAATATCAGATAATAGCGTGACTGCGAGCCCAGACCAGGGCTGGGTAAATTGTAAGGGAAGGATCATGCTGCATTCAGTCTCTTGGGCCAGACGTTTACCATTAGTAGTTTTTTGTGGATTGATGATCTTTAATCCGGTGGCAAAGGCTGATACGGTAGCGCTGATGGATATCGTGCAGGCGCAGTGCTTGTCCTGTCATCAAATTGATCGTAAACGGGTCGGGCCCCCTTTTCGGGAGATCGCCCAACGCTACGCGTCAGGTCCGGCGCAGGAAACTCAGGCGTATTTGCAGCGACAAATTCAACAGGGTAGTCGGGGGAACTGGGGAGCTATTCCCATGCCCGCTCAAAACCGGATCAGCGCCGAGCAAGCACAAGCTATTGCAGCCTGGTTGCTGAGTCTAGCCAATTCGTCAACAAAGGAGAATTCATGAAGGAAACAGCCATATTAGGTGGCGGATGTTTTTGGTGCACTGAAGGGATTTTCAAAGCCTTGCGAGGTGTGCAGTCTGTGGTGCCCGGATATTGTGGCGGCCATGTAGAGCATCCCACCTATGAACAGGTTTGCGGCAAGCAGACCGGCCATATTGAAGTGGTCAAAGTGGAATTCGACCCTTCCGTCATTTCCTATCGGGATTTGCTGGAGGTATTTTTCCTGACCCATGACCCTACCACGCCGGATCGTCAGGGCGCTGACCAGGGACCACAGTATGCGTCGGCAATTTTTTGTCAAAATGAAGAACAGCGCCGCCAGGCCTTTGAAGTCATCGAAGAAATCAAATCGCAGTTTGATGCACCAATCGTGACCCATGTGCTCGACAGTTCCACTTTCTGGGAGGCCGAGGATTATCACCACGATTATTTTGCATTGCACCCCGAGCAAGCCTATTGCCAGATGGTCATTGCGCCCAAGCTCAAGAAGTTCTACCAGCGTTTTCAGGATCTGCTGGTCAAAAGCTAAGCATCCTGAGGGTGCGAGGCAGAAGCAAGGTAGCGTCTGTACAGGGCGCTACCTGGTAATGTCACACGGGCCATCAGGCCAATAACCAACAAGGTCAGAACAAGTCGGCCGACCAGGGCCACCCAGATGTTGGCACCCAGAGCCAGAATAAGAATGGTGTCTTCAATCAGGGAGTGGCTCAATGACAGCCAGGACAAGGCCAGCAAGCGTGTTCTGGGACTGTAGTTCTGCTGGCGGGACTCATCAATAATCAAGGCACCGCCGTAGCTCAAGCCCAGCAATACGCCAATCGTGGTGGTGGGGGCGACTCGTTCTTCCAAGCCTGAAAAGCGGAGCAAGGGAAGCAGGAGTCGAGTCAGCAATCGGGTGAAGCCGATTTTCTCCAGGACTGACAGGATCAGGAGCAGGCCAAGAATAATCAGCCAAGTCATGAATAGCGAGCTGGCCGTTCCCCACAACCAGTCTACCCAGCCTTGCCAACCGCCTTGTGTGGCATTGGATTGCCCATAAAGCCAGGCAAGGGACACGGGTTCCTGTAACAGCCCGGCGCTATTCAAACCCCAGGCCAGCAGGCCACCGTAAAGCAGGGCGCAGACAATCCGCAGCGTGGCGGTAAACCAGAAGCTGGCTCCGGCCCGACGCACAATTGCCTGTTCCATAGGCATATTGTGTGCAAACAGCATCATGGTGCCCAAGACGCTGATTTGAGCCACGTTGAAACTCAAGCTGTCGCCCAAGGCCGCCATTGATCCTATGCCAGCGTAAATACCGGCCAGAGCCGTGGTTGCCCAGACAATACCGGCTTCGGCTGGCAGGCCAACCAGTGCCATGATCGGGCCTATCAGTTTACCGACTTGCTCGATCAGACCCAACTGCGCGGCAATACGCACCGCAATCATGATGGGGAGCATGATGCGCGCAACGGTATAAAACATGCGCAGGCTGCGGCTAAAGGTGGTGCGAAGGAAGGTCAGCATGACAACAGAGGGTTGGGAAATCTGATTGATGCTAGCACGGCTCTGTGCTTGCTTTGTCGTGCTCTGGCGCTTATGTGGGGGCGGGCAATGCAGGCTGTCGGTTTGTCACTATAAGCCGATGCGCTTTCCTTCACCCAAAAGAAAACCCCTGATGGTGAAACCCGATGCAGCCAAGTAAGGCTGCCAGGTTTTCTCCCATCAGGGGTGTTACAGGCCGGGTAGGCCCCGGCTTATCGACCCGAGCAGTGGCCGCCGCTAGCGGCTTGTCCACTACCCCAGGCAATGGGGGCGGGCTCGGGGCGGTAGGGATAGTCTTGCAGGCTGTCCATGACAACTAGCAAGACAACGACCAGCCAGAAGGTACTGGTAATAAGGCGGAAAGTAGTTTTGCTCATGCTTGCACGACTCAAGGATTAACGCGGCGACGAATGCGCACGCCTATGATGGACCCGGCAAAGGCCAGTGCAAACCAGACCCAGCCATGGATGCTGGCCGAGGCGATGCCTCCCAGGAATGCGCCCACATTACATCCGAAGGCCATACGGGCACTGTAGCCCATCACCAGGCCCGCAATTGCGCCTACCCACAAAGTGCGGGCATTGGGGGATTTGAAATTGGCAGGATGATTCCAGCGTGAGGCTGCCATGGCGCCCAAAATCAAACCAAAGTTGGTGACCGAAGTAACATCAGCCAGGACGGGTTCAGCCAGACGTTGTGCATGTGGAGCCACGCCCCAGAACGCGTCGCCAACCGGGGACCAGCCCAGAGCCGAGAATACTTTTGCGCCCCACAAGCCAATACCATAGACGATGCCCCAGGGTTGGCCTGCGACGATCATGTGAATGGCATACAGCACGGCCAGCAGCAAAGCGCCCATCCACCAGCGCATTTCCCATTTGGCAGGTGGGCTGTTTTGCTCTTTCCGATGGCGACGTGCACCTCGGCCGACGAACCAGGATACGGCGGCGCAGCCTAGTACGGTAATCAACAAGGCAGTGGGCCAGCCCAAGGACACAGTCAGGTCGATAGCGGGTAGGCCACCCAGCGCAATCCAGCCTGGCTGGTGCGATGCACCTAGAAAGCTACCGATAGCAAAGGTAGGCAGAACCGCAAAGGAAATCGGTGCGCCTGCGCCTGCTTTATAGAGAGTGCCGGAACCGCAGCCATCGGCCAGTTGCATGGCAGCGCCAAACAGAAAGGCGCCCAATACCAGGCTGATGGTCAATGGAGCAATCGCGCCAACCAGCTCACCACCGCTATCGGCGATCAAGGGTAGGGTGAAGGCGGCGGCCAATACCAGCAGGAGCATTTGTGCCCAGATACCTTGAGGGTCACGGCGCTCGATATAGTTGCGCCAGCCGGTCGTGAAACCGAAACGGGCTCCTTGCAGTACGGCACCAAAGCCAATCCCCAGCAGGGCGAGCAGGCCTTGGCGCAGTCCACCTACCAGAGCGACCCCAACAATCAGGGCCAGGCTGGCCAGGATAAAGCCCAGTCTAGTCAGATAAAGCATGATCGATTTCTTTAGTTAATGGCGCGTTTGGCATCGAGTTTCAGAACTTCGAAACGGGAGGGCTGGTTATCCATAGGCAAGTTGCTGCGGCTCCATTCCACGACGGACTCGGGGTAGAGCTTCACGTTAGGGTTGCCGGCCAGTTCGGACAGGACAAACCAGTTCGTGGCAGCCCAGTGGCCAGTATTGCAGAACGAAACGGTGGGTTTGTCGTCCAGGCCTTGTTCTTTGACGATCTTGACGAGTTCTCCGGTGTCTTTCAGGACAGGTTTGTCGCTACGGAAAAAGCTGTTGAAGTCCAGCTCGCGTGCGCCGGGCAGGGTGCCGTAGCGGGCGGCGGCGTCAACGCGCTTTTCGCCTTTGAAGAATTCGGTTGGGCGAGCGTCCAGCAGGACGGGAGCCTGGCCGTTCTTGATGTAGTCAGCGACTTCTTGTGTGCTGACCACCATGTCTTTGTTGTAGTGGTAGCTGAATTCGGTGGGGGTGACAGTGGGGGTGTCTTTGCTCAGGGCTTTGCCTTCGGCTTCCCAGGCTTGCAGGCCGCCGTCCAGAATGGATAGCTGGGTCAGGCCGCCAGCTTTCAGTGTCCAGTACACGCGTGCTGCTGCGCCGAAGTCCGTGGGGTTGGCGCCCGCGTAGGTGACGACAACGTAGCTGTCCTTGGAAATGCCGGCTTTGCTGAACAGGGCAGACAGCTCGGCTTCGGAGCGCAGGGCACCGGCGTTCTCGGCTGGGCCGCGGTAGGCACCATATGGAGTGTGGACGGCACCTGGTACATGGCCTGCTGCATATTCTTTGTCTGTGCGGATATCCAGAATGCGCAGATTGTTTTGATCCAGCTTGGTGGCCAGGTCGCCAGCCGAGATCAATGCGGCTGGTTTGGCTGCCGTGTCGGGTGTGCTTGGCTCTGCGGAAGCAGTCGGTGCCAGGACCGCGCTGAATGCAAATGCCAAGGAGATGAGGATTGGTTTGATCATTATTACTCTCTTGAGTAAGCAGAGGCCTGCTTAGAGGATTAAGTGCATAAGGAATGGTAATGAACGTCGCTACAGAAAATAACAATGAATTGGGGATTAGCTTATTGCTTGGGGGCGTAAGGGGGGAGGATCTCTCTATATATAGAGTAGATAGGAGGGGGAGCTGTGTTTGTAGCCCTGCCTTGGGTGAGCTTGTGTCTCTGTAGTTGCTTTCTGCAGGTGTGTCTTTGTCCTCTATATAGAGAGAGCGTGTCGGTGTAGAGGACGTTCTATCGGTGAGAGAAAGCTGGGTTTTTTCTACTAGAGAGGATGTGTTGAGATGATTGGTGTTCTCATGGGTGCAGACTTAGAGACTTAGAGACTTAGAGACTTAGAGACTTAGAGACTTAGAGACTTAGAGACTTAGAGACTTAGAGACTTAGAGACTCGGAGAATCTAAGAGCTAAGCAAAGAGACTGAGAACCAAAGGGCTATTGAAGGTCAGTGAGGATAGCGGGTGGGGGGATTGGATTACTTCTTGGGGAGGCTCACCACCCAACTATATATAGAGGGTTGAGTCGCAACAATGAATGGCCTTTCTATATAGAGAGGGCGCTCATTGTTTCAACCGCTCTACGTAGGTCGCCACTCGAGGCCCCGGGACCGGGTGTTGGGGCGGACTACTTGCCGGCGCAATGCGCCGGTCCCCTTGTCGTAGTCATGATCGGGGCGCAGTCTGAACTCGCCCAGTGATTGGTCCCCCGGACCAATCACAAACTTTGGGCTCAAACAGCAGACTGCTTGCATCCCCGATCATGACTGCGACTGCGGCAAGTACTCTGACTCGCCCCAACACCCGGTCCCGGGGCCCCGAGCGGCTAGCAGCCCTGCATAATGCTCGATCTTGGAGGCCATTTAACTCGCTATCTATATAGAGACACTGTTGATTGGAGGCATAGGGCCGATGCAGTGTTCGTGTGGTCGTTCTTTTGTCCGTTATCCATCCATCCATC